>DASWNT010000012.1:0-163429 GCA_036399095.1 Allosphingosinicella sp.
TTATTGTCCTGCCCGCCCGCCGTCAGCCGCTTCACGCCGCTCCCGTCGGACTTCATCACATAGACCTGGACATTGAGCCCGCCGCCGGGCGCCACATCATATGCGAGCCAATCGCCCGCCGGGGACCAATAGACGGACTGCACCGGGTCCGGTAGATTCGTCACCTGCCGCCCCGCTCCGCCCGCCGCCGGCATCACCCAGACCTGGGGTATCCCGCTCGCATTGGAGATATAGGCGATCTGCTTGCCGTCCGGCGAAAAGCTGGGGGAGGTCGCGCTGCGGATCTTCGCGATCGCCTCGACCGTGCGAGCGACGTCGGTGGCAGGAGCGCCTTGCGAAAAGGCCGGAACTGCGGCCCAGACGAGAAAGGATGCGGCTAAGACGAGATGCTTGCGTGCCATCGGCGACTCCCCTGAATGTGGAGCGAGCCTATGCCCCTGCGGTGCGCGGCGCAACGTGTCCGCGGCTAGCGGCCGAGCATCGATTCCGGCCGGACCACCCGATCGAACGTCTCGCCGTCCACCAGGCCGAGCTGCAACCCCGATTCCTTGAGCGTTAGCCCCTGCTCATGTGCGTTCTTGGCGATCTTGGCGGCATTGTCGTAGCCAATCTCCGGCGCGAGCGCCGTCACCAGCATCAGCGAGCGGTTCATCAAATCCTCGATGCGGCGGCGGTCGGGCTCGAGTCCGTCGAGCGCGCGCTCGGTGAAGCTCTCCATGCCGGTCGCAAGCAATTCGATCGAGCGGAGCACATTGGCGCCGATCAGGGGCTTGAACACATTCAATTCCATGTGACCCTGAAGGCCGCCGATCGTCACCGCGACATGATTGCCCATCACCTGAGCCGCGACCATGGTGAGCATCTCCGCCTGGGTCGGGTTGACCTTGCCCGGCATGATCGAGCTGCCCGGCTCATTCTCAGGAAGCTTCAATTCGCCCAAGCCGCAGCGCGGGCCGGAGCCGAGCAAGCGGATGTCGTTGGCGATCTTGGTCAGGGACACGGCGATGACGTTGAGCACGCCCGACAGCTCCACCAGCGTGTCGTGGGCGGCGAGCGCTTCGAACTTGTTCGGCGCCGAGGTGAAAGGCAGCTTGGTAAGGCTCGCCACCTGCTGCGCAAAAGCTTCGGCGAAACCCTTGGGCGCGTTGAGGCCGGTGCCGACGGCGGTGCCGCCCTGGGCAAGCTGAAGCACCCGCGGCTGCACGGAGCGAAGCCGCTCGATCCCCGCCTCGATCTGCGCCGCATAGCCGGAAAATTCCTGGCCAAGCGTCAGCGGCGTGGCGTCCTGGAGGTGGGTGCGGCCGATCTTCACGATCCGGTCCCACGCCTGCGCCTGCGCGGAAAGGCGCCGGTGCATGTGCTGCAGCGCCGGGATCAGCCGCCCTTCCACCGCCCGCGCCGCGGCGATGTGCATCGCGGTCGGGAAGCTGTCGTTGGACGATTGGCCCTTGTTGACATGGTCGTTGGGGTGAACCGGGCTCTTGCCGCCGCGCGTGCCGGTGAGGATCTCGTTGGCGCGGCCGGCGATCACTTCGTTGGCGTTCATGTTCGATTGGGTGCCGGAGCCGGTCTGCCAGATGACCAGCGGGAACTGGTCGTCATGCGTGCCGGCCGCGACTTCGCCCGCCGCCTGCTGCACCGCTTCGGCGATCTCCGCGTCGAGCCCGCCGATCCGCGCATTCACCCGCGCCGCCGCCTGCTTCACGAAACCAAGCGCGTGGACGATCTCCACCGGCATCGTTTCGCGCGGGCCGAACGGGAAGTTCTGGATCGAGCGCTGCGTCTGCGCACCCCAATAGCTGTCGCCGGGAACCTCGATGGGGCCAAAGCTGTCGGTTTCGGTGCGGGTGGTGTTGACCATCGTCTTCCTCGAAAAGCGCCTGAATGCGCCGCCGCCCTAAGGCGGTTCGCGAAGGAAGGAAAGGCGGGGGTGTTGAAGGAAAAGCATCGGACGACCGAGGCGATGGTGCATCTGGCGGATTTCTAGTCGCGCAGGTTCCAGCGAATAAACCAAAACCAGAGAAGCGGGGTGATTGCCAACCCACCCCAGAAGGCGCCAGCCACAGGGTTGAAGCCAAAGACCGCGCCAGCAAGGCCGACAGTGAGGGAAGCGATGACGCTGGCGGCTAGCGGTGCCGCGATAAAGACAACGGTGGCCCCCAACAGCGGGTGAACGCGGGCCATGGCTGCCCCCCTACTTCTTGCGGCTGAAATCCACCGAAACGACGTTGGAGCCGTCTTCGATCGGCTCGGCGGCGGGGCGGTCGTTTTCCGCTTCGTCATGCTCCGTAGCGCCCGCCTCGTCGGTCTGGGCCTGGAACTGGAGCGCGAAATTCACCGCCGGATCGACGAAGCCGGTGATCGCGGAGAAGGGTATCACCAGCCGCGCCGGCGATTGGTTGAAGCTCAAACCCACTTCGAAGCCGTCGCCGCCGACCTTCAGGTCCCAGAAGCGGTTCTGGATCACGATGGTCATCTCGTCCGGAAAGCGCTCGGACAGGTGGCGCGGAATGTCGACTCCGGGCGCCGCCGTCTTGAAGGTGATATAGAAATGGTGCTCGCCAGGAAGGACGCCGGTGGATTCCACTTCCCCAAGCACCCGTCCGACCACGGCGCGCAGCGCCTCCTGGACGATTTCGTCATAAGGAATCAGGCTGTCGGGCGCGTCGTCTTGCATGGTTTCCGTGGTAGCGCCGCGCGGCGCACGGTCAACCCGCTTGCACCGCCCGGCTGATCCATGTTGGGGGGCTTGCGACAGGAGGAGCCGCATATGCCGATAGACGCCACCGCGCCCTACGACCCGGACAACATCTTCGCGAAAATCCTGCGCGGCGAAATCCCCAGCCGCACGGTGTACGAGGACGAACACGCCCTCGCCTTTCACGACATCGCCCCGGCCGCGCCGGTGCACATCCTGGTGATTCCCAAGGGCGCCTATGTTTCCTGGGACGATTTCTCCGAACGCGCGTCGGCGGAGGAGATTGCCGGCTTCGTTCGCGCCGTCGGCCATGTTGCCCGCGCCCACGATCTGGTCGCGCCCGGCTACCGCCTGCTTGCCAATGTCGGAGCGCATGGCGGGCAGGAAGTGCCGCATCTTCACGTCCATCTGTTCGGCGGCGGTGGACTCGGGCCTATGCTTTCCCGCGTTTAAACTCTTTGCGGCTGCCACTTTACTGGCTACGCTCCCGCCCAAACCGGCAAGGCCGGTGGTTTCAAGAGGGGAATCTGAATGGCTACTACGCCGCCAAGGGTGAAGAAGGGCGTGCTCGGACAAATGTTCGCACGCAAATCGATCGCGCAGGTGCAGCGCGAAAGCGCAACCAGCGAGCTGAAGCGGACGCTTGGCAAGTGGAACCTGCTTCTGCTCGGCGTCGGCTGCATCATCGGCGCCGGCATCTTCGTCCGCACCGGCAGCGCCGCGGCGCTTCACGCCGGCCCGGCCGTTCTCCTCTCCTTCGTTGTCGCCGGCATCGTCTGCGCCTTTGCGGGCCTGTGCTACGCCGAGCTTTCCTCCACCCTGCCGGTTTCCGGATCGGCCTACACCTACAGCTACACGACGCTCGGCGAGTTCGTCGCCTGGATCATGGGCTCGCTGCTTCTTCTCGAATACGGCCTTGCCGCCTCGGTGGTCGCGGTCGGGTGGAGCGGCTACGTTGTCAGCCTGTTGGCCGACTTCGGCATCGTTATACCGCCGCAGCTGACCGGTCCGGCCGGCTACACGCTGATGAAGGACGGGGTGCCGGTTCTGGTCGACGGCCAGACCGTGACCACCCTGTTCAACCTTCCCGCATTCCTGATCTGCGCCGCCCTTGCCGCCTTGCTCTGCGTCGGCGTTTCGGAAAGCGCGAAGGTCAACAACATCATCGTCGCCATCAAGGTCAGCGTTCTGGTCGCCTTCATTGTCGTCGGCGGCCTGATCGTTCTCGCCAACCTTGGCGATCTCGCCGCCAAAAACTGGACTCCGTTCATTCCGGAAAATACCGGCGACGGCCAGTTCGGCGTCGACGGCATCATGCGCGCCGCCTCCATTGTGTTTTTCGCTTATATCGGCTTCGAGGCAGTCTCCACCGCCGGCCAGGAAGCCAAAAACCCGGCCAAGGACATGCCGTTCGGCATCATCGGTTCGCTGGTGGTCTGCACCGTTATCTACATGCTGGTCGCCGCAATCATGACGTTGCTCGTGCCTTACACGCAGCTCAACGTTCCCGATCCCGTCGCCGTTGTGGTCGATAATTTCGGTTCCACCTGGAGCTGGCTCGCCAAGATCATCAAGATCGGCGCGATCATCGGCCTCACCTCGGTGGTTCTGGTGCTGATGTATGCGCAAACCCGCATCTTCTACACCATGGCCCGCGACGGTTTGCTGCCCAAGGTGTTCAGCCGCGTTCACCCGCGCCTGCACACCCCCTACATCAATACCATCCTGGTCGGCGCCATCACCGCGATCGCCGCCGGCTTCTTCGACATCAACGTGCTCGGCGATATGACCTCGGTCGGCACGCTGGCCGCGTTCGCAATCGTCTGCCTGTCGGTGATCTACCTGCGCCGAAAGGCGCCGGAACTGCCGCGCGGCTTCAAGGTCCCGCTTTATCCGGTGCTTCCGGTGCTCGGCATCCTGTCCTGCCTGTACCTGATCTCCACCGTTCCGTGGGACGTGCTCAAGATCTTCTTGTGGTACATGGTCGGCCTCGTGGCGCTCTACTTCGTCTACGGCATGCGCAACTCGAACCTGCAGCATGGCGAGGACCAGGACGATCAGCCCGATCTCCCGGTCTATCCCGAAGACGCGGACGACAACACCATCCGCCCGTAAGCGGAGAGCGTTTCAGCCAAAGAAAAAGGGAGGCGAAAGCCTCCCTTTTTTTGTCCTGATGCCTGGGAAGGGCCGAACGGTAGGCGCCTTCTTGCCTCCCTGCGGAGCGGCAGCTCCGTGGGGAGGGGAACCACCGAAGGTGGTGGAGGGGTGATCTGGCGCTGGAACCAGAGGATCTCGCGCGAACCGGCTGCCTCTACGGCAGCTACCCCTCCACCACCCTTCGGGTGGTCCCCCTCCCCGCCACTTCGCGGCAGGGAGGCATGAGGATGCTCAACCCAGCATTAGCGCGACCAGCGCCTTGAGGTCCGCCTCTGGGCGCGCGCCATAGTGGGAGATCACTTCCGCTGCGGCGATGGCGCCCATGCGCAGGCTCTGCTCAAGATCGCGCTCCTGGGTGATCCCCGCGAGGAAACCCGCCGCGAACAGATCGCCGGCGCCCGTCGTATCCACCACCTGCGCCACCGGCTCGGCGGCCACGTCGACGCGCTGGCCGCCTTCCACAGCAATCGCGCCTTCTTCGCCGCGGGTCACGACCAGCAGCTTCACCCGCTTCGAAGCGCTTTCCACCGCCGCGTCGAAGCCGCTTTCGCCGGTCAGGGACACGATCTCGTCCTGGTTGGCGAACAGGATGTCGACCTTGCCGGCGTCGATCAGCTGGTTGAAACCGTCGCGGTGGCGGTCGACGCAGAAGCTGTCGGAAAGCGTGAACGCAACCCGTCGCCCCGCTTCGTGCGCGACTTCGATCGCCCGCTCCATCGCCGCGCGCGGCGTTTCCGGATCGTAGAGATAGCCTTCGAGGTACAGGATCGCCGCGTCGCGCACCTGGGATTCGTCGAGCTTGGCGGTGTCGAGATACTGGGCGGCGCCGAGGAACGTGTTCATGGTCCGCTGTGCGTCCGGAGTCACCAGTACCAGGCTGCGCGCCGTCGGCATCGTGCCGGCGGGAAGAGTCGGCGTGGTGAATTCGACGCCGATCGAGCGGACGTCGTGCGCATAGACTTCGCCCAGCTGATCGTCCGCCACCTGACCGACGAAACCGGCCTTGCCGCCGAGCATCGCGATGCCGGCCGCGGTGTTGCCGGCCGATCCGCCGCTGATCTCGCGCCCCGGCCCCATCTTGCCGTAAAGCCGCGTCGCCTCCTCCGCGTCGATCAGCCGCATCGAGCCCTTGTCCAGCCCTTCGGCGGCGAGAAAGGCATCATCGGTAGCGGCGATCACATCAACGATGGCGTTGCCGATGCAGAGTACGTCGAGGCGGGGGTCGGCCATGGCGCGTGAACTTTCGTGCTGAAGAGGAAAGCGGCGCCCTAGCGGCGGGAGCGGAGGGGATCAACCTGCGGGGGCGCAAGCAGCGTCGCACAGGCTGCCCTCGGCCGTCAGCCCGAGCCTGATCCGGCATGACGAATTTGGCTGCTATGGTTGACCGCCCGCTTCCGTGCTCGCAACACCTCCCCCGATGCCCACCGCCTTTGCCCACGCTTTTGCCGATCTCGCCGACCCGGCCGTCCGGCGCGTGGTCGCCAAGTCGCTGGCGCTGACCCTCGCGCTCTTCGCCGCCGCCGCAGCGCTGGCGGGCTGGCTGCTCACCGGCGCCAACCCCTGCGGCCTTGGCCCCCTTGACGGCGACTGCACCTTCGGCGCCGGCGGCGGCACGATTGCGGCAGTCCTCCTCGCCCTGCTCGGCCTCTGGTTCCTCTTTCCCGCCATCGCCATCGGCGTGATCGGCATCTTCGCCGACGAGATCGTCGAAGCGGTGGAGGTCAAGCATTACCCCCATGCCGCCGGCCGCGCAGTGCCGCTGGGCCGTTCGCTCAGGCTCTCGCTCGCCTCCGTCGGCCGCCTGCTCCTCTGGAACCTGCTCGCCTCGCCTTTCTACCTGCTGCTGCTGTTCACCGGCGTCGGCCCGTTCCTGCTCTTCTCCGCCGTCAATGCCCTCGCCCTCGGCCGCGATCTGGGCGAAATGGTCGCCGCCCGCCACCACCAAGGCGAAGCGATGACCCGCTGGCTTGCGGCGACGCGCCTCCCACGCGCGACGCTTGGCCTCGGCGCGGCATGGCTTTTCCTGATCCCATTCGCCAATCTCCTGGCGCCGTTGCTCGGGGCCGCGGCGGCGACGCACATGTTTCACCGGGGGAAGAAATGAAGTTTCACGCCAAAGCCGGGGCGCTTGCCGCGAGCCTCCTGCTCGCCGCCTGCGCCTCGACGCCGGCCGCCAAGCCCGTGGCCAAGCCGCAGCCCGCTCGGCCGCAGACCTACACGGTGGTCGGCCTGGAAAGCGTCATCGGCCGCACCGCCCGGCTTCTGGAAACCCAATTCGGCCGCCCCGATCTCGACATCCGCGAGGGTACGGCGCGCAAGCTTCAATTCTCCGCGCCCGCCTGCGTCCTCGACGCCTACCTCTACCCACCCGCCGCCGGCGGCGAGCCGATCGTCACCCACGTCGATGCACGGCTTCCGGACGGGCGGGACTTCGACCGTGCCAGCTGCGTCGCGGCCCTGGTGCAGGCGCGGAAGTAAGCTCCTCTTGCCTCCCCATGGTGAGCCATGGGGAGGGGGACCAGCGAAGCTGGTGGAGGGGTGACCTGACGCTGGCTTCAAAGGCTCGCGTGCGAAGCGTCGGCGTCCACGGCAGCTACCCCTCCACCACCCTTCGGCTGGTCCCCCTCCCCATCTGGCGATGGGAAGGCAGTGAGCCTCGCCACAGCCCAAGTGGCCGCTTCGGCTACTACCGGGTCCTCATCGCACAGCAACCGCTCCAGCACCGGCAGCAGCTCCGCCCGCCCACTATTGCCGGCCGCGATGGCCGCGTTGCGAACCATCCGGCCACGGCCGATGCGTTTGATCGGGGAGCCGGCGAAGACTTGCCTGAACCCCGCATCGTCCAGATCCAGCAGATGCGCCAAAGCGGGCGCCACCAACTCCGCCCTCGGCAAAAACGCCTGGTTCCGCCGCGCCGTGTCCGCGAAGCGGTTCCAGGGGCAGACGGAGAGGCAGTCGTCGCAGCCGTAGATTCGGTTGCCGATCGCTTCGCGGAATTCCTCCGGGATCGGCCCCTTATGCTCGATGGTGAGGTAGGAAATGCAGCGCCGAGCATCCAGGCGGAACGGCGCGGGAAAGGCGTTGGTCGGGCAAGCGTCCAAACACGCCGTGCAGCTCCCGCAATGCACCCGGTGCGGCGCCTCGGAAGGCTCGAGCTCCAGCGTGGTGTAGATCGCGCCCAGGAACAGCCAGCTGCCGTCGGCGCGGCTGACGAGGTTGGTGTGCTTGCCTTGCCAGCCGAGCCCGGCCGCTTCGGCGAGCGGCTTCTCCATCACCGGCGCGGTGTCGACGAACACCTTCAATTCGCAGCCCGCCTCGGCGACGAGCCACCGCGCAAGCGCCTTCAGCGCCTTTTTCACCGTGTCGTGATAATCCGCGCCCTGCGCATAAACGGAAATCCGGCCAAGCTCCGGGCTCTCCGCAAGCGCGAGCGGGTCCACCCCCGGCGCGTAGCTCATGCCCAGCGAGATCACCGAGCGCACCTCCGGCCACAGGCCCGCGGGCGAGCCGCGCCGGTCGGCCGTGTCGGCCATCCAGATCATGTCGCCATGGCAGCCCTCCTCCAGCCACTGGCGCAAGCGCTCCCCCGTCTTGGGCGTCGCATCCGCGCACGCGACGCCGAACGCGGCAAAGCCAAGCGCCTTTGCCTCCGCTTCCAGCCGTTCGCGCAATAATGGTTGCTTGCCTTGGAGCATCGCCACTCGCTACCACAGTTTCCGGGGAAGGGGACACGGGGTGACCAGCTTAGCTATTGAGGCAAAAGGCCTCTTCAAGTCGTTCGACGGCAAACCGGCGGTGCGCGGGGTCGACATCGCGGTGCCGGAAGGCTCGATCTACGGCATCCTGGGGCCTAACGGCGCCGGCAAGACGACGACGCTCCGAATGCTGCTCGGGATCATCGATCCGGATCAAGGCAGCCGCACCCTGCTCGGCCATTCCGAGCCGCTCAACGCCGCCAATCTGGTCGGCTACCTGCCCGAGGAACGCGGCCTTTATCCCGCGATGACGGCGCGCGACGCCATCGCGTTCATGGGTGCGCTTCGCGGCCTGCCGCTTGCCACCGGCCGGGTCCGCGCCGCGGGCATGCTCAAGGACAACGGCCTCGGCGACTATGTCGACAAGCCGATCCGCTCGCTTTCCAAGGGCATGGCGCAAACCGTGCAGCTCTTCGGCACCATCGTCCACCGCCCCAAGCTGATCGTGCTCGACGAGCCGTTCTCCGGCCTCGACGCGATCAACCAAGGGCGCCTGGAAGGCCTGATCCGCGACGAAGCGGCGGGCGGCGCCACCATCATCTTCTCCACCCACGTCATCGCCCACGCCGAGCGCTTGTGCGAGCGGATCGCGATCATCGCGGGCGGCGAAGTGCGCTTCGAAGGCCAGGTCGCCGAGGCCCGCGACCGCCTCCGCCCGCAGGTGCGCCTGCGCACCCGCAATGCCGACGGAGCCTGGCGCCCCGCCCTTCCCGCCGGTGCGGTACTCAATGAAGGTGTGTGGAGCTTCGAACTCCCGCAAGCCGGCATCGAGCCGCTGCTGAAAGCGCTGATCGACGGCGGAGCCGGAATCGAGGAACTGTCGATCGAACGGCCGGGCCTTCACGATGCGTTCGTCGCCATTGCCGGCGAAGCCGCGGCCCGCGCCATGAACGAAGGCGCTAATGAGGAGCGCGCAGCATGATGAGTTTCGTTCAAAGCGCGTTCGTGATCGGCCGCCGCGATTTCGTCGCCACCGTCTGGTCGCGCACGTTCCTGTTTTTCCTGCTCGGCCCGCTGATCATTATCGGCATCTCCGTTTTGTTTGGGAACGTCAGCGGCAAGATGGCACGCAACGACGTGCGCTCCACCGTTGCGGTGATCGCCACCGCCGCCGATTTCGCGCCCATCGAAACCGCGCGCCAGCGGATCGAGCCGGTGTTCCGCGAGGGCGCACTCCCCGTGCTGAGCCGGATCGAACCCGATTACGACCAGGGGCTGCAGACCGAAAAACTGCTCGGCGCCGCCGATCAGAAGATCGTCGCTGTTCTCACCGGCGGCCTCGCCAAACCGACGCTCACCGGCTCGATCAGCGAAGACGGGTCGATCCGCAAGCAGCTCGGCCTGATCCTCGACGAAGCGCGGCAAACCCAGCTTCTCACCCGCGCCGGCGGCTTCACCCCCACCGACATTCGGATCGTCAAGGTGGAGGAATCGGCCGGCGCCACCGCAACCGCCCGCGCGCTTACGGCGCGGATGGCGCAGCTCCTCCTGTTCATGCTCACCGTGCTTCTTGCCGGCATGCTGCTGTCGAACCTTTTGGAAGAAAAATCGAACAAGATCATCGAAGTGCTTGCCGCCGCGCTTCCGATCGACGCGGTATTCGCCGGCAAGCTTTTCTCCATGCTTGCCGTCAGCCTGGTCGGCATCGCCGTCTGGGCGGCCGGGGCGCTTGTCGCGGTCGCGATCTGGATGAACGATCCCGGCAGCCTGCCCGAGCCTGCGGTCGGCTGGCCGCTCTTCGTGATCCTCGCTATTCTGTACTACGCGGCCAATTACCTGCTGCTGGGGGCTCTCTTCCTCGGCATCGGCAGCCAGGCGAACAGCGTCCGCGAAGTGCAGACGCTCTCCATGCCGGTGACGGTGGCGCAGATGCTCGTCTTCCTGTTCGCCTCCTTCGCGATCGGCCAGCCGAACAACCTGATCGGCCTCGGCGCCGCCATCTTCCCGTTCAGCTCGCCCCTCACAATGGTCGCCCGCGCCGCCCAGCTCCCCGAGCTTTGGCCGCACCTGGTGGCTTTGGTCTGGCAGGCCTTCTGGGTTTGGCTGATCGTAAGCCTGGGCGCGACCCTGTTCCGCCGCAACGTGCTGAAGTCCGGCGGCGGCTCGATGGCCGTAATCAAGGCGAAAAAGGCGTAATAATCCTCCCCAGGATGGGGAGGGGGACCACCCGCAGGGTGGTGGAGGGGGCTCTGTGCAGGGCTCGGAACCCCCTCCACCATGCTCCGCATGGTCCCTCCCCGTCCCGGGGAGGATCTGGAACTCACTCCGGTGCCGGCCCCTTTTGCTGCCAAAGCTCCAGCTTCACGCCGTCGCAGTCGAGAATCCAAGCGAAATTGCCATAGTCCTCATCCTGCCGCCCGAGGATTTCGACGCCCTTGGCTTCCAGATCGGCGATCATTCCGTCGAGATCGTCGACCCGCAGATTGACCATGAACCGCTCGCCGCTCGGCGCGAAATAGTCACTTTCAGCCTTGAACGCGGAGAGCAGACTATACGCCTCCGCGGCGCCAGGTTCGGCATGCCACGGAAACATGATCCCCCACTCGCCGCCCAGCCCAAGCGTCTCGCGATACCAGCGCGCCGTCGCCTCCGTATCGGCGACCTTGTAGAAGACGCCGCCGAGCCCTGTGATGCGTGCCATATCTGTCTCCCCCTCTTGATCCTCCCCGGGACGGGGAGGGGACCGCGCGGAGCGCGGTGGAGGGGGTCCGAGCCCTCCACAGCCCCCCTCCACCATGCTGCGCATGGCCCCCCTCCCCGCAAGCGGGGAGGGTCTAAGTCTTACTGCGTCACCCGCCTGGAAGATACCACTCGGCCAGCGGTATCAGTCACCACCTCGAGCAGCTGCCCCGCACTGTCCCTTACCCGGCGCACGGTTTGGCCGGAGCCGTTCACCGTGCGCGACACTTCGCTCAGCCCGGCGCGGGCGAGGTCCAGCACCTGGCCGTTGCGGAGCGCGTTGGCCGCAATCCCGCCCACCGTGCCGAGCGCGTTATTAGCGACGCCGCCGACGGTGCCAACCGCATTGTTCGCGACGCCGCCAACCGTGCCGACCGTGTTGTCGACGGTGGACAGGAGCTGCGTCACCAGCTGCGGATTGTTGTCCAGCGTTTGAAGCGTCCGCTCGATGATCGCCCGGACATTGTCGAGACGGACCACCAAAGTCGCCGTCGCCTGCACGCCCTTGATCCCGATCTTGACCTGATCGATGCTGGCATCCGCGCCGGCGGTGAGCTTCAGGAGGTTGGCGAGCCGCGCGTCGAGCGCGATGTGGACCTGGAGGTTGTTCACTTCCAGGTTGATCTCGTCGACCGAGAGATTTGGAATGTCGAGCAGCACGTCCGGCTGGTCCTGACCAGAGGAGACCTGCTGAGCCAGTGCCGTCGATTGGGTGGCGCCGCGCGGCTGTTCGCGCCGGTTCTGCGCCTCGGCTGGAGCTGCGGCCAAAGCGAAAGCGGCGGCGGCGGCCGCGAGCGGAACATAACGCATGATATTCTCCCTGTTATCGGGAGCGTAACGTTATTGCGGCGCGGCGGTTTCCGCGCTGGCGTCGATTTCGACGCCCTCGCCGATCCGCGCTTCGGCCCGCACATTCACCTCTACGTTGCGCAGCGTAGTGCGCCCTTCCGGCAGCGGCTCGACCCGCGCTTCGGCCCGGCTTCCGGCGTCCGGCGCGGCACGCACTTCCAGCTTCGCTTCGCCCTTGCGCTCGATCTCCACCGACTTGGCCCGGGCGCGGATGTTGAGTTCGATGTCAGGCAGGGCCTTCGGGGCGGCGGCCTGGGCGAGGAGCAGAGCCAGAAGCATCAGTGGACGAACCGCGCCACCACGTCGCGGTAGCTGCGGCTCACCTTCACCTGGCTTCCGCTTTCCAGCACCAGGAAGCATTCGCCGTTGGTGTGCGGCTTCACCTGCCGGACCTGGTCGAGGTTGACGATGCAGCTCCGGTGCACCCGCTGGAAACGCCGCGGATCGAGGCGCTTTTCCAGATCCTTCATCGTCTCGCGGAGGATCAGCGTGTTATCGCCGGTGTAGATGCACATATAGTCGCCGGCGGCGTCGATCTTTTCGATCGAGTCCACGTCCACCCGGAAGATCTGGCCGCGGTCCTTGATGTTGATGAGCTTTTCATAGCGGCTCGATTGCGGCGCGTCCTCGGCCGCCCCCGCCACCTGATCGGCCGCTTCCGGCGCAACCTCGGCGAGCACTTCCTTCAGCCGCCCCACCTCCTCGGCGCCTCGCTTCTCGGCCAAGCGGTTGCGCACCCGGTCGAGCGTGTCGGCGAGGCGATCCTCCTCCACCGGCTTCATCAGATAATCCACCGCCTGCGCTTCAAACGCGCGGATGGCGTGGTCCGAATAGGCCGTGACGAACACGAACAACGGCGGCTCCACCTCCATCAGGCCCTGGATCACGGAAAATCCGTCGAAGCCCGGCATCTGGATGTCGAGGAAGACCAAATCGGGCTTGTTGGTCTTGATCGCCCGGATCGCCTCGCGGCCGTTTGAGCAGGTTTCGACGATTTCGACATCGTCATGCTTCTCGAGCCGGAGCTGCAGGCCCTGGATGGCGAGCGGCTCATCGTCCACGAGAATCGTTCGGATTGTCATTTCGGCTCCTCGGATGCTTCGATCTGGTAGGGGATCTCGATGGTAACGCTAAAGCCCCCGCTTCCGTTCGACTCCGTATCGAACCTCTGGTCCGTCCCATAAGCCTGCGTCAAGCGGTCGCGGATATTGGCAAGGCCGACGCCCGTCGACTCCTGGGCCTTGACCCAATGGTCCTCCGCCCCCGGACCGGTGTCCTTGACCCGGATCAGCACCCGGTCGCCCACCCGGCGCGCCGCGACCTCGATGTCGGCGCCTTCCTCCTGCGGAGTCACCGCGTATTTGATCGCATTTTCGACCAGCGGCTGGAGCAGAAGCGACGGCAAGCGCGCCCGCGAAACCTCGGGGTCGATCTCGAAGCGGGGCCGGAGCCGGTCCTCGAAGCGCATTTTCTCGATCTCGAGGTAGAGCTTCAACGTCTCCACTTCCTGCGCCACCGTCACCGATCCGGTCGGCTCGTTGACCAACGTGTAGCGCAGGAACGAGGACAATCGCGACAGCATCGCATTGGCTCGCTCCGTCTGCTTCAGCAGCACAAGCGTTGAGATGGAATTCAGCGTATTGAACAGGAAGTGCGGGTTCAATTGGTAGCGCAGCATGGCGAGCTGCGCGCTCGACGCCTGGTGCTCCAGCCGAAGCAGCCGGTCGCTCTGTTCCTCCAGGATGAGGTAATAATTGATTGAATAATAAAGCGCCGTCCACGCCACCAGCAAAGCGGTGGTGAGCAGGATCGAGCCCAGAAACTTCACCCCCTGCGGCCGCGCGCCGGGATCGATGAAAGTGGCGTGGCTCCACGTCTCAATCGCCGAAAAAGCGCCCGCCGCGATCACCACCAACGCGATCGAGAGAGTCCAGGTCAGAACCGGCTTCATCCGGATCAGCCGCCGGAAGATCGCGCCCATCAGCAAGGTGATCGAATAGCCGGTGGCGGTCAGCAGCGCCGTATGAACGACATAGCTCCACCCCATCGCATTCGCGACGCCCGACAGGGTGCGGAGCACGAAATAACCCGCCCACCCCGCCGACTGGAGGATCCAGAAGGCACGGTTCTTGTCGTCGAAAAAGGGCTGCTGCTGAAGCTTGGGGGGCTTCCAGCCGTTCGCCGCTTCGCCCCGCGGAGGGGCTGCTGCCTGGACAAAGTTAGTCGACACTGCCCATCAACCTAGCGGGCAAAACCAGGATCGACCAGTCGCCCTCGTCGCGAACGTAGCGCGCCACCGCGTCGCGCACCTCCGCCGCCGTCATTGTCTTGTAGTCGGACAGCAAGGTGCGGGTCTGGTCGATCAGCCTCTTGTCGTTCGACCAGCCCTCCATGGCGGACAGCCAATAGCCGTTGGTCTTCATCCGCCGCTCGAGCCCGCTCACCGCCGGGTTGATCGCGCGTTCGAACTCGTCCGCCGCCGCGGGCTTCGCCGCGAGGTCCGCCACCGTTTCGCGCGCAAGCCGGAAAAACAGCTCCGCCCGCTCCGGCCGGATCTCGGCCGACGTGTAGAAAATGCCCCACTCGGGGAACACTTCGGACGACGTCGCGCCCGCGCTCGGCGAGTAAGTTGCCCCTTCCACGTCGCGCAGTTTCTCGAACAGCCGCACCTGCGCCATGTTGCCGGCAAGCTGAAGCGCCCGCCGCTCGCGAACCCGCTCCACCCCGCCGAAGGTTGACCAGCCAAGCATGGCATAAGCCTGGTTGGCATCGCCTTTGTGGTCGAACGTCACCGGCTTGGCCATCGGCCTCGGCGGCAACACCTTCAAGGAGGCCGCCGGCGCCTTCGCCTCCGCCCGCTTGGGCAGAGCGGCGATGGTGCCGAGCATCGCCTGCACGGCCGCCTCCAGATCGACATCGCCGACGATCACCGCCTCGATCGGACCCGCCTGCATCAACGGGGCGAACAAGCGCTCGAACTCGGCAGGCGTCGCCGCGGCGATCTCGGCTTTCTCCACCGGCGCCCAGCGCGGATCGCCGCCGCGGGTCACCCCGCCGAACTCCCGCCCGGCCCGCGACGAAGCGGAGGAGAAGCTTAAGTCGTAATTCTCAAGCGCACCGGTGCGGTAGCGGGCGAACAGCGCCGGATCCCAGCGCGGAAAGGCGATCTTGCTGGCCAGCAGCCGCATTTGATCCCCCAGTTCAGCCGCCGTTGTGGTGCCGCCAAGCTCGAACGCATCCTCGCCGACGCCGAAGCTCATGGTCATCCGCCGACCGGTGAGCAGCCGCTCGAGCCCGTCCAGGTCCAGCCCCGCCACCCCGGTGGAGCCGATCAGCCCGCCCATCCAGGCCAAAGTCTTGCGGTCCGCCGGCAAGCCCGAAAGCCCGGCGCCGAAGCGAAGGCCGACATTCACCCGGCCTTTTTCGAAATCGGTCTTCTTGAACACTAGGCTGGAGCCGTTGGCGAAGCGCACAATGGTCGCGTCCATGTCGGCGATCCGCTCCCGCGACACTTCCCGCCCCGGCGCGCCGAGCTTTGGAAGGTCGTCCATGGTCACCAGCCGCTCGGCCGCGCGCACCGCCGGCGCTGCTTTCTCGGCGGCGGCAAGCGCTTCCCCGATGCCCGTCAAAGGCGCGGGCGAAAGCATCACCATCCGGGGGCCCAGGCCCTCGAACTGCGCCTGCATCCGCTCGGCGACGAACGCGGGAGTCATTGCCGGCGCGAGCTCCTCGACCAGCGCCGCATTGCCGGCCGCGCTGGAAATCACGCTGTTGCCGTCGATTGCGGCAATCAGCCGCTGGGCATGGCTTGGCGAGCGGGTGGTGGTCTCGCCCTCCACCGCCGCCTTGGCCGCGCTGCGCAGGTTGTTCATCTCACGCTCGATCTCCGCCGGGCTCGGCGGGGTTCGCCGCGCGTCGGCGAGGATGGCGTAGGTCTCGGCCAGCGCCTCGCGCCACTTGCCCTCCTTCGCCATCACCGACACCTGGGTATAATCGGCGATGTTGACCGACGCATCGCCGCCGATCTGCGCATTGAGGAAGCTTGCGTCCCCCCGCGCTTTGGCTTCGAAGCGGCGGTTGAGGATGCGCTTGGCGATCGCGTCGGCAAGCTCCACCCGCTCGCGTGCCTTGGTCGGCGGCACCGCGCGATAGGGCCGAACCCAGCTCAAAGTCGCCAGGTGTGGCGAGCCCGGATAAGCAAGCGCCGCCGTCCGCTCGGCCACCGCCTTGGGCGCGCCGTAGTCCGGCTCGGCCGGCGCCGGGCCGGTGCCCTGCCAGCCGCCGAAATGCCGCATCGCAAGCTTCTCGAGCAGCGCCGGATCGGCATCGCCGACCAGCACCACGGTCGCCCGCTCCGGCCGGTACCAGCGCTCGTAAAAGGCCTTGAGCCCCGGCGCGGTGGCGCCTTTCAGCGTCTCCTCGGTGCCGATCGTATCGCGGTCAGCATATTTCAGCCCGGAGAAAAAGAGGGGCCGCATCAGGTCGCCGAGCTTGGTCGAAATCTCGGTCCGCCGGCCATATTCGGACAGCACCACGCCCTTTTCGACCTCGACCAGCTTGGGGTCGAAATTCGCCTTGTCGGCCATTTCGGCGATCAGCCGGAGGCTGGTGTCGAGCGAGGCCTCGTCGTTCTTCGGCAGGTCTAGCTGATACACCGTCTGCGTCGGCTCGGTGGACGCGTTGGTGTCGCTCCCGAAGCTCGCGCCAAGCCGCTGCCACGTCTGCCGCGCTTCGCCATCGCCGAAGCCAGCGGTGCCGCGAAACGCCATATGCTCTACGAAATGCGCCCAGCCCCGCTCCTGGTCCGCCTCATGCAAGGAGCCGGCGTCGATCCGAAGCCGGATGGAAACCTGCCCTTCCGGAAGCTTGTTCTGCCGCACCGCATATTTGAGCCCGTTCGGCAACGTCCCGAACCGCCACGCCGGATCGCGGGCGATGTCCGTGTTTTTGTAGAACCAATTGCTGTCGCCCTGCGCAAATACCGGCGCGGAGACGATGAGGAGGAGAGCAAAGAAGAAGCGGCGGATCGGGAGCATGAGGGTCCTTAATTATGCCTCCCTACGCGTCAGCGTGGGGAGGGGGACCATGCTTTGCATGGTGGAGGGGTAGATGGCGCAATCGCCAGGCGGTTCAAGCATGAACCTCCATCTTCCGGCGCCGGTCACCCCTCCACCAGGCTTCGCCTGGTCCTCCTCCCCATCTTGCGATGGGGAGGCAACATGGCCTTTCGCCGCCTTGACTCTGGCTGAACGGGAGCGGAACATAAGAGGAACAAGCCTGTTCCGAGTCGCCGCCATGATCATTGCCCCCGCCCGTTCCGATCGCCTCTCCGCTCTCAGGGCGGAAGTGCGGGCGATCGAATCGACTGGCGCGGCCGAGGCGCGGCCATGCCTTCCTTTCGGCGTGGAGGCAATCGACGCGCGGCTTGCCGGTGGCGGCTTGGCCGGCGGCGCGCTCCACGAAGCGGCGCCCGACCGGTCCGGCCTGTCCGACGACGCCGCCGCCACCTTGTTCCTCGCCGCAATCGCCGCCCGCACCGAGGGTCCGATACTCTGGGCGCTCGGCCGCCGCGACCTGTTCGCGCCTGGCTTGGCCCTTGCCGGCCTCGATCCTGCCCGAGTCCTTTACGCCGAATGCGGACGGGACGAAGACGTGCTTGCCGTGGTGGAGGAAGGCCTTCGCCACGGCGGCTTGGGCGCCGTGGTCGGCGAAGCGGCGCGGGTGCCGATGGCCGCAACCCGCCGCCTCCAGCTCGCCGCTGAGGAAGGCGGCACGCTCGCCCTGATGCTCAAGCGCTGGCGCAGAAACGGCGCCGATCCGCTTGCCGAGCCGTCGGCCGCCGTCACCCGCTGGCGGGTCGCCTGCGCCCCCTCTTCGCCGCTCCCCGTGCCCGGCATCGGCCGCGCCCGCTGGAGCCTCCACCTTGCCCGCCAGCGCGGCGGCGAGCCCCACCACTGGACCCTGGAGAGCCCCGATGACACGGGTCGCCTCGCTGTTCCTGCCGATGCTCAGCATCGACAGGATCCGTCGCGCATCGCGGCGTGAGTCCAGGGAAAAGCCCCTCTCCCATTTCGGGAGAGGGAGGGACCCGCGTGGCGAAGCCGCGTGGGAGGGTGAGGGCTCTTCTTCTCCGCAATCCCTCACCCTCCCACCGCTAACGCGGTGGGCCCCTCCCTCTCCCGAAATGGGAGAGGGGAATAAGGCGCAGGGCGCCTGGCCCCCTGTGCGCACCCCCGAAAACACCAAGGAGCGCGCCAAGCTCCTTGCCCTTCGCCGCGAGCTTGGCATCGACGATTCCGAACCCACCCCCGGCACCCGCACGTCCGATTGCTCCTGCCCCCGCGAAGCTCACTGGCGCCCCGGCGCCCGCTGGGCCCAGGACACCCCGGAGCACAAGCGCCCCCCGATGCGCGAGCTGGGAAGGAGGACGGAAGCCGCGGAGGTGGTGTTTCGCCGCCCCAGTGCCTCCCCATTGCGAAGCGATGGGGAGGGGGACCATGCGCAGCATGGTGGAGGGGTAGCTGCCGTGACTTCGGCGCTTCGCGCGGGAACCTCTGAGTCTACGGCAGTTACCCCTCCACCACCCTCCAGGTGGTTCCCCTCCCCAAGGAGGCTTGGGGAGGAACTGGGGCCCCTCGTCACCGCCACCCGCTCCGGGAATCGCGTCCTCGTCGCCGCCGCCTCCCCCGAAGCGTTCGCCCTCGGCCTTTCCCCAGGCATGGCGCTTGCCCAGGCGCGGGCGCTGGTGCCCGGGCTCGACATCGTCGATGCCAACCCGGACGGCGACGCGGCCCTCCTCACCAGCCTCGCACTCTACGCCGCTCGCCGCTGGACTCCGCGCGCCGCCGTGTCGGGCGAAGACGGGCTGTTTCTCGACCTCACCGGCACCGCCCACTTGTTCGGCGGCGAGGAAAGGATGTGCCGGCGCATTCTCCAATTCTGCGCCCGCTTCGGCTTTGCGGCGCGGATCGCCGTCGCCGCCACGCCGGGTACGGCTTTCGCCCTCGCCCGCCACGGCGCGGAGCCCCTCACCTTCTGCCCCGCCGGCCTGGAAGCGGAAGCGCTCGCCCCCCTCCCCCTCGCCGCCCTTCGCCTGGAGGAACGCGCCCTCGCCGCCGCCCGCCGCCTGGGGCTGGAGCGGATCGGCGAAGTGCTCACCATGCCGCGCGGGCCGCTTGCCCGCCGCCTTGGCAAGCCCTTCCTGGTCCGCCTCGACCAAGCGCTCGGCGCCGCCGGGGAAGCGATCGACCCGGTGGTGCCCGAAGACCCGCCGGTCGCCAAACTGCGCTTCGCCGAGCCGATCGCCACCGCCGACGCCATCGCCGAAGCCTTGCGGCTCCTGATGGTGCAGCTCCTCGACACGTTGCGCAAAGCCGGCCTCGCCGCCCGCGCGTTCACGCTCTCCTGCGAGCGGGTGGATGGAGAAACGCAGCGGATCGTTATCGGCACCGCCCGTGCCACCCGCAACGGCAAGCACCTGCTTCGCCTCCTCAACATGAAGATCGAGACCATCGAACCCGGCTTCGGCCTGGATGCGATGCGCCTCCTCGCCGGCCGCTGCGAGCCGCTCGGTGCCGAGACCATTGAAGGCGAGCTTGCCGGCGACAAGCCCGCGCCCGATCTCGCGCCCTTGGTCGATCGTCTTGCCGGCCGCCTGGGCCCGCGCAGCCTGTTCCGGGCGAGCGCGGTGGAAAGCGATGTGCCCGAGCGAAGCGTCCGCCGCGTCCACCCGCTTGCCCCCACCCACGGCTGGCCGGCCTGGCCGCGCCCGGTGCGCCTGCTCGCCCGGCCGGAGCGGGTGGAGGGCGTGGTTGCCTTGCTCCCTGACCAGCCGCCCCGCCGCTTCACCTGGCGCGGCCGGTCCTACCGCGTCGCCGCCGCCGACGGGCCCGAGCGCATTCACGGCGAATGGTGGCGCCGCTCGGGCGAGGCCGAACGGGTGCGCGATTATTTCCAGGTGGAGGACGAAGAAGGCAGCCGCTTCTGGCTCTACCGCCGCGGCGACGGGGTGGACGCCCGCACCGGGGACCTGAGCTGGTACCTGCATGGGGTGTTCGGGTGAATAGTGCCTCCCCGCGCAAAGCGGGGGGAGGGGGACCAGGCTATGCCTGGTGGAGGGGTAGCTGCCGTAGACTCAGCGGCTCCCACGCGAACCTCAGCCTCCGCGCCAATTACCCCTCCACCAGCCTGCGGCTGGTCCCCCTCCCCATCTTCGATGGGGAGGCAGGATGACCTACGTCGAACTCCAAACCACTACCCATTTCAGCTTCCTCCGGGGCGCCTCCGGCCCGGATGAACTGTTCGCCGCCGCCGCTTTGCTCGGTCTCCCCGCGCTCGGCATCGCCGACAGGAACTCGGTCGCCGGCATCGTCCGCGCCTGGGAAGCGTCAAAAACCACCGGTGTCCGCCTCGTCGCCGGCTGCCGCCTCGACCTTGCCGACGCCACGAGCCTGCTCGTCTACCCGACCGACCGCCCCGCCTGGTCGCGGCTCACCCGCCTCCTCTCGATCGGCAAGGCGCGGGCCGGCAAAGGCAAGTGCGAGCTCCATTGGGGCGACGTCGAAGCCCATTCGGAAGGCCTCCTCGCCATTCACCTCCCCGACGCGCCGGACGCGGAGAATAAGCGCCTCCTGCAACGCATCGCCCGCACCTTCTCCGGCCGCTGCTGGCAGGCTTTGACCATCCGCCGCCGCCCCGGCGACGCGCTTCGCCTTCGCCGTTTCGCCGACCAAGCCGCCGCCGCGGGCGTCCCTTCCGTCGCTGTCGGCGACATCCTCTACCACACGCCCGACCGCCGAATGCTCCAGGACGTGATGACCGCGATCCGCGAGAAATGTACGGTGGACGAACTCGGCTTCCGCCGCGAACGCTTCGCCGACCGGCACTTGAAAGGCCCGGACGAAATGGCCCGCCGCTTCGCCGCTTACCCCCAGGCGGTCGCGGCAAGCGCGGAGATCGCCCGGCGCTGCACCTTCTACCTGGCCGAACTTCGCTACCAATATCCGGAAGAAGCGGTGCTGCCTGGAATGACGGCGCAAGGGGCGCTCGAGAAGCTCACCTGGGACGCCGCCCACGCAAAGTATCCGAATGGCGTGCCCGAGCGCACCGACGCCCAGCTCCGCCACGAACTGGCCATGATCGCCCAGCTCAAATACGCGCCCTACTTCCTCACGGTGAACGCGATTGTGAACTTCGCCCGGTCGCGGGGCATCCTCTGCCAGGGGCGCGGTTCGGCGGCGAACAGCTGCGTCTGCTATCTGCTCGGCATCACTTCGATCGATCCGGTGAAGCACGAATTGCTGTTCGAGCGCTTCGTTTCGCCCGAACGGCCCGAGCCGCCCGACATCGACGTCGATTTCGAGCATGAACGGCGCGAGGAAGTGATCCAGTGGATTTACGAAACCTACGGCCATCACCGCGCCGCGCTTACCGCCGTCGTGTCCCGCTACCGCGCCCGCGGCGCCGTTCGCGAAGTGGGCAAGGCATTGGGTCTGCCGGAAGACATGACGGCGGCGCTTTCCGGCCAGGTCTGGGGCTGGTCCAACGAGGGCGTCGAGGACCGCCACGTCGAAGAACTTAATTTGGATCAATCCGACCCGCGCCTTGCTTTGACCCTCAAGTTGTCACGCGACCTGATCGGCACCCCGCGGCACCTTAGCCAACATCCAGGCGGTTTCGTCCTCACCCAGGATCGCCTCGACGATCTCGTTCCCATCGAACCCGCCGCGATGGAAAACCGCCGGGTGATCGAATGGGACAAGGACGATATCGAGGCCTTGGGCTTCATGAAGGTCGACGTGCTCGGCCTCGGCATGCTCGGCTGCATGCGCCGCGCCTTTAATCTGCTGCGCGACCACAAGGGCGTCGATATCGGCATGGCCGACCTTCAGGACGACGATCCGGCCGTGTTCCGGATGATCCAGAAGGCCGACACGTTGGGCGTCTTCCAGATCGAAAGCCGAGCGCAGATGGCGATGCTTCCGCGCATGAAGCCGAAGGAATTTTACGACCTCGTCATCGAAGTCGCCATCGTCCGCCCCGGCCCGATCCAGGGCGACATGGTCCACCCCTATCTTCGCCGCCGCGAAGGCAAGGAGAAGCCGGAATATCCCCGGCCGGAGCTTCGCGCGGTGCTTGAGAAGACATTGGGCGTGCCGCTCTTTCAGGAACAGGCCATGAAGGTCGCCATCGTCGGCGCCGGCTTCACGCCCGGCGAGGCCGACCAGCTCCGCCGCGCCATGGCGACGTTCAAATATACCGGCGGCGTTACCCATTTTCGCGACAAGCTCATCGAAGGCATGGTTGCCCGCCATTATCCGCGCGAATTCGCCGAACGGACGTTCAAGCAGATCGAAGGCTTCGGAAGCTACGGCTTTCCCGAAAGCCACGCCGCCTCCTTCGCCAAGATCGCTTACGCTTCGTCTTGGATGAAATGCCACCACCCGGACATCTTCTGCGCCGCCTTGCTCAACGCCCAGCCGATGGGCTTCTACGCGCCGGCGCAGATCGTCCGCGACGCGCGGGATCATGGGGTGGAGATCAGGCCGGCCTGCATCAACGAAAGCCGGTGGGACACGATGGTGGAGGAAGAACCCCTGCCTCCCTGTGCGAAGCGTGGGGAGGGGGACCATGCGAAGCATGGTGGAGGGGTAACGGTTGAGGATTCAGCGGTTCCCGCTCAAACCACGAACTCCACGGCAGCTACCCCTCCACCACCCTTCGGGTGGTCCCCCTCCCCATCTTCGCTGGGGAGGCACAATGCGTACCTTCCCCTCCGCTTAGGGCTGCGGATGGTCCGCGGCCTCTCAAACGCTCATGCCGGGCAGATCCTCGCCGCGCGGTCCGAGCGACCGTTCACCTCCATCGAAGATGTCTGGCGCCGATCGGCGGTGCCGCTGGCCGAACTGGAGAAACTTGCCGATGCCGACGCCTTCCGCAGCCTGGGCGTCGACCGGCGCCAGGCGCTTTGGCAGGTGCGCGGCCTTGGCGAAGCGCCCCTCCCCCTCTTCGCTGCCGCCGAAGGGCGCGAGCCGGACGTGGCGCTTAAGCCGCTTACCGAAGGCCGCGAAGTGGTGGAGGATTACCGCGCGCTGCAGCTTTCCTTACGCGCGCACCCGCTCGCTTTCCTGCGCCCCGAACTCGACCGGCGCGGAGTCACACGCTGCGCGGACCTCGCCCACACCAAGGACGGAAAGCCGGTAACGGTGGCCGGCGTGGTCCTCATCCGCCAGCGCCCCGGTTCGGCCAAGGGCGTGTTGTTCATCACTATCGAGGACGAAACGGGCGTCGCCAACGCGATCCTTTGGCCCGACCGCTTCGAGGCGCAGCGCCGCATCGTGCTTTCCGCCTCGATGATCGGCATCAAGGGCGTCGTTCAGCGCGAGGGCGAGATCATCCACGTCATCACCGCGCGGATGGAGGATTTGACGCCGCTGCTCCACTCGGTCGGCGAGCGCGAATTCCCGCACCGCACCGGCCCCGCCGACGGCGCGAAATTCTCCGGACCCGACCCGCGCCACAAAACGAAACGGCCGGCGACACCCCAAGGCATCGCCGACCGTTCGGTACAGAACCCGGCGGATACGATCCGGGTCAAAAGCCGCAACTTTCACTAAACCGCTGCGCCCGCGACTGGGCGCCGGAGCAATCAGAACTTCTGCTGGCGCTCGTAGAGGGATTTGTAATGCTGGATGCGAGTCACGCGCAGGCCGGGCATGCCCGAACGGTCAACCGCCCGCTGCCAGCTCGCAAATTCTTCCAGGGTGAGGCCGTAGCGGTCGCAGGCTTCGTCGACCGACAGGAGCCCGCCATTCACCGCCGACACCACTTCCGCCTTGCGCCGCACCACCCAGCGGCTGGTGCCCGGCTTGGGCAGCGAGTCCAGGGTCAGCGGCTCGCCCAGCGGCCCGATTACCTGCGCCGGCCTTATTTTCTGATTTTCGATCATTCCCACCTCAAAGCGCTCCCGGCGTTTTTGCCTTCCCCAGACCTGCGTGTAGCCCCGCCGGCTTGAAGGAAGATTGAAACCGCAAGGTAAACGGCACGGTCATTTCAGTTTACGACGCCTTTCCGCGCCACACCGGGATTGAAGCTCCCGCCCAGCGCGGCCACCGCTGCACGCCAGCACGGGCCGGCGGACAGGATTTCGGCCAATGGGTCCGGAACCTCCCGAGGCGCCGGCGCAACCGCCTGCGCCCGCGCCGCCGGAGTCGAGGCGGCCTGCGCGCGCAGCATCGCCGAGAACATCCCCCAATCGGGATGCGCGGCGGTGCGGCTTGCGAAGCGCTGTTCGGCACGGCGGAAGAAGCTCAAGTCCATTCCGAGGCTTCTACGCAAAGAAGGTTGAAAAGCTGGTAACGACGTCCCGCGCCCGTCACGCACTGGGCTTTTCGCCCCCCGCCCCCTATGTACCCGCCTGTTATGTCCGTGGATTTTCAGCTCAGCCGCCCGCTTGCAGAGGCTCGAATCGTTGTCGCCATGTCCGGCGGAGTCGATTCGTCGGTGGTTGCCGCGCTTGCCGCCCGCACCGGCGCGGAGGTGATCGGCGTCACCCTCCAGCTTTACGATCACGGCGAAGCGATCGGCAAAACCAAGACCTGCTGCGCCGGCCAGGACATTTACGACGCCAAGACAGTCGCCGACCGGCTGGGCATCGCCCATTATGTTTTCGACTATGAAAGCGCCTTTCGCGGCGGCGTGATCGAGCGCTTCGCCGACGAATATATGAAGGGCCGCACCCCCATTCCCTGCATCTCGTGCAACCAGGGGGTGAAGTTCACCGATCTGCTCGGCCTGGCGCGCGACCTCGGCGCCGACTGCCTCGCCACCGGCCATTATGTCCGCCGCGTCATTGGCCCCAACGGCGCCGAACTGCACCGCGCGGCCGATCCGGCGCGCGACCAAAGCTATTTCCTGTTCGCGACCACGCAGGACCAGCTCGATTACCTGCGCTTCCCGCTCGGCGACCTGCCCAAGCCGCTGGTGCGCGAGCTCGCCCGGGACCTCGGCCTGCTAGTCGCCGACAAGCCGGACAGCCAGGACATCTGCTTCGTTCCCGGCGGCGACTATGCCGCCGTTGTGAAAAAGGTGCGCCCGGAAGCGGCGCAGGAAGGCGACATCGTCGATCTTTCCGGCCGGGTCCTCGGCCGCCACAAGGGCCTCATTCACTTCACCGTCGGCCAGCGCCGCGGGCTGGAGATCGGCGGCCAGCCCGAGCCGCTCTACGTCGTCCGCATCGATGCGGACGCGCGGCGGGTGGTGGTCGGGCCGAAGCGGGCGCTTGCCATCCGGGCGGCGCACTTGTCGGCGATCAACTGGCTCGGCGAAGACCAGCGCGAGGGGCTTTCCGCAAAGGTTCGCTCAATGGCTCGCCCTGCTCCGGTGCGCTTCGACGGCAACAGCATCCACTTCGAGGTGCCGGAATACGGCGTCTCCCCCGGCCAGGCGGCGGTACTGTACGACGGCGACCGCGTTCTGGGCGGCGGCTGGATCGAGGAAACGGTGGCGGCGGAGCTGGAGCCGGCCTGAGGCCTCAGCCCGGCTGCCGGTTCGCCGCGACACGCGCGCCGATGAACAGCAGAGTACCCGCCGCGGCCAGGACGAGCAAAGCGCGCCATGCCTTCCAGTCCGACTGAAAGGCAGCCCAGGCGCAGACGCAAAGCGCGGCGGCGACCATCAGCCACATCAACGGGCGAAGCGCCTCTCCGCGACTCGCTTTCGGCAAGGCGGCGATGGAAAGGGCGTAGACGATCATCCTGGCAAGCGTGCTCATCACCGCGAGCCAGACGAAGCTTCCGCTCAGCGCAAGCAACGCGATCAGGCCGCCCATGAACAGGATCGAGTTGGCGGGTGTCGCATAACGCTCGCTCACCCGCCCGAACCAGCCGGGGAGCAGGCCGTCGCGGCCCATTGCGTAGGTGGTGCGGGTGCTTCCCGTCATTCCGCCGCTGATGTTGCCGAGCAGCGAGAAGATCGCCGCCGCGGTCAGCAGCACGGCGCCGATCGGGCCCATCAAAGCGGCGCCGAATGCGATCATCGGCGCGTCACCCCCCTGCCCCGGCTCCATCACCGCGACGTAGGAGAGCTGGACAAAGAAATAGAGGCAGGCGGTGGCGACTATGGTGGCGATCAGCGCGCGCGGAATGGTGCGCTTCGCGTCCGCAGTCTCGCCGGCCGGCACGACCGAATTCTCGAACCCGACAAAGGCGTAGAGAATGAGCAGCGCGGCGGCTTCAAGCTGGGTAAGCGGCGGCGGCGGGCCCGGCGGCTCGATCGCGCCGCCCGCCATCACCAGGCCGAGAATCGCCACCAGGATCAAAGGCGCCGCTTTCAGTAGGGTCAGCGCATCAAGAAAGCGCACCGCCCGTTTCACCCCGACGATGTTGACCCAGGTGAGCAGCCCGCACACGAGGAGGATCACCGCCGCGCGCGGGACCGCATCGGCTAAGCCAGGCCACCAGCGGGCGAGGTAGGTGACCAGCACCGTGGTGTTTGCGGCAAGCGCGGCGGCACGCGCGACGTAGTAGATCCAGCCCGCCTGAAAGGCCGCGGTCCGGCCGAAGCTCGCCGCGTAGACCACCGGTCCGCCGGACACCGGATGCAGAGACGCCATCCGCGCGAAGGGAATGGCGATGATCAGGACGAGGAGGCCGAACAGCGGAAACAGGAACGGGCTGAACGCGCCGAACTGGCTGTAGAGCTTCTCGGGAAGGGCGAAGATGCCCGCGCCGACCACGCCATTGAACGACAGGAAAGCCGAGCCGAAAAATCCGATGTCGCGGCGGAGCGGCTCTTCAGGCAGGCGGTCCGTCAAGCGATGCTCCTTCGGCGGCGATGCCGGCTTTGTGCCGCGCGCCGCCGGGGAGGGCAAGGGCGGCCGATCAGCTGATGGGCTGAAGAAAGACGCGCCGGCGCTCGATCAGGGTAACGGGCGGCGGCTTGTAGATCGCGAAGTTGAGCTTCACGGCATATTGCACTTCGATCTGCGCATAATCGAAGCCGTTGGCGTCCGTTGCGTAAGTGATGTTGGGGCCGGTTACGCGCGTCTTGTCGATCCGCACCATCTTGCCCCTGATCGCGTCGGAGATCGCCGTCGTCTGCGGGCGCGGGTAGATTTGCGCCTGCCGCGCGCCGTAGGCGACCGCGTTGCGCAGGTCGGCGCGGGCGAAATAGAGTTTGCCAAGCTGGGTGATGCCGACGAGCATGCCGAGCAAAGCCGGCGCGATCAGCGCGAATTCGATGGCGCCGACGCCGCGCTTGTTGCGGCGGAACCGGCGAAGGATCTGGAACAACGTCATTGAACCCTCACTGCGGATTTGGCGGTGAGCGTGATCGACTTGATGAACATCTTGCCCCGAAACGGCTTGGTTGCCTTCAGTTCGAGGTAGCGCGCCATGTCCGTATTGTCGGCGCAGGTGCCGGTGTAGCTGCCCTGCTTCGCCCCGTTGCATTCGAGCCATTGTTCAAGCGTCACGTTGGCGAGCGGAATATTAGCCGCCGTCGCCACTTCCTGCTTCAGAAAGGAATAATCGGCAGTTCCCGCAGCGTTAACCGCCACGCGGTTCGCTTGCACCATCTCAAGGCTGCGGTTCACCGCCGACTGCAAGGTGAAACGTTGCGAAATGCCGGAGCTGAAGTCGATCATTCCGACAATCAGCACCGACAGGATCGGCGCAAGAAAGGCGAACTCGACGGCGCTGACACCGCGCTGGTCGCGGCGCAGCGGCTGAAGCATGCGGCGCAGGTTCATTTCACCAGCCTCACATATTGAAGCTGAAAGCTCGGCGGGCCGCCGGCGCGGGTGCAGCTGTTGTTCAGCCGCTCGTTGCCGCTGAAGATGGCGCGGCGCACCACCATCTGGAAACATTCCGCCTTGAATCCGGCATTGCCGTTCACCGTCACGTCGGCGGTTGGGAAATAGAATGCGCCGGACAAAGTGGATTGGGCGTTGCCGTTCAACTTCATGTCCGCCTGGGCGGCGCGCCTGTCGCGGTAGAAGAGGATGTCCTTATAGGTACCTGACGAAGGTGCGGTGAGGTTCAGCTGCGGATGGCCGTCCGTGTCGAAAATGCCGGCGTCGACGCTACCCGCGGCGCCACCCGGCCCGGTTAGGAAGAAGGTAACGCCGGTCCCGGTGACTTCCGCACCCGCGCCGAAATTGATGTTACCGCCATAAACGACCACCTCGCCTGTGAAGGTGACGGCTCCCTTGATGTCCATGCTGGAGTAACAGCCGCCGCTGACCGTACGCACGGGATCGTTCTTTTTGATCTCGAGAGCCGGGCAGTTGCTCACGTCGAAGCTGGGCAGGCCGATATGGGCAAAGGGATCGGTCTGCTCGGCGCTATAGGGCTGGAGCTTGGTGCCCGTTGTGTAGCTGGTGCTTGCCTGCAACCCGCCCGGCGCCATGATCGGCGATGCCGTTACCGTTGAGCTGCCGCCGGCGCTGACCGCGTTGGTTCCACGGGCATTTGTCGCCATGCCGCAGCCCAGGTTAACCGTTGCGTTGCCGGTCACCGCGATGCCTGGCCGATCGTCGTCGTTGTAGAGCGACAGCAGGCAGAACCTGCCGCTGCTCACCAGGGCCGCGGTTGCGGTGGCGGTGACGTTGGTTGGGGCGCGGGTAAAGATCGCCATGAACGGCAGCCGCGGCTTGGCGGCGAGATCGACCTTCACCGTTTTCGCATAGCCAAGGCTTGGTCCGGCGACGATTGACGGCACCCCAATCAGGGTCGGCGTCTTGTTCTTGGCGATGTCGATGGTTCCGGCAGAGCTGGCGAAGCTTTGTTCGGAGGTGGTCGTCGGGGCCTGAGTCACCGCATAGGCCCCAGCGATCGCGGCCGAGTCGGCGGCACGCTGCATCTGGCGCTTCATCATCGCAAGCTGAATGGTGTCTACCGCGAAGCCCGCCGAAGCGAGCAGCATCGGCATGGCCGCCGCGCCCATCGCAAGCACGTTGCCCCGCTCGCTTTTCATAAACGCCTTCAACCGCTGCATCGCCTTCATGAAACCGGTCCTTTGTTCGCCACAGCGTAGAGCGAGAGGGGACCGCCATAGGAGGAGCGGGTTGATGGGAGGTTGAGGCGCGTGGTTAGCGAAAGCTTAAGCGCGATTGCGGGACGCCCCTTCCCGCTTCGCCGCGCCCGCCCCATGTTCAGGGGATTAGACGGAAGCGGGAGAGCAAGAATGACCAAGCCGATCGTTGTCGATCTGCCCCACAGCCTGGGCGCGGCGGAGGCGAAAAGCCGGATCGCCGGCGGCATCGGCAAGCTTCGCGACCACCTCCCCGCCGGGGCGCAAGTGCAGTCGGGCTGGACGGGCGACCGGATGGACCTCAAGGTCCAGGCGATGGGTCAGGACGTTTCGGCCAAGATCGACGTCGGCGAAAAAGTCGTCCGGCTGGAGGTGCAGCTCCCCGGCTTTCTGTCTTTCTTCGGCAGCAAGGTAGAAGGCCTGCTTCGCCGCCACGGCACCCAGATGCTGGAAGACCGGAGCGGCGGCGGCAAGGCCTGAGCCGCTTAGGCGCCGTTCTTCTTCGCCTTGCGCTTCTTCTGCGGCTCGGCGCTCCTCGTCAGCGAATATAAGGGGCAGCGCTCGCCGCCGACAATGATCGCGCTGAAACGGTCGAAGCTGCTCGAACCGCGCGTGTCGATGCCGATCGCCTGGGCAAAGGGCAAATCGAGGCACGGCCCAATCACATCGGCGCGGTACCAGTTGCGGCTCTGGTCCTGGAGATAAACGGTGTCGCGGCCTTCCGCGCGGAAGTTGCGGATCCGGAAGCCGGGAAATGGAATGCGCGCCTGCTCCGCCTCGACGACAGGTTTGAGACCATGCGAGTCGGCGGGAGCGGCGATGGCGGGCGCCGCGAGGCAGGCCGCGAGGAGCGGGAGGAGGATCTTTTGCATCCCTTGCTCCTAACATCGCGCGGCTGAACGGCGGCTTACGATGGCCGCTTGCCTCCTCGCGAGGCTGCGCTAGCATCGCATGCCTGGCGGCAAGGGAGCAGGCGATGCGGCACGTGGCGATAATCGGCTCCGGCCCGGCAGGCTTCTACACGGCCGAGGCGCTTCAAAAGCAATATGGCGCCGACGTTCGCGTCGACATGATCGACCGGCTGCCCGTTCCCTACGGCCTGATCCGATCGGGCGTCGCGCCGGATCACCAGTCGATAAAGGCGGTGTCGAAGCGGTACGAAAAGGTCGCATTGTCGGGCGATGTGCGCTTCGTGGGCAATGTGCTCGTCGGCAAAGACGTGTCGATTGCCGAGCTCCAGGACCGTTACGACGCCGTGATCCTCGCCACCGGCGCGCCGGACGACCGGCCGCTCGGCATTCCGGGAAGCGAGTTGCCCGGCGTGGTCGGCTCCGCCGCCTTCGTCGGCTGGTATAACGGCCACCCCGATTTCGCCGGTCTTGCGCCGCCCTTGGACGTGGCCGCGGCGGCGGTGATCGGCAACGGCAATGTCGCACTCGACGTTGCGCGCATCCTTTCCAAGACCACCGAGGAGTTCGCCGGCTCCGACATCGCCCGCCACGCCCTCAACGCACTGGCCGGTTCGGCAATCCGGGTTGTGCACATCCTCGGCCGGCGCGGCCCCCACCAGATCGCGATGACCCCCAAGGAGCTTGGCGAGCTTGGCCACCTGGCCGACGCCGCTCCCCGGGTCGACGGGGAGGATTTGCCGCCCGAAGCCGAGGACGCGTTGCTCGAGCCCGGCATGCGCAAGTCGGTGATGCACCTGCGCGACTTCGCCCGGCCCCAGCCCGCCAAGCGCAAGACGATCGATTTCGATTTCTTCGCGATGCCGGTGGCGGTGGAAGGGGACGGCAAGGTGGAACGGCTCGTCGTGGAGCGCACCGCGCTTACCGAGGACCTGAGGTCCGTCGGCACCGGCGAGACCTACTCGATCCCCTGCGGCATGGTGGTGACCTGCATCGGCTACCAGACGCCGCCGATTGCCGGCGTTCCGTACGAACATGGCCGCGGCCGCTTCGCCAACAAGGACGGGGTGATTGGCGACGGACTCTATTGCGTCGGCTGGGCGCGGCGCGGGCCGACCGGCACGATCGGCACCAACCGTCCCGACGGCTTCGAAGTCGCCGAGACCATCCACGCGGCGCTTGGCACAGGCAACAGCGGCAAAGGCGGCGGCGCGGCGCTCGACGCGCTGCTCGCCGGGCGGGGCGCACAGCCGGTCGCCTTCAGCGACTGGCAGCGCATCGAAGCGGAAGAGATCGCCCGCGCCCGCGCCGGCAGCCCGCGCGAAAAGTTCACCTCCATCCCCGAGATGCTTGCCGCCATCGGCCGCTAGAACGGGCGCTTGCGCTTCGCTTGGGGCCTCCTTATAGGCTCGCCACCTGTCTCCCGGTCGGCGTCCAGCGCCGTTATCCGGTCGGGGAGTAGCTCAGCCTGGTAGAGCACTGTCTTCGGGAGGCAGGGGCCGGAGGTTCGAATCCTCTCTCCCCGACCATTTTCTTCAGCCTTGCAGTTCCAGGTAGTGAAAGCCGCCGCCGCCGCTCCATGCCGTGGCTGCCGTGATGCCGCCCGGATCGTTGCCGTCCACCACCTTGCGAAGCCTGAGCGCGATGTGGGTGTGGGCGTGGGCGCCGACCTCGATCGCGATCCATCGCCGCTCCAATTTGTGCGCAACGGCGGCGGTGGTGCCGGAGCCGGCGAAGGCGTCTAGGACGATGTCGCCGGGCTTCGTCACCGCGCCAAGCAGCAGCTGGAGCAGGGCTTCGGGCTTCGGGTAATCGAACGCATCGCGGCCGAAGAGCGCTCTGGATTCCGCGGCGCCGTCTTCATAGGTGCCGACCGGGTAGTGGGCGGCCGACAGGAGGTTCTTGAGGATCTTCGCGTCGCCGCCGGCCCGGACGTGGTTCGGCCGGAACGGCACCTTGCTGATCGTGACGCTTTCGCCCGCGGCCAGCAGCGCGTCGAGCCTGACCTGCGAATAACGCCATTCGCCGCGCAGGCGGAAGGCGGCGGCGTTGGTGCCGCCTACCACCTCGACCGGATCGAGCAGCTCGGTAACGATGTTGCCGCCGGACATGTCCCCCGCCGCGATGGCCCCGTCGCCGCAGCCGAAGCGGACGCTTTCGGCCGGAAAAGTCAGCGTCGCGAGCGGATTGCCGGCATTGTTGAGCGGGTATTTTTTGCCCGCCGTGGTGGTGCCCCCGACGAAGGGCGGCGCCAAGCGGCGGTCGAGCGCGTAGGCCAGGATCGTCTCCGTAACGCTGGCGAGATGGGCACGCAGGAAGCTCGGCTTGCGCTTCTTTTCCCAGACGAACTGGCCGAGATAATTGGCGCGGCCGAATATCTGGTCGGCGAGGACTTTAAGATAGGCCTGCTCGGAATCGTCGATCTGGATGAACAGGATTCCGTCGGGGCGAAGCATCGGGCGCATCGCTTCCAGCCGCTCGCGCATGAACTGAAGCCAGTCGGCGTGGGCGCGGCTGTCGCCGTAATGCGCAAAGGCGCCGCCGGTATTGTAAGGCGGGTCGATGTAGATGCACTTCACCTGCCCCGGACGGCTTCGCGCCAGCGCCCTAAGCACGGGCAGGTTGTCGCCCTGGATCAGCAGGTTGTGGCGAGCCGTCCCGTGACTGAGCCCCGGCACCTCGGCAAGGATCGGATCGAGGTCGTGCGGGTTCGCCATCAACCGGGAATAGCCGGATTGCCGCGCCGCTTTCCACCCGCGCCTTTGCCTAAGCAGCGCGAGGCTCTAGGACCGCCGCCATGAGCGCACTCTCCCCTGCCGACTTTCTCCCGTTCGCCCTCCGCCTCGCCCAAGCGGCGCGGGCGGAAACCCTTTCGCGCTGGCGAACCGGCTGTGCGAGCGAGAACAAAGGCGGCGCCGCCGATTACGACCCCGTCACCGACGCCGACCGCGAGGCCGAGCGGGCGATGCGCGCCCTGATCGAAGCGCACTATCCCGACCACGGCATCGCCGGCGAGGAATTTCCCGACCGGGCAGCGAACGGCCCGTGGTGCTGGAGCCTCGATCCGGTCGACGGCACCCGCTCCTTTACCTGCGGACTGCCCAATTGGGTGACCCTGATCGCCTTGCTCCATGAAGGCAGGCCGGTGCTTGGGATCATCGACGCCCCGGTGCTGGACGAGCTTCACAGCGGCTGGGGCGCGAAGGCGCAGCTGACGCGCGGCAGCGAAACCGCGGCGGCAAAGGCGAGCGACTGCCGAAGCCTAAGCGACGCGCGCTTTTCCACCACCGACCCCTATCTGTTTGCCGGGCCGGAGCGCGACGCGTTCAAGAGCCTGCGCGGGCAGGTGCGCACCGCCCGCTACGGCCATGACGGCTATGCTTATGCCCGGCTGGCGGCGGGCGGCATCGACCTGGTGGTCGAAAACAGCCTCAAGCCGCACGATTACAACGCGCTCATCCCGCTCGTCCGGGCTGCGGGGGGCGTGATCGGCAACTGGCGCGGCGGCGGCGATTTTAGCGCCGGCAAGGTCATCGCCGCTGCGACGCCGGAGCTGTTCGAGCAGACGGTGGCGACCATGGAGAGCGTTGCCTAAGCCGCGTGCCGGGCGCGCAGCACCGCGATCACTTCCTCCCAGCCGTAGCCGCGATCCTGCATCAGCACCGTCAGGTGGTAGAGCAGATCGGCGGTCTCCTCCGCACATCCGGCAGCGTCGCGGGTGACGGCGGCGAGGGCCACTTCCACCCCTTCCTCGCCCACCTTTTGCGCGATCTTGGCGGTGCCTTCGGCGAGCAGGCGGCTGGTGTAGCTCCCCTCACCGCCCGCCTCGGCGCGTTGGGCAACGACGCGCGACAGGGCGCCGAGCCAACCCGGGCCCGCGACCTCGCCGCCGAAGCAGCTTTCCGTGCCGGTGTGGCAGGTGGGGCCTTCAGGGTCCGCAATCACCAGCAAGGCGTCGCCGTCGCAATCTTCGTGGACGGCGCGGACGCGAAGGCGATTGCCGCTGGTTTCGCCCTTTTGCCAGAGCCGGCCCTTGGAGCGGCTGTGGAAGGTGACCAAGCCGCTTGCCAACGTGGCGCTGAGCGCCTCCGGGCTCATATAGCCGAGCATCAGCAGCCGGCCCGTCGAGGCATCCTGGATGACCACAGGGAGCAGCCCGTCCAATTTCGCCCACGCAAGGCCGGCAACCTCCGCTTGCGCTAACGGCGCATTTCGATCCCGCATTGGGCGAGAAACTCCTTGAGTTCGGGGATAGGGATGATCCGGTCGTGGAACACGGTTGCGGCAAGCGCGCCGCTTGCGCCGGCTTCCAGGAACGCATCGCGGAAGTGCTCGGGCGCCCCTGCCCCGCCGGACGCGATCACCGGGACCGGTGCGGCTTCGACCACCGCGCGGCTATGGGGCAGGTCGTAGCCGGTGCGCACCCCGTCGCGGCGCATGCAATTGAGAACGATCTCGCCGGCGCCCCTTTCGGTCGCCTCGCGCACCCAGTCGAGCGTGCGGCGGCCGGTGTCGCGGGTGGCGTCGGGGGAGCCGGTATATTGCTTCACATGGTAATCGCCGTCCGCCTCATAGCTGTCGACGCCGAGCACCACGCACTGGCTTCCGAAGTCGCGGGCAAGCTCCTCGATCAGGGCGGGCCGCTCAAGCGCGGGCGAGTTGATCGAAACCTTGTCCGCCCCACTGTCGAGGCAGGCCGCGGCCTGGTCGCGGGTGCGGATGCCGCCGGCGACGGCAAAGGGAATGTCGATCACCCTGGCGATGCGGCGCACCCATTCGGTGTCGAGGCTGCGTCCTTCGGCGCTTGCCGCAATGTCGTAGAAGACCAGTTCGTCCGCCCCTTCGTCGCGGTAGCGCAGGGCGCTTTCGACGATGTCGCCGGCGTCGCGGTGGTTGCGGAACTGGACGCCTTTCACCACCCGGCCGTTGAGGACATCCAGGCAAGGGATGATCCTACGCGCAGGCACGAAGCGCCTCCTTGAGGTCGATGCGGCCTTCCCACAGCGCCTTGCCAACGATGGCGCCGGCGGCGGCGGTGGAGTTTCGAAGTTGCCGAAGGTGCCGCGTGTCGCCGACGCCGCCGGAAGCCTGGATGGCAACTTCGGGGAGTTTTTTCGCTGCTTCTTCAATGAGTTGCGTGTTGGGGCCGGCGAGCATCCCGTCGCAACCGATGTCGGTGATGAGGAGGTGGCGTGCGGCGGGGTAGAGGGCGGCGATGTCCCACAGGCTTTGGCCGCTGTCTTCGGTCCAGCCGAGGGTGGCGACCATGGGGGTGCCGTCGATGAGGCGGACGTCGAGGCTGAGCGTGATCCGTTCTCCGCCGAAGCGCTGGAGGAAGCCGCGCACCAGCTCCGGCTCTTTCACCGCGAGGCTGCCGATCACCACACGCTCCACGCCTGCGTCCAGGACTCGGGCGATCTGGTCGGCGGTGCGGAAGCCGCCGGCGACCTGGAGCTTGAGCGGCGCCGCTCGCCCAAGTTCGCAGAGGAGGTCGTGCTGAACGGGTGCGCCTGCGCGCGCGCCGTCGAGGTCGACGACGTGCGCCCACTCCGCGCCGGCTTCGGCGAAGGCGGCGAGCGCTTGCGCCGGATCGCCGGGGTAGAAGGTGGCGTCGGCGAAGCGGCCTTGCGCGAGGCGGACGACGCGGCCGCCCATCAGGTCCATGGCGGGGTAGAGGATCATGCGCTCAAGAACCTTTGCAGAAAGCGCGCGCCCGCTTCCCCCGAGCGCTCCGGGTGGAATTGCGCGCCGGTGAAGTTGCCGCTCCGCACCGCGGCGGGGATCGGGCGGCCATAGTCGGCGGAGGCGGTGGTCCAGGGGCCGTCGTCGCAAGCGAAGCTGTGGGCGAAATAGACATAGTCGCCGGTGGAAAGGCCGATGCTTTCGTCGGCGACGTCGAGCGCGCTCCAGCCCATGTGCGGCACCGGCATAGAGGGCGCCGCGGCGAGGCGGCGGACCTCGCCGGGGATGATGCCGAGGCATTTCGTGTCCTCTTCCTCGCTGCGCTCGAAGAGGAGCTGCATGCCGAGGCAGATGCCGAGTACCGGTTGGGTGAGGGATTTGAGCACGGGCGCAAGGCCGCGTGCGTCGATCTGCTCCATGGCGTAGCCGGCGGCGCCGACGCCGGGGAGGATGACCTTATCGGCGGAGGCGATGGCTTCGGCGTCTCCGGTGACGGCTGGGGAAAGGCCGAAGCGTTCGAAGGCAATTCCGACGGAGCCGATATTGCCGCAGCCGACGTCGACGATGACGAGGTTCATACTTGATCCTCCCCGCTTGCGGGGAGGATATGGGTCACAAGACCCCTTTCGTGCTGGGCATGGCGTTTCTGTCGCCTTCGCGGCCGACGGCTTGGCGCAGCGCGCGGCCGAGGGCTTTGAAGCAGGCTTCGGTTTTGTGGTGGTCGTTGTCGCCGGTCACCCGCACGTGGACGGCGGCGCCGAGGCTGTCGGCGAGGCTTCGGAAGATGTGGCGGGTCATTTCTGTCGGGTAGGCGCCGATGTGGCTTGCCTCGAAGCTGCCTTCGAAGACGCTGTAGGGGCGGCCGGACAGGTCAATGAGGACGTGCGCTTCGGTTTCGTCCATCGGCAGGGAGAAGCCGAAGCGGCCGATGCCGCGCCGCTCGCCGAGCGCCCGCGACAGGGCCGTGCCGAAGGCGATGGCGCAGTCCTCGAGGCTGTGGTGGGCGTCGATCTCGATGTCGCCTTCGCAGGACAGAACGAGGCTGAAATTGCCGTGCGCCGCGACCTGATCGAGCATGTGGTCGTAAAAGGGGATGCCTGTGTCGATGCGGCGCGGCGTTGGCCGGTCGAGGTCGATCGCGACGGCGATCTTCGTTTCCTTGGTGTCGCGCACCACCTCCGCGCGGCGGGCCGGTTCTTCGGTGGCCGAGACTCCGAACGCTGCAAGCGCGGCCTCGTTTTCGGCGTCGGTGCCGATGGTGAGGCGCAGGCCTCCGGGCGCGGCATTTGGGCGGAAGCGGGCGCGGATGCCGAGGCTGGTCAGCTTGCGGGCGAGACCGGCGGGGTCTTCCACTTCCAGGAAGAGGAAGTTGCCGCCGCCGTTGCGCACCGTGTTTACGATCGGCGAGGCGGCGAAGAGCGGCGCGAGGCGGTCGCGGTCCGCCTTGATGCGGGCGATCCGCTCGGCGTGCACGGCGCGGCGCGACGGCGCGAGCGCGGAGACGGCGGCTTCGATGGACAGGCTGGGCAGCGGATAAGGCGGCAGCGCCCGCGCCGCCATCGCGACGGTGTCAGGGTGGCCGAGCAAGGCGCCGACGCGCGCCCCGGCGAGGCCATAGGCTTTGGAGAGGGTGCGCAGGACCACGAGGTTTTCCGTCGCGGCGGCAAGCTCGGCGCCGCTCTCCTGCTCGGAGAATTCGATATAGGCTTCGTCGAGCACGATGATGGTGTTCGGCAGCGCGCGGACCACCGTCTCGACGTCCGCCAGCGGCACCGGGTTGCCGGTGGGGTTGTTGGGTGCGCAGATAAAGGCGAGCTTGAGGTTTGCCTCGCCGCGCACCGCGTCAATGAATCGTTCGGCATCGAAATCGAAGTCAGCGTTGAGCAGAACCTCAATCACCCGTGCGCCGCCGAGCGCCGCGAAGTGGGCGTAAGCGGAAAAGCTCGGGGTGCAGATCGACACCGCGTCCAGCCCGCCCCGGCAGAAGGTGCGGACGAGGATGTCGATCGCATCGTCGGCGCCGCGGGTGACGATCAGGTTTTGGGAGCCGACGCCGTAGAGCGCCGCCATCGCGCCGCGCAGCCGCGCCGGCTGCGGCTCCGGGTAGCGGTTGAGGCCGGCGGCGAGGCTTCCGTCGCTAAGCGGCGGATAGGGGTTTTCGTTGGCGTCGAGCTTGATCGCATCGCTTCCGAATGCGTCATTGGCATTGGCGGCGATGTCGAACGGCGCAAGGGCGAGGATTTCGGGGCGGGCAAGACGCTGGGCGAGAAAGCCCCTCCCCTTCAGGGGAGGGGTTGGGGAGGGGGAAGTTTCCGTCACCATGCCTTCTCCCCGGCGTCCGTGGCGTCGACAGGCCCCTCCCCCAGCCCCTCCCCTGAAGGGGAGGGGTGAAGAAGGCGGGCGGCGGCGATTTGGGTTTGGGCTTGGGGGGTCATTGTGCCTTCTCCCCGCTGTCGGCGGCGTCGACAGGCCCCACCCCCGGCCCCTCCCCTGAAGGGGAGGGGGGAGTGAGGCGGGCGTCGGCGGCTCGGGCGTGGGCTTCGAGGCCTTCGAGGCGGGCCAGAGCGGCGGCGGGGGCGGCGATGGCGCGGGCGGCTTCGGGGGTTACCGTCTGCACGGTCATGGCTTTCAGGAAGGTGTGGACGGAGACGCCGCTCCAGGCGCGGGCGGCGCCGTCGGTGGGGAGGACGTGGCTCGATCCGGCGAGGTAGTCGCCGAAGGTCTCGGCGGCGAGCGGGCCGGCAAACACCGCGCCCGCGTTGCGGACCAAAGGCAGCAGCGCTTCGGCGTCGGCAACGGCGAGCGACAGGTGCTCGGGCGCGTAGAGGTTGGCGATTTCCACCGCTTCCTCAAGGCTGAGGGCAAGAACGATGCTTGCCTCGCGGAGCGATGCTTCGGCAACCGTGCGGCGGGGGAGCAGCGCCACCTGCCGGGCAAGCTCCGCCTCCACCGCGTCGGCGTGCGCAAGCGACGGGGTCACCAGCAGAACCTGCGCGGAGGCGTCATGCTCGGCCTGGCTGAGGAGATCGGCGGCAACCGTTGCCGGATTGGCGCTGTCATCGGCGACCACCAGCAGCTCGCTTGGTCCGGCCGGCATGTCCACCGCGGGGCCGCCGGAGAGGGAGGCGACCAGCGTCTTGGCTTCGGCGACCCAGGCGTTGCCGGGACCGCAAATCTTGTCGACGCGGGGGATGTCGCCGGCACCGAAGGCCAGAGCGGCGATCGCCTGAGCACCGCCCGCCGTCCAGATCGCGTCGATGCCGCACAGCTCCGCCGCGAAAGCGAGCAACGGATCGAGGCCGCCGTCGCGGTGATCGGGCGGCGTGGTCACCACCAGCTCCCGCACGCCCGCCGCCTGCGCGGGAAGGGCAAGCATCAGCAGGGTGGAGAAAAGCGGGGTCTTGCCGCCCGGAATGTAGAGGCCGACGCGGTCGATGGGGCGCCACACCTTGCGGACGCAGAGGCCCGGCATCGTCTCCACCTTGTGCTCGGCGGGGAGGCTGCCCTTGTGAAAGGCGCGGATGTTGCGCGCGGCGAGCTCCATCGCCGCGACCTGTTCGGACGTAAGCTTGGCGCGGCCCTTGGCGGCGGCGTCGGCGACCGTGATGCGGCGCGGCAAGGCGTCGTCGATGCGCAGCGCCTGGGCGGCGAGCCCGGCCCAGCCGCGCTCCCGCACGTCGTCGACAATGGCGCGCACCGCCGATTGCAAGGCGGCGTCGCGGCGTTGCTCCGGCCGGGCAAGCGCCTCGCGCCGGGCCGCATCGCCTAAAGTTCTCCAGTCGAGTCGCTTCACATCATCATCTTTTCAATCGGGAGGACCAGGATCGCCGACGCACCCGCCGCCTTTAGCTTCTGCAACGTCTCCCAGAACACCGATTCCTGGCAGACCGCGTGGACCGCGAAATGGCCGGCGCGGCCGTGCAAAGGCAGGATGGTTGGCGCCTCCGCCCCCGGCAGGATGGCGGTGATCTCGCGCAGCGCCTCGCCCGGCGCGTTGAGCATGATGTATTTCGATTCCTTGGTAGCGAGCACGCCTTCGATGCGGCTCAAGAGCTGGTCGCCCTGCTCGATCTTGGCGGCGGAGATCGGCTTGCGCGTGCGGATCAGCACCGCTTCGCTGCTATACACTTCCTCCACTGCGCGAAGGCCGTTGGCCTCCAGGGTGGCGCCGGTGGAGACGAGGTCGCAGATGAAAGCGGCGATCTGGAGACGCGGGGCAAGCTCCACCGCGCCGTTCATTTTCACCACGCTGGCCTGGATGCCGTTCCGGTCCAGGAAGTCCTGCACGATGCGCGGGTAGGAGGTGGCGATGCGGGCGCCTTCGAGCGAGCGGGGGCCATCGTAGGGCGTAGCTTCGGGCGCTGCGAGCTTCAGCGTGCAGCGGCCGAAGCCGAGCTTCGCCAGGATCTCGAAGCGCGGCTCGGCTTCGCCGAGCGCGAATTCCTGCAGCACATTTTCGCCGACGATGCCGTATTCGCAGACACCGTCGCTGACAAAGGTCGGGATGTCGTCGTCGCGCACGAACATCAGGTCGGCGGGGAAATTCTCGACCCGGGCGGTGAGCTCGTTCTTGCCGTTCTGGATGCGGAGGCCCGAATCGCGGAGCAGGCCACGGCTGAGCTCCGACAGGCGACCCGATTTCTGGATGGCGATGTGCAGCCGCGTGTCGTCAACCAGCATTGCTTGCTCCCAAAGCCTCGATTGCGTTTCGGTAGCCCTGGTGCGGTTCCTGGCGAAGGAAGCGGGCGACGCGGACGATGGTGGTGGTGCTGACCCCGGTGGCGTCGTGAATGTCGCGGTAGGACATGTCGCTGCCGGCCAGGAGGCGGGCGACGTGCCAGCGCTCCGATATGGTGCGGATTTCGGCGGGGGTGCACAGATCGGTGAGCAGGCGGCGCATCTCGTCCGCATCCTTCGGAGTCAGCAAAGCAGCGCACAGATCGGCGGTGAGCGATTCGGCGTCGCGGGTAGGCGCGATGGGCGCAGATATGGTTGTTGCGGCTGCCATTTTGTTACACCGTGATAATACAGTGGAACGCGCGGTAGAGCCGCCGTCGTTGATTCGCAAGTGCTTTCCGAGCGCGGCGGCAGGCCTGTAAAGAGCTCTTGACAGTCAAACACTCTTTACAGCATCATCGGCCGCAATGGAGAACCGAGTCAAACATTGGCGCGAGGCGCAGGGGTGGAGCCAGGGCGAACTCGCCCGGCGCTTGGGCGTGTCGCGGCAGACCGTGAATGCGGTCGAAACCGACAAATACGATCCGAGCCTGCCGCTGGCGCTTCGCATGGCGAAGCTGTTCGGCGTGCCGGTGGACTCGCTCTTCATCGACACCTGGGAAGCGGAGGAAGAAAAATGACGGCGACGGTGGGGAAGACGAACAAGGGGCGCCAGGCGCTGAAGCTCTTGATCGGGGCGGCGGCGGGGGCGTTGTCGACGATCCTGTTCATGGAACTGGTCGGCAAATCGCGGCTGGAGTCGGGCGATCCGGGTGTCCACATCGCGATCGTCGCCGGGCTGATCTACTTCGTGATGGGGGTGGGCGTCGGCATCGGCGCTCTGGCACCGCGCGGGGGCGCCGTGTTCCTCAACGTCGAGGATGCCGAGGAGCTTCGCGAGCAGCGGGCGAGCCTTGGGCCGAGCGCGGTTTCGTGCATCCTGATCGGGGCGTTTCTGCTCCTTCTGGCGCTGGCGCCGGTGGAGAAAGGCGGGGATCTGACCGCCTGGGCGATCGGCGCGGGTGCTTGCCTGATCGGCGGGGTGGCCATCGGCATCGCCACGCGGCGGCGGGCGGACGAGCTGATGCGGCAGGTGAGCCTTGAATCCTCGGCTTTGACGCTGAACCTGGCGCTTGCGGGGTTGAGTGGCTGGGCGCTGCTTTCGCACCTCGGGTACGTCCGCTGGGCGACTCCGCTCACGCTGATCGCCGGTCTCGCCTTGCTTCACCTCGCCGCGATCTTCTGGACGGCGGCGCGCAAGGGGATGATGAAGCCGCGCTAGCCCAGCAGGTGCTTTTGCACCTTGCCGGCGGCGGTGCGGGGGAAATCGGGCACGAACTCGAAGCTTTTCGGCACCTTGTAGGGCGCGAGCCGAGTGCGGCAAAAGGCTTCGAGTTCCCCTTCCCGCGGGGCGCCCGCGCCGGCGGCGAGCTGAATGAAGGCACGGCCGACTTCGCCCCAGCGCGGGTGCGGGGCGGGGACTACGGCGGCGGCGGAAACGCTTGGGTGGGCGGAGAGGACATTCTCCACCTCGATCGGAAAGACGTTCTCGCCGCCCGAGATGAACATCTCCTTCCGGCGGCCGGCGATGAAGACAAAGCCGTCCGCGTCGCGGCGGGCGAGGTCTCCGGAGCGGAGCCAGCCGTCGGGGGTGAAGGCGGCGGCGGTGGCGGCTGAGTCGTTCCAGTAGCCGGGGGTGACGGCCGGGCCGGCGAAGAGCAGGTCGCCGACTTCGCCGTCGGGGACGTCCCTCCCGTCGCCGTCGACGATGCGGGCGCGGACCAGGAGCTGGGGCTTGCCGACGCTTCCGATCCGGTCCCAGGCGTCGGCGGGGGCGGTGAGGAATGCGGTGGGGCCGGTCTCCGTCATGCCCATGCCGTTGCAGACGCGGATGCCGATGTGCCGGCAGCGGGCGGCGAGCGCGTCGGGCAAGGGCGCGCCGCCGCAGCCCCAGTGGCGGACGTGCTCCAGGGGCGCGGAGGCGAAGCGGGGGTGGTCGGCCAGCGCCTGGTAGACGGTGGGAACGGCGAAGAAGGTGTCGAGGCGGCGGGCTTCGAGGAGGGCCACTATCGCGTCGGGGTCGAAGCCGGGGAGGACGATCACGCGGCCGCCGGTGAGCAGGGTCGGCAGGGTGTGGAGGTTGATCCCGGCGGTGTGGAACAAGGGCAGGAAATTGGCGGTGGTGTCGCTGGCGGCGATGGCGATGGCCGAGCCGATATTGACCAGGTTCGCGACCGCCATTCCGAAGGTGTAGATCACCCCCTTGGGCGCCCCGGTCGTGCCGGAGGTGTAGAGGAGGTACCAGGTGCCGGCGCTTGGCCAGGTGTCGCGGCCGGGGAGCGGGGTGGCGGCGGCGGCGCGCGCTTCATAGTCTCCGTCGAGCGCTATCGTGGGTGGCGGCGCTGCGAGTTCGGCGACGCAGGCTTCGTCCTCGGCGCCGTGGAGGAGCAGGGCCGGGGCGCAGTGGGCGATCATGCGGTCGAGCTCGGCGGCGGGCATGCGCCAGTTCAAGGGCACAAGGATCGCGCCGAGCTTGGCGCAGGCGAAGAGCAATTCGAAGAAGGCGAAACGGTTGCGGCAGAGGATGGCGACGCGGTCGCCCTCGCCTACCCCCTCCGCCGCGAGCAAAGTCGCCGCCTGGCCGGCGCGGCGGTTGAGTTCGGCGTAGGTGAGCACGCGGCCGGTCGCCGCTTCCTCCAGCGCCACGGCGTGCGGCGACAGGGTGGCGCGCTTGGCGAGGAGGTCGGGGAGGTCGCCGATCATCCGTCGCGCTTTCGAAGGCCCTCCGAAACGAGGGTGATGGCGACATCGGCGACTTCGGCGGGGGACAGGTCCTTGTCCCAGATGCCGTAGCGCATGCCGAGAAACACGCTCATCCCGATCAGCGCCCAGGCGCGCGGCTCGTCCGGGCCGTCGGTGATCTCGCCCCGGCCGCGCGCGCCGGAGAGGTTGCGGCGATAGGCGTCGGCGAAGGTGAGGTAATGTTCGCGGTAGGCGTCTTCGGCGACGAACTGCGCTTCCTCGATGATCCGGTAGAGTTCGGGATGCTGACGGACGAAGGCGATAAAGGCTTCGAGGCCGAGGCGTTCGGCGGCGAGGCGGTCGGGCGCGTTCTTGACCGCTTCGGCGACATGGGCGCGGGTGGCGCGGCTCATTTCGCGGACCAGCGCCCGGAACACTTCCTCCTTGGAGCCGAAATAGGTGTAGAAAGTGCCGAGGGCGACGCCGGCGCGCTGGGTGATGCCGGTGATCGCCGCGTCGTGAAAGCCGCGCTCGCCGAACTCGCCCGCCGCCGCTTCGATGAGCTTGCGCAGCGTCTTGCGGCCGCGTTCGGTGCGCGGCTCCTTGTCGCCCGCCGCCGCCGCAGCCTCGTTTAGAAACGACATCATACCCCTCCCGAAGGCGCGAAACTGAACGCCTTTTCAGATCAGGGCAAGCGGGGCGTTTAGCCTTCCTTAGGCGAAAGCGGGGTAGGCAAAGCGCGATGAGCCGCCAGAACGCCCCTTTCCTTCACGGCACCGCCGATGCAGGCGCCGAAATCGCGCAGCTTCGCCAGGTGCTGTCGCTGGTCGAGGAGCTATCCGGCGCGGCGGAAACGCCCGATGTCGCGGCGCTGGACGAAGCGGCGCGGGTCAGCGCGGCCTATGAAGCGGCCATGCCGATCGTGCAGCGGCGCTTCGATGAGGAAGCGGCACGGACCGCCCGCTGGGCCGCCGCCGGTGCTGAGGCGCTGGTGACGCTTGAAGAACGCGGCTGGCCGGTAAAGGCTGCGGCGGCGCGTCTTTGCGAAGAACTGCGCAAGGCGCTCGGTACGTTACGCGAGATCGTTTCCGCTTAAGACGCAGGCCGCGGAGGCGGCTCCGGCCAGTCCTTGATATGAATATCGCGCTGCGGGAAAGGCAGTTCGATGCCGTTTTCCTTGAACGAATTCCAGATGTGGTTGAGGATTTCGGACTGGACGTTGCCGACGCCTGCTTCGGGGTCGGCGATCCAGACCAGAATTTCATGATCCACCGAGCTTTCGCCGAAGGCGCGAAGCCAGACTCGCGGCTCCGGCGCGTTGAGCACACGCGGCGACGCCTTGGCGGCTTCGATCATCAGCTTTTGTGCGAGCGCCAAGTCGCAGCTGTAGGCGACCCCGACCGGGATATGCACGCGTACGTCGCGGCTGGAATAAGACCAGTTCTCCACTTCCTGAGTCATCAGATTTTCGTTGGGAATCAAATGCTCCTTGCCGTCGCGGGTGACGATGGAAACGGCGCGGACGCCGATCTTGGAGACATGGCCGAAGCTGTCGCCGACGACGATCACGTCGCCCGGCTTGATCGATCGGTCCATGAGCAGGATGATCCCGGCGATGAGGTTTCCGAAGGTCTTCTGAAGCCCGAAGCCGACCGCGAGGCCGAAGGCGCCGGAGAAGACGGCGAGCGCGGTGAGGTCAATGCCCAGAAAGTCGATGCCGATAAAGAAGGCCGCGACGATGATGGCGATGGCGGCAAGCTTCTGGGCGAGGAGCTTCTGGGTGGGATCGAGGCCGGAAGCGCGGCGGATCGAGTGAGCGACCACCCGGTTGAGCAGCTTCACCACCGCGTAGAGGGCAACGGCGGTGAGCAGGAACTGGAAAATGGTGAGCAGGGACACGCGCGTCGCGCCGGCGTCGAAGCCGATCCGGTCCATTGTGTCGGTGATCGGCTTCAAGCCACCGACCGAGCGGGCGAGCAGGCCGACAAAGGTCGCGCCGCCGAGCAAGGCCGCAGCCCAGCGCGGAGTCTGGACGCCGCGCACCAGGCCGGTGACAAACAAGGCGGTCGAGGCGGCGAGAACCAGGCCGAGCACGATTGCGCCGAGCGGTCGCCACTCGTCGACGTTGAGGGCAATGGCGGTGATCAAGGCGACGACGAGGTAGCGGGTAAGGCCGTTCATCCGGGGCGCAAGGCCTTCGCCGCGCGCGCCGGCGCGATGCTCCCAGAAGCGGGTGAGTTTGGGCCCGGCCCATTGCGAGACGAGCCAGGCGATTCCGATCGCGGCGGCACAGATCAGCAGCGCCACACCCGCCGACGCCCAGTCGGCATAAGTCGGCCAGGTGACGCCCAGCCCTTCGACCAGGCCCTTCACGCCGCGGCCCCATAGCGGGCCAAACCCTGCGCCAGATCCTCGATCAAATCGTCCACGTCCTCCAAGCCGATGTGGAGCCGCACCAGCGGCCCCTCCCCTTCCCAACGCCTTGCCGTGCGAATCCGCTCCGGATCGACCGGAAGGGCAAGGCTTTCATAGCCGCCCCAGCTGAAGCCGATGCCGAAATGCTGAAGGCCGTCGACGAAGGCGGCGCGGTCGGCCTTGCTGCCGCCTTTGAAGGAGAAAGCGAACAAACCGGACGCCCCTGCGTAATCCCGCGCCCAATGTTCATGGCCCGGGCAGGACGGCAGAGCCGGATGGTAGACCCGCGCCACCTGCGGCTGCCCGGCGAGCCAACGCGCGACCCTGAGCGCGCTCTCGCCATGCTGCTTGAGCCGCACGCCAAGGGTGCGGAGGCCGCGCAGGGCGAGCCAGCAATCGTCGGGCGAAGCGGTCTGCCCGAAGGCGCGGCTGCGGCGTTCGAGCGGGCCGAACCACTCCTCGGTGGTGGTCACCGAACCGAGCATGACGTCGGCATGGCCACCGATATATTTGGTGCAGGCGAGGATGGAGAAGTCGACGCCCGCCTGCAGCGCCGGAAACAGCAAGGGCGTCGCCCAGGTGTTGTCCATCAGCGTGACGAGGCCGCGCCCCTTGGCCACCTCGCAGATGCCCGGCACGTCCTGCACCTCGAAGGTCAAGGAGCCGGGGCTTTCCAGGAACACGGCGCGGGTGTTGTCGCCGATCAGGTCTTCGATGCCGCGGCCGATCAGCGGGTCGTAATAGCGTGTGGCGATGCCGAGCCCGGCAAGCACGTCGTCGCAGAAGATGCGGGTGGGCCCGTAGGCAGTGTCCACCATCAGCAATTCGTCGCCGCGCTTCAGCACCGTCATCAGCGCCATCGCCACCGCGGCGGCTCCCGACGGAAAGAACTTGGTCCCCGCCGCGCCCGGCTCGAGTTCGGTCAGCGCCTCGGCAAGTGCCCAGTGGGTGGGCGTGCCGTTGCGGCCATATTGGAGAACCCCAGCCCGTGGCGGGTAAGCGGCGTGCATTGCCTCCACGCTGTCGAAGAGGATTGTGGAGGCGCGCCACACCGCCGGGTTGACGATGCCTTGCGTCCATTCGGGTCGGCGGCCGCCCTGAACGACGCGCGTGTCACGCCGGCCGCCGCCTTTTCCCTTCATGCCGCGCCCGTCGCCTTGGGCGTTGCGGGATCGGCGCCCCATTCGGACCAGCTGCCGTCGTAGAGTTGGACGTCGTTCTTCCCCAGCAGATGCGCGCCGAGCAGAAGCACGCAGGCGGTGATGCCGGAGCCGCAGGTGGCGACCAGCGGCTTAGCCAGATCCACGCCTGCGGCGGCAAAGACGGCGAGGAGGTCTTCACCCTGCTTCATTGTGTTGTCGGCGTTGAACAGGCTCGATTGCGGCAGGTTGCGCGAGCCCGGAATGTGCCCGGAGGCCATGCCCGGCCGGGGCTCCGCTTCCGCGCCGGCGAAGCGGGCGGCGCCGCGTGCGTCAACGATCTGATGGCTCTCCTCGCCAAGGAGATCCAGCACCGCCGCTTTGTCCACCACTGCGTCGGTGCGGAATCGCGGGGTGAAGTGGCCGTGGCGAACCTGCGGCTTCCCGCTCTCCACCGGCCGTCCTTCCGCCTTCCACTTGGCCAGGCCGCCGTCGAGCACCGCCACGTGGCGCGCGCCGAAGTTCTTCAGCATCCACCAGCCGCGCGCGGCGCTGTGCAGCGGGCTGTTGTCGTAGACCACGAAGCGGTTGCCGTCGCCGAGGCCGAGCGCCTGCATCCGGCTTGCGAAGATATGCTCGGGCGGCGCCATGTGCGGCGCCGGGTGAGCGGGATCGGCGACGGCGTCCAAATCCATGAACACGGCGCCGGGGATGTGCTCGGCCTCATACTCCGCGCGGGCGTCGCGCCGGTCGGTGGGCAGAAAGAAGCTGGCGTCGATCACCCGCAGGTCCGGCGCGCCGAGTTCGGCGGCGAGCCATTCGGTGGAGACCAACGCCTCCACGCTCAATCCTGCGCGAAGCGGCGGAAGAAGCTTCGGTCGTCCCACTTCGGCCGCTCGGGCGCGTTGGCGACCCGCCAGCCGAGCTCCGCGACGAAATCGTGCAAGCGCACCGCGTCCATTTTCTCGACCGGCTGGGAGAGATCGTCGGACGGCGCGTGGTAGCGGGTCGAGCGCCAGACGCGCTCGATCTCCGCTTCCGGCGTGTCCTTGGCGAAGCCGAACTTGAAGGCGAGCGCCGGCACGCCTTCGCGGATGAAGCTATATTGGTCGGAGCGGACGAAGCTGTTCCGGTCCGGGAAGGGGTCCGGGACCAGCGGCAGGCCCTGGGCACGGCCGACCTCCGCGGCGATTTCGCCAAGGCTGCTTTCCTCGGCGCCGAGCGCGATGACGCTCTTCAGCGGGAAGATGGGCAGCGCCATGTCGAAGTTGAGGTTCGCGACCAGCGAGCGCCGGTCCACCGTCGGGCGCAACGCAAAGTAACGCGAGCCGAGCAGGCCCTTTTCCTCGGCGGTGACGAACACGAACAGCATCGAGCGCTTCGGCTTGCTGCCGCGCGCCCGGTAGCTGCGGGCAATGTCGAGCAGGCCCGCCACGCCCGCCGCATTGTCCATGGCGCCATTGTAGAGCCCGTCGCCGTTGATCGGCGTGGAGACGCCGAGATGATCGAGATGGGCGGAAAAGGCGACATGCTCGTCCCGCAAGGCCGCATCGCCGCCGGGCAGGCGCGCGACGACGTTGCTGGAGACGACCTGGCGCTGGCTGGAGCTGAAGCTGCCGCGCAAATTGCCGTTAAAGGTCACCTTGGGCAGCGGCCGCGACGCATCGGCGGCGGCGGAGAGATCGGCGAAGCTGAGGTTGGCCGCGGCGAACAGCTTCTGCGTGGTTTCCGGGTTGAAGCTCAAGGACACGAACGGCGTCTTCACGTCGCGGATGGAGGCGTCGGCGAAATACATGCCGCCCTGCCCCGCCTGCGCCACGGAGCGCGACCAAGGGGTTTCGACCGATTTCAATGTGGTCAGCGACAGCACGCCGACGGCGCCGCGCTCGGCAAGGATGCGGGTGCGGTCGCGGCGGGCGTGAGCCTTGAGAGCCCCCGAAATATTCTCCGGCCCGCCGCTCACCACCACCGCGATCTTGCCCTTCAAGTCGACGCCGGCAAGATCGTCATGGCCGGCTTCGGGAATGTGGAGGCCGTAGCCGATGAAGACGAGCGGCGCGTCCACCCGATCCGGCACCCGCCCGCCGCCGCGGCCGACGAGAAGGTCGCCGGGGAGCTCAAGCTTCGTCTCGCGCCCGTTCACCACCAGCGACGCGGACGAACGGGCATGGTCCACGAACTGTTCTTCAAAGGCGATGCGCTGGAAAAAGCTGCCGTTGTCGCCGGCCGGTTCGAGCCCGATGCGGCGCGCCTGCTCCACCACGTAATCGGCGGCGCGTTGATAGCCCGGCGTGCCGGTCAGCCGCCCTTCCATTTTGTCGTCGGCGAGCACCGACACATCCGCCCACCAGCGCGCGGCGCGCTCGGACTGGCTCGGGCCCTGCGGCACGCTCGCGCAGCCGGCGAGAAGGAGGGGGATGACGAGGAGGGACAGGCGCATGGCTTTCTCCGGAACAAGCAGTTCCCCTCCCCTTGTCGCGGCGCCCGCGCCTTGTCCAGCGGCGCGGACTATCCGCGCTCGTCATCCCGGCGACGCCGGGATCTCCTCGCGGAAAAAGCGCTGGCTTCACCAACCGCGCTACGCCGGCATCGGCTGATGAAGGGCGGCTGGGTCTACATCATGACCAACAAGCCCGGCGGCGTGATCTACATCGGCGTCGCCGCGGACATCGTCGCGCGCGTTGGCCAGCACCGGGCGGGGACGGGCTCCAAATACTGCCGGCTCTACAATCTCAAGCAACTGATCCACGCCGAATTCCACCCGACGATCGATGAAGCGATCCGCCGCGAAAAAGCGATGAAGGAATGGCACCGGCCCTGGAAGGTCCGTTTGATCGAGGAGGGTAATCCGGCTTGGGCCGACCTTTGGGAGACGATCAACGGGTGAGGCGCGTGTCGATCGTACGCCCGCGCCCACACGTCATCCCGGCGAAGGCCGGGATTTCAGGACGAGAAGTCGCCGGCGTCGGTGCGGCGCACCGGCTCTTTAGGGCACGGTGGGTCTCGTGGAGATCCCGGCCTTCGCCGGGATGACGATTTTTCCGACGACGCTTGGGGCTGCCTGACCTTATGCCCGTGCCCTACTCCTCATCCCGGCGGAGGCCGGGATCTCGAGGCGAGTAGTCGCCGGCTTTGGTGCGGCGCACCGGCTCTTTAGGGCACGGCGGGTCTCGGGGAGATCCCGGCCTTCGCCGGGATGACGGATATGCTGGAAGCGCCGCGCTTAGCGCCTGCGGATGAAGTCGCGGATGTCGCGGCTTAGCTTCACCCGGTCTTCGTCGCGGACGTACATCATGTGGCCGGAGCCGTAGTAACGATAGTCGATGCGGTCGGTGGGGATGCCGGTGCGGGAAAGGGCGTATTCCGCGCCGAAGAAGGGCGTCGCGAAATCGAACCAGCCCTGGCCGACGAAGAGGCGCAGGCCGCTATTCTCACGCAGCGCCTTGCCGAGATAGGGCGCGACATTCTTGTAATATTTCGAGTCGCCGCCGCCCAAATTCCAATCCCAATCGCCGACCGGACCGATGGTAGTATAGTGGCGGTCGGTTTTGTACTTCAGCCCATCGCGGACCCAGGCGTTGAGCGCGGCGGTGTAGCCGGCGTCGATGCCGTAGAAACTTGGATCGTTGTCCGGCTCCTCCCCCGCATTGTCCAGGTCGCGGCCGGTGTAGCGGGCGTCGAGACGTCCGATGGTCAGGCCGCGGTCGCGGAGAAGTTCCTTGTAGAAGCGGCTGTCGGAGACGCGGAGATCGGCTTGCTCCAGATACTGCTCGGAAAGGCCGGTGAAGCGGGACAGGCGGCGGCGGATATCGGCGCGGCGTTCGCCGGTCAGCGCCTGGCCCTGGAGCAAGGCGGAGGCGTAGTCGCCGATGGCGAAGCGGCGGGCTTCGTCGACGAAGCTTTCCAGCGTGCCGGCGTCGGCGGGGGCCTTGTTGTGGTGGTGGGCGGCGGCGGCCATGGAGGGGAGAAAGAGGACGTAGGGCATCTCGTTGCCCGGCACGTTCGCCTGGGCGCCGAAATCGAGAATGGTGGAGATAAGGAGGATGCCGTTCAGCGACACATCGTTGAAGCGGCCTTCGAGCTCGTTCACCACCGCCGCCGAGCGGGTGGTGCCGTAGCTTTCGCCGCCGAGATATTTGGGCGAGTTCCAGCGGCCGTTTTCGTTGAGCCAAAGCCGGATGAACTCGGCCACGGAACGGGCGTCGGCGGTGACGCCCCAATAGTCCTTCGGGTCGGTTTTGCCGAGGGCGTGGGAGAAGCCGGTGCCGACCGGATCGATGAACACGATGTCGGTGACGTCGAGCAGGCTGTCCGGATTGTCCAGGATGGGGAAGGGCGGCGCGCCGTCGTCCCGGGCGTTCGAGGGAATCGCCACCCGCTTCGGGCCGAAGGCGCCCATGTGCAGCCACAAGGAGCCGGAGCCGGGGCCGCCGTTGAACAGGAATGTCACCGGCCGGTTCGGGTCGCGCGGTTCCTTGACGTAGGCGACCGAGAAGATGCTGGCCTTGGGCGTGCCGTCCTCTGCCTTGAGGTGGGTTTCGCCCGCAGTCGCCGAGTAGGACACGCGCTGGCCGCCGAAGGTGCCGCTGTGGCGGGTGACGGAAACGTTGGGCGGCGGGACCGGCCTTTCCGCGTCCTTTTTCTCGGCGGTGGGGGCCTGGGCGAAAGCGGGGGCGGCAAAAGCGGCGGCGGCGGAGAAAGCGAGGAGGAGCCTGATCATGTCGGGTGGCTATGCCACGGCCGCCTGCTCCCTCAAAGCCCCCGCGCTCCGATCAGGGCTGGCGCACCGCGATGAAGGAAGCGGTGACGCCCGCGGGAGACGTTGGGCCGTGGGCGATGACCCGCACCACCGTGCCGACCAGCGAGGGCACCTGGTCGACGCCGTCCGGCCATTCGTAACCGTCGACGCAGCGGTAATCGTAGCGCCAGCCGGCGGTCGGCGTGCCGTCGCGGCCGAGGCCGACGATGGCGTATTCCGGCGTTTGCTGGTCCGCGTCGAGCACCGAGCCGCTGAGGTCCAGAAGGTAGCCGCCGCCCATGTCGAGCGTGCCTTCGAATAGGCGCTCGCTCAAAGCGGTGAAGCTGAACACGCCTTCCCCGAAGATCAGGCCGAGCGCCTTTTGCGGGTCGTCGCCGACCAATTCGGGATCGTTGCGGTAGCTGCGGTAGGTCCATTTGCCGTCGATCATGTTCCGGCCCTTTCATGGCTTGCGCGGGGGCGGAAGGATCGCTCCCCCGCCCCGCGCGCCGGTGTCAGCGGATTTCCACGGTGAAGGGCTGGCTCTGCGGCGCCGCCACGCCTTTCACGAAGCCGACGGAGGCCGCGTCCGGTTCCTCTCCGCCGAGCATGCCGCCGCGGGTGTGGACCCGGATCTGGACCTTTTCCGCGACATCCGCCGGAACGCGGAAATCGGCGGTGGCTTCCAGGTGCGACTGGCAATTGGCGCAGCCTTCCACGCTCCACCGGCTGAGCACCGGATCGACATCGACCAGCTGCTGAACGCCGTCGACCTCCGCATAAGCGGCGATGGCGAAGGAGCCCTTGATCTTGGCGCGGTTGAGGCCGGCGACATGGACGATGCGGCTGTTGTCCGGCTCCGCGCCGAGCAGGAGGTTCGCCTTGGCCGCGTCCTTGGACGCATATTGATCAAGCGAGCCCGGGCCGTAAGTGTAGCCCAAGTCGGTCTCGATATTGATCGTTTCCTTGGTGATCATGATCCGCTCGCCGTCCGTGCTCGGGAAGGGCTTGAGCGGGGTTTCCAGGCTCATGGGCTGGTTGAGATCGGCGCCGGCGGGCGGGCTCGGGCCGTTCTGGAGATTGTAGACCGCGCCGGGATCCGTCTCGTCGATGTCGAACGCGTCGGTGAAGCCGTTGCGCCGCTGCCAGATCCAGAAGGTGTAATCGATAAAGCAATGGTGGAAGAAAAAGATCGGGTCGAGCCCGGCCGTTTCATTCTCGCCCATGTCGCCGTTCGCGCCGGGGATCAAAGACGCGCGAAACACGCTCGGCACGTCGAAGCCGCCGACGGCCAGGTGGATCGCATTGTGCGGGTTCTCAAGCGCGACGACCTGCTCCGTTCCCTTTCGGGTGGCGTTCCAGGCGCGTTGCGACGTGGTGTTGGAGAACAAGGTGTAATTGGGCGCGTCGAGGCAGCGCACGAACTTCGAATGGACGAGGCCGTTCACCACGTTGGGCCCGGTCTGCTGCGGGAAGCTGAGCGAGGTGGTCAGCCAGGCGACGATGTTGGCGTTGAGCAAAAGCGTGTTCTGCGCCGGGTTCTGGAACTTGGCGTTGTGCGCCGCTGTCGCCGCGCGATCCGCGTCGGTGCCGACCAGGCCGGAGAGCGGGTAGCGCACCGTCTGGTAGCCGGCAGGCTTGGAGTAGACGGGATCGTCGCCGACCACCGTGTCGACGATGTCGACCGGGAATACGAAGGAGCGCAGCGGATTGTCGATCCACTCGCCGTCGAGCTGGAAGTAGGTGTCGGTGAGGACGCTGGGGATGCCGCCCTTCAGCGATTCCGGGCTGCATTCGTCCCAGAAGGGCAGAGTGACGTCGCCGCAGCCGGGAATGCTGCGCAAAGCCTCCTCTAGCCGGTAAAGGTAGGCGCGGTGCCAGCTGGGGAAGAGCACGGTGCCGTGCTGGCAATAGCCGCCCCACCATTGACCGTCGGTTGCGCCGGGCCCGCGGAACGGCTCGCCATGGTAGCCGCCGATCAGGAAAAAGGAGTTCAGGTCGGCCGGATCGAGCGCTTTGATGCCGCGCCAGGCGCGAACGAGGTTTTCAAGCTCGGTCTTGTTGCCGTTTTCATAATCCCGCTGAATATCGAGGATCGAGCGCCGAACGCGCGGAGCCGGATTGGTTGCCATGAACTGCCCCTTTTCTATCTATTTGTATTAACTGGCTTTAAGTCAAAGCTCCTCCATCGACGGAAGTAGTTCATACTACCGCCAAAAGCTCAGCTTGAATAAACGCCAACACCCTGAACCACGATTCGAGCCTGAACTATACGCCGCCTTTTGCAACTTACAAATAGTTCCTGGCGCGCTTTATTCTTCAACCTGCTTCCGCTAATGTTGTATCTTGTTGGCGTTGGATGGACTTCGCGCCAAAGTGGAGTTGCAGCCATGCTCTCGGGACGGTGGACCTACCGCTGCTACAGAAACGATCCCGCATTGGCGGGGGGAGATGCCGCGGCTGCTTTTGCCCTGATCTTGGACGAAGGCGTTTTCGACCTGGAAGCAGGCGATTCCAACCGCTTCCACGGCGGTATCGGCGCCGCCAACGGCAATGCGATGAGTGTTGAAGGTTCCGCACGGGGGGGAGCGGAGGACTTCGCCTTCACCGCGCGCGGGATCGACGGCACCCCGACCCAAGGCTGGCGGCACGAATATCGCGGCCGGCGGAGTTATCGCTGGCCGGAGGCGACGGAGCAGGTCGAGTCGCTGGTCGGAACGGTGCTTCGGGTAAGCGGGGGCGATTCCGGTTTTCCCGCGGGTGCCACTGCTTCCTTCGTCGCCGTGCGCGGCCAACCGGCGCCGCCGCCCGCACGCGCCTTTCGCCGCAACACCTTGCTGGCGGGCATGTGAGCGCCCGCGCCGCCCCTGCTCTGGCCGTTGCCGCCCTTCTCGGGATCGGCGCCGCTCCGGCTGCCGCCGCGGCGGGAGGAAGCGGGCGATTCGTGGAGATCTGCACCGCTCACGGCTCGGCGTGGATCGAGCTTCCCCAGCCGGACGAGGAAGGGCCGGTTCGCAAGCGCGACGGCGCGGCGGCGGGCTGCGCCCATGCCTTGTGCCCGCGCGGCAAAGGGCCCGAGCGCAAGAAGGCCGCACCCGGCGCCTGACGCCCCTGCTTCCTTCAAGACGCTCTAGCCCCTAAAGAGCGCGGCCATGGACTTGACCCACCTCGGCCGCGCATCGGCCCTTCCCGCTTCTCCCCAAGAGGCCCAGCTAGATTACGTGCCGAACCCGCGTCCCGGCCGGCCTTACTTGGTGCGCTTCACCGCGCCCGAATTCACCTCGCTCTGCCCCGTCACCGGGCAGCCGGATTTCGCGCACATCGTGATCGATTATGCACCGAACGACAGCATCGTCGAATCCAAGTCGCTGAAGCTGTTCCTGGGGTCTTTTCGCAACCATTGCGGCTTTCACGAGGACGTCACCGTCGGGATCGGCGAGCGGCTCGCCACCGAGATGAAGCCCCAGTGGCTGCGCATCGGCGGCTATTGGTATCCGCGCGGCGGCATTCCGATCGACGTCTTCTTCCAAACGGGCGAGCCGCCGGCGGGCCTTTGGGTGCCGGGGCAGGACGTGCCCGGCTATCGCGGCCGGGGCTGAGCCGCCTTACTTTCCACCGAAGATCAAGGCCATCAGGATGCGCCCTGCTTCCTGGTCTCCCGCCGCGGTCGCCTTGCGAAGCCAGATCAGCGCCTCTTCCTTGCTTTTGGCGACGCCGATCCCGTCGGCATAAGCGGCGCCCAGGAAGCGCATTCCGCGCGCGTCGCCTTTGTCGGCCGCTTCGCGGAACAAGCGCACCGCCGTTGCTTCATCCTTGCGGGTGCCGAGGCCGAGCTGGTGAAGAAGGCCGAGTTCGGCGGTCGCTTCCAGCTCGCCCGCCGCCGCGGCGCGGGCCACCATGTCGAAGCCCTTCTTCGGGTCCTTGGCGACACCTTCGCCATCCACATAGGACAGGCCGAGAAGCATCTGGGCGCGCAGATCGCCAAGCGCCGCCGCCTTCTCGAACAGCCGCACGCTTTCCTTATGGTCGGCGGTGACGCCGCGGCCGTTTTTGTACATCACGCCGAGGTTGGTGATGCCGATCGAATCGCCGGCCGCCGCCGCCTTGCGGTACCAGGAAACGGCCACCGCCGCGTCTTCGCGCGCGCCCTCACCCAGTTCGTAGATCCAGCCGAGCTGCACCATTGCCGACGAATCGCCCGCCTCGGCCGCCTCCTTGAGCAGCTCCAGCGCCTTGGCGGCGTCCTTTGCAAGGCCGAGGGTGCCGGTACGATAAGCTTCGGCGAGCTGGAACATGCCCCCGGTGTCGTCCGCGTCGGCGGCCCGCCGGAAATAGTCCACCGCCTTGGCGGGATCGGCGGGACCGGCCTCCCCTTCGCGATGAATGACGCCGGCGGCGACCAGGGCGCCCGTGCTGCCGTTCTCAGCCGCTTTTTCGTAGAAAGTCAGCGCCTGCTTCAGGTCGCGCGGCACGCCGCGGCCATGTTCGTGCATGACGCCCAGGCTATGGTCGCAATTCACTTCGCCCAGATCGGCGCAGCGGCGGAACAGGTCGACCGCAAGGCTGTCGTCCTCCGCGATGCCGAGCCCTTGATCGTAGGCGATGCCGAGCAGGTGCATTGCGCGCGGATCGCCGGCGGTGACGCCGGTGCGGGCAAGCTTCACCGCCGCGGCATGATCGGCGGCGATCCCGAAGCCGTTGTAGAGGTTGTTGGCGAGGTAGTAGCGGGCGGTTTCGTCCTCCTTGTCCACCCCTTCGCGGTAGAGGGCGTTGGCCTTGGCGATGTCCTTCGGCACGCCTTCGCCGCGTTCGTGGAGGAGGCCGAGCGGCGCGTAAGCGGCGGCGAAGCCGGCGTCGGCCGAGCGGCGATAGAGCCGCGCCGCTTCCGCCCGGTCCTGCTTGGCGCCGACGCCGAAATCGTGCGCGGAGGCGAGCAGGTAGAGCGCTTCGCCATTGCCGGCGCGGGCGAGCGGGGTGGCGAGCTTCACCGCTTCGTCGAAGCGGTCTGCTTCCCACGCGTCCCACGCCTTTTCCATCGCGCTGCCCGGCCGGGCGAGCGCCTGCGGCGCCTGGGCGGGAACGGCCAAGTCCAGGCTTGCGCCCAATGCGGCGAGCAAAAGCAGCATGTAAAGATTCTCCCCTGTGCCGCCATGATTGCGCAAAAGAGGCGCGCAGACAAATGGTTGATTAGCGGATGCGCTTGTGGCGAGAGGGTGCGGCCTAGGGCGCGAAGGGAGCATCGGCTTGAGCAAGGTTGCGATATTGGGGGCGGGCTCGGTCGGCTGTTTCGTCGGCGGCGCCTGGGCGGCGGCCGGGCTGCCGGTGACCTTGATCGGGCGCGAGCGGATCGGTGCGGCGATCAGCGAGCACGGCCTGACGCTGAGCGACCATGGCGGCTGGCGCGCGCAGCTTTCCCCGGCGGAGGTGGACTTCGCAACCAAGCCGGTGGCGCTCGCCAAGGCGGACGTGATCGCGCTTTGCGTCAAGAGCCAGGACACGGAAGAAGCCGCCAAGCAGATCGGCCGCCATGCCAAGAAGGGCGCGGTGGTCATCTCCTTCCAGAACGGCGTCAGCAACGTGGAGCTGCTGGAAGCGACGCTCGGCCGGCGGGGCTTCACGATCGTTCAAGGCATGGTGCCGTTCAACGTCGCCTACATGGGCAATGGCCGCTTTCACAAAGGCGTGGCGGGGGAGCTCTTCGCGGCGGATGTGCCGGCGATTCGGGCGCTGGCCGAGCAGATCGGCGGCGGCCCGGCCAAGCTGACGCTGCACCCAAACATGCCGGGCATCGCCTGGGGCAAATTGCTGATCAACCTCAACAATGCGGTGAACGCATTGTCCGGCCGCACCTTGCTGGAGCAGTTGAAGGAGCGCGATTACCGCCGCATCGTCGCCGCTTCCATCGTGGAAGCGCTGGACGTGCTGGGGGCTGCGGGGATCGAGCCGGCGCAGATCGGCCCGGTGCCGCCCAAGCTCCTTCCCCACGCAATCGCCGCGCCGAACCTCCTGTTCAACAACGTCTTCCTCAAGGTCCAGAAGATCGACGGCCACGCGCGCTCCTCCATGGCTGACGATCTGAAGGCCGGGCGGCGGACGGAGATCGACTGGCTGAACGGCGAAGTGGTGAAGCTCGGCGCCAATCTCGGCCGGAAAACGCCGGTCAATGCGGCCATCGTTGCGCTGATCAAGCAGGCCGAAGCGGGGGTGGAGCATCTGTGGAGCCCGACCGAGCTCAAGGCCCACGTCCTCCAGGGGCACAAAGCGGCGCCGCTGTTCGGCTACTGATTTGACAAGGGTTTAGCGCCCGCGCAGGGCCGGTGGAGCCCCACCGCCCGGAGACCATCCGCATGCGCCTTTCCCTTGCCGCTTCCCTGCTTTCGCTGACCGCGCTGACCGCCTGCAGCACCGCGTCCAAGCCGGTCGTCCCGGCCTCCGCCACCGCGCCGGCGCAAGCGGGGCGGGTGCCGACCCAGCTCCCGACGCATACGCGGCCGCTGCAATATACGATTTCGGTGACCCCCGACGCGGCGAACCTGCGGTTCACGGCGCTCAGCACCGTCGATGTCGACGTGCTGCAGGCGACAGATTCGATCACGGTCAACGCCGCCGACTTGACCTTCAAGAGCGCGAATATCGCGAGCCTATCCTCGGACGGCCGAGTCGCGCCGATCGCCCTTTCGTCCAGCCGGATCGCGGTGGATGCGGACAAGCAAACCGCCACCGTGCATTTCGGCCGCGCCGTGCAGCCCGGCCGCTACCGCTTGAGCTTCGATTATGCCGGCAAGATCAACACCCAGGCGGCGGGGCTGTTCGCGCTGGATTACGATTCGCCGGCGGGAAAGAAGCGCGCGCTCTACACCCAGTTCGAAGCGCCGGACGCCCGCCGCTTTTTTCCGGGCTGGGACGAGCCGCAGTTCCGCACGCCCTACACGCTGACCGTCACCGTTCCGCAGGCGGACGATGTCGTGTCCAACATGCCGCAAGCCGGAGTCGAGACGCGCGGCGACGGGATGAAGACGGTCACCTTCCTGACCACCCCGGCAATGTCCTCCTACCTCCTGTTTCTGGGCGTCGGCGATTTCGACCGGATCACCACCACCGCCGACGGCACGGAGATCGGCGTCGTCACCAAGGCTGGCGACGCGGAGAAAGGGCGCTGGGCGCTGAACAGCTCGGCGCAGCTCCTGCCTTATTACAACAAATATTTCGGCACCCCCTACCCGCTGCCGAAGCTCGACAATGTCGCGGGGCCGGGGAGCAGCCAGTTCTTCGGCGCGATGGAGAATTGGGGCGCGATCTTCTCGTTCGAGTCGATCCTGCTCGTCGATCCGGCGATCACCACGGAGGCGACGCGCCAGCGCATCTTCGAGGTCGCGGCGCACGAAATGGCGCACCAATGGTTCGGCGATCTCGTCACCATGGCCTGGTGGGACGATCTTTGGCTGAACGAAGGCTTTGCCTCGTGGATGGCCAGCAAGGCGATTAACGATCTCCACCCGGAATGGGAGCCGGAGCTTGCGCTGATCGGCGCACGGGAAGGGGCGATCGGCCAGGACGCGGTGGCGACCACCCACCCGATCGTGCAGCGGCTGACCACCGTTGAGCAGATCAGCCAGGCGTTCGATTCGATCACTTATTCCAAGGGCGAAGCGGTGATCACCATGCTCGAGGATTATGTCGGCGAGGATGCGTGGCGGACGGGCGTGCAGGATTATATGCGCACCTACCGGCTTGGGAACACGCAGACCGACCAGCTTTGGCAGAAGATCGAGAAGGCGGCGGGCAAGCCGGTGACGGCGATCGCGCATGATTTCACGCTTCAGCCGGGCGTGCCGCTGATCCGGGTGGAGGACGCCACCTGCAGCGGCGGCCGCACGCGCGTGAGCCTTCGCCAAGCCGAGTTCACCCGCGACCGGCCGGAAAAGGCGCCGCTGTCGTGGCGGGTGCCGGTGATCGCTTCCACGGTCGGCGGCACGGAAGTGCGCGGCCTGGTGGAAGGCGGGGCGGCGAGCCTGACGCTGCCCGGCTGCGGCCCGGTTGTCGTCAACAGCGGCCAGACCGGTTACTACCGGACGCTCTACGCACCGTCCTTGCTCGACAAGCTCACCGCATCCTTTGCCAAGCTGAAGCCGATCGACCAGTCCGGGCTGCTGGCGGACACTTGGGGCCTTGGGCTTGCCGGCCAGCAATCGGCCGCCGAAGCGCTCGACCTCGTCGACGCGGTGCCGGCCAACGCCAAGAGCCAGGTGATCAGCCGCGCCGCCGGAATTCTCTCAAGCATTCACGGAATGTATGACGGCGATCCGGCGCGGCAGGCGACCGTCGCGCGCTACGCCTCGGCTAAGCTGTCGCCGACGCTTGACCGGATCGGCTGGGCTCCGAAAGCGGGCGAAGCGCCGACGGTGCCGGTGCTCCGCTCCGATCTGATCGCGACGCTTGGCGCGATGGGCGATCCGAAGGTGGTGGCGGAGGCCAACCGCCTCTACGCCGCTGGCGACCCGCTGGCCACCGCCGGCGGCCTGCGCACCACGATTCTGTCGGTGGTCGCGCGCAACATGGATGCCTCGGGCTGGGACCGCCTCCGCGCGCAGGCGCGGGCCGAGACCAACCCGCTGGTCAAGGCCTCGCTCTATCGCTTGCTCGGCGCGTCGCGCGATCCGGCGCTTGCCCGGCGGGCGCTGGAGCTTGCGCTCACCGACGAGCCGGGTGCGACCAACAGTTCCGGCATCGTCAGCACGGTGGCGTCGCAGCATCCGGACCTCGCCTTCGACTTCGCGCTGCGCAACCGGGAGAAGGTCGAAGCTCTGGTCGATACCTCGTCCCGCTCGCGCTACATCGCGGCGCTTGGCGGCGGGTCGGCCGACCCGGCGATGATCGCCCGGATCGAAGACTATGCGACCCGCTACCTCACGCCGGAATCGCGCCGCCCGGCCGACCAGGCGATCGGCTCCATTCGCGAGCGGGTGCGGGTCCGCACCACGCGTCTCCCCGACATCACCCGCTGGTTCGAGGCGAAAAGGGTCTGACACTTCTCCGCGTCATACCCGCGACGGAAGGGTAGCTTTAGCGGCCTCTGAAAAGACTTCCGAGCAGCCCCCGCACCAGCGAGCCGGCGATACGGTTGGCGACCTGGCGCTGCACCGCTTTGCCGACCTGAAGCGCCATTTCCTCGCCCAGGCCGCGATCGGCCTTGCGGCGGCGGGCTTCGCGCGCCTGCTCCTTGTCGGCGGCGGCCTCCGCCTTTGCGGCTTCAACCGCGGCTTTCTTCTCGGCGGCGGCGGTTGCGGCCTCCTCGGCGCGTGCCTTCAATATCTCCTCGGCGCTTTCGCGGTCCACCCGCTCCTCATATTTTCCGGCAACCGCCGAGGTAGAGATGAACACCGCCCGCTCGCCGGTCGACACCGGGCCGAGCCGCGAATGGGGCGGGCGGATCATGGTCCGCTCCACCGGCGACGGCGAACCGTCGGGCTGGAGAAGCGACACCAGCGCCTCGCCGACCTTGAGCTCGGTGATCTCCGTTTCGACGTCCACGCCCGGATTGGCGCGGAAGCTTTCCGCCGCGGCGCGCACCGCCTTCTGCTCCTTGGGGGTAAAGGCGCGAAGGGCGTGCTGCACCCGGTTGCCGAGCTGGCCGGCCACCGTGTCGGGGATGTCGATCGGGTTCTGGGTGACGAAATAGATGCCGACGCCCTTGGAGCGAATGAGGCGCACGACCTGCTCGATCTTCTCCTGAAGCGCCTTGGGGGCGTCGGCGAAGAGGAGGTGCGCTTCGTCGAAAAAGAAGACCAGCTTCGGCTTGTCCGGATCGCCGACTTCGGGAAGCTCCTCGAACAGCTCGGACAGGAGCCAGAGCAGGAACGTGCCGTAAAGCCGAGGGCTCGCCATCAATTTGTCGGCGGCGAGGATGTTGATCACGCCGCGGCCCTGATCGTCGGTGCCGATGAAGTCGCGGATGTCGAGCGCCGGTTCCCCGAAGAAATGGCCGCCGCCCTGCGCATCGAGCTGCAGCAACTGGCGTTGGATCGCGCCCACCGTGGCTTTGGCTACGTTGCCGTACTCAGCCGAGAGCCGCGCGGCGTTGGTTGCGCAATAGGTGAGCAAGGCCTGGAGATCGTCGAGCTCGAGGAGCAGCAGCCCTTCCTCGTCCGCCACGCGAAAGGCGATGGACAGCACGCCTTCCTGCGTTTCGTTGAGGCCCATCAGCCGCGCGAGCAGCAGCGGCCCCATTTCGGAAACGGTGGTGCGGATCGGATGGCCCTGCTCGCCGAACAAGTCCCAGAACACAGCCGGATTGTCGGCATAAGCATAATCTTCGATGCCGAGATCGGCGGCGCGCCTGGTCAGCGCTTCGTGCATCTTGGACGTGGCGGAACCGGCCATGGCGATGCCGGCAAGATCGCCCTTCACGTCGGCAAGGAACACCGGAACGCCGGCGGCGGAGAAGCCCTCCGCCAAGCCCTGGAGCGTTACGGTCTTGCCGGTTCCGGTTGCGCCGGCGATGAGGCCGTGGCGGTTGGCGCGGGAGAGAACGAGCCGCTGCGCGCCGCCGGGCCCCGCGCCGATCAGGATGCTGTTGCTGTCGTCCAAGGCGCGCTCCCCACGTGAAAAAGCCTGCCGCCCCTATTCCCCAAGGGAGAAGGGGCGGCAAGCCTGTTCACTCTGGCGCGCGGCTTAGCGCGGGCGGACCAGCTCGATGCCGATATAGACCGGCGGCGCGTTGCCGCGGCGGACCAGGAGAACGACGCTGCTGCGCCCGGCGGCGCGCGCGGCGGCAACGGCCGCGGCCGCTTCCTCCGGGGTGCGGGTCGCGCGCTGGTTGATCGACAGGATCACGTCGCGCGGCTGGAGCTTCTGCCCCGCGTCGCTCGACGGGTTCACGCCGGAGACGACCACGCCCTTCAGGTTGACGTCGTTAAGGCGCAGGGTGCGGGCGATCTCCGGAGTCAGCGTCTGCACGGTGACGCCCAGGCTTTCGCGGGCCGAACGCTGGCTGGTCGACTGTTCGGTCTCGCCCGGTTCGCTGACGTCCTGCTCTTCCTCGACCCCGTTGAGCCTGGCCAGCTCCTCCTCGGTCGGGCGTTCGCCGACCGTAACGGTCACCGTGCGCCGCTCGCCGCCGCGGATCAGCTCCACCGGCACGCGCGTACCCGGGGCTACGTTGGAGATCAGGTAGGCAAGCGACTGATCGGGGGTCACCGGCTGGTTGTTGACGGTGATCACCACGTCGCCCTGCTGGATGCCGGCGCGCGCGGCGCCCGCACCCGGGGTGACGCCGCGGATCAGCTCGCCGCGGTTCTTCGGCACGCCGAGGCCCGCCGCGATGTCGTCGGTAATCGCCTGAAGGCTGACGCCGATATAGCCGCGCTGCGGGCGCTGGCCCTTGCGCAAGGCTTCAACGATCGGCTGCGCCTGATCCGCGGGAATCGCGAAGCCGATGCCGACATTGCCGCCGGTGGGCGAGATCAGCGCCGTATTGATGCCGACGACGTTGCCGTTGAGATCGAACATCGGGCCGCCCGAATTGCCCATGTTGATCGAAGCGTCCGTCTGAATGTAGCGGTCGTAGACGCCCGCCCCGATGTTGCGGTGAAGCGCGGACACGATGCCGGCCGTTACCGTGCCGCCGAGCCCGAACGGGTTGCCGATCGCAACCACCCAGTCCCCGACCCGCACCGGCTCGCCCTGCGCGAAGCGGACAAACGGCAGGTTCGTCCCCTTGATCTTGAGCACGGCGAGGTCGGACGCGGGGTCGCGGCCAACGAGCTCGGCTTCGAACTCGCGCCGGTCGGGGAAGGTGACGGTGATCTGGTCAACCGTTGCGCCGCTGCGCGCCGGCGAGACGACGTGGTTGTTGGTGACGATATAGCCGTCGGCCGAGATCACGAAGCCGGAGCCCAGCGAGCCGCCGCGCTGCGTCGCGGGCGGATCGTTGCCTTCCGGCACCGGCGCGCCGAAGCGGCGGAAAAATTCCTCGAAGCCGGGCGGAAGCTGCCGGTTCTGGCTGACCTGGATGCTTTGCTTGGTGGAAATGTTGACCACGGCCGGCTGCAGCCGCTGGGCAAGATCGGCAAAGCTCATCGGCGCGCCGGGGCGGGGCGCCGCCGCATTCATGCTGCCGGGCTCGTTCTGCGCGGTTTGCGCGCCAACGGGGCCAACGGTGAGCGTCGCCGTGGCGCCGCCGATCAAAAGGGCAGCGGTGAGGCCATAAACATAACGCACGATCGGAATCCTCCTCTTGGTCTCTTTCACCCGGGCAGGCGAGGACCCGGGCTTATGAAAACACGTGTAATCAACCTATGCCGCGCGCCTGAACCTCCATTGAATAAGCAAACGCTTTTCGCTCACCGGCGGCCCTGAAACTCCCGCAAATACTGGTTGTTGGGCGACAGGATGATGCTGGAACGGCCCTGCTCCTGGCCGCTGCCGTTGTTGATGAAGGTCGATTCGTAGCTCTGCATCGCCCGGTAGAAGTCGAAGAAGTCCGGATCCTTGCCGAACGCCTCGGCATAGACGTTGGCCGCTTCGGCGTCCGCTTCGGCGCGGATGATCTGCGCCTGCTTGGCGCCCTGCGCCTGGATCGAGCGAGCCTCCTGCTGGCGGGCCGTGCGCATCCGCTGGAATGCGGAATCGAGCGGCGTACCTTCCGGCAAGTCGGCGCGCTTGATCCGCACGTCCACGATTTCCGCGCCATATTGGCCGGCGACTCGGTTGAGCGCCGTCTTGATATTCTCCATCATCTGCCCGCGCTCGGGGCTGAGAAGGGCGGCGAACTGCCGCTTGCCGAGCTCGTTGCGAAGCGCCGAGCCAAGGATCGGCTTCAACTGATCGCTGACCTTTTCCTCCGTGCCGGCCGAAATGAACATCTGCAGCGGATCAACGATGCGGTAGCGCGCGAAGGCGTCCACCTGGAGCCGAAGCTGGTCGGTGGACAGCACCTGCTGCCGCTCCATCGGGATGGAAAGGATGCGCTTGTCGATCCATTCGATCTTTTCGATGAAAGGCACCCGGGCGATCAGGCCCGCCTGCGTTTTGCCGAACGTTTCCCCCCGCTTGTACGGGTTGATGATGCGCTGCGGCTCGCCGAAGCGGACGATCACCGCTTGCTTGGTTTCGGGCACCACCGCGAAGGTGCTGCCGATCAGGATCAGGAGCGCGATCGCCAGAAAGGCGAGCGCCAGCGGGTTGCGAACGATCCGGCTCATTGCGCGGGCGCCGCTTCAGGAGCCGCCGGCAAGGCTTCGGCCCGCTTCTTGATTTCCGGCAAAGCGAGGTAGGGCGTCACGCCCGGCGCCTCGATGATCGTTTTGTCCACGCGAGAAAGCACCCTTTCCATGGTCTCGTAATACATGCGCCGGCGGGTCACTTCCGGCGCCAGCTTGTACTGGGCGTAAACCTTGTCGAACGCCGCCGCTTCGCCCTGCGCCTTGGCGGTAAGCTGGAGCGCATAGGCCCGGGCGTCGTTCATGTAGGTCTGCGCCTGCTGCTGGGCCGCCGACACTTCCTTGAAGGCATCGTTCACCTTGGCGGGGGGATCGGACTGCTTCACCGCAACGCCCAGCACGCGAACGCCGGCGCCGTAGCGGTCGAGCAATTGCTGCATCAGGAGCTGGACGCGCTGCTCGATTTCCGAACGCCCCGCGCCGATCGCGTCGTCGAGCGACACGCCGGCAACCGCCTGGCGCATCGCGCTTTCGGCGACTTCGCGGATCGTCGCTTCCGGATCCTGGATCTGGAACAGGTAAAGCTGCGGATCCTTGATGTTCCAGCGCACCGAATAAGCCAGGTCGATGATGTTCTGGTCGCCGGTCAGGATCAGGTTCTCTTGCGCCTGGTCGGTGGAGCCGATGTCGGCGGTGCGCACCGCCTGGATGTCGACCTTCTGCACCGACTCGATGGGCGATGGCAGCGTCAAACCGATGCCCGGCTGAAGCGTGCGGCTGTAGGAGCCGAACAGGGTTACGACGCCGCGCTCCTGCGGACCGATGCGGTGAAAGCTGGTGAACACCAGCCACAGGACCAGGAATACGACAAGGCCGTAAAGCCAGTAAGGCCGCCCGTCCCCCGTGCCGCCCCCGGTCGGGAAGCGGCCGCCGAAGCGGTCGCGGCTTTTTTTCAGGAAATCGTCGAGCGAGGTGACGTTGCCCGGGCCGCCGGCGCCGCGGGGCCCCCGCTTGCGCGGCGGCTGCCCCCACGGGCTGCGCGGCCCTCCGCCGGAACCGCCGTCGTCGCCGCCGCCTCCCGCTCCGCCGCCGGAGGGGCCCCAGGGGCCGCCCTTATTGTCGTTCATCATGGCGCCAAGGCGCGCGCCCCACCCGAAAAAACTGCTCATGAAGCCTTTATAAGAAGCGCGGGGCCGGAAAAACAGTGGCAAGGCAGGCGCCCGCGCCTATGTCGCGCCGATGAGCGACGATCCCACTCCCCTTCTGCAAGCTTTGATCCGCATCGCCGATCCGGCCGGCACCGGCACCCTGCCCGGCTCCGGCCGTCTCGCCACGCCGCGCCTGGCCGACGGCATCGCGTCCCTGGTGGTGGATGCGACCGGCCTGTCCGGCGAGCAGCGCGGGGCGCTCGAGCGGCAGATCCGCGCGGCGCTCCTCGCCGTTCCGGAGGTGCGCGAAGTGCGCGTCGCGATGACCGCCGACAAGGTGGAGCGCACCATCATCGCCGTCGGCTCCGGCAAAGGCGGGGTCGGCAAATCCACCATATCGGCCAACCTCGCCGTCGCCCTTGCCCGGGCGGGCAAGAAGGTCGGCCTGATCGACGCGGACGTCTACGGGCCGTCGCAGACCCAGATCATGGGCAATTCAAGCAAGCCCGGGCTGCATGACAAGCAGATCGTCCCGGTCGACGCGCACGGCATCAAGATGCTTTCGCTCGGCCAGATGGTGGAACCCGGCAAGGCGCTCGCCTGGCGCGGCCCGATGGCGGCAAGCGCGCTCGGCCAGCTGATCGACGGCGATTGGGGCGACACGGAGATCCTGGTCGCCGATCTGCCGCCCGGCACCGGCGACATCCAGCTCTCCCTGATCCAGAAGTGGAAGCCGGCCGGGGCGGTGATCGTCTCCACGCCGCAGGACCTCGCGCTGATGGACGCCACCCGCGCCATCGACCTGTTCCGCACCATGGGCGTGCCCTTGCTCGGGCTGGTCGAGAACATGTCCGGCTTCGCCTGCCCGCATTGCGGCGAAGTGTCCGATCCGTTCGGCGCGGGCGGCGCGGAGGCGGCGGCGCGGGTGCTGGCTATTCCGTTCCTCGGCCGGGTGCCGCTGGCGATGGCGATCCGTAAGGCCTCGGACGAAGGGCGGCCGCCGGCGGCGGGCGAAAGCCAGGAAGGGCACGTGTTCGGGGCGATCGCGGAGCGCTTGCTGGAGCAAATGAACAACAAGTAGCCATCACCGTTGTCCCGTCACCCCAGCGAAGGCTGGGGTCCATACTGACTCAGCATGGATGCCAGCCTCCGCTGGCATGACGGAGTGATATCATGCCCCTCACTACAGACGCCGAGATATTCGACCTGCTCGCCTCCACCCGCACCATTGCGATGATCGGCGCCTCCGACCGTCCCGACCGGCCGAGCTGGGGCGTGATGCGCTTTCTTCAGGAATGGGGCTATCGCGTCATTCCGGTGAACCCGCAAATCACCGGCGAGCATGTGCACGGCGAATATGTCTGGCGCGAGCTTAGCCAAATCGGCGAGCCGATCGACATGGTGGACATCTTCCGCCGCCCGCAGGCCGCCGGCGAAGCGGTGGACGAAGCGATTGCCGCCGGCGCGAAATCGGTGTGGCTGCAAATGGGCGTGATCAACCATGAAGCCGCCGCCCGCGCCGAAGCGGCGGGGCTGAAGGTCGTTATGGACCGGTGCCCGAAAATCGACCTGCCGCGCCTGCGCGTGCCCCGGATAGCCGCGGCGGCAGACTAAGGGACGAGCCGGGCGAGCTGCGTGCCGCTCTCCAGGCTCGATTGCGGCCTGGCGAGCATCCGCACCTGGCGGTTGGCGAAATCCACCGACACCCGGTCGAACAGCCGAAGCGCATCCATGCCGAGCAGCAAGGCAGGCCGGTCGAGCAGCTCCAGCTTACGAAACGGGTGCACGTCGGCGAATGCGATCGGCATCCGCTTGATGTCCATGCCGCCTACCCTGAGCCGCGCAACCACCGCCTGGTCCGCGACGATCCGGCCGCCGGTGACGCTGGTAACGCCGATCGGCTCCACCGGCCCCAACTGCCCCTTGGCCTCCAGCTTGCGGCGAAGCGCGCTGTTGCCGAGCGTCACTTGCGATCCCGTGTCGAGGATCACCCACACCTTTTGCCCGTCCACCGACGCGTCGACCAGAACGAGCTGGCCGAAATGCCGCCGTCCGCGCACTACGATGGAGCCTTCCGCCCATTTCTCCTCGCGCTTGCGCGAAAGCGAGATGCTCATTTCCCCCCGGACGAAATCGAACAAGACGCGGCGCGATTTCAGCGAGTCGACGCCCAGCATGCCTTCCGCGCCCAAGTCGCGCCTGGAAAGGGTCGGCGCCTGCACGCCTTTGACCTTTCTGCCCCCCACTTCGAGGTGCGGGATCAGCACGGTGCGGATGTTGCTGACCTCGCTCATGCTGTGCACCTGGACGGTGCGGCCCGCGCTGAGCGCCAGATCGTTTGCGAGTTCGCGGGCGATCACCGTCCGCTCCGCGCCGGTATCGACCACAAAGCGATAAGGGCCGCGCCCGTCGATGCTGACCGGCACCGTCATTCGCTCGTGTCCGTCGGCGAGGTAATCGAGAACGACTGCCTCGTCGGGCGGAGCCGGAGCCGCTTCCTGCGCCCCTGCCGACGCGGCGAGGACCAGGACCAGCGGGATAGCCAGGCTTCGAATGCGGCAAAGCATTGTGGTTCTCCGCTTGGGGCCGGCGAAGTGTAGCAAAGCCGCGGAAAAAGGCGAGGCGCCGCTCTAGATCAGTTCAAGCGCCCGGGCGCGGAGCCGCTCCGCCGCTTCGGCGTGGACTCCCGGTGCCGCGGCGAGGACACCGAATGCTTCGCCAGACGCGGTGTTGAAGGAAAGCGGCTGTCCCACCGCGCCGGTGATCCGGGCGCCCGCTTCCTCCGCGATCAAGGCGGCAGCGGCAATATCCCACTCGAAGCCCCACTTCAGCGTAGCGACAAGGTCCGCTTCCCCGGCCGCAACAAGGGCGATGCGCAGCGCGATCGAATTCGGCTTGGCCACCGCGACAAGGCCCGAATCCAAGAGCGGCAGCTGATCGGCGGGCACGCGCGCGCCGGCAAGCTCGGTGCGGCTGCTTGCCCGGATCGGCTCGCCGTTGCGCCGGGCACCCTGACCCTTGGCCGCCGCCCAATGCTCGCCGCGCGCGGGTGCGTCGAGCACGCCGAGCACCGGTACCCGCTCTTCGACCAGCGCGATCGACACGCACCAGCCGGGCCGCCCGCGTAGGTAGTCTCGGGTGCCGTCGATCGGGTCCACCACCCAAAGCTTCGACCGCTCGATCCGGTCCGACTGATCGAGCGTTTCTTCCGACAACCAGCCCGCATCCGGGTCGAGCGCCGTCAGCCGGTCGCGCAGGAAGGCGTCCACCTCCAGGTCGATTTCGCAGACCGGATTATTGGGCGACTTCTCCCAGCGCTTGAATGCCTGGCCCGAGCGCGCGGCGGCGATCCGCCCTGCCTCCCGGGCGATGCGCGAAACGTCCTCAAGCACCGGCGATGGTCATTCCGTCGACCCGCAGAGTCGGCACGTTGGTGGCGCGGCGGAAGGTCAGGTCGCTTGCCGGGGTCAGGCGGCGGAACATGTCGAGCAAGTTCCCGGCAATGGTGATCTCCGCCACCGCCGGGCCGAGCTGGCCGTTCTCGATAATGAAGCCGGATGCGCCGCGGCTGTAATCGCCGGTGATCGGGTTCACCCCCTGGCCGATCAGTTCGGTGACGTAGACGCCGCGCGCGATATCGCCGATCAGTTCGTCGCGAGAAAGGCTGCCCGCTTCCAAGTGGACGTTGGTAAGGCTCGCCCCCGGCGCTCCGCCGACCCCGCGCGTAGCATGGCCGGTGGGCTGGAGGCCGAGCTGGCGCGCCGAGGCGCTTTCCGCGATCCAGCCGGTGAGGCGTCCGTCCGCCACGATGTCGCGCGGGCTGGTTGCGAGCCCCTCGCCGTCGAAGGGCTTCGAACGAAGTCCGCGCGGCCGGTGCGGATCGTCGCGGATGACGATCCCGGACCCGAAGATGCGTTCGTCTTCCTTGCCGAGCAGGAAGCTGGTCTTGCGCGCGATTGCCGCGCCGGTGATCGCGCTTGCCAGGTGGCCGAGCAAGGACGCGCCGACGCGCGGATCGAACACCACCGGCATTGCGCCGCTGGCAAGCTTGGCCGGGTTGAGCCGCGCCACCGCCCGTTCGCCGGCAAGCCGCCCGATCGCCTCCGCCGCGTCGAGGTCGGCGAAGTGCCGCGCGCTGTGCTGGGCATAATCGCGCTGCATGTTGGCGCCGGCACCGGCGATGACGCTTGCCGATCCCGAATAGCCGCTGGTGGAGTAACCGCGGCGGAAGCCGTGGCTGGTGGCGAGCGCAACCACCGACCGGCCGGCGCTGACGCCCGCGCCTTCGCTGTTGGTGACGCCGGACACGCTTCGCGCCGCATCCTCGATGGCAAGGGCAAGCGCCTTGAGTTCCGTGGGTGCGGGATCGGCGCCGTCGTCGCCGTCGACGTCCGGGCCCGCCTCGCGCATCAGCATGTCTTCGGGCGCAAGGCCCGACCAGGGATCCTCGGGCGCTTCCCGCGCCATCGCGGCGGCGCGTTCCACCAGCGCACTGAGCGACTCCTCCGACAGATCGGACGATGACACGGTGGCCGAACGGCGGCCGGTGAAGAAGCGAAGGCCGATCTCCTCCCCTTCCGATCGCTCCACATCCTCGAGCGCGCCCAGGCGGATCTGGATGCCGGTCGAGGCGTCGGCGATGTAGATGGCGTCGGCGGCGTCGGCACCGGCCTTGCGGGCGCGCTCCACAAGCGCGTGCGCGCGCGCTTCTGCGTCTTGAATGGTCAGCATCAGGCGCAGGTAAGGCCCGGCCGCGGCAAAGTCTAGGAAGTGCCCACCGCCAGGCAGGCGAGGAACAGCAGCAGCCCCGCCATCCGGTTCGACCGGAACTTGGCAAGGGCGTCGCCGCCATCCTCCACCTTCAGCGCCGCCACCTGCCAGCCAAGGTGAAGCGCCATCGGCAGCAAAGCGAGGAGCGCAAGCCAGTCCGGCCGCTCCCGCCACAAGGCGACCGCCCAAAGATCGAGTGCGATGAAATAGCAGAGCAGCACCCCCACCCGCGCATGCTTGCCAAGCGCAAGCGCGGAAGATTTCACTCCAACAAGCGCATCGTCCTCCCGATCCTGAAGCGCGTAGATCGTGTCGTATCCGATCACCCAGAACACCGCCCCGCCCCACAGCAACAGCCCGGTCGCGCCGATCTCCCCCGTCACCGCCGGCCACCCGACCAAAGCGGCCCAGGAGAATACCAGCCCCAGCCAGGCCTGCGGCCACCAGGTAATCCGCTTCATGAACGGGTAAGCCGCGACCAAGGCGAGACTGCCAAGCGCAACGATCTGTGCGACGCGGGGAAGCTGGAGAAGCACGAGGAGCCCGATCAGGCTCAAGCCGACAAGCAGCGCCCACGCCCCCTTCAGCGACACCCGCCCCGACGCAAGCGGCCGAAGCCGGGTGCGCTCCACCTTGGAGTCCAGATCGCGGTCGACGATGTCGTTATAGACGCACCCGGCGCTGCGCATCGCAAAGGCGCCGAGAGCGAATAACGCGATCAGCGCCGGCCCCTTCGGCCCGAGCCCGGCAAGCGCAATCGCCCATGCCCCCGGCCAGAAGAGCAGCCAAACGCCGATCGGCCGGTCGAGCCGCATCAGCGACGCAAAGGGCCGCGCCCGCGCCGGAAGCGCGCCGATCAGCCCCCGCCTTTCGCTGTCCGGAACGATGTGGTCCGCTGCATCCGCCATGCTCCGCGCTTCTAAAGCGACGTTCCGCGAAGTCGAGGCCGCGCGCCGCCCGCCACAGTCTTGCCCGGCGCCCGCTTCCTTCGTAACCAGGCAAAGAGAGGGAAAAATCATGCGTTCCAAATACCCCGCCGGCCGTGCCGCCGCTCTTGGCTTGGCGCTGCTTGCCGCCGCCGCCCCGGTTCAGGCGCAGCTCGCGCCAGGCTATTCCGGCCAATCGGGCACCCGCACCGCCTCCGGCGAGGAATATGTCTGGGCGCTCGGCGAACTCGGCTCCTGCCTTGCCAAATCAAAGGCGCAGCTCTCCGCGGAATTCCTCGCAACCCGCCGCGGCACGCCGGCCGAAGGCGCCGCCGCCAAGCGCTTGCTGGGCCGCAACACCTCCTGCCTTCGCTTGCTCAACGAAATGGGCGTGGAGCGCGGCCTGCTTCGCGGCGCGGTTGCCGAAGCCTTGTACGAGAAAGCGGCGCCGACGCCGCCCGCCCCGGTCTCGGCCGCTGCGGCGGCGGCGGGCCGGATGACGACCGCGCAGCTCAAGGCGCTCGGCTATGACGGGCTGATCGAAAGCGTCACGGGCTGCTGGGCGGCAAAGCGGCCCGACCTGGTTCATAGCCTGCTCCTCGACACCAAGCTCGGCAGCGATGCCGAAGCGGCAGCGGTTGAGGCCATGACTCCGCGCTTCGCCGAATGCCTGCCAACCAACGTCAAGCTCAACCTCGCCCCGTCCGAGCTTCGTCTGGCGCTTGCCGAAGCGGCCTACAAGCGCGTTGCGCCGCCCCGCGCGCCCACCCGTTAAGGCAGGGGTGCAATCGTCCGGGGACGCGGCTAAGCCTGCTGCCGGAATAAGCGGGGGAAATGGCGACATGGCTCTGTGCTGGCCGACACTCCCGCGCTGGGCGCCGGAAGCGCGATCGCTCGCCGCCATCGCCCTTGTCACCACCGCCGTGACCTTTGCCTTCATGCAGATCGAAGGACCCGCAACGTCCGCGGCCGCCATGCCGTACCGCTCCCCGCCGCTGGCCGTCGCCATCCACCTCGCCACCGTGCTGCCCGCCTTGCTGCTCGGCGCCGTGATCCTCGTTCGCCGCAAGGGCGGCGCGCTCCACCGCCGGCTCGGCGCCTTGTGGATGGCGATGATGGCGATCACGGCCGTTGCCAGCTTCTGGATCCGCGGCGAGAGCGGCGCCTTTAGCGGCATCCACCTCTTCTCCGTCGGCACCCTGATCGCCGTTCCGATGGCGATCTGGCGCGCCCGTGCCCGCGACATCGGCGCCCACCGCCGGATCGCTACCAGCCTTTACGTCGGCCTCCTCGTTGCCGGCGCCTTTGCGCTTGAGCCTAACCGGGTCGCCGGCCACTTCGTTTGGGGGCTGCTCTCCGCCACCTGAGCCCCCGCGCGTTTCGGCCCCGTTTCGAAACGGCCCGGCGCGGGGCGCATTGCCTCCGCGCCCGCGGACGCAGAAGCTCCCTACGGCTCAACAGGCGGAGGCACAGATGATCGCAAGCAGCCGGCGTCACTTAGCGCTAGCGGGCGAAACCTACGCCGAGCATTTCCGCTTTGCCCTCACCGTTTCGGTTCTGACCCTGGGCGCCGGCGTGGCCTGCCTGATCCACGCCTTTGTGCCCGGTTTGTGCCAAAGCACCTGCAGCCGGACGCTTTCAAGCCTCCAAGCCTTGTTCGCCGACCGCTCACGCCTGCGCCAGGTGCAGCACGAGCGGCAGGGGGTGCTGACCTTTGTCGGCCTCCTCGCCTTGGCGCTGGCGACCGCCGCGCTGCTGCTCGTCACGGGAGGCGCTAATCCGATCCCCGGCGCCCTTGCCGCGATCGCCCTCGCCTTTCCGGCTGCCTACCTTGCCGGCGACAGCGAGCTTGCCGCCACCGAATAAGCCCGCCCCTCGCCTGTTGCCGCGCCCGCCGTGGGCTGCGAAACATCGGGCGTGACCGCCTTTATCTTCATCGCCGCCGCACTTGCCGAAATTGCCGGCTGCTTTGCCTTCTGGGCCTGGCTTCGGCTCGGCAAGACGGAGTGGTGGCTCGTGCCGGGCGTCGCGAGCCTGTGCCTGTTCGCCTATCTGCTGACGCTGGTCGATGCCGAACATGCCGGCCGCGCTTATGCGGCTTATGGCGGGGTTTACATCGTCTGCGCCTTGCTGTGGCTGTGGATCGCCGAACAGATACGCCCCGACCGCTGGGACATGCTGGGCGCCGCCTTTTGCTTGGGCGGCGCGGCGATCATCCTGTGGGGTCCGCGCCCCGCCTGATACCGGACACTCGCGGTCACAGGCGCGTACGGAGCCGATTGCCGACCAAGGCGATCCTTCGCCCCACCGCCTCGCCTAACGGCTCCTAGCCGTCGCAGTCGTTCCAGTAATCGACGTTGGTGGTGCAGCTTTGCAGCCCCGAATAATGGTTCACGATGCAGGTGCGTTTCAGCGGGCACAGCTTGCGCACCCGCGGCCGGTATTCGGGCGGCGCCTTGGCGCGGGCGTAGGCGGACACCACCTGCTGGCGAAGCGGGCCGATCTTTGTTCGGATGCTTTCGTCGCCGTCGCGCATCGCCACGTCCATCCAGTAAAGCACTTCATTCTCGTGGCTCTTGACGTTCTTTTGCTGCAGCAGCGCGCCCGCCGCCATCACCGCGCCATAAACCTGCCCCCGGTCGGCAAGGTTGCGCCCCAGCCGGTAGGCCAGGTTGAAATCCTTCTTCGTGCCCTTGCCCTCGTTGATCATGTCGAAGGCGACAATCGCCGCATAGATATGCCCGCGCGACGCCGCCTCCTGGTAGAGCGGAAAGGCACGCTTCGGATCGGCCTTGGTCCCCAGTCCCGCGTGGTAGAAGTTCGCGGTTTGAAAGATCGCGTCGAGATGGCCGCTTTTCGCCGCCGCTTCCATCAAGGGCAGCGCGCTTGCGTAATCCTGCGCCTTGCCGAACGAGCCGGCGGAATGGAGGCTTGCGACGAAATATTGCGCGTGCGGCTCGCCGAGCTTGGCCGCTTCCAGCACCGGCTCGATCCCCACCGCCTTGTCGATGCCCGGCATCTTGCCTTGCAGCACGGAAAAGCCGGTTTCCAGCAGCGCCGCCGGATCCTTGAGCTTGGAATAGGAATACGCAACCGCGAAGCCGTCCTTGGTGGCGATGACGCGGTTCGATGCGCGTTTGGCCAGCTCCTCCGGAGGCGCCGGGCACTTGCCGCTCGCGCCGGCCTCTTTCTCATGGCTCCGCGCCCATTCGCGATAGTCGTTCGAGATGGCGCGCCCGGCGTCGATGTCCTCGAACAAGAGGTCGTAGGCCAAGTGGCAGTTTATCCGCTCATGATATTGCTGTCCCGTATCCGGCGCCGAGCTTCCCGGCGCGACGGCGGCGGCGGACGTGAGCGACAGCGCGCCCAGGACGATCAACGAAAATGCGCGCTTCATGGCCAATCCCCCCGGTGGCTAGAAGGCGCAAGGTCTCACATGCGCGGTGCGGCGTCAAACAGGTGCCCGGCGGGCGCTCAGCGGTGCGGGCAGCCCGGCCAACAGCAGGGCCGGCGCTTTCCGTCGCGCAAATTTTCGGTTCCCCAAAGGATGCGCTTGCGGCGGGTTTCGGGCTTTTTGGGAGATTGAACCCAGCAGATCCATTCGTTGCGGGCGAGGGGTGTAATCGCCTGCCAGGCGGTCAGCGCCGCGGGCTCGGCAAGCAGGGCCTCGCGCAGATCGTCGGGAAGATCGTGAACCACGCCGCCCTCCAGAAACACCGTGTCGCCCATTCGGCCTTCAAGCCTCCGCCCGCTTCCTTTCTGCGGCTCTTAGCCGGAAACGCGGCTGTTCGCACCCACGGGGTGACGGCTCCACCTTGCCGCGATACAGGCTCCTTATGCCCGCCACCCCCGCCTGGCCGCCGTCCAGCCTGCCGCGCTTGTTCGTGGAGGAGTTGCTGCACGAAGGCGCCGTCCTGACGCTCGGCGACGCGTCGGCAAACTATCTCGGCAACGTCCTGCGTCTCCAACCCGGCGCGCAGGTGAAATTGTTCGACAATCGCAGCGGCGAATGGCTGGCGCAGATCACCCAGGTTGCGAAGAAGCGTATCACCCTGGTCGCCACCCGCCACCTTCGGGAACGGGAGCCGGTGCCGGACATCTGGCTGGTCTTTGCGCCGATCAAGAAAGGCCGGATCGACTGGCTGATCGAGAAAGCGACGGAACTGGGCGCCGCCCGGCTCGTGCCGGCGATCACTCAGCGTACCATCGTCGACAAGCTCAACCTCGATCGGCTGCGCGCCCATACGATCGAAGCGGCCGAACAATGCGAGCGCACCGCTTTGCCGGAGCTCGCCGAGCCGGTGAAGCTTGCCGCCTTGCTTCGCGACTGGCCGGCGGAGCGGACCTTGTTCTTCGCGGATGAGAATGGCGGCGAACCCTTTGCCGCCGCCGCGGCCCAAACACCCGGCCCCGCAGCGATCCTGATTGGGCCGGAGGGCGGCTTCACGCCCGATGAAGCCGCGGCGATCCGCGCCCACCCCCAGGCACGCGCCGTGTCGCTCGGCCCCCGCATCCTGCGCGCCGAAACCGCCGCCGTCGCATCGCTCGCCGTCTGGATGGCGGCGGCGGGCGATTGGCGCCAAACGGTAGCGCGGTGAAACCCGCTGGCGGGGTTTCGCCCCCGGCGCTACAGGCGGCGCAATGACGACGCGCACCGAAACCACCAAGGCCGATCCGCTCATCGAGAGCCGGGACGACATGCTCGCCACTTTTGCAAAAGGCGAGAAGCCGGCGTCCGATTGGCGCATCGGTACGGAGCACGAGAAATTCGTCTACCGCCAGGCCGACCGCCGCGCGCCGTCCTACGACGAGCCCGGCGGGATCCGGGACCTTCTTATGGAGCTGACCCAGTTCGGCTGGACGCCGGTGGAGGAAGGCGGCAACGTCATCGCGCTTGCCGGGCCGGACGGAAACGTGAGCCTGGAACCCGCCGGTCAGTTCGAACTGTCCGGCGCGCCGCTCGACAATCTTCACCTCACCTGCGCCGAAACCGGCCGGCACTTGAGCCAGGTGAAAGCGGTGGGCGAGAAGCTCGGCTTGGGCTTCCTCGGCCTCGGCATGTGGCCGGACAAGGCGCGCGCCGAACTCCCGGTCATGCCCAAGGGCCGCTACGCCATCATGCTTCGCCACATGCCGCGCGTCGGCAGCCTCGGCCTAGACATGATGCTTCGCACCTGTACCATTCAGGTTAATCTCGATTACAGTTCCGAAGCCGATATGGTGAAGAAGTTCCGCGTCGGCTTGGCGCTTCAGCCGCTCGCCACCGCCCTCTTCGCCAATTCCCCCTTCACCGAGGGCAAGCCCAACGGCTTTCTCTCCTTCCGGAGCCACATCTGGTCGGATACCGATCCGCACCGCACCGGCATGCTGCCCTTCGTGTTCGAAGACGGCTTCGGCTACGATCGCTATCTCGATTACGCGCTCGATGTGCCGATGTACTTCGTCTACCGCGACGGCCGTTATATCGACGCCGCCGGCCTCTCCTTCCGCGACTTCCTGGGCGGCAACCTCTCCGTCCTCCCCGGCGAAAAGCCCCGCCGCTCCGATTTCGTCGATCACCTCTCCACCGCCTTTCCCGAGGTCCGCCTCAAGAGCTTCCTGGAGATGCGCGGCGCCGACGGCGGCCCGTGGAACCGGATCTGCGCGCTTCCCGCTTTCTGGGTCGGCCTGCTTTACGACCAGAGCGCGCTCGACGCCGCCTGGGACGAGGTCAAGCACTGGCCGCTGGAGGAGCGCCAGCGCCTGCGCGACGAAGTGCCCAAACTCGGGCTAGCCACCCCGACACCCGGCGGCGGCACCCTGCGCGATCTTGCCCGCCGAATTCTCGCCATCGCCGAAGCCGGCCTCAACGCCCGCGCCCGCTTCAACGCCGCCGGCGACAATGAAAGCGGCTTCCTCGATCCACTTCGCGAAATCGTCGCCCGCGGCGCCACCCCCGCCGAAGCCCTTCTGGAGCGCTACCACGGCGAATGGGCGGGCGATGTCGGCCGCCTGTATGACGAGATGAGCTTCTAAACGGGCTGGCCGCCCGCATGCAGCGCGTGGACCGCGTCAATCCACTCCGCAATCTGCTCCTCGTCCTCGGCCAGGCTGCTGAGCGTCAGCCCCCTCTGCTTGCCGCGGCCCTTCACCGGCACGACCTGTAATATGCCTTGCCCCGCCGGGCGGCGGATTTCGAGCGCTGCAATATCCTCCGAGGCATAAACATGGCTGCCGAAAACGGTTCGAATGGTGAGGCCGGCTCGGTCCGCCCGCGCCGCGATCAGATCGCTGAAGGCCCGTCGCACGCACACGACCGCAAGCAGCGTGCACGCCGCTGCCATCGTCCAGCCAATGATCTGCAGCCCCTCAGCCCCCAGCATCCGCGCGATCCCGCCGCGGCGCCCGCCGCTTTCCTCCGGATCGATCCCGCCAAGCGCAACCCACAGCATCAGCGCGGTCATCGCCAGGCAAAGCAGCGTCATCCTGGTCAACTTGCCTCGGCTGTAATGCAGTTGCAGCGTCTCCATCATTCCCTTCCGCGCTAGGTGTGAACCGAACAGGCTGCCGGATGTTGGGTCGGTGTCAAGCCAGGAGCACGATCATGTCGAACGAATCCGAGCGTCCCGAAGCCGACGGCGGGAAGCAAGACAGCCGCCCCCAGCAAGCCGGGGAAGGCGGCACCACCCGCTTCGGCATGGAAGACGGCGACAACACCGACGTTCCGGCCACGGGTGGTCCGCAGGCGGACGACGAAGACTCCTAAGCTCCACCGCCGCCTGACGCTCATCCGACCTGCGCGTTCGCGGACGGCTTGCGGATCGTTCCGCTTCTGGTACCCTGTGTTCAGCTTCGTCCCTGCACAGGAAAAATCATGAAATCTCATATTCTTGCCGTAGCCACGGTTAGCTTGCTCGCGTCCACCGCCGCCCTTGCCGAAGAAGGCATGTGGCTTCCGCGCCAGACGCCTCAGCTTGCCGCCGAATTGAAGAGCAAGGGCCTGGAGCTCGATCCCGCGACGCTCGCCGACCTGCAAAAGGCGCCGATGAACGCGATCGCCTCGCTTGGCGGCTGTTCGGCGGCCTTTTTAAGCCCGCAGGGGCTTGTCGCGACCAATCACCACTGCGTCTACGGCTCCATTCAGTACAATTCGAAGCCGGGCCAGGATTACCTCACCGACGGTTTTCTTGCCGCGTCGCTTGGCGATGAACTCGCCGCGGCGCCGGGCACCCGCATCTACGTGATCGAGGATCTGCGCGACGTCACCAAGGAGATCAACAAGGGCGTCACCGCCAAGCTCGGCGGCGCGGCGCGCTATGACAAGATCGAAGCAAACCGCAAGGCGCTGATCGCGGAGTGCGAGAAGCAGCCGAGCCGCCGCTGCGACGTGCGCGCTTATTATGGCGGCGCGACTTACTTCCTGCAGCAGCAGCTTGAGATCAAGGACGTCCGCTTGGTCTACGCGCCCGCCGGCGGCATCGGCAATTTCGGCGGCGAGACCGACAATTGGATGTGGCCGCGCCATACCGGCGATTTCGGCTTCTACCGCGCCTATGTCGCGCCGGACGGCACCTCCGCGCCTTATTCCGCCTCCAACGTGCCCTACAAGCCCAAGTCGTGGCTCAAGGTCGCCACCGAAGGCGTCAAGGAGAACGATTTCGTCATGGTTGCCGGCTTCCCCGGCACCACCAGCCGCCTGGTCACCGCCGCCGAAGCAAAATTCAACTTCGACACCATGACGCCGGTGCAGCAGACGCTGCTTAACGAATATTCGGCCGCCATCGAGAAGGCGACGGCCGGCGATCCGGACGCGACGATCAAATACGCCTCGATCATCAAGGGCGCCGACAACTACAAGAAGAAGTATCTAGGCGAGATGGCCGGCGCCGATCGCATCGGCCTCGGCGCCCGCAAGGACGCCACCGAAGCCGAATATCGCGCCTGGATCGCCGCCGATCCCAAGCGTGCCGCGATGTACAATCCAGCCGCGCTCGACGCGCTGGTCGCCGAAGCAAACCAGTCGGCGCTCGATAACGTCCGCATGGGCACCTTGTCCCGGGCGCAACTGCTCGGCGCCGCCCGCAACCTCTACCGCTGGTCGCAGGAGCGGCAGAAGCCCGACGCGCAGCGCGAGAGCGGCTATCAGGACCGCGACCGCCTGCCGACCGAGCAGCGCCTCACCGCAATCGAGCGGCGTTACGTGCCCAAGGTCGACCGTGCTCTGCTCGAGCAGGCGCTGACCGAATATCGCAAGGCCCCCGCCGCGCGCCGCGACGCCGCTCTTGAAGCCAAGATCGCCGAAATCGGCCTGGACCGCCTTTATGCCGACACCAAGCTCGGCGACACCGCCACCCGCCTTGCCTGGCTCGACAAGAGCCCGGCCGAGTTCGAAGCGTCCACCGACCCCTTCATCCAGCTCGCCGTCGCCGCTTATGCCCGCGACATCGCCCGCGAGCGCGAAGCCAAGGAACGCGCCGGCAAGCTCCAGGCGGCACGCTCCGCCTACATGCGCGGCATGCTCGCCTTCGCCGACGCCAAGGGCCGCACGCTTTACCCGGACGCCAACGGCTCGCTTCGCTTCACCTACGGCAAGGTGACGGGAAAAACGGTGGACGGCCAGGTCTGGACCCCCTTCACCACCGCAGAAGGCCTCGCCGCCAAGCAGACCGGGAAGGGCGAATTCGCAGCACCGCAAAAGGCGATCGACCTGATCAAGGCCAAGGATTACGGCCGATGGGCGGCGCCGGAACTCGGCACTTTGCCCGTCGACTTCATGTCCACCGTGGACATCACCAACGGCAACTCAGGCTCCTCCACCCTCAATGCCCGCGGCGAGTTCGTCGGCCTGGCCTTTGACGGTACGCTCGACGGCGTCATCGCCGACTGGCTCTACGACCCCACCATCAACCGCACCATCCACGTCGACAGCCGCTTCATGCTGTGGACCATGGACAAAGTGGACGGCGCCGGGCGCTTGCTCACCGAAATGGGCGTGATGTAAGAGACCTCCCCGCCGGACCTGCCGCCCACCCGCGGCAGGTCCGGCGTCCTTACGCCAGCGACCGCACCCGCGGCTCGGCCTGCGGCGCCATCAGCGCCGTCATCGCCCACACGCAGGCATCCGCCCGGTCCGGACTCCGCCCCGGCCCGCCATAGCCGCCGCCAAAGGTCAGCCCGGCAAGCTCCGCCTCCAGCTCCGGAAAGCGCCCGGCAAGCTTCGCTTTTCCCACCTCGAACAGCTGCGCCACCGGCTCCGCCCGCCGCACCTTGCCCCGGCTCGCCCACACCAGCCGCACCGGCAACGCCCCGCTTGCCCCTTTCAGCACCTCCTCCACCATGTCCCCGCCGTTATTCGCTTCGGCCACCACCCGGTCCGCGCCCCAGGCCTCGGCCGCCGCCGCCACCCGCGCCGACCACCCGGCGGGCGACGCTCCCGCCACCGAGCAATCCGCGAGCACGTACAGCCGCCCGTCCGCGCCGGCCCCGCACACCACGATCCCGCACGCATCGCCGCTCGCGCTCGCCGGCGGATCGACGCCCACCACCACCCGCGTCAGCGTGCCCCGCACCCGCTCCACCTCCGCCGCATTCAACCGCGCCGCCTCGATAATCGCCCAGGTCCAAAGCGCCCCCTCGACATCCTCCACCATCACCCCTTCAAGCTCCTGCCGCCCCCAGCGCGTCCCCCCGTGCCGCGCGATCAGCCCCTCCACCGCGTCGGGAGACAGCATCGGGTTCGCCCAGCTCGCCCCGCCGGTCCGCGCCGTCCGCGTTTCGGCAAGCACCGCCTTCAGCGCCGGCACAGCCCGCGGCGTGGTCGTCACCACCGCCCGCGGTGCCGCGCCAAGCCGAAGCCCCATCCACAGATTGTCCCACGCCGCTTGCGCGTGCCGCCACTTGGCGAGCTCGTCGCACCAGGCGAAATGATGCTCCGGCCCCCGCAGCCCTTCCGGATGCCCGCCCGACAGCAAAAACGCCTCCGCCCCACTTGCGAATCGCAGCCGCTTGCGGCTCGGCTCCCAGCGCATCGCGCGGCGCTCCTCCGGCCGCGCCACGGCAAGCAGCCCGCTTCGCCCTTCCACCATCAGCGCCCGCGCTTCGTCCGCCGTTGCCGCAACCAGGGCGATGGACGCCCCCGGCGTGTCCCGCGCCATCTGAGACACCCATTCCGCCCCCGCCCGGGTCTTGCCGAAGCCGCGCCCGGCAAGCATCACCCACACCCGCCAGTCGCCCAGCGGCGCAAGCTGCCCCCGGTGCGCCCAGGCCGGCCAATCGGCGGCAAGCGCCGCTTGGTCGCCAGGCGCCATCGCCGCCACCGCCCGGCGAAGCTCATGGGGGGTAAGCGCCTCAAGCGCCCGCCGCGCCCGAAGCCCCGGCGCCGCCTCCCCCTCCGCCCCGCCGCTCACGCCGCGCCCTCCTCACCCGCGCCTTCCCCTCCCGCGTCCCCGGGCCCGAACCGCGCCCGGTGCCGCTTGATCGCCTCCACCTGCCGCACGATCCGCTCCGCCGCATCCTCGATCCGCACCGCCGCCGCGGTTCGCTTGCCCGTGCCAAGCCCGAGCCGTTTCTGCTCCCGCCATTTCAGGAAGCGCAGCGCGAAATCCGGATCGAACTTCTCGGGCCGCGCGGTTACGCCGCCGCCATCGCCGCCCGCCGCGCCGGGTTCGCGCATGTCGCTTCCCCAGGTTGCCAGCCGGAACTCGATCAACAGCTCCGCTTCCTCCAGCGCTTCCTCGATTCGCCTGGCGAAAGCAGGCCAGGTGCGCCGCCGGTGCACGATCGTGCTGATCGAAAAGCCCACGCTGCGCGCCGCCGCCGTCATGTTCCCGCAGGCGGAAAGGGCGGCAAAGAAGCGTTCTTCCACCTTGCCGTTCCACCGCTTGCCGCCCGAGGCGACCAGCCGCATCCGCCCGTCCGCTGCCCGGCTGATGACGTTGAACTCCCGCGCGCCGATGCAGTCGAACGGCCCGTTGGCCCCCGACAGGCGCCGGTCCGCCTGATCCAGCGCTTCGTTCCAGAGCCGGTCCAGCACCGGATCGAACCGCCGCCTCTGCCCCATCAGCGCCGGCGTCATCCCGATCGCCAAAGCCGCCGCCCGCCGGTTCCCCGTCTGCCCAAGCACCTCCAGAAACCGGTCCCTCTTCTCCTCCGACAACCGCACCCGCGGCCCCTGCTTCCTTTTCCCCTCACCCACGTCCGTGCCTCCTTCTCCTGCCCAGAAGAACAGAAAGGGAACGAAATCCTATTATTCAAGGGGTGGTTTGCTGCGGCGATCTGAATCGATACCGAAATCGAGCGTCACCCTCCGGCGCATCAAGGCGCACAGGGGGCCGCGCTGCTGAAGCGCTGTGCTTGTGACTGCGAGAGGCGGTCAGCCGAGGCCGACCACCTTCCGCAGTTCCTTGTTTACCCGTGTCTGCCAGCCCGGCCCCTGTTCACGGAGCCGTTCGACCACCTCGCGGTCGAGCCGCAAGGATACGAGCTGTTTGGGGTCGTCCGATTTCGGCCGCCCCCGGCGGATCGGCTTGTCGCCTTGATAGGCGGTTGCCGTATCGAACCATTCGGACGTCAGCTTGGGCGCGTCATCCGGGTCGATCCATGTGCTTGAAATAGTCTTCTCGCTCATCTCTGTCTGCCTTCCTCATCGAAATGATGCGGCGGCTGCCTGGTCGCTCGGTCCAAACCATGACGATAACGACGTCGCCAAGGAGACCGACGGTGATTTCGCGATCTTCGCCATAATCCTTCCGGGTGTCCGGATCGGTAATGTGGAAGCCCGCGAAAACCTGTGGTGCATCGTCGAAGTCGAGGCCGCGCTCCGCAAGGGTGCGCTGCCTCTTAACAGGGTCGTATGTAACCTTCATGTCTGTGGATTCCTGATGAGTGTCGTATCAGCATGTCGTTCCTTCCTTCTCGGCCTATCCAAGCCGTCTCAATTTGCCCCGCTCAGGAGGCGTCTCAATTTGCCTCACTCTGGAGGCGTCTCAATTGCCCCACTGAGGGGGGCGTCTCACACCACCATCGCGGCATTTACGTAGATACGATAACCCCGTCTGGCTGTCAATGTTGTAGATACAGATATAGACCGGGTCGGGGGCGATGGACATGGGTCGGGGACTGTTCTGCAGGCGCTTTTCGCTGATGCCCAGTGAGGCGAGTCAGCCTTGGCCGCTCTGGCGCCGGCAGCCCCGGAAACAGTCACAAACCCCGTTCCTCCCGAGCGAGTTCGAGGGGCGCACCGCTGGCATCGCCGCCTCGCCCGCTACACCCGCCTCGCCGAAGAGGCGAAGCAGGTAGCCGAAGCCGGCTGGTTCCGAAAAGCGAACCAGCGCTACGAACGCAACCGCGCCATGATCCGCGCCCTCTTCGGCCGCTGGGAAGGGGCGATCGAAACCTCCAAAGGCCATGCCTTAGGCAAAGCCGCCTTCGCCCGCATGAACGAAGCCGAAGAACTTTACTACGACCGCCACACCGCTCCCACAATCGGCGCAGCCACCCTCCTCGCCGAAACCGCCGCCCCAGACCTCCCCGCCCTTCTCGCCAAGATCAGGGTGATGCAAGCTCATGAACTGCAGGAGGACGGGGCGCTGCCGAAGCCGGCGCTGGAGCTACTGGCGGAGGATGTGAGAAGGCTAATTTAACCAGCAGAGGACCGGCCACCGTTCCGCGGCAAGAGGGAACCCCGCTCCGCCCACACCTCTCGTGCACGCTCCGATTCTTTGCTAGAGTAAGCGATCACTTGGAAGGCTCGGCCATGGACTCCAAAGAGGCGGCAACCGATTCAGAAGTTTGGGGCTTGGCTGTTGTTGCCGTCATTACTTTCTTGTTTTCCTGTTTTGCGGGTTTGGCCGGAGTGGTATCGTGGCTCGCCTACTTCTTTGTGGGCGCGCCGATGATGAAGGTTGGCATGTTCTTGGCCCGTCTCATATCTCCTGCAGGAGAAGCCGTCGCGCGCGAACTTCGAGTGTTTGTTTACATTTTCTGGCTGCTCGTGGTCCCTACATTGGCAATCGGAGCCCTTGCCGTAAGCTTCTTCCGTTTTGTGCTGGACGAGATGGGCTGATCGCTAAGTGGACTCCTCATGTTCACTTTTAGCGTCTCTAGTTAGTTGTTGGCTCAAGGCGGAGGCTGGAAGACTTGTCGCACCCAAAGCACCAAAGGACCAAAGAGGCCCGAGGAGGTGCAATCAGCATCGTTCAACCTCCAAAGGCCTGATACATCGAGCGACGACGTCTCTCCTTGATAGCGACTGCCGCTAGCCCCCCGCGCCCATGAAGCGCCGCAGCCCCTTTGGTGCTTTGGTGCTTTGGGTGAAACTACAGCCTCGACGGAGCAACGCTTCCGCCTTCCACACCGGCTTGCCTGTCTGAGCTCAAAACACCAGAACATGCGCAGGGGGCGGGGCAGAGCGTATGGAACAGCACGACATCGAAGCGCTCGCTAAAGTGGCCGTCGAGTGTGGCTTCCGCTTGCATGACGAGATTGGGCCAGGCCTGCTCGAGACCGCTTACCAAGCTTTCCTCGCCGCGATGCTGAAGGAACGGGGCTTGAAGGTAGAGGAGCAAAAGCCCGTGCCCGTCACCTACCGCGGTATCGTCATCCGGGAGGCCTTCCGCGTCGACCTTCTCGTGGAGAACAGCCTCATCATCGAAATCAAGTCGGTGGAGCGGCTGGCACCGGTTCACGCAAAGCAGCTGCTCACCTACCTCCGCTTATCCGACTGTCCCTTGGGGCTGCTGATGAACTTCGGGGCAGAGATGTTTCGGGATGGGGTGAAGCGGGTGATCAACAACCGCAGCGACTACCTTGCGCCGCCGCGGCCCTAATCGGTCGCGGTGAATGTTTTCACCCAAAGGACCAAAGCACCAAAGGGGCCGTGCCGATCCCAGAGGTTCGCCTGAACCACCAAGAGTCTCGAAATTTAGGAGCGACTACGTCGCTCAATATAGTTTGAGGTCAGCGCCAACCTAAAGACAGCCGCAGCACCTTTGGTCCTTTGGTGCTTTGGGTGAAACGAAGCCTTTGTCGCGGGCACCCGCGTCAGTAGTGCACCGCCCGCCCATAGGCATCGAGCACGCTTTCATGCATCATCTCGCTCAGCGTCGGGTGCGGGAAGACCGTGTGCATCAGGTCTTCCTCCGTCGTCTCGAGCTGGCGGGCGACGACGTAGCCCTGGATCAGCTCGGTCACTTCCGCGCCCACCATGTGGGCACCGAGCAGCTCGCCCGTTTCCGCGTCGAAAACCGTCTTCACGAAACCCTCCGCTTCGCCGAGCGCGATGGCCTTGCCGTTGCCGATGAAGGGGAATTTGCCGACCTTGACCTTTTTGCCCAGCTCCTTGGCCTTCGCCTCGGTGAAGCCGACGCTGGCCACCTGCGGGCGTGAGTAAGTGCAGCCGGGGATGTTCCAGGTTTCGAACGGGTGCGGGTTCTTGCCCGCAATCGCCTCGATGCAGACCACGCCCTCGTGTGACGCCTTGTGGGCGAGCCAGGGCGGGCCGGTGACGTCGCCGATCGCGTAGATGCCCTCGACGCCGGTGCGGCCAAAACCGTCGGTGACGATGTGGCCGCGATTGGTCTCCACGCCCAGCGCCTCGAGGCCGAGACCTTCGGTGTTGGGAACGATGCCGATGGCGACGATGGCGTGGCTATACTCCTCCACGGCGCCGCCTTTTAGCGTCGCCTTGACGCCGTTCGGCCCGGTCTCGAGCTTGTCGACGCCGGAGGACGTGTGGATCGTCATGCCCTGCTTGGTCAGCGCCTTGTGGACGAAGGCGGAGACGTCCGCGTCCTCCACCGGCAGGATGCGGTCGAGCATTTCGACGATCGTCACTTGCGCGCCCATGTCCGAATAGAAGCTGGCGAATTCCACCCCGATCGCGCCCGATCCGATGACGAGGAGCTTGGTAGGCATGACCTTGGGCACCATGGCGTGGCGGTAGGTCCACACCCGCTCGCCATCCGCCTTGGCGAACGGGAGATCGCGGGCGCGGGCGCCGGTGGCGATGACGATGTGCTTGGACTGGAGCTCCGTCGTCGTGCCGTCCGCCTTGGTGACGCTCAGCACGCCCTTGCCCTTCAGCGCGCCGGTGCCTTCGACCACCGTGATCTTGTTCTTCTTCATCAGGCCTTTGACGCCCGAATTGAGCTGCCCGGCGACCTTGCGGCTTCGGTCGACGATCTTGGCGAGGTCGTAGGTCGGGTTTTCGGCACCCAGGCCGTAGGCGCCGGCGTGGGTCATATAGTGGTAGATTTCGGAGGTGCGGAGCAACGCCTTGGTGGGGATGCAGCCCCAGTTGAGGCAGATGCCGCCAAGCTTTTCGCGCTCCACGATGGCGACCTTCATGCCCAGCTGGCTGGCGCGGATCGCGGCGACGTAGCCGCCGGGGCCGGAGCCGAGAACGATGAGGTCGAAAGCGTCAGCCATTGGCATATTCCTTGTGATCTATTTCTCGGCCCAGGCGAGCAGGCCCCAGGCGAACAGGGTAACAAGCGCGAACAAGGTCCAGGACCAGGCGAGGTGGACGCCGCCCACCACCAGCGGATCGCTGAACCGGCGGACGTAATCGCCCATCGTGCCCGCCTGTCCGGCAAGCGCCGTCGGCACCGCAAGCGCGGCGACAAGACCGCCGGCGACGGCCTTGGTCAGCGCCATGTCAGGCGATCATCCCCAGCGGGTTCTCGACGAGGCGCTTGAACGCCTGCATCAGCTGGGCGCCGTCCGCGCCGTCGATGGCGCGGTGGTCGAAGCTTCCGGTGGCGGACATCACGCTTGCGATCTGCAGGCTGTCGTCGATCACATAGGGGCGCTTCTCGCCCGCGCCGATCGCCATGATCATGCCCTGCGGCGGGTTGATAACGGCCTGGAACGTGGAAATCCCGAACATCCCCATATTCGACAAACTCGCAGTACCGCCCTGATATTCCTCGGGTTTCAGCTTGTTGTCGCGGGCGCGGGCGGCGAGGTCCTTCATCTCCTTCGAAATGGCGGAAAGCGAACGGTTGCCGGCGTCCTTGACGATCGGCGTGATCAGACCCGTGGGGGTGGAAACCGCGACGGAAATATCCGCCCGCTTGAACGTCACCAGCTCGGTCGCCGTGTACATGACGTTGCAGCTCGGCACTTCAGTGAGCGCGGCGGCGAGCGCCTTAATCATCATGTCGTTGACCGAAAGCTTCACGCCGCGGCTTTCCAGGCTGGCGTTGAGCTCGCTGCGAAGCTTGAGCAGCGCGTCGAGCCGGATGTCGACCGTGAGATAGATGTGCGGGACCTGCTGCTTCGACTCGGTAAGCCGGCGCGCGATGGTTTTGCGGATGTTGGTAAGCTTGGTTGCTTCGTGCGGAATGTCCGGAACAGCGTGGGCGGTGGGGGCCGGCGCCGACGCGGGGGCAGCGGCGGCGGGCTGGACCGGGGCAGCGGCGGGCGCGGCAGCGGCTTGCGCGGGCTTGGCAGCAGCGCCGCCCTCCAGATCCGCCTTAACGATGCGGCCGCCGGGGCCGGAGCCCTGAAGCGCGGACAAGTCGATGCCGCGCTGCTCGGCCAGGCGGCGGGCGAGCGGGCTCGCCTTTACGCGGTCTCCGCTCCCGCCCGGGGCAGGCGCAGGCGCGGCGGCAGGCGCTGAAGGCGTCGCCGGGGCGATCTTGGCGTCCTCGGCCGGGTTGGCGCCGTAGCCTTTCACGTCGGGCGCGGGCGTCGGCGTCGCGGGCTGCCCGGCCCCCGTTTCCCCGCCGCCTTTTTCCACCGGCTCCTTGGCCGTGGTGGGCGCCGAAGCGGCCGCGCCGGCATCTTCGCCCTCGGCGGCGATGATCGCGATCACCGTTCCCACCTTCACTTCGTCCGTGCCTTCGGCGACCAGGATCTTGGCGATCGTGCCTTCGTCCACCGCTTCGAATTCCATCGTCGCTTTGTCCGTCTCGATTTCGGCAAGAAGATCGCCGGCGGCGACCACGTCGCCTTCCTTGACCAGCCACTTGGCGAGCGTGCCTTCCTCCATGGTTGGGGAAAGGGCGGGCATCTTCAACTCGATCGGCATGGGGGCCAAGCTCCTGGCGAGGGACAAGCGTGCGCACGTCCAAACAGCAAAGGCGGGTGCCCGGTCAAGCCTGAGAGGCAGCCATCCAGCCCGCGCGGCTTGCATGCCGCCCCGCTTCTGGCGCAGCATGAGCGGCTTGGAACGGCGCGAGGGAGCGGCGCAGATGCGGGCCTATTTGGTGGTTGTAGACGAAACCGGCGAAGCGCGAGTGGCCTTGCGTTATGCCGCCCGCCGCGCCGCGCGCACGGGGGGAAGCGTTGAGATCCTCGCAGTGATCCCGCCCGCCGAGTTCGTGGAATGGGGCGGCGTCCAGGCGGCGATGGAGGAGGAAGCCAAGCTGCGCGCCGAGGCCAAGGCGCTCGGCGCGGCCGGCGCGATTGCCGAGGAAGCGGGCATTCAGCCGAAGATCCTGGTGCGCACCGGCGAGGCGGCAAAGGAGATTGCCGATTTGCTCGCCGAGCGGGACGAATTCGCCGCCTTGATCCTCGGCGCCGCCGCCGAGGGTGCGCCGGGGCCGCTGGTCAGCCACTTCTCGGGAAGCGTCGCCGGGAGCCTGCCGTGCCCGGTGATCATCGTCCCCGGCGGGCTGTCGGACGAGGCGCTCGACCGCCTCGCGTGAGGCTTAGCCGCGTTCGCCCGGGCGGACGCGAGCCGGGGCCGGAGCGCGGCGCACCGGCTTGCGCTTCTTCGGCGCAGCCTTGGGCGTTACGTACTCGGTGACATATTCGTAGGTGGTAACCTCTTCCATCACCGGCGCGGTGGTGGTGGTCGTTTCCGTCACCACGACAGGACCGCAGCCGCAGCCATAGCCGTAGCCGTAGCCGTGCTGCATCGGCGGCGGTCCACGATGGTGGCGGCGGTCGATGACGACGTCGCGGCCTTCCCGCTCCCAGCGTTCGGCCCACTCATAGTCGTCGCCCTCCGGCTCGTAATCGCCGGCGCCGACATAGACGGGCACGCCGCGCGGGTCGGTGCCCCAGCGGTCGCCGTGGCGATCCCAATCGTAGCCGTAGCGGCTGTCGTGCACCCGGCCGTGGCGGTCGATCAGCAGCGCATCGTCATAATAACGGATCCAGCGGCCGCCTTGGAACGGCTGGGGAAAGCCGTAGCCGTGCCAATTGCGCACCACGAATTGCGGGCCCCACCAGCCGCCGGGAACGAAGCCGCCATGGCCGATGCGGGGAATGTGGCCGAAGCGGCGGCCGTGACGCTGGCGATCTGGGGCCCGGTGCATCTGGCGGATTTCGCGAACAACGACCGGAGCCGCCGCAACCGGAGCGCCTTCGCGCCAGCTGTGACCGGCGGGCGGCGCGCTTTGCGCCGACGCAGCGGAGGGAAGTGCGACGGCGCCTGCCGCAAGCGCAAACAGATAGAGCTTGGTCATCTTCCGCTTCCCCTGTCCAAAGTCCGGGCGCCGCACATGAAAACATGCACGGCGGATTAGGACTTTTTTAACGTTTCGGGGGCGGCTTTGCTACCGAGCCGCGAGCCGCGGCGCGAGCAGCCGTGCCAATTCGAGACAGCCTTCCTGGTCCGCCTCATCGAAGCGGCCGACGCTTGGGCTGTCGAGGTCGATCACGCCGAGCAGTTCGCCTTCGTGCACCACCGGCACCACCAGTTCGGAAGCGGAGGCGGCATCGCAGGCAATGTGGCCGGGAAAGGCATGCACGTCCTCGACGCGCTGCGGCTGCAGCGTCGCCGCGGCGACGCCGCAGACGCCCTTGCCGAACGGGATGCGGATGCAGGCGGCGCGGCCCTGGAACGGCCCAAGCACCAGCTCGCCGCCGACATTGCGGTAGAAACCGGCCCAATTGAGGTCGAGCAGCGTCTCCCACAGCAAAGCGGAGACGTTGGCCATGTTCGCTATGGCGTCCGGCTCCCCGGCGGTGAGGCCGTCGGCTGCCTGGATCAGCTCCCGCCACAAAGTCTCCTTGTCGGCGGCGGCGATCTTGAAATCGTACATGTTTGTCAGTCTCCTGGCCGCCCGGTACGTCATCCCGGCGAATGGGGGGATCTCGTGTCGGACACGCGCTGCATCAAGGGCGGCGCCTTATCCTCGCGGAGATCCCGGCCTTCGCCGGGATGACGGAAAACGGTCTATTCCAAACCCACCTTGCCGCGCCCGGCCTTGACCGACCCGCGCTGTTTTTTCGCATCCACGCGCCGCGCCTTGGCGGCCTTGCTGACCTTGGTCTTCACCCGCCGTGCCTGGCGCACATGGGCACGGGCGATCAGTTCCGCCAGCCTTTCCCGCGCTTCCTGGCGGTTGGCGTCCTGGCTGCGGTGGGTGCGGGCGGTGATGACGATCTCGCCGTCGCCCGTCATCCGGCTTCCGGCGAGTTCCTTCAGCTGGCGAAAGGCATAAGGCGGCAGGCCGAGCTTGAAGACATCGCAGCGCAACTGCACGGCGGTTGCCACCTTGTTGACGTTCTGACCGCCCGGCCCGGACGACGCGATAAAGCTTTCCGAAAGCGCGTCTTCCGGCAGGTCGAAGCCGTCAGAACTCGCCATCTTCGAAGCCCGCCTGCAAAAAGGTAGGCGGTAGCGGCGCCGTTGCGGCGATCGGATCCTTGTTGGCCCGCTCCAGGTGCAGCGAGCGGGCGTGAAGCAGCATCGGCCCGCGCCCGTTGCCGTACACCGGATCGCCGCAGATCGGCAGCTTGAGGCCCTCGGCGGCGTGGACGCGAAGCTGGTGGGTGCGCCCCGTCTCGGGAGTCATCAGCAGCATGGTGCGCGTGCCGGCCTGCGCGACCACCCGCCAGTGCGTCACCGCCGGCTTGCCGCGCTCGGCATCGTGCACCATCCGCCATCCCGCCTCGCGGCTGGAAATCTTGTGTAGCGGAAGATCGATCGTGCCGCTCTCCGCTTCGGGTGCGCCTTCAAGCACTGCAAGGTAGCTTTTCGCCACCCGACCTTCTTCGAACGCGAGCGCGAAACGCTTGTGCGCCTTCGGGTTGCGGGCAAGCAGCAGGCAACCGGACGTATCGCGGTCCAACCGGTGCACCAGGCTCGGCTTTCTTTGAAAGCCGAAGCGCATTTGCCCAAGATAATGTTCAAGGCTTTCGGGCGTCTTCGGCCCCGGGTGAACGGCAAGCCCCGCCGGCTTGTCGATCACAAGCGCTTCCCCATCTTCGAACAAGACCCGGTTGTCCCACATGGCTTCGCACTGCCACAAACTGTGGCGGTGGCGCAACGACGGCGGAATCCCTTTGGTATTCCTCGTTTAATCCGAAATTAACCTTTTGCGTTCACTTCTGGGCCATGGTTAATGACAGCCACCAGCAATCACCCGGCAAAAAGCCGCGGGTGCGCTGAGCAAGAGGGGCGAGCCAATATGCGAGTGCTGCTGATCGAAGACGAGCCGACCACCGCCAAGAGCATCGAACTGATGCTGGGGGGAGAGGGCTTCAACGTCTACACCACCGATCTGGGCGAAGAGGGCTTGGACCTCGGCAAGCTCTACGATTACGACATCATCCTGCTCGATCTGAACCTGCCCGACATGCACGGCTATGACGTGCTGAAGAAGCTTCGGCTCGCCAAGGTCGGTACCCCCGTTCTGATCCTGTCGGGCATCAGCGAGATGGATTCAAAAGTCCGCGCGCTCGGTTTCGGCGCCGACGATTACGTCACCAAGCCCTTCCATCGCGACGAGCTGGTCGCCCGTATCCACGCCGTCGTGCGCCGCTCAAAGGGCCACAGCCAGAGCGTGATCCGCACCGGCAAGCTGGCGGTGAACCTCGACGCCAAGACTGTGGAAGTCGACGGCGCCCGCGTGCACCTCACCGGCAAGGAATATGCGATGCTGGAGCTGCTCTCGCTCCGCAAGGGCACGACCTTGACGAAAGAAATGTTCCTCAACCACCTCTATGGCGGCATGGACGAGCCGGAGCTGAAGATCATCGACGTCTTCATCTGCAAGCTTCGCAAGAAGCTCAGCCTCGCCTGCTCCGGCGACAATTATATCGAAACCGTCTGGGGCCGCGGCTACGTGCTTCGCGATCCCGACGAAGTGGAAGAAGCCCAGGTCGCCTGAACCGGCCGACCTTTTGACAAAGAAAAACCGGCGTCCGCTTCGTGTGGGCGCCGGTTTTCTTTTGCCTGCCGCTTATTGCGCGTTGGTTGCCGTGCCGTTGGTCGCGGCGTTGTCGCCGCCGCCGACCAATGCGTCGCCGGTTGCGGCCGGTGCTTCGGCATTGCCTTCGGGGGTTTCCGTCGCGGTGAGGCTGTCGGGCGATGCGTCGATCGTGTTATGATCGAGCATTTCGGCGGCATTGTTCAGTTCGGCATTTTCTTCGGCGGTGGGCGCATTGCTGTCGCCGCCGCCGCAGGCCGCAAGCGCCAGCGCGCCCGCCACCGCCATCATCACATTCCGTGTCCGCATTCCCGCTCTCCTTTGGTGCTCAGGTCAGGCGCGAACTTGCCGCAAGCGAGCGCAAATAAAAAGGGCCGCGCACCCGAAGATGCGCGGCCCTCCTTTCGCTTTCCCGGCCGAAGCCGGGGAAAGGCTTACTGAGCGTTGCCGCTCACGGTGTTTGCGACGGCGTCGGCACCGGCTTCAACGGCGTTGCCGGCGTCGGAAGCGGTGTTGACGATCGCGTTGCCGGCGGCGTCGAGACCGTTGTTGGTCGCGTCGATCGCAGCGGCGTCGTTGGTGGACGCGTTAACGTCGGTTTCGGTTTCGGTGACCGTGCTGTTCACGTCCGAAGCGTTGTTGCCGGCTTCGTTGTTCGAGCCCGAGCAAGCTGCAACGCCGAGCGAAGCGACGGCGGCGATGGTGAGTGCGATCTTCTTCATAGCATATTCTCCAATGGGAGCGTGTTGATCCGCTGGGCGAGGTGCCTTGGGCCCCCTGCCCTTGGCTCACCAGCAGTTGGAGAAATATCGGAGGTGCGGGAGCATGTCTACTCTTTTAGTAAACAATTGCGCCGAACCGATTTTTTGGGGGCCAGGTCCTTCCCTGGAAGGGGAGGGGACCATGCGAAGCATGGTGGTGGGGTATCAGCGTCGGTGCCGGTTGCTGCTTCATCGGAGGTGCGTTGATCGCGCCTCCCGACGAGCGCCGCGTCCAGCGTCAACGCTGATACCCCTGCGTCGCGCTGACGCGCGCCACCTCCCCTTTAGGGGAGGATTGGGAGCCGCCCCACAACGTAATGGGGGCTGGTGTTGCCACCAGCCCCCACTGTCCCAGCTCCATGGCCCGCCTGCCGGCGCGGCGTCCCGCTGGGCGGGTGGGTTGCGCGCGGGCCAGGCCCGCATCGCTCCCCGTAATGCCGGTCGGGGAGGCGCCGAAGCGCCGCCCCTTCCTGCAAAGGTCCCGCCGCGAACCGAAGCCCGAGGCAGTTCCCGCCGGTCTCATTAGCGGCCGAAGCCGCCGCCGATCCCGTTCGACCGCACCATCGAAGGCAAGCCCTCGCCGGTGCGCTCCACCGAGTCCGAAGCGGGGGCGATTCCCCGCCTCTTTCGCGGCGTTCGGCAGTAGGTGGTACGTCCAAAAACGCGCCTCTTCCCGCCTCCTTTCCAGGTTCGCTGGATGTCGTACCCGCTTTGGCTTTCGCCGCCGCACGCCCGGCTTCCCGCTTGCCCCTTCAGGTCCGCTTCCCCAGCCGCTTTCCCGATCCCGCGGGGGACCGGAACCGCTTCGGTTCGGCGTGTCGCCCTCTCGAATTCCGCGTCGTTTCCTCCGCGTCGCCCGGTCCGGCTACGGGAGTGATGCTGTCACCCTTTGCGAGTCTTACCAAGCGGATTCGCCATGTGGATAACGAGGATAACGGGGGTAAGTTTTCGGGCCCTCATCCGCCCGCCGGAGCGGTTGATTTGCGGCGCGGCCGGGCCGGTGCTTCAGGAGCCTCCGGCGCGGGAGCCTGCGGCACTTCCGCGGCTGCCGCATGCGGTGCCTCGGCGGGCCGGGCATTCTGCTCCTTGATCGACTCAAACGTCTTTTTGGCGATGTCGAGCGCCAGCCCCTTCAGCGCGTCGCTAAGCCGCCCCGCTTCCTGCCGGGCGCCGCTTTTCGCCGTTGCGACTCCGCCCTTGAACCCGGCGCCAAGCGCCGCCTTCGGATCCTTGCCTTCGCGCAAGGCCGCCGCGGCGGCGAGCAACGCGCCGGCGACCACTTCGCTGACCACCGGGTCGCTTGCCGCCTTGACCGCCTTGCCGCCGAGCTTGCGCAGCTTCTTCGGCACTTTCACCCCGCCGATTTCTTTGGGGATCCTGGCCTTACCGCCCTTCTTCTTGTTCTTGCCGTCCTTTGCCATTGTTTCGCTCCTTACTCGACGACAATCCGTCCGCGCATGCCCATGACCCGGTGAAACAGGGTCCCGCCCTGGACCTTGTAGCGGCCCTTTTTCGGCACCAGCACGACCGTGCGGGTCGACAAAGGCGGCACGGAGATGCGCCCGTTCTTGATCCGCTCGCCGTCGCGGGTCCGCGCCTTCGCTTCGCGGAAGAAGCGCCCGGCTGCAAAGGCGAGGCCGTTGTTCGAGTTGTTGACGAAGCGAAGCCGCACCGGCCGGTCCGCAGCCAGGCGGATCTCCGCCGGCGCGATGTCGTAAGTGCTGAGCAGCACGTCATATTCGGGCGCCATCCGCATGTCCTGCGCGGCGGCGGGCGCGGCCAGGAGGCAGGCGGCGAGGGGAGGAAGGTAACGGCGCATGCACGGCTCCGGCTAAGCGGTTGACGCCCGAAGCCTAGCACGGGCAGGACGGCGCCATGAAGCCCTTCCTCGCGCCCCTTCTACTCGCCGCACTCGCGCTCTCCTCAACGCCCGCCGCAGCACGCCTCGCCCCCGCTGAGACGCGGATGGCGCAGGTGGTGGACAAGGAGCAGGCGCGGACGCTGGCGCTGCTTGAGAAAATGGTGAACCAGAATAGCGGCACGCTGAACTTCCCGGGCGTGGAAGCGGTGGGCGAGATGATGCGCGCCGAGCTGGAGCCGCTCGGCTTCCAGGTCCGATGGGTGCCGATGAGCGAAGCAGGCCGCGCCGGCCACATCGTCGCCGTTCACAAGGGCAATGGGCGTGGCAAGCGCATGCTGCTGATCGGCCACCTCGATACGGTGTTTGAGCCCGATTCGCCGTTCCAGAAGTTTGCTCTGAAGGACGCCACCACCGCCCAAGGCCCAGGTGTCGGCGACGACAAAGGGGGTATCGTCGTCATGCTCGCCGCTCTGCGCGCCATGCATCAGGCGGGAACGCTGAAGAACGCCGATATCGAAATCGTCCTAACGGGCGATGAGGAAGACGCGGGCAAGCCGATCAGCGTCTCGCGCCGCGACCTGATCGAAGCCGGCAAACGCGCCGATGTCGCGCTCGATTTCGAAGGACTTTCGACCGAAAACGGAAAGGATCTCGGCTCCATCGCCCGACGCGGGTCGGGCGATTGGGAGCTTCGCGCCACCGGCCGTTCCGGCCATTCCAGCCGCATCTTTTCCGAACAGTCCGGCAACGGCGCAGTGTACGAGCTCGCCCGGATCATTGCCGCCTTTCGCGAGGAGCTGCCGGAGCCCAACCTCACCTTCAACGTGGGCCTGGTCCTCGGCGGCGCGACCGCGACGCTCGACGAGAGCGGCATTCGCGGCCAGGCGACCGGCAAGAACAACATCATCCCCGAAATCGCCATTGCACGCGGCGACATCCGCACCCTGTCGCTCGAGCAGTATCAGCGCGTCACGGCCCGCATGAGGGAGATCGTCGCCCGCCACCTGCCGGGCACCACGGCCGCCATCACGTTCGACGAAGCCGCCTACCCGCCGATGGCGCCCACGGCCGGAAGCCGGAAGCTGCTCGATGCACTCAACGCCGTGAACGCCGACATGGGGCTGGAAGCAATGGCGGCGCAGGACCCGCTGAAGCGCGGCGCCGGCGACATCGGCTTCGTCGCCGGCGACGTTGACGGCCTCGTCGGTCTCGGCCCGGCCGGCGCGGGCTCCCACGCGGCAGGGGAAACGATCGACATTCCAAGCCTGTGGCGGCAGGCCAAGCGCGCCGCCATCCTCATGAGCCGCCTGTCACGCCAAAAAAGCTAGGCCGCAACGCCGCTTACCTTCTTGTCAGCAGAGCGCTTCTCGGCCATTCCACGAGGGAGAGCCGCGCCGGGGGGTGCGGCCATGGGGAGGATCCAAAATGTCGCGTTTTGCCGCTAAACTTCTGTGCGCCGCCGCCGCGCTCACCGCAATCGCCGCGCCCGCTTCGGCGCAGCGCGTCGAGCGCATCGTCGCGTTCGGCGATTCCTACGCCGACGACGGCAATCTGTTCGAGCTGCTCGGCATTCCGCGCCCGGCACCTTACCCCAATGGCCGCTTTTCCAACGGCACCAACTTCGTCGACACCATGTCGCAGATCCTCCAGGTGCCGGTCGACAATTTCGCAATCGGCGGTGCCTTCACCGGCAACGGCAACATCAACGGCCCGGGTATCCCCGGCTTCGTCACCGAATATAACGCGTTCCTCGCCGGCGGCGGCCCGGCCGCTTTCCCGCGGGTATCCGGCAAGTTCGGGCCGAACGATCTTGCCGTGATCTCCGTCGGCGGCAACGACGCCCGCGCTTATGAGCGCAGCCTCGGCCTGACTCCCACCGCCACCCAGATCAGCGGTCTTATCGCCGGCGCGCCAGCGCAGGCGGCACTCCGCGTCAACGAAGCCATGGTCGGCGTCAACGCGCTTACCAATGCCGGTGCGCGCAACATCACCTTCCTGGTCGGCGACGTCGGCCGCCTTCCCGAAGTGCGCGGCCTCCCGGTCGCCGCGGTTGGCACCGCTTATGCCGATGCCTTCAACGCGGGTCTTCAAACGCGCCTTGCCGAAACAGCGGCGGGCGGTGTTATCGTCAACTATCTCGACCTCACGCAGATCGGCAATCGCGTAGAAAGCAATCTCGCCGCCTTTGGCCTGACCAGCGCGGGCGCCTGCCCCGCTTCCGCCGGCACCGCCTGTGTCGCGGATTCGAGCTTCGCCAATCAATATCTCTTCTACGTCGATCAGGTGCACCTGACCTCCGCCGGCTTCGCAATCGTCGGCCAATATGCCGTCCGCCAGCTCGAAGCGCCGCTTCACTTCCAGGCGCAAACCGATGTCGGACTGCAGACGGCGACTTCCTTTGGCCAGACGCTGAACGGCCGCCTCGATTTGTCCAACGCCCGCACGGCGAGCGAAGGCACCGGCTTCAACTTCTTTATCTCCGCAAACACGTCGAGCCGCTCGGTGGACGACGGTCCGCGCAACCTCGGCTACGATCTCGACACCACCGGCGTCAGTGTCGGGGCGGAATATGATTCGGGCGGCATCGTGCTCGGCGCCGCGCTGAACCACAGCCGCCCCGATGCGGGCATGTACAGCGGCAGCGGCAAGGCCCGCGCCCGCGCTTGGATGTTCGGCGGCTATGCCGGCTGGTCAGCTGGCGGTGCGTTCGTTCAGGGCCATGCCGGCTATGGCTGGCTCGACTACCGCACCCGCCGCACGGCGGTGATCGACGACATCACCGCCGAAACCGACGGCACCGCAATAACGGCGGGCGCCAAGGCCGGTTATCTCGCCGGCTTCGGCGGCCTGCGCGTCGGCCCCGTGATCGGCCTTCATTATGCCAAGGCGGAGATCGACGGTTACACCGAAAGCGGCGATCCGGTTCTGACGCTCAACGTCGGGGAGCAGGACGTGAAGGCACTGGTCGGCAGCGTCGGGCTCGAAGCCCGCGGCTTGTTGAACAGCGGCGGCCTCGCAATCGCGCCTTATGCGTCGATCGCCGCCGAAAAGGATCTGGAAGGCGACAGCCGCTCGATTCGCTACGCCGGCACCGCGTCGCCCGCCATCGTCAACACCTTCCACCTGGAAGACCGCTCCAAGGACGTGCACGGCCGCCTCACCGCCGGCGCCAACCTCACCCTTGGCAGCATGGCCTCGCTGCAGGTGCAGGGCAGCACCACGGTGAAGCAGGACGGCGGCAACGAAACCTCCGGCTTCGTCGCCTTGAAGGTCGGCTTCTGATCCGGCGCTCCTCCCCGGCACCTGGCCGGGGAGGAGCCGCCCTTGATCCCTTTGGGTCTCCGGGCCACATGGGCCTCATGCTGATCCAAACCGAAACCACGCCCAATCCTTCCACCCTGAAATTCCTCCCCGGCCAGCGGGTGATGGAGGCAGGCACCCGAGATTTCGCGACGCCGGAAGACGCCGAAGCCTCGCCGCTTGCCGAAGCCCTGTTCTCGCTGGGCGACGTCGAAGGCGTGTTCTTCGGCCGCGACTTCATTTCCGTCACCGGCGCGCCGGGGAGCGACTGGCGCGAGCTGAAGCCCCAGGTGCTTTCGGTGCTGCTCGACCATTTCGCCGGCGGCGGTCCCTTGTTCAAACCCGCAACGGCGGGCGGCATTCACATTGAAGACGCGCACGGCGCCATGGAGGACAGGCCGGAGGACGAGGAAATCGTCGCCCAGATTCGGGAGCTGATCGACACCCGCGTTCGCCCGGCGGTGGCCAATGACGGCGGCGACATCGTTTACCGGGGCTTCCGCGACGGTACCGTCTACTTGGCGTTGCAGGGTGCCTGTTCGGGCTGCCCCTCCTCCACCATGACGCTCAAGAACGGCATTGAAGGCCTGCTCAAGCACTACGTTCCAGAAGTCGAGACCGTAGAAGCGATCTGATGCTGCTTGCGATCGACAGCGCAACCGCGGCCTGTTCGGCGGCGCTGATCGAAGACGGCGCGGTGCTGGACGAGCGTTACGAGCTGGTGGGCCGCGGGCATGCCGAGCGGCTCCTGCCGATGATCGAGGAACTGCTCGCCGGCCGCCGTCCGGATGCGATCCTGGTCGATTGCGGACCGGGCAGCTTCACCGGAGTACGCGTCGGGCTCGCCGCGGCGCACGGCCTGGCAATCGGTTGGGGCGTGCCGCTGACCGGTTATTCGTCCATGGCCGCGATTGCCGCCGCGAGCGGCGCGGAAGCGGTCGCGCTTCATGGCGGACACGGCCAGCTTTTCGTGCAAAGCTTCAGCCATGACCCGCTTACCCCCTCGGACCTGCTCCAGTCCCTGCTTCCCGACGAGGCCGCCGCTGTCGTCTCTGCCGCGCGAGTCGCCGGATCCGGCGCCGAGGCTCTGGTGAGCGCGCGCGGCCATGGCGAAGCGGTGGACTCCCTTCCTCGCGCGGCCGACGCCCGTTTGCTTCCCCACCCGCTTCGCAGCCTCCTGCCCCGCCCGATCTACGGCCGCGCGCCCGACGCGAAGCCGACGCCGTGAGCGACGGCCTTATCCTCCAGCCTGCCGGCGTGTCCGATCTCGACGACGTCATGCTGGTCATGAACGCAGCCTTCGATCCCGAATATGGCGAAGCCTGGACAGCGGCGCAGTGTGCGGGGCTGATGTCGATGCCGGGCGTGTGGCTGATGATCGCCCGCGAAGACGGCAAGCCTGCCGGCTTCTCCCTGTCGCGGATTATTGCCGGCGAGGCGGAGTTGCTGCTGATCGCAGTAAGGAAAAGTGCGCACCGCCGCGGCATCGGCGGCGCTTTGCTCAAGGCTTTTATCTCGGAATCGGCAAGCAGGGGCGCCGAAAAGCTTCATCTTGAAGTGCGCCACGGGAATCACGCCGTGGAGCTTTATAAACGCGCCGGCTTCCAAGAAGTCGGACGACGCTTCAACTATTATCGCGGCCGTTCAGGCCAGCTTTACGATGCACTGACGCTGGCACGCGCGGCAAACAGTTGATACGGCGCCGCGCTGCAGCGGCATTTGCACTTGCCAACGAAGTGATTCCGCATCATTCCCTGCGTCTGGGCAATATTATCAACACAGTGGCTAACCCGCAGGCGGAGCATGGCTGAGAAAACCGAGACCGGCGAAACTGTTATCACTCTGACGGCGGATATCGTCGCCGCACATGTCAGCAACAACAGCGTTGCCTTGAACGATCTGCCGAACCTCATCCGCAACGTCCATGATGCTTTAACTGGATTGGGCGCGAAGATCGAGGCGGCGCCGGCGAAGCTCGAGCCCAAGGTCTCGATCCGTTCGTCGATCAAACCCGACTACGTCGTCTGTCTCGAGGACGGCAAAAAGCTGAAGATGCTGAAGAGGCATTTGATGACGCATTACGGTATGACGCCCGATCAATATCGCCAGAAATGGGGATTGAACGCCGACTACCCGATGGTCGCTCCCAATTATGCGGAGCAGCGCCGGGCGCTTGCGGTGAAGATCGGTCTCGGCACCAAGCGCAAGCGGACGGCGCGCAAGTGAAGGACGGCGCCGGGGCTTCCTGCTCCGGCGCGTCTTTACCAGCGCGCGGATTCGTCTAAACCGGCCGCAGCATGACACGCCGGATCGACATCGAAACTCTTTGCGCCGAAAAAGGCCTGCGCATCACCGAGCAGCGCCGCATCATCGCGCGCGTTCTTTCGGAAGCGGCCGACCATCCGGACGTGGAGGCACTCCACGCCCGCGCCTCGGCGATCGACAGCGGCATCTCCATCGCTACCGTTTACCGGACGGTTCGCTTGTTCGAGGAAGCCGGCATTCTCGAGCGCCACGATTTCGGCGACGGCCGCGCCCGCTACGAAGCCGCCGACGCGACCCATCACGACCACCTGATCGATGTTGAAACCGGCAAGGTGATCGAATTCGTCGACGACGAGCTTGAAGCGATGCAGCGGCGAATCGCCGAAAAGCTCGGCTTCCGCTTGGTCGATCACCGGATGGAGCTCTACGGCGTTGCCATCGACCGAAAGGGCTGAGGTCCGGCCGCTTCGACGCGTAGTCCACCGCGCCGATGGGTAATCTGCGCTTCCTGCTCCGCATCCTCTCCATTGTAGCGGGCCTGATCGTCTGCCTGCCGCTTCACTACGGCTGGCGGCTCCTCCGCAGGCCCTCACCCTGGCCGCGGCGCTTCCTGTTCTGGGTCGGCCGCGCCGCCGGGCTGAGGGCGCGCACCGTCGGCACCCCCCTCTCCCGCAACGTGCTGTTCGTCGCCAACCACCTGTCCTGGCTCGACATCATGGTGCTTGCCGGCGCGACCGGCACCGCCTTCGTGTCGCGCGACGATGTCGGGCGATGGCCGGTGATCGGCTGGCTCGCGAACATGAACCACACCGTCTATGTCGACCGCTCGGACCGCCGCGCGGTGCAGAACCAGGCCGACACGCTGCGCACCGCTTTGGAGTCCGGCCAGCCGGTGGCGCTGTTCCCCGAGGGCACAACGGACGGCGGCACGGACGTCCTACCCTTCCGCGCAAGCCTCCTCTCCGCGCTCTTCCCGCCGATCCCCGGCCTCCAGGTGCAGCCGGTGGCGATCGACTATGGCGCGGCAGGAGCGGAGATCGCTTGGACCGGCGAGGAAGGCGCCGCCGCCAACGCGCGCCGCGTCCTCTCCCGCAAAGGCACCGCGCCGGTCACCCTGCACTTCCTCCCCCCGCTCGACCCGGCGGTGCTCGGCGACCGCAAGGCGCTTGCCCAGGCGGCGCGGGACGCAATCGTCGCGGCGCTGCGCCCTTCCGCGCCCGCGCCCGATCGCCTATAGGCGGGCGATGACCAACCCCAAGACTTTCCACGTCAAATCCTTCGGCTGCCAGATGAACGTCTATGACGGCGAGCGCATGGGCGAGCTGCTCGCCGCGCAGGGCCTTACCCCCGCCGAGGGCAATGACGCCGATTTGGTCGTGCTCAACACCTGCCACATCCGTGAGCGCGCCGCCGAGAAGGTCTATTCGGACATCGGCCGAATGCCCCGCGAAGACGGCTCCCGCCCGATGATCGCGGTCGCCGGCTGCGTCGCCCAGGCGGAAGGCGCGGAAATCCAGCGCCGCGCGCCGAGCGTCGACATCGTCGTCGGGCCGCAAGCCTATCACCGGCTGCCGGAGCTCGTCGCGCAAGCCGCCGGCGGCGCCAAGGCGCTCGACACCGACATGCCGATCCTGTCCAAGTTCGGCGTGCTCCCGGCCCGGCGCCGGCAGGGGGCAAGCGCCTTCCTCACCGTTCAGGAAGGCTGCGATAAGTTCTGCACTTACTGCGTCGTTCCCTACACCCGCGGCGCAGAAGTCTCCCGCGGCTGGGACGCGATCCTCGAGGAGGCCCGCGCGCTCGTAGATGCCGGCGCAAAGGAGATCACGCTGCTCGGGCAGAACGTCAACGCGTGGGAAGACGGCGAAGGCCGCGCGCTGCACCACCTCATCGCCGCCCTCGACCGCGTACCCGGCCTGGAGCGCATCCGCTACACCACCAGCCATCCCAACGATATGCGCGAAGGCCTGATCCGCGCCCATGCCGAAGTGGAGGCGCTGATGCCCTACCTTCACTTGCCCGTTCAGTCCGGCAACGACCGCGTGCTGCGCGCCATGAACCGCAGCCACAGCGTCGACAGCTACCTTCGCGTCATCGACCGCGTCCGCGCCGCCCGTCCGGACATTGCGCTCTCCGGCGATTTCATCGTCGGCTTTCCCGGCGAAACCGACACGGAGTTCGAGGACACGCTGAAAATCGTACGCGCGGTGAACTACGCCCAGGCTTACTCGTTCAAATACTCCCCGCGGCCGGGCACCCCCGCCGCCAAGATGGACGATCAGGTGCCGGCTGAGGTGATGGACGAACGGCTGCAACGGCTCCAGGCCGCGATCGGCGAATGCAGCCTCCATTTCAACCGGGGCTCGGTCGGCCGCCGCACCAAGGTGCTGCTGGAGCGCAAGGGCCGGCGCCCGGGCCAGATGCTCGGCAAGTCGCCCAGGCTGCAATCGGTGCACGTCGAAACAAGCGCGAACATCGGGGAGATCATCGACGTGGACATCGTTTCCGCAGGACCCAACAGCGTCGGCGGTGCCGAACTCGTCCAGGCCGCCGCCTGATGGCGCACAAGAAATCCACTCCCGAAGGTCCCGCCGGCCTGCCCCGCGCGCGGCTGGAGATCGAGTTCGAGCAGCCGCATCTGCTCGGGCCCCTGTTCGGCGAGTTCGATCGCAATCTGGTCGCCATCGAGGACCGGCTGGGCGTCTACATCGCCGCGCGCGGCGCCAAGGTGCAGATCGAGGGTGAAGCGGAGAGCGCCGCCCGCGCCCGCGACGTGCTGGTCGGCCTCTACAACCGGCTCGACGAAGGCCACGACATCGACGCCGAAACGGTGAACGCGATCATCGGCATGTCCGGCCAGCCGGTGCTGGAAGGCATCATCACGCCGGACGTTGCCGATCCGCCCAAGGTGATGATCCGCACCCGCAAAAAGACGATCGTGCCCCGCACGCGGATGCAGGCGGTCTACATGGAGGCTTTGGCGCGGGACGACATGATCTTCGCGCTAGGGCCGGCGGGCACCGGCAAGACGTATCTCGCCGTCGCCCAAGCGGTGCAGCAGCTGATCGGCGGTTCGGTCGATCGCCTGATCCTGTCGCGCCCCGCGGTGGAAGCGGGCGAACGCCTGGGCTTCCTCCCCGGCGACATGAAGGACAAGGTCGATCCCTACCTTCGCCCACTTTACGATGCTTTGTACGACATGCTCCCGGCCGAGCAGGTGGAGCGACGCATCGCGTCGGGCGAGATCGAGATTGCGCCCATCGCGTTCATGCGCGGCCGTACCTTATCCGACGCCGTCATCATCCTCGACGAAGCGCAGAACACCACGCCCGCGCAGATGAAGATGTTCCTTACCCGCTTCGGCATGCGCAGCCGGATGGTGATCTGCGGCGATCCGCTCCAGGTCGATCTTCCCGATCCCACCAAGTCCGGCCTCGCCGACGCCGTCGGGCGGCTGGAGGGCGTTCACGGAATCGCCACCGTCCGCTTCACCACCACCGACGTCGTCCGCCACCCGCTGGTCGGGCGGATCGTGGATGCTTACGAGGGCAAGCAGGGGTGATCCTGATGCCCGAAAACCAAACTCGTGGGTGTGGCCTGTGATTCTCGTCGAATCGGACGCTTCCCCGGAGTGGGACAGTAGCACCGACTGGTCCGCGCTCGCCGAGCGTGCGGCGAGGGCGGCAGTGGCGCATAGCGACTGGGCGGACCTGACCGACAGCCGCCTTTCCGCCGAAGTGTCGGTGAAGTTCACCACCGACGCCGAGGTCCACGCGCTCAACGCCGAATATCGCGACAAGGACAAGCCCACCAACGTCCTTTCCTTCCCGATGGTGGAAGCGGAGATGCTGGAAGTGCTGGTCGGCGCCGGCGCGGGCGAGGCTTTGCTCGGCGATATTGTTCTGGCCAGGGGCGTCTGCGCCCGCGAGGCGGCCGAGAAGGGCATTCCGATTCCCGATCACGCCGCTCACCTGGTCGTTCACGGCACCCTTCACCTCTTGGGCTATGACCATGAGGAAGGCGAAGACGAAGCCGACGCCATGGAAGCAGTCGAGCGGTGCGCGCTTGCCGCGCTCGGCATTGCCGATCCCTATCTCACGGAGGTTCAACTTTAGTGCCCGAAGACGAGGACAGTAGCCAAACCGCGCCCGCCGGCCCCAGCGTCTGGCGCGCGCTTCGCACCTTTCTGTTCGGGGAGGAAAGCGAAGCCACGTTGCGCGCGGAGATCGAGGAAGCGATCGAAAGCCACGAAGGCGAAGTGCCGGCCGTCGGCGATCTCACGCCCATCGAGCGGCAGATGCTCCGCAACCTCCTCCACTTCGGCGAAAGCACGGTGGCCGACATCGCGGTGACGCGCGGCGACATCATCGCCGTGCCGTCCGACATCAGCTTCGAGAACCTCGCCGCGGCCTTTGTCGACGCGCAGCACAGCCGCCTCCCCGTTTACCAGGAGAGTTTGGACCAGGTGATCGGCATGGTGCACGTCAAGGACGTCTTCACGGTGCAGATGAGCGGCGCCGTTCCGCCCGCCGACATCGCAGCCCTGCTCCGCAAGCCGCTCTACGTGCCGGAATCGATGGGTGTGCTCGACCTCCTTGCCCGGATGCGCGCCGACCGGGTCCACCTCGCCATCGTGGTCGACGAGTTCGGGGGCACCGAAGGGCTCGTGACCATTGAAGACGTGGTCGAGGAAATCGTCGGCGAAATCGAGGACGAGCATGACGAGCAGGCATTGCAGATGCTGATCCCGCTGGAGGACGGCATCTGGGACGCCGACGGCCGCGCCGAGCTCGAGGAGGTCGCCGACACCATCGACGCGCGGCTTGGCGCGGTGGAGGAGGATGTCGATACGCTCGGCGGCCTCGCCACGGTTCTTGCCGGCCACGTGCCGCAGCCGGGCGAAATCCTCGAGCATCCGTCGGGATGGCGGCTGGAAGTCACCGAAAGCGATTCCCGCCGGGTCAGCCGCTTGCGCCTGCACGCGCCGGAAGAAGTTGAACTGGAAGTCTAAGTCTCACTGGGGGGAAGAATGGCCTACGAACATGTCCGGCTGGAGTTCAGCCCCGCCGCCGTTGCGACGCTGACGATCGCGCGGCCGGACCGGCTGAACGCCTTGTCCTCGCAGACGGTGGACGAGCTTCGCGCTGCCGTCGAAGAAACCGGCCGCTCCGACGCGCGCTGCCTGCTTCTCACCGGCGAAGGCCGCGGCTTCTCCTCCGGCGCCGATCTGGCAAGCGGCGGCGGGCTGCCGGAGGATGCGGGCTCGGCGCTTGAAAAGCATTTCAATCCGCTCGTCGAAGCCTTGTTCGCGCTCCCAATCCCCGTGGTCGCGGCGGTCAACGGCCCTGCCGCCGGCGCGGGCTGCAGCCTGGCGCTTGCTGCCGACATCGTCATCGCCGCCCGCTCGGCTTATTTCCTGCAAGCCTTCGTCAACATCGGCCTGATCCCCGACGCCGGCGCGACCTGGCTCCTCCCCCGCCTGGTCGGCCGCGCCCGGGCGATCGAAATGATGATGCTCGGCGAGCGGGTGTCCGCCGAACAAGCGCAGGCCTGGGGCATGATCAGCCGGGTGGTGGACGATGAGGATCTGGCGTCGGAGGCAGTGGCGCTTGCCACCAGCCTGGCGCAGGGCCCGACGGTGGCGCTTGGCCTGGTCCGCCAGCTTGCACGAAATGCCGAGCAGCTGCCGTTGAGCGAAGCCCTTGCTGCGGAACGGGTGGCGCAGAAGACCGCGGGCGAGAGCCAGGACTTCAAAGCAGCGGTGATGGCCTTCCTTCAGAAGCAGCAGCCCAGGTTCGAAGGCAAATAAATTCTTCCCTGAAAGGGGAGGTGGCACGCGCAGCGTGACGGAGGGGTATCAGCCTCTCCGCCAACGCGGCGCCTGTTGCCAACGCTGTTACCCCTCCACCACCGCCTGACGGCGGCGGTCCCCCTCCACTTTCAGGGGAGGAATTGCCTTTGCCCGCCGGGCACGCTTAGAGGAACGCCACACAACAGGGCACCGACTCCTCCCATGGCGACCAGATTGGAAGAACTCGAAACCCGGCGCGCCGCGGCGCAGCTCGGCGGCGGCGAAGCGCGCATCGCGGCGCAGCACAAAAAGGGGCGGCTCACCGCCCGCGAGCGGGTCAGCGTGCTGCTCGATCCCGGCAGCTTCGAAGAATATGACATGTTCGTGGAGCATAATTGCTCCGATTTCGGCATGGAAACGCAGAAGTTTCCGGGCGACGGCGTGGTCACCGGTTCGGGCACGATCAACGGCCGCCTGGTCTATGTCTTCGCGCAGGATTTCACCGTCTTCGGCGGTTCCTTGTCCGAACGGCACGCCCAGAAGATCTGCAAGATCATGGACATGGCGATGAAGGTCGGTGCGCCCGTGATCGGGCTCAATGATTCCGGCGGGGCGCGCATCCAGGAGGGCGTCGCGTCGCTCGGCGGCTATGCCGAAGTGTTCCAGCGCAACGTGCTGGCATCCGGCGTCGTGCCGCAGATCAGCTTGATCATGGGGCCGTGCGCTGGCGGCGCGGTCTACTCGCCGGCAATGACCGACTTCATCTTCATGGTGAAGGACAGTAGCTACATGTTCGTCACCGGTCCCGACGTGGTGAAAACGGTGACCAACGAGGTTGTCACCCAGGAGGAATTGGGCGGCGCCGTCACCCACACCACCAAATCGGGTGTCGCCGACGTGGCGTTCGAGAACGACATCGAAGCTTTGCTCGCCACCCGTGACTTCTTCGATTTCCTGCCGCTCTCCAACCGCCACGATCTGCCCGAGCGGCCCTGCACCGATGCCTGGGACCGTGTGGACGAAAGCCTCGACACGCTGATCCCCGACAGTGCGGCCAAGCCTTACGACATGCACGAGCTGATCCGGAAGGTGGTGGACGAGGGCGACTTCTTCGAAATCCAGCCGAATCATGCGGCCAATATCATCGTCGGCTTCGGCCGCGTCGAAGGCCGCACCGTCGGTATCGTAGCCAACCAGCCGATGGTGCTTGCCGGCGTGCTGGACATCGCCAGCTCCAAAAAGGCCGGCCGCTTCGTACGCTTCTGCGACGCGTTCGACATTCCCATCGTCACCTTTGTCGACGTGCCCGGCTTCCTCCCGGGCGTTGCGCAGGAGCATAACGGCATCATCAAGAACGGCGCGAAACTGCTCTTCGCTTACGCCGAAGCGACCGTGCCGAAGATCACCGTTATCACGCGCAAGGCTTATGGCGGCGCGTACGACGTGATGGCGTCCAAGCACCTGCGCGGCGATCTGAACTACGCCTGGCCCACCGCTGAGATCGCCGTGATGGGCGCCAAGGGCGCGGTGGAAATCATCTTCCGGAAAGACATCGGCGACCCGGAAAAGATCGCGGCGCGTACCCGCGAATATGAAGAGCGCTTCGCCAATCCGTTCGTGGCCGCGTCCAAAGGCTTCATCGACGAAGTGATCATGCCCCACTCCACCCGCCGCCGCATCGCGCTGGGGCTCCGGAAGCTCAAGGACAAGCAGCTCGAGAACCCCTGGAAGAAGCATGACAACATTCCGCTGTGAGGCTTAGGTCGTGAACGGCTCCCAAGACTTCCTCGTCGGCGCCATTGCGGCCGTCGTTGCGGGCATGATCCTCGGCAGGATCGTGCGCGGCCTTCGCGAGGGGCGGCTGCCCGTCTACCGCACCTATATCGGCCGCGATGCCGGCGCGGCGAAGTTCAACACGCTCCTCGCGCTCCACGTCCTTAGCCTGTTCGCGGTCGCCTGGATCGCGTGCGACCTCCTGCTCGGCCTCAACCTGAAAGACGCTCTATGACCCTCGGCCGCCTCAACCATGTCGGCGTCGCCACCCCGTCGATCGAGGACAGCATTGTTGTCTACCGCGACCTCCTCGGCGCCACGGCAATCGGCGAACCGTTCGACCTCGCGCCGCAGGGCGTGCGGGTCTGCTTTGTCGACACGCCCAATAGCCAGATCGAGCTGATCGAGCCGCTCGGCGAGAATTCGCCGTTGCACGGCTTTCTTGCGAAGAACCCCGCGGGCGGTCAGCATCACCTCTGCTTCGAAGTGCCCGACATTCATGCGGCGAAGGCGGAGGTGGAGGCGAAAGGCGCAAAGGTTCTTGGCGAACCGCGCATCGGAGCGCATGGCACTCCCGTGATTTTCCTACACCCCAAGGGCACCGGCGGCGTGCTGATCGAGCTGATGGAGACTCCGAAGGAGGCGCATTAAAGCTACCACCTCGTTCGTCCCGAGCGTAGTCGAGGGGCGCACACGAGGCGTCAGTGCCAACGCCCCTCGACTTCGCTCGGGACGAATGGAAGTTTTGAATGTCTGACAAGCCGATCATCGAGACCAACACCGGCGAGGACAGCGGCGCCGCACCCACGCCGCCTGCGTCCGGCCCAGCTTCCACCTCCCCGACCCGCGCCCACTGGGACGCCGCGGCCGCAAAGGAAGTCAAAGGCAAGGACCTCACCTGGCGCACGCCGGAAGGTATCGACGTCCAGCCGCTCTACACGGCGCAAGACACCGACGACATCGACCCCGGCCTCCCCGGTTTCGCGCCGTTCACCCGCGGCCCCTACGCCTCGATGTACACCGGGCGGCCGTGGACGATCCGCCAATATGCCGGCTTCTCCACCGCCGAGGAATCCAATGCTTTCTACCGCCGCAACCTAGCGGCCGGGCAGAAGGGCCTCAGCGTCGCCTTCGATCTGGCCACTCATCGCGGCTACGACAGCGACCATCCGCGCGTCGTCGGCGATGTCGGCAAAGCGGGCGTTGCGATCGACACGGTCGAGGACATGAAGATCCTGTTCGACGGAATCCCGCTCGACACCATGTCCGTCTCCATGACCATGAACGGCGCGGTGCTGCCGGTGATGGCCTTCTACATCGTCGCCGCGGAGGAAAGCGGCGTCAGCCAGACCCAGCTTTCCGGCACGATCCAGAACGACATTCTAAAAGAATTCGCGGTCCGCAACACCTACATCTACCCGCCCGCGCCTTCGATGCGGATCGTGGCGGACATCATCGCCTACACCAGCGACCACATGCCCCGCTTCAACTCGATTTCGATCTCGGGCTACCACATGCTCGAGGCCGGAGCGACGGCGGTGCAGGAGCTCGCCTTCACGCTTGCCGACGGAATGGAATATGTCCGCGCCGCCCGCGCCAAGGGCGCCGAAGTAGACGCCTTCGCGCCGCGCCTGAGCTTCTTCTTCGGCATAGGCATGAACTTCTTCATGGAAATCGCCAAGCTGCGCGCCGCGCGGCTGCTGTGGCACCGGATCATGGACGATTTCGGCGCAAAGAACCCGAAGTCGAAGATGCTGCGCACCCACTGCCAGACCAGCGGCGTGTCGCTGACCGAGCAGGACCCGTACAACAATATCGTCCGCACCACGATCGAGGCGATGGCGGCGGTGCTTGGCGGCACCCAGTCGCTGCACACCAACAGCTTCGACGAAGCGATCGCGCTTCCCACGGACTTCTCTGCCCGAATTGCCCGCAACACCCAGCTGATCCTCGCGGAGGAAAGCGGCATCACCAACGTCGCCGATCCGCTGGGCGGCTCCTACTACATCGAAGCGCTCACCAAGGAGCTTGCCGACAAGGCCTGGGCGCTGATCCAGGAGGTGGAAAGCCTCGGCGGCATGACGGCGGCGGTGGCGACAGGCATGCCAAAGCGCCGCATCGAGGAAGCGTCCGCCGCCCGCGCGGCAAGCGTCGACCGCGGCGAAACGGTGATCGTGGGTGTGAATCGGTATCGGCTCCAGGATGAGCCGCCGATCGAGACGCTGGAGATCGACAACGCACGCGTCCGGGCCGGACAGATCGACCGGATCGAACGCACCCGCGCTGGCCGGGACGAAGCCGCCGCCCGCGCCGCTCTGGACGGGCTACGTGAAGGTGCTGCAGGTGACGCGAACCTCCTCGCCCTCGCGGTCGCGGCGGCCCGTGCCCGCGCCACCCTCGGCGAGATCAGCCAGGCGCTGGAGGACGTGTTCGGCCGCTACGAAACGGTGCCGACCCCCGTCAGCGGCATCTACGGCGGCGCCTATGCGGGCGACCCGCGCTGGGGCCGCGCCGAAGAGGGCGTGGAGGCCGTCGGCACCCGCCTGGGCCGCAAGCCGCGCCTGCTGGTGGCCAAGATGGGCCAGGACGGCCACGACCGCGGCGCCAACCTCGTCGCCTCCGCTTTCGCCGATCTTGGCTTCGAAGTGGTCTCCGGCCCGCTTTTCCAAACGCCGGAGGAAAGCGCCCGGCTTGCGGTGGAGAAGGACGTCGACGTGGTCGGCGCCTCCAGCCTCGCCGCCGGGCACAAAACGCTTGTCCCCGAACTTATCGCACAGCTCCGCGCCCTTGGCCGCGCCGACATCAAGGTGGTGGTCGGCGGCGTGATCCCCGCGCGCGACTACGACATGCTGCGCGAAGCCGGCGTCCAGGCGATTTTCGGTCCCGGCACCAACCTGGTCGACGCTGCTGGCGAAGTGCTGAAGCTCCTCGGCCACAATCTGCCGCCGATCGAAGAGGCCGCGGAATGATCGAGAACGACAGCGGGCCCCCGCGCGGTCCGGACAGCGACGCCTTGCTCTACGACTGGTTCAAGCACCTGACCTCGCTGTCGCTGCTGACGCTTGGCGGCGTGCTCTCGCTGTCGCAGATCGCCAAGGGCGACAGCTTCTACAAATGGGGCCTGCTCGGCTCGCTGATCGCCGTCGGCCTTGCCGCCGTTCTTGCTTTTACCGGCGCATCGCAGATCGTCCGGTCGCGCGCCTCAAGCACGCCGCTTCCCGCCGGAGTGCTTGCCTATGAGAAGGGCGCGGAAGCCGCGCTTGCACTCGGCGTCGGTGCTTTCCTTTACATCTTCGTCAAGGCAACGATCTGATATGGCCACACGCACCGACTGGACCCGCGCCGAGATCGCGGCGCTCTTCAACCGCCCCTTTCTCGACCTCCTCTTCGAAGCGCAGACGGTGCACCGCCGCTTCCACGCGCCGAACGAGGTGCAGCTCTCCACCCTGCTCTCCATCAAGACCGGCGGCTGCCCCGAGGATTGCGGCTATTGCTCGCAATCCGCTTTCGCCAAGTCCGGCCTCAAGGCCGAGAAGCTGATGAACACCGTCGCCGTCTTTGCCGCCGCCGCCGAGGCGAAGGCGGCGGGCTCGGGCCGCTTCTGCATGGGCGCCGCCTGGCGCGAGCCCAAGGAGCGCGACATGGATGCGCTGTGCAACATGGTCGCGGGCGTGAAGGCAATGGGGCTTGAGACGTGCATGACCCTGGGCATGCTGACGCCCGATCAGGCCAACCGCCTCGCCGCTTCGGGCCTCGATTACTACAACCACAATCTCGACACCTCGCCCGAACATTATGGTGAGATCATCACCACCCGCACCTATCAGGAGCGGCTTGATACGCTGGAGAATGTCCGCGCCTCCGGAATGGCGGTGTGCTGCGGCGGCATCGTTGGCATGGGCGAGACGCGGGAGGATCGCGTTGGCTTCCTGCACGCGCTGGCAACCCTGCCAGCGCATCCGGAGAGCGTGCCGATCAACGCACTGGTACCGGTGACGGGCACCGCGCGCGGCGACTCCATGCTTGCCGGTGAGCACGAACGGATCGACGACATCGAGTTCGTCCGCACCGTTGCCGTGGCCCGCATCCTGATGCCGCAGTCGATGGTCCGCCTCTCCGCCGGGCGCGAAAGCATGAGCGAAAGCACCCAAGCGCTGTGCTTCCTCGCCGGGGCAAACTCCATCTTTACCGGCGACAAGCTGCTCACCACCGGCAACGCCGGCGCCGGGGCGGATGCGGAGCTCTTCGCCAAGCTTGGCCTCCAGCCGATGACCGCGCAAGAGCCGGCGCGGGTGGCGGCTGAATGAAAGCGGGCAGAACCTACTTGCTGGCGTGGCTCACCCTTCAGTGGGTAGCCTTCGCGCCCTTGGCTGCAGGGCTATCCTACCTTCTCTTCTTTTCGGATGGACATGGTCTCCAAGCCAGTGGCTATGGCCTGAGCATCGCGATTTTTGCCGCCGCGACGGGCGGTTACGTGCTCGCGTTGCGCGTCCTGCTCTCCTGGCGATAAGGCGGCTGAATGTTCAAGAAAATCCTGATCGCGAACCGCGGCGAGATCGCCTGCCGGGTTATCCGCACCGCCAAGAAAATGGGCATCGCCACCGTTGCGGTCTATTCCGACGCCGATGCTCGCGCGCCGCACGTGAAGATGGCGGACGAGGCGGTGCGGCTTGGGCCGCCGCCGGCCAGCGAAAGCTATCTCAACGCCGAGCTGATCATCCTCGCCTGCAAGGAAACCGGCGCCGAGGCCGTCCACCCCGGGTACGGCTTCCTTTCCGAACGCGAGAGCTTCGCCCGCGCGCTTGAGGAAGCTGGCATCGCCTTCATCGGCCCGCCGCCGAACGCGATCGCGGCGATGGGCGACAAGATCGAATCGAAGAAGCTTGCCAAGGCGGCGGGCGTCAATGTCGTTCCCGGCTTCCTTGGCGACATCGCCTCCACCGACGATGCGGTGCGGATCGCCGGCGAGATCGGCTACCCGGTGATGATGAAGGCGTCGGCCGGCGGCGGCGGCAAGGGCATGCGCCTTGCCTGGTCCGAGCAGGACGTGCGCGAAGGCTTCGAGGCGACGAAACGCGAAGGGCTGGCCAGCTTCGGCGACGACCGGGTTTTTATCGAGAAGTTCATCGAAAGCCCGCGCCATATCGAGATCCAGCTGATCGGCGACAAGCACGGCAAGATCCTCTACCTCGGTGAGCGCGAATGCTCGATCCAGCGCCGTCACCAGAAAGTGGTCGAGGAAGCGCCCTCTCCCTTCGTCAGCCCGGAAATGCGCCGCGCGATGGGCGAGCAGGCGGTCGCACTTGCCCGCGCCGTCGGCTATTTCAGTGCAGGAACGGTGGAGCTGATCGTCTCCGGCGCCGACACGACCGGCAAGAGCTTCTACTTTCTGGAAATGAATACCCGGCTCCAGGTCGAGCATCCGGTGACGGAGGAAGTCACCGGCCTCGACCTCGTTGAGCTGATGATCCGTGTCGCCGCCGGCGAGGCGCTGCCGCTGACCCAGGACGAGGTGAAGCTCACCGGCTGGGCAATCGAAAACCGCGTCTACGCGGAGGACCCGTATCGCGGCTTTCTGCCGTCGACCGGCCGCTTGGTGCGGTATCAGCCGCCGCGCACCGCGCGCGCCGCCGAAGGCGTGACCCGCGTCGACGACGGCGTCTACGAAGGCGGTGAAGTCTCCATGTTCTACGATCCAATGATCGCCAAGCTGATCACCTGGGCGCCGACGCGCATCGAAGCCATCGACCGGCAGGTGGACGCGCTCGACAGCTTCGCCATCGCCGGCATCGGCCACAATATCGATTTCCTCTCCGCTTTGATGCAGCACCCGCGCTTCCGGTCGGGGGAAATCACTACCGGCTTCATTGCCGAGGAATATCCGGAAGGTTTCGAAGGTGCCCCCGCCGACGCGACTTTGGTGGAGGACCTTGCAGTTATCGCCGCTCTGCTCGGCGAGGAAACCGACGCCCGCGCACGGGAGATCAGCGGGCAGCTAGGCGCCTCGACGCCGCCGATGCCGGAGCGGATCGTCCGCGTGGCCGGGGCCGAGCACCACGTCCAGTTCGACGGCTTCGACGGCGGGCTTATCGCTTATGTTGACCAGGGCGAAGGGCGCGAGCTGATCGGCCATTGGGAGCCCGGCCAGCCTCTCTTCAAAGGCCGCATCGACGATCGCGCCCGCACCGTCCAGGTCGCCCGCCGCGGCCGCCAGTGGAAGCTCACCACGCGGGGGGCGAGCCACTTCGCGGACGTCCTCCAGCCGCACGTCGCCGAACTGTCACGGCACATGATCGAGAAGATCCCGCCGGACCTTTCCAAGTTCCTGATCTGCCCGATGCCGGGCCTGCTGACCGCGCTCAACGTCGGCGAAGGCGACGCGGTGGAAGCCGGGCAGCCGCTGGCCGTGGTGGAAGCAATGAAAATGGAAAACATCCTGCGTGCCGAGAAATCAGGCCGGGTGAAGAGCGTCTCCGCCAAGCCAGGCGAGAGCCTCGCGGTGGACGCGGTAATCCTGGAGTTCGAGTAACCCCCCCGCCTCCCCATCGGAGATGGGGAGGAGCTATGCGGCGGAAGGGAGGCACAACTCGAAGCAGGCGCCTTGCTCCACGCGCTTGCTCTCAATGGTGCTTCCGCAGGCGGCGAGGAGCGAGCGGGCGATGGAGAGGCCCAAGCCCGAGCCGCCCTCGCTGCGCCGGCTGGTGTGGAAGGGCTCGAAAATCCGTTCGTGATCGGCGGGCGGAACGCCTGAGCCGTTGTCGCTGACCAGCAGATGCACGCGCTTGCCTTCAGCGCGCGCCGTGATCGACACCGCCGAAGCACCGGCCTGGCGGCTATTCTCCACCAAAGTCTCCACCACCGCCTCAATCAACGCTTCCGGCGCGGCGACAGGCGGCACGTCCGCTGCCTTCACCTCGATGCTGAACCCCTCCCCGCGATGCGCATCCGCAACCGCAAGCAGCGGCGGCTCGAGCGCCGTGGCGCTGTCCTCCGGCGCCACCGTCATGTCGGCGCGGGCGAGGTCGAGCAGGCGCTGGAGGAGGTGACTCAGCCGGTCGGCATCGCCGCTCGCGTTGGCAAGGAAGCGGCTGCGTTCGCCTTCGCTCATCGTCGGATGTTCGGTGAGCAGCTCGAGCGCGCCCTTTATGCCGGCGATCGGAGTCTTCAATTCATGGCTCACCGCTGCTGCAAAGTCGCGCAGGTAACGCGAGCGCCGCTCGATCCGCTCGGCCATTGCCGCGAAGTTGAGGTACAGGCTTCGGATCTCCACCGCCGCCGTCGCGGGCGGCTCGGGCACCGCTACCGATCCGCGCGCGACGTTCTGCGTCGCTTCCGACAAGGCCTCGATCGGCCGCGCGATGCCCCGCGACAGCAGGCCGGCGAGCAGCAGCAGGGTGGCGAAAATCAGCGCAATGCCAAGGGCGATCTTGCCGCGATCCTGGTAGATGCCGACGAACAAACCGCGCGGGCTTCGGGACAGCATCAGCACGCCGATCACCCGCCCGTCCGCCTCCACCGGCCGGACATAATGAACGCGCATCGTCGCGGCGCGGCTCAAGAGTTCCACTGCGTAGCGCAGCCGGTATTCCCCCTGCCGCCGAAGCACCGTGCTGGTCTGCCCCGCCATTGCCGCGCGCACTTCCGGCAGGTGGGCGTAGCTCTTGCGCAGGTCCTCGCGGCCGTAGACCACCACCCCCTGCGCGTCGAGGATCCGGATGGAGGCCAGGGTCGTCCGCGCCGTTTCGCGAACGATCGGCGCAACCGACCGCCCCGCCTCCACCGCTGCCCCGTCCGCCACCTGCTCCGTCGGCCGCCACTCCGGCTGCTGCGGAAGAATCTCCATCGCGTTCAAGTCAATTACCGGCCGCTGGGGCTCCAGCACGTTTGGCGGCGGCGGCAAAGGCTCCGGCCACAGCGCACGGTACGCTCCGCCAAGCGCCGCCCCCTGCGCAATCAGCTCCGCCTCGGTCTGCTGGACGAGCGTGTTTTCGTAGACGCGCAGAAACACAGCGCCGACGCCGGGAAGGGCGGCCACGAACAGCAAGGTCGCGAACAGGATGGTGCGCAGCCGAAGCGCCGGCCAACGCCGCTTCAGCCAGTTCTTGAACCGCTGGATCAAGCCGCCTCGCCCAGGCAGCGGCCGATCCGGTAGCCGACGCCCGGCCGCGTCTCGATCAGGTCGCTCGCGCCGACGGCCGCGAATTTGTGGCGCAGGTTGCGGATGTGGCTGTCGATGGTCCGGTCGGTCACCGCAAAGCCGGGGCCGTGCAACCGGTCGATGATGTTGTCGCGGGTGAACACCTTGGAAGGCATTCCGGCGAGCAGCAGCAGCAGCTGGAATTCGGTAACGGTGACCGGCACCGCACCGCCGGCCCACTGCGCCTCCCAAGCCTCCGGATCGAGGCGGAGCTTGTTGTGCGTCACCGCCGCGCCGGCTGGAGCCTCCGCCGGCGCACGCGAGCCGCGCTTGAGGATCGCGCTCACCCGCGCCACCACTTCGCGCGGGCTGAACGGCTTCACCACATAATCGTCGGCGCCCATTTCCAGGCCAAGCACCCGGTCGATCTCATCGTCGCGTGAAGACAGGAACAGGATCGGCAGATCGCCCTTCGCTCTAAGGCGCCGGCACACTTCGAGACCGTCCATGCGCGGCATGTTGATGTCGAGCACCACAAGGTCGGGCTGCTCCCGCTCCACCTGCTCCAGTGCCGCTTCGCCGTCACCGGCTTCGCTGGTCTCCATGCCGGCCTTTTCAAGGGCAAAGGTCAGCACTTCGCGGAGGTGGGCGTCGTCGTCGACGACAAGGATCTTGTGGGCCATAGCCGCCATGTCTGTCACCCCTCCCGCACGGCTGTCAAAGGCCGAGCGGCGGGCGGCGGACGAAGTGGCGGTGGCGGCGGCATTGCGGGTCCCTCCTGGAAAGGGCGCTTTAGCCGCCGCCGGTTCAGACGGGGTGCGCGGGTGTTCCGCTTACCGTGTGGATCGTGTGCACATGCCGTGCAGGCGCCTCACTGTGCGGCGAGGACCTTGTCGATGCCGTGGATGACGCCGTTGGACGCCGCGCCGTCCTGCGACACCAGCCGCGCCTGCCCGCCCGCCGCGTCCGAAACCACTAGGCCTTCGCCGGCCTTGGTGACAGTCAAGGTCGCGCCGGCCATCGTGGCGAGCTGCGCCTTGCCTTTGCCGCGGTCCACGGCGCGGCTCAGGTCCTCCGCTGTCACCGTGCCCGGCACGACATGGCCGGTGAGAAGGGCGGTCAACTGCCCCTTCCCTTCCGGCTTCAGCAGGCCGTCCACCGTCCCGGCCGGCAGCGCCTGAAAGGCCGCTTCGGTGGGGGCGAAGATCGTATAAGGTTGAGCGCCGGAGAAGGTCTTCTCAAGCCCCGCCGCCTTCACCGCGCCCGCAAGGGTGGCGTAATCGGATGAGCCGGTGAGGCTTGCGAGCAGCGACTGCTTCGCCCCTTCCGCGCCCTTGGCACCGGTTGCGCTCTCGCCCACCGAAGCGCCGTTTCCAGCCGCCTCGGCTTGCCCGTTGCCGCTTTCGCCGCCGCCGCCGCACGCGGCCAGAGCGGCCAAGGCCGCCAGCACCATCAGCTGTCGCATCCTGTTCATCCCCTTGGTTCGTTACGCAGCCAGTACGCACGGGGAGGGGCAGGGTTTCCCCCGCCCACCCCCCGCGGCTCAGACCAGCATTTCGACGATCGCCTGGATCATCTGCGTCTTGGCATCCACCTGATAGATGTTCCCGTCCGCGTAGCGATATTGGAAATCGTCGCTGTCCTGATAGTCGTCGCGGTATTCGAGCGGCAGATTATAGGCGTCGTAGCCGCTCGGCAGCGCCTGCCCGACGTTGAGATCGCCCGCGAGCAAGGCAACGATGCTTTCGATCATCCCGCTCTGCGGATCGACCTCGTAGATCGCGTCGTCTCCGTAGCGATAATAGGCTTCGTCCGTGTCGTAGAAGTCATCTCGATATTGGTACGGCACGTTGTAGACGTCGTACCCCGCCGGAAGCGCCTGCCCGACCGAGAATCCGCCGCCGAGCAGAGGTACCAGGCTGCTGATCAGATCGGTCTGCCGATCGACTCGGTAGATGTAGCCGTCATCATCGTAGCGGTAATAATATTCGGGGGAGTCCGCGTAGAACGCGCTGTACCGGGCGGGGATGTTGTAATCGCCGAACCAGCTCTGCTCGACCCGTTCGCCGACGCCATAGATTTTGCGCGCCTGGCCGTGGGGCAGGCAGCCATTGCCTTTCTTGGCGAGGCCCGGAGGACAGCCTTGCGATGCGACGGCGGCATAGCCGGCACCCGCGGCGGCGAAAGCGCCGACGTCACGCCGAAGATCGCGATAACCGTCACGGGCGAAATCGCGCTGCACCCGGGCGTCGCCCTTCGCCGCCTGTTGCACGAACTTGCGATCGGCCTTTTGCGGCTTGGCGGCACGATAGGCCTGGCGCTCGGCCTTGGCTGGCTTGCCGCCGCCCACGAGCGCCTGTCGATCAGCCTTGGCTGGCTTGTTGCCGCCGCGAACCGCCTGGCGTTCCGCCTTCTGCGGCTTTGCCGCGCGCAGTTGAGCTTGGCCACCGCCGCCGCCGCGCGCGGCCTTGTTGCCGCCGCCGCCTTGAACTTGCGCCGCCGGGCCTTTGCCGCCGCCGTTGCCGCCGCCCTTTCCGCCCTTTTCGGCCAAAGTGGGCATGGAGGCAGCCAAAGCGGCCACGCCTGCAATCAGAAACACCTTGCGCATGATCGACTCCTCACGCTGTTCACGGGAGTCAACCAGCGGCGATGCCCCGCCGTTCCAGCGGCGCGGCTTCGGCTGGGCGGGTGCCCGCGCACGGGCTGCCGCCGCAAGCTGAACGCCGCCTTTCAGCAGGTGAATGCCCGATGAGCGCGCAGCTTTTGCCGAGAAGCTTAGTGCGAACCGCCGATGCGCAGCGCCACCAGTTCCGCGGGCGAGCGGCGGGTGCCGTCGGCGTTGACCCGCTTGGCGAAGGCGCCGTCGACCCCGTGGTTGCGCATCCGCACCATGTCGTCCGCGCTCAGCGCGCCATAGCCTGCTGAGCGGAACGCCGCCGCCCATTCCGGCGATACGCCATGGTCACGCAGACGCACCAACTCGTTAGTGCTGAGCGAATAACCGTTGGCCTTGAATGCCGCGACAAACTCGGCTGACACGCCATGGTCGCGGAGACGGATGAGGTCGCTGACGGGCAAGTTGCGATAACCGGCCCGCTGCACCTTCGCGACGTAGTCCGCCGAGACGCCATGGTCGCGAAGCCGAACGATTTCGTCCGAATCGATCCCGGTGACGCCGAGCCGCGCCATGTCGCCGACATAGGAAGCGTCGACGCCGTGGTCGCGCATCCGGATCAGAGCGGCGAGCGTACCGACGCGGAAGCCGCTGGCGCCCATCGCCTTGAGATAGGCCATGTCGACGCCGTGGTTGCCGGCGGCGATGAGGTCGTCGATTCCCGGTCGGTCCAAGCCTGCGGCCGCGATTGCATCGACGAAGCCCAGGCCCGTGTCGGCGAGGGCGAGCGCGAACAGCTGCGCTTCGCTTGGGCGGCCGATGCCGCGCCGTGCAAGCGCGTCGGCAAAGCCCAAATCCGGCACGAAGCGGCATTCGCCGCTGCCTCCGCCCCGGCGCGCTTCGCCTGTGCAGTCGATGATGCCGGCGTCGCGCTTCAGCCGGAAAGTTACCGGACCGCTCGAGTTCAAAGCCCCGCGGCTAAGCCCCTCGAGTTCGTCGAGGTAGGTGGTGTTGCTGTGGATCCAGCTGCTCCCCCCGCGCTTGCGCGACAAGGTGAGCTGCACAGTCGCGCGGCCGCTCTCGCTCCGATGCTTCTCGATCTTCCACTGAACGCGGCCCGCGCCGGGCACCGCATCTTCCTCTCCGCGCGGCGCCGCGGCCATTCCGCACGCGGCGGCAGGCAAGGTCGCCAAGGTGGCGGCAAGAAGAAGGGCGCGCATCGATACTCTCCCCAGTGGTTCGCTCTCTCCCACGCAAGCGCCGTGCCAGGCGCTTCTGCTAGGGGAAAGGCACCTTCCCCCGCCGCGATTGTCCGCTGCCGGACAGGGTCTGCCGGCCATGCGCACGCAATCGAACAGGGCACGCAACCGGGACGGCAGCAAACCGTTTCGCCTCCGTGCTTACCAGGTCCACTCCCACAGACGCCGCTCCACGGCCCCTCCCGCTCGATCCGCTGCGCAATTGCTGGCAGGTCGCCAAGGCCGATCGCGCCGCCTTCATCGTCGATGCCGACGATTATTACCGGGTCGCGCGCAAGGCGATGCTCTCCGCCCGGTCGCGGATCATGCTCATCGGCTGGGATGTGGATACACGCATTTGCCTGGATCAGAACAGCGACGACGAAGCGCCCGACTGCCTTGGCCCCTTGCTGTCCTGGCTGCACAGCAACCGGCCCGATCTGGAGATCTTCGTCCTCGCCTGGAACGCGGCGGCCTATAAATTCCTGGGGCGCGGCTCGACGATCTTTCGGCTCGCCACCTGGGCGCGGCACAAGCGCGTCCACTTCCGCTTCGATGCCAAGCATCCGTTCGAGGCGAGCCACCACCAGAAGATCGTCGTGATCGACGACAGCCTGGCTTTTTGCGGCGGGATCGACATGACGGGCTCCCGCTGGGACACGCGCGGCCACAAGGACGACGATCCCGGCCGCCGCCGCCCGACCACCGGCCGCCCTTATGGTCCTTGGCACGACACCGCGATGGCTGTGGACGGAGAGGCCGCAAAGGCGCTCGGCGAGTTGGCGCGGCTGCGCTGGAAGGTGGGCTGCGACGAGGAGCTTCCGGAAGCGAAGCTGCCGTGCAAGGCGCCATGGCCGGAAGGGCTGGAGCCCGGTTTCCGCGAGGTCGACGTTGCAATCGCCCGCACCCGCGGCAAGGTGCCGAACTGGACGGAAGTGCGCGAAATCGAGGCGCTGTACGTCGACATGATCAACGCCGCCCAGCGCTTCGTCTACCTTGAAAATCAGTATTTCGCCTCGCGTGTCATTGCCCAGGCGATCGCCCGGCGGCTCAGGGAGACCGGCGGGCCCGAATTCCTGCTGGTCAGCGCCAAGGCCGGCATGGGCTGGCTGGACGACGAGGCGATGAGCCCGGCCCGCGCCGAACTGATGAAGGCGCTCGCCGAAGCCGATCATGAAGGCCGGTTCCGGATCTATAATCCGGTGACTGAAGGCGGCGAGGACATTTACGTCCATTCCAAGGTGACCATCGTCGACGACCGCATGCTCCGCGTCGGCTCCGCCAACCTCAACAACCGTTCCATGGGCCTGGACAGCGAATGCGACGTGCTGATCGACGCGGCGCAGGACGAAAGCGGCGCAATGGCGGAGGAAATCAGCCGAATCCGGTCGGATCTGATGGCCGAGCATCTCGGCGTCGAGGTTGCGGAGGTGGAGCGCCGCTTCGCCGAAACCGGATCGCTGATCAAGACGGTGGAGGCGCTTCGCGGCGGCGGGCGGAGCTTGCGGCCGTTCGAGCCGGAGGAGCCCAGCGATCTGGAGAAAACGCTGGCGCACAGCGAGTCCCTCGATCCGGAAAGCGCCGACGACAGCTTTGAGCCCCTTGCCCGCCACCGGCTCCTGTCCGGCATCCGCCGCCACCGCCGAAGCTGAGCGGGCGCCCTTCTCGCGGGGGCGGGCAAGTGATAGCCATCCCGCGTGGCCGAAAAGCGCTCCCTGTTTCAGAACCTCAAAGTAGAGGCGCATGCCGCCTGGCTTGCCGCGCGCGACCCGCGTTGCCCTTGGCCCGCCCGCGCCGTGGGCTTGATGGTCGCGGCCTACGCGCTTTCGCCCATCGACCTCATTCCCGATTTCATACCGGTCCTCGGCCTGCTCGACGACGCGCTGCTGATCCCCGCCGGCCTGTGGCTGTTCCGCCGCCTGCTCCCGGGCGGGCTTCTCGACGAGCATCGCGCCGCTGCTGCCCGTGCCGCGAAGCGCCCCCACTCGCGTCTCGGTGTGGCGATCGTCCTCACTGTCTGGCTGCTCGCTGCCCTGCTCACCTGGCTGGCGCTGCGCTGGGCATACGCGTGAACCGTGCAACCCGGCGCGGCTTGCGTGGTTGTTCAAGCGAAACAAAGGAGGGATTATGCCCGTATCGAACACGTCCGCGGTTGAGCGGATTGCGCGCGTCATTGCCGGGCGGGTGGTGAGCATCAACGCCGAGGGCGCCGATCCGTCGGCCGGCCCGCGCGTTGACGAGATCTGGCGCGATCATATCGACGATGCGCTGTCGGTCCTGCGCACCCTTCGCGAGCCGGACCAGATCATGGCCGATGCCGGCAATGTCGAGACCTGGGAGCGGATGGTGCTGGCCGCGATCGAAGCGAACGACGGCACCGGCAACAGCAGCGGCCTCTAGAGCCAAACCAAATGTGAAAAGGCCGCCCCGCACGAAGCGGGACGGCCTTCACATTGTCAGCCGATATGCGGCCGTATCTTTAGGCGCAAGCCCCCACGGAGGCCGCGCTCACCAGATCAGCCGCGTTCGGCATGTGACAATGAGACATCAGACCACCTCCTTTCAGTTGTTGAACAGTGAAGGGAAGATGGGCGCGGCCTGAGGCTTTTCAAGCCTTCTCAACCACTTAATCAGCCGTCGTGGCTCTTGATCCATTCTTCCAGCACCGGCGCGATGCGGTTCCGCCATTTCGAGCCGTTGAAGATGCCGTAATGGCCGACTTCCTTGGCGAGGTGATACTTCTTGTGCTTCGCCGGCAGCTTGGTCGCGATGTCGAGCGCCGCCTTGGTCTGACCAATGCCGGAAATATCGTCGCGTTCGCCTTCGATGGCGAGGATGCCGATGTCGGTGATCGCCTTCGGATCGACGCGCCGGCCGCGGTGCATCATCTCGCCCTTGGGCAGCAGATGGCGCTGGAAGACGACGTCGATGGTCTGCAGGTAGAACTCCGCCGTCATGTCGCAGACCGCGCGATATTCCTCGTAAAACGCCTTGGTGGCGTCCGCGCTTTCGCCGTCGCCCTCGACGAGATGCTTGAACATCTCCCAATGGCTGGTGAGGTGGTTGCCAAGGTTCATGGTCATGAAGCCGGCGAGCTGCAGAAAGCCCGGATAGACCTGCCGCCCGTTGCCCGGGTAGAGATACGGCACGGTGGCGATCACGTTGCGCTGGAACCAGGCGTAAGGACGCTGCGTCGCGAGCGTGTTCACCGCCGTGGGTGCCTGCCGCGTGTCGATCGGGCCGCCCATCATGGTCAGCGTCTTGGGCCGCGCCGGGTTCTTGGTTTCGCTCATCACGCACGCTGCGGCGTAGCAGGGCACCGACGGCTGGCAGACGGCAAGCATGTGCGCTCCCGGGCCGATATGCTCCAGGAACTCGATCAGGTAATCGACATAATCGTCGAGGTCGAACTTGCCCGCGTCGGTCGGCACCAATTTCGCGTCGCGCCAGTCGGTGATGTAGACATCATGACCCGGCAGCATCCGCTCCACCGTGCCGCGCAGCAAGGTCGCATAGTGGCCCGACATCGGCGCGACGATCAACAGGCGGGGCCCGCCCTCGACGCCTTCGCGGCGGAAGCGCTTGAGCTGCCCGAACGGCTTCCGGAGCACGATCTCCTCGGTGACCTGCACCGTTTTGCCTTCGACCACGGTGGTCTCGAGTCCGAAGTCCGGCTTGCCGCGCGAGGCGGAAGCGTGGGCGAACACGTCCAACGCCGAGGAAACGATCGGACCCATCTGGCTGTAGGCAAAGGGATTGGCCGGGTTCTGCATCCAGCCCGCGCCGAAATTGGCAAGGCTGCTTGCCCCCGCGAGCAGCGAGCGCTGCATTTCATAAGCGTCGTAAAGCATCGGAACTCCAAATGGTGCGCGGCGGGCAAAGCATCAACCGCGGCAAGGACTTAGCCGTTAAACAGGTGGGCGCGGCGAAAGCTCCCGTGCGGCGCGGCATTGAGCGTCGGCATGGGCGCTGCTAGGCCCCGCAAATGGCGCAAAACAGCCCTGATCTTCCCGCCCCCCGGAAACTCGGTAACCTTCGCATCATCTGGGGTTTCACCGCGCGATACAAGGGGCATGTGCTTGGCGCATTGCTCGCCCTGATCGTCGCCGCGGGCGCGACCTTGGCGATTCCGAACGCCTTCAAGCTGATCATCGACCGTGGCTTCGGCGGCGCGTCTGGCGGTGAGATCGGCCGCTGGTTCCAATATCTCCTGCTGGTCGTGCTGGTGATGGCGATCGCCACCGCCGGGCGCTTCTACTTCGTCTCATGGCTCGGCGAGCGGGTGGTCGCCGACGTCCGTCAGGCGGTGCAGCGGAACCTGCTCCGCCTCGCCCCGAGCTTTTTCGAGGAAAACCGCCCAAGCGAAATCGCCTCGCGCCTCACCGCCGACACGACGATCATCGAACAGGTCGTCGGCACCACCATCTCCGTCGCGTTGCGCAACGTGGTGATGGCGGTGGGCGGCATCGTCTACCTCTTCGCTTTGTCGCCCAAGCTCACCTTGATGCTCCTCCTCGGCATTCCGCTCGTCATAGTGCCAATTACCCTTCTCGGTCGCCGCCTGCGCAACGTCTCCCGCTTGAGCCAGGACCGCGTCGCCGAAGTCGGCGCCATGGTCGACGAAGTTCTCGGCGCCATGAAGATCGTCCAGGCGTTCGGCCAGGAGGCGCGGGAAGCGAGCCGCTTCGGAAGCGCGGTGGAGAGCGTCTTCGCAACCGCCCGGCGGCGGATCGCCTTGCGCGCGGCGATGACGGCAATCGTGATCGCCCTGATCTTCGGCGCAATCACCCTGGTGATGTGGCAGGGCGCGCTGGACGTACAGGCGGGACGGCTGAGCGGCGGCACCATCGCGGCCTTTGTGCTCACCGGCGGCCTGGTCGCCGGCGCGTTTGGGGCACTGGCCGAGGTCTATGGCGAGCTGCTGCGCGGCGCCGGCGCGGCCGGGCGGCTTGCCGAGCTGCTCACCGAGCAGCCGGAGATCCGTGCCCCAGCTTCTCCGCGTACGCTCCCGGAGCCCGCTCGCGGAGCGCTAGAATTGCGCGACGTCACCTTCCGCTACCCGACGCGGCGCGAGGTTTCGGCGCTGGAAGGCTTCTCCTTGTCGGTTCGCCCAGGGGAGCGGCTGGCGGTGGTCGGGCCTTCCGGCGCCGGCAAATCGACCTTGTTCCAGCTCGCACAACGCTTCTACGATCCGGAAGGCGGAACGGTGCTGCTCGACGGCGTTCCGCTGCCCGAAGCCGATCCTGCTGACGTCCGCGCCCGGATCGCCGTCGTTCCGCAGGAAACGGTGATCTTCGCCGCCTCCGCCCGCGACAATCTCCGCTATGGCCGCTGGGACGCGACGGACGAGGAGCTTTGGGCCGCCGCCGAAGCGGGCAACGCCGCCGAGTTCCTGCGCAGGCTTCCGCAAGGCCTCGACACCTTCATGGGCGAAGGCGGCGCGCGCCTGTCAGGCGGCCAGCGCCAGCGCGTTGCCATTGCCCGCGCCATCCTGCGCGATGCTCCGCTGCTCCTCCTCGACGAAGCTACCTCGGCTTTGGACGCGGAGAGCGAGCGGCTGGTTCAGGCCTCGCTCGAGCGCCTGATGGAGAACCGCACCACCATCGTCATCGCCCACCGCCTCGCCACCGTCCGCGCCGCGGACCGGATCATCGTCATGGACGGCGGCCGAATTGTGGAAGAAGGCACCGACGCGGCGCTGCAAGCGGCGGGAGGCCTTTATGCCCGTTTGGCCAATCTGCAATTCGGCGGCCTCGCCGCGTAAGCCGCGCCAACCCAAGGCCGTCACTAAGCATGGGGTAAGTTGCGGCGCTAGTTCTGCTCCACACCCGGAAGCGCCGCCAGCCATATCTGTCGCCGATTTGTGTAAACCTCCACCGTCGGTGGGGGGAATTTCGGGTCCGCAAAGGCTCCGGCGGGGATGCTGATCATGCCTGGCCGCCGCTCTATCTCGTACCAAAGCTTGGTTCCGCAATGGGGACAGAAGTACTCGCGTGCCCAAAAACCTTCATCCGAACGGCGCTCGTAGACGGACGGCGCCCCATCGGTTGTGACCGCATCGGCCATGAAGGTCGCCGTGTAAGCGAAGGCAGCGCCCGTCCGGGCCTTGCAGGCAAGACAATGGCAGACGGAAATGCGAACCGGCTCGCCCCGGCACTCCGCCCATAGGCCGCCGCAATGGCACTGAATTTTTCTGGTGTTCATCGGTCCTACCCCACCCATCCCCTTGATGTTCAGGAGGTGAGACCCCCAGCCGCATCACGTCAACCCCGGCCGACAGAGTCCCTGCCGGCTTCGGTAAATCTGCGCATCCTCTCCGGCGCGTCAGGCGACGCACGGCCAGGCCAGGTTACTCGCCGCTGCACACGGTAGCCTGAGCGATGGTGCGCCGTATCTGCGCTTCATTGTCTCGGCTGAAGCTACGGGTGCCGCTGACCTGCAATTCCATTGGGCGGCTCCCGGCGTACGGCTACTCGCCTCGGCCGCGGCGCCCAATCGTCGGGAAGAACCTGACTTCCCGCCCCGGCGCTGGTGGAACGCCGACTCAGCGAAACGGTGCGCGCTGCAGCGAAGTTAAGGGTACGCGCCGGGGGCGGGCGCGGTGTCACTTTCGCCGCAACTGAAAAGGGCGGCCCCATCAAGGAGCCGCCCCATCGCAATGCACTTAGCCGAAAGCCTTAGAAGGCGTTCATATAGGCCTCGTTGCCGACGAAACCCATCTTCTCAACCGCGGCGCGCTTGGTGACGGCAAGGACTTCGTCGACCAATTCGTAGCGGGCGTTCGGATCCGGCTGCAGGTGCAGCTCGGGGATCGGGTTCATCGTTTGGGTAAGGTCGAGATACTGGCGCAGGCGGATCAGATCCACCGCCTCACCGTTCCACAATACCCCACCTTCCGGCGTTACAACGATCTTGTTCTTCACCGGATCGATCGGCGGCGGCGTATTCGTGTCCGAATTCACCGGCAGATCGAGCTTCACCGCGTGCGTTTGCAGCGGAATGGTGATGATGAACATGATCAGGAGAACCAGCATCACGTCGATCAACGGCGTGGTGTTGATGTCCATCATCGGTTCTGTTTCGGATGCGCTGACTGCACCTGCCATTGTCTTACTCCTGCGACCCTTGGGTCGTTACATCCGCTGGGTGACGCCGCCGGGAGGCGGTTCGGAGATGAAGCCGACGCGCGAAAAGCCCGCCCGCTGCATCTGGAACACCGCGCCGCCGACGCATTTGTAAGGCGTGTTGATATCGCCGCGAACATGAACCTCCGGCATATTTTCCTCGGTCATGTTCTCGACGCCGCCGAGCCGCTTGATGTCATCCTCCAGCTTCTTGACCGCGCGGTCGAGGAGCTGCTGGGAGTCCATCTTCTGGAGGTTCCAGTAGACTTCGCAGCCGCCCGCACCGTCGCCCTTAACTGAGAGGGACACGTTCTCGGGCTTGGTGGTGGTTGCCTCGAATTGAACCTTCGGCAGGGTAACGTCCACGCTCTGAATGGCGACGGGGACGGTGATCAGGAAGATGATCAGGAGCACCAGCATGACGTCGACGAGCGGCGTCGTGTTGATTTCTGACATCGGGGCGTCGTGATCGCCGTCGCCTGGGCCGGCACTAATGGCCATGTATCACTTCCTATCTTCGTATCTCGAAACCGCGAAAGATCGTGCTTGGCGGGCGGCGGGGCAAGCGCTTGAACTTGCCCCGCCGAACTGGATCAGACCTTCTTCGGGCCCGAGTGGGTGGTGCTGGTGGCGCTGCCGGTGCTGGTGGTGCCGCCCGGCGAGGTGGCGCCCGGCTTGGCCGCCCCGGCCGTGGCCGTTGCACCGCCCGCGCGGGTCGCCGACGCCGGCTTAACCGTGCCGCCCGACATCATGTAGCCGTGAAGGTCGTTGGAGAAGCGGGCGAGCTCCTCGATGATCGACTTGTTGCGGCGCTGCAGCCAGTTGTAGGCAAGCACGGCCGGAACCGCCACGGCGAGGCCGAGCGCGGTCATGATCAGTGCTTCACCGACCGGACCGGCAACCGCGTCGATCGACGCCTGACCGGCGGCGCCGATCTTGATCAGCGCGCGGTAGATGCCGACCACGGTACCGAACAGACCAACGAACGGCGAAGTCGAACCAACGGTTGCGAGAAGCGCAAGGCCGTTGGACAGCTTGGACGCGATCGCGCCCTGGCTGCGCTGCAGCGAGTTCAGCATCCACTCGTGCTGATCGATGGGATCGGTGAGCTTGTCGTGCTGCTCAAGCGCCAGAATGCCGTCGTCGACGATCTGGCGGTACGCGCTGTTCTTTTCCAGCTTGTTGGCGCCGTCGCGAAGCGTTGCCGCCTGCCAGAAGGTGGTGCGGGCGCGGCGGCCCTGGTTGATGATCTTCTGCTGCTCGAAGAGCTTCACGAAGAGCACGTACCAGGACGCGGCGGACATCACCACGAGGATGCCGAAGGTCGCGTAGGCGATCGTGCCGCCCTGTTCGAGGGCCGCGAAAAGACCGTACGGGTTCGATCCTTCGCCGTGGCCTGCTGCTGGGGTCGTCATGGTTCTAACTTTCCTCTCAGTTCAAATGGTATGAAGCCGTACGACGGGCGCCTTATTCAGGCAGCACCCAGCGGATCGAGCTTGAAACGGTGTCGTTGGTCGGATTGCCGTTGCTGTCCGTTGCCGGAGTGAAACGAGCCCGGCTGCGCATGATCCGGCAGGTGGCCGAGTCCAGCGCGGAGGATCCGCTCGAGCGGGTGATCTGACAGTCGCTTACCCGCCCGTTCGCACCCACGGTGAGGCGGAAACCGGTGGTGCCCTGCTCCTCGCTGCGCACCGCGGACGCGGGATAATCCTCGTCGTTGATGTATGAAGCGAGGTTCGCGCGTGCCTTTGCCGGTTCAACCCGCTTGGGCGGAGGCGGAGGCGGAGGCGGAGGCGGCGGAGCCGGTGGCGCGGGCGGAGCCGGAGGCGCGGGCGGAGCCGTGTTCGTTGGAACAAACGGCGGCGCGTCGCGCACGGTCTGCACCGGCGGCGGCGTCACGTTGGTGCGCACGATGGGCGGCGGCGAAACAACCGGCGGCGGCGTTTGCGGCATCACTTCGGGCGGCGGGGGTGGCGGTTCCTCTTCGGGAGGCGGCGGTTCTTCGACGTTGAAGGTTTTCAGGTCCGCCGCCACTTTCTTGACCACATTGAAGGCTAGGCCCGTGACGAAGGCGTAGCCGAGAAGAGCATGGAGCAGCGCAACGATCACGATTGCCGTGATCCGGCTCGAGCTCATCTTATTGTTGTCAGCATATGCCATTAACCAGCCACGCTCCCTCTCTCATCCTACAGCCGGGGATCGGCGCGCAATTCAAACGCACTTGCGACCCATCGGTTCATTCGATGTTTCAACATATCATCGACAAGGTGGCTGTCTCTATCGCGTCGCTTTGGGTGACGCAATCCTCTCGTAATCGTTCGGTAGTCCCAAAAAAATGGCAGAAATCTGCGGTTCAGGAAGCTAAACCTATGACAAACCCTACCTTAATTTGCGGGGCCGGAATGAAATTGGGAAAATTGAAACTCCACGCTGCCGCCGTCGCCACGTTTTTGCTCGCAGCGGCGCCGGCCGATTCGCAGCCCGTCCCGGCCGCGCCCACTTATGCCGATATCGCCGACCTCGGTCTGACCGCGCCCGTTGCGGCGCATGTCAGAGTTGCGCGGGCCGCGGCGCTGAAGCCGGAGGCGAGTGCCGGGGTTCGCGCCGGCTTTGCCCGCTTTTTGGTGGAAGCGCAGATCGTGTCGCTGATTCGCGCGCCGGATGGCCTCGCGTCCCGGATCAGCTACGTCGTCGATCTTCCGCGCGACGCCAAGGGCCGCCCGCTTAAGCTCAAAAAGGGCACCGAGTTCCTGCTCCTCGCCGCGCCCGTGCCAGGCCGCCCCGCCGAAGTGCGGCTGGTCGCGCCGGATGCGCAAATTGCTTACGCCCCCCAACGCGCCGACACGTTGCGGGCGATTCTTCGCGAATCCCTGGCAATCAATGCGCCGCCGCGGATCAGCGGCATCGGCCGCGCCTTTCACGTGCCGGGCGCAATCCCCGGCGAAAGCGAAACCCAGGTTTTCCTTTTGACCGCAGACAACCGTCCCGTGTCCCTGAACGTGCTGCGCCGCCCGGGCGAGACGCCTCGGTGGTCGGTGGCGTTGAGTGAGATCGTCGACGATGCCGCCGAACCGCCGGCGCGCGACACATTGTTGTGGTACCGCCTTGCCTGCACCCTGCCCCGCGCGCTTCCCCGGCAGAGCCTTGCCGAAGCCGACGCGGCCGGCGCGGCCGCCATTCAGGCCGATTACCGGCTGATCCTGGAGCGGCTCGGCCCCTGCGTCCGGACGCGCGCCAGGAACTAGAAAGAGGCAAGCTCCACGCCGACGCCCTTGCAGTCCGGGTAGATGTCCGGCTTGCGGGTTGCCACTCGCAGCGCGGTCACCCCGCGCCGCGCCGCGACCAGTTCGTAGATTGCGCGCGCGAGCGTTTCCTGGAGATTGAAGCGCCCCCCCTGGGCAAGCGCCGCCACCTCCTGGCGCAGGAAATCGTAATCCCACGCGTCGGCGGCGTCGTCGGAGGTCGGGAAGAAGGCCTCCTCCAGCCACACTTCGACGGTGATGGTCAGCCGCTGCGGATTGCCCACTTCGAAATCGTGGAAGCCGATGTCGGTGGCGACGCAATATTCCTCCAGCACGATCTTGCGCGTCTTGGGCGCAAGCGCCTGCGGCACCAGTCCGTCGATGCGAGGGCGGTCGGTCATCAGGGCGTCTCCAGAAATTGTACATCGCGCGGCAGGCCCAAAAAGCGTTGCCCGCCGTCAAGGCTAATGGTTTGGCCGGTTATGGTGGGGGTGCCGATCAGGAAGCGAAGCGCCGCGACAATTTCCTCGACCTCGACGCCGCGGTTCAAGGCGTTGAGTCCATGCACCGCATCGAAGTTGTCGCGGCTCTGCGGGCCCGAGACCAAAGTTACCGACGGCGCGATGCCGCACACCCGAATGCCAGGCGCAAAGGCGCGGGCGCACAGCTCGGTAAGGCCGGCGAGGCCGAACTTCGACACGGTGTAGGTGAAGAAGTCCGGATTGGGCTGGGCGAGCTTGGCGTCGAGCAGGTTGACGATCAGTCCCTCGCCGCACGCCCGCGCGAACAGCTGGCACAGCAAGGCAGGCGCCCGCAAATTGACGTCGAGGTGGCTGTTCCACTGGTCAAGCGTGAAGTCGGCGGCATTGTCGTAGACGAAGCGGGAGGCATTGTTGACCAGCAGCCGCGCCGGCGGAAGGCCGTCCAAAGCCGCGAAAATCGTTTCCGCCGCCGCCGGATCGGCGAGTTCCGCCTGCACCACCCGCGCATTGCCAAGCTCGCCAGCCAGCGCCTCCGCCTCGTCCACCGACTGGTTGCAATGGATCAGGAGGTGCCAGCCGTCTTGCGACAGCGCGCGGCACATAGCGGCGCCGATGCGCTTGGCCCCGCCGGTCACGATCGCCGTCCTGTGTTCCTGCAAAGCTTCGCTCATCTCCCCGGTGCTAAGCCGGGCCGCGGCGAGCGGCAAGGCTTGCCGCCGCCGCGCCCCTCCCCTAACCGGGGGCGATGCCGATGCCCCCCGCGCCGCCCGACCTTTCAGGCCTCAGCCTTGCGGACATCGCCCGCCTGCTGGAAGAAGAGAAATTGCCGCCCGTGGACCGGTGGAATCCGGAGCATTGCGGCACCAGCGGAATGCGCATCGCCCGCGACGGTACCTGGTTCCACGAAGGCAGCCCGATCGGCCGCCAGGCCATGGTGCGCCTCTTTTCCACCATCCTGCGCCGCGATGCGGACGGCGGCTTCGTTCTCGTCACGCCCGTCGAGAAGCTCGACATAGAGGTGGAGGACGCGCCCTTCGTCGCCGTGGAACTGAAAAGCGAAGGCGAAGGTGAGAATCGCAGCCTCGCTTTCCGCCTCAACACCGGCGATCTCGTTGTCGCCGGACCGGAGCGGCCGCTGCGCTTCGTGCCGGGCGAGGACGGCCCGCACCCGTATGTGGAGGTCCGGCCTGGCCTTGACGCACTGATCGCCCGTCCGGTTTATTACGAACTCGCCAACCTAGCCCTAGCGGAAGGTGTCGAGCCCGCTGGCCTGTGGAGCGGCGGCGCTTTCTTCCCGCTCGAGCCCGCGCCTTGAGCCTCGCGCTAGCGTTGCGCGCGGCCTTGGAGGCCGGGCGGCACCGCTCGCCGCTTCTGCTGGCGGGTGATGTTGCCGAAGACGAAGCGGAGACCCTCACCGGCGCAGCCGTGCTGGTGCCGGTGGTCGACCGGCCGGAGCCGACGGTGATCCTCACCGAACGCCCGGCCACCATGCGCAAGCATCCCGGCCAGATCAGCTTTCCCGGCGGCCGGATCGACCCCGGCGACAGCGGCCCTGTCGCCGCCGCCTTGCGCGAAGCGGAGGAGGAGATCGGCCTCCCGTCCCATTTGGTCGACGTGATCGGCACCACCGACGCTTACCGCACGATCACCGGCTACCAGGTGACGCCGGTGATCGGAGTCGTTCCGCCCGATCTGCCGCTGGTCGCGGAACCGGGCGAGGTCGCCGACATGTTCGAAGTGCCCTTGCGCTTCCTGCTCGACCCCACGCGGCAGGAAACCCGCAGCGCCCAGTTCCAGGGCGCCCAGCGCACCTATTATGAAATCAACTGGCAAGGCCGCCGCATCTGGGGCGCGACCGCGGCAATGTTGGTCAATTTGAGCCGCCGCCTGGAATGGGCCTCGTGAAGCTGCCGCGCGCGCCGTGGCAGGAGCGGCCGGGGCTTGTCGATTTGCTCGCCGTCCTCGGCGCCGCCGGAGGCGAGACCCGCTTTGTCGGCGGGTGCGTGCGCGACACGTTGCTGGGCCTTTCCGTCAGCGACATCGATCTTGCCACCCGCCTGACGCCCGAGGAGGTGGTCGCCCGCCTTCGCCGCGCTTCGATCAAGTCCGTGCCCACCGGCCTCGCCCACGGAACGGTGACCGCCATCGTTGAAGGCAAGCCGGTCGAAGTCACCACGTTGCGCCGCGATGTCGCCACAGACGGCCGCCGCGCGACCATTGCCTATACCGACGACTGGGCGGAGGATGCGGCGCGGCGCGACTTCACCATCAACGCTCTTTCCGCCGACCCCGTGAGCCTCGACGTGCACGATTATTTCGCCGGCTGGGACGATATCGAGCGGCGCCACGTCCGCTTCATCGGCGATCCGCTGACACGTATCGCCGAGGATCACCTGCGGATCCTGCGCTTCTTCCGCTTCTTTGCCCGCTTCGGCGAGGGACCGGCGGACGCCGACGCGCTCGACGCCTGCACCCGCCGCGCCAATGACCTGATGGCCCTGTCTCGAGAGCGTATCGCCGACGAGCTGACCAAGTTGCTCGCCCTTCCCGATCCGGCGCCAACAGTCCGGCTGATGGTGGAACGCGGCATCCTGAAGCCGGTCGTGCCGGAGATCGATGAAGAAGGTGTGGAGCGACTCACGATGCTCGTTCACCGCGAAGGCGAGGCCGGCTTGACGGGCGATCCGGTGCGCCGCCTTGCGGCTTTGCTTCCCGCCCAGCCAGATGTGGTGGATGCGCTCGGCAAGCGTCTTCGCCTGGCGACGAAGACGGTGCGGCGACTCGTTGCCGCCGCGGCGCGAAGCGCTGCGGACGATCAGCACTCGCCCGCCATTCTCGCTTACCGACTGGATGGAGAGCGAGCGACCGACCGGCTGTTGCTGAGCGACCGCGACCCGGCCGAAGCGGCATCGCTGGCCGATTGGCAGCGGCCGAGACTGGCGGTGGGCGGCGGCAAGCTCATTGAATTGGGCCTCCCAGCCGGGCCGATCGTCGCCCAAACGTTGCAGGAGGTTCAGCGCAAGTGGGCGGAGGCGGGCTTTCCGGCCGACGAACATGCGCAGCTGGCGATTGCCCGCCAAGCCGTCGATCAGGCCCTTCGCGACAGCCAGTAATCGAGCGCGGTGTCGGCGCCCATCGGGCGTGAGAACCAGAAGCCTTGACCGTGGGTGCAGCCCATCCGGGTCAAAGTCTCGGCAAGCTCACGGCTGTCGATGCCTTCGGCCGTGGTCTCCATTCCGAGAGCTTCGGCCAAGCCGAGGATGGCGCGGACGATGGCGATTGAATCCTTGTCCTGAAGCAAGGCGGACACGAAGCTTCGGTCGATCTTCAAAACGTCGATCGGCAGGCGCTGGAGATAGGCGAGCGACGTGTAGCCGGTGCCGAAATCGTCCATCGCGACCTTGGCGCTGAGCGCCTTCAGATCGCCGAGCACCTTGGTGGCCCGCTGCGGATCCTGAACGATTGCGCTTTCGGTAAGCTCAAGCGTCAGCCGCTCACCGCCGAGCCCGTGGCGCGCCAAAGCATCTCCGGCCAAGGTCGCGACATCGTCCCGCGCGACCTGGATGGCCGAAAGGTTGACGCTCATGTTCAGCGGCAGCACCCGCCCTTCTTGGGCGTCCCACCGAGCCAAGGTCGCGAGCGCTTCTTCCAGCGCCCAGCGGCCGAGCGGCACGATCAGGCCCGATTCCTCGGCTACCGGGATGAATTCGTTGGGGGAGATCGCGCCGCGTTGCGAGGGCCAGCGGGCAAGCGCTTCAAAGCCCGAAATGTTGCCGCTGTCGAGGTCGACCAGCGGCTGAAAGGCAAGCTCCAGATCGCCGCCTTCCACCGCACGGCGAAGTTCGGTTTCGATGGTGAAGCGGCGGCGCGCGGCGCGGGCCTGGTTGGGCTCGTAGAAGCGCACCTCGCCCGATGCCTTGGCGCGTTTTAGCGCGAATTGGGCGTTGCGGAGCACTTCCTCCGCCATCTCTTCGCCGCCGCCGATCAGCGCGCAGCCGATCGCGCAGTCGACGCGGATTTCCAGTTCGGAAAGACGGAACGGAGCTGTCAGGGTGGTGCGGATCCGCTCGGCCGCCTGCACCGCATCTTCGAGCCCTTTGTCGAGGCGGATCAGCAGCCCGAACTCGTCGCCGCCGGTGCGGCCGAGAACGTCGCCGGCACGGAGCGAGGAATGGAGGCGGCGGGCGAAGGTGATCAGCAATTCGTCGCCGGCAAGCGAGCCGACGCATTCATTGACTCGGCTGAAGCGGGTCATATCGACCACCAGCACCGCGTGGCTGCCGGGGAGGAACGCTTCGTCGTCCAGCACCTTTTCGACCTGCTCGTTGAAGGCAAGGCGATTGGGCAGACCGGTGAGACTGTCGCGCAGCATTTCGAAACGCAGGCTGCGTTCGGTTTCCACTTGGGCGGTGCGGTCGATCAGCGACACCAGGCAGCGGCAGCCAAGGCCGGGAAAGGCGCGAAGCCGGGCGATCCGCACAAGGAAGTGGCGGCCGCCGACCGCCTGCCCGTCGCCGCTTTCATATTGCAGGATCTGGCCGTCTGCCGCGAGGAAATCCGCGACGGTGGTGGCGAGGCCGCTTTCCTGCAAGAAAGAGAGCGCATTGGCCGGGCTTCCGCTTGTCCGGCTCCAACCGGTAAGGTCGGCGAACTGGCTGTTGGCGAGGTCGAGCAAGGCGCAATTGTTGCGCGGGTCGAGCCGGAACACCGCGGCCGCGATCGGAAGCGCCTCAAGATAGTCCTGGCGGACGTGCGCGGCGATGCTTCCGTCGGGCGTGAAGCCGGCTTGTGGCGCGGATTCGGCAGCGCCCAAGTCGCTGTCGGGCCGGTGGCCGGGCGGAGCCGCTTCATTCATCCAACATGGATTAGGCGGAAAGGGTTAACGCCCCGTTGAAGTTCAGCGAAAACGCTTATCGCAGAGGCCGTTGCCCGCGATCCGCCGCCCCTACCCCTTCTTTTCCGCCTCGAAGCGGTTGTTTTTCGGGAAGCCCAAGGGCGCCATCCGTCCGGCGGCACCGCGCGCGGTGCGCCAAGGGTTCAAGTCGCTTTCGGTGCGAGTCCGCCCGGTGTCCCCAGCCATTGCCCAGCTGATGCCGTCGGCAAAGCGGAAGGTACGCGCATCGGCAAGCCCGCCGTCGCGGTAGCGCTGGAGCTGCACGCCGGCGCCGCGCCCCATCTCTGGGAGCTCCGTCAATGGGAACACCACCATCTTCCGGTTGTCGCCGATCACCGCGATGAAATCATCCTCCGGCTTCACCTGGCGGATCACCGCGAGCCGCGCGCCGGCGCGCAGGTTGACGACCTGCTTGCCCTTGCGCGTTTCCGCCACCGCCCCCGCGGCGGACGCGATAAAGCCGCGCCCGTCCGACGATGCGAGCAGCAGCTTCGCCCCCGCCACCGCCGGGAAAAGCGCCGCAATGTCCCCCTCGCTCTCAATGTCGGCCATCAGCCGAACCGGCTCGCCGAAGCCGCGGCCGCCGGGAAGCTTGTCGGCGCCGAGTGTGTAGAAACGCCCCCCGGAGGAGGCGAGCAGGATCTTGTCGGTCGTTTGCGCGTGGAAAAAGAAGCGCGGACCGTCGCCTTCCTTGAACTTCATCGCTTCCGGATTGGACAGGTCGACATGCCCCTTCATCGCCCTGATCCAGCCGCGCTGCGACATGATCACAGTCACCGGCTCGCGCTCGATCATTGCTTCCAGCGGAATTTCGCGCGCTGGGCCCGCTTCCTCGATGGTGGTGCGGCGGCGGCCGAGCGGCGTGTCCTCCCCGTAGCGTGCTTTCAGCGCCGCAAGGTCCTTCTTGAGCCGGGTGCGCTGCCGGTCGCGCGAGCCGACCAGCTTGATGAGCTCGTCCCGCTCCTTGATCAGCGCGTCGCGCTCGCCGCGGATCTGCATTTCCTCAAGCTTGCGAAGCGAGCGCAGCCGCATGTTGAGGATCGCTTCGGCCTGGCGGTCGGTAAGCGCAAATTCGGCGATCATCACTGCCTTCGGCTCATCCTCCTCCCGAATGATCTGGATCACCCGGTCGAGGTTCAGATACGCGACGAGATAGCCTTCGAGCAGCTCGACCCGGTCCTCGATCTTGGCGATGCGGTGCTGCGAGCGGCGGACCAGCACTTCGAACTGGTGGGCGATCCAGGCGGAGATCACCTCCTTGAGCCCCATCACCCGCGGCGTGTGATGCGCATCGAGCACGTTCATGTTCAAGGACACGCGCACTTCGAGGTCGGTCAGCCGGAACAGGCTGTCCATCAGCACACCCGGATCGACGGTGCGGCTGCGCGGCTCGAGCACGATGCGGATCTGCTCGTCCGATTCGTCGCGAATGTCGGCGAGGATGGGCAGCTTCTTGTCGGAGATCAGCGCGGCGATCTGTTCGATCAGTTTCGATTTCGGCACCTGATAGGGAATCTCGCTGATCACCAGGTTCCAGGTGCCGCGGCCCAGATCCTCGACGTTCCAGCGGGCGCGCACGCGAAAGGCGCCGCGGCCGGTCTGGTAAGCGAGCGCGATCGCGACGGGGCTATCGACCAGGACGCCGCCCGTCGGGAAATCGGGGCCGGAGACGAAATCCATCAGCGCCGACGGTTCCGCACCCGGATTATCGATCAAGTGCACCGCCGCTTCGAGGATCTCGGCGAGATTGTGCGGCGGAATGCTCGTCGCCATTCCGACCGCAATGCCGCTTGCGCCGTTGGCGAGGAGGTTCGGGAACAGGCCGGGGAACACCTCCGGCTCTTCTTCCTCGCCGTTGTAAGTCGGCCGGTAATCAACCGTGCCTTCATCGAGGCCCGCCATCAGGTCGGCGGCGGCGGCGGTGAGCTTGGCTTCGGTGTAGCGCATCGCCGCGGCGTTATCGCCGTCGACATTGCCGAAATTGCCCTGCCCGTCGACCAAAGGATAGCGCAGCGAGAAGGTCTGCGCGAGGCGGACCATGGCGTCGTAGACGGACTGGTCGCCATGCGGGTGGTATTTGCCGATCACGTCGCCGACGACGCGCGCGCACTTCTTGTAGCCGGCGGCGGGATCGAGCTTCAGCAGGCGCATCGCCCACAACAAGCGGCGGTGAACCGGCTTCAGCCCGTCGCGCACGTCCGGCAGCGAGCGGGCGGTGATCGTGGACAGCGCGTAGACGAGATATCGCTGCGACAAGGCCTTGTCGAAGGGGGCGTTTTCGATGGGATCGATCGGTGCCGCGGCATCGGAAATTTCGGACATGGCGAGGGGAATAGCAGCGCAATCCCTTGCGCGCGAGCCCGCTTGCCAATGTCTACCAATAAGATAATATTACACGCACCGGCAGAAGATCGGACAAGGAGAACAAGGATGCGCAAGGCACTGGCAGTCATGTTGCTTCTATCGGCCGCGGCGTGCGGCGGCGGCGAGGAGAAAGAGCGTCGCAGCGCGGACCTGAAGACCTTCAACGTCGAGGAAGGGGCCACCACAGACGCGTCCGCACCCGGCGCTCCGCCCCGCCCTCCGCAAATTTCCCCCACCGCCGCGCCCGGCGTCGCCTTCGACTACCGCTATGGCTTTCGGCTGCCGCCCGACCGCATCGGCGCCGTGCAGGAACAGCACGCAGCCGCCTGTGAGAAACTCGGGCCGGACCGCTGCCGGATCACCGGCATGACCTACGAGCAGGACCGCGACGACGACGTCTCCGCGCAGCTCCTCCTCCGCCTCGACCCGCAGCTCGCCCGCCGCTTCGGCCGTGAGGCCTCCGACGCCGTGGTCCGCGCCGAGGGGCTGATCGCCAGCGCGGAGATCACCGGCGAGGATGTCGGGAGCGCGATAGAAAGCGACCAGCAGGCGCAGACCAACATGGGCGAATCCCTGCGCCGCATCGAAGGGCAGCTTGCCGAGAAAGGCCGCTCCGGCACCGAGCGCGCCGAACTCCAGCGCCAGGCGGAGGAGCTGCGCCAATCGATGCGAATGGGTGAGCAGACCATCGGCGCCCGTCGCAAGCAGCTCGCCACCACCCCGATGACCCTGCGCTACGTCGCCGGCGAAACCGACACCTCGTTTTCCGGCCAGATGCGCCACGCACTGAGCGCCTTCGTCGATGGCGCGCGCATGCTTCTCGTTGCGCTTCTTTACGTGCTTCCCTGGATGCTTGCGGCCCTCGGCATCGCCTTGGCGCTGCGCTGGGTGCGCCGCCGCTTCTTCGCAGACAACCATGCTGACCCATCACCCGAACTGCCTCGCGCGGAGAGTTGAGGGTTCCGGGTGGCGGATGAGCCATATTGATCGGTAAGCGATGGCCGCCAGCTGCAAAGAAGGTCTACAAGGCCGCGTCTTTAGCTGTCACGTGGAGACTTTGCGGTTCGTCTGCTCGGCGGGCCCAGGGAGTGCTGCGGAGTTCAACTGCCCACAGCCCAAGTCACGTGCACATTTTCGAAGCACTTCCTCAGGCCCCGCCGCAACGCTTTTAACTACTTCAACCGTGGTCCAGTTGTAGGCAGTAAGCCGCAAAAGCTCTGGCTCACCTAGTGTTTCCCTGAAGTTCTCAAACAGAAACCGCGAGGCAAACGTCGCCACCCCGCGAAACGCAAGTCGGGTACTGAGGTAACCCAGCCGGTAGCGCTCCAGCAGATATTCGAGGTTATCAAGTTCCCGCCATACGTACATCTGCATTGGATCCACGTGCGGACGACCTTTGCCAATCCGTCTTCCCTGTGTATCGGCGCTATATCGCTCCACCGACCAAGCGGAGCCTTCAACGGGTCGAAGTGTCCAAAGTTCGCTCTGCTCCTCGTCCTCCAGCCAAATCTTTTCACGACTCTCGTTAACGATACAAAGTCGATCGTAAAATTTGTCGAGTGAGGCTTCGTGACGCGATGACCGCCACTCGAAGAAGCTACCGATCAAAACGGCAGCGCCGAAAATGGAGGGCAGTATCCATTGAAGAGGCGCATCGCGATTTGCTGCCGAGGGATGAAAGGTCAAAGCGGTCGAGACTGCTGCCGCAATGACGAGCACCACCCAGCCTAGCCTCCAATGTGCCCACCATTCGGTTCGCGCGCCAAGTTCCGAGAGAACCTTTTTACGACGCCGGTGCTCAGACAAAGGTGCGAGCAATGCTCTAAGCACTTCGCGCGTTCGACTCGTGATGCCGGCACTCATGACCGGGGTTATACCATGAAACAGCCGGTCTCGAAGCATGTCACCGACTTCAAGATTTCTGACCGTCTAAATTTCGTTCGGGAACTTGAAGGTCTTGCGTGGATGGAAGACCCCCCTCGTCGGCCCTTTCGTGACAGGCGCATAACCGATACGAAGCACCGGTGCATCGCTTCCTCTCCACGCTTGCCCTCGCCCTTTCCGTTCCGCTAGCGGCTTGCGCGGTGGACAATATGCCCCAAGAGCCGGCGCGAGCCGCCGCCGCGCCTGCGCCGGAGCTGATGAAGTGGCCGGCCCTTCTGACGCGCGAGCGGCCGCAGCCTTCCTCCTCCATCCGCTACGGCGACGATCAGATGCAGGTGGTCGATCTGTGGCTGCCCGCCGGCAAGGGCCCGCACCCGACGGTGCTGATGGTTCATGGCGGCTGCTGGCAGACGGAAGTCGCCGACCGGCGGATCATGAACTGGATCGCCGACGATCTGCGCGATCGAGGCATTGCCGTGTGGAACATTGACTATCGTGGCGTGGACCGCGCCGGCGGCGGTTATCCCGGCACCTTCCACGATGTGGCCGCAGCCGCCGACGCGCTGCGCAGCCATGCCAAAGCGCACAACCTCGACATCTCCCGCCTTGTCGCCACCGGCCACAGCGCCGGGGGCCACCTCGCTTTGTGGCTCGCCGCACGCCGTTCAGCTAAGGCGAAGCCGAGCAACCTGCTCATCCCAAGGGGCAGCCCGATCCTTTCTGCCGATCCGCTGCGCATCCAAACCGTCGTGAGCCTAGGCGGACTTCCGGATCTGGAGCTGGCAGCCACTCCCCCCGGGAGCGGCTGCGGAGTGGAAGTCATCGAGAAGCTGGTCGGGCCGCCGACCTTGAGCAAGCGTCAGGTCTATGCGGATACGTCCATTCCCAATCTGGCGCCGCTTGGCGTGCGGCAAGTGCTGGTTAACGGGTTACAGGACCGGATCATCCCGACCTTCTACGCTGAAGATTACGCCAGAAAGATGCTCGCCGCGGGCGACACGGTGGATGTGCGGATGGTGGACCGCACCGGCCACGTCGAGCTGATTGCGCCGGATAGCCAGGCTTGGGCGGTGGCGGTGAAGGAGATCGAAAAGGCGCTCGGCCGGTGACGAACCTCGCCGAGGCGCGGGCACTGGACGCCGCCGATCCGCTGCGTGGCTTTCGCGATCGCTTCGTTCTTCCCCACGGCATCATCTACCTCGACGGCAATTCGCTCGGCATCTTGCCCAAGGCGACGATCGCTCGGCAACGCGACGTCGTTGAGGAGGAATGGGGCTCCGAGTTGATCCGAAGCTGGAACAGCCGCGGCTGGATCGACGCGCCGCAGCGGATCGGCGCCCAGATCGCCCGGTTGATCGGGGCCCGGCCGCACGAAGTGATCGTCGCCGACAGCGTCTCGGTGAACCTGTTCAAGCTCCTGGTATCCGCCACGGCGCTTTCTCCGGATCGCCCGCAGATCCTGTCGGAAGGTGGCAATTTCCACACCGATCTGCACATCGCCAGCGGGGCCGCGGAGCTCCTCGGCCTGCGCCTTGACGTGGTCGAACGCGGGTGCCTGGACGCAGCGGTCGGCGCGGAGACGAACCTTCTCCTCCTCACCCACGTCCACTTCAAGGCCGGCTTTCGCTTCAACATGGCGGAGGTGACGGCGCGCGCGAAGGAGGCGGGTGCGCTGACCTTGTGGGACCTTTCGCACAGCGCCGGCGCGGTGCCGCTCCATCTCAACCGCGACGGCGCCGAACTCGCCGTCGGCTGCGGCTACAAATATCTGAACGGCGGCCCGGGCGCGCCGGCCTTTCTCTACGTCGCGGAGCATCTCCAGGAGCGGCTGATCCCTCCCTTGCGCGGCTGGATGGGCCACGCCGCGCCCTTCGCCTTTACGGACGACTATGTCCCCGCCCCCGGCATTTCCCGCTTCCTGGTCGGCACCCCGCCAATCCTCAGCCTTTCCGCCCTGGAAAGCGGCATCGAGGCCTTCGACGGCGTGGAGATGGAAGCACTCTGGGCGAAATCGGTGCAGCTCTTCGACCTATTCGCGGCGCTCGCGGCGGAGCATTGCCCGGAACTCACTTGCATCTCCCCAGCCGAACCCGAGAAGCGCGGAAGCCACATCAGCTTCCGCCACCTCCACGCCTTTGAAATTTGCCAGGCGCTGATCGCCGACGGCGTTATTGGCGACTTCCGCGCCCCCGATGTGATCCGCTTCGGACTTACCCCGCTATACCTCGGCTTCGAGGACATTTGGCGCGCGGTAGAGAAGATGCACGACATCCTCGCCACCGGACGCTGGCGCGAGCCGCGCTTCGCCGTCCGCGGCAAAGTGACGTAAGCGGGCCTCGCCCCCGCTTCGCTGTCACCGTTCGGCGCTAGGTTTGGCCGGCGACGCGTTGCGGCGTGTCGCCGGTGCTTAGCGACCACTGCGCTCAAAACATCGTCTTTGTTTAGATTTCGGACACTATTCCGAGTGACAAGGAACAAGCAGAAGTTCTGAAAACCACTTACTCGCGGATCGGGGGCCCAATGTTTGACAATGTACCAGCGTTGCTTTGGATAATCCTGGTGGTGCTTGTTGGATGCGCGGTGGTGGCCGCCAAGTCGTCCGCCAGAGCCTTGCCTGTCGCTCCGCGCAGACTGATGTCACTTCGGGAGCACGAGGCGATCGCGATGATTGAAGCGGCCGTTCCCCACTGCCGGGTGCATGCGCAGGTCTCCATGGGCGCGCTGTTGGATTGCCGGAAGGGTCTCTCAAGAAAAGAGAGCACGGGAGTGCGCAATCGGTTCAACCAGAAAAGGATCGATTTTGTTCTTGAGGAAAGGTCCTCAGGGAATGTTCTTGCGCTCGTTGAACTCGACGACCGGACGCACAATGCTGCCAAAGACCGTGAGCGGGATGAAATGACAAAGGCGGCCGGTTATCGCACCATCCGCCTGCGGAAGGGGATGCGTCTCGATCCGGCAAGCGTGCGGGCTGAAATCGAAGCGGGGCTCTCGCAGGAGGCTGTCGCTCTGGCCGCTTGACCCCGTGGCGCTTCGAAGCATGCCCGGTTTGAGGACTTGAGATAAGCCTCATTTTCCTCTTGTGTGTTAGGTCTGCAAGACACTAGCATCCCTCCATCACGACTCATTGGGAGGGGTTACCATGAACAAGAAAACCATATTGCTCGCTGCCGCCGCAGCGGCGCTGCCGACTGCCGGGGTGCCCGTGCTTGCACAAACCAGCGCGCCGCTGATCCCGCGCGAAAAGATCTTCGGTAATCCGACGCAGACCGCCGGTCGCCTTTCGCCCGACGGCAAGTGGCTGAGCTGGATCGCGCCGCGCGACGGCGTGCTCAACATCTATGTCGCGCCCGCCGCGAACCCCAAGGCCGCCAAGCCGCTCACCAACGAGCGCCAGCGCCCGATCCGCCAATATTTCTGGGCACCCGACAGCAAGCAGATCCTGTTCATCAACGACAAAGGCGGAGACGAGAACTTCCTGCTCTACGGCGTCGACGTCGTATCGGCCGAGCAGCGGACGCTGACGCCCTTCGAAAAAACGCGGGTGCAGATCGTCGGCAACTCGCCGCTGGTGAAGGACCGCATCCTGGTCGGCGTCAACAACCGCGATCCGAAGTGGCACGACGTGCACAGCCTGGATCTCGCCACCGGCAAGCTGACCCCGGTGATGATCAACACCGGCGGCTATGCGGGCTTCATGGCCGACCGCAACCTGGCCATCCGCATTGCCACAAAGCCTCGTGCCGACGGCGGCAGCGAATTCTACCGCGTGGCCAACGGCAAGGTCGATGAAAAGCCGTTCGAGACCGTGGCTCTGGACGACGCGCAGACCACTTCCCCCGCCGGCTTCACCAGCGACGGCAAGACGCTCTACTGGATCGACTCGCGCGGCCGCGACACGGCGGCTTTGTTCGCGCAGGACCTCGCTACCGGCACCAAGAGCTTGGTCGCGCAAGACGCCAAGGCCGACATCGGCGGTGCGCTCTCCAATCCCAAAACCGGCCGCGTCGAAGCCTATGCGGTGAACTATCTCAAGAACGAATGGACGCCGCTCGATTCAAAGGTGAAAGGCGACCTCGCCTTTCTGGAGGGCAAGCTGGACGGCGAGATCGCGGTCGTCTCCCGTACCGACTCCGACGACAAGTGGCTGGTTGCGGTGGACCCGGTGGTCGCGCCGTCCACCACCTACCTCTACGACCGCTCCAAGAAGGCGCTGACCAAGCTGTACGTCTCGCGGCCGGAACTCGAAGGCGCACCGCTTGCCGCAATGCACCCGGTCGAGATCAAGACCCGCGACGGCATGAACATGGTCTCGTACCTGACGCTTCCGCCGGGCACCGATCCCGACGGCGACGGCAAACCCGATAAGCCGGTGCCGATGGTGCTGCTCGTCCATGGCGGCCCCTGGGCGCGCGACGCTTACGGCTACAATAGCGGCCACCAGTGGCTGGCGAACCGCGGCTATGCGGTGCTGTCCACCAACTTCCGCGCCTCCACCGGCTTCGGGAAGAAGTTCCTGATGGCGGGCAATTTGATGTGGGGCACCAAGATGCACGACGATCTGCTCGACGCGGTCGATTGGGCGGTCGGACGGGGCGTCACGTCGGCGGACAAGGTGGCGATCATGGGCGGCTCTTATGGCGGCTATGCGACGCTCGCCGGCCTTGCCTTCACGCCGGAGAAGTTCGCTTGCGGCGTGGACATCGTCGGCCCGTCGAACCTGGAGACTTTGCTCAAGACGATTCCACCTTATTGGGAAGCCGGCAAGGCGCAGATGTACGCCCGCATGGGAAATCCGACGACGCCGGAGGGCCTGGCTCTGCTCAAGGAACGCTCGCCGCTCTATAAAGCGGACCAGATCAAGCGGCCGCTGCTGATCGGACAGGGCGCCAACGATCCCCGGGTCAATGTTGCCGAATCCGAGCAGATCGTGGAAGCCATGAAGGCGAAGAACATCCCCGTCACCTACGTCGTTTTTCCGGACGAAGGGCACGGCTTCGCGCGGCCGGTGAACAACATTGCGTTCAACGCGGTGGCGGAGAACTTCCTCGCCAAGTGCCTCGGCGGCCGCGCCGAGCCGATCGGCGGCGCGCTCAAAGGCTCCACCGCCCAGGTGCCGCACGGCGCCGAATATGCTCCGGGCCTGGCGGAGGCACTCGGCACCCGCTGAGCAGTGAGGCGGGGGAGAGGACAGGCTTCTCCCCCGCCCAAACGGCCGTTCCATTGCGCAGGCGGGAGCGCTTCGCTATGGGCCTCACTCCCGCCCTGGGTGCCATCCGGCGTCCGGGGCCGATTTTTTCCAGCCCGAGGACGCGCCGTCTATGTCCCGCCGCCGCCAGATCTACGAAGGCAAAGCCAAGATCCTTTACGAGGGTCCGGAGCCGGGCACCTTGATCCAATATTTTAAGGACGACGCGACCGCCTTTAATGCGCAGAAGCGCGGCACGATTAGCGGCAAGGGCGTGCTCAACAACCGCATCTCCGAGCATGTCTTCACGCTTCTCGGCACGATCGGCATTCCCACCCACTTCATCCGCCGCCTCAACATGCGCGAGCAGCTGATCCGCCAGGTGGAGATCATCCCCATTGAAGTGGTGGTGCGCAACGTCGCGGCCGGAAGCCTGTCGAAGCGGCTCGGCATCGAGGAGGGAACCCAGCTCCCCCGCACGATTATCGAATATTATTATAAAGACGATGCGCTCGGCGATCCGATGATCGCCGACGAGCATATCGCCTGCTTCGGCTGGGCGAGCCAGGAAGAGATGAACGACATCGCCGACATGGCGGTGCGGGTGAACGACTTCCTCTGCGGCCTGTTCGCGGCAATCGGCATCCGCCTGGTCGACTTCAAGCTGGAGTTCGGGCGTTTGTATGACGGCGAATATGCCCGCGTGATCCTGGCCGACGAGATCAGCCCGGACGGCTGCCGCTTGTGGGACATGGCGACCAACGAGAAGCTCGACAAGGACCGCTTCCGCAGGGACCTCGGCGGCGAAGCCGAAGCCTATCAGGAAGTCGCTCGCCGGCTGGGCCTCCTCCCCGAAGGCGACACCAACAGCGTCCTCGACCTCGACCAGCACCGGGCCAAAAAAGGCAAATAGCTTGGCTCCTGCGATTTCGCCCAAGTCATGATCTGGACCGCTGCTGCACTGGCTATACTGGCGGTCAACGTGGGCTATTTCGTCCGCAAGATTTTGGACGATTGGGGCGCCGGTCAGCGCGGCATGGCGTTTCTGGGTGCCGCATGCTTGTTGGGCGTCAACGGTATAATTCTCGGGATCATCCAGGCGAGCGTCGCGTCCAGCACCGACCTTTAGAAGCTGTTCAAGCACCACGTTGAAGAGCCCCAGCACTTGCGTGCCGGGGCCCCGTGGCCTTTTGGCCCTCTCCTGAACTTGAAGCTTAGCGGGCGCCGGTAGCAGGGCCACCGACCGCGACGGCCGCGGCGCGGCGCTGGACCGACTGGAGGTAATTGGAAGACTGCATGAAGGGGATCGGGTTCACGGCCTTGCCGTCGATCCGCACTTCGTAATGGAGGTGGCTGCCGGTGGAGCGGCCGGTGGAGCCCATCAGGCCGATCACGTCGCCGCGCTTGACGCGCTGGCCAGCGGACACGGTGGAGCGGGAAAGGTGGCCGTAGCGGGTCTGGATGCCGCGGCCGTGGTTGAGCTCAACCAAATTGCCGTAGCCGCCGCTGTTGTATTCGGAGCGGCCGACGATGCCGTCGGCGGTTGCGTAGATCGGAGTGCCGATCGGACCGGCGAGATCGATGCCGGCATGCATGGCGCGGGTGCCGCGGAAGGGATCGGAGCGGACGCCGTAGGAGGAGGTAAAGGCGACGCCTTTGACCGGCTCGGCCGACGGAATGGCGATGGTGCCCTGCTCGAGCTGGTCGAGCTGCTTCCAGCTGTTGAACATGGCCTTGAAGCTCGGATCGGCGGCACGGGCCGGATCAACGGCTTCATAGGGGCCGCCGACGCCGCCCTGCGCCTGCAGGCGGCTCGGATCGAGGCCGAGGCGGCGGACTTCGTTGGCGGTGAACTGGAAACGCTGCTGGGCGGCGGCCTTGATGGCGGCGACATCGGCCTGCATGGCGCGAACTTCGCGCTCCATCTTGGCGATTTCCGCCGGGGCCGGGACGGCTTGGACGGTGGCGAGCTGCGCGGCGGCGAAAACCGACCAAAAGAGGGTGAGGATCGCGGCGGCGACGGCGAAGAGCTGAACCCCGGTTCCGATGCGGACGCGGCGCAGATTGGCACCGTCGTGAAAGAAAATATCGCGCGGGCGCAAGAGGTTGCGGAACGCCTTACCGAGACCTGCGTTGTTTGTCTTCGTCAGCACAATTTCGTCCCCGCTCTACGCCGGCGAACCGGCGCGGCCGCTTGGAAGTGCGGCCAGATCAAAGTCCGGTGCGTTGCCGCTCCGGCTCGTGGTTACCGACTGGAAGTTGCCCACCCCGTGTCGTTGAACCGAGACTGTTAAACATATCCTTCCACGTCCACCCCGCCGTAGAAATCGCGGGATAGACCGGCTTCGTCCCGCGCTGAGTCGTTGAACGGTGGCTTAATCGCACCCCGAAAGCGGGCGCCGACGAGCCGCTTCCACTCTGGGACGGGCGCGATTCTTCGCTTTTCGCATTCGTGCAGGAACCAATTCGATCCTGCACGAACGTGCCGGATCTCGTCGCGGTAGATGCGCTGGAGAATGGCGGCCGATCGCGCGTCTCCAGCCGCTTCGAAGCGCGCCACCGTGGCCGGCGTCACATCCAGCCCGCGCGCTTCCAGCACCATCGGCACCACGGCGAGCCGCGCCATGACGTCGTCCGCCGTTGCTTCGGCCGCTTCCCACAAGCCGTCATGCGCGGGCAGCGCGCCGTAGAAGCTGCCCATCGTCTTCAACCGCCGGTCAAGCAGCACGAAGTGCATCGCTTCGTCCGCCCCCACGCCGATCCAGTCGTCGGCAAAGGCAGGCGGGAAGTGCGCGCCGAAGCGCCCGACAATGTCGAAGGCAAGGTCGATCGCGCCGAACTCGATATGCGCCAGCGCATGCAGCATCGCGATCCGTCCCCGCTCCGAACCGCCGCGCCCGCGCTTCGGCATGCGCGAGGCGGGAAGAAGCTCCGGCGTGTCTGGGCGCGCGGGGCGATCGGGCATAAGGGTGTCGAATGCGTGGGCCAACTCGCCCCGGCGCCAAGCTCGGGCGACCGCGCGAGCGGCACGCACCTTTGTGTACGGGTCGGCGGCGAGAAGAACGTCACGGCATGCGGCGGCAATTGAGGTCATGGAGCGCCGCCTACTCTATCCTCCCCGGCACGGGGAGGGGGACCAGCCGAAGGCTGGTGGAGGGGGCCCCGGTCGGCCACGGCGCTTCAATGGTGAGCAGTCTGCGGACCCAGCGCTCTCTAGGGTACAGCAGCCCAGCATCTCCGCCGGGCCCCCTCCACCGCGCTTCGCGCGGTCCCCCTCCCCGTTCCGGGGAGGATCAGGGGAGCAGGATGTTCGCCAGTAACTTGCTTCCGACTGGCGTCAGGATCGACTCCGGGTGAAACTGCAGCCCCGTCTGAAGCGCGTCTGCATCCGAAATCGCCATCGCCATGCCGTCCGCTTCCGCATGTACGGTGAAGCGCTCCGGTATGCGCCGAGTGCAGAGCGAATGGTAGCGGCCGATCTGCACCGGGCCGATAATCCCGGCGAACGGCCCCTGCCCGTCATGCTCCACCCGCGACGTCTTGCCGTGCACCGGCGCCGGCGCCCGCACCACTTCGCCGCCGGCTTCGAGCACCATTGCCTGGTGGCCGAGGCAGACACCGAGCAAAGGCACCCGCCCCTTTGCCAGCGCGATCAAAGCCAGCGAACAGCCCGCGTCCTCCGGCCGTCCCGGCCCCGGCGACACGACGATCCGCGCGCCCGTCGCCTTCGCTTCGGCAAGCGCCGCCTCGGCCGCAACGCTGTTGCGCAATACGTGCACAACGAGGCCGAGCCGCTCCATCGCTTCCACCAGGTTGAAGGTGAAACTGTCGAGATTGTCGATCATCAGCACGCGTCCGCTCATGCGCCGCCTCCAAGCACCGAAAGGATCGCCGACGCCTTGCGCCGGGTCTCGTCCGCTTCGGCAAGCGGATCGGAATCGTGCACCACGCCCGCGCCCGCACGGACGTAGGCGACGCCGTCCTTTACCACCGCCGACCGGATCACCACGCCCGTGTCCATCATCCCGTCGCCGTTCATCCAGCCGACCGCACCGCCATAAGGCCCGCGCTTGGTGCGCTCGACCCGGCGAAGAAGCTCGGTAGCCTTCAACTTCGGCGCGCCGGACAAGGTGCCGACGTTGAGACAGGCCTGGAGCGCATGCAGCGCGTCATAACCGATGGCGAGTTTGCCCTTTACCGAGGAGACGAGGTGCATAACCCGCGCGTAACGCTCGACACTCATCAGCTTCGCGACCCGCCGGGTGCCGGTGAGGCTGACCCGCGCGACATCGTTGCGGGCGAGATCGACCAACATCATATGCTCGGCAATCTCCTTGGCATCGAGCCGCAGGTCCGCTTCCATCCGGTCGTCCTCGTCGCCGTCCGCGCCGCGCGGCCGGGTGCCGGCGATCGGCTTCACTTCCACCGTTGGCCACTTCTCCTCCCGCGAAATGCGGACGGAGGTTTCTGGCGAGGCTCCGAATAGGAGATGCTCGGGCGCCGAGACGAAGAACATGTAGGGGCTACGATCCAGCTTCCGCACGGCGGCGAAGGAGGCGATCGGGTCGGCGCAGGGCGCGCGGAAGGTGCGGGACGGCACGATCTGGTAGACGTCGCCGGCCAGGATGTGCGCCTTCATCTCCGAAACCACTGCGCCATAGGCGCCGTCGTTGAGATCGGTTTCGGCGGCGGCGGGGTCGCTGCGGGGAGCAGGCCCCACCTCCGCCAACGAACGCTCGCAACGCTCGGCAAGCGCCGCGAGCCGCTCGGCCGCCCCGAAGTGGGCGCGGGTCTTGTGCGCCTCTTCGTCGCCGGCGAAGGCGGTGCACACCAGCCGCGGCGCCTGGCCCTGCTCGATCACCACCAGCGATTCGGCCAGCCAGAAGATGAAGTCGGGGAAGCCGAGCGGGTCTTCCGCGGCGGGCGGCAGATTCTCGAAGAGATCGACGTGATCGAACGCAACGGTGCCGACCAGCGCCAGGGTGAAGGGCTCCTCCGGCGTGTCGCTGCTCGTGCCGGTCGACAGCGCGCGAAGCACGTCGAAGGGTGAAGGCGCAAGCAGCCGCGCCTCCGCATCGTCGCCCGAAGGCGGCGGGAAGCGGAGGGTGAGGCGTGCCTCCTCGCGCACCGGCCCCCGGTGGGCGAAGCTGCGTTCCAGCCCGTGGAGCACCGCCGCGCCGCCCGGCGTCAGCGCATCGATGCGCACCTCGCGCCCGCGGCACTCGATCCGCACCGCCGCCTGCTCCAGCAGCAAGGTCGGCCCGGCCAGCGTCTCGACCAGCATCGTGTCGGTCCGCCCACCGCGCTCCGTCAGCGCTGCGTAAAGGGCAAGCGCATCGGCCGAACGGTAGAGGCGCCGGGTCAGCGCCTTGGCGCTCGTCACCGAAGCTGCCTTCCAACCGCCGCCGTTATCGGCTCGAGCTGCGCCATCAGCCGCTCGAATTGTTCCGGGTAGAGCGACTGCGCGCCGTCCGACCAGGCGGCGGCGGGGTTTTCGTGCACTTCCACCAGGATACCGTCCGCACCGCAGGCCGCCGCGGCAAGCGCCATCGGGATGACGAAATCGCGGACGCCGGTGCCGTGGCTCGGATCGACCAGTACGGGGAGATGGGTGCGCTGCTTGATGTAAGGGATTGCGTTGAGATCGAGCGTGTTGCGGGTTGCCGTCTCGAACGTGCGGATGCCGCGTTCGCACAGGATCACCTGGTCGTTGCCCTCGGCGAGCAGATACTCCGCCGCCATCAGCAGATCCTCGACCTTGGCCGCCATACCCCGCTTCAACACCACCGGCCGGCCGGAGCGGCCCACCGCCTTCAGCAGCGAAAAGTTTTGCATGTTGCGGGCGCCGATCTGAAGCGCGTCGGCATATTCCGCCACCACCTCCACGTCGGCGCTTTCCACCACCTCGGTCACAACCGGAAGCTCGAACTCGTCGCCGGTGGCGCGGAGCAGCTTCAGCCCTTCCAGCCCGTGACCTTGGAAGGCGTAGGGGCTGGTGCGCGGCTTGTAGGCACCGGCGCGCAGACCGTGCGCACCCGCGGCCTTTGCCGCGCGCGCCGTACTGCGCATCTGGCTTTCCGTTTCGACGGCGCAGGGGCCGGCGATCACCGTGAAGCCCCGCCCGCCGACCGCATGGCGGCCGAGCCGCACAACCGTATCGTGGGCGTGCAGCTCACGGCTGACCAGCTTGTAGGGCGCCAAAATGGGCTTCAGCGATTCCACCATCGGGTGGCTGTCGAGCGCAAGCTCGGCAAGCACACGCTCGTCGCCGAGCGCGCCGAGGACCACCCGCTCGGTTCCCGGCATGTGCAGCGGCTTCAGCCCCTTGGCTTCGATCCGGGACAGAATTTCCTGCGCGATCTCAGGGGTCGCTTCGCGCTTCAGGACGATGATCATAGTGCGTTCCGTTCGCTGTCGATTGGTCAAAAAAAAGCCCGCCTTGAGGGGCGGGCCACGTGCCGGTGAGATGGGAAAGCCTGACGGCTTGGTTCTACCTGTTCGTTGGGCGCGCCGGGTCGCTGTGGGAAGGCCAACGCCACCACAGGCCACGAGCCGAGCCGGACAGGAAGGAAGTTTGCGCCGTCATTTCAGGGCTTAAGCTACCGGCGCCGGGGCCGGTGGTCAACCGGCCTGCTCACCGGGCGTTCACCGAAGGGGGTGCAAAGCTGCGTTGACTTAGATGAGGGCAGCCGTCAGGCTGCGACGCGAAATGACGGCAACGGCGCAACAGTTGAGCACCTCCCAAGTGGCCCCCGCCGGCCGCGCCGCCGCCGCCTATTATTATCCCGCCTTCAGGACGGGACCGATTTGACGCGCTGATTTTCACACAAAGCGATCTTCAAACCAGCCCCGTCCGGACCCTTCCGGGCGGGGCTCTTCTTTTGCGCAAAAGGACCGACACGATGTTCAAGGATTTCACCGAGGTTGCCAAGGCAGACGATTGGACGGTGCCGCAGAACTGGGCGCAGTTCACAAGCGAGGAGCATGCCGTGTGGGACCTGCTCTTCGCCCGGCAGGGGGAGATGCTCCACGGCCGCGCGGTCCGGGCGTTCGAGGAGTCGCTCGGCGTGCTCAAGCTCTCCCGCCCCGGCATCCCGGAGCTTGGCGAGCTCAACGAGCGTCTTTTCGCCCGCACCGGCTGGACAGTGGTCTCCGTGCCGGGCCTGGTTCCCGACGACATCTTCTTCGCCCACCTCGCCGCCCGCCGCTTTCCCGCCGGCAACTTCATCCGCAAGCGCGCCCAGCTCGATTATCTGGAAGAGCCGGACGTGTTTCATGACGTCTTTGGCCACGTCCCCCTGCTCGCCCTGCCTGCCGTCGCCGATTTTATGCAGGCGCTCGGCGCGATGGGGCTGGAGGCGCTTCGCCTCGGCCGTCTCGACCGGCTTGCCCGCCTGTACTGGTACACGGTAGAATTCGGCCTAGCCCGCGAGCGGGAAGAGCTCCGCATCTACGGCGCCGGCATCCTCTCAAGCTTCGGCGAATCCCGCTTCAGCCTGGAAAGCCCGGAGCCGAAGCGGCGCCCGTTCAACCTCCTGGAGGTTCTGCGCACCCGATACACCTCCAGCGAATTCCAGAAGTGCTACTTCGTCATCGACAGCTTCGAGGGCCTGCTGGAGGACGTGATGAAGGCCGACCTTCCGGCCCTGTTCGAGGAGGCGGCCTCCCTGGACGATCTCAATCCGGCGCGGCCCTGAAGCTCCTCACCCGAAGCTTTGCTTCACCCTCAGCCAGGCGGTGACGTGCCCGGCGCGCTCGCGCACTTCGAAGAGATTGGGGTTCGGGTTGCTTCGGTCGGGCGCGAAAAAGGTGCGGAAACGCTTCGTCCGCACGTCCAGCAGATTGTCGAGGCCAAGGGTCAGCGCCGTTTGCCGCGTAGGGCGGTACTCGGCAAAGGCGGTGATGAACGGCTCGTCGCCGTCCAACGTGTCGATCTCGTTGCGGCGGAACCAGGTCTGTCCCGGCTGGGTGAGGATGTTGAAGCCCCAGGCATATTTGCCAAGATCCTGGCGGAAGGACGCGTCGAAGCGGTAGTTCGGCACACCGGAGAAGCGCCGCTGCTGGAGGGTATACGGGTCCTCGACCGACGTGTCCTGCAGCATGCCGTTGAGCGTCAGCCGCCCGCCTTTGATGCCCAGGCCGGCGAGCGGCACGTCCAGGGTTCCGCGCACGAACTTCTGGGTGCCGGTGCCGAGATTGCCCGGCGCGTCGAACCCTTCGGGGGTCGGAACCCGGTCCTGGAGAAGCGAGATACGATTATAGCCGAACTCGGCCTTGGCAAGGCCCTCGCCCAGAATCGTCCGCTCAACCGTCAGCAACGCTTCCCACGCCCGCTGCGGCAGGAGATCGGCATTGCCGGCATCGACCCGATCATTGGCAAGCTCGGCCGAGCTGATGAAATCCTCGAAATTGAGCTGCGCCACCGTTCGTTGCAGCGCGAGCTGAAGGTGCCACGGTCCCTTGGGCTTCCAGTCGAGTACCAATTTCGGCTTCAGGAAGTGCAGCGAGCGTTCCGATTCCGTATCGCCGGTTACCGTAAGCCGCGATGATTCAAAGGTAAGGCCGAGGTCCATCCGCAGGGTCGGCGACAAAGCGCGGCCCGCGTTGACGAAAGCCTCGCCGCGATATTCCGTCACCTTTGCCTGATCCACCGGCAGATCGATTCGGGAAAGGCCGCCGTTCGTGTCCACGGCGAACAGGTTTACATTGCTGTCCAGGCTGTTGAGCACCGCTTCCGCGCCTGTCTCCACGCTCCAGCCATTCCAGCCCGAGCGCGACCAGACCAGCCGCGCCACCGTTTCGTTGCGTTGGCTTTCGGTGTTCTGGATGAAGCCACCAAGGAGATCGTCGCCGATCCGGTTGAACGACGTGTCGGCGTTGAGCCGGTGGCGCCGCGTTGCAAGGCCGATCAGCTTCAGCCCGCCGCCGAGCAGGGGCCGGGTGATGTCGCCGCCAATCTCGTAATCGCGCCGGTCCTGCTCCTGGCTCAACCGGTCGTCCCGCTCCGTGCCACCTACGGGAAGCACATTGTTCGTCTGGAACAAGGCAAAGCGCCCGTCAGCGACGCGGAAATTGGCATGGGCGGTGCGGTTGGCGCCACCATTGTGCTCCCAGCTTCCGGAGAGAAATGCTTCGCGGTCGCTTGTGTCGTTATATTTGCGCCGGAACTCAACGAGGTTCCCGCTCGGCAGGGCCGTGATCGTGTCGGTGCCTTCCTCCGGAAAATGCGCATTGTTGTAGCCGGCCGAGACGTTGAACGACGATTTTCCGCGCCGGTACAAGGCCGAGACATTCCCCTCCGGCGTGATTTGGCCGCTATGGTCACGGCGCAGGGTCGCGTTCAACGTTCCCGCAAGGCCGCCGCCGGAAGTGAGGATCAGGTTCAGCACCTGCGGCTTGCCAGAAAATTCAGATCCGAAGAGATCGCCCGGACCCACTTCCACCCGCGCCACCCGGCTTGCCGGAATCCGGGCAAGCACCGTTTCCAAGGTATCGCTCTTGGCGCTCGGCCGCTGCCCGTTGATCACAACATTGCCGGCCGCCTGGCCGAAGCCGCGCACCTCCTGGCTCCCAACTTCCAGGGTGAACCCCGGCACGCGCTGCACAAGCTCAAGCGCATTGGAGGGGGAGAATTGGCTGAAATAGCCCCCTTGGTAAACAGTGCGGCCGCCGGCGCCTTCTTCCTGCGCCTGGGCCGGCGCCGCACAGCCAGCCAGCAACGCTGCCGCAATTCCTATCCGCATCATCACGCCCACACCCTCTCTCCTCGCTTCTACTGGAATGGAGAGGCAAGAAGTGCGCCAGGGTTAAAGGCCGGTGGCGTCAGTGGCTTAAGCCGCTGGCCATCCGCTTCCGGACAGCGCCGCGTCCGCCTGCGGACGGAAGTTCAGACCAAAGCCTCGGCGGCGGCGAGCACTTCCTCGGCGTGGCCGGGCACCTTCACCTTCCGCCACACCCGCTTCACGAGGCCGTCGCGGTCGATGAGGAAGGTGGCGCGGTCGATGCCCATATATTTGCGGCCGTACATGCTCTTCTCGATCCAGGTGCCGAACGCTTCGCAAAAGCTGCCGTCCGCGTCGGTAGCAAGCGCCACCTTGAGATCGTATTTCTCGATGAACTTGGCGTGCTTCTTTGCATCGTCCTTGGAGACGCCCAGCACCCAGGCATTGGTGTCGGCGAACTTGTCGGCAAGCGCGCTGAAACCCTGCGCTTCGGCGGTGCAGCCGGACGTGTCGTCTTTCGGGTAGAAATAGAGAACCAGCTTCTGGCCTCGGAAATCGGTCGGGCTGATCCGCTTGCCGTCCATGCTGAGCAGCTTCACGTCCGGAACCGGATCGCCCTCGTTGACCATGTTCATCCTCCTTGTGAGACCCGCGCCCAAAACGCCGAAACCCTCTGCCGCGCCGCGTCGTGGGCCGCAAGCAGCGCGTCCCAATCGGCCAGACCGCACGCGCGCGCAACAACGGACCGAGTGGCCTCCGGCGGTTCCGCGGAAGTGGGCGAGACCAAGCGAAACATCACCAGGATCGACGTCAGCAGGCGAAGCGCCGGATCGATCTCGGTGCTGACCAAACCCGCATCCCGCAACGCCGCGAGCGCATGCTCGAGATGCGGATCGAGGCCCAAGCGATGGCGAAGCTGAAGCGTGTGCACCGCGAACTCCAGATCAACCAGGCCGCCTGGTCCGCCCTTGATGTCGAAGGGCCCGCGCGGCGGCTTGTGGCGGAGTATTTCGCCACGCATCCGAACCACGTCCGCCACCAAAGCGGCGGGATCGCGCTTCTTGCACACGGTGTCGCGGATCACCTCCTGCAAGGCCCCGCGCGCTTCGGGCGACCCGTAGACCGGCCGCGCCCGAAGCAGCGCCATATGCTCCCACGTCCACGCCTGCTCCCGCTGGTAATGGGCAAAGCTTTCCAGGCTCACGGCAAGCATCCCGTCGGCGCCTGACGGCCGCAGCCGCGTATCGATGTCGTAGAGCGGCCCCGCCGCCGTCGCCACGCTCAATGCCGCCGACACCCGAGGCGCCAACCGATTGAAATAATCGGTCGCGCGAAGCGGGCGCGGCCCGTCCGATTCCGCTTCGTGGGTGCCGCTGAACAGGTAAACGAGGTCGAGATCGGAGGCGTGGGTCAGCGCCTCGCCGCCCAGCCGGCCGAGGCCGAGGATGAGCAGCTCGGATCCTGGTACCCGCCCGTGCCGTTTTTCGAACTCCGCCACCGCCGCATCGGCAAGCACGTTGATCGCCGCTTCGGCGACTCGCGAATAGCCCTCGGTCACCTCCAGCGCATTGCTTCGCCCGGTGACGAGCTGCACGCCAAGCGCGAACCGACGTTCGTTGACCTGCCGACGCACCCGGTCGAGGACGAGCTGGTAATCCTCATCCTTGCGGTCGGAGCGGCTGAAGTCTTGGATCAGGTCCTGGAGCGGGGGCGCCGGCGCAAAGGCGCTTGCGTCGATCAGCCCGTCAAGCAGCTGCGGCCGCCGCGCCAGTTGGTCGGCAAGCGTCGGCGCATGGCTTAAAACATCCGCAAGATGCTGGGTTAGCCGGGGCCGCGCTTGCAGCAGACGGTAAAAATTGACGCCGCTTGGCAGCCGCTCGACGATGTCTTCGAAACGGTTCATGGCACGCATCGGATCGGGCGCGTGAGCGAAGGCCTCGAGAAGCGCCGGAAGCATCGCCTCGAATGCCTCTTGGGCGGCGGGCGCGCGGAGCGAGCGCGCGCGACCCGAGCGCCACGCCTCCACCCGCACCCGCGCGGCGGCCGCATCTGCGAAGCCCAGACCGGCAAGATGCGCCTGAAGCGCCTCCGCGTTCACGGGCAGGTGGCGCTCCTCCTCCCCCGCCAATGCCGTGTAGATCCGGGCCACCGCATCGACCTTCGGCTGAAGGAGGGCGAGGAGCCCCGCCCCATTCTCCAGCCCGTGAAGCCGCGCGACGTTGTCCAGTGCCTCCGCATCGGCCGGGAGGCTGTGCGTCTGCCGGTCGTCCACCATTTGGAGCCGATGCTCAACCACGCGGAGCAGCCGGTAGCTGCCGGCAATCGAAAAGGCGTCTTCCGGCGCGATCCGTCCTGCTTCGCCGAGCAGCCGCAGCGCTTCGAGCGTTGCGGGCGCGCGCAGGGCCGGCTCGCGGCCGCCGTGAATGAGCTGGTGGATTTGGCCAAAGAATTCCGCCTCGCGAATGCCGCCGCGCCCGCGCTTGAGATCATAGCCGGGGCCGAATGCCTGGCCGTGGGCATAATGGTCGCGGATACGGCGGGTGATCGACTGGATCTCGCCGATTGCACCGAAATCCAGCGAGCGCCGCCAGACGAAGGGATGGATCGCATCCAAGAAATAGCGGCCAATGGCGGCGTCTCCCGCGGCATGGCGCGCCCGAATGAAGGCGGCACGCTCCCATGGCAACGCACTCGACTCATAGTAGGAAATAGCCGCATCGACGGGCAGCGCGATCGGCGTGATTTCCGATGACGGGCGCAGGCGCAGATCGACCCGGAAGACATAGCCTTCGCCGTCGCGCTTCTGGAGCAGCTCAATCACCCGTTGGCCGATTCGAACCGCCGCCTGCCCCGGCTCCTCGCGCGGGCGGCAGGGCAATGTCTCGGGATCGAACAGAAAGATCGGATCGATGTCCGACGAATAGTTGAGCTCGCGGCTGCCATGCTTGCCAAGGGCAATGATGGCAAAGCCGCGCGGCTCCCGGTCCGGAGTCCGCTCCAGCATTGCGGTTGCAAGCGCACGCTCAAGGGCGCTGTCCGCATAGTCCGAAAGCTGCTCCATCAGGCGTTCGAGGGGCAACAGTTCCGCAAGGTCGCCGATCGCCAGCGCCGCGGCCAGTGCACTCCGCTCCCGCCGTAGCGCCGCCGCAAGATCGGGCGCGTCGGCGCCTGCGCCCCGCGCCTCAGACAGCGCTTCGGCAAGCGCGCCTCGCTCAAGCGCCGCTGTTACCGCGGGGAAGCGGCCAAGCTGCAGCGCCAGAAACGGCGAATGCGCCCGCGCCCGGGCAAGAGCGTGGTTAACGGCTTTTTTACTTTGCGTGTCATTCATACAACAGCACAGATCAGTTCCATTGAGGAGGCGCAACGGTTGAAACCCTCGCGTACCCCGGGCGTTCTGCCCCACGTGAATAAGATCAACCCGAGACATGAAGCCATGGTTCAAGCTTCCTCAAGGCGGTTCGTGAAGGTGGCGCCGCCAACGGTGCATGCCGGCGTGGGCAATGCCCTGCGCCAAGCCTACGCGATGGACGGGGAAGTTCGGTCGCTCAAGATGTTCGAGGATCTTCTCGCCCGTCTCGACGGAGAGTGACGCTCGTCCACTGAAAAAGGCTCAAAAACAAACCCCCTCGCGGTATTCGCGAAGGGGTTTGTTTTTGCGTGCCCTACAGGGCGCCACCACGGCAGCCGCCGGTTCTAGCCGGTGCTGCGCGGGTCCCGGTCGCGGCTCAGGTCGTCGACTTCGCTCATGATGCTGGCGAGGGCCGACGTACCGTCCGTTTCATATTCGCGGCGGGAAGTAAGCTTACCTTCGGCAAGCAGATTTTCGAGAGCCACCCGGCCGCGCGCGACGCGGCTCTTGATCGTGCCTACCGCGCACCCGCAAATCTCGGCCGCTTCTTCATAGGCGAAGCCGCCGGCGCCGACGAGGATCAACGCCTCGCGCTGCGGTTGCGGGAGGTGGAGAAGCGCGCGTTGCATGTCGCCAAGCTCGACATGGCGATCTTGGCTTGCAGGCGCCGCGAGCATCTTCGAAGCGGTGATCTCGTCCCACTCGCCCTTGAAGCGCGCGCGGCGCATCTGGCTGAGGAACAGGTTGCGCAGGATGATGAATGTCCAGGCGCGCATGTTGGTGCCGGCCTGGAAGCGCTTGCGCGCCGCCCATGCCTTTAACAAGGTTTCCTGAACCAGATCGTCGGCAAGGTCGCGGCTGCCCGAAAGCGAGCGGCCGAATGCGCGCAGGTGCGGAATGACCTGCGCAAGCTGATCCTTGAACTCATTATCGGGTAACGGAACGGGTTCCGGCCGTTCCGCTTCGATCTCATCGTCCGCTGATGCCGGCTGTTGGCTCAAGCTGCCCCCGCTGGAAAACGCTGTACTGAAGTCGGTCATGCGCGCGCCTTATACGGCGGGCCTTTCCGGAAGTGGTGTAAGTAGGCCGTCAGGACCACAGCAGCAACAGCACCGCGAAGATGATCACGACCAGCCCTACCGAGATCGGAAGAACGTAGCGCGTCACGTGCGGGGTTGCGCCCGCCCGCGCGCGGGTCGTGTCGATATGCTGCTTGCCGTCGTCCATAATGCCCAGGTTCCACTCGTTACATGGCGGCAACGCCCGCTGGCGGCGCGGGTTCCCCGCCTGGCTTAAGCCGGGATCGTCGATTGATCGAAAAACAAGGCCTGGGCGATCGCCGCTTTCACCGTCGAGCGCTGAAAGGGCTTGGTGATCAGAAAGGTCGGCTCCGGACGTTCACCGGTCAGCAAACGCTCCGGAAAGGCGGTGATAAAGATCACCGGCACCTGGAATTCGGACAGGATGTCCTTAACCGCGTCGATTCCCGAGCTGTCGTCGGCAAGCTGAATGTCGGCGAGAACCAGGCCCGGCCGCCGCGCCATGGCCTGGGCCACTGCTTCGTCGCGCGTGACCGCAACGCCCGTCACCGAATGGCCGAGGTCGCGCACGATGGTCTCGATGTCCATCGCGATGATCGGCTCATCCTCGATGATCAGCACTTCCGCGCGCGTCTGGCGCTCGATCTCGGCAAGCGCTTCGGAAACAAGGCCTTCGACGTCGCTCGGCTCCGCGTTGATCAGATAGCCCGCATCTTCCGGCGTGAAGCCTTCCATCGCCGTCAGCAGAAGCGCCTGGCGCGAAAGCGGCGTGATCTGCGCAAGCCGTGCCTGGGCGATGCCTTCGGGATTGTCCGCGGCGTTGTTGCCGGGATCTTCCTCGATGTTCGCTGATGACCAGATTGCGTGAAAGGTGCGGTAAAGGCCCAGGCGCGGATCGACGTCGCGGGGGAAATCGCCCGGCGCGGCAACGATGGCTTCAAGGGTTGCGCGCACGAAATTGTCGCCATGGCCCTGGCTTCCGGTAAGCGCGCGGGCGTAACGCCGCAAAAAGGGAAGGTGGGGCGCGAGTTCCTGACCGAGCGACATATTCGTTACGACTCCTATCCAAATCCCTGCGGCCCTATTGAGAGGCAAAGAAGCGCATTGCAACCCTGCCGCCGCTAGGCGCAAGGCAGGAGAACGGACTTGGAATAAGGCCCCGTTTGCTCCCGCGTGAGACAGTGGAACCATTAACGGAGTTTTTTGTTTCCACGCCGACTGCGGGCGATTATTTCGCACGCGGAGCGGGGCATGCTTCGTACAACCGGCAACAGCCGGCGTGCGGCTGGCTCGGCATAAACAGGTAGCGGGCGGCACGGCCGGTAGGGGTAGTGGATTTGACTTTCGCGAACGAAAAGGAAGACGAGCGCCGGCGCCGGTCAGCGCCTGCCCCCGAAGGTCATGGCACCGAAGCCCCCCCAGCCAAAAAGAAGCGCGGCACCACCCCGGAGGTGGGCAATGCCCTGCGCGCCGCTTACCAGCAAACCATCGACGAAAGCATTCCGCCGGAATTCCTCGATTTGCTCGGCAAGCTTGGTTAAGAGCCGCCGCCCAGGCGGTACAGCGAAGTGACCCAAGAGCAAAAAGGCTGGTTCGGCGCGCGTTTCGCCCGGCTTTCGACCGGGGCGAAGATGCTGCTCATCCTGAGCCTTGCCTTGCTCCCACTCGGCCTGATCGCGGTTCTTGCATCCCTGCAGAGCGCCAAGCAGAACAGCGCCGAGCGGCGTGAGGAAACGCTTGGGCGCCTCGAAATCAAGGCGCAGCGGATCAATTCGGCTTTATCCCGGGCGATTATCACCATCGACACCGCCGCCGCCGCAATTGCTGTTGCGCCGGCCCGCTCCCGAATCTGCGAGACGACGCTGACCCGGCTCGAACAAGGCCCCGGCCGCGGCCGATTCGTGCTGTACGGCGCCGGCCCCGCGCCCGCCTGCGTCTCCGACGGCATGCGGGTGCCCCAGGTTTCGGCCCGCCCCGGGGCCTCCGTCGGAGTTGCCGAGCTTCTCCCCGACGGAAGCGCGCTCCGCCTCACCGTCTACAACGCGCAGGGGGCGGTGCAGGGCATCGCCGAATTCCCGCGCGAGATGCTGTCGGAACTGTCTTTCATCCCGGGCACCAGCCGCCGGTTCGATCTCGAACTGGTGCAAGGCAAGCGCCGGATGGTGCTTCGCGACGAATATGACGGCGGCGCTTTCATGCAGACGGTGCGAGGCACGCAGCCGGTGGCAAGCGGCCAGTTGCAGCTCAACATCGCGCTCAGCGCGGTGCCGATCTCCGCCTTAGGCGTGCTGATGATCCTTCTGCCGGTGCTGATGTGGCTTGCCGCCGCGTTGGTCGGTTGGCTGGTCGCCGATCGCCTTCTGCTTCGCCCTCTGGTGCGGATGCAGCGCGCGGTTTCCGCGTACCAGCCGGGCGACACGGCCCTCAACATCCCGCATCTTTCCACGCCGGCGTTGGAGATCAAGGCGCTCGCCAACGCATTCGACGAGGTGGCGAAAACGGTTGCCCGGCACGAGGCGGACCTGGAAGCGGCGGTGGAGCGGCAGACCCGGCTGGTGCGCGAAGTTCATCACCGCGTGAAGAACAACCTCCAGGTCGTGGCGTCCCTGCTCAACCTCCACGCCCGCGGCGCACCCAGCGAAGACGTGGCCGCCGCTTACGCCTCGATCCAGCGCCGCGTCGACGCGCTCGCCGTGGTTCACCGCAACCATTATGCGGAGCTCGAGGAAAATCGCGGCGTCGCCTTGAAGCCGCTTATTTCCGAACTCGCCGCCAATCTGCGCGCGACGGCGCCGAACGTCGCGTCCAGCATGGCTATCCGCCTCGACCTCGAGCCTTATTACGTCACTCAGGACGTGGCGGTTTCGGTGGCCTTTCTGATCACCGAACTGGTCGAGTTCGCGATGTTCTGCGGCGCCCAAAACGTGACCATCTCGCTGACCGAGTCGACGGCAACCGGAATGGCCGGCCTGGTGATCGAGTCTGAAAGCCTGCGGGCCGACATACCGTGCGACGAGAAACTCGCCGAGCGTTTCGAGCGGATCGTGACCGGCCTGTCGCGCCAGCTCCGCTCGGCGATCACCCGCGACCAGGAAACCGGCCGCTACGCGCTCGACATCGCCGTGGTCGGCAAGGCCGATCTCGCCTGAGCGTCAGGGACGCGGCCCCTCCGGGTTCGTCTCATCCTCCGAATAATTGGGATAACCCACCGACCGTTTCTGATCCTTGGCGAGCGTTCCAGCATCCTGCCCCGCCTCGATCGAAGTTTCGATGTTGGTTTTTTCGTCGCGGTGGACGCCGGTGAGGTCGCTGTGCGGTGTCGATTTCGGTGGTTTGGGCACGTGGCAACTCCTTCTTTCCCCGTTCAATCCTCCGGACCCGCGAGCGGTTGCGAAAAATCCGATGGCACCGCTTTTTTTGCCTGGCGGCGCGGAACCGGTTCCCGTCTTCCCCGTTGTGCACCTCGGATAGTGACCTTTTGCCCCCCCGCTCTCGCTATCCAACGAAATGAGCCCGGACCCGCCAACCTCCCCCCCCCCCGGTGGCGGCTCCGGGCTCACACTTTTCCAAAGGCGCTTTTCCGGCGCCTTTTTCTTTGTCTTTTGCTTCTTGCCCCCTCTGCGCGGCTCCCCTGCTGGCCGGGACCGGACAGAAAGGACGCTTCAACATTTTTCCGGTTCGCCCCAATTTCTTCCGGAACCCTATCGGCGCTTGCGGGTTATGTTCTTCGGATAGCGACCTTTTGCCCCCCCCGCTCTCGCTGTCCACGACGAGCCCGGAGCCGCCACCCCCCCCCCCCCCCCCCCC
>DASWNT010000013.1:0-408044 GCA_036399095.1 Allosphingosinicella sp.
ATCTCACGCCCTACTTGCGAGTGGATCCCGGCACCGTCGTCGGTGTCGAGGTCAGTCTGAACGCCTCCCGCCAAGTGGAAGCCAATGTTAGCAGGACTGTACTGGATATCGTCCAGCGCGCGGCAGCGCTGGCGCAACCGACCGGGGACCTCGTAACCGAACTGAACGAGGAGCGTTTCCAGCGGACAGCCGATTTTGTCGACCAGGCGATCTCCAGCCTTTTCGGCCAGAGCGTCGGTGAAAAAGCATCTCACGAGTTCGGAGTGGGCGACTGGAACGCGCAACTCGAAATCGCCGAAATCAGTGCTCAGTTTCCAATGGGCCTCAGGGTCCTCGACGAGACTCAGCAGCGGGAAATAGGAAGATGGCAGGTTCGCGCTTCCGTGCCTCTCGTCTCTATCTTTTCTGACACCCCACTTCATGTCGGTACAAACCCAGGCAATCCGGGACCTTGTGGCCAGTTGGTGGGCTCCGATCTCCAGGCGTGCACGGCCTTCAGAATGGTCAGTCCGCAGCGGGTGCTCGGCCTCTCCGTGGGCGAAAACGTAAATCTGGGCCAGGCCATTCTATCTGATCCAGCGGTGTTAGCGGCGATCAATGCGGGCACGGCTGCAGACCCCGACCTATGCAGTGCGATCGCTGCCAGAGCGGAGGCACTGGGCCTCAACCGTTATGACAGTGCGGCGGCCGTATGGGCGATGCAGCAGGCGAGACGAGTCAGGTCGGCGAACCTGCTGTCGGCTGCGTGCACGGCCGGGGCACTCGCGAATAGGGTCATCGTGCCAGGCCAGCAATAGACCTGGATTGAAAAAATCGGCTTCGGGCCGGTTTGCCAATCCCGCCGCGGCGCACTAGGTAAGCCTCGCAATTTTCCGCACCATTCCAGCATCCACCGGAGAGCGAGCGCCGCCATGGCCGCACAGTATAGCTTCGTCATGAAGGGCATGAGCAAGACCTTCCCGGGCGCGCCCAAGCCCATCCTCAACAACATCCACCTGCAATTCTATCCGGACGCGAAGATCGCGATCATCGGGCCGAACGGCTCGGGCAAGTCGACCCTGATGAAGATCATGGCCGGACGCGACAAGGAGTTCGTCGGCGAGGCATGGCCGGGCGAAGGCATCCGCGTCGGCTATCTGGAGCAGGAGCCGCAGCTCGACCCGACCAAGACGGTGAAGGAGAACGTCATGGACGGCGTTCGCGCGACCGCCGACATGATGGACCGCTTCAACGAGATTTCGACCTTGATGGGCGATCCTCCCGCCGATGCCGATTTCGACGCCCTAATGACCGAAATGGGCGAGCTTCAGGAGAAGATCGACGCCGTCGACGGCTGGAGCCTCGACAACCAGCTCGAAATCGCGATGGACGCCCTGCGCTGCCCGCCGGGCGACGCCCACATCGACAACCTTTCGGGCGGCGAGAAGCGCCGCGTGGCCCTGACCAAGCTGCTGCTCGAGAAGCCCGACATCCTGCTGCTCGACGAACCGACCAACCACCTGGATGCCGAAAGCGTCCAGTGGCTGGAGAAGCACCTCGTCGATTATGCCGGCAACGTCATCCTCGTCACCCACGACCGCTACTTTCTCGACAATGTCGTGAACTGGGTGCTCGAGCTCGATCGCGGCCGCTATTACACCTATGAAGCGAACTATTCCGGCTACCTGGAAAAGAAGGCGAAGCGCCTGGAGCAGGAGGAGCGCGAGGAAGCCGGCAAGCAGAAAGCGATCCAGGAGGAACTGGACTGGATCCGGCGCTCGCCCAAGGCGCGGCAGACCAAGTCCAAGGCGCGTATCCGCGCGTTCGACGAACTGGTCGAGGCGCAGGAGAACCGCACCCCGGGCAAGGCGCAGATCCTTATCCAGGTGCCCGAGCGCCTCGGCGGCAACGTCATCGAGGCGAACGGCCTAACCAAAGCCTATGGCGACAAGCTGCTTTTCGAGAACCTAAGCTTCTCGCTTCCGCCCGGCGGCATCGTCGGCGTGATCGGGCCGAACGGCGCCGGCAAGACGACCTTGTTCAAGCTGATCACCGGCGTCGAACAGCCCGACGCAGGCACGATCAAGATCGGCGAGACGGTGCACCTCGGCTATGTCGACCAAAGCCGCGACGCACTCGACCCGAAGAAGAACGTCTGGGAGGAAGTCTCCAACGGCTCCGACGTATTCCGCTTCGGCAAGCACGAAATCGCCAGCCGGGCCTATGTCGGCGCCTTCAACTTCCGCGGGCAGGACCAGCAGAAAAAGGTCGGCCAGCTGTCCGGCGGTGAGCGCAACCGCGTTCACATGGCCAAGATGCTGAAGGAGGGCGGCAACGTCCTCCTGCTCGACGAACCAACCAACGATCTCGACGTCGAGACGCTGCGCGCGCTTGAAGAAGCGCTGGAGAATTTCGCCGGCTGCGCCGTGGTCATCAGCCACGACCGCTTCTTCCTCGATCGCCTGGCGACGCACATCCTGGCGTTCGAGGGCGACAGCCACGTCGAATGGTTCGAAGGCAATTTCGAAGCCTATGAAGAAGACAAGCGCCGCCGCATGGGCCCGGAAGCGGACCGCCCGCACCGGATGACGTACCGCAAGCTGACGCGGTAAGGACGGACTTACGTGAAGCGGGGCCTAACGCACCCGCTTCACGTAGACGCGCCCGTCCTCGCGGCGCATGGTCTGGAAGTTCGGGATCGCGTCGATCAGTTCGGCCAATCCCGGGTAGCCGTAGCTTCTGGCGTCGAACGACGAGCGGTTGCCGGCGCGTTGGCCGACTTCGGAGAGGCTGGCATAGCCGCGTTCGTCGCGCTTGGAAGCGCGGAAGGCCGCGCCCAGCAGCTTGATCAGATCGTCGTCGATGGTTTGCGGCTTGGGCGCGGGCGTGGCTTCTTCGGGCGCTTCGGCTTCGGCTTCCACATGAGCCTTGGCGAGAGCGGAGACGTCAATGAAGCGGCTGCACGCCTGGCGGAAGCTCTCGGGCGTGCGCTGGGTGCCGAAGCCGTAGACCGGCAGGCCATCTTGGCGGATGCGCATGGCGAGCGGCATGAAATCGCTGTCGCTCGACATGATGCCGAAGCCGTGGACGTTGCCGCGGTAGAGCAGGTCCATGGCGTCGATGATCATCTTCATGTCCGTCGAGCTCTTCCCCTTGGTGAGGTCGAACTGCTGTTGGGGCTCGATGGCGTAACGGTGGATCACCGCCGTCCAGCCCTTGAGCGCCGGCTTCTGCCAATTGCCGTAAGCGCGGCGGATGTTCACCGTGCCAAGTTCGGCAAGCACCGTCAGCACCGGATCGAGGCTGTCGGGCGAGGCATTGTCCGCGTCGATCAGGAGCGCGATGTTGCGGAGCGAGGAGGAAGGTTCGGCCATGGCTCTCTTGTGCGGCTTCGCTGCGGCGCTGGCAACCGCAGGCGCATCCGGTCGGACTTGGGGCGCGTATCTCCTGCCGTAACAACTGCTGGAGGAGCCGATCATGATCGCGACCGTGAAAAAGTTCGTGCCCGATTGGCTGGCGATCATCGTGGTCAGCAAGCTGGTCACCAGCTACTTCCTCTTGACCTGAGGGGGATCGGAAAAGCGGGAGGCGGGTTCTAGGGGCAACCCCATCGCTTTTTCGCGGAGCAGACCTGATGGCAACCGCCCCCTTGTCCACCGTTCGGATGATCTTCGTTACCGGCCTTCAGAACGTCCACGCGGTGGAGCATCAGGCGCTCGCGCTGATGGACCGGCAGCTCGACCGGCTGACCCATTATCCCGAAATCGCCGAACGGCTGCGCGCCCACCGGCTGGAGACGGAGGACCAGATCCGGCGGGTGGAGGATATCCTCCAGTCGCTCGGGGAGCGGTCGTCGAGCATCAAGGACATGGCCTTGTCCTTCCTCGGCAATATCGCCGCATTGAGCCATGTTCCGGCGGGCGACGAAGTGCTGAAGAACCACCTGGTCAATGCCGCCTTCGAGAATTACGAGATCGCCAGCTACACGTCCTTGATCGCACTTGCCGACGCAGGCGGGTTTCCGACCGCGACGGCGCTGCTGCAGGACACGCTCAAGGAAGAGGTGGCGATGGCGGCGTGGGTGCAGGACAGCCTGCCGGACCTGACCCGCAAATATGTCGAGCTGCGCTACGGCGGACGCACGGCGAGCCACTGACGCCGCAAGGCTGGCGCGGCCGCGCAAAGTCCGGCAGATAAAGCCGACAATATGCCCGCAGCGCGCACTCATTATCAGATATTGAACGTCGCCCCGGACGCGGAGCCGGTGGTGATCGAGGCCGCGTACCGGGCGCTGATGAAGAAATATCATCCCGACCAGGCCGCGGCGTCAGGTCCCGCCGGCGGGCCGAGCGCGGCGGAGATCAACCGCGCCTTTGCAACGCTTCGCGATGCGGAGCGCCGCGCGGAGTATGACAGGCGCGAATGGACCCGGAGCCAGGACATCATGATGGCGCCCTACAGGCCCCCGCCCGCGCAGCGGGTGTCGCGGGTGTTCGGCTGGGGCGGCTGGATCGTAGCGCTGGTGCTCGGCGGGGTGCTGGCGCTGCTGGCGAGCCGCGCCAACGAAGCCGCTTTAGCCCGGGCGGAAGCGGCACGAACAGAAGCCGGCGCCGAGCCGGATTTGCGCAGCCAGCCGACGCTTGTCCAGGAAGTGGACGAGGGGGTGTCTGCCGAGCTTCCCCCGATGGTGCCCGCGCCGGCTCCGGCCGCTGCCAAGGCCGAGGCGCCGCGCAAGGCCGCCGCGCGCGCAAAGGCGCAACGGCCTCGTCAACAGCCGGTGCGCCCGCGCACGGCTGCCGAGAAGGACTTCCTAGAGCGGCAGGGTTATATTTACTGAAGCGGTTGGGGGCCTAGCGGTTGCCGCTCTTGCACGGCACCCGGCAGGGCACGGGCGGGGGAGCGCCGCGCTGGGCGGGCCGCCGCTCCTTCACGGCCTGCTGCACCTGCGACGCCACCGCCGCATTGTCGCGCTTGTAGCCCTTCGCTTCAAGGCAGTCGTAAGCGTTTAGCAGGGCGGCGATCGGGTCCATCCAATATTTGTCGTTGGCGGCGTCCGTGCAGCCCTCGATGTCCACCTGCTGCTCGGCAAGCGTCTTCGTGGGGTGCGAGACTTTGGCGGTGCAGCCGGCGAGCAGAATGGCTGCGGCTGTGGCGAGGAAAAACGGGTGCGGCGGCATGCCGGGCTTTGTCGCACTCGCCGCGCGGCTTTGGCAACAGGCACTGGGCAAGCCGATAGGCTTTGCCTATCACCGGCGGCGCAGGAACAGGGAAGGGGGCTTCGGTGGCGAATTGGGGTGCAAGGAAAACGATTCTTTCCGATGAGGATATGGCGCCGGAACACCGGCTGAAGCGAAGCCTCGGCTGGCCCCATCTGGTCGCACTCGGCGTCGGCGCGATCATCGGCGCGGGCATCCTTGCCTTGATCGGCGTCGGCGCGGCCAAGGCCGGTCCGTCCGTGCTCCTTTCCTTTGCCATCGCCGGCGTGATCTGCGCCGCCGCCGCGCTCGCTTATGCCGAAATGGCGACCATGATCCCGGCTTCGGGAAGCGCCTACACTTACACCTATGTCGTGATCGGCGAGCTGCTCGCCTGGATCATCGGCTGGAGCTTGATCCTCGAATACAGCCTCGTGGTAAGTGCGGTGGCGGTGAGCTGGTCCGAGTTCGCCGTGCCCTTGCTTAACGAGATCGTCAGCTTCCCCGCCGCTTTGGCGAGCGGGCCGCATGCCGGCGGCATCGTCAACCTTCCCGCGGTATTCATCGTCGCGGTCGTCGCCGCACTGCTGATCGCCGGCACCCGCGAAAGCGCGTCCCTGAACGCCGCTCTGGTGGTGCTCAAGATCGTCGCCCTGATCGTCTTCGTTGCAGTGACCTTGCCCTATTTCGACCCCGCGAACTTCCAGCCTTTCATGCCTTATGGCTTCCCGAAATCTGGCGCGGCGGGCAGCGAAGTGGGCGTCATGGCCGCGGCGGCGATCATCTTTTTCGCATTCTACGGCTTCGACGCCATTGCAACAGCCGCCGAGGAAACCAAGAATCCCGGTCGCGATCTCGCCATCGGCATCGTCGGATCGATGCTGATCTGCGTGGTGATCTACATCGCCGTCGCCGCCGCCGCGATCGGTGCCGTCTCCTATACAGTTTTCGCGGACAGCGGCGAAGCGCTTGCGCTGATCCTGCGCCAACTCGGTCACCCTTGGACCGCGCGCTTCGTTGCCGCCACCGCGGTGATCGCGCTTCCGACGGTAATCCTGGCCTTTTTTTACGGCCAGAGCCGAATCTTCTTCGTCATGGCGCGCGACGGGCTGCTTCCGCCGAGCCTTGCGCGGGTTTCAGGCCGCGGCTCGCCGGTGCGGATTACTTTGTTCACCGCCGTGGTGGTGGGCATCCTCGCCGGCCTCATCCCGCTCGACGAGCTGGCCGCGCTGGCCAATGCCGGAACGCTGGTGGCGTTCATCGCCGTCTGCGTCTGCATGCTGATCATGCGCCGCCGCGCGCCCGATGCGCCGCGCAAGTTCCGGACGCCGCTGGCCTGGCCGGTCGGCATCTTCGGCATCCTGGGCTGCGCTTACCTCTTCTACAGCCTGCCCTCAACGACGCAGCTCTACTTCCTGTGCGCGCACGTCGTCGGCTTGGTCATCTACCTGGCTTACGGCGCGCGACGCAGCGTCGCCGGCGGGGCTTAAACGGGAGCGAAGGTGCCGGTTGCTTCGTCAAGCAGGTGAAGCTTGCCGTCGGAGATCGCGAAGAAAGCGCCGCGTAAGGTGAGGCGCCCTTCCGCCTCGCGCTCCCGCACCCAGGGAAAGGTACGCAGGTTGGCGAGGGAGACGCGGACGCCTTCCAACTCCATGGCGCGGAATGCTGCGCGGTCGTACTCGGTCGTGCCGACTTCCGCCCGCACCCGCTCGCGAGCGTCGTGGAGAAGTTCGATCCAGTCGGCGATGAAGTGGCCTTCGCCGTGCTCGGCATCGTCGAACTGGCCGGTGAGCGCGGCCGCGCAGCCGCCGCAAAAGCCGTGGCCCATGACGATCACTTCCTCCACCTGAAGCTGCGTCACCGCGAATTCGAGGGCGGCGGAGACGCCGTGGCGTCCGGGCGTGGTTTCGAACGGCGGCACAAGCGCGGCGACGTTGCGCACCACGAACATCTCGCCCGGGTTGGCGTCGAAAATCTGGGCGGGATCGACCCGGCTGTCGGAGCAGGCGATCACCATCACCTTGGGGCTTTGCCCCTCGGCAAGCTGCGACCAGCGGTCGCGCTCGCGGCTCCAGCCGCTTTCGCGGAAGCGGCGATAGCCTTCGATCAGCGTGGTAAAATCGGCCATGAGGTCCTCCCGGTCGGGGCTGCTAGCGGCAAGAGGGAAGGGGTGGCAAGTGGGCGCGGCAATCGCTATCTCGCGGCCATGAGCGAAATCGCCCCGATCGTGCCCGCCGTTCCGGCCCCCAAGCAGCGCAAGCCGGACTGGATCCGGGTCAAGGCGCCGACCAGCGTCGGCTTCTCCGAAACCAAGAAGCTGATGCGCAGCCTGAACCTCAACACCGTGTGCGAGGAAGCGGCCTGCCCGAATATCGGCGAGTGCTGGACCAAGAAGCATGCCACGGTGATGATCCTTGGCGACACCTGCACCCGCGCCTGCGCGTTCTGCAACGTCAAAACGGGCATGCCGCGGATCGTGGACCCGCTGGAGCCCGAACATCTTGCAACGGCGGCGGCGGAACTTGGCCTCGAGCATATCGTCATCACGTCGGTTGACCGCGACGATCTGCCCGATGGCGGCGCAAGCCAGTTCGTGAAGGTGATCGAAGCGCTTCGCCGCAACACGCCGAGCACCACCATCGAGATCCTGACGCCGGACTTCCGCAACAAGCCGGAAAGTGCGGTGGCGGCGATCGTTGCGGCTCGCCCGGACGTCTACAACCACAACCTCGAAACGGTGCCGCGGCTTTACCCCACCATTCGCCCGGGCGCGCGGTACTACGCCTCGCTCCGGCTGCTGGAGAGCGTGAAGCGGCAGGACCCGACGATTTTCACCAAGTCCGGCGTCATGACCGGCCTCGGCGAACAGCGCCTCGAGGTCCACCAGGTGATGGACGACATGCGCTCGGCCGACGTCGATTTCTTGACCATGGGCCAATATCTCCAGCCGACGCCGCGCCACGCCAAGGTGGAGGAATTCGTTACTCCCGCGGCGTTCAATGCCTATGCCGCGATCGCGCGGGCCAAGGGCTTCCTGATGGTGGCAGCCTCGCCGCTCACCCGTTCCAGCTACCATGCCGGCGCGGATTTCGCGAAGATGAAGGCCGCGCGCGAGGAGCGTTTGGGCAGGGCTCAGGCGCGCGCACCGCAGGTCTAGCCGTGGGATGGGTCTCTCTGTGCAGCCCCCCAGTCCGTTGGTCCCGAGCGTAGTCGAGGGGCGCACACGAAGAGTCAGTGCCGGCGCCCCTCGACTTCGCTCGGGACGAACGAAGTCAGTGCTGATTGGCACGATCCAGAGTTAGAGGCGTTCTAGAAAAGCCATGCCCCGCCACACTGAAACACGGCACATGCCTTATTCGCCCGAACAGATGTTCGATCTGGTCGCGGATGTGAAAAGGTATCAGGAGTTCCTGCCCTGGGTGGCCGCCACCCGCATCCGATCGGACAGCGACACCCTGATGGTCGCGGACCTGGTGGTGGGGTTCAAATCGCTCAAGGAAACCTTTGCCTCGCGGGTGACCAAGAACCGCCCGCATAGCGTCACCGTCGACTATATCGAAGGCCCGCTCAAATACCTCCACAACAGCTGGGAGTTCGCGCCGGACGGCACGGGTGGGACCAAGATCGACTTCTGCGTCGATTTCGCCTTCCGTTCGCGCATCTTTGAAGCGCTTGCGGGGCAGATGTTCGACCGGGCGCTTCGCCGCATGATCGGCGCGTTCGAAGAGCGCGCCCATCAGCTTTACGGTCCCGGCGGCGCCTCGTCCGGCGACGCCGGCATAAGCAGTTCAAGCGCCCACAACGCCGCTTGAAGCCGGATTCCAGCCCGGCCGAGATCGCCGAGGTCGCGGCTGTCCGCCTCGATGTCCTGGGGGCCCTGCCCGCGCCGGGCTCGGGCGAACACCACCGTTCCAACCGGCTTGCGCGCGCTGCCCCCGCCGGGTCCGGCAATGCCTGTAATCGCCACCGCGACATCGGCACGGCTGCGCTTCAGCGCGCCCTGCGCCATCGACCAGGCGGTGGCGACGGAGACCGCGCCGAACGTGTCGAGGACGTCCAAGGAGACGCCCAGCATCTCCATCTTGGCTTCGTTGGCGTAGGTCACGAAGCCGGCTTCGAACACGTCCGAGCAGCCGGCAATTTCGGTGAGCGCTGCACTAACCAGCCCGCCGGTGCAGCTTTCTGCAACCGCCACCCGCAAACCCAAGGCGCGGTTGGCTTTGATCACCTTATCCGCCGCCTGGACGAGTTCGGCCGGCAGCACGAAGGCGCCCGGATCAGCCATCTTTGCAGATTTCGAAGTCGTCCGGCTTCCGCGCCTTTTTCTTGCCTTTCTCGGCGGCCGTTCCGGCTTCCACCAACATGGCGCCCGAGACGAAGAAGGTGGCGAGATTGTCGGTCGGCAATGGCGCCAGAGCCTCGATCATGCCGCTGATCCCCGGGCAGAGCTCCGGCTTCACGTCCTTGGCGATCATCGCGCCGACCATCTGCCCGAAGAAGGAGGTCAGTGTCGTGGTGTCCTTCATCGGCGGCACGTCGGCGCCCATCAGCTTTTGCATCACGGCTCCGGCTGCCTGCTCGCGTCCGGCGCCGTCGCTCCTAATGCGCGTGACGAGGTCGCCTCCGCCCTTGGACAAAAACGCTTCTTGCGGCAGATGCGGAAGGCAACGTTCGCGCAAGGAGTCGATCGCGTATGGCACCAAAGTGATCGCCGTGTCGGCGACCTGCTGCTTGGTGAAGCATTGCTGCGCCTGGGCAACGGACGGTGCCGCGAGAAGGGCGGCGAGGGCGAGGCTTTTGATCATGGGTTCTCCGGCAGGCTGATGGTGGCGATCGCCTGCGCGGCTATGCCTTCGCCGCGTCCGGTGAAGCCGAGCCGCTCGGTGGTCGTGGCCTTGATGCTAACCCGGTGGAGGGGCAGCCGCAACAGCTCGGCCACCCGCGCCCGCATGGCATCCCGATGCGGGCCGACCTTGGGCGCTTCGCAGATCACGGTGGCGTCGACATGGTCGATGCGTCCGCCGCGCGCCTCCACCAGTCCGCGGGCATGCTCGACGAAGACGGAGGAGGGGGCGCCGCGCCACCGGGGGTCGGACGGCGGGAAATGCTGGCCGATATCGCCTTCGCCAAGCGCGCCGAGCAGCGCGTCGGTGACGGCGTGCAGCACGACATCGGCGTCGCTATGGCCCTTGAGACCGCGGTCGTGCGGGATCAGGATTCCGCCCATCCAAACGCCGTCGCCGGGCTCGAAGGCGTGAACGTCGAAGCCCATGCCGGTGCGGGGGGTGAGGCGGGCGGCCAGCCGTTCCTCCCAGCGCGCGAAATCGGCGTCGTAGGTAAGCTTCTCCAGCATCGGGTCTCCTTCCACAGCCGCCACTTCGATTCCACCGGCACGCGCCACTTGCGCATCGTCCGTGGCGCTTCCGGCCCAGGCGCGGTGGGCGGCGAGGATGGCGTCAAAGCGGAAGGCCTGCGGGGTTTGAACGCGCACCAGCGCCTCGCGCGGCACCGCGTCACCGAGTGCCGCGTCGGCAAAGGCGAGGGTGTCGACCACCGGAAGAACCGGCACCACGCCGTCGGCTGATTCCAGTGCATCGAGCAGCCGGTCGACAACGTTGGCGGGCAGAAAGGCGCGGGCGGCGTCGTGGACCAGGACGGTGCCGACCCCGCCCTCCGCGGCAAGCGCTTCCAGGCCGGCTCGGACGCTGTCCTGCCGCTCGGCACCGCCGACGATCGGGGCGGGGAGGGGACGCTCGCCGACCGCGTCACGGTACAGCGCCTCCTGCCCCAAACCGATCACCACCCGCACCTCGTCGATCCGCGGGTGGCGCAACGCGTCGATCGCGTGGGCGAGCAGGGCCGCGCCGCCGACCCGCCGGTACTGCTTGGGCAGTTCGCCGCCGGCGCGGATGCCGCTTCCCGCCGCAACCAGCAGCGCGACCGTCTTGCCCCTCTCGTCCATTGCCGCGCCCTAGCCGAGGCGAACCTTGCCCGCCAGCGCCTTTGCCCTTATCTGGGCGCTTCCCATGCCTCAGCTGTCGCCCATCCAGATCGGACCCGTCCGCATCGACTCGCCCATCATTTTGGCGCCGATGACCGGCGTCACCGACCGGCCGTTCCGCCGCATCGTTAAACGCTACGGCGCCGGGCTCACGGTGACGGAGATGATCGCAAGCCAGGCGATGATCCGGGAAACGCGCCAGTCGCTTCAGAAAGCGGCGTGGGACCCGGTTGAAGATCCCGTGTCCATGCAGCTCGCCGGCTGTGCACCGGTGGAAATGGCCGAAGCCGCGAAGCTCAACGAGGATCGCGGCGCGGCGATTATCGACATCAATATGGGCTGCCCGGTGAAGAAGGTGGTCAACGGCGACGCCGGCTCGGCGTTGATGCGCGATCTCAAGCTTGCCGCCCAAATCGTTGATGCGACTGTGAAAGCCGTGAAGGTTCCGGTCACGCTCAAGATGCGCATGGGCTGGGATCATTCCAGCCTGAACGCACCGGAACTCGCCCGGATCGCGGAAGATCTCGGCGTCAGGATGATCACCGTCCACGGCCGCACCCGCAACCAGATGTACAAAGGCGAGGCGGACTGGGCGTTCGTCCGCCGGGTCAAGGACGCGGTAAGCGTGCCGGTGATCGTCAACGGCGATATTTGCTCGGTCGACGACGCGGAGACGGCGCTTGCCCAGTCCGGTGCGGACGGCGTGATGATCGGCCGGGGTGCTTACGGCCGGCCGTGGCTGCTCGGGCAGGTGATGCACTGGCTCGCCACCGGTGAGCGGGTCGCCGATCCAAGCATCGAGGAGCAATACGTCCTCATCACCGAGCAATATCGGGATATGCTCGGCCACTACGGCGCGGAGAATGGCGTCAACATCGCCCGCAAGCATATCGGCTGGTACACCAAGGGCCTGCACAGCTCTGCCGAGTTCCGCAACGAATTCAACAAGGAAGGCAATCCCGACCGCGCGTTGCGGATGCTCGCCGACTTCTACGCGCCGTACCTCAGCAAGGCGGCTGCCTGAGCGGCCAAAGCCCTCCGCGACGCGATGAGGCGAGCGGGGAAATCGCACACGCTGTGTTCTTTTTGCCACATTGTTGTGTTAGCCCACCTTTGTGAATGCCGAAGCACCCATAAGCGACGACACATCGCCAAGCTGGCGTGAGCGCTTCCGCTTGAAGAACCCGGCCCGTCTCATGCCGCTCGTCGAGCTAGCGACATTGCTTGCCGTGGTGATGATCGGCGTTGCCAGCTATTTCATCGTCACCGATCGCGGGCGCCCCGACGCAATTCTTACGCCGCCGACGGTTGCAATGCTGCTGGTTGCTAACCTGGTACCGATCATGGCGCTGATGGTGCTGATCGCGCGGCGGATCGCTGCGATGCGCGCGGCGGCGTCGCCGATCGGGGGGAGGGGGCGGCTCCACGTCCGCCTCGTCGCCTTGTTCTCGGCAACGGCGGCGGTTCCGACCTTGATGGTCGTCGTCTTCGCCTCCGTTTTGTTCCAGAGCGGCGTCCAATTCTGGTTTTCGGACAGCGCCCGTACCGTGCTGGAGAATGCCGATCGCGTCGCGCAAATCTACGCCCAGGACAATATGGACCGCATCAATCGCGACATCATCGCGATGGGCGGCGACGTCGTTGCGGACATCAACGATTACGGCATAGACAGCCCGATGTTTGGCGAAGCTTTGTTCCGCCAGGTCGTATTGCGCGACTTGAAAGAAGCGGCGATCGTCAATGTCGGGCAGAAGGCCCAGCTTCAGACTCTGGCGCGGGTGAACCTCGACGAGGCCCTGTCCCTGGAAGAACGTTTTCCGGCGTCCGTACTCCGCACCTTGCGCAGCGGCGGCGAGAGCCGGGTGGTGAGCGACGCCGGCGACCGCGTGGAAGCAATCGTCCGGCTTGACCCCCAGGCGGAGATCTACCTCTACGTCTCGCGCGGCGTGAACCCGGCGGCAATTCGACAGATCGCAGAAGCGCGCACTGCTGCAAGCGATTACCAGAAGACGCTTGCCCGCTCGCGCTCGTCGCAAGTCTATCTCAATGCCGCCTTGCTGCTTGTCTCAATCCTGATCGTTGCGTTCGCGATCTGGGTTGCGCTTGCGCTTGCCGACCGGCTTGTCCGACCGGTCGGACAACTGGTCGATGCGGCGCGCAAGGTGACGGCGGGCGACCTCGCCGCACGGGTAGAAGTCTCCGACGTCCGCGATGAAGTCGGCACCTTGGGCGATGCGTTCAACCGGATGACCGGGCGCCTCGAAGAACAGACCGGCGCCTTGATGTCCGCCAACTCGCAGCTCGACAGCCGCCGTGCCTTCATCGAAGCGGTGCTGGGTGGCGTGACTGCTGGAATCATCTCGGTGAGCGAGGAACGCCAGGTCCGCTTGATCAACAGTTCGGCGGAAACGCTTCTCAAAACCACCAACCAGGAGGCGGTGGGCCGCAGGCTCGCCGAGCTTGCGCCCGAACTCGACGCCCACCTCGACAGCGAGCATCGCGAGGACATCATTCAGTTTGCCACCGCCGGCGAACCGCGCACCTTAGCGGTGAAGCGCGTACGGGTGGAGGGCGGCCACGTCCTGACCTTCGACGACATCACGGACCAGCTTACCGACCAGCGCCGCGCCGCCTGGTCGGACGTCGCGCGCCGCATCGCGCATGAGATCAAGAACCCGCTGACGCCGATCCAGCTTGCCGCCGAGCGGCTGCAGCGGCGTTACGGCAAGGAGATCAGCTCCGATCCGGCCACGTTTGAGCGGCTTACCGGCACCATCGTCCGCCAGGTCGGGGACATGCGGCGGATGGTGGACGAATTTTCCTCCTTCGCCCGAATGCCCAAGCCTGTGTTTCGCGAAGAATCGATCGGCGAGATCGCGCACCAGGCGTTGTTCCTTTACGAAGTGGCGCACCCCGACATCGCCTTCCGCCTCCATGCGCCGCAGCCGCCGCCGATCCTGGTCTGCGACCGGCGCCAGCTCGGCCAGGCGCTGACCAACCTCGTCAAGAACGCGGTGGAAGCGATCGGCCAGAAGCGGGAGGAAGGAAAGGGCGGCCCGAGCGAGGAAGTCGCCATCGTGATCACCGAGACTGACGCCAATCTTTGCATCGAAGTGCGCGACACCGGCATAGGCCTGCCGGCGGAGCGCGGGCGCTTGACCGAGCCTTATATGACGACGCGGGTGAAGGGCACGGGCCTCGGCCTCGCCATCGTCAAGAAGATTGCCGAGGAACATTTCGGCACCATTGCGTTTGAAGACAATGCGGGCGGGGGCACCCTGGTACGGCTGATTTTCGAACCCGAAGCGCTTGCCCGGCTTGCCGGACGCGGCGTGGACGACAATCAAGGCAAGGCGGCGAACGGATAATATGGCGCTCGATATTCTCATCGTCGACGATGAACAGGACATCCGGGACCTCGTCTCGGGCGTGCTGGAAGACGAAGGCTATTCCTGCCGAACCGCCGCGAGCAGCAGCGAGGCGCTCCACGCGCTGGGCGACCGGCGGCCATCGCTCGTGCTGCTCGATGTCTGGCTGCAGGGCTCCAAGCTCGACGGCCTGCAGTTGCTCGAGGAGATCAAGCAGCGCGATCCGACCCTGCCGGTGCTGATGATTTCGGGCCACGGCAATCTCGACACGGCCGTCGCCGCGATCCGCCAGGGCGCGGTCGATTTCATCGAAAAGCCGTTCGAGGCGGGGCACCTCCTCCACCTCGTCGCCCGCGCGACCGAGACCGACCGGCTGCGGCGGGAAAATGCGACGCTTCGTGCCCAGATCGGTAACGACACCGAGCTTACTGGCTCCAGCGTCGGCATCAACGCGGTGCGCGCCACGCTGAAGCGAGTTGCGGGAACGGGCAGCCGGGTGCTGATCAGCGGGCCGGCCGGCGTCGGCAAGGAAGTCGCCGCGCGCCTGCTCCACGCTTGGAGCAACCGTGCCAAGGGCCCCTTCCAGGTGGTCAGCGCCGCGCGGATGACTCCGGAGCGGGTGGAGGAGGAATTGTTCGGCGTGGAGGAGGGGGGCGAGCTTGCCCGGCCAGGCCTCCTGGAACAAGCGCATGGTGGGACCTTGTTCCTGGACGAGATCGCCGACATGCCGCTTCCCGCGCAAGCCAAGATCCTGCGCGTCCTGACCGATCAAAGCTTCACCCGCGTCGGCGGCCAGCGCACCGTGCGCGTCGACATGCGGGTGATTTCGTCCACAGCGCGGACCTTGTCGGACGAAATCGCCCTCGGCCGCTTCCGGGAGGATCTGTTCTACCGCCTCAACGTCGTTCCCGTGCACCTGCCGGCGCTGTCCGAGCGGCGGGAGGACATTCCGGAGCTCGTTGCCCATTTCGCCGCCCGCTACGCCGCGGAGCAGCGGCTCGCCACGCCTAACTTCTCGGCCGACGCAATCGCGGCGCTCCAAGCCTATGACTGGCCCGGCAACGTCCGCCAGCTGCGCAACGTTATCGAGCGGACCATCATCCTCGCGCCGGGCGCGCGGGTCGGTTCGATCGAGATCGACATGCTGCCGCCCGAGTTGCTCAACGAGCAGGCGAATTTAAGCCCCGGCGAGGCGGTCAAGGCAATCATGGGCACGCCGCTTCGCGAGGCACGTGAGACCTTTGAGCGGGAATATCTGCGGGTCCAGATCCGCCGCTTCTCCGGCAACATCTCGCGCACCGCGACCTTTATCGGAATGGAACGCTCGGCCCTTCACCGCAAGTTGAAGGCGCTGGGCATCGCCGACAACAAAACGGACGACGGCGAATAGGTACGCTGTTCGGCGGGCCGAGAGGCGCCGGCAACTTGAATCACGCGCTGGCGTCACCAGCTAATGGCTGGGCGCTGACGCGCCTCATGCGGGTGCGGTCCCGCCAATAAGGAGAGTGGGCAATGGCCGACAAGGTCAACAACCTCCAGGACATGTTCTTGAACGGCCTTCGCCGATCGAAAATGCCCGTCACCATGTTCCTGGTGAAGGGCGTCAAGCTGCAGGGCATCATCACCTGGTTCGACAATTTTTCAGTGCTCCTGCGCCGCGACGGGCAGGCGCAGCTTGTCTACAAGCACGCAATCTCGACGATCATGCCGTCCCATTCGATCGAGCTCGGCGAGATCGAGCGAAGCTTTGCCGATCAGCTCGAAAAGAAGAAGCCCACGCTTCTTCAGGAAGTGTTCCTCGGCGCCGTTCGCAAATCGGGTGGGCCGGTCACCATGTTCCTGGTCAATGGCGTCATGCTGCAGGGCGAGGTCGTCGCGTTTGACCTGTTCTGCATGTTGCTCCAGCGCGATGGGCTTAGCCAGCTCGTCTACAAACACGCAATCTCCACCGTGCAGCCGGAACGGCCGGTGAATCTGATCGAACAGGCTGACGAGGAGCAAGAGTCCTGAGCGTTTTCAACAAAGCTGACGATAGCGACTTTGCTCGCGGCGCCAAAGCCGTGGTCGCGCTTCCCGACATGGGCGGCCACAATCCGCGCGACATCGAAGCGCGGCTCGAGGAAGCGGCGGGACTTGCCGAAGCGATCGGCGTCGAGGTGGTCGAGAAGCTCCACTACCGCATCCGCGGCGCGAAGCCGGGAACCTTGTTCGGCAAGGGCCAGGTGGAGATGATCGCCGAAGCGCTTGAGCGGAACGACGCCCAGCTGCTGATCGTCGACGCGCCGATCACCCCCATTCAGCAGAAGAATCTGGAAACCGGCACCAAGGCCAAGGTGATCGACCGCACGGGCTTGATCCTCGAGATCTTCGGCGAGCGCGCCGCGACTGCGGAAGGCCGGCTGCAGGTGGAGCTTGCCCATCTCGATTATCAGGCCGGGCGCCTGGTGCGCAGCTGGACTCACTTGGAGCGTCAGCGCGGCGGCTTCGGCTTCCTTGGCGGCCCGGGCGAAACCCAGATCGAGGCCGATCGGCGCCTTATCCGCGACCGGATGGCCAAGCTCCGCAAGGAGCTCGAGCAGGTTACCCGCACGCGCAACCTCCACCGGGCGCGCCGGCAGCGGGCGCCGTGGCCGGTAATTGCGCTCGTCGGCTACACCAATGCCGGCAAATCGACCTTGTTCAATCGCCTCACCAAGGCCGAGGTGATGGCGGAGAACCTTCTCTTCGCCACGCTCGATCCGACCATGCGCGAAATCCCGCTGCCGGGCTTCGACAAGGCGATCCTGTCGGACACCGTCGGCTTCATCTCCGAGCTGCCTACCCAGCTCGTCGCCGCCTTCAGGGCGACGCTCGAGGAAGTGATCTCGGCCGACCTGATCATCCATGTCCGGGACATCTCGCACCCCGACAGCGACGCGCAGCGCGCCGACGTCGAAGCGGTGCTGAGCGAAATCGGCGCGCGGCGGGAAGGGGGCGCGCCGCTGATCGAAGCCTGGAACAAGATCGACGTGCCCAATGCGGAGGAGCAGGAAAGCATCTACGCCGAGGCCGAGCGGCGGGAGGACGTGGTGGTAATCTCCGCGCGTACCGGCGACGGCGTCGAGCAGCTGCTGCATTGCGCCGGCGAGCATCTCCACAAGGGTGCGCGCATTCGGCGGGTTACGCTTGCCGCTGACGCCGGCGAGGCGATCGCCTGGCTGCACGCGCACGGTGAAGTCGTGAGTCAGTCCACCGAGGGCATGGAGACCGAGTTCGAGGTGCGCTTGTCGGATGCCGATTGGGCGCGGTTCCAGTCGCGCCAGGTGCAGGCCTAGACCTCCGTCTTCGCCTGCTGCCAGAGCGTCTCAAGCGCGTCTATATCGAGCTGATTCAGTGGCTTGGGAGCGATTTCTTCCACGCGGCGGAAGCGCTGCTCGAAGCGCCCCACGGCACTGCGCAGCGCCTGCTCCGGGTCGATGCCGAGGTGGCGGGCGTAATTGACGACGGAAAAGAGAAGGTCGCCAAGCTCCGCCTTGCGCTCTTCGTCTGTGACGGCCGCTTCAACCTCCGCAAGCTCCTCGTCGATCTTCGCCCGCGGCCCGGAGATGTCCGGCCAGTCGAAGCCGACCCGCGCCGCCCGCTTCTGGATCTTCTCAGCGCGCTGCAAAGCGGGGAGGGCGAGCGCCACTCCCGCGATTGCGCTTCTGTCCTCCCGCTTGCCGCGCTCGGCCGCCTTCAGCGCCTCCCAGCCCGGACTTTCCGCCGCATCGCCGAAGATGTGCGGGTGGCGGCGGACCATCTTGTCGGCAATGCCGCCGAGCACGTCGTTGAGCGTGAACGCGCCGCACTCCGCCGCGATCGCTGCGTGGTAGACGACCTGAAGCTGAAGATCGCCTAGCTCATCCTTCAGATCCGCCATGTCGCCGCGCGCGATCGCGTCGGCGACTTCGTAGGCTTCCTCGATCGTGTACGGCGCTATCGTTTCAAAGGTCTGCTCACGATCCCAGGCGCAGCCGTTGTCTGGATCGCGAAGCCGCTTCATGATCGTCATCAGCAGCTCGAGAGAGGGCTCATCCTGGTCCACGCGCACCTGCACAGATAAGTGTGATAATATACATTATGTAAAACCTATGAGCGTATGGATGCTGCTCATGGCTGAAGGATCAGCCAATCGCCCTCGACACGCCACGACGACAGAGTCGACAGGAAGTTCATCCCGAGCAGGTTCGTGCCGGTGCCTTCACCGCCGATGTGCACGGCAAAGTCGCCGCGCTCGATGCCGCCGACATTCAGCGTCTTCGCGCGGCTGCGCCAGGACCGCGCCATGCCGTTGGCGGTCTCCACGATCACCGGCGCGAGGCCTTGCGGCTCAAGGCCGACATCTTCCGCCGTCTCGCCGGACACCGTGGTAATCGTCGCGCCGCTGTCGACCAGGAATTCAACATCCTTGCCGTTGATCTTCGCATCGACACTGAAGTGGCCGTTTTCGCCCTTGCGGATGCGGACCTCGCCGCCTTCGGCGACCACCGTGCCGCTGCCGGCGCCTTGCAATATCCGGCGGCCAAGCGCCTTGAAGTCGTCGCGCAGGCTGAAGCCTACGAACACCACACCGAAGATCGCGATCCAGGCGATAGCCATTTTCGCGCTTTGGCCGATCGGCGCGCGTCGGGCAGCAAAAGCGCTGCCGATCAGCGCCAGCATAGCCAGGGCGTAGAGGAAGCTGAGGGCGTCGTCGCCGTTGCCGCTCAAAGAACGATCTCCATCCCGTCATAGCCGGGCTCGACGCCCTCCGGCAGTTCCGCGATCAGCGTGTCGTAATCCAGGCTGTTGTCCATATGGGTGAGCACGGCGCGCTTCGGTTTCAGCTCACGGATCCATCCCAGTGCCTGGTCTAACGACGGGTGGCTCGGGTGCGGCCGCCGGCGAAGCGCGTCCACGATCCACAGGTCCGCGCCCTCGAAGCGCACCGCCATCTGCTCGGTAAGTTCATGAAAATCAGTGGAATAGACGATGGTCTTGCCACCCGCATCGAAGCGCAAGCCGGCGCTGATGATGTCGCCATGCGGTTGGTCCACGGCCTGCACCGAGATTCCGGAGACGTTCATGTGGTCGGGCAGCAGCCTTCCCTCCACCACCGCCGGATAGCCGGCAATGCCTTCGAAGGCGTAGCCGAAGCGCCGGCGGATGACGGCCAAAGCGTCGGCGCGAGCGTAGCACTCCACCGGCTTGCCGCGGGCGTGGTAGAGCTGGCGAAGATCGTCGATGCCGTGGCAGTGATCGGCATGGTCGTGAGTCCAGATCACCGCATCGACGCCGCTGACGTCCGCATCGAGCAATTGCTCGCGAAGGTCCGGTCCGGTGTCGACCAGGATTTGCGCGCGCTCGTGGCGCACCAGGATCGACACTCGGCGCCTTCGGTTGCGCGGATTGGCGGGATCGCAAGCGCCCCAATCATTGCCGACGCGCGGAACGCCCGAAGAGGTGCCGCAGCCGAGGATCCGTACTTCCATCAGCCCCCCCCTCCCCGAACCTTGCTGAACAAGGTGTGGAAGTTGGCCGTTGTCTGCTCGGAGAACTGCTCCACCGGCTCCTCCCGTAGGCCGGCAAGGAAACGCGCCGTGTCGGCAACAAAGGCCGGCTCGCAAGGCCGGCCGCGATGCGGCACCGGCGCAAGGAATGGCGAGTCGGTTTCGATCAACAGCCGGTCGCCGGGAATGGTCTTAGCCGTCCCCTGTAAGTCCTTGGCATTCTTGAAGGTTACGATGCCGGAGAGCGAGATGTAGAAGCCGAGGTCAAGCGCCTTGGCGGCGAAGTCGGCGCTTGCCGTGAAGCAGTGAATGACGGCGGTAAATGCCCCCTTCCCCATCTCATCGCGCAAAATTGCGTCCGTATCCTCTTCCGCGTCGCGAGTGTGGACGATGAGCGGCAAGCCCGTTTCGCGCGCCGCTGCGATGTGGACCCGGAAGCTCTCTCGCTGCCGGTCACGGTCGCTGTGGTTGTAGTAGAAGTCGAGCCCGCTTTCGCCGATGCCCACCACCTTCGGGTGCCGCGCCTTGTCCACCAAGTTCGAGATCTGCACGTCGGCATGCGTGTCCGCCTCGTGCGGGTGGATTCCGACAGAGGCCCAGACGTCCCCTTCCCGCTCGGCGACGCCGATCACGTCGTCCCATTCGGACTGGCGGGTGGAAATGTTGAGCATCGTCTCGACCCCAGCGGCGCGGGCGCGGGCGAGCACCGCCGCTTGCTCCTCCACCAAGCCCTTATAATTGAGGTGGCAATGACTGTCTGTGAACATCGGGCTTCTTAGCCCCAACCCGGCCCCTCCGCGCAAGCCAAAGTCTGGCCGGGCGCCCGCATGAGGTCAGCTGCCGTGCAGATAAGGCTGCGGCAAGGACGACACTGTTGCCACCACCAGCTGCCATGCGATCGGCCCTTGGGCGGGGGTGTGGTTGTGATGCTGACGATCGGGGAAGATGCCGATGCCTTCCAGCGCGATCTCCGTTCCGCAGCCGGTGCAGCGGAAGATGCCGCCGCACGGCACGAAAGCGGAGGGCTGGAAGGTGAGATCGAACGAATTGTTCTTTGAGACCGACAGGTAATTCTGGTATTTGTACAGGGCCACCGCCGCTCTCCGGTACGAAATCTACAATTTGCGCCCGGCATAGAGGAAAGGCCGCAGCAAAAGAAAGAGCGCACAAAGGCGGTGGCGTAGCGGCCTGTTCCTGCTCTGGCGGCGCCCCACCCCACCGTGCATAAGCCCTTGCAGTAGCGATGGGGAGCAGCATGCAGACAGGTTTCACCTGGCTCGATTGGAGCATCGTCGGCGCCTACGTGCTCGCCCTCGCCGCGGCGGGCCTGCTCTCCACCCGGCGCCAGCGCGATGCGCAGGATTATTTCCTCGCCGGCCACGGCGTTCCGATCTGGCTGGTGGCGGTCTCGGTGCTGTCCACCACCCAGTCCGCCGCGACCTTTCTCGGCGCGCCCGATTACGGCTTCAGGGGCGATTATACCTACCTGACCAGCTACCTCGGCGCGCTGGTCGCCGCGTTGCTGGTCGCCTGGATCCTGATCCCGCGGCTTTACGCCATGGGCGCAACCACCGTGTACGAGCTGCTCGCCGTGCGCTTCGGCACCCGGGCAATGCGCGCGGCGGGCGGCATGTACCTTCTCGGCCGGATTTTGGCGAGCGGCGCCAGGCTCTACCTCGCTGCGATCGCCGCCTCGATGATCATCTTCTCCAACATCGCCCCCGCGAGCCTGTTCGCAGCGTCGCTTGCCTTGGTCGTCCTCGGCATCCTGTTCACTTACCTCGGCGGCCTCCGCTCGATCCTGTGGACCGACCTCGTCCAGGTCATCCTCTACGTCGGTGCTGCACTCGTTGTGCTCTGGCTGCTGCTCGCCAGCATCCCCGCCTCCGTCCCGGAGATCGTCTCCGGCCTGGCAAACGCTCCCGGCGGCGAGAACAAGCTTCGCCTCCTCGATCTGTCGCTTGACCTCACCGCCCCCTTCTCGCTTGCCGCGACGCTGACCGGCATCGTCCTCCTCTTCGTCGCAAGCACCGGGCTAGATCAGGACACCACCCAGCGCCTCCTCGCCTGCCCCACCGCGCGGGAGGGAAGCCGGGCACTGGTGGTCAGCGTCCTGGCCGCGGTGCCGGTGGTGCTGCTGTTCATGGCGATCGGCTCGCTTCTCCACGTCGCCTACGAACGGCCCGATCTGATGGGCGCCGGCGCGGGCGCCGCAGCATCGGAGTTTCAGGGCGAGAAGATCACCGTTTTCATGCACCACATCCTGACCGCGCTTCCGCCGGGCGTGCGGGGCTTGGTCGCCGTCGGCGTTCTCGCCGCCGCTGCCGTTAATTCCGGCCTGATCTCCATGTCCTCGGTACTGATCGAGGATTTCTACCGGCCCTGGGTCTCCAAGCGCCGCGCCATGCCCGAGCAGCATTTCGTCCGCGCCGGCCGCGTCGGCATGGTGCTGCTCGGCGCCGCCTTGCTCGCCATGTCCATGCTCTGCTTCTACTGGCAGCGCTACACCCAAGCGCCTTTGCTCACCTTCGCGCTTGGCGTCATGACCTTTGCCTATTCCGGCCTTCTCGGCGTTTATTTCACGCTTCTGTTCACCCGCCGCGGCACCCAGAACTCCGTGCTTTGCGCGCTTGGCGCAGGCTTTGTCGCCATTGCCCTTCAACAAAGTTATGTCGTCGACATGGCCGGCCTGCCGCCATCCTGGAAAGCGCTCGCTTTCCCCTATCAGCTGGTAATCGGCACCGCGATCGCCTTCGCCGTCTGCGCAGCGCCCCGGGGCCTCAACCGCCCGAGGGAGGATCGAGGCGCGGAAACAGCGGCGTCGGCGGCTGAAGCGTGAAGCCGGAGGCCGCGAGCCGGGCGTAGCGCTCCGTGTCCGCGAGCGCGGCGTATGTGCGCTCGTCAGCCGGAACGCCCATCTGGTCGAGGAGCCTGGCGGCGGAGCCGGGGATCACCGGCAGGATCGCGACGGCAAGATCGGCGATGGCTTCGTAGAGCGTGCCAAGCACCGCGAGCATCCGCTCCGGATCGGTTTTGCGAAGCGTCCACGGCGCCTGGGCGTCGATATATTGGTTGCAGGCGAACACCGCTCGAAGCCAGGCTTCGATTCCCTGGCTGAGCGCAAGGTCGGCGAACAGCCCCGGCACTTCTTGCGAAACGGCGTTGCGGACGAGCGCAAGCAACTCTGCGTCGGCCGCATCCCCTCGCCCGCCGGTCGGCAATACGCCGCCGCAATTCTTCGCGATGAAAGAGAGCGTGCGCTGAGCGAGATTGCCGAAGCTGTTGGCGAGATCGGCATTCACCCGGGTGACGATCGCTTCCGGGCTGTAACTGCCATCCTGGCCGAAGGTGACGTCGCGCACCAGAAAGTAGCGAACAGCGTCCACACCGAACGCGGCAACCATCTCCTCCGGTCCGACCACGTTTCCGGCGGATTTCGACATTTTCTGTCCGCGCAGCAGCACATGGCCGTGCCCGAACACCTGCTTCGGCAGCGGCAGACCGGCCGACATCAGGAATGCGGGCCAGTACACGGCATGGAAGCGGACCACATCCTTGCCGATGATGTGGAGATCGGCTGGCCAGAACTTCTTGTAAGTTTCTGATTTTGCGTCGGGATAGCCGACGCCGGTGAGGTAGTTGGTGAGGGCGTCGAGCCACACGTACATGACGTGGTTCTCGCTGCCCGGCACCTTGACGCCCCAATCGAAGCTGGTGCGCGAAATGGACAGGTCGGACAGGCCGCCCTCCACGAACCGCAGCACTTCGTTGCGCCGGGCCTCCGGGCGGATGAAGCCGGGATTGTCCCCGTAGTGCTGGAGCAGCTTGTCGCCATACGAGGAGAGCTTGAAGAACCAGCTCTCCTCCACCGTCCACTCGACTGCGGTGCCTTGCGGCGACAGCTTCTCGCCCGTGTCGGCGACAACGAGCTCTTCCTCATCGTAATAGGCCTCGTCGCGAACCGAATACCAACCTTCGTAGCGGCCGAGGTAGATGTCGCCGCGATCCGCCATCGCTTGCCAGATCGCCTGGCTCGCCTGGTGGTGGGCAGGCTCGGTGGTGCGGATGAAGCGATCGTAGGAAATCTCAAGGCGTTCATCCATCGCCCTGAAAAGCGAGGACATTTCGTCAGCGAGCGCGAGTGGCTCCATGTCCCGCTCCCGCGCCGCCTGTGCCATCTTCAGGCCGTGCTCGTCCGTCCCCGTCATGAAGAAGACGTCGCGGCCCATCATCCGCTGGAAACGCGCGACGACGTCGCTGGTGATTGCCTCATAAGCATGGCCGACATGCGGCGGGCCATTGGGGTAATTGATCGCGGTGCTGAGATAGAATGGATCGGACATGCTTGGGCTTTAGCGGCTGAAATCCGCCAGCGGTAGGGTCAGGCCGCCCGTTTCGCCGGCGGCGCAAGCGCGGCGAGCATTCCGCACAGTTCGAAAACCACGCTCTCCGTCTCCAGGCTGAGCCCGCGGGCGCTGGAGGCAAGGCTTTGCGCCCGCTCCCACAGCCGAAGCGCGTCGGCGAGAGCGGGGCCGCTGCGGATGCGTGCCGCCGCCGCGATGAAGGTCGGGACGCGAGACAGGAACGCCTCGTAGCGCGGCTGCGCCGATTTCAGCGTCAGCGCCTGGGCAAGGGCGGCGCGCTTGGCGTTGGTCGCATCCCCTTCCCGCGCAAGCGCCTCCATCACCCGGTCGAGCCCGGCGATGTCCAGCCCGCGCCAGGCGAGCGCACGCCCTGGCGAGCCCTGCCCCGCGGCGGCCAATTCGGCGATCTCGCTTTCTTCCGCATCCGGTGCGGCGGAGCGCAGGGCCGACGTCATGGCGTCAGTTTGGAGAACGGAGAAGCGGATCTGCCGGCAGCGCGAGCGGATAGTCGGGAGCAGCCGTTCGGGCGCGTGGCTGACCAGCAGGAACAGGCTGTGCGGCGGCGGTTCTTCGAGGTTTTTGAGAAGGGCGTTGGCGGCGTTGCGCTCAAGATCGTCGATCGCGTCAATGATCACCACCCGCCATGGCGAGAGGGAGGCAGTGGTGGAGAACAAACGCTGGAGCCCGCGCACCTGATCGACGCTGATCGAGCGCGCCAGCTCGCCCGTCGTGCTTGTCTCTTTCACCAGCCGCTCGAGCTTCATCAGATCGGGATGACTCCCTGCCGCCATCAACCTGGCCGCCGGGTGACTATCCGGCACGTCCAGCCCGGGCGCCTCCACCGGCCCCTGCCCCCTTGCAAGAACGCGCAGCGCCGCTTTCTCGGCAAACAGCGCCTTGCCGATCCCCTGCGGTCCGGCGAGCAGCCAGGCATGGTGCAGCCGCCCGGCATCGAGGCTGTCTCGAAAGGCGCGGATCGGGGCCTCATGCCCGAACAAGGGGCTCACAGCAGATCCTCCAGCGCGGCAAACAGCCGGGCGGTTACCGCGTCGGCGCTGCCGCTTGCGTCGATCGTGCGGAAGCGGCCCGGCTCCCCGGCGGCAAGCGCCCGAAAGCCTTCCGCCACCCGGTCATGGAAGCCGCCGCCCCGGCCGCCGATGCGATCCGAACCGCCTAAGTCGCGGCGCGACAGTCGCTCCGCCGCCGCTTCCGCCGAAAGTTCGAGCAGCAAGGTCCTGTCGGGCAGAAACCCCTTGCTGCCCACCGCGTGAAGCGCGCGAATGGCGTCAGTTCCGACACCGCCCGCCGCACCCTGATAGGCGATCGAGCTGTCGACGAAGCGGTCGCACAGCACCCAGGCGCCGCGCTCCAGCGCCGGGCGGATGGTTTTGGCGACATGGTCTGCCCGGCCTGCGGCGAACAGCAGGGCTTCGGCCTCCGCCGTCCAGCGGTCGCCCTCGCCTTCCAGAAGCAGCTTGCGGATCGCCTCGGCGCCAGGGCTTCCGCCAGGCTCCCGCGTTTCTACGACTTCCAGCCCGCGGGCCCGGAGCGCTTCGGCGAGGCGCTTGGCCTGCGTCGATTTGCCGGCGCCCTCCCCGCCTTCCAGCGTGATGAAGCGGCCCGGCACTTAGCCGAACAGCGAGGCGATGCCCGCCCACATCCGGCCGAAGAAACCGGCTTCGCCGACATCCTTGTCCGCAATCAGCGGCACCGTCTGCGGCGGCGTGTCCGGCGTCTGGATTTCCAGGCTGGCGACCTGCTGACCCTTCTTGATCGGCGCCTTCAAGGGGCCTTGGTAGACCACCTTCACCCGCATGTTGGCGGTGTTGGAGCCCGCCGGAAGGGTGACGGCAAGATCGCGCGGCGCCACCAGGCCCACTTCGGCGTCCGTGCCGAGCTGGACCTGGGCGGTGCCGACCTTTTCGCCGGCCTTGAACAATTCCTGCGCCTTCCACGAGCGGAAGCCCCAGTCCATAAACTTCACCGATTCCTCGATCCGACCGTTGAAGCTGTCGAGGCCGGCGACCACCATGATGATCCGCCGCCCGTTCTGCTCGGCCGATCCCGTGAAGCCGTAGCCGGCTTCCGCCGTGTGCCCCGTCTTGAGCCCGTCGGCGCCGGCGATCTTGCCGAGGATCGGGTTGCGGTTGCCCTGGGTGATCGGCGCGCCGCCGCCCAGCGTCTTGCCCCAGGTGAAATCCTTCTTCTGGTAGAAGGTCTTGTAGAGGTCCGGCGTCTCCTCGATAGTCGCCTTGGCAAGCGTCGCGAGATCGCGGGCGGTGGTGTAGGTGCGGCCCTCGTCCGGCCAGCCGTTCGAATTGCCGAACGCCGAATTGGTCATGCCGAGGCGCTTGGCTTCTTCGGTCATCCGCTGCGCGAAGGCGGGCTCGGTTCCTGCAAGGCATTCGGCGAGCACCACCGAAGCATCGTTGCCCGACAGAGTAACGATGCCGTGCAGCAGGTTCTCGACGCTGACCTGTTCGCCGGCCGACAGGAACATGGTCGACCCGGCCTGCGGCCCATGCCACTGGCGCCAGGTTTCGGGCCGCACTTCGCACATCTGATTGAGCTTCACCTCGCCGCGCTTGATGAGGTGAAAGGCCAAGTGGGTGGTCATCATCTTGGCCATCGACGCCGGCGGAATGCGGCGATCCGCGTCCTTGGCATAAAGCACCGCGCCCGAGGACAGGTCGACCATATAGGCAACCGGCGCGGCGGTTTCGAAAGGCGGCGCGGCGGCGGTTGCGGGAAGCGCGATTGCGGCGCCGAAAGCAAGCAGAATGAGTGCGTTACGCTTCATGATTGAGATATTACCCCAGCTTGGTGGATGCGGACCCGCGCCGCCTTGCCTATGATCTTAACCACTCCCCCGCCGCTTCGCCAGAGGGTCAGCGCTTCACCGCATCGGCAAGCAGTCCGACCGAGAGCGCGTAGAAGTTCGAGCAATTGTAATCGAGAATGGTGCGGTAGTTGGTGGTGAGGAGGTAGGCCGTCTTGCCCGGCCCGTCCGGCTCGATCAGCGAGGCAAGCTCGCTGTCGCGAAGCGCAGCGCTGCCGCGCAGCTCGATCCCCATCCGCCGCCACTCGCCAACGCTCATCCAGCGGCTGTGCCGCTCGAACACGCGTGGGCAGCGCGGCGCGCGCAGGCGGCTGACCACGGCGGAGCGGTTGAAGCCGGCAGGCACGCTCACCGCCACGCCCCAGGGCGTGTTCGGTTTCCACCCGGATTTCTGGAAATAGTTGGCAATGGACGCCCAGGCGTCCGGCTCGCTTTGCCAGATGTTCGCCTGGCCATCGCCGTCGCCGTCGACAGCGAGACGAAGGTATACCGAGGGCAGGAACTGCGGATAGCCCATCGCCCCCGCCCAGCTGCTCTTGAGGCGGCTGCGCGGAACGCCGCGGTCGATCATTTTCAGCGCGGCCACGAATTCGGACGCGAACAAATCCTCGCGCCGCCCCTCGTAGGAAAGCGAGGCGAGGCTGTTGAGAACGTCGAAATTACCGGTGATGGCGCCGTAGCTGGTTTCATGGCCGTAGATCGCCATCACGATCGACGGATCGACGCCGTAGCGCCGGCCGATATCCTGCAGGCGAGAGAAGTTGCTTTGGTAGCGCCTCTGGCCGCCGGAGATCAGCGCCGCGTTGACGTGGCGCTGGCGGTACGGTTCGAACGGCGGGGTTGCCGACGAACCGGCGGTGCCGCCCGGCTGCGCCTGATCGAGTTCGATCGTGCGCGCGCTGAATGTCAGCGTCGGGAACACCTGCTCCACAGTCCTGCGGCTCACCCCGGCGGCAAGCGCGCGCGCCTGCAGCCTTGGCAGGTAGTCGGCAAAACCCTGGGCTGTGTAGCGCCCCGATTGCGCCTCGCTTGACGCGCCCGGCACCGCGATGGCCAAGGACGCCGCCGCCAATAGGAAAATGTTACGCAAATCACTGTCTCCGCTCGCCTTCCCTGATGCCACAGCCGTCCGGTGGGGGGAACTCGGCTCACCGCGCGGCTTGCACAGCCGGCCCGGTGGCGCTTAGAGGATCGCGCAAGCGGACAGGTGGCCGAGTGGTTTAAGGCAGCGGTCTTGAAAACCGCCGTAGGTGGAAGCCTACCGTGGGTTCGAATCCCACCCTGTCCGCCAATGCCTGCCCTCGAGCCATTGCCCACTGGGGCAGGAAGGGCGATGGTGCGGCCATGTTGAGCCGGAACATCTCTCGATCGCTGATCGCCCTTGCCGCACTGGTCGCGTGCGCCGGATGCAGTGCTGGCCCCGCAGCCGGACAGGCGGCACCGCAGGTCATCGGTCTGTGGCCAGGCGCCCCACCGGGAACTGAGGATTGGACAGGCCCGGAGGAAACGGCGGATGTGAGGCTGCCGAATCTTGGCAGGGTGCACATCGTCACCAACGTGACAGCGCCGACGGTAAGCGTGTTTCCCGCCCCCGCCGGCAAGGCCACGGGCACCGCAATGATCGTGGTGCCGGGGGGCGCGTTCAGGGCCTTGCCGTGGGACCTCGATGGGGTTGAGACGGCCAAGTGGCTCAACGCGCGCGGGATTACCGCTTTTGTTTTGAAGTATCGGGTGCGCCCGCCCGGCCGAGGCACGCCGCCGGACAAGTCGTTCGACGATTTCGCCCGCCGGACGGAACGCGCCCGGAGCATTGCCGTGGCCGACGCGAAACAGGCGGTGCGCCTGGTCCGCTCCCGGGCGAAAGAGTTCGGAGTCGCGCCCGATCGCCTCGGCATGATCGGATTCTCGGCGGGCGCAATAACCACCGTTCTCGCTGCCGACGCTGGCGATCCCGCAAGCCAGCCGAACTTCGCCGTATCGCTCTACGGGGCGCTGCTTGGGGACGGCCCCTCGCCCGGAGCGGCACCGCTCTTCATTGTCGCGGCCCAGGACGACAAGGAAGCGCCCGCGGCGCGGAGCACCGAGCTGTTCAACCGCTGGACGGCAGCCAAGGCACCGGCCGAAATCCACGTCTATGAGCGAGGCGGCCACGGCTTCGCCTTTCGTGCCCACCAGCTCCCGGCCGACGATTGGACCGAAGTATTCGAGCAGTGGCTGAAGTCGAAGGGCTATATCCCGCCGGGCACTTAATCGCATACAGGCGGTTAGAGCCTTGAGCCCTGCTGCCGTTGGGAAGGAGACACCATGTCCAGAAAGCTTTGCGCGTTGATGATCCTGGCTACGGCGTCCGCGCCAGCCTGGGCGCAAACCCAAGGGGAGCGAGTTTCCACCGGCTCCCCGTTCTATTCCGGTCACCTTCTCCCCAGCGAAATACGCATCGACTCCGAGCCGCGGCCTTGTCTCGTTCGCATCAAAACAGGGCGTACGGAGTGCCGTACCAAGGATGAATGGCGCCGCCTCGCCGAAAAGATCGGCCGGAATCAGCAGCGCGAACAGGAACAACAGACCGGGCGCTGATTGTTGGCGGTGGCTTTGCGCGAAAGCAGGGCTGTTCGCATGGAGGTCAAGGAGCGTCTTACGGGATGTTCCGCCTTCGCTCCAAAGCAATGCCGGCAAGGTTCTGGGTTCGGGCTATCCACCTGATCCGTCTCGGCTGCACGCTCGCCGCTTGCAGCCTTTCGCGGTGCTCAAGGCAGCTCCGGCTCCGGCAGGGCGCCTCGCCCCTCGCCTGGGCGATGACATTGGCGCAGTCGCCGATCAGGTCGAATTCGGCCACGCCGAGGCTGTGTGCGACACCCAGTGCCGCGAGCAGCGCAAGCCATTCGGCATCGCTGCTCGTGCCGATGCCGAGGTCGTCGAAGAAGTAGCTCGTGCCCCGTGCCACCACCGCCGCCTCGACCCGGCCGGGATTGGGCCGGCAACCGCCGTCGAAGAACAGCTTCAGCCGCTTGTCCGCCATCAGGCCGCCCATGCCGACGGGTTCTCCTCCGCCCCGATCAAGGCAAGGCCGTGGGCGATGGAGGTAAGCTCGTTACCGCTTGCGATCCGTGCCTCGCCGAAATGCTCGGCGAACAGGTGCCGGATGCGCGGGATCAGCGAGCTTCCGCCGGTCAGAAACACGCGGTCCACTTCGTTCGCGCTTATGCCCGCGGAGGCCAAGGCGCGGTCCACCGCCTCGGCGATCCGCTCGAGATCGGGCGCGATCCAGCTTTCAAAGGCCTCCCGCGTCACCTCTGCTTCGATGGTGAGGCCGCCGCCGCTGAAGCGGAAGCAGGCCCGCTCCGATGCCGACAGATCGCGCTTCGCCTGCCCCACCGCGTCGTACAACCGGTAGCCGAGCTCCTGCTCGACGATTGCGATCATCCGGTCGATCGGCTCCGGATCGAGCGCCGCCCGCCGGAGCTTGGCAAGCTCGGCAAGCGTTTTGCGGTTGCGCATGAAGGCGAGCCGCGACCAGTCCGCAAAGTCGCTGAAATAGCCGCCCGGTATCTCCAGCACCTTGTCGAACGAGCGGTAGGCGCCGCCTTTGCCGAGCAGCGGCATGACGAGGTTGTCGAGGATGCGGTAATCGAAGCGGTCGCCGGCGATGCCGACGCCGGCATGGCCGAGCGGCACGCAACGCTTCGCCGCACCGGGTTCGGCGATCCGCACCACCGAGAAGTCGCTGGTTCCGCCGCCGAAATCGGCGACCAGCACCGTCGCCGCCTCGTCCAGCCCCGCCGCGAAGCTGAAGGCAGCGCCCATCGGCTCAAACACATAGTGGATGTCCGCGCCGAGACCGGCGAACGCGGCATCGTAGCGTTGCCGCGCAAGCTCCTCGTGCGGCCGGTGCCCCGCCCAGGCGACAGGGCGGCCGATCACCACCCGGTCGGCCTTTCCGTCCAGCGTGCCGCCGGAATGCGCGCTCATCTTGCGGACCAAGGTTCGGGCAAGATCTTCGAAGCTGTGCCGCCGCTCGAAGATTGTCGCATGCTCGAAGCTCGGCGAGGCGGCGACCGACTTGAACGACTGTATGAAGCGGCTGCCTTCCGGATATTCCAGATATTCGGCGATGGCCCACGGGCCCGCTTCCACCGCGATCCGGGTTTCCTCTTCCCAGAAGCACAGAGCCGACCGGAACACCGGGCTGGACCCCTCCGGCCCCTCCAGCGGGACCAGCGTGGACGCTGCGCCGCGCGCCACGGCCGCGACCGAGTTGGTCGTGCCGAAGTCGAGGCCGATCACGGTAGGAGGCGCTTGCGTCGTCATGGGCGGCGGTGCCTAGCGGCATGCACCCGATGCGCAAAGCCCGCGTTCGCGATAAGGAGCCGCGGTGCGCACCCGCCAAAGCATCTGCGAGAGAAAGAGACGCTACGCCTCCAGCGAAGAAGCACTCGCCGCGGCACGCGCATCCGCCCTGCCCCTCCTCCCATATCGCTGCGACCGCTGCCGCGCCTTCCACCTCACAAGCCGGACCAAGGGCAAGTTCCCCCGTCCCGTTCCCGTGCCCGAAGCGGCTGGGGAGTAGACAGAAAGGCTCATCCGGGCGAAGGGAGCGGCAATCCCGCAAAGCTTTGAGGAAATCATGTCCGATCCCGCAATCGCCGCCCTCGATTGGGCCGACGCCTTTCTTCTCGATGCGCAGCTTTCCGACGAAGAACGGCTCGTCCGCGACACCGCCGAGGCCTATGCCCAGGAGCGGCTCCAGCCGCGGGTGACGGATGCCTATCTGAACGAAAATTTCGACCGCGAGATCATGCGCGAAATGGGCGAGCTCGGCCTGCTCGGCGCAACGGTGCCGGTGGAATATGGCGGCGCCGGCCTCACCTATGTCAGCTACGGCCTTGTTGCCCGGGCCGTGGAGCGGGTGGACAGCGGTTATCGCTCGGCCATGTCGGTCCAGTCCAGCCTCGTCATGCACCCAATCAATGCCTACGGTTCGGAAGAGCAGAAGCGTAAGTACCTGCCCAAGCTTGCAAGCGGCGAATGGGTCGGCTGCTTCGGCCTGACCGAGCCCGATGCCGGGTCCGACCCCGGATCGATGCGCACCCGCGCCACGAAGATCGATGGCGGCTACCGCCTTACCGGCTCCAAGATGTGGATCACCAACTCGCCCATCGCCGACGTCTTTGTCGTGTGGGCAAAGTCGGACGCGCATGACGGCAAGATTCGCGGCTTCATTCTTGAAAAGGGCATGGCCGGCCTGTCCGCGCCCAAGATCGGCCAGAAGCTCAGCCTGCGCGCCTCCATCACCGGCGAGATCGTCATGGATGGAGTCGAAGTGCCGGAGGAGAACCTCCTCCCCAACGTCAGCGGGCTCAAGGGTCCGTTCGGCTGCCTCAACCGCGCCCGCTACGGCATTGCCTGGGGCGCGATGGGCGCCGCCGAAGCCTGCTATCATGCGGCGCGTAGCTACACCCTCGACCGCAAGCAGTTCGGCCGCCCGCTTGCGGCAACCCAGCTCGTCCAGATGAAGCTCGCCAACATGATCACCGAGATTACCCTCGGCCTCCAGGCGGCGTTGCGCGTCGGCCGGATGATCGACGAAGGCAATCTGGTCCCGGACGCGATCAGCCTGATCAAGCGCAACAATGTCGGCAAGGCCTTGGACATCGCCCGAGTCGCCCGCGACATGCACGGCGGCAACGGCATCTCCGCCGAATTTCAGGTGATGCGCCACGCCGCCAACCTCGAAACCGTCAACACCTACGAAGGCACCCACGACGTCCACGGTTTGATCCTCGGCCGCGCGATCACGGGCATCGCGGCTTTCTGACGTGGACCAGCCGCTTGCCGGACTGAAAGTGCTCGAGCTGGCGCGGATTCTCGCCGGCCCTTGGGCGGGGCAGCTGCTTGCCGATCTAGGCGCGGAAGTGACCAAGATCGAGCGCCCCGGCAGCGGCGACGATACGCGCGGCTGGGGCCCGCCCTTCGTGGAAGGCGAAGGCAGCGCGGCCTATTTCCACGCCTGCAACCGCGGCAAGACCTCGCTCGCAATCGACTTCGAGACGGAACAAGGCAGGGACCGCATCCGCGCCCTCGCCGCGGAAGCCGATATCCTGATCGAGAACTTCAAGGTCGGCGGCCTGGCCAAATATAAGCTCGATTACGCCGCCCTCTCCGAGCTGAATCCGCGGCTGATCTATTGCTCGATTACCGGTTTCGGCCAGGATGGGCCTTACGCCCCGCGCGCCGGCTACGATTTCATGATCCAGGGCATGGGCGGCATCATGGACCTGACCGGCGACCCTGCCGGAGAGCCGCAAAAGATCGGGGTGGCGTTCGCCGACATCTTCACCGGCGTTTATGCTTCGAACGCGATCCTCGCCGCGCTTCACGGCCGCGCCGGAACTGGGCGGGGCTGCCACATCGACATGGCCTTGCTCGACACGCAGGTCTCCGTCCTCGCCAACCAGGCGATGAACTACCTCGTCTCGGGCGAAGCCCCGAAGCGGCTCGGCAACGCCCATCCCAATATCGCGCCTTACCAGACCTTCGAGGTTCGGGACGGCTGGGTGATCATCGCCGTCGGCAATGACGGCCAGTTCCGCAAGCTCTGCCAGCTCCTGGGCCTGCCTGCCCTCCCCGACGACGAGCGCTTCGCAAGCAACGCAGCCCGCGTGCGCAATCGGGAGACGCTGAGCGCCACCCTCGGGGCCGCACTCCTCCAGCGCGGGAAGGACGAGCTGCTCACCGTCTTGACCAGCGCGGGAGTTCCAGCCGGTCCGATCAACAGCGTCTCCGACGTGTTCGACGATCCGCAGGTTGTCGCGCGCGGGATGCAGCTTGATCTGGACGGGACGCCCGGCATCGCGTCCCCGATCGTGATCGACGGCAAGCGCCAGGTATCAAACCGCCCAAGCCCCGCTTTGGGCTCAGCGGATTAGGGCGCACCCTTCAAGCGTGCGCCCCTCCCCTCAGGCCGCTTCGTCGGCGCTGAGCAGTCCCTCGGCGATCAGTGCTTCACGCACCTTCGGCCGGGCGCCGACGCGGGCGAGGTAGGCGGTGAGATGGGTCCAGCGTCCAAGATCGATCGCCATGAACTTCGCCCAGCTCAGCACGGTGAAGGCGTAAGCATCGGCCGCTGAGAAGCTTTCGCCCGTCAGGTGAGGCCGCTCGGCAAGGATGCGGTCGAGGTAGGCGAATTTGGTCGCAAGCACCGCCTTGGTGCTTTCCCGCACCTCCGCCGGCGTATCCTTTTTCCAAAGCGGCCCGAAGCCCTTGTGAAGCTCGGTGGCGATGAAGTTCAGCCATTCCTGCGCCACGTAGCGCTCGATCGTTCCGGCTGCCGGCAGCAGGTTCGCAGCCGGCGCGCGGTCGGCGAGATACTGGACCAGCACGGCCGCCTCGGTCAGCACCAGCCCCTCGTCCAGCGCCAGCGCGGGCACCGAGCCCTTCGGGTTCACCGCCAGATAATCGCTGCCGTCTTCCAGCGTCTTGGCGGCGAGATCGACCTTCGCCAGCTCGAAGTCGAGCCCGGCCTCGCGGGCAACGATGTGCGGCGCCAGCGAGCAGGCGCCGGGTGTGAAATACAATTTCATGATGATGTTCCTCCTTTGCGGGACCAATCTAAGCCTGTTAGCCTGCGCCGGGGAATTGCCGTTCGGAGCAAGGGGAGTTTGCACGCATGCACAGGAACCTCGGCTGGGACGATCTGCTCTACGTGCTCAGCGTCGGCCGTTCCGGCTCCTTGTCGGGCGCCGCGCGGAGCCTGAAGGTCAACCACAGCACCGTGTTCCGCCGCATCGGCGCCATCGAGGAGCAATTGGGCGTCCGCCTCTTCGACCGCCGCCGCGACGGCTACGCGCCAACCCCCGCCGGGGAAGCGGTGATCCAGCTTGCCGGGCGGCTCGACGAAGACGTACTCGCGCTCGAGCGGCAACTCGCCGGCGAGGATTTGCGGCCAAGCGGCACGGTGCGGGTGACCACCACCGACACGATGATCGCCACTGTCACCCCGCTGTGCGGCAAGTTCCGCCAGCTCTACCCCGAAATTTGCGTGGAGCTGGTCACAGGCAACGAATTCCTCAACCTCTCGCGGCGCGATGCGGATGTTGCGCTTCGCCCGTCGATGAAGCCGCCGGAAAACCTCCACGGCCGCCGCTTGAGCGGGATCGCCTTCGCCATCTACGGCGCACCCTCCTACCTCGCGGCGGCGGGCGGCGCCGATCTTTCCCGAGCGCATCAGTGGATCGGCCTCGACGACAGCCTCTCCCACCTCGGCGTTCACCAATGGATCGGCGCCAACGTTTCCGCCGATCGGATCGGCTTCAAGGCGAGTTCCTTTGTCGCCGTGGCGCAAGCGGCCCGCGCCGGCTTGGGGCTGGCGCTGCTCCCTTGTTATCTCGCCGAAGAAGCCGGCTGCCTGCAAAGGATCGGCGACATCTTGCCGGAGGTCGCGACCGACTTTTGGCTGCTGGTCCACGAGGATCTGCGCCGCACCGCCCGCGTTCGCGCCTTTATCGACTTCATCGCGGCCGAGATGGTCAAGCTCCGCCCCCGGATGGAAGGCGAGGATGTGCGCTGACGCAAAGAAGTTTTGCCCATTCGGCGAATGGCGCGGCGTGGAGGAACAGCCTTATTTCTCCCCCATCGCTGCCGGCTCTTCGGCGGCGCACGATCAAGGGAAAATGACATGAACCAGAACCAGCTGTCCGATCACGCCGCTCTGCTGCTCCGCCTGTCCATGGGCACCTTGTTCCTTGCCCACGGGCTGATCCTGAAGGTGCTTACCTTTACGCCCGCCGGCACCGCCGCTTACTTCGCCTCGATCGGCTACCCGCCGGTGCTCGGCTATGTGGTCATTGCCGCCGAGATCGCCGGCGCCCTCGCGCTGATCGCAGGCGTGCAGGTCCGCCTCGTCAGCCTCCTGTTCGTTCCGCTGATGATCGGCGCCGCGCTTCAGCACCTCGGCAATGGCTGGACCTTCAGCAACGCAGGCGGCGGCTGGGAATTCCCGGTCTTCTGGACGGTGCTGCTGTTCGTACAGGCGCTGCTCGGCGCGGGCAGCTTCTCGCTCGCGCGCTTGGCCGGCATCGAGCGCAAGAGCACGGGCACGCCTGCCCTGGCATGACCGTCGAAATCGGCGGCCGGGAAAGCCCGGCCGCCGCTTCGCCACCATCAAGCGTTCGGGATCACCATGGCATCGTCGCGATAGGCGAGCTCGAAATTGCCCCAGCGCCGGCCGCCGAAGATAAGCGGCACGAACACGTTCTTGACCGGCAGGTAACTGTCCTCGCCAAGTACGATTCGGTAGGTCGCGAGCATCGATTCCTTGTCGCTGGCGATCGCCCGCCGCGTCGTGTCGTCGAGCAGATTGCGCCGGTTGCGGCAGTTTTTCGCGTTCCACAGCGGGTCCGGCCCCTGCGGCAGCGACCGTTCGGACAAGTGCGTCGGAAGCCAGCCGTTGATGTCGCTCACCACCCCGCCGATGTGGCGCGGATCGGCCGCGGTCAGCGCGTCCAGAATCGGGCGGATGCGTGCATCGGCGAAGTCGCAGAAGCGGGTGGTATATTGCACCGGGTTGGTGCCCGGCATCGGCACATAGTCCGTGTCGAACACGTCCTCGAAGCGGAGTTCGCCCTTCGCGACCGCGCCTTCCACCAGATTCTGGAGCCGAACCGCGGTGGCGCGGGCAAGCTCGATGAACGGCGTGTCGTCGATCCGCACGCCGCAATTGGCGAGCCGATCGAGCATGTCGCAACTCATCAATTCAAGCGACGACAAGCGGCTGTGCGCCCGCTGCAGCTCGCCGCCATTGGCACGCGCGTCCTGGGCAAAGTCGGTGAGGCCCGACTTCATTCGGTCGACGCTTTGCTGGATATGGCTGGTGGATTGGGCGATGCCGTCCGTCTGCCGGTCGACCAGCCCGACGATGTCAGCCACGTCGCGCACCGTGCCGGTGATGGTTGCAAAGCCGGCCTGCGCGATCCGGCTGCGTTCCACGCCTGTCTCAATCTCCGACGTCACCGCTTCCGCTTCGCTGGTCAGCGAGGCGACGGTGGCGGCGATGTCGCTGGTCGCGGCGCGGGTGTCCTGGGCAAGCTTCTTCACTTCGGCGGCGACCACGGCAAAGCCCCTGCCCGCCTCCCCTGCCCGCGCCGCCTCGATGGTGGCGTTGAGCGCAAGCATGTTGGTCTTGTAGGCGATGCTTTCGATGCTGGCCGAAACCCGCTGGACCTTGCCCATCGCTTCCGCAAAGCCGCTCATCCGGTCGCCGAGCTGGACGACCAGCTCCGTTAGTCCGCTGAAAATCCCGATCGTGTCTTCGATCGCCGCGCGGCCCAGGGCCAGCTTGTCCCGTGCTTGTTCGGCAAGCACCCGCGCTTCATCGGTCGATTCCGCCACTCGCGCCTGGTCGGCAAGCAAGCGGCTTGTCACTTCCTCCAGCGTGTCGAGCGTGCGCAGGTTGGATGAAATCCGCTCGGAAACGCCCGCCACATAGCCCGAAACGTCGCTGCACTCGATCGCCAGCGTGCCGCAGTTTCGCGCAACGATCCCGATCGCTTCGCCGTCCGCTTGTGCCATTGCCACTGTCGCCACTCTGTTCACCCCCGCCCATCAGGAACACCCGGCAGTAAGGACGATTGGTTGAAGCGCGGTTAACCAAGGGCGCTGGCAAGGCTCCGGCACCCCCGCTAAGGCGCTCCTCATGTTCTTTTCCTTCGTTGACGAGCTTCGCGCCGCCGGCATCTCGGCATCGCTGAAGGAGCACCTCACCCTGCTGGAGGCGTTGCGCGCCGAGGTGATCGCCGCGAGCCCGGAAGAGTTTTACTACCTCGCCCGCGCCACCTTCGTGAAGGACGAGGCGCTTCTTGACCGCTTCGACCAGGTGTTCGGCAAGGTCTTCAACGGCCTAGAGACAAGCTACGGCCCCGAAGCGGTTCCGATCCCCGAAGAGTGGCTCAAAAAGATCGCGGAGCAGTATCTCACGCCCGAACAGATGGCCGAGGTGAAATCCTTGGGCTCCTGGGAAGAGATTATGGAAACGCTGAAGAAGCGGCTGGAGGAACAGCAAGGGCGCCATCAGGGCGGCAACAAGTGGATCGGCACCGGCGGCACCTCGCCATTCGGCCATGGCGGCTACAATCCCGAAGGCGTCCGCATCGGCGGCGAGGGCAAGCACGGCCGCGCCTTGAAGGTCTGGGACAAGCGCGAGTTCAAGAACCTCGACAACGCCCAGGAACTCGGCACCCGCAACATCAAGGTCGCGCTTCGCCGCCTGCGCCGCTTCGCCCGCGAAGGCGCGGCCGACGAGCTCGACATCGACGGCACGATCGACGGAACGGCGCGCAAGGGCTGGCTCGACATCCGCATGCGCCCGGAGCGGCACAATGCGGTGAAACTGCTCCTTTTCCTCGACGTCGGGGGCTCGATGGACCCGCACATCAAGGTTTGCGAGGAACTGTTCTCCGCCGCCACGTCCGAGTTCAAGAACCTCGAATTCTTCTACTTCCACAACTGCCCGTATGAGAGCCTGTGGAAGGATAACCGCCGCCGCTTCTGCGAGCGTACGCCGACCTGGGACGTGCTCCACAAGTTCGGCCACGACTACAAGATCGTCTTCGTCGGCGACGCGGCCATGAGCCCCTACGAGATCAGCCATCCCGGCGGCTCGGTGGAGCATTACAATGAGGAAGCCGGCGCGACCTGGCTTCAGCGCCTCACCACCACCTACCCGAGCGCCGTGTGGCTCAACCCGACGGCGGAGCAATATTGGAACTACAGCCACTCCACCCAGCTGATCCGCCAGCTGATGAACGACCGCATGTACCCGATGACGCTCAGCGGCCTCGACGACGCAATGCGGACGTTGAGCCGGAAGAGCTAGTAGAGCAGGTAGGGGCGGCGCGTTTCTTCCCACGCCTGCTCGTCCGGCACGGTCAGCGCGTCGAGATCGCCCGCTTCCGCTCCAGCATCGTCCACCCACTCCCGTAGGCCCGGGCCGCCGTTGATCACGTCGATCGCGAGCTTGCCGAACTCATATTCATACGGGAAATCGCGCCACAGCGGGTAGTCCGGGTAGATCCGCAGTATCGCCTTGAATGCTGCCGCCTGCAGCCGCCACGGCTTGAAGGCCTGGTGGTCGTAGAACGCGCCCTCGGCGTGAATGTGGAGGCCGCTGCACAGGGTGCCGACATGCTTGTGAAAGGTCGGTTCGAACCAGCAGGGGCGAAGGACGCAGCCTTCCAGCCACTGCGGCGCGAGGCGGCGCATTTCGGCAAGCACGGCGTTGGCCTCGATGTCGGGCGCGCCGAACAGCTCCAGCGGCCGGGTGGTGCCGCGGCCTTCCGAAAGCGTGGCGCCTTCCAGCATCACCGTACCGGCATATGCCCGCGCCATGTTGAGGTTGGCGGCGTTGGGGCTCGGGTTGATCCAGATGCGGTCTTCCGGCCAGCCGAAGCCGGGGCCCGCGTCGGGCCGATAGCCCTCCATCTCGATCACACGGTATTCGACGTCGAGCTTGAAATGCTCGATGAACCAGCGGCCAAGCTCGCCAAGGGTCAGCCCGTGGCGCATCGGGATCGGCCCTGCGCCGACGAAGCTTTCCCAGCCGGGCAGAAGCGTCAGGCCCTCGATCGGCCGCCCCGCCGGGTTGGGCCGGTCGAGTACCCACACCGCCTTCTTATGCTGGGCCGCCGCTTCCAGCACGTAGAGAAGCGTGGTGATGAAGGTGTAGATCCGGCAGCCGACGTCCTGCAGGTCGATCAGGATCGTGTCGAACGTGCCCATCGACTGACCGGTCGGCCGCCGCACTTGGCCGTAGAGGCTGAACACCGGGATGTTGTGATCGGGGTCGGTGAAGTCTTCCGTCTCCACCATATTGTCCTGCTTGTCGCCCCGCAGCCCGTGCTGCGGCCCAAAGGCGGCTGTGACGTTGAGACCAGTCGCGGCGAGGGCGTCCAGGCTGTGCGTCAAGTCTCGGGTGACGGAGGCCGGATGCGCGAGCAGCGCCACGCGGCGGCCTTGCAGCGGCGCGCGAAGCGCGGAGTCTTCAAGAAGGCGATCGAGACCGGTTTTCATGGCCGCGTTGCTGCCTCCACTTCCAGCGCGAAGCAAGCATCGTTGTGGAAATCGGGTTCTCCCGCACCGTGCGCCAACGCCCAGTAGGAGCGCCGCCCGCTGACCTCCTCGATAACGGCGGAAATGCCGAGCCGCGCCTTGCCCGCCGGGAGGAAACCCAGGTCCAGATCGACCGACACCAAATCCACCTCGGCCCAGGGAAAAGCGCTGACGCAGAAATCGAGGGTTGCCGACAGCGGCTCGAGGCCCTCGCGATAGCCGCTCAGCCGGTACGCCGCCCAATCGGTGGACGGCGCGAAGTTGAATTCGAAATAGGCCTCCCCGCCCGCCGGCTTGATGAAGAGTTCGAAGCAGGTGGTCTCCCAAAGCCCATCGGTGCGCAGTCCCTCCCGCCAAGGCTGCATCAACACCGCCTCGCGCGGATCGGCGCGGAAGTCGACGGAGATCTCCTCCCCATCCAGCCGGACGTCCACCTCAAGGCTCCGCAACGCATGAGGCGGCGCGTCGGGGTGCGCAATCAGCCGGTAGGTTTGCAAGGGGGAGCCTCCATGTTAGGCGCGTCGCACCATGACCACGTACCAGTCCGAGCTCCTAAACCTGCTGTCCTCGCGCGGCTACATCCATCAGCTTACCGACGCGGAAGGGCTCGATGCCCTTGCCGCCAAGCAGATCGTGCCCGGCTATATCGGCTTCGATCCCACCGCGCCGTCGCTTCACGTGGGCAGCCTAGTGCAGATCATGATGCTTCGCCGCCTCCAGCAAGCCGGCCACAAGCCGATCGTTCTGATGGGCGGCGGCACCGGCAAGATCGGCGATCCGAGCTTCAAGGACGAAGCGCGCAAGCTGATGACCGACGAGACGATCGCGGCCAACGTCGCCTCGATCAAGCGGGTGTTCGAACGTTTCCTCACCTTCGGCGACGGTCCGACCGATGCGGTGATGGTCGACAATGCCGAATGGCTCGACCGGCTGGAGTACATCCCCTTCCTGCGGGAAATCGGCCAGCACTTCTCCATCAACCGGATGCTGAGCTTCGACAGCGTCAAGCTCCGCCTCGACCGCGAGCAGTCGCTCTCGTTCCTGGAATTCAACTACATGATCCTCCAGGGCTACGATTTCCTGGAACTGTCCCGCCGCGCAGAGTGCCGCTTGCAGCTTGGCGGATCGGATCAATGGGGCAATATCGTCAACGGCATCGAGCTTGCCCGTCGAGTCGACGGCACCCAGGTCTTCGGCCTCACCACCCCCCTCCTCACAACCGCCGACGGCGGCAAGATGGGCAAAAGCGAGCGCGGCGCGGTGTGGCTCAACGCCGACAGCCTCAGCCCTTACGATTATTGGCAGTTCTGGCGGAACGCGCAGGATGCGGACGTCGGCAAGTTCCTGCGCCTGTTCACCGATCTGCCGCTGGACGAGATCGCCCGGCTCGAAGCCCTGGAAGGCGCCGAGATCAACGACGCTAAAAAGGTCCTCGCCGATCTCGCCACGGCAATGGCCCACGGCGACAACGCAGCGCGCGAAGCCGCGGAAACCGCCCGGCGCACCTTTGAAGAAGGCGCGGGCGGCGAATCGCTGCCGACTCTTCGCGTGCAAGGCGATGGTCTCGGCATCGTCCAAGCGCTCACCGTGCTCGGCTTCGCCGCCTCCAACGGCGAAGCGCGGCGTAAGATCGCCGAAGGCGCGGTGCGGCTCAACAACGTCGTCATCTCCGATCCAGCCTTCACCATTGTGCTGGAAGACGACGAACCGCTCCGCCTCAGCCTCGGCAAGAAGCGCCACGGCCTTCTGACGCGCTAGGCCTCAGCCGCTGCGGAGCAGCGCCACCGCGGCGTCGCGCTCCATCAGGTAAAGCAGCACCCGCGCCGCCCGGCCGCGCTCGCCTTCAAGCCCGCCGTCGCGATCGACGAGCAGGCGCGCGTCGTCCGTCGCGGCGGGAACAAGCGCCTGGATCTGCTCCGGGCTCGCCAGCCGGAACTGCGCTTCGCCCGATTGCTTGGTGCCGAGGATTTCGCCCGCGCCGCGCAGGCGCAGATCCTCCTCGGCGATCCGAAAGCCGTCATTGCTCTCCCGAAGCAAAGCGAGCCGCGCCCGTGCGGTCTCGCTAAGCGCATTGCCGCGTAGCAGCAGGCACACAGATCGCCCCTCCCCGCGCCCCACCCGGCCGCGCAGCTGGTGGAGCTGTGCCAAGCCGAAGCGATCCGCGCCTTCCACGATCATCAAGGTCGCGTTCGGCACGTCCACACCGACTTCGATCACGGTGGTCGCAACCAGCACCGCAATCTCCGAGCGCTGGAAGGCAGCCATCACCGCGTCCTTCTCCGGCCCCTTCATCCGGCCATGGACCAAGCCCACCTTTTCCCCGAACCGCATGCGGAGCGCCTGCGCCCGTTCCTCCGCCGCCGCCTGGTCGGAGGCTTCGCTTTCCTCCACCAGCGGGCACACCCAATAAGCCTGCCCGCCGCGCGCGATATGCCGCGCAAGCCCGTCCGCAACCTCGTCCAGCCGGTCGGAGGATAGCACCCGAGTCTCGATCGGCTGCCGCCCCGGCGGCATCTCGTCCAGCCGCGACACGTCCATCTCGCCATATTGGGTCAGCGTCAGCGTCCGGGGAATGGGCGTCGCCGTCATCACCAGCAGATGCGGCGGCCGCTCCGCCTTCGCCGCAAGCATCATCCGCTGCGCGACGCCGAAGCGGTGCTGCTCGTCCACCACAGCGAGGCCGAGCCGCTTGTACGCCACCTTCTCCTGGAAGATCGCGTGCGTACCGATCAGAATATCGATCGACCCGTCCGCCAAGCCCATCAACGTCGACTCGCGCACCCGCCCCTTGTCCCGCCCGGTGAGGATCGCCACCGTCACCGGCACCCCCGCCAGCTGCCGCGACAGGGTCTCGAAATGCTGGCGTGCAAGAATCTCGGTGGGCGCAAGCAACGCCGCCTGCGCCCCCGCCTCCACCGCGCTCAGCATCGCCATCAGCGCCACCAAGGTCTTGCCCGATCCGACGTCTCCCTGGAGCAGGCGCAACATCGGCACTTCCTGCTGCAGATCGCCGTCGATTTCGGCTATCGCCCGGCTCTGCGCCCCCGTCGGCGCATAAGGCAGCTTCAGCGAATCGCGGAGACGCCCGTCGCCCCGAAGCGGCGTCCCCCGCCGCCGGCGCGAGGACGCCCGCACCAGCATCAGCGCAAGCTGGTTGGCGAACACTTCGTCATAGGCCAACCGCTCCCGCGCGGCGCCTTCCGCCGGGTCGGCATGGGCTTGCGTCAGCGCCTGCTTCCACCCCGGCCAGCCGCGTGCGGCCAGCAGGCTCGGCTCGATCCACTCGCCAAGCTCCGGCGCCCGCCCCAGCGCCTGTCCGGCGAAGTCGCCCAGGCGCCGCGACGTGATCCCTTCCGACAGAGCATAAACCGGCTCCCGCTCCGGCAGATCGAGGGCTTGGGCGGGCTCCAGCACATGGTCCGGATGAACCATCTGCAATTCCTGGCCATAGGTCTCCATCCGCCCGGAGACCACCTTGAGCTGGCCCAAGGGCAATTGCTTCTTCGCCCAGCCGGGATTGTTGAAGAAGGTCAGCGTCAGGTAATTGCCTGCGCGATCGGTGGCGTAGACCCGGAAAGGACCCCTTCCCCCCGCCTGACGGTAGTCCACCGGCGTCACCAGCACCGTTACCACCTTCCCGGCATCGGCAGCGTCCAGCACGTCCACGCGCTTGCGGTCCACCCACGACACCGGCAGGTGAAACAACACGTCCACCACCCTCTCCAGCCCCAGCCGCTTCAACGGCTTGGCAAGCGCCGGGCCGATGCCTTTCAGCACCTCCACTTCGGCGAACAGCGGGTTCAAAATGTCCGGACGCAAAAGCCTCTCCCGATGGGGCGAGGCCCTAGTGTCACCAGCGCGGCGAGGGAAGCAAGAGTCCGCGCGCCGCGCCTTCCGCGCCCGGTCCGAGCGGCGGCATGCCTTCCACCGTAGCGAAGCCGTTGATCCAGAAGCTGTCCAAAGCCGAGAGCAAGCCGATCCCGATCAGCAGCAGCGCCGATCCGGCGAACAGCGCCCCCGCCCGCTCCGGCCATCGCCCCGGAGTCGACGTCGGCATCAGCGCCAACAGCACAAGCGGAAGCAGCGGCAGGAAGTAGCGCCCCTGCGTCCCCTGAATGTAATCGGCCGCATAAGGCGTGCCGGTCAGGTACAGCGCCGTTTCCACCAACACCGCTCCACCCGCGGCGAGCAGCAGCCACCACGCCCGAAGCCCGACGCCGGCGCGCGGCCCTTTCCCCGACGCAAGCGCCGAGGCAAGCATCACCGCGGCGAGCGCATAAGCGCCGAGCGGAAGCAGGAACGCATTCCACCCCGGCCGCCCGACGATCTGGAGGACGTAGACGGGAAACCGCTCGCTGAAGCTTTCGACAAGTATTTGAAGATAGCGCATCGGATCGCCAAGCAGCACGGCGAGCTGGTCGGCCATTGGCGCGGTGGTCGCCTGCTCACCCGTTTTTCGCGAAACGGTGGTGTAAAGCGCCGGCTCGCCGCCCGAATAGAGCATCCAGGCAAGGAAGGCGCCTGCACCGGCGACAGCGGCGGCGGCCGGGGTCCACAGGTGCCGGTCGCGCAAGGTGCCGCCGAACCGCGCGCCCGCGAACACGAGCGGCAGGTAGACGCCCTTTGCCAGGCCGACGAACGGCGAGGCCGCAAGCAGTATCCAGCCTTTGCGATGGGCCGAGTCCCCGAATCGCAACGCAAGCGCCACCCCCAGAAAAGCCGCGCCGTTGATCGACGCATCCGCCGACAGGGACCCGGCCTGAAAGGCGAAAGTAGGAAGCGCAGCAACCGCAAGCAGCGCCACTCGTCCCCACGGCAAGGCCGCAAGCGCGAGCCAGAGCAGAAGCAACGCCGTGGCCGCATTCAACACTCGGCCGAGATAGAAGGCGCCGATCCGCGGCATTCCCACGGCCTCCGCCACCGCGACGCCCGCTGCCTGCGGCAGGTAAAGGGTCGGCGAATAATTGGCGAGGTTCGGGAATTGCGTAAACACCCTCCCCTGCCGCGCCGCGTCGTTCCCCCAGGAGCGGCGCAAATCCTCAGGCGCGGCGCGGAACCGCGCGCCCGCTTTCTCGCCCGGAAAATCCACAGTGCGAAGCTCCACCGCATCGCGCGGCAATTCGGCGCCCACTTGGCCGCCTCGCCGCTCCGCAAGCAGCCGCCCTTCCGAAAGAAGCACCGCCTTGTACCAATGCTGGTCCTCGTCCGGCGCCTGAAACGGCGGCGTGATCAAGGTGAACAGCAAGGTTGCGGCGCAGATCGCGGCAAAAACCGTTTTTAGCGCACGCGCGGCAAAGGCCGGAGCGCCGGAACGCGCCTGGCCCGCATGTCTCGCCCAGCTCAAATCCATTTCACGCCCCGCTCCCCGTCGAACGGCAGACGTTACCCCGCTGGTGGTGAACTTTGCGTATAAGGCAGAAAGCCGTGCTTCAAACGGCGCCGGTTTGCACCTACATGGACCCTCCATCCCCTTCAGCCGGCAGCGTTCACCCGCTGCGGGTCGTTTCCCCATGGAGCATCATGGACGCCGATCCCCGCCTGAAACGCCTTCGCTTCCGCGCCTGGCACCGCGGCACCCGCGAAGCCGATCTGCTGATCGGCGGCTTCTTCGACGTTCATTCGGCAAACTGGAACGAAGCGGAGATGGCGTGGTTCGAAGCTCTTCTCGAGGAGCAGGACGTCGACATCATGGCCTGGGCGATCGGCGCCGCCGCGCCGCCGACCGCTTGGGAAGGCGAAATGATGAACCGCCTGCGCCAGGTGAATTATATAAAGCACGCCGAATAAGTGACCGATCTTCAAGCCATTCTCTCGGCCGATTCGCCGATCACCCTGGCCGGTGCGCCCGCGGGCTTTCTGCCATGGCTCGCCGCCGATCTCGCCCGCGCGGCCAAGGGCCGTGCCGTGTTCATCGCGCCCGACGAAGCGGCGATGCGCCACATTGCCGACGCCGCCACCTATTTCGCGCCGGAAACGGAGGTGCTGAGCTTTCCCGCCTGGGATTGCCTGCCCTACGACCGTTCCTCCCCGTCGCTGCGCTCCTCCTCCGAGCGGCTTGCGACGCTGCACGCGCTTCAGCGCAAGCGGGACAAGCCGCAGCTGCTCGTCACCACGGTCAACGCCGCAACTCAGCGAACTCTGACGCCATTCCGGGTTCGCCAGCTTGTTGCCCGCCTGGCCCCGGGGGAGCGGATCGACCTCAAGCGCCTCACCAACCTCCTGTCGGCCAACGGCTACCACCGCACCGACACAGTTCAGGATGCGGGCGAGTTCGCCATTCGCGGCGGCATCGTCGATCTGTTCCCGGCCGGCGAAGAACAAGGGCTTCGCCTCGACTTCTTCGGTGACGAAATTGAAAGCGTCCGCCGCTTCGATCCTGCCACCCAGCGCACCAGCGAGCGGCTTGAGGGTGGCTTCACCCTGCTTCCCGCCTCCGAAACCTTGCTGGAAGAAGACAGCATCAAGCGCTTCCGCTCGCGCTACCGCGAAAAGTTCGGCGCCACCGCAACCGGCGACCCGGTCTACCAGGCGGTATCGGAAGGCCGCCGCCTCGCCGGAATAGATCACTGGCTGCCGATGTTCGAGGAACGGCTCGACACCCTGTTCGGCCACCTCCAGCCCGAGGACATCGTCGTCCGCGATGCCCACGACGCCGGCGCCGCCGACGCCCGCTTCGAAGCCATCGCGGATTATTACCAGAACCGCGTCCGCGCTCAGTCCAACGAGCCCGGAAGCTACCGCCCACTCGAGCCCGACACCCTCTATCTCGCCCGGCAGGAGTGGGAGCAGGTCATCGCCGATCGCCCGCTCCACCTCGCCACGCCGTTCCACGAGCCCGATTCGAAGCGCGTCCTCGATCTCGGCGTGGACAGCGCCCGCGACTTCGCGCCGGAGCGCTCCCAAAACGCCAATGTCTACGAAGCGGTGGTCGCCCACGTCGCCAGCCTCCGCCGCGCCGGCAAGAAAGTCATCCTCGCAAGCTACTCGGTCGGCGCCCGCGAGCGCCTCAAAGGCCTCCTCGCGGAGCACAAGCTCAACAAGACGGCCGAAGCGGATAGCTGGCAGGAAGCGCAGGGCCTCGCCGCCTCGAACACGGTCGCCCTTGCCGTTCTCCCGCTCGACCACGGTTTCACCACCCGCGACATCGCGCTCCTCACCGAACAAGACATGCTCGGCGACCGGTTGGTGCGCCGCCGCAAGCGCCGCAAATCGGCCGACGCTTTCTTAAGCGAGCTCGCCACCCTGACCCCGGGCGACCTTGTGGTGCACGCCGATCACGGCATCGGCCGCTACGAGGGCCTCACCCAGGTTCCCGTCGGCACCAGCCCGCACGATTGCGTGGCGCTGAGCTATGCCGGCGGCGACAAGCTCTACGTGCCGGTCGAGAACATCGACATACTCTCCCGCTACGGCAGCGAGAATGAAGGCGTAACGCTGGACCGCCTGGGCGGCGAAGCCTGGCAGCGCCGCAAGTCGCGGATGAAGGAGCGGATTCGCGAGATTGCGGGCGAGCTCATCAAAACCGCCGCCGAACGCGCCACCCGCGGCGCGCCGATTGCCGAGCCCGACACCGGCTTCGCCGCCTTCGTCGATCGCTTTCCTTACGAGGAAACGGAGGACCAGGAAAAAGCCATCGGCGACGTCGTCGAGGATCTCGGCGCCGGCAAGCCGATGGACCGCCTGGTCTGCGGAGACGTCGGCTTCGGCAAAACCGAAGTCGCTCTTCGCGCCGCATTCGTCGCGGCAATGGCCGGCATGCAGGTCGCCTTGGTCTGCCCGACGACCCTCCTCGCCCGCCAGCATTACAACAATTTCAAGGAGCGCTTCCACGGCTTCCCGATCGAGATCGGCCGCCTCTCCCGCCTGGTGACCGCCAAGGAAGCCAAGGAAACCCGCGACCTGATTGAGGCTGGCAAGATCGACATCGTCATCGGCACCCACGCGATCCTTGCGAAGAGCGTCGCCTTCCGGAACCTCGGCCTCGTCATCGTTGACGAGGAGCAGCGTTTCGGGGTTACCCATAAGGAGCGGCTGAAGGCGATGAAGGCGGACGTCCACGTCCTCACCCTCACCGCCACGCCGATCCCGCGCACGCTTCAGATGGCTATGTCCGGCCTTCGCGAACTCTCCGTGATCCAGACCCCGCCGGTGGATCGCCTCGCGGTGCGCACCTACGTCATGCCGTGGGACCCGGTGGTGATCCGCGAGGCGCTGCTTCGCGAACATTATCGCGGCGGCCAGACCTATTTCGTCGCCCCGCGCGTCGCCGATCTGCCGGACCTCGAGCAGTTCCTGCGCGACGAAGTGCCGGAAGTGAACTTCATCTCCGCCCACGGCCAGATGGCGCCAACGGAGGTCGAAGAGCGGATGAGCGCCTTTTACGACCGCAAATATGACGTGCTGCTCTCCACCACCATTGTCGAAAGCGGCCTCGACATCCCCTCGGCCAATACCCTCATCGTCCACCGCGCCGACCGGTTCGGCCTGGCCCAGCTCTATCAGCTTCGCGGCCGCGTCGGCCGCGCCAAGACCCGCGCTTACGCCTACATGACCACGCCGGCGCAGCGCATCCTTACCGAGAGCGCCGACAAGCGGCTGCAGGTGCTCGCAAATCTCGACACGCTGGGCGCCGGCTTCCAGCTTGCAAGCCACGATCTCGACATCCGAGGCGCCGGCAATCTGCTTGGCGACGAGCAGTCCGGCCACATCAAGGAAGTCGGTTTCGAACTTTACCAGTCGATGCTTGAGGACGCGATCCTGGAGGCAAAGTCCGGGGGCAAGATGAAGCCGTCGGGCGACTTCTCGCCGCAGATCACCGTCGACGCGCCGATTATGATCCCGGAAGCCTATGTCCCCGATCTCGACCTGCGCATGGGCCTCTACCGCCGCATGAACGAGTTCGAGAGCGCCGCCGAACTCGAGCCGTTCGCCGCCGAGCTGATCGACCGCTTCGGCAAGCTGCCGAGCGAGACCGACAACCTCCTCAAGGTCATCCAGATCAAGCTCAACTGCCGCCGCGCGCAGGTGGTGAAGCTCGACGTGGGCCCCAAGGGTGCGCTGGTCCACTTCCACAACAACACCTTCCCCGATCTGGAAGGCCTCATCGCCTATGTCCAGCGCCTCAAAGGCACCGCCAAGCTGCGCCCGGACAGCAAGCTCGTCATCACCAGGAACTGGCCTGATTCCGCCGCACGGATCAACGGCGCGCTGCAATTGTCGAAGGGGCTGGCGCGGATCGTCAGCTGAGGACTTGCCCTCGCACAACCAGCCCCTCTCCCGTCGAAGGGAGAGGGGCTGGTCACTCCAGCATCGGCGGCCCCACAGCCTCACCCTCGTCAGGCCCTGCATTCAGCCGAACCAGCTGCCAGGCAGGCGCTTCCCCTGCCCCGCCTCCCGCTGCCCGCCACTGGGTCGTAATGAGAGCCAACATCCGCCCATCGGTTCGCGCGCTGCCGCTGCTGCCGAGCAGCCTTGCCGACAGGATAGAGCCGCCGGCGTCTACCAATAGGCAGGCATGGAAAGGCTCCTTCAGCGGGGCAAACGGATCGTAGCCGGAAGGAAGCGGAGCGAAGGGAAGCGGCCCGCCGGCCCGTCTTGCCCGTGGCTCAGGACAATGTGTCCGCCGCGGCTCTCCCCAGCCGGATTCGTCGATGAACGGCTGCCAGCCTTTCACCGGCGCAAGCAGGTGCACCGCCGCGCCGATCGTGTCGCTCCGGCCGTAGCCGAAGCGCCAGGTCGGCTCCGAGACATTCTCCATCACCGCAAGAAGCAGCAAATTCGCAATCAGCGAACCGCAGGTGCCGTAGCTGAGCGCATCACCATCCATGGGGACAATGATACAATATTACATCAGCAACAGCAAGCGCCTAGCCGAGAGCCTTCTTCAGCAGCTCGTTTACCACCGCCGGATTGCCCTTGCCCTGCATCGCCTTCATCGTCTGGCCGACGAAGAAGCCGAAGAGCTTGTCCTTGCCGCCGCGATATTCGGCGACCTTGTCGGCGTTGGCGGCAAGCACGTCCGCAATGATCTTTTCGATCGCGCCGGTATCGGAGGTCTGCTTCAGCCCCCGCTCCTCGACGATCGCGCCGGCATCCTGGCCGGTCTCGAGCATGATCTCGAACACCTGCTTGGCAAGCGTGCCCGACAAGGTGCCGTCCGCGACCAGGGCAAGCAGCCCCGCCCCCTGCGCCGGGCTCACCGGGCTGTCGCCGATGTCCTTGCCCAGCCGGTTCAGCGCTCCGAACAAATCGGAGATCAGCCAGTTGGACGCCTGTTTGGCGGTCTCCGCCTCCGGCTTGCCGCTCAGCCGCGACGTCTCCGCGAGCAAAGTCTCGAACCACCGCGCCGTCTCGACATCGGCGGTCAGCACCGAGGCGTTGTACGGCGACAGCCCAAGCGCTTGCTCGTAGCGCCGCCGCTTCGCGTCCGGCAGTTCCGGCAGCGACTCACGGCACGCGGTCAGGAATTCTTCCGTCAGCTCGACGGGGAGCAGATCGGGATCGGGGAAGTAGCGGTAGTCATGCGCTTCTTCCTTGGACCGCAGCGAGCGCGTTTCGTTCCGATCCGGGTCCCACAGCCGCGTCTCCTGAACGATCGTTCCGCCCGCCTCCAGCACGTCCACCTGCCGGCTCGCTTCATGCTCGATCACCGCCTGAATGAAGCGCACCGAATTGACGTTCTTGGTCTCCGTCCGGGTCCCGAACGCCTCGCCGGGCCTCCGGACCGAGACGTTGACGTCGGCGCGCATCGAGCCCTGCTCCATATTACCGTCGCAACTGCCGACATAGCGCAAGATTGCCCGCAGCTTGCGGATGTAGGCGCCCGCTTCCTCCGGCGATCGCATGTCGGGCTTGGACACGATCTCCATCAGCGCCACGCCGCAGCGGTTGAGATCGACATAGGAGAAGCTTGGATGCTGGTCGTGCATCAGCTTGCCGGCATCCTGCTCCAGGTGGATGCGCTCCACCCCAATCCGCCGGGCCGAACTCTCGTCCTTATCATCGAGCAGGATCTCGATCTCGCCCTCGCCGACGATCGGGTGGTAGAGCTGGCTGATCTGGTAGCCCTGCGGCAGATCGGCGTAGAAGTAATTCTTCCGGTCGAAGCGCGACCAGGGATTGATCTGAGCGTCGATCGCCATGCCGGTGCGCACCGCCTGGCGGATGCACTCGACGTTCGGCACCGGAAGCATACCAGGCATCGCCGCGTCGATAAGCGAGACCTGGCTGTTCGGCTCAGCACCGAATTCGGTCGACGCGCCGGAGAAGAGCTTCGCCTGCGAAGTCACCTGCGCGTGCACCTCAAGGCCGATCACGACCTCCCATTCGCCGGTCGCGCCCTGAATTCGGTAATCAGACATGGAGAGGTCCAAGATTAGGGTTCGCGCAGAGGCGCAGAGACGCAGAGGGGCCAGAGCAGTCCTGCGCGCAGCGAAGATCCTTCAACGGCCGTCCAAAGAGAGAAGCTGCGCTTCGAAAGAAACCCTGGCCTCTCTGCGCCTCTGCGTCTCTGCGCGAATGTAAAACGGCCATTGTCACCACCACGCCTCCGCCCGGGCGCTGAAGCCTGCCCGTTCTTCGAACGCCAAAGCCGCGTTCAGCACGCCCTGCTCATCCAGCGCCCGCCCGATAAGCTGAAGCCCAAGCGGCAGCCCCTGATGATCGACGCCCGCCGGAACGCTGATTGCCGGAAGCCCCGCAAGGCTCGCCGGAACCGCGAACACGTCGTTCAGGTACATGGCGATCGGATCGTTCGACTTCTCGCCGATCCCGAAGGCCGCGCTCGGCGCCGTGGGCGTCAGCAGCAGGTCGACCTCCTCGAACACGCGTTCGAAGTCGCGCGCGATCAGCGCCCGCACCTTTTGCGCCTGGTTGAAATAGGCGTCGTAGAAGCCAGCCGACAGCACGTAGGTGCCGATCATGATCCGCCGCTTCACCTCCGGCCCGAAGCCCGCCGCGCGGGTCGCTTCGTACATGTCCTGGAGATTGCCGCCCTCCGGCGCCACCCGCCGCCCGTAGCGGACGCCGTCATAGCGGGCGAGGTTGGACGACGCTTCCGCCGGCGCGATGATGTAGTAAGTCGGAAGCGCGTACTTGGTATGCGGCAGCGACACTTCGACGATCTCCGCGCCGGCATCGCGCATCCAGGCGATGCCCTGCTCCCAGACCCGGTCGATCTCCTCCGGCACGCCTTCGATCCGGTACTCTTTCGGGATGCCGATCCGCTTGCCGCGGATGTCGCTCGAAAGCGCCGCTTCCCAGTTCGGCACCGGCAGGTTCAGCGACGTCGAGTCCTTCGGGTCGAAGCCCGCCATCGCTTCCAGCATGATCGCGCAGTCGCGCACGTCCCGCGCCATCGGCCCGGCCTGGTCGAGCGACGAAGCAAACGCCACCATGCCCCAGCGCGAGCAGCGCCCGTAGGTCGGCTTGATGCCGGTGATGCCGACAAACGCCGCGGGCTGGCGGATCGAGCCGCCCGTGTCCGTTCCCGTCACGCCCGGCGCCAGCCGCGCCGCAACCGCCGACGCCGATCCGCCCGAGCTTCCGCCCGGCGTCAGCGCGGCATTGCCGCCGTCGTTGCGCCGCCACGGCGACAGCACCGGCCCATAGGCGCTGGTCTCGTTGGACGAGCCCATTGCGAACTCGTCCATGTTGAGCTTGCCCAGCATGCCCGCGCCCGCCGCGAACAAATTGCCGCTCACGGTGGATTCGTAAACCGGCTCGAACCCGCTGAGGATGTGGCTTCCGGCGGTGGTCTGATAGCCCTTGGTGGCGAACAGGTCCTTGATGCCGAGCGGCACGCCCGACAGCGGCTTCAAGTCGCCCGAGCCGCGCGCCGCATCGGCCGCGTCGGCGGCGGCGAGCGCATGGTCCGGCGTTTCGATCACGAACGCATTCAGCACCCGCGCCCGCTCCACGGCCGAAATATAGCCTTCCGCTACCTCACGCGCCGAGAAGGCCCCGTCGCGCACTCCGTCGCGGATCGCGGCAATTCCAAGACTGGTGACCTCGCTCATTCGATCACCTTCGGAACCGCAAAGAAGCCGTGCTCGGCGACCGGCGCGTTCTCCAGCACCGCGTCGCGGATGCCGCCGTCGGTGACCTGGTCCTCGCGAAGCCGGAGCGCATTGGGGATCACCGCCGTCATCGGCGCGATGCCGGAGACGTCCACCTCCTGCAATTGCTCGACCCAGCCGAGGATGTTGTTGAGCTCGGGCGCAAGCGCCTCCGCCTCGGCATCGCTTACGGCGATGCGGGCAAGCTTCGCTATTCTGCGAACGGTTTCGGTGTCTACGGACATGGGTGCCGCGCTAGCATCCGTGCTGCGCTGCATCAAGGCGGGCGAGAGCGGCCGAGGTGGCGAATTGACCGTTAAACCAATGCGCCTCCATTACGGTGCAGTATGTCGTGGGGTGCGGCTTCAATCCTCCCTTCCACTGCGATACGCCTCGTTCTCGGTAATGCGTTTTCTTCAGGGGCAGGAGACGATCGATGGTGCGCTACGACGCTGCAGTTATTCATTCCTATGCCGAAGCTCTCTATTCGAGGGCTGAATCGATTAAAGCCGGCCATGCCATCGTTTATGGGATTCTCGGCATCGTTGCCGGCTCCATCTTCGGCGGTACGGGCTTCGCCGTCATGGGTGGCCTTATTGCCTGCGCCATCGGCTACGCCGTGGGTGAGCAGAAGGGGTTCGTTCTCAAGCTCCAGGCGCAACTTGCACTCTGCCAGGTTGAGATCGAACGCAACGGCCGCGGCGCCGGGCCGGCGGCACTCGCCGCCGAGTGAAGAAAGAGAGCCGGCGGGGAAGCGCCCGGCAGGCACCGCCTAGTCGAAGATCTCGCCAACCGGCTTGCCGTCCACGAACACCTGCCGCTTCGGCACGGTGCGGATCTCCACCTTGCCCGAGGCTTGGACGCTCGGATCTAAGCTTTCCTCCGGCCCCGTCTCGTCCACGCGGGCGCCGAGCTGCGCCCAGCGGCCATCCGGCCTTCGCTCGAACACCAGGGCCGATGGCGCGCAGGTGTCGCAGACCGCGCTCAGCAGCACCGCTTGCTCCGGCGCCGGAGTGACCACCCGGCAGCGATCCCGCGTTCCTGCGCAGCGGCGGGTGCGTGCGATGGCGTCGAGCAGATCGGGCGCAATCGCCGCGCCGCCGTCCACCACCACCTTGGGCGGAGGAAGCGTGGCAACATCCGGTTCGTAAAGGTCGTAGCGGTGCCGCGCCTTGAGCGCTTCGGCGGCGAACGTCCGGTACGCGCCCGAAGCGGCCATCCTGTCCAGCGCACGCCGGCCGGCCGGCCCGAAGTCGAAGCGCAACGCCGCCCAGTCGAACTTGTCCGGCGCCACCTTGCCGCTTTCCAGCCGTGCAAGCTGATCGCGGGTGGACAGCGCGCCGAAGCTGACGATCGGCAGCGCCAGGAACAAGGCAAGCAGGCAGATGCCCGCCACCAGCCGAACGTTGAACCCACGCACCCGCTCCATCCAGCCGCCGCGCTTGCGCAACAGCGCCGCGAGGTAGGACAAGGCAAAGGCCGCCGCGACGGCAATAAACACCGCGGCCCAGAGCCGGTCTGGGGTGAAGCCATATTGGCCGATCCGTTTGGCAGTGGACACCGCCGCAACCACCGTGAGCGGCAAAGCGACGGCGGCAAGCGCGATCGCCGCCCAGCGCAGCGCCGGGGCCCGCGCCTCCTCTTCCAGGCTGTTGCCAGCGACCGCGTTGACCAGCAGCACTGCCCCGAACACGCAGGCGAGCAGGATCGGCGTCGTGGACTTGGTCTGCTCCCACAAGGCGTCGAGCCCGGTGAACGGCAGCGCCAGCACGAAGAAGACGAGGCCGAGCGCGAGCAGAGGCGCAAGCACAGACAGGATCGCCCGAACCACCCGTTGCACCGTGTCCATTACTGCGTCGCGGTCGCGCAGCAGGCCAACCGCCGCGCCCAGGGCCGCACAGGCCAGGGTGCCGAGGAACCAGCCGCGCTGCATCAGTTCGCGCAGGAAATCGAGGCCGATCAGTGCGAAGAGCTCGCTAAGCAGCACCGTCATCAGCATCGTCGCCCCGACGAACGCCCCGGCAACCGCCCCAAGGATTGCGTTGGTCCAGGCATGGGCATGCACCGCCGCCGGGGCAAAGCGCGGCCCACCGGCATCGCGCGCGGCCTGAAACAGCGGCACGGCGATCACGGCGGCCGCAATCGCCGAGGCGAAATGCCAGCCCTCGTCCGAGCCCCAGTCCCCCGGTGAACCGTTCCAGTAGCCGACGAAGCCCGCCACTGACCCGGCAAAGACGGCGAACACCGCCGACCAGTGCCAGCGCAGCCTCTCCAGCGACAAAGCGAACACCACGCCCGACACGGCAAGCGCGGCGGCAACGGCAATGTCCAGCACCCGCTCGGGCCGTTCGACGAGTTTGGAGAATGGAAATCCGAACGCCGCGCCAAGCACCGCCAGATACAGCGCCCGCGCCGGCCACGTGCCGTGATCCGCCCTGTCGCTCGTGCTTTCCACCATCCGCCCGTTCCTCATGCCCGTCCCTTGCCCACTGATACTATGCTTGCATCCTCCGATGCCATGCGCTTGTGCAGCCGTGATGCAGGCTTGGAGGATTTAGATGCTGGCTCGGCGGTTCCTGTGGGTGGTTGCGGGGCTGATCGTGCTCGTGCTCGCCGGCGCGGTCATCTACCGCCTCTACGGCACCGAGTTAATGCGCTGGACCCTTGTCCCCGGCGGCAAGTTCGAAGGCGGCCCGGTGCAGAAAAGCGAAGCCTATGCCCGCGCGGACATGTGGATCGCCCGCCCCGATCTCCCGAACAACCCAGGCCTGTGGACCCCGCCCGGCGTCGCCCGCAGCGGCAAGACGGACGCCGCCGTCTTTTTCATCCACCCGACCTCTTACCTGGAAAAGGCGCATTGGAATGCGCCGCTCGAGGACAAGGACTCGCAATGGCGGGCGCGGCTCTTCGTGCGGAGCCAGGCCAGCGTATTCAACGATGTCGCCGAAATCTGGGCGCCCAAATACCGCCAGGCGACGTTCGGCGCGTTTCTCACCACCCAGGCGGATGCGCAAAAGGCGCTCGACTTCGCCTATCGCGATGTCCTCGCCGCATTCGACGCCTTTCTTACACGGGTGCCGAAGACCAAGCCGATCATTCTCGCCGGCCACAGCCAAGGCAGCCTTCACCTGAGCCGCCTCCTCGCCGACCGAATCGCCGGCAAGCCCGACGCAAAGCGCGTCGTTGCCGCTTATGTTGTGGGCTGGCCGGTCTCGACCACGGCCGATCTGCCCTTCCTCGGCCTCCCCGCCTGCGAGACCCAGGAGCAGGCCGGCTGCATCCTTTCCTGGCAAAGCTTCGGCGAGCCGGCCGATCCCAAGCTCATCACCGATGTCTACGATGCGTCAAAGGGCCCCACCGGCACGCCGCGCGCCGGCTCCCCGATGCTGTGCACAAACCCGCTCACCGGCATCCGAAGCGGCGCCGCGTCCGCCGCCGCGAATTTCGGCACCCTTGTTCCCAACGCCGATCTCACGGCCGGCGAACTCCAGAAGCCCGGCGTTCCAGCCCGCTGCGACGTCCGCGGCCTGCTTCTGATCGGCGACGGCGCCCCCGATCTCGGCCCCTACGTCCTCCCGGGCAACAATTACCATGTCTACGATTACGCCCTCTTCTGGTCCAACATCCGCGCCGACGCCGCGGCAAGGCTCACGGCGTTCAACAAGTGATCACAACAAGCGCGCCTGAGTTCCGAGACGCGCTGCCCATGGGGGGGCGCCTGTTGGGTCTCGATGTCGGCACCAAGACCATCGGCGTCGCGCTTTGCGATGCGGGCTGGACCATCGCCAGCCCGGCCCAGCTCCTTCACCGCGCCAAGTTCACCGCGGATCTCGCCGCGATCAAGTCGCTCGCCGCCGCGCAGGGGGTGAAGGGCGTCGTTATCGGCCTTCCCCTCAACCTCGACGGCACGGACAGTCCCCGCACCCAATCGACCCGCGCTTTTGCCCGCAACGCCGCCCCGCTCGGCCTGCCCATCCTGCTCTGGGACGAACGCTGGTCCACCCAGGCCGTCACCCGCACCCTGCTCGACGCCGACGCCTCCCGCGCCCGCCGTGCCGAGCTGGTCGATAAAATGGCCGCCGCCTACATACTCCAAGGCGCGATCGACGCGCTCACCATGGGCTGAGGCGACCACCTGCTGGACTTCGCACGCGCGTTGATCCAGCATTGCTGGATGAACACGTGCCCGACTTTTGAAATCGCCGACCCGCGTCCACTTGCCGCGGAAGCGCCCTACACTTTCTTTCTTCCAACCGTACGCGAAATTGCAGCGCTTGCACCCGGCGATTACGTCAAGCTGATCTTCGAATTAGTGCCGCCGGGGGAGCAATGGGGCGCTGAGCGGATGTGGGTTGAACTCATCGAAGTGGGCGTCGGCAAAATGGCGGGCACTGTCGCGAACGATCCGCAAGAAGCCGGCTCTCCCAAGAAGGGGGACTATGTCACGTTCGAGCCCCACCACATCATCCAGGTCGATTATGCGGACACGAAAAGGGCGCCTCCACTCGAGGCGCGGCATGAGCACTGGGAGCGGTGCATGGTGGATGCGTGCGTCGTCGACGGCAGCGAGCCAGTTGAATATTTGTACCGCGAAACGCCCGATCTGGACCAGGAGGGGGATCGCTTCCCGGACAGCGGCTGGCGCATTCGCGGCCGCCAGGGTGCGGCCAGCGACTCAGCCATGGACGAACGCGACTCGCTGTATGTTGCGCTCGGCGTCGTGCTCAACCGCGACGACAGCTGGCTGCCGCTGATCCATGCGCCGGTCGGGGCCGCCTTCAGGCGCAATTTTGACACGGGTGACTACGAACCCGTCCGGCGTGGGTGAACTCGGGCGGATTGAGCGGCGAGGCGGCGGAGGCTAGAGCCGCGTTACATGTCCGCCGATTTCCCCCACCGCCACCTGCTCGGCATCGAACAGCTTTCCCGAAACGACATCCTGTTCCTGCTCGACGAGGCGGAAAGCTGGGCGGCGTTCAACCGCCGGGCCCGTAAGGTGGACGATCGGCTGAAGGGCCTCACCCAGTTCAACGTGTTCTTTGAAAACAGCACGCGCACATTGTTCTCCTTCGAAGTGGCCGGCAAGCGCCTCGGCGCGACGGTGGCCAATTTCCATGTCGCCGGCTCATCCGTGCACAAAGGCGAAAGCCTGATCGACACGGCGCTGACGTTGAACGCCATGCAACCCGACGTGATGGTCATCCGCCACGGTGAAACCGGCGCGCCCGCCGATGTCGGGGCGGTTGTCGATTGCGCGGTGATCAACGCCGGCGACGGCACCGGCGAGCATCCGACTCAGGCTTTGCTCGACGCCCTCACCATGCGCCGCCGCAAGGGACGGCTCGAGGGGCTCAAGGTCGCAATCTGCGGCGATATCCGCCACAGCCGGGTGGCCGGCTCCAACATGCGCCTCCTCCCCAAGCTCGGCGCGGAGCTTCGCGTCGTCGGCCCCCCTTCCCTGCTCCCCTCCGACACCGGCGGCATCCCCGCCTTCACCGATCTGGAAGAAGGCATTGCGGGCGCAGACGTGGTCATGATGCTGCGCATCCAGCGCGAGCGGATGGAAGCGGCGGTGGAAGGCGGCATCGGCGATTTCCACGCGCTCTACGGCCTCACTCGCGACCGCCTCAAAGCGGCCGCGCCCGACGCAATCGTCATGCACCCCGGCCCGATGAACCGCGGCGTTGAAATCGCCGGCGACGTGGCCGACGATCCCAAGCGTTCGGCGATCCTTGAACAGGTGGAGATAGGCGTCGCCGTGCGCATGGCGGTGCTGGACGTGCTGACCCGCGGCCGCTGAGTTGCTGCGCTTATGCGGCGCACAATCATTGCGACGAATTGCGCGCCCAACTGCGGAACCGCCGCCCTCGCAACTCGCTTAGCATGGGTTAGCTTATAGGGGGTTTCGCCCATGTCCCAATCCGCCGCGCCCGTTCTCCTCGTCGAGGACGATCCCCTGCTTCTCCAGACCACCGCCGATCTCCTTTCCGACAGCGGCTGCGACGTCCTGCGCGCTTGCAGCGCTGCCGAGGCGATGTCGCTGCTGGAGGCTGGTCCGGTTCCGCCGGTGGTGGTCACCGACGTCAACCTCGCCGACGGCACCAGCGGCCTCGATCTTGCACGAACGATTGCCCAACGCTGGCCCTCCACCCGGGTGTTGATCGTCTCCGGCGCCTGCCGCCCGGCCAAGGGCGATTATCCCGAAGGCGCCTTGTTCTTCACGAAACCCTACGCCACCGGCGCGCTGGTCGCGATGGTGAAGGGCGATAACTGGTAGCGGCCTCACCCCGCACCTATCTCACCTTCCGGCTGCGCCCCCTCGCGCGCCGCATCGATCCCAGGAGCTCCACAAAAATGATCCCCGCCCGCGCTTACGCCGTTCATTCTCCCGAAGACCGCTTCGCCCCCTTCTCCTTCGAGCGCCGCGATCCGCGGCCCGACGACGTGGTTATCGCGATCAAATATTGTGGCGTCTGCCATTCCGATCTTCACACCGCCCGCGGCGAATGGGCCGGCACCCGCTACCCCTGCGTCCCCGGTCACGAGATCGTCGGCGAGGTGACGGCGGTCGGCGACCAGGTCACCAAGTTCGCGGTCGGCGATCTTGCCGCCGTCGGCTGCCTGGTCGACAGCTGCAAATCCTGCGCGTCCTGCCAGGAGGGCCTTGAGCAATATTGCGAACGCGGCTTCACCGGCACCTACAACGGGCCGGAGCAAGGCACCGGCGGTAACACCTATGGCGGCTATTCCGACCGCATCGTGGTGCGCGAGGATTTCTGCCTTAAGATTCGTCACGATGCTGGTGATCTCGCCGCCGTCGCGCCGCTGCTTTGCGCCGGGATCACCACCTGGTCGCCGCTCAAGCATTGGGGTGCCGGCCCCGGGAAGACGGTCGGCATCGTCGGCATCGGCGGATTGGGCCACATGGGCGTGAAGCTCGCCAAGGCGCTCGGCGCCCATGTCGTCGCCTTCACCACCTCCCCTTCCAAGGTCGAGGATGCAAAGGCGCTCGGCGCCGACGAAGTGGTGGTCTCCCGCGATCCGGACGCGATGAAGGCGCAGGCCGGCAAGCTCGACCTGATCATCAACACCGTCACCGTTGCGCACGATCTCGATGCCTATGTCTCGCTGCTCCGCCGCGACGGAACCATGGTGATGCTCGGCGCGCCGCCCGAACCGCACCCGACGCCCAACACCGGTCTGCTCGTCTTCAAGCGCCGCGCCATCGCCGGCTCTATTGTCGGCGGTATCGCCGAGACGCAGGAGATGCTCGATTTCTGCGCCGAACGCGGCATCGTCTCCGAAGTCGAAACCATCCGCATGCAGGACATCGAAGAGGCGTATGCCCGCATGCTGAGGAGCGACGTCAAATACCGCTTCTCCATCGACATGAGCTCCATGGACGGCTGACCTGACATTGTTCGGGAGCGGACACATTGTCCGTTCCCGGACAGTTGAGTCCGTTTCGGTTTGAAACGTCTGCCACTGTCGCAGGGGGCCGCACCGCCTGCTACGTTTGTGGCACGGTTCGTGCTGCTACTCCCCCAAGGCGCCGGTTCATGCGTCGTGAGGGGACACCATGACTGCTTTTTCCGCCGCCGGCCGCCTGTTGCTTGTTTCGCTTCTGGCAAGCGCCGCAATCCCCGCTTGGGCGCAGGAAGCCGAAAGCGGCGACGCACCCGCGCCCGTTGCACCCGATCCCGTCACGGTCGACGGCCCCCGCACCTACACCCCAGCCGATTTCGCTCGCTTCGCGCCCAAGAACGCGCTTGACATGCTTCGCCAGGTTCCGGGCTTCGTGATCAAGGAAGCCGCCCAGGAACGCGGCCTCGGCCAGGCCACCGGCAACGTGCTGATCAACGGCCAGCGCATCTCGGGCAAGTCCAACGACGTGCTGACCGAACTCGGCCGCATTCCCTCGCAAAACGTCACCCGCATCGAGATCCTCGACGGTGCCACGCTCGACATCCCCGGCCTCTCCGGCCAAGTCGCCAACATCGTCGCCAAATCCGGCGGCGGCGTCACCGGCCAGTTTGCGTGGGAACCGAGCTTCCGCAAATACAATACCGATCCGGTGCTCACCCGCGGCAGCGCCTCGATCAGCGGCAAGACCGGTCCATTCGAGTACACGCTGGGCGTGCAGAACAATAGCAACCACAGCGGCGCCAATGGCGGAACGGTGATCTACAATCGCGACCTGTCGGTTCGCGAGTTTCGCGAAGACCGCTTCACGGGCGAACTCGAAAACCCAAAGGTCAGCGGACGCGTCACCTATGACGGCCCGGGCTCGTCCGTCGCGAACCTCAACGCTTCTTATTACCGCGTCTATTACGATTATCTCGAACGCGGCGAGCGCACCGGCAACCCCAACCTGCCGGACCGCATCCGCATCCTGAAGCAGACCGAAGGCGGCTATGCCTACGAAATCGGCGGCGACTTCGAATTCGCGCTCGGCTCCGGCCGCTTGAAGCTGATCGGCCTCAATTCCGTCGACAGCGTCCCCTTCGGCCAGGATCTGCGCACCAGCTTCGCGGACGGCTCCGCCGACACCGGCCAGCGCTTCCTGCGCACCGGCAAGTCGAGCGAGCGGATCGGCCGCGCCGAATATAAATGGAAAGGCGGCGGCGCCGACTGGCAGATTTCGGGCGAAGCTGCCTTCAACAGCCTCGACAACGTGTCCGAGCTTTTCGAACTCCTCCCCAACGGCGACTATAACGAGATCGATCTCGACGGCGGCAGCGCCCGGGTCGAGGAAGACCGCTACGAGCTGATGGGCAGCTACGGCCGCACCTTGTCGCCCAAGCTCAGCATCCAGCTTGCCGCCGGCGGCGAATATTCGAACCTGCGCCAGGTCGGCGGCGGCGGCCTTGCCCGCACCTTTTGGCGCCCCAAGGGCCAATTCTCCGCCGCCTGGAAGCCGAACAAGAAGACGGACGTCAATTTCCGCCTCCAGCGCCGCGTCGGCCAGCTCAATTTCTACGACTTCCTCGCCACGGTGAACCTCGGCACCGACAGCGAAAATGCCGGAAATCCCGATCTCGTGCCGTCGCAAACCTGGCATGCCGAAGTGGAAGCGATCCGCAACCTCGGGGCCTACGGCTCTATGACGTTCAGGGTGTACGGCCAGCGCATCGACGACATCGTCGACACCGTTCCGATCGGCGACAACGGCGAATCGCCAGGCAACATCGATCGCGCCAAGGTTTGGGGCGCGGAATGGAAGACCACCTTCCAGTTCGATCCCATGGGCTGGAAAGGCGCAAAGCTCGACGCCCGCGTCCAGATGCAGGGCAGCGAATTGCGCGATCCGTTGACCGGCGAAACGCGCCCCATCTCCAACACGCTGATCCGCCTCGGCACCCTGTCGCTTCGCCACGACGTGCCGGACAGCGACTGGGCCTGGGGCGGCTCGATGAGCTACGAATGGTACAACAAGAATTACCGGCTCACCGAAGTCGGCCGCCAGTGGGAAGGGCCGGTCTGGGCCAGCCTGTTCGTGGAGCATAAGGACGTGTTCGGCCTCACCGTCCGCGCCACCGCCGGCAACCTCCTCGCCGCGCGCAGCTATTGGGACCGCACCGTCTACGCCGGCCGCCGCACCGGCGATGTCGCCTTTTACGAAAGGCGCAACCGCAACATAGGCCCGCTGTTCAACTTCGCGGTGCGCGGCAAGTTCTGAGCTAGGCGCCCCCCGCCGCGGCCCGCGCTTTCTCCGCTTCGGCGGCAAGGAAGCCGGGCTCGCGCTCCGGCACCATCCAGCGGCTCTCGAAAATGTCGATCCGCTCGAACACGCCTTCGGTGAAATACGGATCGGCGGCGAGATGCGCGTCCAGCGCCGCCCGGTCGGCGAAGTTGAACACGAACAGGCTGCCGGTCATCCGCCCCTCCTCGAGCAGCGGACCCGCATAGATCACCGGCTGCTGGTTCTCCGCGACGAACTCGAGATGCGCGGCGCGGTGGCGCATTCGCGCTTCGCTTCCGGCCTTGTCCTTGCCGATAACGACGAACGGCATCAGCTCGACCGCTCGTGCGCCGCGTCGACGTCGATCGCGCGCTCTTCTTTATCGCCCGGCTTGCCAGGCGTGGCCTCCGGCACATTGCTCGGCTCGGGCGGCTGTTCGACGTCGTTCTCGCGGTTCATGCCAGTCTCCTCCACGATCATTCCGAAAGCACGAAGCCTTCGTCGGTCTCCACCATCGTCCGCGGATCGGGGAACAAGCGGTTGGCGATATCGGCGACATGCCGTCCCTGGAAGCGCGCGCCTTCCAGCTCGTTGGCGGAAGGCTGGCGCGAACCGTCGCCGCCGGCGATCGTGCTTGCGCCGTAGGGCGTTCCGCCGGTGATCTCGTCCAGCGTCATCTGGCCGGCAAAGCTGTAGGGCAGCCCCACCGTCACCATTCCGAAGTGCATGAGGTTGGTGTGGATCGCCATCAACGTCGTTTCCTGCCCGCCATGCTGGGTGGCGGTGGAGGTGAAGGCGGAGCCGACCTTGCCGTTCAGCGCGCCCCGCGCCCAAAGCCCGCCCGTCTGGTCGAGAAAGCTCGCCATCTGGCTTGCCATCCGCCCGTAGCGCGTGCCGACGCCGAGGATGATCGCGTCGTAGCGCGGCAGCTCGTCCACCGTTGCGACGGGGTGGCGCTGGTCCATGACGTAGCCCGCCGAGCGCGCGACCTCCTCCGGCACCAGCTCCGGCACCCGGCGGATGTCCACCCGCGCGCCGGTTGAGGCAGCGCCTTCGGCCACTGCTTCGGCCATTTGGAGGATGTGGCCGTAGGTGCTGTGGTAGAGGACAAGGATTCTGCTCATGCTTGGGCTCCGGCTTGGGGTTACCCCAGCCAACGCCCTTCAGCCCGGCAAGTTGCCCGCAATCAGCGGCTCCGGCCGGCGAAAATCTCGCGGCCCGCATAGCGCGCCATGGAACCGAGCTCCTCCTCGATGCGGATCAGCTGGTTGTATTTCGCCAACCGGTCGGAGCGCGCGAGGCTGCCCGTCTTGATTTGCCCGCAATTGGTGGCAACCGCGAGATCGGCGATCGTCGTGTCCTCAGTTTCGCCCGACCGGTGGGACATTACGGATGTGTAGCGCGCCCGGTGCGCCATGTTCACCGCTTCCAGAGTCTCGGTCAGCGTTCCGATCTGGTTGACCTTGATCAGGATCGAATTGGCGAGGCCGCTCTCGATTCCCATTGCAAGCCGCTTCGGATTGGTCACGAACAGATCGTCGCCGACCAGCTGCACCTTGGCGCCGAGCGCGTCGGTAAGCGCCTTCCAGCCTTCGAAATCGTCCTCGCTCATCCCGTCCTCGATCGACAGGATCGGGTAATCGCGCACCAGCCCGGCGAGATATTCGGCATTCTGGGCCGGCGAGAGCGTCGTCCCCTCCCCGTCCATCCGGTAGGCGCCGTCCTTGAAATATTCGGTCGCCGCGCAATCCAGCGCAAGCACCACGTCGTCGCCCGGCGTGTAGCCGGCTTCCTCCACCGAGCGCATGATGAAGTCGAGCGCGTCGCGCGCCGAAGCGAGGTTCGGCGCGAAACCGCCTTCGTCGCCCACCGCGGTGGAAAGGCCGGCATCGAGGAGCCGCTTCTTCAGCGTGTGAAAGATTTCGGACCCGCAGCGCACCGCTTCGGCAAGGCTCGCCGCGCCGACCGGCATCACCATGAATTCCTGGAAGTCGATGGGGTTGTCGGCATGGGCGCCGCCGTTCAGGATGTTCATCATCGGCACGGGAAGCACCTGGGCCGAAACGCCGCCGACATAACGGTAGAGCGGCAATCCCCGCGCATCCGCCGCCGCCTTGGCCACGGCAAGGCTAACGCCCAATATCGCATTGGCGCCGAGCCGCGCCTTGTTCTCCGTCCCGTCGAGGTCGATCAGCAAAGCGTCGATCTCGCCCTGGTCCTCGGCGTCGAGGCCGATGATCGCGTCGCTGATCTCGCCGATCACCGAATCCACCGCTTGGCAGACTCCCTTGCCGAGATATTTCGCCTTGTCGCCGTCGCGCTTCTCAACCGCTTCGTGCGCCCCGGTCGAGGCGCCGGAGGGCACTGCAGCCCGCCCGGAGCTTCCATCCTCCAGAAGCACGTCCACTTCCACCGTGGGGTTGCCGCGGCTGTCGAGGATCTGGCGGGCATGGACGTCCAGGATAGCGGTCATTGTTACGGCCTCGTTTCGAACTATATCGGATGCTTGGCGCTTATCGGTGTGGCGCGGCCTGCGCAACTTTCCTTGGTCGCCGCCGGAACGACAGGCCCGCTTCACCGGTTTCGCCGATCAAGAGATCCTGCATCACAGTGGAGTAAACCAACATGCCCCCTCAAAATGAGCTGCCGGAAGGCACCGATCACATCATCAACGGCGCAATGGAAACCGGCGGTTCCACCGGCGGCGGCACCGGTGCGTCTTCGGGCGTCGGCGCAAGCGGCGGCGGCATGGGCGACGGCAGCGCGCTGGTTGCCACCGGCACGGGCAATGACACTGGCGGCACTGGCGGCACTGGCGGCGGCGGCGGCGGCTCCTCTTCGGGCGGCGGCGTCGCTGAACAGCTTCGCAGCCAGGCTTATGCGCTTCGCGACCAGGGCGTGGACCGCGCCCGCGAATTCGCCGTCGGCGGCAAGACCCGCGCCGGCGACGCGCTGGAAGAGCTTTCCCGGGTTTTCGCCGACACGGCCGACACGATCGATGAGCGTCTCGGCCGCGAATATGGCGAATATGCCCGCAAGGCCGCCGACGCGGTCTCGGATTTCGCCGAAAACCTGCGCAACAAGGAAGTTGACGACATCTACCAGGATGTCAGCAACGCCGTCCGCAAGAGCCCGGGTGTCGCGATCGGCGTTGCCGCCGTTGTCGGCTTCGCGCTTGCCCGCGTCGTAAAGGCCGGCTTCAGCGACGGCTCGACTGGCGGCGGCTCCGCTTCCGGCGGCCAGTCTTCCGGCGGCCAGTCTTCGGGTGGCCAGTCCACCGGCGGCGGCTCCGGCACCACGGGAGCCTGATCTTGGACGCGCCCCGCGGAATGCCCGAGGCATCGATCGGTGACCTGTTCACCCGGCTTGCCGATGACGGCAAGGCGTTTGCGCGGGCCGAAGTCGGCCTCTACCGCGCTATCGCCCGCCGCCGCGTCAGCAAGGCGGCGGGCGGCGCCATCGCCATGGTGGTCGCCTTTCTGCTGCTCAACGCCGCGTTGATCACCCTGCTCGTGTGCATCGCCGCCGCAATCGCGATCAGGCTCGGCCCAATCGCCGGCGGTGCGATCACCTTCGTCGCGGTCGCCATCATCGCCTTCATTCTCGTTAAATGGGGCGCCGGCAAATTGTCGGCACTCTCCGGCGACGAGGATGAAAAAGCGGCGCTTGCAGCGGGAGAACGTCTGGCATGAGCGCGCCCGAGATACTCCAAGCGAGGAAGCAGGCGGAGCTTGCCCGCCGCAACCTGGTCGCTACCGCGGGCGAGCTTCAGCGGCGTCTGAAGCCCTCAACCATCGCAAGCAATGCGTGGGAAGGAGTCACCGACAAGGCCGCCGACGTCGCCGACGGCGCGGTGGAAGCGGTCAAGTCGCGTCCGGTCGCCGCTTCGGCCGCGGTCGGCGCCTTGACCTTGTTCCTCGCCCGCCAGCCGATCCGCTCGGCTTTGTCCTGGCTCTTCACCAAGAAGCCGGACGCAAACCTCGTCACCACCCGTTTGGACAACACGGACGGGCAATTCGATATCACGGCGCCCATCGCCGAACGCACATCTGAAGGAGCATCCGCATGAGCACCACCGATAACCGCGCCACCACCAGCGCAAACAACAGCGGCGCCGGCGACACGAGCGGCAACGAAGGCGGCGGCCGCCTGAGCGGCGTCAAGCAAAGCGCCTCCGAAGCATTCGAAAGCGCCCGCGAGCGGACCAGTTCGGCCTATCAGGCTGCCCGCGAAGCCGCCGGCGGCGCGGTGGAAACCGTTCGCGACACCGCCCGCAGCGCCGGCCGCCGCACCGCCGACGGCGTTGAGGCGAACCCGGTCGCCGCTGTGGTCGGCGGTCTCGCCCTCGGCGCCCTCGCCGGCGCACTGCTCCCCAAAACGAAGGGGGAAGAGAAAGTCCTCGGCTCGGCAGGCCGCAAGGTCACGGAGACCGCCCGTCAGGCGATCGACGCGGCCAAGGAAGCCGGCCGGTCGCAGATCGACGAGCTCGGCCTCAGCAAGGACGGCCTGCAGCGCAAGCTAGGCGAGTTCACCGACAAGGCCGCCGGAGCGGTCCGCAGCTCGGCCGGCGCCGCGACCAGCGCCGTCAAGAGCAACAGCGGCGCAGGCAGCGACGCCTAAAAGGGTGAGACGCCCCGGAAGCTTCTTGTTTTCCGGGGCGTCTCCTTTATCGCCTCACCCATGAGCAAAATGCATCTCGTCTTCGGCGGCAGGGTCACCGACCCGCAGGGCCTCGACTTCAAGCCCGACACGATCGACGTCGTCGGCGTGTTCCCCGATTACGCCTCCGCCCTCGACGCCTGGCGCGCCAACGCCCAGCGCACCGTCGACGACGCGGAAATGAAATACGTCGTCGTCCACCTCCACCGCCTCCTCGAGCCGGAGCTCAAGTAAGCGGGCAACTCCCGCGTCTGCTGGGCTCGCAGCTCCCTGTCGATTGGGCTATACCCAAACTTGTTCGTCAGGAGCGCAGTCAAGGGGCGTACACGAGGACTCAGTGCGGGCGCGCCATTTGCTAAATGCGTCCAACAGCCTCGTTCGTCCCGAGCGTAGTCGAGGGGCACACACGAGGAGTCGGTGCTGGGTCGACGGCCCTGGAGCCCCCGCAGACTCGTTCGTCCCGAGCGCAGTTGAGGGGCGCACACCAGGAGTCAGTGCAACGCCCCTCGACGCAGTTTATCCTGAGCGGCCGCCGCAGGCGGACAGCCGAAGGGCTCGGGACGAACGGACTGAGGAGGCTTGGACCCTAAGCCCCCCGCCAACGCAGCATCAAAAGCGGCCGCGCAAGCACCAGGCCGATCAAGAACCCGCCGATATGCGCGGCAATCGCCACTTGCGGCCCGGCACTGAACGCGCCGGTAAAGCCGATCAGCAGCTGCAACCCCACCCAGGCCGCGGCCAGCCACAAAGCGTGCAGCCAGAGCGCCACCGTGGCATTTGCCGCCCGCACCTTGTTGCGCCCGAACAGGATCGCATAAGCTCCGATCACCGACGACACTGCCCCACTCGCCCCGATCATCGGCGCCTGGCTGTCCGGTCCTGCCGCCCACTGCCCCGCCGCCGCCGCATAGGCGCCGGCGATGTACAGCAGGCCATAAGCCTTGCCGCCGATCACCGGCTCCACCGCGCGGCCGCAGATCAGCAGAAACATCATGTTGAACAACAAGTGCACGAACCCGCCGTGAAGCAAGGCGGCGCTCAAGGGCGTCAGCCAAACCGGAAGTCCGGGCCAGATGCCGTTCTCAAGCCGCACCGGAATAAAGCCGCCGCGCACCGCGAGATACTCAAGCGGCGCCGCAAGCGAAAACAGCCACGCCGCCGCCGTCACCCCGGCGATCGCAAGGGTCACCGGCGCCCGGCGGAAATCCTCGGGCGGCTGTATCGCCCGAACCCGGCTCAGATGAACTCGACCTTCTCGATCTCGTAATATTTGTCGCCCGACGGGGTGGAGACCTCCACCTCGTCGCCGACGCTGCGCCCGATCAGCGCCCGGCCGAGCGGCGAATTGTACGAGATTCGGCCGACGCGGGCGTCCGCCTCGGTCTGGCCGACGATCTGGTAGACGACCTTTTTGTCATTCTCGTCGACTAGGTGAACCGTTGCGCCGAACACCGCCTTGTCGCCGGACAAAGTCTTGGGATCGATCACCATCGCCCGGCTCAGCCGGTCTTCGATGTCGGCGATGGTCGCTTCCACCTGGCCCTGGCGTTCCTTGGCGGCATGATATTCGGCATTTTCCGAAAGATCGCCGTGGCCGCGCGCAATCTCGATCGCTTCAATGATCGAGGGGCGTTCCACGGTTTTCAGGTGCCGCACTTCGGTCTGAAGGCGGTCATAGCCCTCCTGGAGCATCGGCGCCTTGTCTACCGTCGCCATATCAAACGCCTTTCGTCAAAACCTGTTCGAGGCCGCCCCTTCGTGAGCCGGCCGCTTGATCGCACTGGATGTGGGGATCACGTATCGGAGGCGTGATAATAAGACTGGAGGCTTCGAACATCAAGGGAGCGCTCGCGAAGCACTCCGATCGCCCGGGTCACCGCCGCCGAAGACGCCGCCGTCGTGAAGTACGGCACCTTCGCCATCAAGGCCGACGCGCGAATGGACGCCGAGTCCTTGTGGCTCTGCCACCCCTCCGTCGTGTTGAACACGATATGGACTTCGCCATCCTTGATCTTATCGACAATATGCGGCCGCCCCTGCGCCACCTTGTTGACGTCGCCGACCGTAATTCCCTGCCCGCGCAGGTACTCAGCGGTGCCGCCCGTTGCGATCACATCGAAGCCGAACTCCGCCATCGCCCGCACCGCCGGCGCGATCAGCGACTTGTCGCTGTCCTTCACCGACACGAACAAGGTGCCGCTCGTCGGCAGCAGCGTCCCCGCCGCGATCTGCGACTTTAGAAACGCGGTGGCAAAATCCGCATCGATTCCCATCACTTCGCCGGTGGACTTCATTTCCGGTGACAGCACCGGATCGACGCCGGGGAAGCGGGCGAACGGGAACACCGCTTCCTTGACCGCAATGTGCGGCACGTCCCGCTTTAGCGGCAGGAAGTTCATCAACGCCTCGCCCGCCATCACCCGCGCGGCGATCTTGGCGATCGGCGTGCCGATCGTCTTGGCAACGAACGGCACCGTCCGGCTCGCCCGGGGATTGACCTCGATCAGGTAGACCAGCCCGTCCTTGACCGCGAATTGGGCGTTCATCAGTCCGACCACGCCGAGCGCCAGGGCAAGCGCCCGCGCCTGCTTCTCGATCTCCGCAACGATCTCCGGCGCCAGGCTGTAGGGCGGAAGGGAGCAGGCGCTGTCGCCCGAATGGACGCCCGCTTCCTCGATATGCTGCATCACGCCGGCGATGGCGACGTCCTTGCCGTCGGAAATGGCATCGACGTCCACCTCGATGGCGTCGCGCAAATATTGGTCGATCAGCACCGGGCTGTCGCCGGACACTTGCACCGCCGTGACGATATAATCGTCGAGCTGCGCCGGCCCGTCGACGATCTCCATCGCCCGCCCGCCGAGCACGTAAGAAGGCCGGGTCAACACCGGATAACCGATCCGCTCCGCCACCGCGATCGCCTCCTCCCGGCTGCGCGCCATGCCGTTCTCCGGCTGCCGAAGGCCGAGCTTGTCGACAAGCGCGGCGAACCGCTCCCGATCCTCGGCCAGGTCGATGGCGTCGGGCGAGGTGCCGAGGATCGGAATGCCCGCCTTCGCCAAAGCGGCGGCAAGCTTGAGCGGCGTCTGCCCGCCGAACTGGACGATCACCCCAACCAGCTCGCCCTTCTTCTGCTCGACGTGGAGGATCTCCAGCACGTCCTCGGCGGTCAACGGCTCGAAATAGAGCCGGTCGGACGTATCGTAATCGGTGCTCACCGTTTCCGGGTTGCAGTTGATCATGATCGTCTCGAACCCTGCGTCGCCGAGCGCATAGCATGCGTGGCAGCAGCAATAATCGAACTCGATCCCCTGCCCGATCCGGTTCGGCCCGCCGCCCAGGATCACCACCTTGCGCCGGTCGGACGGATCGCTCTCGTCCTCCACCTCGCCGAAGCTCGGCGCCTCGTAGGTCGAATACATGTACGCCGTGCGCGCCTCGAACTCGGCGGCGCAGCTGTCGATGCGCTTGAACACCGGCCGCACCCCAAGCCTGTGGCGAAGCGCCCGCACTTCCTCTTCGCTGGTCCCGCCGGTCATCGCTTTCACCGCATCGTGGATCAGCCCATGGCTGCGCGCCGCCGCCTTGCCCATTACTCCGTCGCGAAGCCCGGCCGATCGCACGGCAAGCTCGGCAAGCCGCTTGTCGGAGAAACCCATCGCCTTGAGTTGCCGCATGCCCTCCGCGTCCTGCGGCAGCCCGTGCGTCTCCACGCCCCGCTCCGCCTCGACTATCTCGGCGAGCCGCTCTAGGAACCACGGATCGAAGTGCGTGATCGCATTCACTTCCGCGACGGTGAAGCCCTCGCGAAGCGCTTGCGCCGCCACCAGCAGCCGGTCGGGCGTCGGCCGGGCAAGCGCCGCCTCGATCTCCGCCCGCGGTGCCCTGTACAGCGGCTTGACCCCGTCCAAGCCGGTGAGCCCCGTCTCCATCGAGCGAAGCGCCTTTTGCAGGCTCTCGTGGATCGACCGCCCGATCGCCATCGCTTCGCCAACCGACTTCATTGCGGTTGAGAGCAATGGGTCCGAACCCTTGAACTTCTCAAAGGTAAAACGCGGGATCTTGGTGACGACATAGTCGATCGTCGGCTCAAAGCTCGCGGGCGTCGCGCCGGTGATATCGTTCTGGATCTCGTCCAGCGTGTACCCCACCGCCAGCTTGGCCGCGACCTTGGCGATGGGAAAGCCGGTGGCCTTGGAAGCAAGCGCCGAAGACCGTGACACCCGCGGATTCATTTCGATCACCACCAGCCGGCCGTCCTTCGGATTCACCGCGAACTGGACGTTGGAACCGCCTGTTTCCACGCCGATTTCGCGCAAGCAAGCGATGCTCGCATTGCGCATGATCTGATATTCCTTGTCGGTCAGCGTCAGCGCCGGCGCGACCGTGATCGAGTCGCCCGTATGGATGCCCATCGGGTCGATATTCTCGATGGAGCAGATGATGATGGCGTTGTCCGCGCGGTCGCGCACCACCTCCATCTCATATTCCTTCCAGCCGAGCACCGATTCCTCGATCAGCACCTCGCTGGTCGGCGATGCCTCCAGCCCACCCGTCACAATCGCGACGAACTCCTCGCGATTATAGGCAATCCCGCCCCCGGTCCCGCCAAGCGTGAAGGAGGGCCGGATGATAGCCGGCAGCCCCACCACGTCCAGCCCCTGAAGCGCCTCCTCCAGGCTGTGCGCGATCTGGCTTCGCGGGCTCTCAAGCCCGATCTTCGACATGGCGTCGCGGAACTGAAGCCGGTCCTCGGCCTTCTCGATGGCCGCCGCGTCCGCGCCGATCATCTGGACGCCGTACTTCTCCAACGTGCCGTCCTTGAACAGCGCCAAAGCCGTGTTGAGCGCCGTCTGCCCACCCATCGTCGGCAGCACCGCGTCCGGCCGCTCCTTCTCGATGATCTTGGCGACGAACTCAGGCGTGATCGGCTCGACATAGGTGGCGTCCGCCAGCTCCGGATCGGTCATGATCGTCGCCGGGTTGGAGTTCACCAGAACGATCCGATAGCCTTCCGCCTTCAGCGCCTTGGCCGCCTGCGTCCCCGAATAATCGAACTCCGCCGCCTGCCCGATAACGATCGGCCCGGCGCCGATAATCAGAATCGAGGAGATATCCGTGCGCTTGGGCATCAGCGCCGGGTACCCAGGAGGAGCGGCCTGAAGCCTTGTTCAGCCACGGCCGCGGCGATGCAGTTCAGCCTTTGGGCAACCTCGGGCTCCTTGCGTTGCTTCCAGATCGGGCGCGGAACCAGAACGCGAACGAGGCGCGGCTCGTCCGTGAACTGCGTGAAATATGCTTCAGGAACCTGGCAACGCGCAGCCGACGTCGCCAGCTTGTCCATCCGGCTTTGCACGGTTGGAGCATTGGCGATGCCAGCCTGCAGTAATCCGGCCACGGCAAAGAGGACAAAGTTCATAGCGACCTCAACTGCGAAACGAATTTTCCGAACAAATACACGCTATCCTGCGGCCCCGGGCTCGCCTCCGGGTGATATTGCACCGAGAAGGCCGGGCGGTCCGTCAGCTCCAGCCCCGCCAAACTCCCGTCGAATAACGAGATATGCGTCGCCCGCGCATTGGCCGGCAGCGTCTCCGCTTCCACCGCGAAGCCGTGGTTCATGCTGGTGATCTCCACCCGCCCGTCCTCCAGCCGCTTCACCGGATGATTGGCGCCGCGGTGGCCCTGGTGCATCTTCACCGTCTTCGCCCCCATCGCCAGCCCGAGGAGCTGGTGGCCGAGGCAGATGCCGAACAATGGCTTGTTCGTCTCCAAGAGCTGCCGGATCACCGGCACGGCGTACGCGCCCGTCGCCGCGGGATCGCCCGGGCCGTTGGAGAGGAAGATGCCGTCGGGCTGGTGCGCCATCACCTCTTCGAACGTCGCGGTGGCCGGCAGCACCGTCACGCGCGCGCCGGCGTCGGCGAGATTGCGGAAGATGTTGCGCTTGGAGCCGTAATCGATCGCAACGACGTGGGGGCGGGTGTCACCCCCCTCCCGCTCGCGGGAGGGGCTAGGGATGGGCAGGCTTCCATCATCCGCGCGAACGTCAGCAGGCACACCCCCGGCCCCTCCCGAAAGCGGGAGGGGGGAAGAAGCATAGCCCTGCCCAAGCCGCCAAAGCCCGCCTTCCCACCGAAACATCTGCAGGCACGAAACCTCCTTGGCGAGGTCCATTCCCTCCAAGCCCGGCCATTCCCGCGCCTGCGCCTGCAAAGCCTCCAGATCGAACACCCCATCGGCCCGGTGCGCGATCACCCCGTTCGGCGCGCCGCCCTCACGAATGCGCCGGGTCAGAGCCCGCGTATCCACCCCAGACAGCCCGATCCGCCCGTTCGCCTTCATCCAGGCGTCGAAGCCCTGCACCGCCCGGAAGTTGGAGGGCGCCGTCACGTCCTGCCGAACTACGCAGCCCAGCGCCCACGGATTGTCCGCCTCCAAATCCTCGTAATTGGCGCCGACATTGCCGATGTGCGGAAAGGTGAAGGCGATGATCTGCCGAGCGTAAGAGGGATCGGTCATCACCTCCTGATAACCGGTCATTGCGGTGTTGAAGCACACCTCGCCGACCGCTTCGCCTTCCGCCCCGAAGCCCCTGCCCCAGATCGCCGTTCCGTCCGCCAGAACCAATACGCCGGTAGCCCCTTTAGGCGCAGGCGTGGTGTTGGCGTGGGCCATCCGGCGGGCACTCCTTGATAGGAAAAACGGCGATGTCGCTAAGGCTCACCGGCTAGGGCCGGGCGCTCCTCCGGTCAATCCTGTTATATTTCGCCGCACCCGCTATCCTCCCGCCTTTTCCACCTCAGCACCTGGACGAGACCCAATGATTCGCGACGACCTCAAGGCTGCGACCATCACCGCCATGAAGAGCGGGGATAAAGCCCGCACCGCGGCGATCCGCCTCATCCAGTCGGCGGTAAAGAACCGCGACATCGAACTGCGCACCGCCGCCGCGCCTGCCGATGACGATGCGATGGTGGTCGAGGTCCTCCAAAAGATGATCAAGCAGCGCCGGGAATCGATCGCCATGTACGAGCAGGGCGGCCGCCAGGAACTCGCCGATGCGGAGAAGGCTGAAGTGGCGGTGATCGAAAGCTTCCTCCCCCGCCAGATGAGCGAGGACGAGGCGAAAGCGGCGATCGACGCCATCGTGAAGGAACTGGGCGCCGGCTCGGTGAAAGACATGGGCCGCGTCATGGCCGCGCTCAAGGAACGCCACGCCACCGAAATCGACATGAGCAAGGCGAGCGGGCTTGTGAAGGCGCGGCTGAGCTAAAGTCCCCCCTCCCGGACGGGGAGGGGGTCAGGGGGTGGGCATGCCAGAACAACCGCGCAGACCGACGAAGCTCGCTCAATCCCTCCGCAACAACGCCACCGATTGCGAACGCCTCCTCTGGTTCGAGCTAAGGCAGCGCCGGTTCGGCGCCCACAAGTTCAGCCGCCAGATTCCAGTCGGGCCGTTCGTGGCGGATTTCGTCTGCCGGCGGGCAAGGCTGGTTGCTGAGCTGGACGGAGGGCAGCACTCCGCGAACGTGGAAGCCGATGCCAGGCGCACGTGCTTTCTGGAAAGTGCAGGCTACCGGGTGATCCGCTTCTGGAACCACGATATTCTGGAGAATATGGACGGAGTGCTGCAGGTAGTTGGGGTAGCTTTTGAAGCAGGCCCACCCCCCGGCCCCCTCCCCGCCGGGGAGGGGGGGAAGAGCGCCACCCCCTCCCGCAAGCGGGAGGGGAGCCCATGACCCTCTCCCCCCAATTCCTCGACGAGCTTCGCGCCCGCACCACCCTCTCCACGCTCGTCGGCAAAACGGTGAAGCTCCAAAAGGCCGGCCGCGAGTTCAAGGCGCCCTGCCCGTTCCACAACGAGAAGACGCCCAGCTTCTACGTCAACGACGAGAAGGGCTTCTATCATTGCTTCGGCTGCTCGGTGCACGGCGATGCCATCCGCTGGCTGACCGATCAGCGCGGCCTCCCTTTCATGGACGCGGTCAAGGAGCTTGCCGACGCCGCCGGCATCGAAGTCCCCGCCGCCGACCCGCGTGCGCAGGCGAAGGCCGAACGCGCCACCGGCCTCTACGACGTCGTCCAGGCAGCGCAGAGTTGGTTCGAGGAACAGCTCGCCGGCATCGAAGGCGCGGACGCCCGCGCTTACCTTGCGAAGCGGGGCATTTCGGACGCAACCCGCCGCCGCTTCGGCTTCGGTTTCGCACCCGAAGGCCGCGGTAAGCTTCGCTCTGCGCTCAAGCACCTCGGCGACGAGAAGCTGATCGAGGCCGGCCTGCTCGGCGTGCCCGACGACGGCCGCGAACCTTACGATCGCTTCCGAGGCCGTCTCACTTACCCGATCCGCGACCGCCGTGGCCGCGTCATCGCGTTCAGCGCGCGGATCCTCGGCGCCGGCGAGCCCAAATACCTGAATTCCCCCGACACCCCGTTGTTCGACAAGGGCCGAAGCCTGTTCAACATAGACAAAGCCGCGCCCGCCAGCCGTCACGCCAACCGCGTCGTCATCGTTGAAGGCCAGATGGACGTCATCGCCCTCGATCAGGCCGGCATCGCTGAAGCGGTCGCGCCGCTCGGCACCGCGCTCACCGAATCCCAGCTCGAACTCCTTTGGAAGCTCGCGCCGGAGCCCCTGCTCTGCTTCGACGGCGACTCAGCAGGCCAGAAAGCCGCGATCCGCGCCGCCTTGCGCGCCCTCCCCCATGTCGGCCCCGGCCGCTCGCTCTCCTTCGTCACCCTGCCCCCAGGCCAGGACCCCGACGACCTTATCCGCGCCAAGGGCCGCGCCGCGTTGGACGAACTGCTTGCTGCCGCCGAACCCCTGGTCGAGCGCCTCTGGAAGCACGAACTCGCCGCCGAGCCCCTCTCCACCCCCGAACAGCGCGCTGGGCTTCGCCGCCGCCTCACCGATCACGCCTCCGCGATCGCCGACCCCGACGTGCGCGACCAATATCGCATGGAGCTCCTCCGCCGCTTCGGCGAACTCACCCGCCCGCCTCCCCGCGCCCCCTTCCAGCCCAACCGCCAGTGGCAGCCCGGCCGCGGCGGCGGCTTCAAAGGCAAAGGCAGGTTCGAGCCCTACCGCCCGGTCTCCGAACAAGCCAAGGCCCTCGCCACCGCCGGGCTCGACCCCCGCTGGCTCCGCGCCGTGCTCGCCGGCCTGCTTCGCCACCCCCAGGTAGCCGCCGACCATTCGGAGGCGCTTGCCGCCCTTCCCTTGGGTGATCCGGCGGCCGTTCGGCTTCGCGATGCGCTGCTCTCCGCCGCCCTCTTCCACGGCGCGCTTGATCAGGAGCGGCTTAATACCATATTGACCGAGGTCGGCGCCGCCTCTCTTGCAGAGGAGCTGCGCCAGGAACGAGGACTGGCCTTTTCCTTCACTCGCCGAGATGCCGACCCGGAACGCGCAATTCGCGATCTCGTTCTGGTTATCGACACATTGGCGGCGCAAGCGGGACTAATCTCCGCGCTGGACGCCGCCACCGAGCGGCTGAAGGAAACGGGCGACGAGGCGGCCTTTCAGGAGCAGCAACGGCTCCGGGAAGCGCGGGACGAGGCGGAAAGGCAGCTCGCCGCCCTTGTTGAGGGCGATGCGGGCTGAACAGGAACAAGGCGTTTAAATGGCGAAGACTCCCAACGGCGGCGACGGCGACGACAAGCAGGACAATGGCGACGCGCCGCTGATCGACCTCAACGAAGCCTCGATCAAGAAGCTGCTCGCCCGCGCCAAAAAGCGCGGCGTCATCACCTATGACGAGCTCAACGAGGCCCTGCCCCAGGACCAGATGAACTCCGAGCAGATCGAAGACGTGATGTCGGCGTTGAACGATATGGGGGTGAACATCGTCGAGTCGGATGATTCGGACGATGACGATGGCGGCAAGGACGAGCCGGACGCGGAGGCCGAGGACGACGGCACCAGCGGCGAAAACGAACGCTTCATTGTCGAGAAGAAGAAGGAAACGGTAGACCGCACCGACGATCCGGTGCGCATGTACCTGCGCGAAATGGGCGCCGTCGAGCTGCTCAGCCGCGAAGGCGAAATCGCAATCGCCAAGCGGATCGAGGCCGGCCGCGACACGATGATCTGGGGCCTGTGCGAATCGCCGATCACCTTCAACGCCATCATCGAATGGTCGGAGAATCTGAACCGCGGCGACATGCAGCTTCGCGAAATCCTCGATCTCGACGCAATGCTGTCAAAGGGCCCGACGCCCGAACAGGTCGCCGCGTCCGAGGAAGGCGAAGACGGGGAAATCTCCGAAGCCACCGCCGGCCCCGCCTTCAAGGAAGAAGAAGAAGTCGAGGAAGTGACGGAGGAAGAGGATGAGGACGGCAACGTCGTCCAGCGTCCCTCCCGCCCGGCCTTCGAGGAAGAGGAAGAGGACAACACCCTTTCCCTCGCCCAGATGGAAGAAACGCTGAAGCCGCAGGCGCTTGAGCGCTTCGCCAAGATCACCGATCTCTACAAGCAGTTCGCCAAGCTCCAGAACGCCCGCATGGACGCGATGAGCGGCGGCGCGGCTTTCTCCAAGGCCAAGGAAACCCAGTATCAGGACCTTCGCGACCAGCTCACCGCCGAGGTCGAAAGCGTCCAGTTCCACAATGCCAAGATCGAATATCTCGTCGATCAGCTCTACAGCTTCAACCGCCGGCTGACCGCGCTTGGCGGCCAGATGCTGCGCCTCGCCGAGCGCCACAAGGTGCCGCGCAAGGCCTTTCTCGACGCCTATATGGGCCACGAGCTCGACGAAGGCTGGTCGGACCGCGTCTGCGGCATCGATAAGAAGTGGAACGCCTTCTGCACCACCGAAAAGGTGGCGATCGAGCGCATCCGCACGGAAATCGCCGACATCGCCGCCTCCACCGGCATGAGCCTGGCCGAATTCCGCCGCATCGTGAACCAGGTCCAGAAAGGCGAGCGTGAAGCGCGCATCGCAAAGAAGGAAATGGTCGAGGCGAACCTCCGGCTCGTTATCTCCATCGCCAAGAAATATACCAACCGCGGTTTGCAGTTCCTGGACCTGATCCAGGAGGGCAATATCGGCCTGATGAAGGCGGTCGATAAGTTCGAATATCGCCGCGGCTACAAATTCTCGACCTACGCCACCTGGTGGATCCGCCAGGCGATCACCCGCTCAATCGCCGACCAGGCGCGCACCATCCGCATTCCGGTGCACATGATCGAAACGATCAATAAGCTGGTCCGCACCAGCCGCCAGATCCTCCACGAAATCGGCCGCGAACCGACGCCCGAAGAACTCGCCGAGCGCCTTTCCATGCCCTTGGAAAAGGTCCGCAAGGTGATGAAGATCGCCAAGGAACCGATCTCCCTCGAAACCCCGATCGGCGACGAGGAAGACAGCCACCTCGGCGACTTCATCGAAGACAAGAATGCGGTCATTCCGGTGGATGCGGCGATCCAGGCGAACTTGAAGGAAACCGTGACGAGGGTGTTGGCAAGCCTGACGCCGCGCGAAGAACGCGTCCTCAGAATGCGCTTCGGCATCGGCATGAACACCGATCACACGCTGGAGGAGGTTGGGCAGCAATTCTCGGTGACCCGCGAGCGCATCCGGCAGATTGAGGCCAAGGCACTGCGGAAGCTCAAGCATCCGTCGCGGTCGCGGAAGATGCGCTCGTTCCTCGACCAATAGCTACAGGAAGCATTTATGAGCGAAGAAATCGCTGAGCAAATTGCTGACACCCTCGGCCAGATATTGAAAGAACTGAGGGAGATGAATGCCCGTGAGAGGTCCGCGAGCGAGGTTTACGAGCGGCAACGGCAAGCCATCGAGGATCTCAACAAGAGCGATAGCCGAACCATCGATGGAGGAACCTTCTAGCGTTACCCTGTCGCCGGAGCAGCGCGAAGAGAGTGCGCAGTTCGGCCGGCGGGTGGCGCAGCCATCCCGTTCAACGTCACGAGATCCACTCCCGTGACGGCTGCTAAGAGGTGGAGGTTCACGCGGCGGCGCGAAGACGCGAACTCAAGAGACCTAATCCCGAGGTGCCATCGCTTCTTCGAATTTGGTTCGCCCGTCATCTACCTTAGCAAGATTGAAGTTCCCTGCTGTGTTGAGGCCAACGTGCCACATACGTCGGGTCCAATATCTTCCGATCAGCCTCCGATTGCACTGCTCGACCACGAGAGAAGCCGCTCCCTCGTGATTACTTTCGTCCAGTGAAGCAATCTCTCTCGTCTGCTGATCATAAGAATAGTCTAACCTGAACTTATCGTCCCCGCCCTTCGAAACTCGCGCCGACTTTGAGAACGAAGTCGAGTTGGTATTCCCCAACTTGGCCAATATCTTCAAGTCGAAGAGACTTGCCTTGATAAACACCAGGATTTCGAAATCCGTTAGTTGAATCTGGTCTATGTGTTCTGGATCGATCTTCTTGGAAGCGCAGGCTGCGTCTCTAAGGTGTTTCACGCGTGACCAATTCGACTCCCCCTTGCCGGCCCAAGTCCCATTCAGATCGGGAAACAGCATCTCGTTTAAGATTGGGAAGACTCGCCAAACCCAGCGCCACACCGCCCACCTCGGTGAGGTCGGCCCGAAAACAACCGCGATGACGAGCCCTGCTACCGTGAGGGTGAGCGTGAACCGGCGAACCCAATCCGAGGTGTTTGAGGGGATCCCCATCGCAACCAGGAGTACGGCGAAGACTGCGAACACGACAAACCCGCTAGCTTTGAGCAAGGCCGGCAGCGGGACCGTGGCGTACATTTTTTCCAATCAACCCTATTGAAGATGGACGGCATTGTACCCACTTCGTTCTCCCGCCGCTAGAGGGGAAACAGGGTTTCACTATGTTCGATTCATCGAAATTGATCACGAATTTTCACGCTACGCACGTCCGCCTGACGAACAAGGAGCGCGGGGACATGCGAAGCCGACGGGACGTGAACGTGGACCGCATCAAGTCCGGCTTAGCGGATAAGGACAGGCCTGAGATTTCTGATGTCATCAATCAAGGTGGGTACGCCATGAAGACGATGACGCAGCCGGCGGAAGCGAGCGAAACCACCTACGACATCGACCTAGGCGTGGTGTTTGAAGCCGATGATGCAGCTTCACCGAAAACAACCCGCACCTGGGTTCTCGATGCGCTCACTAAGAAGGCCACGGCGGTAAAGGGGGAGCCGGAGGATAAGGGAAAGTGCATCCGCATTGAGTATGCAGAAGGGTATCAGTGCGACTTCCCGGTCTTCAAGCGCGAGTGGAATGGCAACAACTATGTTCATTACATCGCTTTGCGTGATGAATGGACGGTATCGAGCCCCGCGCAGATCAATGATTGGTTCGAACGGGAGGTGAAGAACCGGAGTCCGGAGAGTTCTTCCCCATACCAACTTCGCCGCGTCGTTCGGTTGATGAAATTTTTCGGCAAAACTTGGGCTCACGCTAGCGGGCGCAGGTATCCCAGTGGACTTCTCCTTACTGCGCTAACGGTTGAGGCCTATCAAGCTGTTGATGCCCGGCTTGACAGAGCCTTCTACCTGACGCTTCGCGCGCTCGGTGCGCGCTATGCCGCTCTTCCTGTTTACGCCGACGGTATCATCATTTCGTCTGACAGCGATGCAGAGCGCATCAAACGGTTTTGCGAGAAGGCCAAGGAATTGGCTGACATTCTGGAACCTCTGGATTCCCGGCCGAATGAGCAAGACGACGCCTCGGCAAGGGCTTTGTGGAAGAAGGTGTTTCGCCACTCGTTCTTCAACCCGGTCGAGACGAAGTCCGCCAAGGCGGAAACGGTAGAGGCTGCCGTAGGGGCCTTTGGCCTTTCCACTGCAGCTTTTAGTGAGCGTGCAACTGCGGCGGTGAGCTCAACAAAGGCACCGACGAAGCCTTGGAGGGAACTCGACTGAAGCTGGAGAAACTACTTGATCAGTGTTCTTCGGCACTGGTTGACCACGCTGACCTGAAGGTCACTCAAGCTCAGGCCTTTCCGCTCGTGCTTGAGGGGATGTTTGAGCTTGATAGCCCGAAGGGACCTGTTGACGCGTACCAAATCCGAGTCGAAATCCCAGAGACATTCCCATTCGCGTCGCCCCGGGTTTTTGAGACCGGTGGCCGGATCCCATGGGAAATCGATCGACATGTTTTCAGCGACGGCCGCGCCTGCCTGGAAGTGTGGCCGGTTTGGCGAGCTAAAAATCCTGATGCGAATGTTCGAACGGTCCTCAACGGCCCGGTTCGCAACTTCCTGTTGTCACAAAGTGTCTTCGAAGCCACTAAGGAATGGCCGTTCGGGGATTACGCACATGGAAGCGCAGGTCAACGTGAGGCGCTACGCAGTGTTTTGGGGGCACCCACGCCGGAAGACAGGGATCTTCTCTGGCGCCTTCATGCTCTGCTTAGCCCACCGAGGCGTCAAAATGCCTGCCCCTGCAACAGTGGCCGTTTGTACCGTAAATGCCATGCCGACGAGATGCGTAAGATTGCGGACAGCATGGACGAAGCTGGGCTTTGGCTGATGACGGAGATGTATCTCGGGATTTTGGAGAGATCAAAGGAAGCCGTAGCTACTGCGACAGAGCCGCTAAACTAACTGGCGCGGTCGCGTCGCGGGGGGGAAGGGATTCGAACCCTCGGAACAGAAACTGCTCGGCTGATCGGCGATCAGCTGCCTTAAGCCACTCGGCCACCCCCATAGGAGCGCGATCAATTTAAGATGGTGATGAAAGGCCGGTTGTTCAAGCTCCAGCGCATCAAGACCTCTCCAAAACTGCCTGATCGCCCTAGATCGGGATCGCTTCGGCTCCGGCTGGGCCTAGACCCAGGCCTCAAGCTTGTTTCAGCGCGTTGCGGACACGGGCGCCCGTCGCCGCTTATGCTCGTTCTATGTCAGACACTGTTCGCGTGGTATGGAGCTTGCGCGGATAGCGAGGATTGAATGGCAAAGCTGATCGGAAAGTATATAGCGCGCGGTGACGATGGTCAAACCTACCAGGTGCACGAGTACCAAGAATTCATCGACGCGGGTACGAAAGACGGCGACGCGGTAATCCCCGGCATGAAATACTGCACCTTGGGGGACGGTTCGAAGGTGAATCACATCGACGCAAGGCATTGGGAGATCGTCGCAACCGGAACCATCCTCACGCGTGTTCGCTGAGGCTGCCGCCTTATTAGGCTACTTATCGTCCGAGGCTCGTGCCTGCACCGACACCGATCATGGCCTGGTGGCTCCCGCCCAGCGTAAGCTGTCGCGCCGGGCGCTGCTTACTGATGCGAGCCGCTTCCTTGTGCCGCTATCGTCACCTCAGGTAGTCTGCTTACGCAAGCGACCCCGCGAAGCAGCCTGCTCCTGATGCCACTGATCGCGCGCACCCGGCAGAGGCTATGGTCTCCACCGCGCCGCCTCCCACACCCGGAGTAACCCACAGCCATGCCACTGATCATCGTCTCCGGCGCAACCGGGCAGCATGGAAGCGTGGTCTATGAGGCCGCTGCTTTGGCCGGTCTTCCCTTCGCTGGCTTCGTCACCCTTGGGGAGGGACCGCCGCCGCTTATTCCCGGTGCCCCCTTTCTCGGCACGTTCGAAGGGCTGCTGAGCGGCCCCCTTACACCCGACGCCGCCTTCACGCTCGCCATGGGCGACAACGCGCAGCGCCGCGCCGTGGCGGAGCGGCTGAAGGAGCGCGGAGCGCGGATCTAGACGGTCGTGCACCCGCAGGCGATCGTGTCTCCCTCGGCCGTCGTCGGCGCGGGGACGGTGATCCTGGCCGGCGCGATCGTGGGGCCGTCCGGCGGTCGGCGGGTGCTGCATCGTCAACCACACGGGGCGAGCGTCGATCATGGAGCGGTGGTGGGCAGCTACTGCAACATCTCCCCGGGCGCCCGCTTGGGCGGCACCGTGACGCTTGAGGAGGACGTGTTCCTAGGTCTCGGCGCCGCCATCCTGCCCGGCCTGCGGGTCGGCCGCGGGGCCGTGATCGGCGCAGGCGCGGTGGTGACCCGGGACGTCCCGCCCGGCGCAACATTGGTCGGCAACCCCGCCCGCGAACTGAAGCGCTGGGCCCCCCTCTTCTCCCCGCCGCACCGCCGCCCCCTAAAGCGCCCGCACCCGCGGTTCCGCCTGCTCCGGCAACAGCATCAGCTCGGTGAGCGCCCAGACCATCGCGTCGGCGCGGTCGGGGCTTTCGCCCGGGCCTTTGTAGTCGCCGCCGGCGATCAGGCCCATGAGCTGGGCTTCCAGCTCCGGGAAGCGGCCGTGGAGGGTGACTTTGCCGGCTTCGAACAGCATCGCGACGGGGGCGGCGCGCTCGGCCTTGCCGGCGATTGCCGGCACGAGCTTCACCTTGAGGCGCTTGTCGGCAGTGCGGATGACCGAGCCGATCATCGCGCCGCCCTGGTTGCTTTCCGCCACCACTTCGACTCCGCGCGGCAGCCTTGGGTGGAGCGCCCCCCACATCGCCGCCGCGCTTGCGACGGTGCCGGACCAGCCTTCGGGGCTCGTCGCGGTGACCGAATGGTCGGCGAGGACGTGGGCGCGCCCTTCCATGTCGCGGGCGCAGGCGACGATGCCGCAGGTGCCGTCGCCCGACGGCGGGTCGACGGCGATGACGAGGCGGAGAAAGGGCGCCCCTTGCCTCCCCATCGCCAGATGGGGAGGGGCACCACCGAAGGTGGTGGAGGGGTGTGTGCCGTGGATAACGTGGTTCTCGTGGGGTACCGCTGAGGTTTCGGCAGCTACCCCTCCACCAGGCATAGCCTGGTCCCCCTCCCCATCCTTTGGATGGGGAGGCAGTGAAGCGCGGCACCGCTCGAGGAGCTCCACCGTCCAAAGCGCCCCCGGCGCGTCCGTCAGCAGTTGTCCGTCAAGTTCCTGCAGCGCCAGCCGCGTCCCCGCGTAGCGCGCATAGACGTGTTCGGTGAAAGCCTCGGCATTGTGGGGGTTGCTCTTGGTCGGGCCGCCGGTGAGGATCGTGCCGGGCGTGGCGATGATTCCCGTCAGAACGGGCCCCGGCCGCGGCGTCGTCGTCACCAGCGCGCGCGGCTTCTGCCCAAGCCGAAGCCCGAGCCGCAGCATGTCCCAGCTTTCCTGCGCCTTTTGCCACTTGGCGAGTTCGTCGCACCAGGCGACATGATGCTCCGGCCCGCGCAGCGACTCCGGCGACGCCCCCGAAAACAGCCGCGCCTCCGCCCCGCTCTTGAAGCGCAGCAGCCCCCGCGTCGGATGCCAATCGTCAAGCAGATGCCCCGCCACCCGCAGCAGCCCGCTCGTTCCTTCGACCATCACCGATCGCGCCTCGTGCACCGTTGCGCCCACCAGCGCGATGCGAAGGTCGCCCGGCCCATCCCGCACCAGGGACGTCACCCACTCCGCCCCCGCCCTGGTCTTGCCGAAGCCGCGCCCGCCCATCAGCACCCAGGTGGACCAATTCCCTTCCGGCGCCGTCTGCCCCCGATGCGCCCAATTGCCCCACGCCGCGTCCGTACCCCACGCTTCGTCGAGCCCGAGCGAAGGAATCAGCGCCTCCTGCTCCTCCTCGCTAAGTTCCTCGGTCAGCGACCACCATCCGCCGTTCACACCCACGTCCCCGCCTCCCTGCTTAACTCGCCTCCCCGCTCAGCCCGCGGCGCCCCCGGCCGCCTCATCGGCCGCACCCCCGCGCGACTCATCGCCCCCTTCCTCGTTCGCCGCGCCGGCGCCATTCTCCCCTTTCCGCCGCGCCGCGATGATCGCCCGCACCTTCATGGCAATGCTGGCCTGCACGTCCTCCAGCTTGGGCGGCCCGCCGAACCGCCCCGGCCCGCGCCGCCCATCGCCGCGTACTTCGTTGCGGTGCGCGCGAAGCACGTTCAACGCCTGGTCGACGCTCATTCGTGGGATCGGCCGCTCCGCGTCGAACGCCACCCCTTGCAAACTGTCGTTCGCCGCCTCCAGCAGCGCCATCTCGAGCCGGTCGTAACCCTGCTCAAGCGCAAGCCTCCACTTCTCGGCAAAGTCCGGTCGCATCCGCCGCTGCCGGTAGACGGTAAAGGCGGTAAACCCCGTCGCCTCCGCCGAAGCCCGTACGTTGCAGCTCGCCGCAAGATGGTCGAAAAACTGCTCCTCCGCTTCCTCCGACCATTGATACCCGCCGGTCTTCACCCGCATCGCCCGCCCACTCGGCCCCCGCCGAGCGATCGACCCCACCGGCCCATCCCCCCGCCCCGCACCCGATCCCTTCGCCACTGCCCACTCCACATTTGTTCTTGCCACTTGCGTTATAAGAACATAAAGGGTACAATGTAGGAAAGTGCTTTCTGTGCATCCGTGCTAAGCTGTTGATCCGGCGTGCGAAAAAGCGGGCGCAAAGCCCCCGCGACTCGAACGAACTCCTACACCTAAGCCCCTCTCCCCACGGGAGAGAACGATTCGCGCGTTAGCGCGAGCGTGGTGAGGGGGATACAAACAGCCGGCTTTACGCTTTCCCCCACCTTCCAGTGCCTGCATGCAGTCCCGGAGCGATGCGTGGCAAACGCCGCTGGAACAGACAGCCTAGCTGCTCGCTAAAGCGATATGGACCAAAGGACGTATATGGACGGCTACCGGGATGGCTGGGCGGGTATTGCCGGCACCGAGCCGATCCCCACCCATCCCACGCGGCCTACCGAAGCCGGACCCGACGATTACGATACGGGCTTTCGCTATGGGCGATCGGACGCGCTGGAGCGGTTCCGGCCGTCCGCATCCGTCTACCCCCGGCCCACTTAGAAACTCACTTCAAGGTGCGAGGGGTGAAACAGCGTAAGGCGGTCTGATGCCGAGATTCTATTTCGATGTGCATGACGAGGTTCTCGCCACCGACGAGGACGGGCTCGATCTCGCCGGTCCGGACGCCGCGATCGAGGAAGCCCATCGCGGAGCGCGCGACCTCGCCGCCGCGCAGGTGCTGGGGGGGCGGCTCAACCTGAACCACCGGATCATCGTGCGCGACAAGGCCGGTGTGATCGCCGAAGTTTCATTTCGCCAGGCGGTGACTCTCACGGAATAGGCAAAGGGCGCGCCGCGCCGCTTTCAGTGCTTCGTCGGCGGCACCTGCACAACGGCCTCACCCGCGGCCGCGATTTGCGCGATGTAGAAGTCGGCCTCGGCGCGGAGTGCGGCAGCCTCGCTCGGGTCGGCGGTTCGCCGAGACGCCATGATCGCTTCGGCGGCCAATCGCGCCCACTCGTCCAGATCGTCCAGATCGTCCGCCACGCCGTCCCCCACCGAGCCGCCTGATCGCGATGGGGCGATGAATAACATGCCGGAAGATCGCTGTCTGCAAACGAATGTTGGAGCCCTCCCGGCAGTTCGATAAGCGAACCTTCCGGTGACGGGCCTCGCCCTTTCTTTGCGACGATAAGTTAATCAACTCGCCCGAACATAGTATAAGGGCGGTAGTGCTTACCGATGCTATGGGGTGTGCATCGCCGGCCTTTTCCAGGCTTTCCGGCGACTGAGAGACGTTCGCGCTTTCGCCACGGGAGCGCTCGATGTCCGGCACACCAGAACACCCATTGCAGCCGATGATCGGCACGCTTAGCTACTGGACCGATCTCGATGCCGCCGACCGGGCCGCCATCCTGGATCTCCCGCACCGCGTGAAGAAGATCGAGCGCAACGGATTCATTGTTCGGGAACGGGACAGGACGACTCACTCCTGCCTGCTCGTCTCCGGCTTCGCGATGCGCCACAAGATCGTCGCCAGCGGCGCCCGGCAGATCGTCGCCATCCACTTGAAGGGCGACATGGTCGATCTTCAGAATTCCTTCCTGGGCGTCGCCGATCACAGCGTTCAGGTGCTTACCGACGCGGAAATCGCGATGATCCCGCGCGAAGCGGTAAAGCAGCTTGCCTTCGATCGGCCGCGGGTGGGCATGGCGATGTGGTTCGACACTTTGGTCGATGCCTCGGTGTTCCGGGAATGGATCGCCAATGTCGGCCGGCGCGACGCCCATACCCGGATCGCCCATCTGCTCTGCGAATTCTCGCTGCGGCTCAAGGTTGCCGGGCTTGGGGAGGCCACCGATTACGAGCTGCCGATGACGCAGGAACAGATCGCCGACTGCACCGGCCTCACCCCCGTGCACGTCAACCGGATGATGAAGCGCCTCGAACAGGAAAAGCTGATCACCCGAAGCAACAGCCGCTCGGTGACCATCGGCAACTGGAACAACCTCGCCGACGCCGGCGATTTCGACAGCAACTACCTCCACCTGCGCGAAAACGAACCGGCCCTCGCCTGACGTCGGGTCGCGGCCTGCCGATTTCGCCGAACGCCGAAGGCGTTTCCCTCTTCTCCTCCGCGCCTCCGCGTGACCGATCGGGAGGCGGTGCGGGGCTCGGCCTCAGCTTTGTTCACGCGGAGGCGCGGAGACGCGGAGGGGCCCGCGCGAATGGCCGCTGTGTCTCCCCCGCGCTCCGCCGCTTGACATCCATTCCTCTGCGTCTCTGCGCGCAAACCTTCCTGCGGAGGTGCGTGGCACGGAGGCAGAATTTCGTTCGCGCAGAGACGCAGAGGCGCAGAGAGGCCTGTGCGGACGGTGAGGTCCAGCCTTTGGGAACCGCACCAAACCAACTCCCTCTCTACTTCTCCTCCGCGTCTCCGCGCCTCCGCGTGACCGATCGGGAGGCGGTGCGGGGCTCGGCCTCAGCTTTGTTCACGCGGAGACGCGGAGACGCGGAGGGGCCCGCGCGAATGGCCGCCCTGTGTCTCCCCCCCGCGCCCCGCCGCTGGACCTCCATTCCTCTGCGTCTCTGCGTCTCTGCGCGCAAACCTTGCCGCGTAGGTGCGTGGCACGGCGGCAGAAATTGGATCGCGCGGAGGCGCAGAGACGCGGAGCGGTTGGCGCCCTTCCCGCACACTCCGGCCTTCTTCGGGCCGGTCGCTTTAACTCCCTTCCCCGCCGGGAGGTTCAAGGAAGTGTCACCGCCTCGCCTCATCCGCCGAAGGCACCTCCCCTTCTCCGCGTCTCCGCGCCTCCGCGTGCAAATCTGTCAGCAGAGGTGTGTGGCGCCGAGGCAGTTACTTGGTTCACGCGGAGGCGCGGAGACGCGGAGAAGGACATGAAGGGGAGGGTGGCGTGATTTACCAAGTTTTGCGCCAATCTTTGGTGTCTCTGCACACGAACGCGCCGCGCGGGCATGCCCCCGATCCCGCTAAGCCCTTGGAACTTTTGGCTTCGCCGAAATTGGCACGGCTCATGCTCTGCACCTGGGCATCAGGGGAATACCCCAAGGTTCAGGGAGCCAGATCATGCAAGACCGTCCAACCAACCTTTTCTGGAGCAACGAAACCCTGTTCGGCGTGTGCGAAGCGCTGGGCGAGGATTTCGGCTTCAAGGCCATCTACCTGCGGGCGCTGTTCGCCTTGTTCCTGTTTTGGAACCCGCTGGCGGTGATCGGCGCCTATCTTGCGCTCGGCGTGGTGGTGCTCTTCTCCCGCCTCCTCGCCCCGCACCCGCGCGCCAAGGCCGCCGCCGCCGGGCCGGAAGCCGTTCCCGCCCCGGCGGAAGCGGAAGCGCGACCCCTCCCCCTCGCCGCCTGAGCCCCTTCCGCCCCCGCCGAAATGCGGGGGCGGTGAACATGTGGCTAACGCCGCATAAACCTCGTCTTTACGCAGGTCATATAGATGAACCTCCTAAGAGGGCTGCGGAAGACGCGCGGTTTAGGAGTTAGGCATGGCATCAGCATCGTTTGGCTTGGCGGGACGCGCGGCGCCCGCGCCTTCTTTGCTTGCCTGCGTTGCCGCGCACGGCTCGGCCGGCCATGGCTGGCCCCACGCGGCGGCCGCTTTGACCGGCGAGCAGGCGGCGCGGGGGCTTGCCGACATCGTTCATTTCCTCTGCGCGCTGCACGGCCGTTATCCGGGCGTGATCGATCATGCCGCGGGCCGGATCGTGGATCCCGCGGCCCGCGCCTGGATCGCGCAGGCGACTTACGCTTTTGCTGGTGAGCGCGCGTATCTGGCGCGGCTTGCGGTTGCCGCCGGGCCGGTGCCGAGCACCCCCGGGGCCGCGTCCAGCGACTCGACCGCTTTGGCCCAGCGCCACGCGGTGGAGATGCTTGCCCAGTCGGAGCGCAACGGCTGCGCGCTTGGCGCGGCGATGGCGGTGGTGCTCGATTGGGCGGGCGTGCGGATCGTGCTGGACGCCGCCGCGCGCCGCTTCGGGGTGGAGCCGCCGCCCTACCACGCCGCCGATCGCGCGGAGATTGCCGCGCTTGCCGACGATTTCGCGCAGGCGCCGGCCGCCCAGCGCGCGCTTCTGTTCGGGGCGGAGCAGATCCTGCTCCAGCATCGCGGGCTTTGGGACCTGCTCGAAGCGCGCCACGAAGCGCGGATCGCCGCCGCCGCTTAAGCGCGCGCGCCGCGCAAGGTGCGGAGCAAGCCCATGGCGAGCAGGATCGCGGCGCCGGCCAGCGACGTCCCGAGCAAAGCCGACTCGGCTGCATCGCTCCAGCCTGGCCAGAGCAGGGCCACCGTTACCACCGCCCAGGCGAGCGCAAGCAGAGGCGGCCAGCGGCCGTAGTCGGTCACCCGGAAGGGGTGAACGAAGTGCACGGGCGCGAAGGTGAACAGGGTGAAGAAGATCACAACCGCCGCACCCACCTCCGGCCCGGGCTGCCCGATGAAGAGGTAGAAAGCGACCACGTTCCACAAGGACGGAAAGCCGCGGAAATAATTGTCGTCCGTTTTCATGTCGCGGCGGGTGAAGAGGTAGAGGGAGGAGAGCTGGATGAGCGCGGCGAGCGGCACGATCCAGCCTTCCGGCACAAGGCCTGCCTTCCAGATCAGGATGGTGGGCACGAACACGTAGGTGAGGTAGTCGATCACCAGGTCGGCCGTGTCCCCGTCGATCCGCGGCGCCTTGGTCTTGACGTGCGCCCAGCGGGCAAGGCTTCCGTCCACGCCGTCTACCGCAAGCCCGATCAGCAGCCAGAGCAAGGCCATGCGATAGTTGCCGACCTCGATCTCCATCACGGCAAGAAAGGCGATCACCGCGCCGGAGAAAGTGAAGGCGTGCACCGCCCACGCGGCGGCGGCGGCGGGCGGGCCGGGGGACGCGGGTGCGGGTGTTTCCATGCTCATTGCGCTTCCGAACGGATCGGGCGGGAAAGCGGTTCCGGGCGGGCGCTTGACTCGGGAACGGGCGCGTCGTCTCCTGCCGACATGAAGACGCTCCTCGCACTCGCCTTCCTTGCCGCGCCCGGCCACGCCGCCGCCAAGCCGAAGCTGCCGCCTTACCTCGAGTCTATCCGCTGCGCCGGGCTCGCCGAAGCGGCGGCGAAGCGGGAGAAGGACGGCGTCGGGTTCGGCCGGGTTTATTTCGACGCGGCGATCTTCTGGGGCATGGCGGCGTCCGAGCGGGCTCGAAAGGACGGAATAAGCGGCGCGCGCTTCACAGCCGATCAAGAGGCCGCCGCCGCCAAGGCGCATGCGGAGTTCGAGGCGGGAAGCACCACCGCCGCCGATGAACTCGCGCGGTGCGTCGCCCGCGTTGCCCCGCTGCCGCCCAAGAAAGGCGAACGCGGCTAGGCTTCTTGCCCCGCCGCCGGCCCTCCCCTATCAGCGCGTGCATGCGTTTTCAGGGCACTTCCAACTACGTCGCAACCGACGATCTCAAGGTCGCGGTCAACGCCGCCGTCACGCTTCGCCGGCCTTTGCTGGTCAAAGGCGAGCCGGGGACGGGCAAAACCGTTCTCGCCCACGAGATCGCCGGCGCGATGGGGGCGCCGCTGATCGAGTGGCACGTCAAGTCCACGACCAAGGCCCACCAGGGCCTGTACGAATATGATGCGGTGGCGCGGCTTCGCGACGGCCAATTGGGCGATCCCCGCGTGCACGACATCGGCAACTACATTCGCCGCGGCAAGCTTTGGGAAGCGTTCACCTCGCCGGTGCTTCCGGTGCTGCTGATCGACGAGATCGACAAAGCCGACATCGAATTCCCGAACGACCTCCTCCAGGAGCTCGACCGGATGGAATTCCACGTCTACGAAACCGGCGAAACGGTGAAAGCGGCGGAACGCCCCGTCGTGGTCATCACCAGCAACAACGAGAAGGAACTCCCCGACGCGTTCCTGCGCCGCTGCTTCTTCCACTACATAAAATTCCCGGATCGCGACACGATGCAGTCGATCATCGACGTGCATTTTCCGGGTATCCAGAAGATGCTGGTGTCGAAGGCGCTGGAGATTTTCTACCAGGTGCGGGACGTGCCGGGGCTGAAGAAGAAGCCATCAACGAGCGAGCTGCTCGACTGGCTGAAGCTGCTTCTGCACGAAGATATGCCGTTGGAAGTGCTGCAGTCCAAGGACCCGTCCAAGGCAATCCCGCCGCTGCACGGCGCGCTGCTGAAGAACGAGCAGGACATCATGCTGTTCGAGCGCCTGGCGTTCATGGCGCGGCGCGGGAGCTAAGCGCCCACGATCGCCTCGGGCAGCGGCGGCTTCGCTTCGCCCTTTGAGAGCTGCTCAAGCAGCGCCCGCACCGCCTTGCCGGTGAAGGGCTTTTCAAGAACAGGGCAACCGGTGCGGGCGATGAAGCCTGCGGCGGTCTGGCCCAGCGTGTCGCCGGTGACGAAGCCGATGCGGCCGAGAAGGTGCGGCTTTTCCCGCGCGATCCAATCGTGCAGCGCCGGACCGTCCAACTGCGGCATGCGCAGATCGGACAGGATGACATCGAAGTCTCGCGCTGCGAGCAAGGCGGTGGCTTCCATGCCGTTGCCGGCTACTTCCACCTCATAACCGGCGCGCGAGGCGAACAGGCCGAGGACTTCCGCGACTTCCGGTTCGTCGTCGACGACGAGCGCCGAGCCCGCCGCGGCAGCGACGATCTGGATCGGCGCGGGCGCAGGCGCGCGTTCTTCTTCGGCCGGAACCGCGCCGAGGGTGATCCGAAAGCAGGCGCCGCCGCCTGCGCTGTCGATCAGTTCCAGCCGGCCGCCATGCGCTTCGATCAGGCCGAGGGAGAAGGACAGGCCAACCCCGGTGCCGACGCCTTGCGGCTTGGTGGTGAAAAAGGGCTCGAAGATCCGGCGGCGCAGACTGTCGGGTATGCCCGGGCCGCTGTCCGCGACTTCGATGCAGACTTCGTCCGCCGCGGCGCCGGCGCAGACCCGTATGGCGAGGCGCCGTTCGCCATTTTGCTCCTGGAGCGCGTGCTGGGCATTGACGATCAGGTTGACCAGAACCTGGTGAAGCTGATCGGGATCGGCGCTGAGCGGCGGCAGATCGGGCGCGGCCTCAAAGCTAACGTCGATGCCGGTGGTGCGCAACGTGTAATCGGTAAGCTCGAGCGCGGCGCGGGCGACTTCCACCGCATCGACGCGGCGGCGTTCGGGGCGCTTTTGCCGGGCCATGGCGAGAAAGGTCTGCACAATGCGAGAGCAGCGTTCGGCGGCGCGGCGAACCTTTTCGGCGCGGCCGGCGACCGGCGTTCCTTCGGTCTCCTCCTCAAGCAACGAGGCCTGGGTGGTGACAATGGTGAGCGGGTTGTTGAGTTCGTGGCTTACCCCGGCGAGCAGGCTGCCGAGCGCGCTCAATTTCTCGGCCTGGTTGAGGGCTTCGCGCGAACGGGCAAGTTCGACGCCGGCGCGGGCGCGCTCAAGCGCTTCCCAGCTCCGCTCGGCGACCGCTTCCACCAACCTGATTTCGGATTCCGCCCACTGCCGCGGCTCGGCGGAACGCACCGAAAGAAGCGCGGACAGTCGCCCGGCGCTGATCACCGGAACGGTGATGCAGGCGGAGACGCCCATCGCGGCGAAGCGCTCGCGGAAGACGGGGGTGACGGCGGGGTCGTTGGGCGCGTCGTCATAGACCATGGTCCCGCCGCTCCGGTACGTGGCGAGGATGTCGGCGCCGATCTCGGAGATCGGCCACGGTTCTTCCTTCAGCCGATGCGGCTCGAGCGACCAGCCGGCGGAGACGCCGATCTGGCAATTGCCCTCCCCCACCTCGCGGTAGACGACGTCGCGGACGCCGAGATATTCGCCAAGCACCTGGGCGGTGTGGGAGAGGATGCGCGCCGGATCGGATTCGCCGCGCAGCCGGTCGCTCATGGTGAGCAGGAAGCGCTGGCGGTGCTCGGCTTCGGCGAGTTCCTGCTGGGCGCGGGCGCGCTCCACCGTGGTCCAGGTGCGATCGGCAACCTCGTCCAAGAGGCGCATCTCGGCTTCGGTCCACAGACGCGAGTGGAATTGCTGGGCTGCCATGACGGCGCGCAAGGTGCCGTTCTTGACGAGGGGAACGCTCAAGAAAGCGTGAACGCCCGCCGAGACGAAGCGCTGGCTCAGCACCGGATCGACATCGGGATCGTTGCACACGTCGCAGGAGAAGATCGGCTCTCCCCGCGAGTGACGGTCGACATAATCGTTGGAATAAACCGACATGGGAAAGTGGTGGGCAGGCACGGTGGTGCCGTCGGAGCGCCAGTCGCGGCTGACGTGCATGATGCCTTCAGCCATATCGACATTGGCATAGACGACGCGTTCGACGCCGAGCTCCTCGCCGACGGCTTCCGAGGCGAAAGCGAGGATCTTCTCCGCGTCGCTTTCCTCTCGGATGCGGTCGCCGAGGCGAAGCAGAAACGCCTGGTAGGGCTCCGGCGCGGTGTAGGCTTCGGTTGCGGAACCAAGCCAGCCGATTAGCCGCCCCGAAGGATCGTGCCAGACCTGCGCTTCGCAGCGGAAGCGGCGCGAGGCGGCGCGGACGCCGGGAAGCGTGAAGCCGAAGGAGGCGGAGACGCGGCTTTGCGAAGCGCGGAGGCCGCCTTCGATCGCCTCGCGAAGCGCGGGCAGATCGTCCTCGGCAAGTTCGGCAAGGCGCCAGTTGAGCCACAGGATCCGCCCATCGGGCGCGGCGAACCAGCAGGGCGCGGGCAATTGCTCCACAAGGAGGCGCAGGTCCGCCTCGTCAAGCGCCGCGACGCCTGCTTCCGCCATGTTCGAATCAGCCACTTACGATCCCCACCGCATGCCCTCCCCGAGGGCGTCACCTTTGTACAATGTGAGGGGCCGGGACGCCAGCCGCGCCGGTGCTGACACAATTGACACAAAAGCCCGCCATTCGAGACACAATTCCGAAACATTGCCCGCACACCATGCCCATCCAGCCACCCCAGGAGGGCGCGTGAACACCGGGCCCGACGATTTTGCGTGCAACAGTGCCGACACCGGAACGCTCGGCTTTGCACCTTTATTCGAACGTTTCTGGGACTCGGTGGTGCCGGCCCACGAGACCGAAGCGGAAGCCCATTTCATCGAGCAGGCGCTGGGCCTTGCCGCGCCGGCGCGAATCCTGGTTCTACCTTCCGGCGGTGCACGGCTTGCGCTTGCGCTTGCGGCAAAGGGACATGCGGTTCGCGGAGTGGATTCCTGCCCGGATGCAGTGGCGCGGGCGCAGTCGCTTGCCGGGCTCTCGCCGAAACCGGCTTCGTTCGTGCATTGCCCACAGCTCAGCGTCCCTTCCGACTATCCGCACGATGCTGCGATTTGCCTTCGCCACGGTCTGCCGGTGTCGGTTGTACGGGAGCTGCTGGTTCGGGTGGGAGAGATTCTCACACCGGGTGGCCGGGCGGTGTTCGAACTGTCCGGCGAATGCCCGCCTTTGCCGCCGACGCTGCGGCTCAAGAGCCTGCCGATCGGGTTGGTCGGCCCCGGCGGCCCGCGGCCGCTGCTGGTTTGCGAACGGATCTAGGGGCGGCGAAAGATCAGGATCGGCGCATCCTTGTAGGTCGCCGGTTCGCGGCGGGAGAAGCCGGCTTTCTCCGCAACCCGGATGGAAGGTGCATTGCCTTCGTCGATGATCGCGACGACTTCGCGACCGGGAAGCGCCTCGTCCGCCCAGCCGAGCGCGGCGCGCGCGGCCTCGGTGGCGACGCCCCTGCCCTGCGCATGCGGCGCCAGCATCCAGCCCATTTCAGGTAGCCCCTCGATCGACGGCTGCAGTCCGCGCTTGAAGTCAGCGAAGCCGATCTGGCCGAGGTAGGAGCCGTCGGCGCGGTCTTCGAGCGTCCAATAGCCGAAGCCGAGCACGTCCCACATGCCGCGGCCGGCGAGGAGCTTGCGCCAGGTCTCCTCGCGGGAAATCGGCTGGCCGCCGACGAAGCGCGTGATTTGAGGATCGGCCAGCATCGCTGCCTGGCCGTCGAGATCCTCTTCGCGGATGGCGCGAAGGCGGAGGCGCGCGGTCTCGAGGGTCGGGACCACGCGCTTTCCGTTTTACTTCTTGCTGAGGCTGAGGCCGCCGAAGCGCTTGTTGAAGCGCGCGACCTGACCGCCCTGATCCAGCATGCGGCCGGTGGCGCCGGTCCAGGCCGGGTGAACGCTGGGATCGATGTCGAGCTGCAGCGTGTCGCCTTCCTTGCCGTAGGTCGAGCGCGTCTCGAACACGGTGCCGTCGGTCATCTGGACCTTGATCATGTGGTAATCGGGGTGGGTATCGGTCTTCATGTTTGGTTTCCTTGGGGTGCGGCTGGTTTCCGACCAGCCTGTCCGAAAGTGACCGGCGCTGTACAAGCGGAGGCCTCGATTGACAAGCCGCGCTGCGGTGCAATAACCCGGACGTAGCGAAGGTGCCCGGCGCGAGCCGGGTGAAAATGGGAAGCCGGTGAGAAACCGGCGCTGTGCCCGCAACTGTAAGCGGCGAGGCCCTCTTTTCAAGAAAGAGACAAGCCACCGACCCGTGAAGCCAGGAGACCTGCCCTCGCTTGTCGTCCGTGCCCGGCCGGGACCAGCCTGCGGCGCGTGGCATCGCGAGCGTTAGCCCACCGGCGCGTTTTCGATTCCTCCGAGACGGCATTCGTGTGTCGTCTGTTCTCGGAGGTTCCATGTCCTTATTCGTTTTGTCGTTGCTGTCCGGTGCCGCTGCTGCAGCGCCGGTTGAAGAAGCCATTGTCGTGACCGCGGCCCGGACGCCTGTGGAGGCGGCGGAGGCGCCGGTTTCGGCGAGCGTGCTGGAGGCGGAGACGCTGGAGGCTCTGGATTTGCCGCTGGCGGTGGATGCGTTGCGGCTGCTGCCGGGCGCGTCGGTGTCGCAGACCGGGCCGCGCGGGAGCTTGACCGAACTTCGCATTCGCGGCGCCGAGGCCAACCACTCTTTGTTGTTCGTGGACGGCATCCGCTTCAACGATCCGGCGGCGGGCAATGCCGCGCGGTTCGAGCTGCTGACGGCGGATGCGTTGACCAGAATCGAGCTGGTGCGCGGGCCGCAATCGGCCTTGTGGGGCTCGGAAGCCCTGGGCGGCGTGGTTGCAGTGGAGACGGCCGATCCGCTGCGGGGCGGCGGCGGCGTCAGCGCGCTTGGCGAATATGGCAGCCTGGACAGTGCGCGGGTAGCGGGGCGGGCTTCGGTGCAAAGTGGGGATTTCGGCCTCTCTGCCTCCGGTGGGTGGCTGCGTAGCGACGGCATCGACAGCTTGGGCGCAGGCGGTGAGCGCGACGGCTTCAGCAACCGGCACGGCAGCGTGAAGGCGGTGTTCCGCCCCAACAAGAGACTGGAAGCGGGGGTCGTCGGCCATTGGACCGAAGGGACGAGCGCGTTCGATGGCTACGACCCGCTGACGTTTGCGCGCGGCGACACGCTCGACAACACGCGCAACCGCATCGGCGCAGTGCGGGCCTGGGTGGAGGCGGAGCTTGGCGGCTGGGCGGTGAGCGGGGCTGCCGGTTACCTGGGCAGCGTGAACCGCAACCGGGTGGGCGATACGCCGCTGAACCTCACCGCTGGGGAGCGGCTGAGCTTCACGGGGCAGGTATCGCGCGGCTTCGGCGGGCATCGCTTCACGGCCGCCGTCGAGCATCAGGCGGAGGATTTCCGGGCGCGGGACCAGGTCTATTTCGGTGGCACCGACCAGGATCGCTCGCGCAACCTTACTGCCTTGGTAGGGGAATGGCGGGCGGAGTGGACACGGGCATTCTCCACCGACGTGGCGGTGCGCCACGACCGGTTCAGCGCTTTCGCCGACGCCACCACGTTGCGCGCCGCAGCCCTGTTCCGGCCGGCGGAAGGCTGGCGCCTGCATGTCGGTTATGGCGAGGGGATCGCGCAGCCGAGCTTTTACGACCTGTACGGCTTTTTCCCGGGCAACTTCGTCGGCAATCCGGATCTGAAGCCGGAGAGCTCTCGTGGATGGGAAGCGGGGGTACGCTGGGAACAGGGTGCGTTCGGCCTTGGCGCTACGGCCTTTTCCAACCGGCTGAAGGACGAGATCGTCGAGACCTTCGCCCCCGTGACCTTTATCGGCAGCACCGCGAACACGACTGGCAAGAGCCGGCGGCGGGGGGTGGAGCTGGATGCGTCGTGGCGCCCGGCGGCGGAGGTGCTGGTTGCGGCCAACTACACCCTTGTCGATGCGGGGGAGCGGCAGGTGGAAGGTGCGACTCTGGTTCGGGAGGCGCGGCGGGCGAAGCACCAAGCCAACCTGCTCGCGACCGGAACGCACCGGCGCTTCTCCTGGGGCGCGAGCGCTGCGTGGGTTGGGGCGCGGAAGGATACCAACTTCGACGTCTTTCCGAATGAGAGGGTGACGCTGGACGATTATCTGCTCGCCTCCTTGCGCGTCGGATGGGAAGTGGCGGAGGGCGTGGAAGCATTCGCGCGGGCGGAGAATGCGTTCGATGCGAACTACCAGGACGCGGTCGGCTATGCGACGGCGGGGAGGACGGTGGATGCGGGGCTTCGCATTCGTTTCGGCGATTAGCCTTGCGCTTGTCGCAGCGCCGGCGGCCGATGCGGCGCCGCGGCGCGTGGCGTCGTTGAACCTGTGCACGGACGAGCTGCTGCTGCTGCTCGCCGCGCCGGGGCACATCGCGTCGGTAACGCACCTGGTCCAGTCGGAAGCGGAAAGCCCGCTGTGGCGCCAAGCGCGGCGGTTTCCGCGCAACGACGGGAGCCTGGTGTCGGTGGCGGCGCTGAAGCCGGATCTGGTGCTGACCATGGGCGGCGGCGCGCGCGACCGGCTGCGGATCGCGGCCAAGCTCAACATCCCGACGCTGGACATTCCCTATCCGCAAAGCATCGGCGACATCGAGCAGGCGGTAGCGCGGCTGGCCGGCGCGCTTGGCCGGGATCGGGAGGCGCGGCCGGTGCTGGCGGCGATTGCAGCGCTGAAGACGAGCCGCCCTGCGCGGGGCCAGGACGCGGTGTGGCTTGGCGGGGGCGGGCGGAGCGTCGGGGCGGGCAGCCTCGGCGCGCAGTGGATGGCGCTTGCCGGGCTGAGGCAGCGCCCGCTGACGGGGGACCGGATTAGCCTGGAGCAATTGCTCGTGCGGCCGCCGGCGGTGCTGCTGCGCTCCAATTACCGTGCAGGGCAATATTCGGGCGAGCAGCGCTGGCTTGCCCATCCGCTGGCGCAAGGCAAAGGCCGCTCGAAGACGATCCACACCGATGGGCGGCTGTGGAACTGCATGGGCCCGCTGATGGTGGCTGAAGTCCGGCGCCTGCGCGGGGCGCTGGCGCGGTGAGCAAGCGGCTGTACCTCGCGCTGGGCCTGCTGCTCGGCCTGTGCTTCGCGGCCTCGCTGCTGACGCCGCTCGGTGCGCTGATTGAGCTTCGGGAGGCCGATCCGGCGCTTGCCGCGGCGGTTCTGCAGGAGCTGCGGCTGCCGCGGGCGCTGCTTGCTCTCACCTACGGGGCGATGCTGGGTTGCGCGGGGGCCGCGATCCAGGCCTTGTTCGCAAACCCCCTCGCCTCTCCCGATCTGACCGGCACAACCAGCGGCGCGGCGCTGGGCGCGGTGGTGACCGCCTATCTGCTCGGCTTCGCTTCGCCCATTGCACTGTCGATCGGCGCCGTGGGCGGCGCGTTCGGAGCCTTGATCCTGCTTCTCGCACTCGCCGGACGACGGGCGGAGACGGCCACTTTGCTTCTTTCCGGCCTTGCGATCAGCGCGCTGGCCGGAGCGTTGACCACGCTCGCGCTCGCGCTCGCCCCCTCCCCCTTTGCATTCTACGACGCCTATGACTGGCTGATGGGCTCGCTCGTCGACCGCAGCCTTGGGCAGGCGGCCTTTGCCGGCGTTCCGGCAATCGCCGCGACCTTGCTGCTCCTCCGGCTTCGCGCGCCGCTCGACAGCCTTACGCTTGGTGAAGACGTGGCTCAGTCGTTCGGGTTCGACGTGCGCCGGCTTCGGCTGGAGATCGTGGCGCTGACGGCCGTCGGCGTCGGCGCCTGCGTGGCGATCTGCGGCGCGATCGGTTTCATCGGGCTGGTTGCGCCGATTTTCGCGCGGCTCCTTACACGCGGCCATCCAGGGCGGGCGATGCTGCCGGCGGCGATGCTCGGCGGCGCCTTGCTGCTCCTCGCCGATTTAGCGGTGCGGACGCTGCCGCTGGGGCGGACCTTGCCGATCGGAGTCGTCACCGCCTTGCTTGGCGCTCCTTTCTTCTTGTGGCTGGTCGCCCACATGCGGTGGAGCTTGAGCCGGTGAGCGCCCTTGTTGAAGCCAAGGGCCTCACTCTGACGGGCCGCCTGAGCGAAACCGATCTTCGCATAGGGGAACCGGAGCTAGTCTGCCTCGTCGGCCCCAACGGCAGCGGCAAGACCAGCCTGCTTCATGCCTTGGCGGGTATCGGAAACCCTGCCGGTACGGTGACCATCGACGGCGAAAAGTTGCAATCCGCGACCCCGGCAACCCGGCGGCGGCTGCTGGCCTACCTTCCCGCCGCGCGGGAGGCGGCGTGGCCGCTCACCGCACGCGATCTGGTTCGGCTTGGGCTCCCCGCGGGGGCTTTGGAGGGCGAGGCGGGAGCGGCGCTGGAGGCGCTCGAACTTCTACCCTTTGCAAATCGGCGGGTGGATAGGCTGTCGACCGGAGAGCGGAGCCGGGTGCTGATCGCCCGCGCTCTCGCCGCTCGGCCGAAGCTGCTCCTGCTGGACGAGCCGGTCGCGAACCTCGATCCGTTGTGGCAGCTCAGGCTGATGGATCATCTTGCCGACGTGGCACGCTCAGACGGGCAAGCGGTGCTGATTGCGCTTCACGACCTCGATCTGGCCACCCGTTACGCAGATCGCCTGATCGTGATGAATGGCGGGAGGATCGAAGCGGATGGCGACGCGCGCGCGCTCATTGGCGGCGGTGTCATCCGCGAGGTATTCGGAATTGAAAAAACCGAGGAGGGCTGGCGCCCTGCTTAATCCTTCGGCGGATCGGCGATCATCGCGGTGAAGCTTGCCTCGGCGGCGAGCTTGCCTTCGACATAGGCTTTCCCGGCGAACTTGCAGACCGAGCCGCGGTCCTGGACCAGCTCGATCTCGATGCGCAAAAGCACACCGGGCTCAACCGGGCGGCGGAACTTCGCGCCGTCGATCGCCATGAAGTAGACGAGCTTCCCGGAGCCGGCGAGGCCGAGCGATTCCACGGCAAGCACACCGGAGGCCTGCGCCATCGCTTCAACGATCAGCACACCGGGCATGATCGGGCGAGTCGGAAAGTGGCCTTGAAAGAAAGGCTCGTTGATCGTCACCGCCTTGATGGCAACGATCCGCTTCCGCGGCACCAGCTCCTCGATCCGGTCGATGAGCAGCATCGGGTAGCGATGCGGCAACGCCGCCATCACCCGCCGGATATCCAGCGGGCCGATGACGGCGCTTGCCTCAGTGGTTTCGGTGCTCACCGGCCCGTGGGCTGCGGCGCGGCCGGCTGCTGCGCCTGCGGCAGCGGCGTGACGCTGACGCTGGGGAGCTGCTGGTTGAGCAGCGCCAGAACGGCGTCGGTGACGTCAAGGCCCTGGGCGCGTGCCAGCGTTGCGTTCACGTCAAGCGCAACGTTGGCGTTTCGCTGCGTCATAACCGTGTTGATGATCGGGTTCAGGCGGACGTTGATCTGCTGAAGCACGTGCGCCTGGGTTGAGCGAAGCGTCTGCTCGCCCCGCTGGATTTCCTGGTTGGCCGTGGTTTCCTGCTGCTGGAGACGCTGCAGGCGCTGTTGAAGCGCCGCTTCGGCCGTGGTGCGGGCGGCGCCGGCCTGGGCGCGGGCGGCGGTAGCGGCCTGCTGGATCGACTGCATCTCCGTCTGGATCGGCGTGCCGAGTGTTTGCGCCCGCTGCTGCAGAGCGGTCGCCTGCGTCTGGAGCTGCGTCTGCGCAACGCGGCAGGCGTTGCAGTCGCGATAGATGCGGTCAGTGTCGACGACAACGATCACGGCACCGGGGGCACGCTGCGCAACGGCAACGCCCGGAAGGCTCATGGAAAGCGCGGCAACGGCCGTGCCGAGTATGATTTTCTTCATCAGAATGCAGTCCCTACGTTGAAGGTAATAAGCTTGGTGTCGTCACCCTCAGCTTTTGTAAGCGCCTTGGCTATATCGATCCTGAACGGGCCGAAGGGCGAGGTCCAGTTGACGCCGAAGCCGACGGAGATGCGCGGCTTCATTGTGTCGCCGACATAACGCTCCACAAAGCCGCCGGAGGCGGTGGTCCCCGTCGGGCAGGTTACCCCAGCGTCGACCACGGCGTCCGGAATCCCCGGATCGCCCGTCGAGGTGTTCGGCGGCTTGCCGGTGCAATTTTGCCGGCTGATCGTCGCGGGGTCGCGCAGCCCGAACACGGCGCCCGCATCCACGAAGACGGATGGGCGTAGGCCCATCTCCCGAATACCAGCGCCGAGCGGCAGATCGACCTCGGCACGTGCCAAATAATAAGCGCGGCCGCCGAGCGCGTCGTTGCCGGTGAGGGTGGTGCGGTCGCTGAAGTCCGGGTTGTTCTCGCCGGTGAAGCTGAAGCGCTGCACCCGAGGACCGATGCCTCGGATGTCGAAGCCGCGAATCTGCGGTTCACCGAGGTAGAAGCGATCGATGATACGAACCGGATCAGACGTCGGGCTCTTCGGATCTTCGAAGCTGTGGATATACCCGCCCTCGGCGGACAGCTGCAGAACAAAGCTGTTCAGCGGCCGTATGTATTTGGACGCATTAAGGCGGGTCCGCAGATACTTCACGCTGCCGCCGAGTCCCGCAAAGTCCTGATTGAGAACGATGCGATTGCCGCGCGTCGGACGAATCCGGCTGTCGGTGGAGTCGTAGGCAAGCGAGTAGCCGACCGACGAAGTGATGCGTTCGCCTAGAGATTCGCAGTAAAAACGACCGCCGGGCCCGGACGTGTTGCAGACCGGCGGGAGCGGGCCGGTACCATCCGGATCGATGAAATAGCTCGCGCCAAGGTCCAGCTTGTCCTGGCTAAGTCCGTAGCGGCCGGCGAATGACAGGAATTCGGTGATCGGAACGCCGGTGCGGAGCTGAAGGCCGGTCGAGACCTGCTTGTACGGCGTCTGCCGCTGCCCGCCGATCCGGTTAAACGGCGAGAAATCGCGGCGGTAGATGTCGGCACCGAGCGCGATATTGCGATCGAACAAATATGGCTCGGTGAAGCCCAATTCCACCGATTTGGAATAGCTGGAATAGTTGACGCTCGCGCGCAGTTCCTGGCCTTTGCCCATGAAGTTGCGCTGCCGGATCGACAGGTTGAGCAGAATCCGTTCAAGGCTGGAGAAGCCGGCGGAGAGCTGTAGTTCGCCCGTCGCCTTTTCTTCAACATCGACGCCGAGAACCACCCGGTCGGGGGCGGAGCCCTGCGTCTGGGTGATTTCCAGATTCTCCTGAAAGAAGCCCAAAGACTGGATGCGGTCGCGCGAACGCTTCACCGCCACCGAGTTGAACGGATCGCCTTCCGCGACGCGGAATTCGCGGCGGATCACCTTGTCGCGGGTGATGGTGTTGCCGTTGATGTCGATGCGCTCCACGTAAACGCGCGGAGTTTCCGCCACCACGAAGGTGACGTCCATGGTGAGCGTTTCCTTGTTGCGCTCGAACCGCGGCTGGATGTCGGCAAAGGCGTAGCCGAACAGGCCGGCGCTTTCGGTGAGCGACGTCACCGTGTCCTCGATCTGCTTGGCATTGTACCAGTCGCCCGTCTTCATCGGCAGCAGCTTCTCAAGAAGTTCGCTCTTGAAGTCGCGAAGGGCGCTTTCGACCTTCACTTCGCCGAATTTATAGCGCTGACCCTCTTCCACCACGTAGGTGATGATGAAGTCCTGCCGGTCGGAGGTGAGTTCGGCGACGGCGGAGACGACGCGGAAATCGGCATAGCCTTCCGTGAGGTAGAATTGGCGAAGCTTCTGCTGGTCGAACGCGAGGCGATCGGGATCGTAGACCGCGCCCGAGCCGAGAAAGCTCAAAAGGCCGGTGCGCTTGGTCACCATTTCGCCGCGAAGGTCGCCGTCGGAGAACTTCTCGTTTCCGAGGATGTTGATTTCGCGAATTTTGGAACGCGGACCTTCGTTGATTTCGAACACCACGTCGACGCGGTTCTGTTCGAGCTGAACGATCTTGGGCTCGACCTGGGCGGCGAAGCGGCCCTGGCGGCGGTACAGCTCGATAATCCGCGCAACGTCGGCTCGCGCCTTGGTGCGGGTAAAGATCTGGCGCGGGGCGAGCCGGATCTCGGGGCCGATCTTGTCGTCCTTGATCCGCTTGTTACCTTCAAGAACGATGCGGTTGATCACCGGATTCTCGCGGACCTGGATGACGAGGTTACCGGTGCTTCCGCCAAGAATTTGAACGTCTGCGAAAAGCTCGGTTTTGTAGAGGTCGTTAAGTGCCTCATCGAGCCGTTCAAACGTGTAAGCCTCGCCGACGCGCAGCTTCATGTACGAAACCACCGTTTCCGGTTCGAGCCGCTGGTTGCCGCTGACGGCGATTGAGCGGATGATCTGGGTTTCCGCCTGGGGCTGAGCCGCGATTGGCGGCAGCTCCGCCGCCCCGGGCGCCGGCTGTCCGGCCTGCGCAAGGGCAGGCGCCGCCAGGCCGCCGAGGATGGTGCCGACCAGAAGGGCCGAGCACAGACGCCGGCGCTGAAGGTTTTTCTTATTCGCTGTCACGGGGTCCCCGCCCTAAAAATAATGCCAGGCGCTGCAAGCGCCTTATGCGTTTCCCTGTTGCGCCTAGCCCTGCCCCATCCGCGTCAGTCGATCAAGCCGCCAAGCCGGGACCAAAGACCAAAAGACGCCAGATCGTTGAAGGTTACGAACACCATCAACGCCAAAAGTGCTGCCAGCCCGGTACGAAAGGCCCATTCCTGCGCCTGGGGCTTGAGCGGCTTCCGGCGAACCCCTTCAATTGCATAAAGGAGAAGGTGCCCGCCATCGAGCATAGGGATTGGCAACAAGTTGATGAAGCCCAGATTAATGGAGATCACCGACACGAACCAGAGAAAGGCGAGAATGCCCAAGCTGGCCTGCTCGCCCGAATATTTGGCGATCTTGAGCGGCCCACCAAGCTCCTTCACCGAACGCTTGCCGGTGACGATTTGGCCGATGCCTTCCACCGTGGTGGTGACCACGTTCCAGGTCATCCGGAATGCGCCGCCGAACGCCTGAACCGGCGAAACGTCTTCGATCACGGGCTCCCCGCGAACGCCGAGCAAGCCGCTGCGGAATTCGTTGCCGAAGCGGTCGCGCTGCACGTTCAAGGTGAGGCGGGTCTGCACTTCGCGCGTCTCGGCGCCGCGCTGATAGGCGATCACCACCAGCTTGCCCGGGTGGAGCATGACGTGCCGGGAGATATCTTCGAAGCGATCGATGCGATTGCCCGAGATAGACAGGATCCGATCGCCCGGCTGAAGCCCGGCGGCTGCGGCGGCGGTGCGGGGATCGACTCCGGACACGATGGGCGGCGTCCGGGGCTCGCCGATAGCGACAAGAAAGCCTGTGAAGATGATGATCGCGAGGAGGAAGTTGGTGAACGGGCCGGCGGCGACGATCAGGAAGCGCTGCCATACGGGTTTGGCCTGAAAGGTCTGCGCCCGCTCCTCGGCGGAAAGCGCAAGCCATTCGGGGCTCGGCTGGCTCGCCGGGTTCATGTCGCCGGCGAACTTCACGTAGCCTCCCAGCGGCAGCCAGGAGAGCTTCCAGCGGGTGCCGCGCTTGTCCGTCCAGCCGGCGATCTCCCGGCCGAAGCCGATGGAGAAGACATCGGCTTTCACGCCGAACCAGCGGCCGACGAAATAATGGCCGAGCTCGTGGACGAAGATCAGCGGCCCGATAACCAGCAGGAAGCTCAGAATCGTCCAGAAGAAACCCGGGTTGCCACTCGTCAACGCTGAAACTTTCGTTTGATTTGGTGGGCCGCTGCCCTGGCCTGGCGATCCACCTCCAGCACTTCCTCGACCGAAGCCGGGGCGGGCGGATCGCAGCTTTCCAAGGTTTCCGCGGCCACCGATGCAATATCGAGGAAAGCTATGCCGTTGGCAAGAAAGGCTTCTACCGCGATTTCATTGGCTGCGTTGAGGATCGCGGGCCGGGCACCGCCGGTTCGGAGCGCGTCCTGGGCGAGGGCGAGCGCGGGGAAGCGCTGGAGGTCGGGTGCTTCGAAGTTGAGGGTGCCGACCTTCACCAGGTCGAGCCGCTCGCACGGCGTCTCCATCCGCTCCGGCCAGGCGAGCGTGTAGGCGATCGGGATCCGCATGTCGGGCGCGCCGAGCTGGGCGAGAAAGGAGCCGTCGACATATTCAACCAGGCTGTGGATCACCGATTGCGGGTGGATCACCACGTCGAATGCTTCGGCGGGCAGCGGAAAGAGGTGAAAGGCCTCGATCAGCTCCAGCCCCTTGTTCATCAAGGTCGCCGAGTCGACAGAGATCTTGGCGCCCATCGACCAATTGGGATGCGCGACCGCTTGGGCGGGCGTCATGCCGCGCATTTCGTCGAGGCTCTTGGCGCGGAACGGGCCGCCGCTTGCCGTCAGAACGATGCGCCGCACCGAGGCGGGCCGGGCCGCGTCGAAGCATTGGAAGATTGCGTTGTGTTCGGAATCAACGGGCAGGATCTTGGCGCCCGAGGCGGCGGCGGCCTCCGTCATCAGCGCGCCGGCCGAGACGAGGGCCTCCTTGTTGGCAAGCGCCACGGTTTTGCCGCCGCGGATCGCTTCCATGGTGGGCGCAAGGCCGGCGCAGCCGACGATCGCCGCCATGGTCCAATCCGCGCCCGCTGCCGCGGCTTCGAGGATTGCGTGCGGGCCAGCCGCCGCTTCGGTGGCGGTGCCGGCGAGCGCGTTGCGCAGCGGCTGGAGCATCGCCTCGTCGGCAACCACCGCGCGTTTGGCGCTCACCTGGCGGGCCGCGGCGGCAAGGCCTTCGACGTCGCGGTTGGCGGTCAGCGCCAGCACTTTGAAAGCGTCCGGCGCGCGCGCGATCAGATCAAGCGTTGAACGCCCGACGGACCCGGTTGCGCCGAGAATGGTGACGCTTCGTTTATTCGTCACGCGCCGCGCAGCACCAGGATGAGGAGCAGGATCGTGGCGATGGCGACGGGGAGAAGCCCGTCGACCCGGTCGAGCACGCCGCCATGGCCGGGCAGGATCGAACCGCTGTCCTTGACGCCTAGGCGGCGCTTGACCCTGCTTTCGTAAAGGTCGCCGAGCTGGGCGAGGAGCCCCATCGGCGCGCCCGCGAGCATGAACAGGAGGTCGAGCTCGAACAGGTAGGCCGCGATCGCCCCCACCACCCCTGCCCCCGCCATCCCGCCGATCAGGCCAGCCCAGGTCTTGTTGGGGCTGATCTTGGGCGCGAGCTTCGGCCCGCCGATCGAGCGGCCGGCAAAATAAGCGAAAATGTCGGTCGACCAGGTGACCAGCATTGCCCAGAGCACGAGATCGAAGCGCGCCCATTCCAGCACCAGCAAGGCGAAAGCGGGCGCGCCGATGTAGAACAGGCCCCAGCCGCTGGAGAGGCGGCGGCTGACCAGCGCGTAGAGGAGCGCGATGCCGGCAATGACGGCAAAGCCGCGCCACAGCTCGTCGAAGCTTTCAAGGAATATGCCTTCAACACCGTCGATCACGTCGATTGCGCCGACCGGGTAGAGGTATTGGCTGACGGCGAGCAACGTCACCACCAGCAGAAGTGCGCCGGCGAGGGTGCGGACGCGGCCGGTGCGGTGCATATCGCCCCATTCCACCAGCATCACCGCCGCGCCGGCGGCAACCAGCAGGCGGAACACCCAGCCGCCGATATAGATGGCGGCGCAGGCGACGACGATCATCACCACGGCCGCAACGAAGCGGGTGGGGAGATCGCTATTCTTCTTTGCGGGCGCTTCGCTGCTCATCGGCCACCGAAGCGCCGGTCGCGCCCCGCATAATCGGCGAGAGCGGCGTTCAGCGCTTGCCCGTCGAAATCGGGCCACAGCGTATCAACAAAGACGAGCTCCGCATAAGCGGCCTGCCAGAGGAGAAAGTTGGACAAGCGATGCTCGCCCGACGTGCGGATGACGAGGTCCAGCGGCGGCAGGCCGGCTGTGTCGAGCTCGGCCTCGATCGCCGCGTCGTCGATGTCGCCGGGCGCGATTTCACCGGCCGCGACGCGTTCGGCAAGCGCGCGGGCGGCGTTCACCAGTTCGGCGCGGGAGCCGTAGTTCAAGGCAATGGCCAAGGTCATCCGATCATTGTCCGCGGTGCGGGCAACGGCTTGATCGACCATTTTGGCAACATCGGCCGGGAAGGCCTTGTGATCGCCCAGGATTACCAGGCGAATGCCTTCCTTGCGGAGGGCGTTGAGCTCGGCGCCGATGTAGAAGCGCAGCAGGCCCATCAGGTCGCTGATCTCGCCTTCCGGCCTGCGCCAATTCTCCGACGAGAATGCGTACAGCGTAAGGCACTGGACGCCAGCCTCCCCGGCGGCACGGATGGTGCGGCGGGCGGCTTCGGCCCCCTGGCGGTGGCCGGCGGCCCGGGGAAGCCCCCACGCCTTCGCCCAGCGCCCGTTGCCGTCCATGATGATGGCGACATGACGCGGAACCGCTCCGCCCGGCGCGCCCGTCTCCTCGGCGCCCGAAGTGATCTTGGCCGCTTTGCCGATCACCTTGTCATGATTTCCTTTTCCTTGGCCGCAGTCGCGCCGTCGATTTCCTTGATCGTGTCGTCGGTCAGCTTCTGAACCTCGGTCTCGAGGCGCTTGCGCTCATCCTCGCTGATCTCGTGCTTTTTTTCGTCCTGCTTAAGGCTGTCCATCGCGTCGCGGCGGACGTTGCGGACGGCAATGCGTGCCTTTTCAGCATATTGGCTGGCGAGCTTGGCAAGTTCCTTGCGGCGCTCCTCCGTCAGATCGGGGATCGGCAGCCGCAGGGTCTGCCCCTCGGAGATCGGGTTGAGCCCCAGCCCCGCCGAACGGATCGCCTTTTCAACGGCCCCGACGTTCGAGCGGTCCCACACCTGCACGGACAACATGCGCGGCTCGGGCGCCGACAGGGTCGCAACCTGGGCCAGCGGCATGTGCGAGCCGTAAACTTCCACCGTTACCGGCTCGAGCAGGCTGGTCGATGCGCGCCCGGTGCGAAGGCCGCCAAGATCGTGCTTCAGCGACTCAATGGCGCCGGTCATTCGCCGCTGGACGTCGGCCTTTTCATAGGCGGGCATGTGCTTACTCCTCGTTCTGAACGATCGTTGCAGTGCCTTCACCGCCGAGCACGCGGGCAAGATTGCCCTGCTCGCGGATGTTGAAGACGACGATCGGGATATTGTTGTCGCGGCAAAGGGCCACGGCGCTTGCGTCCATGACCTTCAAATCGTCGGCAAGGACGCGATTGAAGGTGACGCTTTCGTAGCGCTTGGCTTCTTTCTTCTTCTTGGGGTCGGCATCGTAGACGCCGTCGACGCTGGTGCCCTTGAAGAGCGCGTCGCAGTTCATCTCGGCGGCGCGAAGCGCGGCGGCCGTGTCGGTGGTGAAATACGGGTTGCCCGTGCCGGCGGCGAAGATCACCACCCGGCCCTTCTCCATGTGCCGGACAGCGCGGCGGCGGATGTAGGGCTCGGAGATGCTGGCCATCGGGATCGCCGACTGGACGCGGGTGTCGACGCCGATCTTTTCAAGCGCGTTCTGCATGGCGAGCGCGTTCATGACGGTGGCGAGCATGCCCATATAATCGGCGCTTGCCCGGTCGAAGCCCTTGGCGGCGCCCGCAAGCCCGCGGAAGATGTTGCCGCCGCCGACCACGATGCACAGCTCGTAACCGGCTTCCTTTGCGTCGGCGATCTGGCGCGCCATTCGGCCGGTGGTTTCGGGATCGATGCCGAACTGGCCTTCCCCCATCAGCACTTCACCGGAAAGCTTGAGAAGGATGCGGTTGAAGCGCGGGCGCGGCATGGGTGCGTCGGGTCCGATCGGGGCAAAGGCTGGAATGGAGGCCTTACTAAGCCGGGGGCGCTTCCCTGCCAAGCATGTTCCCATGTGCTGTTTGTGTGCAGAAGCAGCGGGCAACGAAAAAGGGCGGGCAGCAAGCCGAGCTCCGCTCTGGCCTGGCTGCCCGCCCCTGAGCTCCGGCGTCGCGAAGAACGCGCCGCCGGAGGATCTTTTGACGCTTACGCGGCCTTGCCGACGCCCGAGGCGGCGGCGACTTCGGCTGCGAAATCGCTCTGCGCCTTTTCGATGCCCTCGCCGAGCTGGAATCGGACGAAGCCGGCAACCTGGATCGGCGCGCCGACCTTTCTCGCTTCGGCGGCGACGACGTCTTCGATCTTGGTCTTGTTGTCCATCACGAAGAGCTGGCTGAGGAACGCCATTTCCTTGCGGAATTTGGCGAGCGCGCCTTCCACCATCTTTTCGATGATGTTGTCGGGCTTGCCGCTTTCCTTCGCCTTTTCGGCGGCGATCGAGCGCTCGCGCTCAACCAGGTCGCTGTCGAGATCCTCGCCGCGCAGCGCGAGCGGGTTGGCCGCCGCAATGTGCATGGCGAGCGACTTGCCGAGCGCCTGAAGGGCGTCCTTGTCGCCGGTGCTTTCAAGCGCAACGAGAACGCCGATCTTGCCGAGGCCGGTGGCGGCGGCGTTGTGGACGTAGGAGACGACGACGCCGTCATTCACTTCCAGAACGGCGGCGCGGCGAAGCGACTGATTTTCGCCAATGGTCGCAATGTTCGCGGTCAGCTTCTCTTCAACGGTGCCGCCGGCCGGCCAGGCGGCCGACTTCAGCGCTTCAACGTCGCTGCCCGTGTCGAGCACGAGTTCAGAAACGGTGCGAACGAATTCCTGGAACTGCTCGTTCTTGGCGACGAAATCGGTCTCGGAATTGACCTCGACTACAGCGCCGCGGGTGCCGCGGACGGCGACGCCGACCAGGCCTTCGGCGGCGGTGCGCCCAGCCTTCTTGGCGGCGGCGGCGAGGCCCTTGGTGCGCAGCCAATCGATGGAGGCTTCCATGTCGCCGCCATTCTCGTTGAGCGCTTTCTTGCAGTCCATCATGCCGGCGCCGGTGCGCTCGCGCAGTTCCTTGACGGAAGCGGCCGTGATCTCAGCCATGTCTCATATCCTTCTTGCCCCCCTCCCGCTTGCGGGAGGGGCTGGGGGTGGGAATGTCAGGAGGGAGTAAGCGGCACTTAGGCCTGCCCACCCCTCAATCCCCTCCCGTAAACGGGAGGGGAGGTAGGGTTACGCGTCGGCCAGTGCGGCTTCGGCCGGCGGGGCTTCCATCGAGCCGATGTCTTCGCCGCGGTTGGCGGCGCCGCCCGACTTGCCGGCGAGAACCGCGTCGGCGATCGCGTCGCAGTAGAGGCGGATCGCGCGGCTGGCGTCGTCGTTGCCGGGGACCGGGAACGAGATGCCCTGCGGCGAAGCGTTCGAATCAAGGATGGCGACGACGGGGATGCCGAGAACGTTGGCTTCCTTGATCGCCAGCTCTTCCTTATTGGCGTCGATCACGAACATCACGTCCGGAATGCCGCCCATGTCGCGGATGCCGCCCAACGAAAGCTCGAACTTGTCGCGCTCGCGGGTGAGCTGAAGCACTTCCTTCTTGGTAAGACCGGCGGTGTCGCCCGAAAGCTGCTCTTCAAGGCTCTTGAAGCGCTTGATGGAGCCCGAAATCGTCTTCCAATTGGTGAGCATGCCGCCCAGCCAACGGTGGTTCACGAAATGCTGGCCCGAACGGCGTGCTGCTTCGGCGATCGGCTCCTGCGCCTGGCGCTTGGTGCCGACGAAGAGGACCTTGCCGCCCGACGCAACGGAGCCGCGAACGAAATCGAGTGCGCGCGCGAACAGCGGCACGGTCTGCGACAAATCAATGATGTGAACCCCGTTGCGATCGCCGAAAATGTACGGCTTCATCTTCGGGTTCCAGCGGTGGGTCTGGTGGCCGAAATGCGCTCCGGCCTCAAGCAGTTGCTGCATGGAAACGTCGTTGGACGCCATGGTCTATTCTCCTTCCGGTTATACCTCTGCAGGGCCGAGAGACTGGGAAACCCCAGCCACCGGTATGATGGCCCTGCATGTGGAATGGCGCGCGTTTAGCCGGGGGAGGCAGGTAAATCAAGGGATTCGGAGGTGGGCGGTAGTGCGCCTTGGATGTTGCTCAACGCTCACCCCTTCACGTCATGCCAGCGAAGGCTGGCATCCATGCTGAGCCTTGCAACGGCGGTTCGGGTGGAGATTCAGCATGGGCCCCAGCCTCCGCTGGGGCGACGAGGTTGGGAGGCTTGCGACTCTTTTCCCCACGACAGCGTCACCTGCCTCACCGCCCATCGTAGCTCCGCTCTAAAAATTATTCCGCAGCCGGATTGACAAAGGAACAGAACATGAACATCATTGTTCCTCAAGCTTCTATGGATCAATTTCCGCAGTGCGACGTTCTGCTGTGGATAAATAAGGGGATAAGCCTGTGACTCATCTGGCTGCCGCGATTTTCTTCACGCTCATGCTCTTGGTGGCAGTTGTTGCCATCCACATGACCGTTCGGCTTTACTGGTCGCAGATCCTGCTCGCCCTTCGCGGCGAACTCGGACGCGGCGCTACGCGCCCGGTGCAAGCGGCTCCGGCTTTTGCCCGCCGCGCTGCCTTTTGAACCTGGCGTAAGACAGGATGCTGAAGGGAATGGTTGCCGCATAAAGGATCGTCAGCGCGCTTAGAGTTTCCCAAGGCGCCGAAACCAGTGCCCCTGCCACCAGAGCGATAATCACCATTGCCGTGAACCGGACGTTCCGCCGCAGCCGGATCGACGTCCACGAATAAGTCGCAATACTTGAAATCATCAGAAATGCCGAAAGCCCCGCCCAGCCCGCCACCGCGATCGGGTTCTGGAGCCAATCCCAATTGCGGTCGCTTGCGATCCACAGCAGCAAGGGCAGCAGCATCAGCCCGGCTCCGGCGGGTGCCGGCACGCCCGTCAGGAAGCCGGCGGACTTGTGCGGCTGCTCCTCGACATCGATCGCGGCGTTGAAGCGGGCGAGGCGAAGCGCGGCGCACACGGCGTAGGCAAGCGCGAACAGCCAGCCGAAGCGCGGCACGTGCTGCAAAGCCCACAGATGCATGATGATTGCGGGCGAGACACCGAAGGCGATCACGTCCGACAGCGAATCGAGTTCGGCGCCGAAGCGGCTCTGGCCCTTGAGCATTCGGGCGATTCGGCCGTCCATGCCGTCAAGCACGGCGGCGATCGCGATTGCGGCGACGGCTTTCTCCCAATCGGCGGCGATTGCGAAGCGAACGCCGGAGAGGCCGGAGCACAAGGCAAGCGCCGTGACTGCGTTGGGAACAACGGCGCGGAGCGGAATGCCGCGCCGCTCGCGCACCGGCCGAATCACTGGGCGACGCCCTCCAGCGCCTGGGCGACGCCGATCTTGGCGATCAACGTCTCGCCGGCGATTGTGCGCTGGCCGAGCAGCACCTGCGACGACGTGCCTTCAGGCAGGTAGACGTCGACCCGGCTTCCGAAGCGGATCAGGCCGACGCGCTGGCCGGCGGTGACCTGATCGCCGACCTTGGACCAGGGCACGATCCGTCGTGCGACCAGGCCGGCGATCTGGGTAAATGCGATGCGGGTGCCGTCATGGCCTTCGATCAGGAAGTGGTTGCGCTCATTATCCTCGCTTGCCTTGTCGAGATCGGCGTTAAGGAACTTGCCGGCGATGTAGACGACCTTCTTCACCGTGCCGGCGATCGGCGAGCGGTTGATGTGGACATCGAACACACTCATGAAAATGGAGACGCGGGTGCAGGGGCCGGGGGGAAGGCCATCTTCGCCTACCAGTTCGGGCGGCGGCGGCACGTTGGCGATCATGGTGACGAGGCCGTCGGCCGGCGCGATCACCAGCCCCTCCCCCTTCGGCGTGGTGCGAATGGGATCGCGGAAAAAGGCGGCGACCCACAAGGTGATGCCGAGCATGATCCAGCCCAAGCCGTCCCAGTCGATGATCCAGAACAAGGCCAAGGCAATTGCCGCGGCGATGACGACGAATTTACGGCCCTCGGGGTGGACGTTGGGCATGCGGTAGCGGACGTTGGTGGTGACCAGGTCCGGCTTTTCGAGTGATGTCATGGGTTCGCTTTAGGCGGGCGCGTCCATGGTGACAACCGGCGCGCCTTTGCCTACACGCCGCGCCAGCCTTTCAACCTCCCGAGACGAGGAAAGCCCCTCTCCATGTCCAAGATCAAAGTTCTGAACCCGGTCGTCGAGCTCGACGGCGACGAAATGACCCGCATCATCTGGCAATGGATCCGCGAACGGCTGATCCAGCCGTATCTGGATGTGGAGCTGCTATATTACGATCTCGGCATGGAGAATCGCGACGCCACCGATGACAAGGTGACGGTGGAAGCGGCCGAAGCGATCAAGAAGCACGGCGTTGGCGTCAAATGCGCCACCATCACGCCGGACGAAGCGCGGGTCGCCGAGTTCGGGCTCAAGAAGATGTGGAAGTCGCCCAACGGCACGATCCGCAACATCCTGGGCGGCGTGGTTTTTCGCGAACCGATTGTGATCCAGAACGTGCCGCGGCTGATCCCGGGCTGGACCGACCCCATCGTTGTCGGCCGCCACGCGTTCGGCGACCAGTATAAGGCGACCGACTTCCTGGTGCCCGGACCCGGCAAGCTGACCATGAAGTGGGAAGGCAAAGACGGTCAGGTGATCGAGCATGAAGTGTTCGACTACCCCGCCGCCGGTGTCGCCATGGGCATGTACAACCTCGACGAATCGATCCGCGAATTCGCCCGCGCCTGCTTCAACTTCGGTCTCGGCCGCGGCTGGCCGGTGTATCTCTCCACGAAGAACACGATCCTCAAAGCCTATGACGGCCGTTTCAAGGACATCTTCCAGGAGATTTTCGACAGCGAATTCAAGGCGCAGTTCGAGGAAGCTGGCACGGTTTACGAGCACCGCCTGATCGACGACCTCGTTGCTTCCGCCTTGAAGTGGAGCGGCAAGTTCGTCTGGGCCTGCAAGAATTATGACGGCGACGTGCAGTCGGACATGGTGGCGCAGGGCTTCGGCTCGCTGGGCTTGATGACCTCCATCCTGATGACTCCCGACGGCAAAACGGTGGAAGCCGAAGCCGCCCACGGGACCGTCACCCGCCACTACCGCATGCACCAGCAGGGCAAGGCGACCTCCACCAATCCGCTCGCCTCAATCTTCGCCTGGACGGGCGGCCTCAAATATCGTGGCAAGTTCGATGGGACGCCTGAGGTGACGCAGTTCGCCGAAACGCTGGAGCAGGTCTGCATCGAAACCGTCGAGAGCGGCCAGATGACCAAGGATCTGGCGCTGCTTATCGGCCCGGATCAGGGCTGGATGACCACGGAGCAATTCTTCGAAGCGATCCGCGCCAACCTGGAAAAGAAGATGGGCGTCAGCGCAGCCTGATCTTTTCGGGCGAGCGGACTCGCTCCGCACGGAAGCCGAAGCCGATGAAGCCCGCCGGGTAGCGGCGCAGCTTCGGGAAACGGTTCAACAATCGAAGCGGGAGAGGTGCACTCACCTCTCCCGTTTTGCGTCGAAGGACGGGCGCAACGATGCTGCGCTGCGCCGCCGCCTGGAAGGCTTGCACCAGGCGCACAGCGGGGAGCCGCCGCTTCTGGACACGGGCGAGCAGCGGATCGGGGTCCGCGCCTGACGCCATCGGACCGGCGAGGATGTTGGCAGCGGCGACCGCATCCTGCACCGCGACGTTGATGCCGACGCCGCCGATCGGCGACATTGCGTGTGCGGCGTCGCCGATGACGAGCAAACCAGGGCGGTGCCAGCGCTCGAGCCGGTCGAGCGATACGGTGAGCAGTTTGACGTGGTCCCAGCTTTCGATTGCATCCAGCGCGCCCGCCAGCATCGGCGCCACCGCCGCAATGCCGGCGCGGAAGGCCTCGAGGCCTTCGCCGCGCACCCGCTCCGCCTCGCCTTTGGGAAAAACCCAGGCGCATTGCCAGTAATCGCCGCGGTCGATGAGCGCGATGATCCGGCCGCTGGTGAAGATTCCGGTGGTCTCGTTTCGCCCGCCACGATCCTTCGGCAAGCGAAACCAGAAGACGTCCATTGGGGCACCGAGATCCCGCAGCGGCAGAGCGGAAGCGTCGCGAAGCACCGAGCGGCGCCCGTCGCAGGCGATCACAAGCCGCGCCTCCAGCTCCTGCTCTTCGCCGCCGCGGCGGAAGCGGACGCCCGACACCCGCCCTTTCTGCTCCACCAGGCCGAGCCCTTCCGCTTCCATCAGCAGCTCGAAGCCCTCGTAGCGGCGCGCTTCCTCGGAGACGAAGTCGAGGAAGTGCCATTGCGGCATCATGGCTATGAAGTTCCAGCGCGGATCGAAGGATGACAGGTCCGCGACCTGGTAATGCTCGCCGCCGACCAGCACGCCGATCCCCGGCACCTTGTCGTGCGGGCGGGCGAGCAGCCGCTCGCGCAAGCCCAAATCGTCGAAGATGCGCAAGGTGGACGGGTGAACCGTGTCGCCGCGAAAGTCGCGAAGGAAGTCCGCATGCTTCTCCAGAACGGTGACGCGGAGGCCGGCGCGGGCGAAGAGCAGCCCTGCAACCATGCCCGCAGGACCGCCGCCGACGACAACAATGTCTTTTTTCTCCCCCATCGCCGCTGACTTTCGCAGCCATTGCGGCATAAAGGCAATATGGCCCCCCATTTCGAGACCACTTCCGCGCTTAGCGACGCCCTCGTCATCCTCGGCGCCGCCGGGATCGTTATTCCCGCCTTTGCGCGCTTCCGAGTAAGCCCGGTGATCGGCTTCATTCTGGTGGGGCTGCTGGTCGGGCCGAGCGGGCTTGGCGGGCTGGTGGGACAATATCCCTGGCTCGGCTACGTCACCATCTCGAACGCGCATGGCATCGAGCCGTTCGCCGAGTTCGGGATCATCCTGCTCCTGTTCGCCATCGGCCTTCACCTTTCCTTCCGGCGGCTTTGGAACATGCGGCGCCTGGTGTTCGGGCTCGGCGCGGCGGAGCTTCTGCTTGCCGCGGCGATTATCGGGTTGAGCCTGCGCGTCCTTGGCGAAGGCTCGGCGGGCGCGGCGGCTTTGGGGCTGGCGCTTGCTCTCTCCTCCACCGCCTTGGTGCTTCCGCTCGTCGGCACCACGAGTCCGGTCGGCCGCTCCGCCTTTGGGATGCTGTTGTTCGAGGATCTGGCGATCGTGCCGATCATCTTCTTTCTTGGCGCGATGGCACCCCACGCGGCGGAAGGCGGCTGGTCGGCGCTGGGCAGCACCGTTCTGCTGGGTGCGGCGGTAATCGCCGGCATGCTGATCCTGGGCCGCTTCCTTCTGCCGCGCCTGTTCGCGCAAGCGGCGCGAACCAAGAGCCCGGAGCTGTTCCTGTCCGCGAGCCTGCTGGTCGTGATCGCCGCCAGCCTTGCCACCACGGCGGTTGGCCTGTCGCCGATCGTCGGCGCGATCATTGCCGGCATCCTGATCGCCGAGACAGATTATTCAAGCGAAGTGGAGGTAATCACCGCGCCGTTCCGCGGGCTGGCGCTCGGCGTGTTCCTGATCACCGTCGGCATGAGTCTCGATCTTGCCGCCATCGCTGCCGACTGGAGCCAGATCGTACTTGCGCTTCTTGCCGTGGTGGTGGTGAAAGCGCTCGTCACCGGCGGCCTGCTGCGGATGTCGGGCGCGCGCAAGAGCGTTGCGGCCGAGACAGGCCTGCTGATGGCCTCGCCTTCCGAAACCACCTTGATTGTGCTCGGCACCGCCGGCGCGGCGGGGCTGATTTCTGCGGAGACCGTCGCCTTCTGGACAATCGTCACCGCGCTTGGCCTGACGCTGACGCCGCTGCTCGCGCGGCTGGGCCGCGACGCTGCCCGGCGGGTGGACGTGCAAGCCGACGGCGAGATCCGGGTGGACGATGCCGGCAAGCCTCGCGTGGTGATCATCGGCTTCGGCCGTGTCGGACGGCTGGTCGCGGAGATGCTCACCACCCACGGCCGCGACTATGTGGCGGTGGATTCCAGCGCCGACACGGTCGCCGCCTGCCGGCGCGAAGGCTATCCGATCGTGTTCGGGGATGTCGCGCGGCACGAGCTGGTCGACCGGCTCAACCTTGGGCATGCAAGCGCGCTGGTGCTCACCATGGACGATCCGGTGCTTAGCGTACGCCTCACAAAGAAGGTGCGCTCCTGGTGTCCCGGCCTGACCATCGTCGCCCGCGCCCGCGACGCCGGCCATGCCGCCGAATTGTACCGCGCAGGAGTCACGGATGCGGTGCCGGAGACGCTGGAATCCTCGCTGCAGCTGTCGGAAGCGGTGCTGGTCGATCTCGGCATCGCGATGGGGCCGGTGATCGCCTCCATCCACGAAAAGCGCGCCGAGCTTCGCAAGGAGATCATGGAACAGGGTGAGATGGAGGCGGAGCCGCCGCTCAAGCGCCGAACCTTACGCGACTCCGCCCGGGCGCAATAAGGCTGGCGAGCGCTCAGCGCCGCTGCTAACGTTCTTCCTCTGTTCGCGTGAGGAGGTTTTAGGTGGCGAAGCGTGGCGGGAGTGCCGATCTGCCGCTCCACGGCGGGCGGGTGCCGGCCTGGCTGGGCGAGCGGATGACCCGCCTCGGTACCGTGATGAGCCAGGCGATTGTCCACCACTACGGCCGCGACGAACTGCTCCGCCGCTTGGCCCACCCCTTCTGGTTCCAGAGCTTCGGTGCGGTGATGGGGATGGACTGGCACTCGTCGGGCATCACCACCAGCGTCATCGGCGCGCTGAAGCGGGGGCTGAACCCAATCGCCGGCGAGCTCGGCCTCCACGTCTGCGGCGGGCGCGGCAAGCAATCGCGCAAGACGCCGGCGGAGCTGATCAACGCGGGGATGCGCGCCGGCTTCGACGGCGGCGCGCTTGCGGGGGCGAGCCGCCTTGTCGCCAAGGTGGACAGCGCGGCGGTGCAGGACGGGTTCGATCTCTACCTGCACGGCCTCATCGTCGCCGACGACGGCAAATGGGCGGTAATCCAGCAGGGCATGAACGACACAAGCCGAACGGCGCGGCGCTACCATTGGCTGTCGGAAGGGCTCGAGAACTTCATCGATGCCCCCCACGCAGCGATTGAGGGGCGGCGGCAGGGCGAGATCGTCAACCTCGCCGACCGCCGCGCCGCCGGCTCGCGGCATGCGCAGCTTGAACTGTTGCGGGAGCTTGGGCCGGACAAGCTTGCCCGGGAAGCGGCGGCGCTGGAGCGCGGCCCTTTGCCGGAGCCACTCCTCCCCAACCTCGTCCTGCCCGACCATCACGACGTGCGCGGCAGCGACGTCGTCCTGCGGCGCCTGCACGGCACTCTCGCCGCCGCCGCCGAAGCGGGGCCGAAGGATTTCACCGAACTCCTCCAGGTACCCGGCGTCGGCGCCCGCACGGTGCGCAGCCTCGCCATGGTCGCCGAAGTGATCCACGGCGCGCCCTGCCGATTCGCCGATCCGGCCCGCTACTCGCTCGCCCATGGCGGCAAGGACGGCCACCCCTTCCCCGTGCCGCTTGCCGTTTACGACAAAACAATCGGCGTCCTGAAAGCGGCGGTGGAGCAGGCGAAGCTCGGCAACGACGAGAAACTCGGCGCGATCCAGCGGCTGGACGAGCAAGCGCGGCGACTTGAGCGGCATGCGACCGGGCCGAGTCTTGAGGCACATCTGTCGGAGGAGCGGGACCGGAGCCACGAATTTGGCGGGATGAGCGTGTTCGGGCGGGCTTTGCCTCCGCAAACACGGCGTTCAACGAGTTGAGCGCACCTCCCCAACACCGTTCGTCCCGAGCATAGTCGAGGGGCGCACAGGAGGAGTCAGAGCAGGCGCCCCTCGACTTCGCTCGGGACGAACGAGACTTGAGTAGCCGGAAAGTCGATTACGCCGAGACGCTCTCCAGCGCCTCGCGCACCGCCTGCACGGCATCAGCAGCCTTGCTCCCATCCGGGCCACCGCCCTGCGCCATGTCCGGGCGGCCGCCGCCGCCCTGGCCGCCGAGCGCGTCCACGGCGCGGCGGACAAGATCGACGGCGCTCCGCGCTCCGGCAAGATCGGCGGTGACCCCGACCGCGACGCTGGCGCGCCCGTCATTCACCGCGACCACCACCGCGACGCCGGAGCCGAGGCGCTGCTTGGCGTCATCGATCAGGCCGCGGAGCGCCTTCGGGTCCATGCCGTCGAACACCTGGCCGATGAAGGCGTGGCCGCCGACCTGTTCCGGCCCCGCCTCCTGAGCCTTGCCGCCGCCGCCCATGGCGAGCGCCTTTTTGGCCTCGGCCAGCTCGCGCTCAAGGCGCCGGCGATCCTCGATCAGGGTTGCGACGCGGGCGGGGACTTCCTCCGGCGAGGCCTTCAAGGCAGCGGCGGTTTCGCGAAGGCGCTCGTCGCGGGCGAGAAGCCACTGACGCGCGGCCTCGCCGGTCAGCGCCTCGATGCGGCGGACGCCCGAGGCGACGGCGCTTTCCGAGACGATTTTGAAGAGCTGGATGTCGCCGAGCGCGTTGACGTGGGTGCCGCCGCAAAGCTCCACCGAATAGCTGGCGTCGCTGCCGCGGCCCATGGACAGGACGCGGACTTCGTCGCCATATTTTTCGCCGAACAGCGCCATTGCGCCTGCGGCGATGGCTTCGTCCGGGCTCATCAGTCGGGTGGAGACGGCGTCGTTTTCGCGGATGTGGCGGTTCACTTCGGCTTCCACGGCCGTGATGTCCTCGCGGGTCAGCGCCTTTGGATGCGAAAAGTCGAAGCGGAAATAGTCCGGCGCGACCAGGCTGCCCTTTTGCGTGACGTGGCTGCCGAGACGGTGGCGGAGCGCGGCGTGGAGGAGGTGGGTTGCGCTGTGGTTGGCGCGCACCCGGCCGCGCCGTTCAGCATCGACCTTCAGGTGGACCGTATCGCCGATCTTGAGCTCGCCAGCGCGAATGACGGCATGGTGGGCGTGGAGGCGGCCGAGCGGCTTGGACGTGTCCTCGACATCGGCGACCAAGCCCTTGTCGCCGGCGATGGTGCCGGCGTCGCCCATTTGGCCGCCGCTTTCACCGTAAAAGGGCGTTTGGTTGGTGAGGATGAGCACCTTGTCGCCGGGGGCAGCGGACGTCTGCTGCACCCCATCCTTGACGATGGCGACCACCACGCCTTCGCCTTCATGGCCGGCATAGCCGGTGAATTCGGTGGAGCCATGGGCTTCCGCGATGTCGAACCAGACGTCTTCCGACGCTTTCTGGCCCGAGCCCTTCCAGGCCGCGCGGGCGGCGGCTTTCTGCTCGGCCATGGCGGCATCGAACCCGGCGCGGTCGACGGCGAGGCCTTGGGCGCGAAGCGCGTCTTCGGTGAGATCATAGGGGAAGCCGAACGTGTCGTAGAGCTTGAAGGCGACTTCCCCGGCAAGCGTCTGCCCCTCGCCCATCGAGGCGGTCGCCTCGTCGAGCAGGCGGAGGCCCTTGTCGAGCGTTTGGCGGAAGCGGGTTTCCTCCAGCTTCAGCGTTTCCTCGATCAACGGCTGGGCGCGGACCAGCTCAGGGTAAGCCGCGCCCATTTCCGCGATCAGCGGCGGAACCAGCCGGTGCATCAGCGGCTCGCTTGCGCCGAGCAGGTGGGCGTGGCGCATGGCGCGGCGCATGATGCGGCGAAGGACATAACCCCTGCCCTCGTTCGCGGGCAGCACGCCGTCCGCAACCAGGAACCCGGAAGCGCGGAGGTGATCGGCGATGACGCGGTGGCTCGCCTGCGTGTCGGCGGTAACGCCGTTCTGCGTCAGAGCGGTGGACGCGGCGATCAGCGCCTTGAAGGTGTCGGTTTCGTAATTGCCGTGGACGCCCTGCATGACCGCCGCGATCCGCTCCAGGCCCATGCCCGTATCGATGGACGGCTTGGGCAGATCGCGAACGATCTGGTTGTCCTCCTGCTCGTACTGCATGAAGACGAGGTTCCAGATCTCGACGAAGCGGTCGCCATCCTCGTCCGGGCTGCCGGGAGGACCGCCGGGGATGTGGTCGCCATGGTCGTAGAAAATTTCGGAGCAGGGCCCGCACGGGCCGCTGTCGCCCATCGCCCAGAAATTGTCCTTGGTGGGGATGCGGATGATGCGGTGCTCGGGCAGGCCGGCGATCTTTTTCCAAAGATCGAAGGCTTCGTCGTCCGTGTGGTAGACGGTGGCGGTGAGGCGGTCGGGCGAGAGGCCCCACTCCCTGGTCAGCAGCGTCCAGGCGTTGGTAATCGCCTGTTCCTTGAAATAATCGCCAAACGAGAAGTTGCCGAGCATCTCGAAAAAAGTGTGGTGGCGAGCGGTGTAACCGACATTGTCGAGATCGTTGTGCTTGCCGCCGGCGCGGACGCATTTTTGCGAGGAAACAGCGGTGGAATAAGTCCGCGTCTCGAGGCCGGTGAACACGTTCTTGAACGGCACCATGCCGGCGTTGACGAACATCAAGGTCGGATCGTTTTGCGGCACCAGGGGCGCGCTCGGCACCACCTGATGGCCTTCGCGGCCGAAGAAGTCGAGAAACGAGCGGCGGATGTCGTTGGTGGAGGTCATGCCGCGCGATGTAAGGGAGGGCGCGGGAGCGGGCAAGCCAAGCTTGGCAAGCTACTCGGTCACGAACTCCGCGGCGGCATAAGCTTCCGGCTCGGCAGTTTCGGCTTCGGGCGCCTGCGCGAGAGCCTGCGGCTGCTCCGCGTATACCGGATAGGTTGCGTAACGCACCACCCGCTCGCGCTCGGGATCGGGCGCGATTGCTTCCACGGGCGCGGCTTCAACCGGCGCCGCGGCGGCGCGGGCGTCGGCGATCCAGCTGTCCGTATAGGTGACCACCGCCGGCGCCGCGTAAACTTCGGCGCGAGCGGGAGCGCAGCCAAAGCAGCCGGTGCCGAGCCCCTCAGCGCTGATTGCCGCCACCGTCAACGGCGCGGCCGGTGCCGACCAGTTGGGCTGGTTGGGGACGAGTTCGCTGTGGAAGCGTGCGGGCGCTTCAGCGAAATAGAGCGGGTTGATTTCGGACACGGCGCTGTGGCCGAGCGACACGCCGACGGCCGTTCCAACCAGCGCCAGCCCGCCGAGCAGCGGCAATGCGCGCGTCATCCCCTTCATTCGCATCACTCCGCAACAACCGGCAGCGTCCTGCTGCAGGATTTACAACCCCCGAGGAAGCGCCGCTGTTCCGCGTGCCCGAAACGAACGCCCGTGCAACCGGTGCTTGACCGGAGCGCCGCAATCGCCTTCCTAGGCGCAACTGATCAGCCGGGAGCGCCACGTGGCCAAACGTCTTACCTACTGGATTCTCGCGGGCCTCGTGCTCGGCATCGTTGTCGGCTGGGCGCTCAACATGGGCGTGGGCGACGGAACGCCCGAAGGCGGCCCGGTGGTGAAGGAGATTGCCCGCTACCTCTCGATCCTGACGACCATCTTCCTGCACCTGATCAAGATGATCATTGCGCCGTTGGTCTTCTCCACGCTTGTCGTCGGCATCGCCCATATGGGCGACACGGCGGCGCTTGGACGGGTCGGTGCAAAGGCGCTCGGCTGGTTCGTCGCGGCGAGCCTCGTGTCCCTGTCGCTCGGCCTGCTGCTGGTGACCTTGTTCAAGCCGGGCACCGGCCTTGAACTCGCGCTGCCTTCCGCGACGGCTTCGGCTGGGGTCGACCGTTCCGCCTTCGATATCGTCAAGTTCTTCGGCAACATTTTCCCAGAATCGATGATCCGGGCGATGTCCGAAAACTCGATCCTGCAGATCGTCGTCTTCTCGCTCTTCGTCGGCGTCGCGATCACCGCGGTTGGCGAGCCGGCGCGGCCGCTGGTCCGGGCGACCGAGGCGCTGGTCAAGGTGATGCTGCAGATCACCGATTACGTGATGCGCTTCGCCCCGGTTGCCGTGTTTGCGGCGGTGGCGTCGACGGTGGCGCAGCGGGGGCCGTCGATCCTCGGCACCTACGGTTACTTCATGGGCAGCTTCTATGTCGGCCTGGTGCTGCTCTGGGTGCTGCTGCTCGCCGTCTGCTTCATCATCGTGGGCACGCGGACCAAGCTTTTGATCCGCTACATCCGCGATCCCATCGTGCTGGCTTTCTCCACCGCGTCTTCCGAAGCCGCTTATCCCCGGACGCTGGAAGCGCTCGACCGGTTCGGCGTGCCGCCGCGGATCGCGAGCTTCGTGCTTCCGCTCGGCTACTCGTTCAACCTCGACGGTTCGATGATGTACATGACCTTTGCGACCATGTTCGTCGCCCAGGCCTATGGCATCGAGCTCAGTATGACGCAGCAGATCCTGATGCTGCTGACCTTGATGATCACGTCCAAGGGCGTCGCCGGCGTTCCGCGGGCGAGCCTGGTGGTGATCACCGCGACGATGGCGCAGTTCAACATCCCGGAAGCGGGGCTGCTGCTGATCCTCGCGGTGGACCACTTCCTCGACATGGGCCGCTCGGCGACCAACGTGGTCGGCAATGCGGTGGCGAGCGTGGTTGTGGCGAAGTGGGAGGGTGAACTGGACCCGCCGGAGCCGGTGGATATCGAGCCGCCGCATGCGCCTGCCCATGTCGCCCCGCCCCGGCCCGGCGACGAGCCCTTTTAGACCGGCTGGTCCAATGATGCGGGCGGCTCGCTGAACCAGCGCGGGCCGCTCGTTGTCATGTAGAGGCAGTCTTCCAGACGGATGCCGAATTTGCCGGGGAGGTAGATTCCGGGCTCGTTGGAAAAGCACATGCCTGGCGCCAGCGGCGTCTTTTCGCCGTGGACGAAGTTGACCGGTTCGTGCCCTTCCATGCCGATGCCGTGGCCGGTGCGGTGGGAGAGGCCAGGGAGCTTGTAGCCGGGGCCGTAGCCCCAGGCGGTATATTGGGCGCGCACCTCGTCGTCGACGCTTCCGGCGGGGCGGCCGAGCCGGGCGGCGGCGAAGGCGATGTCCTGGCCCTTGCGCATCCGGTTCCAGACCAGGCGCTGCTCGGCATTGGCCTCGCCGTGCACCCAGGTACGGGAAATGTCGGACTGGTAGCCGTGGACAGTGCAGCCGCAATCCATCAGAACGACCTCGCCGCGCTTCACCTCCTGCGGCTTGCCGGTGCCGTGCGGATAGGCGCTCGCCTCGCCGAGCAGGACGAGCGCGAATTCGGGCGAGCCGCCGAGCGCGCGGGTGGCGGCGTTCATGATTGCGCCGATGTCGGCCGGAGTCATGCCCTTTTCGATGCGGGCGTAAGTGTGGCGGTAGGCGGCGACGGTGACGTCCGATGCCTTTTGCATCAAGGCGATTTCGGCCGGCGACTTGATCATCCGGCAGCCGCGGGTGACCGGCGCGGCGTTGCGGATGTCGATGCGGGGCAGCGCCTTTCTGAGTCCGTCCACGGCGAAGAAGCGGACGGTTTCCTCAACGCCGACCGGCTTGGTGTGCGCCTTCACGTCGCGAAGCGCGCCGGCGACGAGCTTCAGCGGGTCCTCATGCTCCATCCAGGTGCGGATGGTGGCGGGGATTGCCAGGCTTTCGCGCACCGACGGTTCTTCGAAGAACGGCGTGAAGACGATCGCCTCCCCTTCCGCGGGGATGAGCGCCGCAGTGAGCCGCTCGCTTCGGCCCCAGCGGACGCCGGTGAAGTAGGTCAACGATGCGCCGGGCTCAACCAGAATGGAGCCCAATCCGTGTTGGCGCATCAGCCGCTGCGCCTTGCCGATCCGCGCGAGGCGCTCGGCGGGCGTAATCGGCTGCGCGTCGCCGGTGATCGGCTTCAGTTCGTCCTTGGCCAAGGCGGGAAACGGCCCGGCGGCGGCGGCGAGGGCAAGGCCGCCGCTTCCAAGCAGCAGGCGGCGGCGGTCAAGCGTAAGCATAAGGGCCTCCCTTGGCGAGCGCCGCGCCGTAAGCCGGGCGGGCGTGGATTCGTTCAAGCCAGTCTTCCAGATTGGAGCGGCCGGCAAGTCCGCCGCGGTGGCGGGCGGCTTCCAAGGGAAAGCTCATCATCACGTCGGCGGCGGTGAAGCTTTCCCCGGCAAACCAGGGTCGCGCCGCCAGCTCCGTCTCCAGCCAGTCGAGGTGGACTGCGAGCATCTTCTGCAAGGGCGCGCGGGCGGGGCGGCCGAGGAGGCCGAGACGGTTCACCACCAGGATGGCGAGAAGCGGCGGCATCATCGACCCCTCGGCGTAATGCAGGAAATGGCGGTAGCGCAGCACGTCCTCGCGGCGGGGCGGCGGGCCAAGGCGGCCGTTCGCCTTGTCGATGAGATATTCAACGATCGCCCCGGTCTCGGCGATCACCGCGCCCTCGTCCTCGATGAGCGGCGACTTGCCGAGCGGGTGGACCTGGCGAAGCGACCGCGGGGCAAGCATTGTCTTGCGGTCACGGCTGTAGCGGCGGACTTCGTAGGGGAAGCCGAGCTCCTCGAGCAGCCACAGGATCCGCTGCGAGCGCGAGTTTTCGAGGTGGTGGACGACGATCACAGCGTACCTCCGTGGGAGCGGTTCATGCCCCTCCCCTCAATGCTTCGCGCACCGGTTGCAAGCGGCAACGGAACTTGCGCCGCGCCGCCGCGTCACCCAGATGGCGTCTCCCAAGACTAGGAATCACATGACGGATCAACAGACGGCGGCGGCGCCGGCGGCGGAGCGCCGGCCGAAGCTCCCGGAATTCATTGCGTTGATGGCGGCCTTGATGGCGTCGAACGCGCTTGCCATCGACGCCATGCTTCCCGCGCTGCCGGCGATCGGCGAGGCACTTGGCGTCGCCGAGGACAATAAGCGGCAGCTGGTGATCACCGCCTACCTGCTGGGCTTCGGCTTTGCGCAATTGCTGTGGGGGCCGCTTGCGGACCGCTTCGGGCGCAAGAAGCTGCTTGCCGGGGCGCTGATCCTGTACGGCGGCTTCGGGCTGGTTGCGGGCCTTGCAAGCAGCTTTCCGTTGCTGCTCGCCGCGCGCGCCTTGCAGGGCGTGGCGGCGGCGGCGTCGCGGGTGCTGGTCGTCGCAATCGTTCGCGACCGTTATCAAGGGCCGGCGATGGCGCGGGTGATGTCGCTGGTGATGATCGTGTTCATGATCGTGCCGGTGCTTGCCCCCGCTTTCGGGCAGGGCGTGCTGGCGGTGGGGACGTGGCGGCACATCTTTATCGGCCTTGGCGTCTACGGCGCGGTGCTTGCCGTCTGGATGCTGCTTCGCCTGCCGGAGACGCTGACCGCGGAGAACCGGCGCCCGCTTTCCGCCGGAGCGATCGTCGACGCCTTCTGGACCACCCTTCGAATCCGCCAGTCGATCGGCAACACGCTTGCCCAGACCTTGCTGATGGGGGCGCTGTTCGCCTTCATCAATTCTGTGCAGCAGATCGTGTTCGACGTGTTCGGGCGGCCGGACCTGATCGCCTTGGTGTTCGCAATGATCGCCGGACCTATGGCGTTCAGCTCCTACGCCAATTCGCGGCTGGTGATGCGGTTGGGCTCCCGGCGAATCCTGCTGATCGCCCTCAGCGTCTTCACCTTCATGGGTGCGCTTCACCTCGGCGTCGCCGCGACGTTGGGCGAGAATATCTGGCTGTTCGTGCTGCTGCAGGCGATGACCATGGCCTGCTTCGGGCTGATCGGCGCCAATGCCGGTGCGCTTGCCATGGAGCCGCTGGGGCACATCGCCGGCACCGCCTCGTCGTTGCAGGGGGTGATCACCACGGTGGGCGGGGCGCTGATCGGTTTCGTCATCGGCCAGAATTTCAACGGCACCACCCTGCCCTTTCTGATCGGCTTCACGTCGTGCGGCGGCGCGGCCTTGCTGGTGTCGCTGTGGGCGAACCGGCAGCCGGCGCGGGATACGCATGACCGGGCAGACGTAGAGGTTGAGGAGATTGCGAGCCGGCCTGGGTGAGTACGGGCGGAGTTGGGCGGTCCCAAGGTGGCGAATGGTCCCGATGTTCGCGGTCGCCACGTGGGTCGAGCATAGCCACGCGACCCCGTGAGGAGGTCATCTGTACGCTCCCCTCCCCAACCTCTCCCCTGAACGGGAGCGGCTTTAGCGCACGCGCCCTCACGGCAAGTGTCGCGAACGCCGCGAATGTCGTGAATGTCATATGGTTTGGCGGGGGGTCTTCTCCCCAATACGGCGAAACCCGGCTGCATTGCTGCAACCGGGTCTCTGAAAAAGCCTCGCAGGCTCCAAGGCGGAAGCCGATCAGAGATCGTCTTCCGGGCCGGGGCCGACCATCAGCGCTTCGGCGACTTCTTCCGTTTTGCCGCGAATGGCGCGTTCCAGCTTGTCGGCGAGTTCGGGATGCTCGCGAAGATAGGTTTTCGAATTCTCGCGGCCCTGGCCGATGCGGATCGAATCGTAGCTGAACCAGGCGCCCGACTTCTCGACAATGCCGGCCTTGACGCCGAGATCGAGAATTTCGCCGATCTTGGAAATGCCCTCGCCGTACATGATATCGAATTCGACCTGCTTGAACGGCGGCGCGACCTTGTTCTTCACCACCTTCACGCGGGTGGTGTTGCCGACGATATCGTCGCGGTCCTTGATCTGGCCGGTGCGGCGGATGTCCAAGCGAACCGAGGCGTAGAATTTCAGCGCGTTGCCGCCCGTCGTGGTCTCCGGATTGCCGTACATCACGCCGATCTTCATCCGAAGCTGGTTGATGAAGATCACGATGCACTTCGACTTGGAGATCGAGCCGGTGAGCTTGCGAAGCGACTGGCTCATCAAACGGGCCTGGAGGCCGACATGGCTGTCGCCCATTTCGCCTTCGATCTCGGCGCGGGGAACGAGCGCGGCGACCGAGTCGACGACCAGAACGTCGATGGCGTTGGAGCGGACAAGCGTGTCGGTGATCTCAAGCGCCTGCTCGCCGGTATCGGGCTGCGACACGATGAGGTTGTCGACGTCGACGCCGAGCTTCTTGGCGTAGACCGGGTCGAGCGCGTGTTCGGCGTCAACGAAGGCGGCGGTGCCGCCGTTGCGCTGCGCTTCGGCGATGACGTGGAGTGCAAGCGTGGTCTTGCCCGAGCTTTCCGGCCCATAGACTTCGATCACGCGGCCGCGCGGCAAACCGCCGATGCCCAGCGCGATGTCGAGGCCGAGCGAGCCGGTGGAAATGGCTTCAATGGCGATGGCTTCGCGCGAGCCGAGGCGCATCGCGCTCCCTTTGCCGAAAGCGCGGTCGATCTGCGCCAAGGCGGCGTCGAGGGCTTTTTGCTTGTCCATATTGTCCGAGGTTCCGACTACTTTGAGAGATGCCGCCATGTGCGAGAACCTTCCCTATTCGACCCGCGCCGCCCATTCAACGCGTGAGTGGCTATGTACATCGTTTGTTCTAGAAGAACAAGAGGGAAACTTAGCGGGGAGAGAGGCCTTGGTAGCCGAGCACCGCCGCCAGCGCCTCGTGCATGGCGGGGCGGAAGGCGGGATGATCGTAGAGGTCGTTGTGGCCCGCCCCCGCAATAGTTCGGTCCGAGACCAAATTGCGAACCGACCGCCGCAAGGCATCGGTGCGCTTCGGGAGGATCAAGGTGTCCCCGGCGGCCGCGACAATGGCAACCGGCACCGGGCTTTCCCGCAGCCGGGCGGCCGAGTTCAATTCGTGGCGAAAGAGCAAGTGTACAGGGAGCCATGGATAATGGTCGGCGGCTACCTGTGCGAGCTCGTCGAATGGGGTCACCAGGACGGCGCCGGCAATTGGGCGGTATGCGGCAAGATGGGCGGCGACGCCGGTGCCGACACTGAAGCCGGCCGCAACGATCGGACGCCCGGGAAAGCGGCGCACGGCCTCGTCGTGGATAAGGAGTGCATCCCGGGTCAACGCCGATGCGCTGGGCGAGCCGGTGCTTGGCGCGTAGCCGCGATAGTGGAAGGTCAGGATGTCCGAAGCGGGATAAAGCGCATGGAGGGTGAGCGCCGCTGAGTCGGCGTTCCAGGCATTGCCGCCGAAGCCAAGGACGACCGGGCGCGGCGCGCCGCTGAGCGGCGCCCTCCCCGCAATCAGGCTGCCGTGCAGGGTCTCTCCGTCCGGCGTGGCGAGGGTGAGACGCTCGGCCGCGTGGGGCAGAGGCAGGGTGCCGCCCGCCGCGCCTGCGGGGAACACCATCTTCGTCTGCAGCGTGAACAGCAGAAGCAGGATCAGAAGGTAGAAGAACAGGGGAACAAGGAGAAGGTAGAGCATCCTTGTTCGCGGGCGCTTCAAGCCGCGCAGGCTTCGCTCATTGCCGGCTCGACAGCGTCGATGGTGAAGGGCTTGGACAGGACCGGAGCGTTGGCGTGGGCGGCGGGGGGCGGTTCGATATGGCCGCCGGTGGCGAGGATGTAGGGAATGCCCATTTCCGCCAGGCGGTCGGCGACCGGCCAGATCCGCTCGCCCTTCAAGTTCACGTCCAGGATCGCGACGTCGAAGCCGCCGTCGGCGACGCGGGCCATTGCTTCGGGCACGCTTTCGCAGGTGCCGGCGATGGTGTGGCCGAGGGACTCCAGAAAGTCCTCGAGCATCATCGAAATGAGCGGCTCGTCTTCAACGATCAATACGGTGCGGGTTGCGTTCACGCGGCTCGCTTATCGGCTTCGATCCGGAACTGAAACACTTATTTCGCGGCCAGGGTATCGCGCGCCGCTTCGGCCAGTTTCTGCACGGTGAAGGGCTTGGCGAGAAAGGCGACGCGGGGAAGATCGATCGACTGGCGAAGCTGCTCCTCGGCATAGCCCGAAATGAACAGGATCGGGAGATCGGGCTGCAGCTTGCGCGCCTCGCGTGCGGTGGTCGGCCCGTCCATGGTGGGCATGACGACGTCGGAGATCATCAGGTCGACCCGCTTCTCCCGTTCCAGGATTTCGATCGCCGCTTCGCCGTTTTCGGCAAGGAGGACGGTGTAGCCGTGGCGGGTCAGCGCCCGTTCGGCGACGGCGCGGACGGTGGCCTCGTCCTCCACCAGGAGCACGGTACCGGTGCCCCAAAGCTCGCCGGCCGGCTCCTTTTTACGCGGGGCGGTTTTGGTTGCTTCGGCGCGGTGGACGGGGAGGTAGATGGTGAAGCTGGTTCCCTGCCCCGGCTCGCTCTCGGCGAAGATGAAGCCGCCCGATTGCTTGACGATGCCGTAGACGGTGGAGAGGCCGAGGCCGGTGCCCTTGCCGACTTCCTTGGTGGTGAAGAACGGCTCGAAGATCTTCGACAGGAGCTGGGGCGGAATGCCGGTGCCGGTGTCGGAGACGCGCAGCGCGGTATAGTCGCCGATGGGCAAGATTTCGCTGCCCATGCGGCGGACGTCGTCGGCGGAAACCGCGTAGGACTGGATGGTGAGGGTGCCGCCGGCATTGGCGTCCTTGGCGAGCATTGCGTCGCGGGCGTTGACGGCCAAGTTGACGATGACCTGTTCGAGCTGGCCGGGGTCGGCGCGCACGGTGCCGAGACTTCGGCCGTGCTTGACCTGCAGCTTTACCTTCTCGCCGAGCAGGCGGCGCAGGAGCGTGGAGACTTCGGCGATGACGTCCGGGAGCTGGAGGACCTGCGGGCGGAGCGTCTGCTGACGGGAGAAAGCAAGCAATTGGCGGGTGAGGCCGGCGGCGCGGTTGGAGTTGGAGCGGATCTGCTGGATGTCGTCATAATCGCTGTCGCCGGGCGTGTGGCGCATCAGCATGAGGTCGCAATGGCCGATGATGGCGGTGAGGATGTTGTTGAAATCGTGGGCGACGCCGCCGGCGAGCTGGCCGACCGCCTGCATCTTGGTGGCCTGGGCGATCTGGCGCTTGAGGCGGTCTTCCTCCGTATTGTCCTTGAGGGACAGGAGAACGGCCGCTTCGCCGAGGCCGCGGGCGCCGGCGACGGTGAGCGCGACCGGCTCGTCGGCCTTGTTCTTGAGGCGGACGGAAATGTCGCCGGACATGGCGCCGCCGCGGGCGAAGCGGCGGACGCTGTCGGAGACGACGCCTTTGTCTTCGTCCACGACGAGGTCGCCGGGCCAGGTCGGCTCGGCGGCGCGGGACAGGCCGGCGGCGCGCCGGAAGGCGGAGTTCAAGTAAACGAAGCGGCCGTCGCGGTCGGCGAGGGCGAGGCCCAGGGGGAGGATCTCGAGGAGGGCGTTGATGTTGGCCGAACCTTCGGCAAAGCCGCCGCCGAGTTCGTCTAGGAGGAGAAAGAGGCCCGGGCCGGCTTCGGCGCCGGGGGTGAGCGGGACCTGGAGGATGCGCAAGGGCGGCGCGTTTTCGCCTTCGCGGGCGAAGAGGAACTGGCCGTTCGCGCCGACGGCGAGGAGCTCGACGAGCGGGGTGCCGGCGCCTGCCTCCCCTTCCCCGGCGGCGCGGGACAGGAAGGCGTTGTTTGCGGAAAGGAGCCTGCTTTCGGAATCGGCGAGAACCGCCATGACGCCGCCATAGCCAAGGCGTTCGCCGAAGTCCGAAGCGATCAGGCGGCGGGTTTCGCCGACGAGGTCGTTTTCGGCGGCGCCGGCGAAGGTCCAGAGGATATGGCGGTCGCCGGAGCCGGCGGCGCGCGCGGACGCTGTGAGGCGGCGGTTGCCGCTTTGGAGGCTGGCGCTCTCAGCCTGACCGTCGCGGCGGGCGGCGGCGAGGGTGTCGCGGAGGCTGGAGTCGAGATCGAGCGGGCCGGCGGTTCCGAACCACTCCGCGTAGAGGCTGTTGGCGGCGAGGAGGCGGCCGGCGGTGTCGGTGAGGGCGGCGGCCGCGGCGGCGCTTTCCAGAACGGCGTGGAGCAGGGCCGTGTCCGTGCGCTTCTCAGCGGTCGCAGAAGGTGCGGGCGTGGTGGAGCGGCGGCTGAGCAGGAGCGGCGTGCCGAAGGCAAGCGCTCCGGCGAAGAAGATGCCGGCGAACAGCGGATCGCCGACCAGCCACAGGAGCAAGGCCGCGGACAGAGCGGCGGCGGCGAGGATCAGGAGATAGGGAAGAACGGGGGCGGGAGCCCGGGGTGCGGTGGAAGCCATGGGTCAGGGGATAGCAGGCGCGGGGCCGCGATCAAACGGAGCCGCGTTGCCGCCGAACGCGCCGCCGCCACTTCTTGCCCTGCCACCAGCGCCAGATCAGGATGGACAGGAGATAGCCGAACAGGCCGGCCGCCACCCCGATCAGAAACAGGCCGCTGATCAAGGCCGGCGCCGCGTCGGAATAAAGCCAGGCGAACCACTCGCTCATACCCGCGCCGCTTTCGCGAAGGGCGTGAAAGGAAGCAAGGTCGGTTCGGAAGCCGAGCTTGCTGCCCAGTTCCAGCGAGGCGAGGAAGATGAAGGGAGTGGTTGCCGGGTTGGACAGGAACGTCATCAAGGCGGCGATGGGGATGTTCCCGCGCACCGGCACGCAGAGCAAGGCGGCGCCGACGATCTGAAGGCCGGGGATCATCAGAAAGATGCCGACCAGCAGGCCGATGCCGACCCCGCGCGGCACCGAGCGGCGGGTGAAGCGCCAGAATTCGGAATGCATGACCCGGCTGCCGAGCGGCTTGAGCCACCGGCTTTCGGCCAGGTCCTCGCGGCGCGGCATGTTGCGCCGGGCCCAGCGCGCAATGCGGCCTTTCTCCTCAGCCATGGTTGCGCATGAGCCGCCCTTGCTCGCGCTTCCAATCCTTTTCCTTTTCATATTCCCGTTTGTCGGGCGCCTTGCGGCCCTTGGCGAGCGCGAGCTCCACCTTGGCGCGGCCGCGGGCGTTGAAATAGATGGAAAGGGGAACAAGCGTCATGCCCTGACGCGCGACGGCGCCGTGAAGCTTCGAAATCTCCCGCTCGTGGAGGAGCAATTTGCGCGGGCGTTTCGGCTCATGGTTGTGGCGATTGCCGTGGCTGAATTCGGGAATGTTGGCGTTGATCAGCCAAACCTGTTCGTCCTTCACCTCGGCATAGCTTTCGGCGATCGAGCCTTCGCCGAAGCGGAGCGACTTCACTTCGGTGCCGGTGAGCGCGATGCCCGCTTCATAGGTGGTGTCAATGGCGTAGTCGAAGCGCGCGCGCCGGTTCTCGGCGACGACCTTGACCTTGTCGAACGTGGCTGGGCGGGGGCGTACCATTAGAGCAAGCCGGCGTGGGCGAGCGCGGTGTCGACTGCGGCGCACGAGGCCTTGGACGGCGGCGTCATCGGCAGACGCAAGTCGGCCGGGAAGCCGGGACGCACTTTGCTGAGCGCGTATTTGACGGGGCCCGGAGAGGCGTCGGAGAAGAGCGCCTTGTGGAGCGGAAAGAGCCTGTCCTGGATGGCGAGTGCGGTTGCATGGTCGCCCGACAGATAGGCATCGTGGAAGCGCGCGAACAGGCCGGGCGCGACATTTGCCGTCACGGAGATGGTGCCGACGCCGCCCATGGCGAGGAAGCCCAAGCTCATGTCGTCATTGCCGGAGAGCTGGGCAAAGCCGTGGCCGCACAGCGCGCGGTGCGCGGTAACGCGGGAGAGGTCGCCGCTTGCGTCCTTGATGCCGACGACGTTGGGGAGCTTGGCGATGCGGCCCAGCGTCTCGGGAAGAACGTCCGTGACGGTGCGGCCGGGGACGTTGTAGACTACGACGGGGAGTGAAGAAGCCGCGCTAATCGCTTCGAAATGCGCGAATATTCCGTCCTGGTTCGGGCGGTTGTAATAAGGGAGCACGACCAAAGCCGCGTCCGCGCCGGCTTCCCCGGCGGCGCGCATGTAGTCGATAACCGCCGCCGTGCTGTTGGAACCGCAGCCGGCGATGACCGGCACCCTCCCCTTGGTCTGCTCCACGCACACGGAAATGACGCGGCGATGCTCCCCGGCGCTCAGCGTTGCCGATTCGCCGGTGGTGCCGACGGGGACGAGGCCGTGGCTTCCTTCGCCGATCTGCCACTCCACCAGGTCGCGGAAAGCGGCTTCGTCGAACGCTTCGTCGCGAAACGGGGTCACCAGAGCGGGGATCGAGCCGCGGAACATCTTTTCACTCCTTCACGCGGGCCAATGAACCCGGATAGGGATCGAAGAAGGCACCGGCCCGTTCAGGGCCTGATAAGGAGGGGTCAGGCACTCTGTCCAGTATGCAGAAAAAAGCGTTGATTCTGAGCCTCCTGGTGGCGTCCACCGCGTCGGCCGGCGCCGTTCTGACCGGTGTGGTGCCGGTGAAGAAGGCACCCTCCCCCGCGCGCCTCGCGGCCTTGCAGACGGCGGCGCAATATCGGCCGGCGCCGAGCCAGCAGATCCCGCAGACGCAGGCGCCGCGGCCGAGCTTCAGCGTGTCTCCAGCGCTGAGCGGCGCGCTCGCCCGCTGGAACAGCCTGCGGCAAAGCGACAACCAGGCATTCTCCTCTTACGCCTCGTTCCTGCTGAGCTATCGCGGCTGGCCGGGCGAAACCGCAATGCGCCGCAACGCCGAACGGGCAATCAATTCCGAGGTCGATTCCGCCTCGGAAGTGGTGGCCTTCTTTAACAGCTTTCCGCCGATCACCCCCACCGGACACGCCAAGCACGCCGCGGCGTTGCTCGCCACCGGCCGGGCCGGGGAAGCGCGGCAGGCGGCGCTCAAGGCGTGGACCGGCGGCGTTCTCAACCAGGCCGATGAGAGCCGGATGTTGTCCCTGTTCGGTTCGGGCTTCAGCCAGGCGGATCACGATGCCCGGCTGGAGGCCCTGCTCGGCAATGGCGACACCCAGAGCGCGGCGCGGATGCTTCCGCTTGCCTCGGCCGGCAATCGGGCGGTGTACGAAGCGCGGCTGGCGCTGCAGACCCGCGCGGCCAACGCATCCGATCTTTACGCGCAGCTTCCGAGCCCTGCCGGGAATGGCGGTCTGCTGATGGATCGCGCCAACTTCCTGCGCGCCAGCGGCGACAGCCTTGGTGCGCGGCAGCTCCTGGCCCAGCCCTACCGGCTAAGCGTGAAGCCGGCGAATGTTGAAAAGTTCTACGAGACCTTGCTGGTGAACGCGCGCGCGGCCGCGGCGGATGGGCAGTGGTCGACGGCCTACCAGATCGCGTCGCAGATCGACGAGGCCTATCCGACGGGCACGGACGTTTCGAACCGCAGCTATGGCGAGCGGGACGAATATACGAGCCTGGCCTGGCTCGGCGGCAATGCCGCGAACAAGCTTGGCCGGCCGGCCGACGCGGCGCGGATGTTCGATCGCTATGCCCGCGCCGCCAAATCGCCGCAGACCCGCGCAAAGGGCTTCTATTGGGCGGCGCGGGCGGCGCATGGCGCGGGCCAGGTCGCGCAGTCGAACAGCTGGCTCGAGCAGGCTGCTTCCGCGCCCGATCAGTTTTACGGGCAACTCGCGCTCGAGCGGCTCGGCCGCCGGGTAACGGCACCGTCGGCGTCTTCGGTGGCGGTCTCCGCTTCGGAGCGGGCGGCGTTCAACAACCGGCCTTTGGTCGAGGCGATGCGCGCGCTTGGCGACATGGGGCGGTGGAGCGACCAGTCGCTGTTCGTCCGCGCCGTCGCCGAGCAGGTGGAGGGCGACCGCGACCGGCTGCTCGCCGCCGAGCTCGGCCGCTCGATCGGGCGGCCGGACCTCGGCGTCTGGGTGGCGCGGGAAGCACGCAACAAGGGTGCGACCTTCTACCAGCCCGCGGCCTTTCCAGAGGTCCAGATGCCCGCTGTCGGTCAGCGCAACTGGGCGCTGAACCACGGCATTACCCGCCAGGAAAGCTCGTTCGACCGCGCGGCGATGAGCCATGTCGGCGCGCGCGGTCTGATGCAGCTGATGCCGGCGACGGCGCGCGAGCAAGCGGGCAAGCTTGGCATGCCGTACGATCTCGGGCGGCTGACGTCGGACCCGGCCTACAACGTCATGCTCGGCAGCGATTATTTCCAGCGCCTGCTCGATCAGTGGGGCGGCAATGCGCCGCTTGCGATCGCAAGCTACAATGCCGGTGCGGGCAATGTGCGCAAGTGGGTGCGGGCGAACGGCGATCCGCGCAGCGGCGCCGACGTCGTGCGCTGGATCGAGGACATTCCCTTCTCCGAAACCCGCAACTACGTGCAGCGGGTGCTTGAGAATGCGGTGGTCTATGACGCAATTCGCGCAAGCCGCACCGGCCAGACGGGCGGGAATCGGTTGAGCTACTACCTTGGTAAATCGGGGCCGGGCTAAGGTCATCGCGTCGAAGTGGTACTTCGACGCGGTTTGACTTTGCGGCTTCGGAGCCTGAACCACCGGAGCATGAACGACCGTCCCAACCACATCACCCCCGCAGGTTACCGCGCCCTTCGCGAGGAATATGAGGCGCTGTACGGCGTTGAGCGGCCGCAGGTGGTGGAAACGATCAGCTGGGCGGCAGGCAATGGCGACCGTTCGGAGAATGGCGACTATATCTACGGTCGCAAGCGGCTGCGCGAGATCGACCGGCGGATCGGCTGGTTGTCGAAGCGGATGAAGAACGCCGTGGTGGTGGACGCGTCGAAGCAGCCGGAGCGGAGCAAGGTATTCTTTGGTGCAACCGTCACGCTGATAGACGAAAACGATCAGGAGCGAGTCGTCACCCTGGTCGGTGAGGACGAGACGGACGCCGCGGCAGGGCGTATCGCTTGGACCTCCCCGATCGGCCGCGCAATTCGCGGAGCGGCGGTCGGGGACGTGCGGCGGGTGACGCTGCCGTCAGGCGAGCGCGACCTGGAGGTTGCGGCTATTTCTTATCCTGAAGCTTAGCGGCCCGAGAAGCGTTCGGCGTTCACCAGGGCCGCGCGGACTTCCGGATCGGTGAGGCGCATGTCGCGGTTCGTGTCGGCGTGGCGGCGGAACCAGATGTTGGCGCGTTCAGCGGTTCGGCTGCTTATCCGGCGGTCACCGTCGCTGTCGAAGCCGCGGCGGACGATCCCCTGCCCCTCCGCAGTGCAAGCCAGCCAGGGGTCGAGGGCGCGGCCGCCCGAGCCGCCGAAGAAGCCGCAATCGTTGCCGGGTCTGTCGAAGTCGCGGCCGACATAGTCATAGCCGCCGCGGCCCTGGCCGTAGCCGTCGTCATAGTAGGTGGCGCAGGCTGCCATGCCCACCGCCGCCGCGAACACCGTCAACACCGCCGATTTGCGCATGGCCCGTCTCCCGTTCCCGGACAGAACCGAGGAGCAGGCGAATGGTTGCTCGTTTCGGAACGTTAACTATCTTTCCCGAACGCCTGCCGAGCGAGAGCCGCCACTTCCGCGTCCGCGGCGGGCGGCTTCGGCGAGCAATTGCCTTCCAGCGCGTCGGCGATTGCAGACAACGCAGCGATGCGCGCTGCTTTCTTGTTGTTGCCGTTCACCACGGTCCAAGGGGCCCAACGGGTATTCGTCCGCTCCAGCATTTCCTGGGCGGCGGCGAGATAGTCGGCGCGGCGGCCGCGGTTGCGGAAATCCTCAGGCGTGACCTTCCAGCGCTTCCAGGGGTCGTCGAGGCGCGCCTTCAGCCGCTCGTCCTGCGTCTCCTGCGTGATGTGGAGGAAGAGCTTGATGACCTGCGCGCCGTCGAAACATTGCTGCGCCTCGAACTCGTTGATCTCATCATAGCCGCGCCGCCATTCGGCTTCGGTGGCAAAGGCTTCGACGCGCTCGACGAGGACGCGGCCGTACCAGCTCCTGTCGAAGATCGCGACTTCGCCCTTGCCGGGAAGACGCGTCCAGAAGCGCCACAGGAAGTGTCGGGCTTTCTCTTCAGCGGTCGGCGCGGCGATCGGCCAGACTTTGAAGGCGCGCGGGTCCCATCCGGAGGTGAGGCGCTGGATCGCGCCCCCCTTCCCCGCCGCGTCCCAGCCTTCGAACACGATCATCGTGCGGCGCTTGTGGACGATGTGCGAGACGAGGATTCGCGACAGCCGCTCCTGGAGGGCTTCGAGGTCCTTGTCGTAGTCGCCGGAATATTTGGCGCCGGTTTCGAAGTCGGAGAGGGAGATGGTCATTTGTCACCTCGTCACCCCAGCGAAGGCTGGGGTCCATGCTGAGTCAGTATGGATGCCAGCCTTCGCTGGCATGACGAGAGATAAGACGCAAAACTTTATTCCGGCGCCACGACCTGCGCGGGCTCCTTCTTTGCGCCCGCCGGCTCCACCACCCGGATGTTGAGCTCGCGAAGCTGCTTGGCGGAGACGTTGCCGGGGGCGCCCATCATCAGGTCCTCGGCGCGCTGGTTCATCGGGAAGAGCACGACTTCGCGGATGTTGGGCTCGCCGGCGAGAAGCATGACGATGCGGTCGATGCCGGGGGCGGAGCCGCCGTGCGGGGGCGCGCCGAATTTGAAGGCGTTGATCATGCCGGAGAAGTCGCGGTCGACGTCTTCCTTCGAATAGCCGGCGATTTCAAACGCCTTGTACATGATGTCTGGGCGGTGGTTTCGGATGGCGCCGGAGGAGAGTTCGACGCCGTTGCAGACGATGTCGTACTGGTAGGCGAGGATGTCCAACGGGTCCTTGGTTTCCAGCGCTTCCAGCTCGCCCTGCGGCATCGAGAAGGGGTTGTGGCTGAAGTCGACCTTCTTGGCTTCCTCGTCATATTCGAACATCGGGAAGTCGACGATCCAGCAGAAATCGAAGCGGTTTTCGTCGATCAGGCCGAGCAGTTCGCCGACGCGGGTGCGGGCGGCGCCGGCGAGCTTGGCCGCCTGACCTTCCTTGCCGGCGGCGAAAAAGATGCCGTCATTCGGGCCGAGGCCGAGTTCGGCGATGAGGGCGCGGGTCGCTTCCTCGCCATGGTTCTTGGCGATGGGGCCGCCGAGTTCGCCGTTCTTTTGGGTGATGTAGCCCAGGCCGGCATGGCCTTCGGAGCGGGCCCAGTCGTTCATTTCATCGAAGAACTTGCGGCTCTTTTCGGCGGTGGCGGGCGCTGGGATGGCGCGAACGACATTGCCGGTTTCAACCATCTTGGCGAACAGGCCGAAGCCCGAGCCGCGGAAACGCTCGGTGACGTCGGAGATCAGGATCGGGTTGCGAAGGTCCGGCTTGTCCGAGCCGTATTTCAGCATCGCTTCGCGGAAGGGGATGCGCGGAAAGGTGCCGGCCGGCGTGACGCTGCGGCCTTGTGCGAATTCCTCGAACACGCCGGCAAGCACCGGCTCGATCGCCTGGAATACGTCTTCTTGCGTCACGTAGCTCATTTCGAAATCGAGCTGGTAGAATTCGCCGGGCGAGCGGTCGGCGCGGGCGTCTTCGTCGCGGAAGCAGGGGGCGATCTGGAAATAACGGTCGAAGCCGGCGACCATGATCAGCTGCTTGAACATCTGCGGCGCCTGGGGAAGCGCGTAGAATTTGCCCGGGTGCACGCGAGACGGCACCAGGTAATCGCGCGCGCCTTCGGGCGACGAGGCAGTGAGGATCGGAGTCTGGAATTCGGTAAAGCCGCTTTCCACCATGCGGCGGCGGATCGAGCTGATCACGTTGGAGCGAAGCACGATGTTGGCGTGGATGCGCTCGCGGCGAAGGTCGAGGAAGCGGTAACGGAGGCGGATGTCTTCGGGGTAATCGGCCTCGCCGGCGACGGGGAGCGGCAGTTCCTCGGCGGAGGATTGCACGGTGACCTCGGCCGCGACGAGCTCGATCTCGCCGGTTGCGAGGTTCGCGTTCTTAGCGTCGCCGCCACGGGCGACCACTTCGCCGGTGATCGTCACCACGGACTCGGCCCGGAGATGCTCGAGCGCCTTCAAGGGCTCGCTGTTCGCCTTGGCGACGATCTGGGTGATGCCGTAATGATCGCGAAGATCGACGAACAGCACACCGCCATGATCGCGCTTGCGGTGAATCCAGCCCGACAGCCGAACGGTTGCGCCGACGTCTGAAGCGCGGAGCTGGCCGCAAGTGTGGGTGCGATAGGCGTGCATTGGGGCCGCTTTCCAGGAAGATTAAAAGCTGAATTGAAGCCCCGGCGCTTCGCGGTGCAGGCTGCCTTTGTCAAGCGCGGAGGCCCTCGCTATGAGGGCGGCCAATGAACATCCATCCCTTGATTACCGACAGCGAGTCGCTCGCCGCGCTGTGCGACCGCCTTTCCCGCTCCCCGTTCATCGCCGTGGACACCGAGTTCATGCGCGAGAACAGCTATTGGCCGGAGCTGTGCCTGATCCAGATCGGCAACGAAGAGGAAGCGGCGGCGATCGACCCCAAGGCGCCCGATATCGACCTGACGCCGATGCTGGACCTGCTCACCGACAATGAGGACGTGCTCAAGGTCTTCCACGCCGGCGGGCAGGACATCGAGATCATCTACAACCTCACCGGCAAGACGCCGCATCCGTTGTTCGACACGCAGATTGCCGCAATGGCGCTGGGCCTCGGCGAGCAGGTCGGTTATCAGAACCTGGTCGAGAGCCTGCTGGGCAAGAGCCTCGACAAGGGCGCGCGCTTTACCGATTGGGCGCGGCGGCCGCTGGACAAGCGCCAGATCGATTATGCGATCGGCGACGTGACCTACCTCGCCACCTTGTTTCCCAAGATGCTGGAGAAGCTGCGCAAGACCTCGCGCGGCGACTGGCTGGACGAGGAAATGGAGCGGATCGCCGATCCGGCCAATTACGAAAACGATCCTGAGCTGGCTTGGAAGCGAGTGCGGGTGTCGAGCCGCAAGGCGGACGTGCTCGGCCGGTTGAAGGCGATCGCGGCGTGGCGCGAGGTCGAGGCCAAGGGCAAGAACCTGCCGCGCGGGCGGATCATGAAGGACGAAACGCTGGCCGACGTCGCGTCGCACCCGCCGGCGAGCCAGGATGCGCTTGCCCGGGTGCGCGGACTGTCGCCGGCCTGGGCTGGCAACGACATCGGCGGGCGGCTGATGGCGGCATTGCAGAGCGCGAAGCCCCTGCCCGCCGACGAGATGCCGGGCCGTGAGGAGCGTGGGCCGGGGCTCGGCAAGGAAGGCGCGTTGGTGGCCGACCTGCTCAAGCTGCTGCTCAAGATACGGTCGCGGGAGAGCAATGTCGCGGCGAAGCTGATCGCGCGGACGGAGGAGCTGGAGATGCTCGCCGCGGGTAAGCGCGAGGGGCTTTCGATCCTCAAGGGCTGGCGGTTTGACGAATTCGGGCGGGATGCGCTGGATCTGGTCGAGGGGCGGCTTGCCTTCGCGGTGCGCGGCGGCAAGCTGATGATGACGCGAACCGAGCGCGAGGATTGAGGCCTCCGTTCCTCCCTGCGCGAAAGCGTGGGGAGGGGAACCATGCGCAGCATGGTGGAGGGGTGGATGCCGTGGGGGTGGTGGGTTCGCGCGCGACCTTCTGAGGGCGGGGCCAGATCACCCTCCACCACCCTTCGGGTGGTCCCCTCCCCATCTGACGATGGGGAGGAACTAGGCCGTCGCCAGCTCCGGCTTGCAGCCGAGTGCCGAGGCCAGGCGGCGGAAGCGACGGTCTACCGTTTCGCCGTAGAGGGCTTCTTCGCCCTTGGGCAGAGTGAGGCGGAGAACGCCGTTGCCGCAGGTCAGGCGGGTTCGGGCGAGGCTGACCGCGAGACCGCCGCTGAGGCGCTGGCCGAGGCGCATTGCGAGGCCCCAGAGGTTGGAGCGTTCCAGGCCCCCGGGTGGGCAGAGCGCGCTGACCGCCGGGTCCGGAAGAGCCTTTCGGCCGCCGAAATTGGCCCACAAAGCCTGGGCGATCATCACCCGCTCGCAGGCATCGACGCCGACCCAGTTTCCGTGCAGCGCCATTTCGAGCCCGCGTTCGGCGCGGAAGTCCGGATGGGCCTGCCAGGCGACGTCGGCGAGCAGGCAGGCGGCGCGGCGCAGGCGGGCGAGTTCGGGGGGATCGTCGAAGATCGGCGCAATCCAGCTGTCGAGCAGGTCGCCATGCTCGCCGAAGCGGCTGAGGCCGCGGCCTGCATGGCGCGCGGCTTCGATCAGCGGGTCGAGCTTGCGCTGTTCGGCGGTAAGGTCGTGGTAGAGCAGGCCTTCGCGGATGCCGAAGCTGGAGACGATCAGCTCGCTTGGACGAAGTTCTTCGGCAAGCGCGGTGAGGACGAGCTTGGCCGCAGGGAGCGTCGGGATGCGCGAGGCGGTGAGGGTCGGGATACTCTTGGGGTCGGTCCCGTCCAAGTCCTTGATCATCCGGCGCAGTTCCGCCGGCCGGCCGCTTGCCATGCTGTACTGGTGAGTGATCGGAAGCGGGTAGCCGGTGCTGATGATGTCGAGCCGGGCAAGCGCGCGCCAGGAGCCGCCGACGAGGTAGAAAGGCTTCCCCTCCCCGCGCTCGCCAAGGCCGGTGTCGGCAAGCGCCTTGCGCAGGGTGCGGCGAACCCTGTCCTCCGCCTTGCGGTCAGGCTCGCCGATGCGAAGCACGCCGAGTGGGAGCGAGACGCTTGCGCCGACCTTGCCGCCGCCGACATAAGCAAGCTCGAGGCTTCCGCCGCCGAGATCGCCGACCACGCCGTCCGCCTCGGGAATGCCGGACAATACGCCCTGCCCAGCCAGGATGCCTTCCATTTCGCCGGAGATAACTTCCGGCTCGAAGCCGAGGCTGCGGATCTGGTCAAGAAAGGCTGGGCCATTGGCGGCGTCGCGCGCGGCGGCGGTGGCGACGACGCGGGTGCGGGAGACCCCCATCTGATCAATCAGCAGGCGGAAGCGGCGAAGCGCGGCAAGCGCCCTCGCCTGCGCTTCCTCGGAGAGCCGTCCGGTTTCGGCGAGGCCGGCGCCGAGGCCGGCGAGCACCTTCTCGTTGAAGGCGATGGACGGAATGCGCGGCGTGCCGGCGTAGACCACAAGACGCACCGAGTTCGACCCGATGTCGACGATTGCAAGCGGTTCGCTGTCGGGCATCGAGCCGCCTTACTGTCCGCGCTTCAGGCGAAGCTTGGGAACCGCGCCGCTGCGCAAGGCGGCGCCGCGCCCGGAGAGGCTGGGGTTGGTCATGAAGTAACGATGGAGGTTGAACGGCGGTTCGCCCTCCTGACCGAGGCGCTCGTAGCGCCCGTCGGGGTGGAGCCGCCAGCTTTGCTCGTTGTCGATCAGGTTGGCGACCATCACCTGATCGAGCACCTGGGCGTGCACCGTCGGGTTCTCCACCGGAAGCATATATTCCACGCGCCGGTCGAAGTTGCGCGGCATCCAGTCGGCCGAGCTGATGAACACCTTGGCCTTGCGGTTGGGGAGCTCGTCGCCATTGCCGAAGCACCAGATGCGGCTGTGCTCCAGGAAACGGCCGACGATGGATTTGACGCGGATGTTCTCCGACAGACCAGGGACGCCGGGGCGAAGGCAGCAGATGCCGCGCACGATCAGTTCCACGTCCACGCCGGCGGCGCTTGCCGCGTAAAGGCGGTCGATGATGGCGGGATCGACCAGCGAGTTCATCTTGGCCCAAATCGCGCCGTGCCTGCCTTCGCGAACGGAGGCGATCTCCGCGTCGATCAGGCGCGTAAGCTCGTCCCGCAGGCCGTGCGGTGACATGGTGAGCAGCTCCAGCCCCTGCGGTTCGACATAGCCGGTGATGTAGTTGAACAATTGCGTCGCATCGCGGCCCAAGCGCGGATCGGCCGTGAAAAAGCTCAGGTCCGTATAGATGCGGGCGGTGACGCGGTGATAATTGCCGGTGCCGAAGTGGCAGTAGGTGCGGTAGCCCTTTTCCTCGCGGCGCACGACCATCGACACCTTGGCATGTGTCTTCCAGTCGATGAACCCGTAGACGACCTGGACGCCGGCGCGTTCGAGCGCGTTGGCCCAGAGGAGGTTTTGCTCCTCGTCGAAGCGCGCCTTGAGCTCGACCACGGCGGTGACCGACTTACCCGCCTCGGCGGCGTCGATCAGCGCGCGGATCACGGGCGACTGGTCGCCGGCGCGGTACAACGTCTGCTTGATCGCCACCACGTCCGGATCGGCGGCGGCCTGGCGCAGGAATTCGACCACCACCTCGAACGTTTCGTAGGGGTGGTGGACGACGATGTCCTTGGAACGAATCGCCGCGAAGCAGTCGCCGCCCTGCTCGCGTATTCGCTCGGGAAAGCGCGGGTCGAAGGGCGGGAATTTAAGGTCGGGACGGTCTTCGTCGACAAGGGAGCCGAGATCAGCGATGCCGAGGAAGCCGGCGGAGGCCGAGACCAAGGCGGCGCTTGCGTCGACGCCTTCGCGGACCAGATCCCGCAGGTCGTCCGACATGTCTTCTTCGAACTTGAGGCGGATGACTCGGCCGCGGCGGCGGCGCTTGATAGCGCTTCGGAAGTAGCGGACGAGGTCTTCCGCTTCTTCCTCCACCTCGATGTCGCTGTCGCGGATGATCCGGAAGGCGCCGCCGCCCAAATGCTCGTAGCCTGGGAAGATCGTGCCGATGTGGCGGCGGATCAGGGTTTCAATGGCGATGTAGCGCCCTTGGGCACCGGGCAGGCGGACGAAGCGCGGCAGGCTCGCCGGCACCATCAGCAGTTCGCGGATCGGTTCGCCGTCACTGATGCGGCGGAGGTCGAAGATCAGCGAGAAGCCCTTGTTGGGAATGAAGGGGAACGGATGGGCGGGATCGATCGCCTGGGGCGTCAGGATCGGGAAAATCTGCTCGCGGAAATATTTGTCGAGCCAGGCGCCGCATTCCTTGTCCACCTCGCTGCCCCGGACCACGCAGAGATCCGAATCGGCAAGCTGGCGGCGCAGGTCCGACCAGACCGCCTGCTGGGCGTCGGCGAGCCGCTCGCTTTCCTCGGCAATCGCCTGGAGCTGCTGACCGGGGGTCAGGCCGTCGGCGGAAGCTTCCTCAATGCCGAGCAATTGCTGGCCCTTGAGGCCCGCCACTCGGACCATGAAGAATTCGTCGAGATTGTTTCCGGAAATGGACAGGAACCGAAGCCGCTCCAGCAGCGGATGCGCCGGGTTCGAGGCTTCCTCAAGCACCCGCCGGTTGAAGGCGAGCCAGGAGAGTTCGCGGTTGAAATACAATTCCCGAAGCGGCAGCGGCGGCACGCCGCCATCTTCATCCCTCTGGATGCCCGAGAAAGAAGGTCCGTCCATCATGAGCCTGCCCGTGCGCGCCGGATGATACCCGCTTCGCCAAGTGCGCGCTTCGTCATCGGCACGGTCATCCTGCGGTGGTGCGAAAGCAAGGCTCGATCAAGGGCGTCCACAACCATCTGAACGGCAAGGTAGCTGCGTTCGATCCGGGGTACGATATATTCCGCCACATCCGGCGGCGCGAAGATGCCGCGATCGCCAAGGAGCTTCATGATCAGATCGGCGATCAGCCGGTCGTCCGGGGCGCCGATTACAAGCTGGGGCGTGGCCGCTATCCGGGAGCGCAGGTCCGGAAGCCGAATCTGCCAGGCAGGCGGCGGCGCATCGGCGATGATCAGCAGCGGTCGGCGGCTTTCCTGCGCTCCATTCCAGGCGTGGAAGATCGCTTCCTCCTCGTGCCGCTCGGCATCGTCGAACAAGCGGCCGCCGGTTTTCCGGACGAAGATGCGGCCAAGCAGGCTCCGCCCGGACTTGCGGGGGCCGGTGAGCAACGTCGCCATCACCGGCCAGGTGGACCAGCGTTTGAGATGCTCAAAGGCATGGGCGTTGGCGTCGGCGAGCAGGAAATCCTCGTCGCCGTCCGCCACCGGCCAATCGAGCGGAAGCGCGATCTGGCCCAAGTGCCCTGCCCCTTCGCTAGCGCGAAATGCGCAAGGAGGTGCCGGAACCGGACACGTTCCAGCCCTGCGCCTGGAGCGCCGCCGCAAGCGCTGCGCCGTCGCCGGTATAGGTCACCCGCATGGTGGAGGTGCCGCCCAGCGCCTGGCTGGTGGTGATCGCCGAGGTGACGCCGCGAACCCGGCTGACGGCGATCTCCGCCTGGGCAACGGCAGCGGCATCGGCGGTCGGTACCTGGATGGTGAAGCTTTGCACGGCGCCGGTGGGTGCGTCACCCGTAGGAAGCGGGCCGGTCGGCAGCGAATCGCCACGCACCGCGGCGGTTGGGCGCTCCGCCGCTTCTTCTTCTTCGAACTCTTCGATGGGCGGCGGCTCGGGCACGATCAGCGACGGATCAGGGCTGAGCAGCCCGGCCCCGAGCGCCTGGGCGTAGATCGCATCGAGCCGGCGCACGCCCTCATCGAGCAGGCGCGGCAGAGCGGCGCTGTTGGCTATGCGCAGGGTCACCCGGCCGAGCACGCGGTTGTCCGGGCCGTGGCGGGCGGTGAAGGTCGCGGTGGCGGGGCCGCCTGGGAAGCTGCGCTTGAGATGCACTTCCGGGATCACAACGTCGGCGGCGCCATATTGATCGAGCAGCATCCGCCACCAGGCGCGCCCGGGGCGCTTGGTCTGGCTGGCGTTGAGCAGCAGCGGATCGATGCCCGAGCCGGTGGTGCGGACGTAGTCCACCGGGCTGTTCACCGTCCGAAAGCGCGCCCAGGCCTTTTGCCACTCGTTGCGCGATTCGAAGCTTTGCAGGGACGAGCCGGTGAGCATGACGGGCACGACCAGCATCGGCGCGGAGCGTTGAACCGGGCCGCTGACGCCGAGCAATTGGCCGGTGCGGGCGCGGTCGAACAGGACGCCGAGGGTGGCAATGTAGCGCGTCGGGCCGATCTGCTCGTTCTCGACGATGATGCCGGAGACCATTCCGTTCAGAGTCGATTCCGGAAGGTCCGGCGCTTCGGTGATCGGGCGGTTGTTGGTTTTGGCCCAAAGCGCCTTCCAGCCTTTGAGTTGCGCCTGCCGCCAACCGGCATCGCGTGCTTCGGCGGCGGTTTTGCCTGTCGTGTCGACGGAAACGCCGGTGACTTCGAACGTGCTTGCGCTGTCGATCGGCGGCACGCCGCGGTCGGCGCCTTCGAGCTGTGCATACACCGTCCCGCCCGCCAGAGCGGAGGCAAGGAGTGCGAGAACGACGGGAAGGCGGCGCGAAAGCTTCACGAGGGGCCTTTTGGCGAGTTGAGCGTGGAAATCCAAGCGCGATGTGGTTAGGCCCGCCGCGATGAGCGACAGCGAGAGCTACACCTACGCCAAGGCAGGCGTGTCGATCGCGGCGGGAAATGCGCTGGTGAAGGCGATCGCCCCGCTGGCCAAGTCCACCGCGCGGCCCGGGGCGGACGCTTCGCTTGGCGGGTTCGGCGGGTTCTTCGACCTGAAAGCGGCGGGATACCGCGACCCGTTGCTGGTTGCGGCCAATGACGGGGTCGGCACCAAGCTCAAGCTTGCCATCGACTCCGGACGCCACGATGGCGTCGGCATCGATCTGGTCGCGATGTGCGTCAACGACCTCATCGTGCAGGGCGCAGAGCCGCTGTTCTTTCTGGACTATTTCGCCACGGGCAAGCTGGAGAGCGGAGTCGCCGAAGCGGTGATCGCCTCCATCGCCGACGGATGCCGGCAGGCTGGCTGCGCGCTGATCGGCGGCGAAACGGCGGAAATGCCCGGCATGTATGCAGCGGGCGATTACGACCTCGCTGGTTTCTGCGTCGGCGCTGTGGAGCGGGACGAGGCGCTGACCGGTTCCCGGGTGGAGGCCGGCGACGTGATCCTCGGCCTCGCTTCGTCAGGCGTGCATTCCAACGGTTTTTCGCTGGTGCGCAGGCTTGCCGAGGACAAAGGCTGGAAGCTGAACCGCCCTGCCCTGTTCGACCCCGAGATCCTGCTGATCGAGGCGCTGCTTGCCCCTACGCGGATCTATGTGCGGTCGCTTCTGCCCCTGGTGCGGGGCGGCAAGGTGGCGGCGATGGCGCACATCACTGGCGGGGGGCTGCTGGAGAATATTCCGCGGGTGCTGCCGGAGGGGCTTCACGCGCACATCGACGCCGACGCCTGGGCGCAGCCGCGGCTGATGGCCTTTCTGCAGGCGCAGGGAAATATCGAGCCGGAGGAGATGGCGCGCACGTTCAACTGCGGGATCGGCATGGCGGTGGTGGTGCGGGAAGCGGACATGGCAGCCGTCGCCGAGGCTGCCGAAGCGGCGGGTGAAGCGGTGTTTGCGATCGGCCGAATTGAGGCCGGCACCAAGGGCTGCACCGTGTCGGGCTCGGCCGGAAGCTGGTCGGCGCGGGGGGATTGGACCGCGACTCACCATGGCTGAGCGGGTGAAGGTGGGCGTGCTCCTGTCGGGGCGCGGCACCAACATGGTCGCCTTGTCCGAATATAAACGGCGCGAGGCGCGTTCCTACGACCTCGTGTTCGTCGGTTCCAACGTGCCGGAAGCGCGGGGGCTCGTGGTGGCGCGGCGGCTTGGAATCCCGGTTTGGGCGGAGAGCCACAAGGGGCTGGAGCGCGCTGAGTTCGACCGGCGGATCGATGCGGAACTCCGAAGCCACGGCGTCGAGGTGATCGCCCTCGCCGGATACATGCGGCTGCTGTCGAGCGAGTTCATCGCTGGGTGGGAGGGCCGGATCCTCAACATCCACCCGAGCCTGCTGCCGCTGTACAAGGGTTTGGACACGCACCGGCGGGCACTGCTTGCCGGGGAGATGTGGGCGGGATGTTCGGTGCACCTCGTTACAGACGAGCTGGACGGCGGACCCGTGCTTGCCCAGACCAAGGTGCGGATTCGCGAACGCGATACGCCGGAGTCGCTGGAGGAACGGGTGCTTGCGGAGGAGCACAAGCTCTACCCCGAAGCCCTCGACCAGTTCTGCGCGCGGCTAAAGCCGGGGCACGTGGATATTCTGCCTCCCTACGCGTGAGCGCGGGAAACCATGCGGAGCTGGTGGAGGGGTAGCTGCCGTAGCGTCAGTGAGTTCGTGCGGGAGCCGCTAGCCGCGGCGCCAGGTCACCCCTCCACCACCCTTCGGGGTGGTTCCCCTCCCCATCTTCGATGGGGAGGAAGGAACGGCCGTCTCTTCTAAGTTACCCGACGATTTCTTCGGGCTTGAAGAAGAAGTCGATTTCAATCGCCGCATTCTCGGCGCTGTCGGAGCCGTGGACGCTGTTGGCTTCGATCGACTCGGCGAATTCCTTGCGGATGGTGCCGGCGTCGGCATTTTCCGGGTTGGTCGCGCCCATGACTTCGCGGTTGCGGAGAACTGCGTTTTCGCCCTCGAGCACCTGAACGACGACCGGGCCGGAGATCATGAATTCAACAAGGTCGTTGAAGAAGGGACGCTCGCGGTGCACGCCGTAAAAGCCTTCGGCTTGGTCGCGAGTCATGTGGATGCGCTTGGAGGCGACGACGCGAAGGCCCGCTTCTTCCAGCTTGGCGGTGATCGCGCCGGTCAGGTTGCGGCGGGTCGCGTCGGGTTTGATGATCGAGAAAGTGCGTTCGGTCGCCATGGCCGTGAAAGCTCCAGTGGTTCTTGGGTGGTTGGGATTGCCGCGCCCTCTAGGGGAGCCGCCGCCGGGAGGCAAGGCTCAGGGCCCCTGCACCCAGCGGCCGTCCACCTGCTTCCAGTAGCGGCTTTCGACGCCCTCCCGTCCCTTAAGGGCTCGCCAGGCGGTTCGGGCGTCATCCAACCTGTCGCTTCCGAAGAAGTAGAAGGCGCGCTCGAAGCTCAGTGCCTCCTCGCGACAAATACCGTCGGCCAAAGCGATGTTGCGGGCGCCGTTTGCCGCCACTGGATTGGGCGAAAGCAGGACGGGCTGGTTTTCCCCTTCGCGGCCGTGCGGCAGGAAACTGTCCGGCGCGTAAGTCCAGAGCTGCTCGTCCAGCACGGCAAGAACCCGCTCGTCCGCCACCACCAGGAGGCGCCCCTCCCCCGCCAGCACCTTTTCGCAGATGGTGGGGAGCACCCGCTCAAGCGGGGACGCGCTCAGGTGGTAGAAGTCGAAGATCACCCCTCGAAATTGTCGAGCACGAAGCGATCAAGCAAGGCAACGCCGAAGCCGGTCGCGCCCTTGTCGTAAAGGTGGGCGGGCTTGTCGGCCCAGACCATGCCGGCGATGTCGAGATGCGCCCACTTCACGCCCGGCTCGACGAACCGCTGGATGAAGGCCGCGGCGGTGATCGATCCGCCTTCGCGGGGTCCGACATTCTTCATGTCTGCAATCGGCGATTCGATCAGCTTGTCGAACGCGGCAGTGAGCGGCATCCGCCACAGATTGTCGCCGGTCGCGGCGCCCGCGGCGTTGAGCTTGGCGGCCAAGCCGTCGTCGTTGGAGAACAAGCCGCCATATTCGTGGCCGAGCGAGATGATCATCGCGCCGGTCAGGGTTGCGAGATCGACCACCGTCTCCGGCCGGAACTGGCGCTGCGCCCAGGTGATCGCGTCGGCGAGAACGAGGCGTCCCTCCGCGTCCGTGTTGATCACTTCAATGGTTTGGCCCGACATGGAGGTGACCACGTCGCCCGGCCGCTGCGCGTTGCCATCCGGCATGTTCTCGGCGAGCACGCAGACGCCGACCACGTTCGCCTTCGCCTTGCGGCCGGCGATCGCCATCATTGCGCCAGCGACGGCGCCGGCGCCGCCCATGTCCCATTTCATGCCTTCCATGCCCTGAGCGGGCTTGATGGAGATGCCGCCGGTGTCGAAGGTGATGCCCTTCCCCACCAGCACCACCGGTTTGGCGCCAGCTTCACCGCCGTTCCAGCGCATGGCAAGGAGCCGCGGCGGGCGGACGCTGCCCTGGCCGACACCGAGTAGGGCGCCCATGCCGAGCTCCGCCATCTGCTTTTCATCGAGCACTTCGATCTCGACGCCAAGCGGCGCGACGCGGGCGCGGCAGCGCTCCACGAAGCTTTCGGGGTAAAGGATGTTGGCCGGCTCGGCGACCAGCTCGCGGGTGAAGGAGATGCCTTCAAGGAGCGCCGCACGAGACTGCCAGGCCTGCTCGGCACCGTCGGCGCCGACGATCACCACTTCCTCAAGCGTAGGCTTCTGCTTTGCGGACAGCTTTGTGCGGTACGGATCGAAGCGCCAGCCGCGGGCCGCGGCGCCGAACGCCAGGCGCGACGCCGCCTGCCCGTCGAGGCCGAGGCCGGAAAGATCGACCACCAGCTTCTTCTCGCCGGAGGTAAGCAGCCGCGCCGTCAATGCGCCGCCCGCCTTTTCAAAAAGCGCATCGTCGCCGCGATGGGCTCCCAGACCAACGAGGAGGACGCGCCGGGCGGTGCCCTCGTCCTCGATGAAGACTTCGGCAACCGAGGCTGCCTCGCGTTCGAACCGCTGCGCTTCGGCGGCGCGGGCGGCGAGGCTCCGGGCGGCTTCTGGAAGGCTGGAGAGCCGCTCGTTCAGCAGGTCTTCGCTCCACGCGGGAATGGCGAGGGCGAAGGAACCGGTGGGGCGCTGGCTGGCAAAGCTGATCTTCAAAGGGGCAACTCCTGATGGTCCGGGCGGCTTGCCGCAGGCTCGGCAAACGCGCAAGCCCCCGCCAAGGGTGCGGCGGCGCGTGCACGCGTCGGCACCGAGCGGCATTGCCCCGCCGCCGCTGCGATGCAATAGGCGGATCGCAGTGTCGCTTAAGCCAGTGTTGCGGCGGGGAAAGTGAAGAAGCTCAAATTCATCTGCCTGACGGCCCTGCCGCTTCTGCTGTGCGCCCCCGGCGTTGCGCAAGCGCAGGAGGCTATGCCGCAAGCAGCGGACGCAGCGGCTCCGGCGGAAGGCGCGCAGGAAGTGGCGTTCAGCTCGCTTCGCCTGGAATATGACACCCGGGCCGAAATCGTCACGGCGATCGGCGACGTGCGCATGAACAGCGAAGGCAACAATCTGCGCGCGGACCGCGTCGTCTGGAACCGGCAAAGCGACGAAGTCCGCGCCGAAGGCAATGTCCGTTTGGTCACGCCGGAAGGCGACGTGGCCTATGGCGACAGCGTGATCCTGACCGACCGGATGCGCGATGCGGTGGCGAACAACCTGCTGCTGGTCTTGGAAGACGGGGGTCGCCTGGCCGCGAATAAAGGAGAGCGCCGCGACGGCTACACGACCTTGTACCAAGCGGCCTACAGCCCATGCGCGGTGGTCAATGAAAATGGCTGCCCCAAGGACCCGACCTGGCAGATCACCGCGGTCAAGGTGGTCCACGATCCCTTCCGTAATCGGATCCGCTACGAAGGCGCCGGGCTGAACCTATTCGGCAGGCGGATCATCGGTCTTCCCGGCTTGTCCCACCCCGACGGTTCCGAAGGCGGCGGCGGCGGCTTGCTGGTGCCGGACGTGCGGTTCAGCGAAAGCAACGGGCTGGAGCTTTCCGCGCCTTATTATTTCAAGCTCGCGCCGAACCGCGACGCGACGATCACGCCGCACGTTTACACCGAAGTGCTGCCCATGATCGAAGGCCGTTACCGGCAGCTGACCGATATCGGCGCCTTCCAGGTCGGCGGTTACCTGACTGACGGGTCGCGCATTCCGCTCGATCAGGATCCGGCGCTGGTACCCCACCGCGACCGCGGCATCCGCGCCTACCTCGAAGCGAACGGCCGCTTCCAGCTCAGCCCCGTCTGGAGCGTCACGGCAGCGGGACGCTACACCACCGATCGCACTTTTTTGCGCCGCTACGACATCTCCCGCGACACCCGCCTTCGCTCGGTGGTGAATGCCGAGCGTATCGACCGCAACAGTTACATCTCCATCGCCGGCTGGGCCTTCCAGGGGCTGCGCACCACCGATGTCGCAGGCCAGCAGCCGGTGGCGCTGCCTGCGATCGATGCGCGCTGGCGGCTCGGCGATCCGGTGCTCGGCGGCCGGGTGGAGCTTCAGGCCAACAGCCTCGCCATCCTGCGCACCAGCGGCCAGGATACGCAGCGCGCGTTTGCCTCGGCGCGGTGGGACCGGCGCTCGATCACGCCGATGGGGCAGGAAGTGATTTTCACGGCCTATGCGCGCGGTGACGTCTACCACAGCAGCGGCAACGAACTGACCGACACCCTCACCTATCGCGGAGAAGCAGGCTGGCAGGCGCGCGGTGTGGCGGCGCTTGCCGCCGAAATTCGCTGGCCGCTGGTGGGGCCCTTCATGGGCGGCACCCAGCGCCTCACCCCAAGGGTTCAGCTCGTCGCCTCGCCCCCGACGGAGAATATCGACATTCCCAACGAGGATGCGCGCTCCGTTGACCTGGAAGACAGCAACCTCTTCGCGCTGAACCGCTTCCCCGGCTACGACCGTTGGGAGGACGGGGCGCGGATCACCTATGGCGCCGATTGGGCGTTCGATTTTCCAGGCGTTTCCGCGCGAACCACCATTGGCCAAAGCTATCGCTTGAGCGAGAAGCCCGGCATCTTCCCGCCGGGCACCGGCCTGTCCGACCGCTTCTCGGATTATGTCGGTCGAACCACGGTGAAGGTTGGCCACCGCTTGAGCCTGGTCCACCGCTTCCGGCTCGACAAGGACAATCTGGAAGTGCGCCGCAACGAGGTCGACGCGGTAATCGGCGGCCACCAGACTTATGCGACGATCGGCTATCTGCGCTTGAACCGGGACATCGACCCGGCGATCGAGGACCTTCGTGACCGCGAGGAGATCCGGCTGGGCGGCCGGGTGAAGTTCGCGCGTTACTGGTCGGTGTTCGGCTCCGCCATCGTTGATCTTACGGACCGCGCGGAGGACCCGCTTTCCGATGCCGACGGTTATGAGCCGATCCGCCACCGCATCGGTATCGCTTATGACGACGACTGCATCGAGATCGGCGTCACCTGGCGGCGCGATTATGACGCCACCGGCGATATCCGGCGCGGCAACACCTTCCTGTTCCGGGTGGCGCTCAAGAATTTGGGGCGCTAGAAGAAAGGCGCTAAGCTAGGGTTCAGCTAGCCACCGGCATTGGCAAGAGCCTGCTTTCACTGGAGGAATGATGACGCTCGGGACTTTTCAAAAGGCAGCTTTCGTGCTGGCCGGCACTTTGGCGACGGCCACGGCCGTTGCGCAAACGGGCGGCCCTTCGGAAGGTCAGGCCGGTCTCAACATTCCGGAAAACGCGCGTTTCCTGGCCCCCGAGAACCCGTCGATCCGTAAAGCGACCGCGATCGTCAACGGCACGGTGATCACCGGAACGGACGTCGATCACCGCCTGGCGCTTATCCGTCTTGCCAATGGCGGCGAGATTCCCGCGGAGGAGCTGCCGCGGCTGCGCCAGCAGGTGCTCCGCAACCTGGTCGACGAAACGCTTCAGATCCAGGCGGCCGAGGCCGAGGACATCAAGATCGAGCCCAAGGAGCTCGACCAATATTTCGCGCGCTATGCGCAGAACTTCAAGCAAACGCCGCAGCAGTTCGCCGCCTACCTGCGCAGCGCCGGCTCGTCCGACACATCGATCAAGCGGCAGATCCATGGCGAGCTTGCCTGGACGCGGCTTCAGCGCCGCCAGATCGAGCCGTTCGTGAACGTGTCCGAAGAAGAAGTGCAGGCGGTGATCGCGCGCCTCAACGCGGCGCGCGGGACGCAGGAATATCGGGTCTCCGAAATCTTCATCTCCGCCACCCCCGAAACGGCCGCCGAAGCGCGGGCGAACGCCGAGCGCATCGTTGAGCAGCTTCGCGGCGGCGCGTCCTTTATGGCTTATGCCCGTCAGTTTTCCGAAGCCTCCACGGCGGCGGTCGGCGGCGATCTCGAGTTCGTCCAGGCCGAACAATTGCCGGAGCCGCTTGCGGCCGCCGTGAAGCAGCTTCCGGTCGGCGCGGTCAGCAACCCGATCGCCGTTCCCGGCGGCTTCTCGATCATTGCCGTGACCGACACACGGCAGGTGCTGACCGCCGACCCGCGCGACGCGGTGCTCAGCCTCAAGCAGTTGTCGCTCAACTTCGCGCCGAACACGCCGCGCGCAGCTGTCGACACCCGCATCCAGCAGCTGGTCAAAACCGGTCAAAGCATGGGCGGCTGCGGCGGCGCCGAACAAGCGGCGGCGGCGATCGGTGCTGAAGTGGTGACCAACGATCAGGTCAAGGTCCGCGACCTGCCGCCGCCCCTGCAGCAGACTTTGCTGGCGCTTGGTGTCGGTCAGCCGACTCCGCCCTTCGGCGCCGTCAACGACCGGATCAGCATCCTGGTGCTGTGCGGCCGCGACGATCCAGCGCCGATGGCGGATATTTCATTCGAGCAGGTCCACAACCAACTCGCTGAGAACCGCGTCAACCTGCGCGCGCGCCGGTACCTGCGCGATCTTCGCCGCGACGCAGTTGTCGACTACCGCTGAACGGGGCGCCGGGCCGCTGGCGCTTGCCCTCGGCGACCCGGCAGGCATTGGACCGGAAATCGCCGCCAAGGCGTGGGAGCGGCGCGAGGCTGAAGGCCTGTCGCCTTTCTTCGCCGTCGGGTCGCCCGAAGCCATCGCCGCCGTTTGGAACGGGCCGGTCGCGGTAGTCGAGGGACCGGAGCAGGCGCTTGCCGTCTTCAACGAGGCACTGCCGCTGATCCGAATTGCCGGTGCCGCCGATTGCGTGCCTGGGCATCCGACGCTTGAGGGCGCTCGAACGTCGCTGGACGCGCTGGAGCTTGCGGTGGGCCTGACCCGCTCGGGCGCCGCCTCCGCAATCGTTACCGGCCCGGTCTCCAAGGCGCAGCTTTACGCGATCGGCTTCAGCCATCCGGGGCAAACCGAGTTCGTCGCGGAGCGTTGCGGCGTCGCGGCCGACATGGTGGCGATGATGCTTGCCGGCCCGACGCTTCGCACCGTTCCCGTCACCACCCACATCGCGCTCAAGGATGTGCCCGCCGCCGTGACGGAGGAATTGATCGTGCAGCGCGGGCGGACGACGATCCGAGGCCTCAAGCGTCTGTTCGGCATCGAGCGGCCGCGCCTCGCCGTCGCCGGCCTCAACCCGCACGCGGGCGAAGACGGCGCTCTGGGCCGCGAGGAGATCGACATCGTCCTGCCGGCCGTCGAGCGGCTGCGCGAGGAGGATGCGGAGATCATCGGGCCGCTTGCCGCCGACACCATGTTCCACGCCCGCAAGCGCGCAACCTATGATGCGGCCTTGTGCCTGTACCACGATCAGGCGTTGGTGCCCCTCAAGACCCTCCATTTCGACGAGGGCGTCAATATTACGCTTGGCCTGCCGATCGTGCGGACCTCTCCCGATCATGGCACCGCCTTCGGGATCGCCGGCAGGAACGAGGCGGAGCCGGGCGCGACGATCGCAGCGCTGCGCCTTGCCGCCGAATGCGCGCGCCGCCTCTCGCAAGCGTGAAGCCGCTTCCGCCGCTTCGCGAAGTGATCCGCGACTACGGCCTCACCGCGTCCAAGGCGCTGGGCCAGAACTTCCTGCTCGATGAAAAATTGCTCGGCCGGATTGCGGCGGTGCCCGGCGATCTTCGGGGTAGGCCGGTTTACGAGGTGGGGCCAGGCCCCGGCGGCCTCACCCGGGCGCTGCTTCGCGCGGGCGCGCAGGTGGTTGCGGTGGAGCGCGACAGGCGCTGTTTGCCCGCGCTTGCCGAGGTCAATGAAGCGTCAGGCGGTCGGCTGCGGGTGCTGGACGCCGATGCGCTCACGATCGACGAGCAGGCGGAAGTTGGCGCCGACTCGCACATCGTCGCCAACCTCCCCTACAATGTCGGCACCGCCTTGCTGGTGCGCTGGCTCGGCGGCGAGCGCTGGCCGCCCTGGTGGGCGTCGCTGACCCTGATGTTCCAGCTGGAGGTTGCCGAGCGGATCGTGTCGCGCCCGGACACTTCCGCGTACGGCCGGCTTGCGGTGCTTGCCCAGTGGCGAAGCGAGGCGCGGATCGCGATGAAGGTTCACCGCTCCGCCTTTGTGCCGCCGCCCAAGGTGATGTCGGCGGTGGTCCACATCGTGCCACGCCCCGCGCCGGAAGGGGTAAGCGCCGGGACTCTGGAGGCGCTGACTGCTGCCGCCTTCGGCCAGCGGCGCAAGATGCTTCGCCAGAGCCTCAAAGGTCTGCCGGGTGCGCTGGAGGCGCTCGAGGCCGCAGGGCTGGATTCGTCCCGGCGCGCCGAGACCCTGTCGGTGGGCGAGTTCGCAGCCGTTGCCCGGCTGATGACCCGCGCTTAGTTCGGCTTCGGTGCTTCGGTGGCCGGCGGAACGGTGGCGGCGGGCGCGCGGGCGGTCAGCACTTCGGGCGGCGGGCCCTTGGCGATCGCGGCGGCAAGCGTGTTCGCCTGCGGGCACGGGGCGGCGCACAGCGTCTTCACCCGTTCCAGATTGCGGCGGGCGCGTTCGACGGCGCCGCGCTGCACGAAGGCTTCGCCCTGGCCGGCGATGGCGTTCACGTCGTTCGGCTCGAGCTTCAGCGCTTCGTTGTAGAAGCGGATTGCCTTGCCGGGCAGCTTCTGGGCGAGCGATACGCGGGCAATGCCGATATAGGCCTGCCGGTTGCGCGGATCGACGGCGAGCGCCGTCTCCAGAAGGTCGATCGCTTCCTGATACTTCGCGGCGTTGTTCAGCGCCTGCGCTTCCTGCGCCAGAGCAACCGAGCGCGGATCGACCTGATCGTCCGGCTTCTGGCCATGGCCGGCGCTTGCCATCGTCGCCAAGGCAATTGCGACACTAAGGGCAATGGGCGTGAGGCGCATCAAAATCTCCATAAGCAAGCCGCACGGCAGACTAGCATGGCGCCCGCCAGCGCGCGACGAAAAAGCCGTCGGTACCATCGTGCGCCGGAGTGAGGAGACGCCCCGGCCCGGCGGTACGTCCCGCATCCATCGCAAGCGGTTCCGGAATGGGCGATGAACGGGAGGCAAGCGCATCGGCCTGGCGGCGCCCTTCCTCGGCAAGCACCGAACAAACGGCGTAGATCAAGACCCCGCCCGGCTTCACCAGTTCCACTGCAACCTCAAGGATATGCGCCTGAAGCTCCACAAGCCGCTTTAGGCGATCCTCGTTGAGCCGCCAGCGCGTTTCCGGGTTGCGGCGCCAAGTGCCGGTGCCGGAACACGGCGCATCGACCAGCACGACGTCGGCGCGGCCGCGCAGGTCGGCAAGGGCGTGGATCTCCCGGTTAGGGTCGAGCAGCAAAGGCTCGACGTTGCGCACTCCTGCCCGCTCGAGCCGCTGCGGCATCTGGCCGAGCCGCCTCCTGTCGGTGTCGCAGGCGACCAGGCGGCCGCCATTGTTCATCTCGGCGGCAAGCGCGAGGGTCTTGCCCCCTGCCCCGGCGCACAGATCGATGACGGTTGTGTCGGCGCGCGCCTGGCAGGCGAGCGCGAGGAGCTGGCTGCCTTCGTCCTGCACCTCGACCAGGCCGGAGCGCCACGCCTCGGTCTCCTCCACCCGGTAGCCTTCGGGGAGGCGAAGGCCGAGCGGCGACAACGGCGACGCCGTCGCTTCGGGAATGGCGGCAAGCGCTTCCTCGCGCGTGCCTTTCAAGATGTTGACGCGCAGATCGAGCGGGGCGCGGGTCAGGAGCGCTTCAACCTCCGCTTGGTCGAGAAGCGGATCGAAGCGGGTGCGGAGCCACTTCGGCGCCGGTCCCCAGGGGGCCGGCTTCTCATCCGGCGCAACCGGCGCGGGCGCGTGCGGAGAGCCGTCGAACAAAGCGAGCAGCTCCGCCTCGTCCTGCGCCACGCCCAGCATTGCCGCGCGCCCGGACGTAGGCCGCTCGCCGGTGCGGCGGATGGCGCGGTAGACGAGCTCGCGCACTGCGCGCCGATCCTTTGAGCCGGCGAAGCGCCGAGTTTTGAACCAGCGTGCGATCAACGTGTCGGCCGCGGCGCCGCCTTCCTTGGCGGCGGCGCTGATTTCGTCGAGCAGCTCGATCGCTGCCTGGACTCGTGCGGCGGGAGTCATCCGCGCGTCGGGTAGTTGGGGGCCTCGCGGGTGATCGCGACGTCGTGGACATGGCTTTCGCGAAGGCCGGCGTTTGTGATCCGGACAAAACGGGCGCGGGTGCGAAGCTCATCAAGCGTTGCGGAGCCGGTATAGCCCATCGCCGCCTTCACGCCGCCGACCAGCTGGTGGATGACGTCGCGCGCCGCGCCCTTGTAGGCGACCTGGCCTTCGATGCCCTCGGGGACCAGCTTGAGCTGATCCTTAATGTCCTGCTGGAAATAACGGTCGGCCGATCCGCGCGCCATGGCGCCGACGGAGCCCATGCCCCGGTAGGATTTGAAGGCACGCCCCTGGTAAAGGAAGGTCTCTCCCGGCGCTTCCTCGGTGCCCGCGAGGAGCGAGCCGACCATCACCGCCGACGCGCCGCCGGCAAGCGCCTTGGCGACGTCGCCGCTGGTGCGCAAGCCGCCGTCACCGATCACGGGGACGCCGCTCTTTTCCGCTTCCTCGGCCGCGTCCATGATCGCGGTGAGCTGCGGCACGCCGACGCCCGCGACGATGCGGGTGGTGCAGATCGAGCCTGGGCCGATGCCGACCTTGACCGCGTCCGCGCCGGCGTCGATCAGCGCGCGGGTCGCTTCGGCGGTGGCGACGTTGCCGGCAACGACCTGCACCGAGTTGGACAGCTTCTTCACCCGCTCGACCGCGCGGGCGACGTCGCGGTTATGGCCGTGGGCGGTGTCGATGACGATCAGGTCGCATTCGGCGTCGACCAAAGCTTCGCTGCGGGCAAAGCCCTTGTCGCCGACGGTGGTGGCGGCGGCCACGCGCAGGCGCCCGGCGCCGTCCTTGGTGGCGCTCGGGTAGGTGACTGCTTTCTCCATGTCCTTGACGGTAATCAGCCCGACGCAGCGGCGATCGTCGTCCACCACCAAGAGCTTCTCGATGCGGTGGTGGTGGAGCTGGCGCTTGGCCTCATCCTGCGTGACGCCGGGGCGGACGGTGACGAGGTTGTCACGAGTCATCAGCTCGGAGACAGGCTGGCCGGGGTTCTCGGCAAAGCGGACGTCGCGGTTTGTAAGGATGCCGACCAGGCGCTTGGCCGCGTCGATCACCGGGATACCGGAGATGCGGTGCTGCTTCATCAGGGCGAGCGCGTCGGCCAGTGTGGCGTCGGCGGAAATGGTGATCGGATCCACCACCATCCCGCTTTCGAAGCGTTTCACCGCGCGCACGGCGGCGGCCTGCTCGTCCGGCTCCATGTTGCGGTGAAGGACGCCCAGCCCACCCAGTTGCGCCATCACGATCGCCATGTCGGCTTCCGTCACCGTGTCCATCGCGGCGGACAGGATGGGGATGTTGAGCGCGATCTCGCGGGTGACGCGGGTGCGGGTGTCGGCGCCGCTCGGCAACACGCTCGATTCGGCCGGCTGAAGCAGCACGTCGTCGAAGGTGAGCCCGAGGCGGATGTCTTGGAAGCGGTTCGGATCGGCCATAGATGCCCATGCCAAGGATCGGCTCTTTTGCCAAGCCGCCGCGGGGCTTGCCGAGCCTACGCGCGGGCCCGGGCGAGCAGGCGGCGGGCTTGTTCGACGTGCATCGCCTCGATCATTCGTCCTTCGAAGCGCTCCGCCCCGCCGGTTGCCGCAGCCACGAGGCGGCGGGCAGCGTCCACTTCCTCGGGCGAAGGACCGAAGATGCGGTTGGTGGCGTCGATCTGGTTGGGGTGGATGAGCGTTTTGCCGTCAAAGCCGAAGGCGCGGCCTTGGGCGCACTCCGCTTCAAGCCCGCCCACGTCTTCGAGCCGGTTGTAGACGCCGTCGAACGCGGCAACACCGGCTGCACGCGCGGCGACGATAATGGCCTGGAGGCTGTGCATGAGGCCGCTCCGCCCGCTGCCTGGCGGCAGGCCGAGGTCGGCCGACAAGTCGTTGGTGCCCGCGATGAGCCCGGCGGTGAACGGCGCGATGCGGGGCGCATCCAGTACGCCCGACGCGGTTTCGATCATCGCCAGCACCGGCTTCCCCGCCCGCGCCGCGACCTGTTCCATCTCCGCGGCGCCCTGCACCTTGGGTAGGATCGCGAAATCGGCGGCGCTCGCGGCGACGGCGGCAAGGTCAGCCTCGTGCCACGGATCGCCCAGCTTATTGAGGCGGATCGCCACCGGGCGCGTGCCGAACCCTTGCGCCGCCGCGGCCACGGCCGCTTCCCGAGCCGCCTCCTTGTCCTCCGGCTTCACCGCATCTTCGAGGTCGAGGAAGATCATGTCGGCGTCCAATCCCCGCGCTTTGTCGACCGCGCGCGGGTTGGAGGCGGGGAGGAAGAGCAAGGAGCGGCAAAGGCGCAGATCGATGGGCATGAACGGGTCCCGATTTCGCTTGGAAGCGGCCCCGCTTGCCTACATTATGCGGCCAATCGCAAGGGGGAGGCGCGGAACACCATGCTTGAGTTCATTTTGCTGACGTTCGCTCTGCTGGTCGGCCTTGTGCTGCTCACCGGAATCAAGATCGTCCGCCAGGGCTACCACTACACTATCGAGCATTTCGGCCGCTTCACCAACGTCGCCCAACCCGGCTTCAATTATTACCTGCCCTTTTTCTACCGTGTGGGCCGCAAGGTGAACATGATGGAGCAGGTGCTCGATATCCCCGGCCAGGAAATCATCACCAAGGACAACGCCATGGTGTCCACCGACGGCGTGGTGTTCTTTCAGGTGCTGGACGCAGCCAAAGCGGCGTACGAGGTGAGCGACCTGTATGTCGCGATCATGCAGCTCACCACCACCAACCTGCGCACGGTGATGGGCTCGATGGACCTCGACGAGACCCTGTCCAAGCGCGACGAAATCAACGCGCGGCTGTTAAGCGTCGTCGATCAGGCGACGGAGAGCTGGGGCGTCAAGATCACCCGGGTGGAGATCAAGGACATCCGCCCGCCCGCCGATATCGTCAACGCAATGGGCCGGCAGATGAAGGCCGAGCGCGAAAAGCGCGCGGTGATCCTGGAAGCGGAAGGCAGCCGCGCTTCCGCGATCCTGCGCGCCGAGGGCGAGAAGCAGGGCCAGATCCTGGAAGCCGAAGGCCGCCGCGAAGCCGCCTTTCGAGATGCGGAAGCCCGCGAGCGCGCCGCCGAAGCGGAAGCCCGCGCGACTCAGGTCGTGTCGGACGCGATCCAGGGCGGCAACACCCAGGCGATCAACTACTTCATCGCCCAGCGATACGTGGATGCGATCTCCGGCTTTGCGACCTCGCCCAACGCCAAGACCATCCTGTTCCCGGTTGAAGCGACCGCTTTGATCGGAACCCTTGGCGGCATCGGCGAACTCGCCAAGGATGCACTTGCCGGCGGTTCGGGCGGCGGCGACAAGGGAACGACCACCCTGCCCCGCCGGCCGGGACCGTTCGAGGGCGGGGGCCAGTGACCGGCCTGGACATCGAGCCGCATTGGCTGTGGCTCCTTGCCGCAGTGGTGCTCGGCATTCTTGAGATCGTCGCGCCGGGCGTCTTCCTGGTGTGGTTCGCAGCGGCGGCGGCGCTGACCGGCCTCGCGACGATGGTGCTGGGCATCGACCTGCCTTTCCAGCTCGTTCTCTTCACATTGTTTTCAATCGCCGCAGTTTACGGCGGGCGGCGCTGGTATCTCAGCAATCCTGTCGAAAGCAGCGACCCGTTGCTCAACGACCGTGGCGCGCGGCTGGCGGGGGAGACGCTGACGGTTGTCAGTGCAATCGAAAATGGCCGCGGGCGAGTACGCGTCGGCGACAGCGTCTGGGCCTGCAAGGGACCCGATGCGCCGGAAGGCGCCAAGGTGCGCGTGCTGGGTGCCGACGGTTCCTGCCTTCGCGTTCAGCCGCTTGAACTCCCCGCACTGCCGTCTGGAGAGACACAATGAGACTCGCTTTCGCTTTTGCCGCTTTGACGCCCCTCGCTTTGACTTCCTGCGCAACGACGCCACCGGCCGACGCCGAAGCTGCCTCTAGAGCGCCAAGCCCGGCAGAAGTCGTCGCGGCGCGGCAGGCGGCATTCAACCTCACCGCCGCGACCTTCGGCAGCATGCGCGGTGCGGTGGAAAGCGGCGGCGACGTCAAGCCGCTGGCGTTCGGCGCGCGCGGCCTCAACCGTTGGGGCCACGCCATTCCGTCGATGTTCCCCGCCGGCACCCAGCTGCCCGGAAGCCGCGCGTTGCCGACGGTGTGGACCGACCGCGCCGGCTTCGAAGTGCAGGCGGCGATGTTCCAGGCGGCAACCGCCAAGCTGGTCGCAGCGGCGCAGTCCGGCGACTCAGCTGCATTCGGCGCCGCTTATAAGGAAGTCGGCGGCACCTGCGGCTCCTGCCACTCCACCTACCGGGGCTCGGAGGCGAAGTAGGGGAGAGGTGCGCGGACGCCCCCTCCCCTCAACCCTTACCTGTCGTCGCGATCACGCGTACCGCGGCGGCCGTAGAAGAAGGCGCCGGCGGCTGCCGCAACGCCCGCGGCGGCCGCTCCGAGGCCGATATTGCGCCAGCTGAGCAGGCTCTGCTCGCCGAGCGCATGGCCGTCCGCTTCTTCTTCAAGCAAGGCGACATTGTTGCCGTTGGCCGACAAGCGCACCTTGCCGCCCTCAACCGCGGCGACCAAGCCCGCGGAGATATAATGGTGGTGGCTTTTGTGGGAGCCGCTGTCCGGCTTGGTGAGCTTGATCCGATTGCCTTCCACCTTGTCGACGGTGCCGACGTGGACTCCGTCGGCGCCGACGATTTCCATATGCTCGCTGATCTGGCTGAGATCGGCCATGCTGTGCTCTCCTGTTTGGTGAAACTTTCGCCCCCATAACGATGCTGGCGCGCGTTGGATGCAGGGCCGCCGGACTAGAGCAACCCGCGATTTGCCTCCCCCGTCGGCACCCGCTAATCCAGCGGAAAGGGAGACTTCGTGGAAACCCGATCGAACAAGATTTTGGTAAGCTTGGTGGTGGGGCTGGTGCTTGCCGCGATCGTGGCGTTCGCCTTGTGGCTGACCGCGAGCCGGCGCAGTACCGGGCGGCCCTACGACATCGTCATCAACCAGTCCGTGTCGGGGCTGGTGGTTGGATCGCCGGTGACCTTCTCCGGCGTTCCGGTGGGCCGGGTGACGTCGGTCGGGCTCGACAAGTCGCAGCCGGGAGCGGTGCGGGTGAGGATCGACATCACCGATGATGATCTGTTGATGGCGGAAGGCACCGTCGCGCACCTGAACGGCGATCTCCTGTTCGGAACCACGTTGCTCAGCCTCGAGCGCACCACCCGCTCGGACAAGCCGCTGATGGCCCGCGCGGAAGGCGAAGCGCCGGTGATCCCGCTGGAAGGCGGCGGGCTCGGCGATCTGGTCAGCGATCCCACGCCCATGGTGGAATCGATTGCCTTTGCGACCGACCGGCTGCTTGCCGCGACTACGCCCGAGCAACAGCGGCTTCTGGTTGCAAAGCTTCAGGCAATGGAGCGGGCAAGCGCCGAAGCCGCCGCTCAGGCGCCGCAGATGGGCGCGCGAATCGCTCCGGCGCGGGCAAGCCTGCAGGCAAGCGCGACTTCGGCCGCGGCAATGGCCCAACAGGCGCGAACGATGCGTCGAGATCTTGACGCCCGCGGCAGAACCGCGAGCCGTGACCTGCGCGCCTCCTTGGCTTCGGCTCGGGAAGCGACGGCGGCGCTCAACAAGCGCCTTGGCGAGAGCCGCCCCGCGGTACGGACCTTCTCCGAGTCGATCGAGAAGACTGGCTCGCAAATCGCCGCCGCGCGCGAAGGCGTAGCCGGGATCAAGGAGTCCGTTCAGCAGGTGGAACGCGGCGGCGCCGGTTCGCTTCTGTCCGGCCCGCCGACTCCGGACTACAAGCCGAAGCGCTGAGCCCGCTTCGGCTTGTTAGCGACGCTTGTTAGCGGTGAAGTAGCCGTAGCCGCCGCCCACCAGCGCGCCGATCAGCGGCCCGACGAAGGGCACGGGAATGGCGATGACGGCGCCGACCGCGGCAGCGATTGCGGTGCGCTTCGCGACTGGATCTTCGAACATGGCATCTTCCTCCGTGTGGCAGGTGTATTATGGGTATAATACGCTGGTAAGTCAATGAGGATGCGGCCGCATCAGCCTTGCAGCAGCGGCTCCAGGTCCGGCTCCACCAGTCTCGCCCTCGCGTCCACTGAGAACAGAAGCTCCGGGGAGTAGAAGCGAAGCGGCCACTCCCGCCCTCCCTCCGGCGCCTCCAGCAGCGCATTCACCTGCTCGTGAAGCGGACCGTTGGCAGCGCGTGCAAGAAAGCGCCGGACGCCGCATATGTACGTCTGGGTGATCGTCTCGTGATAGCCTTCGGTGGCGCTGTTCACGCCGCCTACGCTTTCGTTGAAGCGGCGGATGAGGCCCGGCAGGTCGCGCTCGGCGACCATGTCCGGCCGTTCGCAAATCACGTACAAGCAAGCGGCGAGGTGTGCCTCGTGGGTCCAGTCGGCGCGGGTGAGCGTACAGGCGATCAGGCCTTCACCGACCCGGCGCACTTCGGCGTCATCGGCGAACAAGCGCGGTGAATGATCTTCGGTCATGGTGAATATTCTCGGCATGAAAAAGGGCGCGCCGGCTCCAAACCGACGCGCCCTTTTCGGGATCAAAGAGGCTAAGCGTCAGGCGGCCGGTACGGGGGCGGTTTGCGCTTGTTGGGCTGCAACGCCCGGTGCCGCATCGCGAACGCCGGCATCGACATGGTCTTCGAACTTGGCGAAATTGTCGATGAACAGCTTCACCAGCTTGGCCGCCGTTGCGTCATACTCTTCCTTGTCCGCCCAAGTGTCGCGCGGGTTGAGGATCGCCGTATCGACGCCCGGCACGCCCACCGGAACTTCGAAGCCGAAATTCTCGTCCAGGCGGAATTCGGCCTCGTTCAAGCTGCCGTCGAGCGCGGCGTTGAGCAAGGCGCGGGTCGCCTTGATCGGCATGCGCGAGCCGGTCCCATACTTACCGCCGGTCCAGCCGGTGTTGACCAGCCAGCATTTCACCCCGCCCTTGGCGATCCGCTCCTTGAGGAGGTTGCCGTAAACGCTCGGGTGGCGCGGCATGAACGGCGCGCCGAAGCAGGTGGAGAAGGTCGCTTCCGGCTCCGTGACGCCGATCTCGGTACCCGCGACCTTAGCGGTGTAGCCGCTCAGGAAGTGGTACATCGCCTGGTCCGGCGTCAGCCGCGCGATCGGAGGCAATACGCCGAAGGCATCGGCGGTGAGCATCACGATGTTCTGCGGAACAGGTCCGAGATTGTCGGAGGAGCAGTTCGGAATGAAATCGATCGGGTAGGCGCCGCGGCTGTTTTCCGCGAAGCTGTTGTCGTCGAGGTCGAGCTCGCGGGTGACCGGATCGATCACGACATTCTCCAGCACCGTTCCGAAGCGCTTGGTGGTGGCGTAGATTTCCGGCTCCGCATCGGCGGAGAGGCGGATCATCTTGGCGTAGCAGCCGCCTTCGAAGTTGAAGACCGCCGTGTCGGACCAGCCATGCTCGTCGTCGCCGATCAAAGTCCGGGTCGGATCGGCCGACAGAGTCGTTTTGCCGGTGCCGGACAGGCCGAAGAACACCGCAGTGTCGCCGTCCGGGCCGATGTTGGCGGAGCAGTGCATCGGCATCACGCCTTCGGCGGGAAGGATGTAGTTCAATACGCCGAACACCGACTTCTTCATTTCGCCGGCATAAGCCGTGCCGCCGATCAGGATCATCTTTTCGGTGAGGCTGACCGCGATCACCGTTTCGGAACGGCAGCCGTGCCGCTCGGGGTCGGCGCGGAAGCTCGGCAGATCGATGATGGTGAATTCGGGATCGAAGCCGGGCAGATCGGCCGCTTCCGGGCGAACAAGAAGCGTACGGATGAAGAGGTTGTGCCAGGCGAGCTCGTTGATGACGCGGACGCGCACCCGATACTCCGGCTGCGAACCGCCGAACAGGTCGGCGACGAAAAGTTCTTCCTTTTCCGCAACGGCGGCGAGGAAATCCGCCTTGAGCGCAGCAAAATGCTCGGGCGTCATCGAGCGGTTATTGTCCCACCAGATCGTGTTTTCGGTTTCGCCGTCGCGGACGATGAATTTGTCCTTGGCGGAGCGGCCGGTGTGCTTGCCGGTGCGGACAACCAGCGGGCCGTCCTTGGCCAGCACGCCTTCGCCGCGCGCGACGGCCTGTTCCACAAGCTGCGGGGTTCCGTAGTTCCAATGGATCTTGGCGCCCGTTTCGATACCCCCATCGGCAAGTCCCTTTGCCGGCACGCGATTGGCCACAAATTGTCTCCTGAACGCTGATCAAGTGGTCGCGAGGGCGCGCGAGGCGCCGCCGCTGGTCGTGTGGCGCCGCATATCCGAGCGTCCGGCTCCCGTCAAAGGGTAGCGCCCCCTGACTGCCTCCGATAAGACAGAGCCTTCGGGCGGAGGGAGAGACGCGAACAATGGCGACAACGATCGCGCTGGTCGATGACGACCGCAACATTCTCACTTCGGTGTCGATCGCGCTGCAGGCGGAAGGCTTTGCGACGCGAGTTTATACGGACGGCGAGACGGCGCTGAAGGCTTTGGTCGACAACCCGCCGGACATGGCCGTGCTGGACGTCAAGATGCCGCGCATGGACGGCATGGAGCTGCTCCGCCGGCTTCGCGAGAAAAGCGAGCTTCCGGTGATTTTCCTCACCTCCAAGGACGAGGAGATCGACGAGGCCCTGGGGCTGGCAATGGGCGCCGACGATTATATCGCCAAGCCGTTTAGCCAGCGGCTTCTGCTTGCCCGCATCCGCGCGATCCTGCGGCGGACGGAGATGCGCGCGGCGCCCGCCGATGCATCGCCGGAGACCAGCGAGAACGCACCCATTGTTCGCGGCCGCTTGATCATGGATCCGGCGCGGCACCGCGTCGCCTGGGACGGCAAGGACGTGACGCTGACCGTCACCGAATTCATGATCCTGGAAGCGCTCGCCCAGCGGCCGGGCGTAGTCAAATCCCGCAACCAGCTGATGGACGTCGCCTATCAGGACGACATCTATGTTGATGACCGCACCATCGACAGCCACATCAAGCGGCTGCGGCGCAAATTCAGGGCAGTGGACAACGAGTTCAAGGGCATCGAGACGCTCTACGGCGTGGGCTATCGCTTTGGCGAGGAGTGACGAGCGCGACCTATCGCTGCGCTGGTCCGGACGGTGGATGCTTCTTCACCGAATCCTTGCGGTCAACATCTTCGCCGTCGCGATGCTGGGAGGCAGCATCTTTTACCTCGACGGCTTCCGCAGCCGGCTGACCGAAGGCGCGGTCGCCAACGTGGAGACGCAGGCGCGGATCGCCGCCGATGCGTTGGCGGTGGCGCGGCGCGATCTGAAGCCGCGCATAATTCGACGTATCGGCAGGGCGTCGGGTACAAGGCTGCGCGTCTACGACGCGGCGGGCCGCAAGACGCTGGACAGCTGGGACGGCGCTCCGCCGACCTACGAGCTTCGCGATCCCGCGAAGGAACCTTGGCGACGGACTATCGCCCGGACGCTCGATAATGCGTTCGACGCCATCGTCGGCGCCCCTGCCCCGCCCAATCTCCTGCTTCCCGAAAGCGACAATGCCGCCGCATGGCCGGAGGCGGCGCAGGCCCTCGCCGGAAACACGGTGTCCACAAAGCTTCGCCGCGCGCCGGAAGGATCGCCTTACATCTCGGCCGCGGCGCCGGTGGGAGATGGCACGGCCGTGCTCCTCACCCGCAACGCCCGCGACATCCGAAGCATCGTCCGGAACGAGCGCACCACGCTCGGCATCGTGCTGCTGGTCGCCTTCAGCATGTCGGTGCTCCTGTCGCTGTTTCTTGCCCGCACCATTGCACTGCCGCTGCGCCGGCTGGCGCGCGCCGCCCATCGGGTGCGGCTCGGCCGGGCGCGCGAAGTGGCGGTCCCATTGCTGCCAGCGCGGCGCGACGAGATCGGCCTCCTCGCCCGCGCGCTTCACGACATGACGCAGACGCTTCGCGACCGGATCGACGCCACCGAAGCGTTCGCCGCCGACGTCACCCACGAGCTCAAGAACCCGCTCGCGTCATTGCGCTCGGCGGTGGACAGCCTCGACCGCGTGTCCGATCCGGATCTTCAACGGCAGTTGCTCGATGTGGTGCGCCACGATGTCGTCCGGCTTGACCGGCTGATCGTGGAGATTGCGGAAATCTCCCGCCTGGATGCCGAACTCTCCCGGGCACGCTTTGACGCGATCGATGTTGGCGCCCTGATCGAGTCGCTCCTGCCGCATTGGGAGGAGCGGGCAGCGGCTTCAGGGGTCCACGTCGTCTTCGCGCGGCCCCGGTCCGGTAGCGCGGTCGTCGCGGCGGATGAGTCGCGGCTTGCGCGGGCGATCGACAATCTGATCGACAACGCCATCTCCTTTTCGCCGCCCGGCGGGCTGGTGGAGATTTCGGCGGGCGAAGCGGGCGAGCAGGTGATCGTCACCGTGGAGGATGAAGGGCCAGGCGTCCCCCCGGACAAACGGCAGGCGATCTTTCAGCGCTTTCACTCGATCCGCCCGGAAAGCGAGGATTTCGGCCGCCATTCCGGCCTCGGCCTCGCCATCGTCAAGGCAACGCTGGAAGGGCATGACGGCGCAATCGCGGTGGAGGACCGCCACGACGGCCGAAGCGGCGCGCGCTTCGTTGCCCGCCTGCCCGTGCGCGCGGCATGAGCGAGACGATCCACGCTTGCTGCGCCGCCATCGGGGAGCGGGCTGTGCTGATCGCCGGCGCTTCGGGACGCGGTAAATCCGATCTTCTGCTTCGGCTTCTGGATCGCGGCGCGGTTCTGGTCAGCGACGATTATACCCGGCTTTCAGCCGCTGAGGGCCGTCTCCTCGCCTCCCCTCCCCCCACCATTGCGGGGCGGCTTGAGATCCGAGGCGTCGGCATCGTCGATCGCCCGTTTCGGGAGCATGTGGCGGTTGCCTTGCTGATCGACCTCGATCGCGTTCCGGAGCGACTGCCCGAGCCGGGCGTGACGGCTCTGCTGGGTATTGCAATCCCGACGATTGCGCTCTCGGCGCTTGAGCCTTCGGCGCCCCTCAAGGTAGAGGCGGCGCTCCACCTTCACGGACTCGCAGCCCCTTGAACGCAGCCGTCACTCCCAACCGGATCATGCTGGTCACCGGCCTTTCGGGGGCGGGCAAATCGACCGCGCTTCGGACGCTTGAGGACCTCGGCTGGGAAGTGGTCGACAACCTGCCTTTGTCCTTGCTCGATCATCTGCTGTCGACGCCGCTCGGCAAGGGCAGCGCGAAGCTGTCGCGGCCGCTGGCCATCGGCATCGACAGCCGCACCCGCGACTTCGACGCAGGCCGCGTTGTGGCGCAGATCAAGACGCTCGCCGAGGAGCAGGCGGTTCCAGTCGAGACCCTGTTCTTTGACTGCGCGGGCGCGGAGCTCCTCCGCCGTTACTCCGAGACACGGCGCCGCCACCCGCTCGCCCCCGACCGGCCGGCAACCGACGGGATTGCCGCCGAGCGCGACCTGATGGCGCCGCTTCGCCGCTGGGCGGACCATGTGATCGACACCACCGACACCAGCCCGAAGGAGCTCCAGCAACAGGTTCGCGAACGGTTCGCACCGGGCGGCGTTGCGCCGACGCTGACGCTGCTCTCCTTCGGTTTCGCCCGCGGGTTGCCGCGAAGTGCGGACCTCGTCTTCGACGTACGTTTCCTGAAGAACCCGTACTGGCAGGACGATCTGCGCGAGCTGACCGGCCACGACGCGCCGGTGCGCGCGCATATTCAGTCGGACCCGGCTTATGCGGAGACGCTGCAAAAGATCGAGGACCTGCTGCTCACCCTTCTTCCCCGCTACCGCGAAGAAGGCCGGTCCTACGTCACCGTCGCCTTCGGCTGTACCGGCGGAAGACACCGCTCCGTTCATGTCGCCGAACGGGTGGCGAAAAGATTGCGCGACGCCGGATTTTCGCCCACGGTTGAGCATCGGGATCTCGCCTCGCCGCCGCGCGAGGGCGTGGAAAGCGGCCCGGGGGGCCGGCCGCAGGAACAGGATGTTGTTTGAATGATCGGTTTGGTTCTGGTGACCCACGGCCGGCTTGCGGCCGAATTCGTCACCGCGATGGAACATGTCGTCGGGCCTCAGCAACGGATCGAGGCGATCTGCATCGGACCCGACGATGACATGGAAGGCAGGCGCAACGACATCGCCGACGCGATCTGCCGCGCCGATGACGGAACGGGCGTGATCATCCTTACCGATCTGTTCGGCGGCACACCGTCCAACCTCGCAATTTCCCTGATGAAATCGCAGTCGGTGGAGGTGATCGCCGGCGTCAACCTGCCGATGCTGATCCGGCTGGAAGGCGCGCGCAAGACGATGGACCTGAAAGCCGCCGTTGCTGCCGCGCGCGACGCGGGGCGCAAGTACATCTCGGTGGCGTCGGAAATCCTGGGGGAGACGGTCTGAAAATGGCGAGCCGCACCGTTCAACTCGCCAATCGCCGCGGCCTCCACGCCCGCGCCAGCGCCAAGTTCGTAACCCTGGCCGCCGGCCAGTCCGCCGCCGTGGAAGTTGAGAAAGACGGTTCAAAGGTGTGCGGCACTTCCATCATGGGCCTGATGATGCTTGGCGCCGCCATGGGCGACAGCATCACCATTTCGGCGACAGGCGACGGCGCGGACGCGGCGGTGGCGGCGCTGGCCGGGCTGGTCGAGGAGCGCTTCGGCGAAGACTAGTGCCGAGGCAGATCACCGCTTTTTCCAATCCGCTGGTCAAGGACGTTCGGGCGCTTCGCGACAAAAAGGCGCGCCGGCGGCAGGGCATGTTTATCGCCGAAGGGCTACGCATTTTAACCGAAGCGCGCGAGGCAGGTTTCCTGCCGCAGGTGCTGTTCTACTGGGAAGGCAGCGAGCACCCTTTGCTCGAAGCGCTGATCGCGGAGACGGAAGCGGCTGGCGGCGACGTGGTTGAGACCAATGCGGACATCCTCCACAAGCTGTCCGGCAAGGACAATCCGCAAACGGTGCTCGGCGTCTATCCTGCGTTCGACACGGCGCTCGACCTGATCGAGCGCTCGGCCGCGCCTTTGTGGATCGTCGCTCAATCGCTTCGCGATCCCGGCAACCTTGGTACCATATTGCGCACCAGCGACGCGGTGGGCGCCGGCGGCGTCATTCTGGTCGACGACTGCGTCGATCCTTTCTCCACCGAAGCCGTGCGGGCAACGATGGGCGCGCTCTTCACCCAGCGCATCGCAGCGGCTTCGTGGGAGGAGTTCCTCCCCTGGCTGCGTGGCGGCCCGGGCCAATTGATCGGCACCAGCCTCAAGGCCGAACTCGATTATCAGGAGCCGCGCTACCAAGCACCCGCCTTCATCCTCGTCGGCAACGAAGCGCAGGGCCTTCCCGCCGATTATGAAGCGGCCTGCGACCTGCTGGTGAAGATGCCGATGCTGGGCAAGGCGGACAGCTTGAACGCGGCAGTGGCGACGGCGGTGATGGCCTATGAAGTCGTCAATCAGTGGCGGCGGGCGTAACAACCGGAACCTAGCGATTCCGCTTCTCGTTTTGGCACATGTTGCCGTACGAGTAGCTGCCATGAGTAACCGAGTAACTATGCCGCGCTGGCCCGCCTGGATCATGCTGAGCTTTGCAGCGGCCTGCGCCTACCCCGCCGTCACCAGCCCGCCCCCGTCAGACCCGGCGCTCGAGCATTACCAAGCGCGCGGCAATGAGCCTGGCTGGCACGTGCTGATCCACGGCGGGCAGATCGATTACACCGGCAGCTACGGCGACAAGAAGATCTCGGTTCCCCGTCCCGACCCGCGCCCGAGCTTCAACGGGCGGCGCTACGAGACGAAGCGGCTGACGGTGGACGTCACCTATAGCCGCTGCAACGACGACATGAGCGGACGCGGCTTTGAGCACCAGGTTAGCGTCACCGCCGACGGCCAGACCTATCGCGGCTGCGGCGGCGAACGCCGTCCCGACTGGGATCTTTAAGCGCCCTCAGCCCTCTTTCGGCTCGATTGGCTCGGCAATCAGATCGGGGATTACGTCCGCGTAACGCGGCAGCGATTCAACGGGCGGCAGTTCTTCAAGCTCGCGGGCGCCGGTTTCAATATTGAGATCGCGGAAGCGGCGGCCGGTAACCATTACCCGGCTCTCGAACGAACTGACGAAATCGTTGTAGTTGCGCACAGCCGTGCCGAGGCCGCTGCCCACCGTCTTGAGCTTGCCGGCCGCGACGGCGAGGCGGTCGTACATTTCCTTGCCGAGCGCGCCGATCTGCTTCGCTTCTTCCGCCAGTTTCTCCTGCCGCCAGATGCCGGCCACGGTGCGCGCCATCGGCAGAAAGGTGGACGGGCCGCAAATGATCACCCGCTTCTTGGCGGCGCGCTCCCAAAGCTCAAGATCGGCCTCAAGCGCGGCGGCGATGAAGTTGTCGCCGGGCACGTACATGATCACGAAATCGGGAGCCTTGGAAAATTGATCCCAGTAGGACTTCTTCGCCAGCGCATCGGCGTGGACTCGGATGGCGCGGGCATGGTCCTCGATCAGCGCCTTTCGTCCTTCCCCATCAACCGCGTCCACCGCCTGGAGATAGGCTTCCAGTGAGCATTTAACGTCAACGACGAGCTGCTGGTCGCCAGGCAAACGGATGATGAAGTCCGGTCGCAAATTGCCGTCCTCGCCCGCGACGGTAACTTCGGCTTCGAAGTCGACGAAGCTCGATAGGCCGGCAATCTCGATGAGGTTCTTGAACTGCTGCTCGCCCCAGCGGCCGCGGGTTTTGGGAGCGGCGCGGAGGGCGTTCACCAACTTGGCGGCTTCGGAACGAACCTCGGCCTGGCCGGTGCGGACCTGCTCTATCGCTTCGCGAAGCTCTCGGTAGCTTCCGACCCGCTCCTTTTCGACCTGGCTGAGACCCTCTTCGTAGCGTTTCAGAGTGGCTTCGACGGGCGTGAGCAGGTTCTTGATCTTTTCCTCGTTCTGCCGCCCGGCATGGCCGAGCCGCTCTTCGGCGCGCTTCAAGAAGAGGTCGTGCGCGCCCTCCACGGCCTTGCCGGCAAGGTCTCCGAAGCGGGTTTCCAGCTTGGCTTCGAGCTCCTTCAGCTGGCGCAGCTGTTCTTCGTGCGCGCGCTGGCGCTCGTGCTGGCCGCGCTCAAAGGCGGCAGTCGATTCCGCGAGGCGGTCGCGCTCCGCCCGCAGTTCGCGAAGTTCGGCTTCCAGGCCGGGCACGCGAGCGGCGACTGGCGAAAGCGACGCCGCCTGCTGACGCGCACCGTCACGATCGGCAAGTAGCGCCTGAACTTGCTGGCGCAGGTCGTCCGCCTGCTTCGCCTGCTCCTCGGCGCGTGCAAGGGCATTGCCGGCCTGCTGCCCCTCCTGCGCGGCCTTGTCGCGCTCGGCGCGGAGAGGCGCAAGCTGGCGGCCGCCGAGATACCAGCCAAGCGCGGTACCGGCGGCGACAGCGGCAACAGCGACAAGAAAAAGAAGCAGCGGATCCATGCATTTGCCCTTTGGAACGAAGGGCGAACCTACGCGAGCCGCGGCGCCGGCTCAAGGGCGGGCGCTGGAAAATCGCGTGTTTAGCTGTGGATAGCTACAGTATGGCGCCCTTTTCGCGTTCCTTGCGCGCCTTCAGCACCTTTTTCACCACCATGTCGCGTTTGAGGCGGGAAAGGTGATCGATGAACAGGACGCCGTTTAGGTGATCCACTTCGTGCTGCAGGCAGACGGACATGAGGCCGCCGAATTCGCCTTCCTGCCCCTTGCCATGCTCGTCAATCCAGCGAGCGCGAACAATGTCAGGGCGCTCGACCTCGGCATATTGGTCGGGGATGGAGAGGCACCCTTCGTTGTAGCTTTTGTAGGCGTCGGACGCGTGTACGATCTCGGGATTGATGAACACGAACGGGCGGCGGACGGGCTCGGCTTCCGGATCGTCTTCCTTGCCCTCTTCCGGATCCTGAAGGTCAATCACCACGATCCGGCGCGGCACGGCGACCTGAATGGCGGCAAGGCCGATGCCCGGCGCCTTGTACATGGTCTCGAACATGTCCCGGATCAGCGCCTGGACGTCGTCTCCGACGGATTCGACCGGCGCGGATTCGCGGCGGAGGATAGGATCGGGGATCTCGATGATGGGAAGAACGGACATGAAGGCTCGGCTAGAGTTGGCGTGGCTTTGCGTCAACTAGGCGACCGGTCGCCGCGCCCGAAGCGCCTGCGCCAAGGTGCCTTCGTCGAGATAATCGAGCTCGCCGCCGACAGGCAACCCATGCGCAAGCTGGGTAAGGCGCACCGGATAGGTTTCCAAGCGCTCGGCGAGGTAGTGGGCGGTGGTCTGCCCTTCGAGCGTGGCGTTCATGGCGAGCACCACCTCGTCAACGCCGCCGCGGGCGACTCGGGCGAGGAGCTTGTCGACCGAAAGGTCCTCCGGGCGGATGCCTTCCAGGGCCGAAAGGCGGCCGCCCAGCACATGGAAACGGCCCGGGAAGAGGCGGGAGCGATCCAGCGCCCAAAGGTCCGACACCTCTTCGACCACGCATAGCAGCCGGTCGTCGCGCCGGCTGTCGGAGCAGACAGAGCAGGGATCGACGGTGTCGACATTGCCGCAGGTGGAGCAGACGGAGAGCGCTTCATTGACCCGCTCCAGCGCGCGCAACAACGGCGCAAGCGCGGTTTCGCGCTTCTTGAGAAGGTGAAGAACGGCGCGCCGCGCGGAACGGGGGCCGAGGCCGGGCAGCCTGGCCAGCGCCTGGGACAGCGCGTCGATTTCGGGGGAGGCCATAAGGGAAAGGTAGGGCCTCCAATCCTCCCCGTCGAGGGGCGGCGGCAGGCCTGAGGCCTAACGGAGGGGTGCAGCGGCTGAGAACACCTACCTAGGCTGATACCCCTCCACCGCGCTGGAGCGCGGTCCCCCTCCCCCTCCGGGAGAGGATCGGTTAGGGGGCCCCCATGCGAATTGCATTCATGGGAACGCCGGACTTTGCGGTGCCGACGCTGGAAGCCTTGCTTGAGGCGAGGCACGATGTTGTTGCGGTTTATTCGCAGCCGCCTCGGCCTGCCGGACGCGGCAAAGCGCTACGCCCCTCGCCAGTGCAGGCTCGCGCCGAAGCGGCAGGGACCGAGGTGCGGACGCCGCTCAGCCTTCGGGACCCTGCCGAGCAGGAGGCGTTTCGGGCGCTCGATCTCGACGTTGCGGTGGTGGCGGCCTACGGGTTGATCCTGCCTTTGCCAATCCTGGATGCACCGCGCCGCAAGTGCTTGAACGTGCACGGTTCCCTGCTTCCCCGTTGGCGCGGAGCGGCGCCGGTGCAGAGGTGCATCCTGGCTGGCGACGAAGCCACGGGCGTGTGCATCATGGAGATGGAGCGGGGGCTGGATACCGGGCCGGTGCTGCTCCGCCGGGAGACGCCAGTGACGAGCAAAACGGCAGGTGCACTGACGGATGAGCTTGCGCGGATGGGTGCGGCGATGATGATCGAGGTGCTGGCCCGGCTCGACAGCATCGTGCCGGAGCCGCAGCCGGAGGATGGCATCACCTACGCCCGCAAGATCGAGAAGCACGAGGCGCGGCTGGATTTCACCCGAAGCGCCGCCGAAGTGGAGCGGCAGGTGCGCGCCTTTGCGCCGGTGCCGGGCGCCTTCCTTGACCATGCGGGCGAGCGCATAAAGATACACGAGGCAGCTGTGTCGGGAGAGACCGGCGTACCCGGCGAGGTGCTTGACGATGCACTGACAATCGCCTGCGCGTCCGGTGCGATCCGGCCGCTAGTTGTGCAGCGGGCCGGCCGGGCACCGATGGCCGCCACGGAAATGCTGCGCGGCTTCGCTATACCGGCGGGAACACAGCTTTCGTGACCCGCTTCCGCTTGTGGGTGGAGTTTGACGGCGGCCCCTTCATGGGGTGGCAGCGACAGGCCCATGGGCCTTCGGTGCAGAAAGCCGTGGAGGAGGCGGTGGAGGCGATTACCGGCGTACCGGCAGTGCTCCACGCCGCCGGACGAACCGATGCGGGCGTTCATGCGATCGCCATGTCCGCGCACGTGGATGTGGAAAAGGAAATCGGCGCCTTCCGCCTGACGGAAGGAGTGAATGCGCGCCTCCGCCCCCTCCCCGTCTCGATCCTTCGCGCCGAAGCGGTACCGGACGATTGGCATGCCCGGTTCAGCTGCATCGGGCGGCGCTACGTCTACCGGATCGTGAACCGCCGCGCTCCGCTGGCGCTTCAGGCGGGCAAGGCCTGGCAGGTAGCGGTGCCGCTGGATGCCGAGGCCATGGACGCGGCTGCCAAGTTGCTGGTGGGACTGCACGACTTCACCACCTTCCGCTCCGCGCATTGTCAGTCGGAGAGCCCGGTGAAGACGCTCGACCGCCTTGATGTGGTGCGGAGCGGGGATGTTGTCGAAGTGCACGCGGCGGCGCGGTCGTTTCTGCACCATCAGGTGCGGTCAATGGTCGGCTGCCTTCAGCTGGTGGGGCGGGGAAAGTGGACCGCCGACGACCTGGAAGCGGCGCTGGCGGCGCGGGACCGTGCGGCCTTGGGCTACAATGCACCGCCCGATGGGCTTTACTTCGTGGAAGCTTTGTACCCGGACGAAAGTCCTAACCCAAAGACCCGTTGAAGCGATTTCTCGAGCATCAGGAGCTGCCACAGCAGCCGGCCGTGATCGGCGCGGCCTGTGCGGTGCTGGGCGGCGGCACGAGCAATTGCGCCTTCGTCAAACCAGCCGAGCTCGCGAAGCGCCGGGCTTCGCGCCAAGCCTTCGGCTTCGGCGGCGAGCGGTCCGCGGAACCAGGCGCTGATCGGCGTCACGAAGCCCTGCTTGCGGCGGTGGAGGATGTCGTCGGGCAAGTAGCGGCCGAGCGCCTTTTTCATCAGGTACTTGCCGCTGCCACCCTTCAGCCGGAGCCGCGACGGCAGGCGGGCGGCGAACTCCACCAGGCGATGGTCGAGCAACGGTTCGCGCGCTTCAAGGCTGACAGCCATGGAGGTCCGATCCACCTTGGTCAGGATGTCGGCGGGTAGCCAGATCTTCATGTCCGCATATTGGGCGCGGCCAAGCGCGTCGTTGGCCGGAGCAGAGCGCATCGTGTCGATGTAGCGCTGTTCGCCGCGATGACCTTGAAGAGCGGATCGGAAGTTCGGCGCGTAAAGCCTTGCTCTGGCTAAAGGGGGCGTGACGTTCACCGCATGCGCGTAAGCTTCCTCGCTCGTCTGGCCGAGCGCCTGAAGCGTCGTCTTGGCGCGGAAGATCTGCGGTGCCCAATCGAGCTTCGGGTAAACGTCGCCGAGGCGGCCGACGAGGCTTCGGGCGCCGCCGGGGAGCATCCCCCTCACCTTTTCCTCGTTTGAGAAGAGGCGGTAGCGGCGGTAGCCCGCAAAGGCTTCGTCGGCGCCGTCCCCAGAAAGGGCGACAGTGACCTTTTCCCGGGCAAGTTCCGAGACCCGGTACGTCGATAGGGCCGAGGCATCCGCAAACGGCTCGTCAAAAGCCTCGGCAAGCGTGTCGATCAGCGCGTAATCGTCGGCGCCGACAATGCGGCTGCGGTGGTTGGTGGCGAAGCGGGTGGCGACCTGGGCGGCCCAGGCGCTTTCATCATGATCCGCCTCCGCGAAGCCGATCGAGCAGGTTTCCACCGCGCTTCGGCTTGCTTCGGCCATGAAGGCGACCACGGCCGAACTGTCGACGCCGCCGGAGAGAAAGGCGCCGAGCGGCACATCGGACACCATGCGGGAGGTAACGGCGGCGCGGAGGCGCTCGACCAGTTCTTCCTCCAGGGCAGCGGCCGAGGCGCGGGAGGGGCTGGAGAAATCGACATCCCACCAGCGCACGGGGCGCGGCACCGGCATTCCCCGGCGGACCAGAAGATAATGGCCGGCGGCAAGCTTGGTCACGCCTTCGACAATGCTGGCGTCATCCGGGACGTATCCCAGCGTCAGGTAATCCTCGATCGCTTGCGGGCTGACTTCGCGGCGAAGCAGCGGGTGCGCGAGCAGGCCCTTCAACTCCGAGGCAAAGGCGATGGCGCCGTCGGGGAGCGTTGCAAGGAACAGCGGTTTGACGCCCAGCCGGTCGCGGGCGAGGAACAGGGTGTCGGCGTCGGCGTCGAAGAGCGCGAAGGCGAACATGCCGTTGAAGCGGGTCAAACAGTCCGGCCCCCATTGGCGCCAGGCGGCGAGGATCACTTCCGTGTCGCTTTCAGTGGAGAAGGCATGGCCCCTCCCCTCCAGCTCGGCGCGAACTTCGCGGAAATTGTAGATCTCGCCGTTATAGGTCAGCGCCAGCTTTCGGTCCGCCGAGAGCATCGGCTGCACGCCGCCTTCCAAGTCGATGATCGACAAGCGGCGGTGGCCGAAGCCGACGCCGGGCCCGGTCCAGACGCCGCTGCCGTCAGGCCCGCGATGGGCAAGCGTGTCGGCCATCGCCCGCACACGCGCGGGATCGACCGGCTTGGGCACCCCAGGGTGAAAAAGGCCTGCGATACCGCACATCTAGCGTCGGCTTGGCAGACCGCTGGCCCGGTCGGCAAGGGCGGCCGGGTCGCCAAGCGACGAAAGGAAGGCGTCAATCGCCGGACGGGGGCTGACACCTTCGGCCGGTGCCGGCGCCGAGACCAGGATCGCGGCGGCGCGCTGCGGCCCGCCGAGCAGGCGTACCTTTACCGTTTCCAGCTTCACCGCGGCCGGGCTGCCGGTGGTGACGTCGCCGACGCGGTAGAAACTGACCACTTCCCGCTCGGTGCCGTTGGAGGCGATCCGCTCACCCTTGCCGTTGGGAGGCGCGGCGGCGGCGGCGGTCCACGCCCAGGCGCCTTCCGGAGCAACGGCGCCCTGGCCGAAGCCGACCAGCTCGCGCCCCTCCTCCTGCCGGGCGAATACCGCGACGGCGAGATCGACTTCCTGGCCGGCGGCGTTGCGATAGCGCTGTACGCGGAGCAGATCGGCGCCCGCGAAATGGGGCTGCCACGGGCGCCCGGTTGCCGGCGCCTTGGCCCAGCCGGGCACTTCCGGGAGGATGAAGGAGGCGGGCGGCGGCTGCGAGCCTGCCGATGCGACAGCGGCGGTCCAGAGCGGCGGCACGGCGGCGATTGCGACTGCTGCTGCGGCAATCTGCACGGCTTTGCGGCCGCTTCCGGCCGGGCGGCGCAGAGCGTCGGGATCGAACCAGGCGTCCGAAGGCTTGCGGTCGAAGAAGCGCCAGCCGGCGGCCATGATCAGGGCAATGACGATCGCGAAGAAGACCCAGCCGTAGACGACATGGTCGACGCCTTCGGCGAATTCGATGCTGCTGTGATGGGCGATGAAGATGATGCCCCAGGCGCGGACCCCGTTGGCAAGGATCGGGATCACGATGGCCGCGGCCATGAAGGCGATGCGGCGCGGCCAAGAGCGGAAGCAGACGTTGGCGACAAGGGCGCCGTAGGCGATCATCGCTACGAGGAACTTCACCCCGGAGCAGGCTTCGGCGACTTCGAAATAGCCGGTCGGCGTGGAAATGAAGATGCCTTCGATGTGCGCCGGAACGCCTGAGACGGCGAGCAGCGCCATCGACATTTTCGCGGTGACCGTCTGCATAACCGGCACCAGTTCCTCGCCGAGAGGTACAAGGAACAAGAGGTAGAAGAGCGGAAAGGCGATGCCGCGCGACACCGATGAACCGAGGCACGAAATCGCGGCGCCTTGAAGCATCAGCACGAGCGCAAGGTGACGGGCAAGCGCCAGCCCCCCCGCCTCGCCGAGCAGCCAGAGGACGGCGCCGGCGGCGACCAGCGCAAGCCCGGGAGCCCACGCGGCGGGGGAAAGGCTTCGAAGCTCCGGCAGGCGCTGCCAGACCAGCCAGCCGACGATCGGGGGGATCAGAAGGCAGTGATTGAAGGTGGAGCTGTTCCACCAGATCACCGCCATGTCGGCGGCGTCCCGGGAGAAAAGGATAAGGAGGGCCGCCACCGCCGCACCGAGGGCAAGGAGATGCGAGCGCCAGCCTTCGCCGGTGAGCGGGCGCGCTTCCGTGAGGGGGAGAACGGCCGTCATGCCGCCGCCTTTCGTTGGGGGAGGCCGACGAGCTCGGCGAGCGGCGCAAGGCGTGCTTCCCAGGAGTAGACTTGCTCCATCCGGGCCCTCGCCGCGGCCCCGAGGGCAGCAGCGCGGCTAGGGTCGGAAAGGAGGTGACGGACGGCACGGGCTTGCTCCTCCGCCGTGTCGGCGACGAGGAGGTCGCGCCCAGGCTGGGCTTCGATGCCTTCGAAAGCGGCGGGGGTAGCGACTACCGGGCGGCCCATCGCCATCGCTTCAAGCACCTTGTTCTGAACGCCGCGGGCGATGCGGAGCGGCGCGGCCACGACATCGGCGGCTTCGAGCCAAGTGCGAGTGTCGGGCACTTCGCCGGTGACGGTGACGCGCTCGGACGCGAGGCGCTTCACCGCCTCCGGGGGGTTGCGGCCAACGATCGCGAAGTGAGCGCCCGGGACTTGCGGAAGCACCGATTGGGCGAACCAGGCGACGGCATCGGCATTCGGTGCATAGTCCATCTGTCCGGTGAAGACGATCAGCGGCCGGCCCGGCGCGTGCACCGGCGTGACGGCGCCGGGGCGGTAGAACTCGAGATCGACGCCATTGTGAAGCGCGCGGATATCGGCGTTCGGCAGCTCAGCGCGGGCGGCGAACAAGGCCGCTTCGGCCTCGCTGACGAATAGGCTGACGGCAGCGCGGGCGGCGGTTTCGCGCTCAAAGGCGAATAAGCGGCGGGCCTCGCGGCGGTGGACGGAAGCGAGCGGGCCGCCTTGCGCGGCGTAGGCTTCGAACTTGGCCGAATCCATGTCGACGAAGTCCATCACCAGCCGCGCGCCTTCCGGCACGAACTGCGCCATCTGGCTGGAAAAGGCGAAAACGGTGGCGACGTCCCGATGGGCAAGCACCCGGCTGACGAAGCCGCGCATTGCGCCGCTGTCGAACAGGGTGAGCGACACGGGCTTGCCGGTGAGCAGCGCACGGGCGCCGGCGGCGGCGCGGGAGGTGCCGCGCACTTCAACATGCGCTTCGCCCAAGCGGCCGCCGAGCGCTTCGCGCAAGCCCGTCAGGTGCGCCGCGTCCGCTTCGTCGTCGGCGAAACAGGCAAGGTGAACGGTTGTCAGCTTCGACAGGTGCTCGAGGATGTTGAACGAACGGATCTTGTCCCCGCGATCGGGGGGGAACGGGATCCGGTGGGCCAGGAACAGGATGTCGCTCATCCGAGGCCCCTCGAAAGATGTGGCCCGAGGAGGTTGGCGACGGGGAGCGGAAGCCTTTTCCACAGCGCGATCTTGAGCCGGTATTTAGGCGACAGCGGGTTGGTTTCGCGCGCGTGGCCCTTCACCGCATAGGTCAGCGGCTTCGGTTCGAAGCCCCAGTTCTTCTTGAAGGCGAAAGCGCCGGTGCCGAATTTGGAGCGGCCGAAATCGAAGCGGGTGCAGCCGCGGGCGCGCGCGTGGCGCATCAGTTCGAAATACATGCGGTCATTGGCGCGCCAGGCGCGGGCTTCCCCGGTGCCGCCGCCCCAATAAGGGTAAACGGTGCCGTTGAAGTAGAGGCTGAGCACCGAGGCGAGCGGCCTTCCCTCGCGGCTTACCGTCACAATATCGGCATCGAAGCCGTCGAGAACCGCCTCGAACAGCGTGCGCGGGAAAACGGGCGTGCCGAGGTTGCGGACGCTTTCGGAATAAACGCGGTAGTGGGCGGCCGTGTCGCGGCCGACGGTGACGTCAAGGTCGAAGCCGAGGCTTCGTCGGACTTCGGCGCGCTGCTTGCGCGGGATCGCCTTCAGGATCGCCTCGTCGCCCTCGGGAATGTTGCGAGCGAAGCCGGCATAAACATCCTCCCGGCGCTCCCAGCCTCCCGGAAGAACGCCGCCGCGAAGCTCGACACTTGTGCAGCCGAGCTCCTGGGCCAGGCGCCAGGCGGCTTCGGCAAGGGCTTCGGTGCCGTCCCCAAGGATGCCGCCGCCCACTCCGAAGCCCGTGGAGACGAGCGCCGAGCCGAACAGGGGCGAGCGCATCTCAGTGAGCGGCAGGAGGCCGGTAATGGCGCCGCGTTGATCCTCGGCGAGGATGAAGTGAGCGCGCTGGCGGCAGCCTTGCTCCACCGCGAGCGACCATTCCGGGAGGTGGAACGGCTCGGCCTCCGGGCGCGAAAGGACGAAGGCGCGGATCGCCGGGTGATCGGCGGCGGTTGCGGCGCGAACGGTGCGGATGGGGGTCAGCGCGTTCATTGCAGCCTCGCCGCTTCGCTTGCCGCCACGGCGTCGGTGCGGCCCCAGCGATGCTGCTTCAGCAATCTCAGAAGCTTGGGACGCATCGCGGAGAGGCGGCTGTAATGACGCAGTCGCGACTTGAGCGGTGCTTCCGACACGCGCGGCTGGCCGGGATCGATCTCCCACGGGTGGAAGTAGAAGACGGCCGGGCGGCCTTCGGACCCGTTGACGCGGCCGATCGCCCAGCTCGAGAAGCGATAAGGAAGCAGGCGAAAGAAGCCCCCTCCTCCCGCCGCCATTCGCCGGCCCGCAACTTCCACCGTCGTGACCGGAAGTTCGACCAGGTTGCTATCGGCGAGCGGGCGGAAGGCAAAGCGCGGGGCTTCGCGCCAGCCATAATGGTCGTGGGCGAGCGGTGCGACGCTTGAGGAATAGCTGTAGCCCTCCTCGGCAAGCACCTGGTGGGCCCACGGCGTGCGTGCGTCGATCGAGAAGCTTGGCGCACGGTAGCCGCGGGGCGCGACACCGCCTGCGTCGGCGATGGCGGCGTGCGCATGGCGCAAGTCGGCGCGGAAGGCATGGGGCGTCATGGTAAAGACGCGATCATGGTCCCAACCATGGCTTGCGATCTCATGGCCGGCGGCAACGATGCGGCGGATCAGCGCCGGATAGCGCTCGGCAACCCAGCCCAAGGTGAAAAAAGTACCCTTCACGCCGGCTTCGTCGAACAAGGCGAGCACCGCGTCGGCGTTGCGTTCGACGCGCTGAGGGAGCCGGTCCCAATCGGATTTGGCGATCACCCGCTCGAAAGCGCCGACCTGAAACCAGTCCTCCACGTCGACGGAGAGGGCATTCAGCATGTCGATGTCCCCGCGCGCCTACGCGGCGTTGCTGCGATAGCCCGGCGCGGACGTGTTCTCCACCCAGTCGACCAACAGGGTCAAGACGCGGCGAAGAACCACCTCCTGCTCCTCCAGGCGGCTTTCGAGCTGGGCGATGCGCCGCTCGAGGGCGAGGTCGGCGACCGGCTCGGACGCCGGCGAGGCACGCTGCTGGGGACGGTCGGCGGCCATGTCGGCGGCGACCGCCTCCACTTCGGCGGCGGTGATCCGGTCGAGGTTCTCCACGGCGCCGTAAAGCAGGACACGGTTGGCAAACTGGTTGACGCGGCGCGGAATGCCGCCGGTGTGGCGGTGGATGGCGGCGAACGCAGCAGCGTCGAAGCCTGGACGCCCGTTCCAGCCTGCTACGGACAACCGGTGGACGAGGTACGGCTCGACTTCGTTCGGCTCCATCGCGTCGAGATGGTGCGTCGCGATCACCCGCTGGCGCAGTTGTTCGAGGCCTTCGTCCGAGGCGAGGCGGTCGCGGAATTCCGGCTGGCCAAGCAGGAAAATCTGAAGCAGCGCACGGCCTTGGCGGGTGAAGTTCGAAAGCATCCGAAGCTCTTCCAGCGCCGAGGTGGCGAGGCTTTGGGCTTCATCGACGATGAGCAGGCTGCGCTTCCCCTGCGCTGCCTGGTCGGCGAGCAATTGCTCCATCCTGTCGAGGATCTGCGCCTTGGCGAGGCCTTCCGTGGCAAGGCCGAAGCCCTGCGCGGCGAGGCGAAGCATGTCGTCGCCTTCCACCTGCGTGGAGACGAGGCTGACGGCGTTCAGCCGTTCGCGGTCAATGGTGGCGAGGAGGTGGGCGGCAAGCGTCGACTTGCCCGCGCCGATCTCGCCCGTGACGGTGATGAAGCCCTCACCCTGGGCCAAGCCGTAACCCAGATAAGCCATCGCCTTTTTGTGGCTTCGGCTGTCGAACCAGAAACGCGCGTCGGGCGTGAGCTGGAAGGGGGGAGCGGTGAGGCCGTAATGCGTCGTGTACATCGTCTCGCCCTTTTAGAAGCTGTAGCGGAGGCCGAACAGGATCGAGCCGACGGTGCTGTCATACGGACCCGATTGGGTGGTGTAGACGCCCGCCGACGCATGGGCCTGCAGCCGGTCGCGGAAAATGCTTTGATAATAAGTACCTGTAACGCCCGTTGAGAACGCCGCATCAGACCCGGCGATGCCGCTGTCGAACCAGCTGGCATAGGTTGCGACGTCGAAACCGGCGGTGCGGGACAGCTTGCGCGAGCCATGGGCCGACAGATTGAAGGCGTGATCAGTTACACCCGCAAGCACGAAATCACCGCCAGGAGGCGCGAAATAGCGGCGGTTGTTGTAGCCCGCACCGACCCCGAAGCCCCACGGCCCGCGCCCGCCGGAAAGCTGCACGGCGGCGCCGCGGTTGCGGAAATTGAAGTTGTTGATCGACTGCAAGGCGTCGTCGAAGCAGACACCGGTCGACGGGTCGTTCCCGTAGACGCACCCCGGAGCTCCCTGCGCGCCGCCGCCCAGGCCGCTGCGGCGAATGTCGAAGGCCTGCGGCACGCCGGCAAGATCGGCGACAAGCAAGCGGCCGAAGCTTGAGACATTGTCGTAAACTGACGCGCTAAGTGCATAGGATTGATTGATCCTGTGCTCCAGCGAGCCGGTGAAGGTCGTGCCGCCATAGCGCCGGCCGACCCGTGCCTGAAGCTCGGTGCGCGGGCTCGGGCGCCAGATCACGCCGGCGTCCCAAATGATGCCGCTTTCGTCATAAGTGACCAAGCGGGGCTTGGATGGATCGGGCAGAACGGTGCCGCCGGGGCCGACTACCGGAACGCCGCCGGGGGTGCGCTGGATATCCTGCTGCGAACCTTCGCCCGTCTCGTAGCCGACGCCCGCGGTCACAGCGACGTGGGGCGAGACCGGGTAAACGACGTCGCCGCGAATGTAGGCGGCTTCGAAGTTGGAGTCGAAGCGGTTCATATCTTCGCGGACATAGCCGCCGCCGACCGTCCAGCCGACCGGCGCCTCGCCCGGCGCCATGCCGACGCTTGCGGTGACGTTGTGGACGGTGCTGGAAGAGTACTTATCGACGCGCGGCGCGCCGGCAGGCAGGTCGCCGCCGGCGAGGCTATGATCGTCGACATAGACATAGCCCAGCCGGTAGGCGGCGCCGACGGTGAGCCCGCCGACGCGGGTATTGAGCGTTGGACCGGCATAAGCGGAATAGACCTCCGCCGTGTTCCGGTTGTCGACCGTGCGAACGCCGGCAACCGGGATGCGCGGATCGGCGTGGGTCTGGGTGGCCATTGCGCCGGCGTCGAATGTGAGCAGCCCGGGGACGGCTTCGACATGCACCGCGGCAAGGCCGTTGTGGCTGTCGTCGTCGCGGATATCCTCGTTCCAGGCGATGCGGCGCTGGTAGTTGTAAGCCACGGTGGCGGTGACCCGGCGGGTTGCGACCTCCGCGTTCACGCCGCCGCCGACGCCGGTGTAGGTCAGCACATCGCCGCCGTTGAAGTCGGCGCTGAGCACCTGCTGGATTTCCAAGTAAGGCGTGATGCGGGTCCGGACGGGGGCGCCGTTGACGGACGCCGCCGCAACCACGGCGAGTGCTCCCGCCATTGCCACGGACACCCAATGACGGGCGCCAAGCCTATGAAGAACATTGGTTTTCATTGGCCATATCCATAATAGCTGCCGAACCGCCTGCCGGTTGCGGCAAAGCCCGCTCCGTTGAGCAGCAGGCGGATGTTCGAACAGGCGGAAAGCAAGGCCGCCGCTTCGCGCAGGTCGGACTCGGTGGTCTGATCGGCTCGGACGACGAGAAGGAGCTGGCCGGCATGGGTGGCGAGCACCGACGCCGGGGATGCGAGCAATGCGGGCGGCGCATCGAACAACAGGACGCGGCGCGGATCGGCGCCGGCCAGCCGCGCAAGTACGTCGCTGGTCCGCTCGGACGCGAGAAGCTCGGTGATGTTGGCGACGTGGCGGCCGGCGGGAAGCACCGACAGGCCGGGCACGTCCGTGCGGATAACCAGGTTCTCCGGATCGACCAGCGGATCGGCGAGCGCGTCCACCAGCCCTGCCCCGCCTTCGATGCCGAGAATGGACAGGATTTCCGGCTTGGGGAAATCGGCGTCGATGAGCAGAACTTCGCGCTCGCTTTCAGCGGCAAGCGACAAAGCGAGGTTCACCGCGCAGAAGGTCTTCCCCTCGTCCGGCCGGGCGGAGCAGACCAGGATTGTACGGCTCTTGGCGTCCTCGGCAGTGCCGAGAAGGAGCTGCCGCTTCACGATGCGGAATTCCTCGGCAAGGCCGCCGCCCGGAGAATCGGGTTCAATGAAGCCGGCTTCGCGCAGGGCAACGCGGTCGATTGCGGCACCGCCGCTGGCGGGCGGCGTTACACGAGCCGGGCGCAGCCTGGGTGCGGGTGCGGGCGCCGGTTCAGCACGCGCCACCTCGTGCTCGGGAGCGGGAGGCGCTTGTGCCACTTCCGGCTCAGGCACCGGCGCCGGGACGGGCTTCACGATCGGCTTCGGCGCCTCGCCGACAGGAGAGCCGAAGCCGTAAAGCTCCGCTGCCCGCTCGAGAAGCGATCCGCCGGTGCGAAGGGGGGTGTGCTGGTTCATCTGTTTTCCCCTCACGCAACCGTGCTGCGCTGCCAGAATTCGACCGCCATCAAGAGCGCCCAGGAGGCGGCAAGCGCCCCTGCCCCGCCGGCGAGCCAGGTCAGCCGCTTGCGCGCCTGCGCCCGCGCCGCATCGGTCACCACCTGGCTGATCGTGCCGAGCACGGTGAGGCCGGTCGCGGCTTCCAGACGCGCCTGGGTCGGGAAAGTGGTCTGCAGCTGGCCGCGGACGAAGGCGATGCCGATGCCGCCGGCGATTGCCGCGACCAGGATCAGGCTGAGCAAAAGCGGCCGGTTCGGCGCCGTCGGAATGCGCGGGGACGACGGCGGATCGATGACCCGGAACTTGATGCTGTCCGTCTTGGTCTGGACGTCGCTGCGCAGGCGGACCTGCTCCCGGTCTTCCAGAAGCTTGTCATATTGGCGCTTCAACACATCATAGTCGCGATTGAGACGCGCCTGCTCGGCGGCAACACCCGGCTCGTTCGCCTGGCGCGAGTTGAGCTGGGCGAGATCGTTCTGGATCTGCGCCTTGCGCGCGGCGGCGGCCTGAACCTGGCCTTCCTTCTCCGCGATCAACGAGCGCAGGGAAACGTAGGATGGGTTCGGCATGCCGTTGGCGCCGCCGGGCTTCTCCTGCGCAGCGATCGGGCGGAGGCGATCGATCTGTGCCCGCATCGCCACCACGTCGGGATGGGCATCGGTCCAGCCCTTGGCGGCCGCGCCGGAGAGCGTCGCTTCCAGCATGGCGATCTGCGACGTCGCGGGGCCGGAGGCGGAGCCGCCGCCGAAGCCGGGGATCGTTGCCGGCGTGCTGCCGAGCTGGCCGCGAAGCGCGCCAAGCGAGCTTTGCGCCTGGGTCAGCTGCTGTTCGACGTTGGATAGCTCGGCGCGGGCGGACGACATCCGCATACCGATCGAGCCTTCTCCCGGAAGCAGGCCCAAGAACTTCTGCTCGAACTCGACGCGGCGCTGCTCGGCCTGTTGAAGCTCCTGCTCGCGGCGCCGCAGCTCCTCGTCAAGGAAGGTCAGGCCCTGGCTTGCTTCGTCGCGGTCGCCGGCGAGGTTTTCCTCCACGAAGAGATCGAGGAGGTTCTGGACGATCGCGGTTGCGAGCTTCGCGTTCTGGGCGTTGGAGAAGCCGCCGACGCTTGCCGTCGCCTTGATCTCGAACAGATTGTCCTGCTTCGCGGTGACGGTAATGTCCTTGCGAAGCGCTTCCACCTGAGAGGCCAGATCACGCTCGCTTGCCACAAGGGTGTTGAGCTCGGTACGGCGGACGACCTTTTCCAGATTGGCGGTAGAGGTCAGGGTCTGCTTCACCCGGGCAAGGTCGTTCTGCCGCTCGCTTGCGCTGATCCCCATCTGGTTCGGCAGGATCGACTGCATCTGGATCAGGACGCGTGCCTGCGATTCGTAGCTGTTCGGGATGAGCGCGACGCCGAGCCAGCCCGCGAGGCACAGCCCCCAGGCGACGCCAAGCGCGAGCCAGCGGCGCCGCCAGACCTGGTGGAGCGCGATCCTGAACTGTTCGTAAAGTCCGTCCATCCAGCGTCAGTCCTTCAACGGGTTAGGCATGCGGGCGAGCGTCGCTCAGAACATGCTTTCCGGGATGATGATGACGTCGCCGGGCTCCAGGCGGACGTTTGCTTTCGTGTCGCCCTTTTTCAGCAGACGGGCGATCTTGAGATCATATTCGGTCTGGGTGCCGGTCGCCTTGTTGTGGCGAACGAGGCGCGCTTTGTCCCCGGCGGCATATTGGGAGAGGCCGCCGACCTCGATCATCGCGTCGAGCAATGTCATATTGGCGCGGTACGGAAGCGACGCCGGCTTCTCGGTGGCGCCGACGATGCGGATCTGCTGGCCGAACGTGCCCTGAAAGCTGTCCACCATCACCGAGACGCGCGGGTCTTCGATATATTTGGTGAGCTGAAGGCGGATGTCGTCCGCAAGCTGCGCGGGCGTTTTTCCGGCTGCGGCGAGATCGGTGATCAGCGGCGTGTTGATCATGCCGTCGGGACGGACCTGCACCTTGCCGCCAAGCTCGGCATTGCGCCACACGAAGATGGTGAGCGCATCGAGCGGGCCGATGATATATTTTTCGCTGTCGGGCGAATCGGAGCCGACGAAGGTGGCGGGCGGAAGCACGTTGCCGCTCGATTTCGCACCGCTTGCGCATCCGCCAAGCGCCGCGGCGCCAGCACCCAGGGCAAGTGCGAGTTTCGACGTTTGCAGTGCGCGCATGGCTCATGTTCCTCTTCAAGCATTCACGTCGCCCGCGTCCCGCAAGGATGCGAATGGACGCAGATTCCGGTTTGCTATGGAGGGAAGAGGTAAAATTACGGTTAGGAACAATGGGCCTTGGCTGGCTGTCCCAGATCGGGATCGGCGGCCCGCAAAGGTTAAGTGCCCGCGCCGACCAGAATTTCGTGTGCTTGCGGGTGGCCGAGAAAGGCCTGGGGGCTCGCCGAGAGGCCGTAGGCGCCGGCGAGGAACACGGCAACGAGATCGCCGACGGCGGCCACTGGCGTCGCAACGTCATCGCCAAGACGGTCGAGAGGCGTGCACAGGCAGCCGACGATGGTGACGTCTTCTTGCGCGGCTGCGGCGAAGCGGGAGGCGATGGCGACGGGGAAGTTGCGGCGCACCACCTGCCCGAAATTTCCGGAGGCGGCGAGCTGGTGGTGCATTCCGCCGTCGGTGACGAGGAAGGTTTTGCCGTGGCTCACCTTTCGGTCGACGATCCGGGTGAGGTAGACGCCCGCCTCCCCCACCAGCCAGCGGCCGAGCTCGATGGCGAATGCGGTGTCGCGCAGGATTGCCGGACGCGCGGAAAGGGTGGCGGCAAGCGCGGCGCCGACGCGCTGAGTGTCGAGCGGGCGTTCGCCGTGAAAATAAGGAATACCGAAGCCGCCGCCCAGGTTGACCAGCGGCGGCGGGGCAGCGGCTTGTTCGGCGAGGCGGGCGGCGAGCGCGACTGTGGCGGCCTGGGCTTCGGCGAGAGCCGATGCGTCAAGCGCCTGCGAGCCGGCGAAGATGTGGAAGCCGCGCCAATCCGCGCCGCCTTCGCGCAGGCGCCGAACCAGGGCGGGAACGCGCTCGGCGTCTATCCCGAACGGCTTGGCGCCGCCGCCCATGCGCATTCCGGAGCCCTTGAGCTCGAAATCCGGATTGACGCGGACGGCGAGGCGCGGGCTTCGGCCGGAGGCCCGGGCGATGGCAAGGGCCCGCTCGCCCTCGCCTTCGGACTCCAGGTTGATAGTGACTCCGGCTTCGATGGCGGCGGCAAGCTCCTCGTCGCGCTTGCCGGGACCGGCAAAGGAGATTGCGACAGGCGCGGTGCCGGCGGCGAGGGCAAGGTGCATTTCGCCGGCGGAGGCGACGTCCAGGCCGTCTACTTGCTTCGCAATTCGTGCGAGGAGTGGAGCGTAACTGTTTGCCTTGATTGCGTAATGAAGGCCAATACCGCTGAAGGCATTTCTGAAGCGGGCGATTCGATCGCCGACCATCCCGGCGTCGTAAACGAAGAGCGGGGTGCCGCCGGCTTGGGCGGCAAGGTCGTGAGCGCTGCGGCCGCCGACTTCGAGCACGCCGCCAGGACCCGCGGTGAACTCCGGCGGGATGGCGCCCATCGGCTTGCTCACGCGGTGAGCTCCTGGCGCAGGCGCTCGCGGTCCAGCTTGCCGTTGGGGGAGCGCGGCATTTCGTCGCGCCACAGGATCGCGGATGGCTGCATGAAATTGGGGAGCTCGCGCTTGAGGTGGGCGCGAAGCAGGTCCTCGGCTTGCCGCTCGCCGCGCACGACCAAAAAGATGGCTTCGCCGAGCCGCGGGTCGGGGTAGCCGAAGGCGGCGGCTTCGAGGGCGGCGCCGCTTGCCACCGCGGCTTCCTCGATCTCGGTGGGGCTGACCCGGTTGCCGCTGGTCTTGATCATCGCATCGTTCCGGCCGACGAAGAAGAACAAGCCATCCTCCCCGACGCGCACCCGGTCGCCGGACCAGACGGCGGTGCCGGGGTAAAGCGCGCCCTGCGGCGCGGGGCGAAAGCGTTCGGCGGTGCGCTCCGGATCGTTCCAATAGCCCTTGGCGACCAGCGGACCGGCGTGGACGAGCTCGCCTTCTTCGCCGGGTAAAAGAATGCGCCCTTCCCCGTCTGCCGCCATGACGTCAGCAAAGGGGATTGGCGCGCCCATGGAGTCAGGATGCTCCTCCAGCAGTGCAGGGTCTAGGGAGGTAGAGCGGAAGGCTTCGGTGAGGCCGTACATGGAGTGAATTTCGGCAAGCGGAAAAAGCTCGCGCATTCGGCGGATCACCGACACCGGGAGCCGCCCGCCGCTGTTGGTGAGGCGGCGAAGCGACAGCGCGACGTGCGGCGGCCAGGGCGCTTCGATGAGCTGGACCCAGAGCGGCGGCACGCCGGCAAGCGTGGTGATCCGGTGCGTCTCCACGGCCCGGATGACGTCGCGCGCGGCGAGGTATTCGATCGGCACCGCGCAGGCGCCGGCGGCCCAGGTGGAGAGAAGCTGGCTCTGCCCGTAATCGAAGGCGAGCGGAAGAACGCCGAGGACGCGGTCCTCCCGCGTGAGGCCGAGATAATGCGCCACGCTGACGGCGCCGAGCCAAAGGTTTGCGTGGCTTAGCATCACGCCCTTGGGACGACCGGTGGAGCCGGAGGTGTAAAGCAAGGCGGCGAGCTCATCCGGCTCGGCGGAGCACGGCGGCAGGCGCTCGTCGCCTTCCAGCATCGCCGCGCCTTCCTCCTCCATGACGGCTGGGCACGGAACGTCGCCAAGCGTCGCCACCCGCGCCTCCCCGCTGATCAGCAGGCTTGCGCCGCTATCGCCGAGGATATGCGCCACCTGTGCGCGTTTGAGCAGCGGGTTGACCGGCACGTGCACAAGTCCGGCGCGGGCGCAGGCGAGCGGAAGCACGCTCGTCATCCGCGTCTTGGGGAGCCAGCTTGCAACCCGGTCGCCGGGGAGGAGCCCCCTCGCCTTCAGCGCGGCAGCCAGGCTTCCCGTTGCCCGTTCCAGCCCGGCATAATCGAGCAGCCCCTCACGGGTGAGCAACGCCGGAGTTTCCGGCGCCCCCATCAGGGGCAGCCGGTCGAGCGGATGGGGGGTCGGATCGGGCGTGTCGGCCATGGAGGCGGCGCTTTTGCCGCAATGCGGCCTGGAGGGGAAGCGCCGCTTGCCGGGCGCGGCGGGAGCGGTTAGGCGACGGGGAGGGCCAGGGGGGAGGATCATGGCAGCCGCGCTCGACGACAAGGCGCAAGTGGAAGCGACGTTGCGCGCCGTTCTGGCCGAGATACTCGGTCTGGAGGCGGCGCAGGTTGCGGCGTTCGACTACCATTCGCCGCTGTTCGGGGCGCTTCCGGAATTCGACTCGCTCGCCGTGGCGGGATTGCTCACGGCGCTCGAGGAGCGGCTCGGCATCCTGATCGAGGACCATGAGGTGGATGCCGACATGATGGAAACGTTCGGCGCGCTTCTCACATTCGTGCAGGCGAAGGCGCTCCGGTGACGGCGCGGCCGCACGAACGGGCGGTCACCTTCACGCTGGAAAAGCCGGATCAGGCCACGCTCCAGGCGCAATGGCGCGCGCTTGAGGCGCGTACCGACATCACCTTTTTCCTGAGCTGGAGCTGGATCGGTGCGTGGGTCGATGAGGCCGGCATGCCGGACCATGTTCTGGTCGGCCGCGCGGGCGGTGAGATCGTCGCGCTCGGCCTGCTTCGGCGAAGCGTCGACGAAAGGCACGGTTTCGTGCGCAGCCGGACGCTTCACCTTCATGCCACGGGATGTGAAGAACAGGATGTTATCTTTATAGAATATAACGGTTTGTTGACCGACCGGCGCTTCGCTGCGCTTGAGGCGCAGGCGGTGGCGTTCCTGCGCACGCGGGCAAGCGGGATTGGCCGCTTCGATGAAATCAGCTTCGGCGGAGTTGCCGAGGAACGATTCAAAGGCGTTCGCGATGCTGGCTTCCGCACCCACGTTCACGCGCTGAAGAGCACTGCGTTCGTCGATCTGAACGCCCTGCGCGACAGCGGCGGCGACTATCTGGAGATGCTCAGCGCCAACACCCGCCAGCAGATTCGCCGCGCTATCCGGATCTACGAAGCGCGCGGGCCTTTGACGCTTGAACCGGCGCGGTCGGTGGAGGAGGCGCTCGCCTTTTTCGAAGCCATGGGCGTGCTTCACGAAACGGCGTGGCGGCAGAAGGGCGACACCGGCGGCGCGTGGCGCTTCCCGTTCCTGGTTGCCTTTCACCGGCGGGTAATCGAGAATCGCTGGGCAAGCGGCGGTGTCGAGATCGTCCGAATCTCCTGCGGCGGCGAGGCGATCGGCTACATCCATTGCCTGGTGCGCGACGGGTGGATCGGGAGCTACCTGTCCGGCTTTGCTTACGAGGCCGACAACAAGGTGAAGCCGGGGCTGGTCAGTTTCTACCTCTACATCCAGCATCGCTTGAAGATCGGCGGCGAAGTTCTTGATTTCCTTGCCGGCGATCACCGCTACAAGACCAGCCTGGGCAGGCCGGGACCGCGTATGTACTGGTTTCGGGTGCAGGAGCAGCGGCCGCAGTTCGCGCTGGAGCGAGCGCTGCGCTGGGTGAAGCAGCGCGCGGAGCGGCTGCGCAGGAGCCGCTCCTGATTCCCTCCGTCACCCGCCCGAAAGAGGGGGTCCCGCTTCTTGTTCCTCTCTCCCCGTCCCAAGAAGAAAGAAGCGGAGTTTCCGCTTTCGCGGGAATGACGGGAGAGGCTTACGCCGCGGCCTTTGCCTCGAACTCCGCCTCCGCCAGGAAGCGTTCCGCATCCAGCGCCGCCATGCAGCCGGTGCCGGCGGCGGTCACCGCCTGGCGGTAGACCTTGTCCATGACGTCGCCGCAGGCGAACACGCCCGGTACGTCCGTGCGGGTACTTCCGGTCTCCACTTCGATATAGCCGTCCTTGTCGAGAGCGAGCTTGCCTTTGAACAATTCGGTGGCCGGCGAATGGCCGATTGCGACGAAGCCGCCGTCCACGTCGATCCGCGAGGTCTCGCCCGTAACCGTGTCGCGCAGGTCGAGGGCGACCAAGCCTTCCGGATCGCCGCCGCCGACGAACGTGTCGACCGCCTTGTTCCAGAGGATCTTGATGTTGGGGTGGGCGAAGAGCCGGTCCTGCAGGATCTTCTCGGCGCGCAGCGAGTCGCGCCGGTGGATCAGGGTGACGTCGTGGCTGTGGTTGGTCATGTAGAGCGCTTCCTCCACTGCCGTATTGCCGCCGCCGATCACCGCTACCTTCTTTCCGCGGTAGAAAAAGCCGTCGCAGGTCGCGCAGGCGGAGACGCCCTTGCCCTTTAGGTGCTCCTCCGACGGCAGGTTCAGCCATTTGGCTTGGGCGCCGGTGGCGATCACCAGCACGTCGCCGGTGTAAACGGTGCCGCCGTCGCCGATCAGGCGGAACGGCCGCTGGGTGAGATCGACCTCGACAATATGATCCCACATCATCTGCGCGCCGACATGCTCGGCCTGCGCCTGCATTTCTTCCATCAGCCAGGGTCCCTGGATGACGTCACGGAAGCCCGGATAATTTTCAACATCGGTGGTGGTGGTGAGCTGACCGCCAGGCTGAATACCCTGAACGACGATCGGCGCCATTCCGGCGCGCGCACCGTAAATAGCCGCTGAAAGCCCGGCCGGCCCCGAACCGAGGATGAGCATGCGCGTCGAATGAGTAGCGGCCATGGCGTCTATTTTCGTCCTGAAGGGAATGGGTGAAGGGGAGATAGGGTCTCCCCTCCCCCACGCGCAACCAGTGATTTGCGGGCCCCGGGCGGCGCTGATAAGGCCGCGGCAGTTTCGCCTTACAAGCTCTAGGAGAGCCCGCCATGAACGCCCCCGCACAGCACGAAAATCCACTCGGCCTCGACGGCTTCGAGTTTGTCGAGTTCACCGGGCCGGACCCGGAGGCGCTGGCCGGCCTGTTCACCGCGCTCGGCTTCACCCACCTCGGCAACCACCGCTCCAAGAACGTGCGCCATTATGCGCAAGGCGACATCAACTTCATCCTGAACATGGAGCCTTCGGGCCAGGCCGCCGAATTCCGAGCCGCGCACGGTCCCTCGGCCAACGGCATGGCCTTTCGGGTCAAGGACGCGAAGAAAGCCTTTGAAATGGCGCTGGAGCGCGGCGCGATCGCGGTGGAGACGCAGCGCGGCCCCGGCGAGCTTGAAATCCCGGCCATCGAGGGCATTGGCGGATCGCACCTCTACTTAGTCGACCGCTACGGCGCCGAGCAAATTTACGACGTCGATTTCGAGCCGGTGGCAGGGGCGGTGCGGGACGCGCGCGCGGTCGGACTCCACACGCTGGACCACCTCACCCACAATGTGAACCGCGGCCGGATGGACTATTGGGCGCAGTTCTACGAGCGCACCTTCAACTTCCGACAGATTCGCTACTTCGACATCGAGGGCCAGCAGACCGCTTTGGTTTCCCGGGCAATGACCGCACCGGACGACAAGATCCGCATTCCCCTGAACGAAAGCCAGGACGAGCACAGCCAGATCGAGGAGTTCCTGCGCGAATATAATGGCGAAGGGATCCAGCACCTCGCACTCGCCACCGACGACATTTTCGCAACGGTGGACGCGCTTCGGGCGAACGGCATCCGCTTCCAGGACAGTCCGGAGACCTATTTCGACCTGATCGACCAGCGGCTTCCGGGCCATGGCCACAGCGTTGCGGAAATGCGCAAGCGGCGGATTCTGATCGACGGCTCTCCCGAAACCGGCGAAGGCCTGCTTCTCCAGATTTTCACGGAAAACATGGTCGGACCGATCTTCTTCGAGATCATCCAACGAAAGGGCAATCAGGGCTTCGGCGAAGGCAATTTCAAGGCGCTCTTCGAATCCATCGAACTCGATCAGATCCGCCGCGGTGTTTTGCCCGCCGTGGCCGAGCATGGCTGAGGAAAGCGCCGGCTTCGTCGCGATTGCGCACGTCTACAGCCAGCCGGAAGCCGACGTGCTGGTCGCAACGCTGCAGGCTTATGGCTTCACCGTGCTCGCGGGGAGCCGTGGCATGATCTCGGTGATGCCGGACATGATGGTTGCGCTTGGCGGCATACCGATTGCCGTAGCCTCCGCCGAGGCCGAAGACGCAGTGGCGCTTATGGCCGAGATCGACTCCGGCTGGCAGCAACCGCCGGCGCCGTTCGATGGCGACCCGGCTTTGAACGGCGCGGTGTCGATCGGCTCAACCCTGCTCGGCGGCGTACCGATGCCCCGGGTTGAGGGTGATTATGCCTGGCGCCGCCGGAGTTAGGGCGCCGCCCGGTATTCGTGCGGCCGGCTGTGAAACGTCCGCGGCGTTCCCCGGTCCAGATCCTGCCGGATCGTTTCCGCCAATTCGGCAAGCGTGCGCTGGGTCGGCTCGGGCAGGCACAAGGACGCCGATAGCAGCCTTGTTGCCTGGTCGTTCAAGCGGACGCCTTCCGTACGATGGCCGGTAAGCACGTAGATGACGTCAACATCCGCACTTGCCAGACGCGCGAGGTAATCCGCCCGAAGCTCGCGGCGGTCGTTTTCGTACAGACTCTGCTTGGGAACGTCCGTTCCTACCAAAGAGGCGAATTCCGCCTGCTTGAGCCCAAGCCTTTTCCGTTCTTCTGCAAGACGAGCACCGAAACTCATGATGTTTTCCTGCTTCCTTATTGCTCTTTGACCACGGCCGGCACTGCCCCCGGCGCCCGGTAGATTCGGCGCCATCGAGCGGAAGCGCCGTCCTTACCGATCCCAGCTTAGAGCCCACGGCTCCAAGAAGGTGCCCAAACCTACGACGGCAAAAGGGCGCGGGGCTTGAATGAATGTAACATTCAACCAAACAAGGTGCGCAGGCGCCTCGGGCTAACGCCGACGGCCCGCTGCACGGCCCGGCACATATGGGCTTGATCGCTAGAACCCACCCGATGGGCGATGTCGCTCAACGCCTCTTCTCCGCCTGCGATTTCGCGGATTGCTTTGGCCGTAAGGGCGCGCAGCCGGTAAAGGCTTGGGGCAAGTCCAGTCTGCGTAAAAACAGCAATTTCGAGGCATGGCGAGCAACCAGCGCCACTTTTGCGGCGCTGGGAGGCACCGTTGCGGATGAATGAAAGGATTTTGGTAGCGGAGGAGGGACTTGAACCCCCGACACGCGGATTATGATTCCGCAGACACCCTTTGATTTTAAAGGGAAATTATAATTTGTGTCGCATCAGTGTCGCAGCCGATCTTAGTATCGGGTGATCCTAACCTGCGGGGGAATTCCCTGCCTGAACACAAACTCCTCATCTCCTTCGGCTCTCACGAGCATCCACCAGGTGCGGTAACCAAGGTGCTGATCACAAAGCACTGTCGCTTGCCAATTCCGGGCGAGGCGCGTGATGTGCTCACGTATGTCCACACTATAGGTCTGGGTAAACGCATCCCAGGCGAGTTCGCCCGCCGGAAACTCAAGAGAGTAGAGTGCCATCAGCCGAGCAGCGCCCGTTCGGCACCCGCTACCAGCTCAGCGTCGGCCACATCATCGAACATCAGGTGCCCATAAGTGTCGATTGTCACCTGCACGCTAGCATGGCCCATCCAGGCCTTCAGGCGCTTCAAGTCAATCCCCTGCTTGATCCACAAAGATGCAGCCCCGTGCCGGAGCGCGTGCAAGCCGTACTTCGGCTCAAGCACCTCCCTGCCCTCTTCGTCCCACACCGGCAGCCCATCATCCTTGCTGAGCACCGGCCGCGACACCCCCGCCGCTATCTGCATGGGCCAGAAACTGCGCCGCATGAGGTTCTGATAACGCCAGATCATTCCATCGGGGGACGGAAACACAAGCCCCAGAAGGTTCTTTGGGCAGCGCAGCTTCCACTCTTTCATTTCTTTCATGAGCAGCGGGGACATCGGCACCGATCGCCGGCCCGCCTTCGACTTCGGCGCCCCCAGCTTGTTGTTCTCCTCAGCACGCTGCACCACCCGGATAACGCCAGCCGCGAAATCTACATGCTCCCACATCAGGCCGCGCAGCTCCGAGGCTCGAAGGGCCGCCAGCATCGCGCACAGCACCAAGGGCTTCAGTGCAGGCCCGCTGTGCTTGATCATCAGCTTTAGCTCTGCCGGGGTGGGGATTTCTACCTCAGTGGCGTCTCGGCTGCTGCGCACCACCTTCACGTTGGACGCCGCATTCTGCCCCACCAAACCTTGGCTTTCCGCCTCCGCCAGCAACATCGACAGGTAGCGCACCGCCCGCTGCACTCTGGCGGGGGAGCGACCGGACTCGATCAAGTCGCGGCGAAACTTTTCCACGGACGGCTTATTCAGCCGGCTCAGCTTCTCGCCGCCAAGGAAAGGCACGATGTGAAGGCGTGCCGTGCTCTCATAGCTGCGGAGCGTGGCAGGCTCCTTGTGCGTGCCGTCCGCCTTAGGCGTCCGCAGCCACAGATCAACGGCGTCTGCGACGGTGAGGGACTGAGAGTCCGGCATGTGCACGCCCCGCGCGACATCATGCTCGGCCTGGACCAGCCACGCCTCCGCCTCCTTCTTGCGATCGAAGCTCTTGGTGCGGCGCTTGCCCTTGGTGTCGGTGTAGGAGACCTGCCAAGCCGACTTGGTGCCGCCGGCCCACTTACGCTTCCTGATCGTCGCCATAAGCTCAGGCTCCCGGATCTACTTGGAAAACGTCCCAGTCGAAGCTCTGCGTCCACGCCAGGATCGCGGCCAAAAATGACGAGCTGTCAATGATGCCTGCCTCTTCCAGAATGATCGCCACCTGTTTGAGTAGGAGAGTGCAATTGATGGCGCAGACGCGTGTCCCAGCCATACCTCGCTCTGCGACGGAACGAGCCAAGCTGCCTCCGTCCATGTAGAACAGCGACCGTGAAGATGGGTCGTCTGGCTCTGAAGATTCAATCAGCGCCGAGAGAGCTACCGGATCGACGCAGAGCAGAAGGTGCTTCCGCGGCTCGACCTTGTCGAGCACACCCATCGCTCCAAATGCAGCCGCGATGATTACCATGGGCTGATCAAGGGTCAGCACTCGCTTGATGCGTTCCGGCGTCATCCCAAGTTGCAGCATCTCGAAGGCGACGAGGAGGTTCATCAGCTCAGCTGGGCCGTAGATCGCAGCGCGCCCACGGCCGGTGTTTACTCCCGGTGGAAAACCCAAACGCTGGAAATGCTGCAGCCGCCCCCGAAAAGCGACGAGCTTCGCGTCTGAGACGGAGTGCACGCTCGCCAGCAGTCGGAGGGTCTGCGCGTACGTCAGCGACACCGTCACCCGATTCTCCAAAACAAGAGCCTTCTGTTTTCGCTTGCACGCAAATCCATCAAAGTCCATACCACTCGAAGAAGAGAATGTTCTTGTCTTGCATTCGGAGGTGGTACGATGCTCTCAAACGACCTGCTCGATGGCGCCGAAGCCGCTGCGACTTTCACCGGTCTTCCGCTTCAAACGATCTACCATCTGGTCCGGACAGGGCGCCTTCCCGCTACCAAAATGGGGCGACGCATCTACTTTCGGAAAAGCGAGATCGAGAAAGCCTTCTCTCCCAATCAGAGCGCATGACGTGGCGCCCGACGCTCCCCAAGATGACGAGGACCGCGTCGGCGGCTCGCCCGAATTAGCGCGCGTTATCGCGTTCCCGCAGCCCGCACGGCGCATAGAGGTGGTTGGCTACCCGGGCCTGTTCCTGGTCAATATAGTCCCACCCGGCCCCCATCGCGGCCTCTTCCGGCGCGTCGACACGGAAGCTGACGCTTTCGCTTACGCCCGAGCCCTCCAAGAGGAGCATGGCTGGTCGATCGTGCAGTGGACACCTCGGGGGGAGGTGCCCGCGTGATCGTCGAAGACGCCCCCGCGCCGCCCGATAGCAGGCGATGGATAGACGTGCTCCATTGGATCGCGCGCGTCCTTCCCAGCGAACATCCGGATCTCGGCTTCACCGCCTCGCTGCTAGCGCAGGCCATCCGCCTCGAGGGGCTGACGGAGCGCCAAGCCACTTACGCAAGGAAGATCCACCGGCGGACCTTGCTCGAATGGCGAGCGCAAAGTGAAGCACGGCTCTTCGGGTCACGCACGACTGACCTTCGACAGGTCGAGCCACGGGGGCGGGCATGAGCGAGACGAGGCGCCCACCTCACGCTGCGCTGCCGGCAAGATGCCTGGTCGATCGCTACTTCACGCTGCTGCACTACCGCACGCTCCACTGCATCGCGCTGCACGACCGCATGAGCACCGTCACCGGTAAAGGCCAGGGCTGTACCTTGGGCCGGGACAAGATGCGGGCGCTGATCGGATGCGACAACACCTCTCTGTCGAAGGCGCTCAGCCACCTTCGGGAGGAGGGATATATCGCGGAGGAACGCTGCCCACGAGATGGCCGAAACAAGATCTACCGCGTCCTCTACCCCGTGTGGGAAAGTTGGATGGGAGACCAAAAAGAAGCTTTGGAAACTTGGCCCATTCGCCAACATCCTCGGAAGCAACGTGCGAAACAAGTTGGCTCACGAGCCAACGGCGCCTCGAACAAGTTGGCTGCTGAAGCGGAGAAAGTTGGCTCAGCGCCTTCGAGAAATGGCGCGAAACTGCGCAGAACGGCCACCCAATACGAAGCAGAAGACGATTCAGTTGAAACTGATGAATACCATTCTGCCGAAGCAGGTCGCCTGTCGGCTCCCGTCGGTAGTGATATGGTCGATCGAGAAGCTGCCGAGCGGCTCGCCCTACTGGAGAGCAAAATTCTTGCGGCAGATGAAGGGATCGACCTCGCCAGTGAACTGAGGTGGCTTGATTACGTGATGGGTGTCGAGCTGCCCCTCGACAGCAAAGAATTCCAACGCGCTGATTTAGTGAAGGCCGAGATCGAGGACATTCTCGCCTCGGCTACCGAGCGGAGCACCGCCTTTCCAATGGAAGGCCGCTGCTGATGCGCCTTCGTCGAACCCCCTCCCCCACCAGCGCCTCCACGCCAGCAACGGCCGCGAGGTCAACGGACTTCGAAAGGGTTCAATCATGATCGATCGCCACCCCTTCGCCAGTGGGCCATTTAGCCGCGCTACTCTTGCGGAACTCCGCCGGCCGCTCACCGCCAATGAGTCCATGGCCGCCCGGTTCGCCTCCCTTTCGGCGGCAGTAAAGCGGCTGACCTCTACCCCATCGAAACTGGCAGCAGCGAAGCTTCGAAGCGAAGCGGCCAAACAGGCTTCCGCAGCGAACCCACCGGCCCGACGCGTCGCTGCACCTGCTGCGCACGGCCCAACGTTGGCAAACAGTTCGGTGATGATCGCTCATCGGCAAAACGCGGAACTCGCAGCGGCGCGAGCCGCCGATCCGGCGCAGCGCACGGCTGAAGCTAAGGCCGACCAGCAGCGGCGCCGCGCGGAAGCCGATGCGGTGTGGGATCGCGTGTACGGGCGCCTCCCCGGAGCATCCAGCCGATGAGCCGGAAGTACCCAAAGCCAACGAAGCAAATCACGAAACAGGAGATTACGATGGCCACCTCACCGAACATCCCGCCCGAACTGGAGGCGTTCACTCCACCGACCCTCACCGAGCTGCCGGACCCGCCGATCTTCCTTCTGCGGCCTGCCGATGGTCGCGGACGTGAATGGCGAACCTATCAGCACCTCCTCAGGTCGGAGGGCCTGCGCTTCCACAGCGCGCCGACCATTCGGGCAGAAGTTATACGGGCAGTCGAAGCCCTATACGATGCGGAGCAAGCTGCCGACGTCACGAAGCGGCTTCAGGCCGCGTGGGCGCTCACCGACAAGGGCGAAGAGGTCGAGCCTGCAGAGGCCGCAGCGATCGACGATCTGGTCGAGCGGCTGACCCGCGAGTGGCGGCCGCTGTCAGCCGCCGGCGCCGATAACATGCGGTTTCAGGATGATGCGCTTCGCATTGCGCTCTCCATGTTCCTTATGGGCTGGCGCGGCATTGATTTGCCTTACCGCCGCGTCGATGGCCGCGCGCCACTCGAACTGCTCGACCAGCTTGAGACGAAGCTGGAGGAGATCGACGCCGCTGGCCTCGCCTTCGCGGAGCTTACGACGGCAGCATACCGCCGCCTGCGCCTTGAGGAGGAGCAGGCAGCTGCTGAACCAACGATGAAACCCGCGCCCACACCCGCTCCTGCCGAAGAGCAGCCGGCGCACGCCTGACACTCGAGGAAGGACACAGTAAAATGTCAAAGAACAACCACCCCTCCACTTTGATAGTGGATGCCATCGCACCCCAGCTTGCCGCCGCCTTAGCCGCCGTTGATGTCGCTGCCGAACGTGAGACGATCGACACGATTGAAGCCGAGCTCTCCCGCCGGGCTGAGGCCGCCGAAAAGCTCAGTGATGAGCGCGGCAACGTAGAGGAGCAGCTGCGGCTGCTTGCTGAGCGGGGAGGCGATGATCCTTTGATCCTCGCCGATGCTCTGCTGTCCGGAGAGACTGACAAGGCGCCGGGCGAGGAGGCCAGGCTCAGCGCCCGGTTGGAGCAGATCGACAGCATACTCGCGGCCTTTGACGTGCGCTCGGCGGAACTTAGAGACCGCCGGAAGGAATGTCAGGCGGCTATGGCCGATAAGCTGAAGGAGGCGGGTGCAGGGATCGAAAAACTCATCAGGACGGCCGTCAGCGAGATGCTATCCTCTGCCCAGGGGATCATCGCAGTTATCGAGAAGGCGACGGCAAACGATTGGTATTACGCGAAACGGGACATCAACACGGCGGCATACCAATGGATGAAGCACACAGACACGCCCGTCGCACCGTCGGGCCTGACTCCTCAAGCTCTCCTTGACGTACTTGAGGCTCACGAGGCAACGATTCGAGCTGGCGGTGGTGCTATAATCCGAGACCTGACACCCGCGCCCAAGGTACGGGAGGAGCGACCCGAGCCCATCAGGGAGCAGGAGCCTTATGTGCCCGGGTTAGGTGGAGGGGCTGCTATTCGGCCAAACGGCCGGGCCGGCCCGCACATTACGTTTATTTGATCCAGATCGCGATGCATCGCTGGACACGGTGCAAAGCGAGGCGCGGCCGGTTCAATTCTCCGCTGGCCGCGCCACCATCTTTCAGTTCGTCTGCCACCACGCTCCAGACCCCTTGCAGACGGTGGACGAAGGGCGGTCGGGGTTACCGCCCCGGCCGCCCACCTCTTCAGAAGTTCAACCGTTCTACCACGTAGCGCAGCCTATCTGCTCCTGGAGCGCTGCCGCCGGCCTTGTTGGCCTTGTTCTGTAGGATGAGGGTGGCAAGGTTGTCGTTCACCGCGGTCAGTTGGCCGTTGAGGATGCCACCCAGTTGGGTGCTCAGCCGGTCGACAGCCGACACCACGGGGGTGGTATCGTTTGGCGGCTTGATACCTCCGGGCGCGCCTGGAGCACCGGCGGCAGCGCCGATGAGCGCCTGCTGCTCAGCAAGCGCTTTCGAAGCCAAGCCTGTCGCCTGATCAACGAATTCGAAGTAGCCGCTCTGTGACCCTTCCAAGGCGCGCATGATAGCTTCCACCGCCCGGGTGGCTTCGGCAAAAGCTTCATAATCCACCTTCTTCCCTGCAGCGACGTCGGCTGCCAGCGGATCGTACGTTGCACGGGCCTGTTCCAGCCGAGTTCGGAGCGAAAATGCATCGTTGTTCCCAGTCAGGTCGGCGATCAGCCCCTTGAGCGTCGACGTCATCGCGTTGCTGGCATCCTCGACGGCCTTCTTCCGTTCGATGCCATAGAGTTGCTCCAGCTGCGCCAGTTCCTCAGCGGAAGCGCTTGCCTCCCCAAACAGCTTCCGCAGGCTGGTGAACCTCTTTTCCACTTCGTCAACGGCAGCCCCGACGGGATCGAGGTGCTGCTTCAGGGAGGTGAATACCGCCTCAAAGCGCATGGCCTTGTCCAAGCCTGCCTCTAGATCCTTCGCATTCTGGAGGAGCTTTTGCGTACCGGCCCGCAGGCCTCCAAGAATGCCATCTTTGATCAGGTCTAGGGTTGCCGCCTTCACGGCCGCTGCTGCATCCTCGCCGAAGTCGATTGCACCCCGTTTGGTCTTCGTGATCCCTTGACCAGAGGTGTCGACACGGTACTTCCCGTCCCGGACGCCAATCGAGACGGAGCCTGCTCCAGTGAGTGTGGCACCCAGCTGCTCGGCAATCCGCTCGACGGTTGCGATCGCACTATCTGCCGAGTCTCCGGCCGCTTGCTTGAACTTCGTGCTGTTGCCGCTGACCGACGCCACCTTGAGATTGCCGCCGGCATCTAGGTCGATGGTTGCGCTACCGCGCTTTGCGGGAGTGAAGGCTTTGCCGATCAAGCCACCAGCTAGGCCGCCGATGATCGAGCCGATTGGGCCCATGTGTTTGGCAAAGCTACCGAGCTGCTTCGCAAAGGTTTCGCCCAGCTCCTTCCCCGCCATCTTGCCCAAAGCGCCGCCAACTGCTGCTCCAGTTGCGCTGCCCCCCGATCCTAGAAGCATTCCGGAGGCGGCCTGTCCGTACGCTGCGCCCTTGAAAGCGCTCGATACAGTTTTGCCGATCTGCTTACCCAGAGCCTCAGCGTCTTCCGCCGAGATACCAGGCCTGATGCTCGGGAGGAGCTTGGTCGCGAACTTCTCCACGAACTGAGAAGGATCGCGGAGCCTGCCGGCCGTAACCACGAGCTGATCCTTGACCTTCAGGAAGGAGGCGAGAGCATCCTTTGCGGTGGATAGCTCCGGCGCCTTCGCATCGCGGGTTTTGGCAAGCGCATTAGCGTCTGCTTCCATCGCGGCTGCATGCTGCAGAACGGCTTCCCGAGCCGTAAGCATGGACTCCGCGTAATCCTTGTTCGCCTCCTGCACGACGTCGCGGCCGGTGATCCAGTTCTCCATTTCCTTGAACACACCCCCGAAAAGATTGTCGGTGAGGATCTCGGCGTTGAGATGATTGAAGGTACCCCGCAGGCCGGACACAAAATCGCCGACGCTCTTGAGGCCGCGTTTGTGCATATTCTCAATGGTGGACTGGATGTTGCCCCGAACGTCTTCAAGAGCGCTGAGGTAGAGCTGCTGCCTCGCCCGGAGCGCCTCTGTCTGCCGCGCCTGCTCAGCAAGCGCAACGGTAGTGGACCGGATAATCGCCTCCCGCTCTGCGCCTAGGGGACCCATCGACCTTTCCAGGTCAGCGATGGTCCGGACAGCTTCGGCTTCGTGCGTTTTGCCAGCGTTGATCAGCTGCTGGAGGTCAAACGACTCAATCTGCGCTTTCAGATAATCTTGATACGGAGCGTCAGCGGCCTTCTGCACGATCGACTTCGTTTGCTCAGCCTGAGCGACCAGCTTCTCGAATCCCGGAGGCTTGCGGCGGTTGAGGTCGTCGATCACGTCATCAAGGTCGTTGACCGCCTTAGTTACCGACTGCACCTGCGGCGGTACCTTCGCAAAGCGCTGGCCGATCTCCTCGATCTTGTCAGCCGTATCTTCTCCGAACTCCTCCAAGCGCTGAGCGGCAGCTGTGCCGTCCCGTTCCTTGCGCGGCTTCGTCGGCTTCGTGAGCTTCCGGAGGTGTGCAGGGAGCTTGCCGGTATCCAGCACCTGGTCGAGGTCCGAGGCAGCGCGGTCTTTCTCGAACGAGCCGGCGATATCCTGAATGGCGCCCCGAAGCCCCTTCTTGTCGAGCTTGAGCCCGGTGTAATCGAGCTTGTCGGCGAGCTGGATCGCCTTCTCACGCGTGATGTCACGTGCTGCGAGGCGGTTCAGCAAATCGGCTTGTGCTTTCGCTCTCGCCTGAAGCGCTTGTTCTGCCTTCAAAAAGCCGCCAGCGTCGAACTGGATGGCGTCTCCCACTCGTCCGGTGACGAGTGCCGCAGGATTGAAGCGGATGCCGGCGCGGAGGGCTCCAGCGCGTCCGCTGACCGAGGATTGGCCGCCGGTTTCCAGCGTCTTGACCGCGCCTTCGCGTGCTGACCGGGCTTCCTCGCGTAGTGTGATTGCTTTGATGCGGGCGTTGATCCGCATTGCCTCGTTGTTGCGCAGCACGGCGCCCGTGGCGAAGTCGAACATGCCGGCCAGGGCGCTTTGGGCGATCGCGAGCCCGTCAGCAGCGCTCTCCGCAGCGCCAGCGGCCTTCTCGTTGTCCCACAGGCCGGCAGTCATGGCCCCGAGGAGCGAGGTTCCCACGAACAGCGCCGTTCCCCAGGGGCCGGCTAGCGTTTTGGCAACGTCGCCGACACGGCCCTTCATGTTCGACAGCTGGAAGGCCATCTGCGAGCCCTGCTGAGCGAAAACCGTCATCGCGGCGGTGCCCATCTGCAATTGGATCACTGCGTCCTGCGTCTGCTGTCCTACGCCGATCATCGCCATCCGCTGCGCGCTGGCGCCCGCGACCACTGCACCTGAAGCCGTAGCAGCCGTTCGGTTCACGCCTGCAAGCTGACCCGTTGCCACAGCCGTTTGGTTCATCTCGGCTTGCAGTCGATCGAAGACGTTGGCCTGTTCTTGCAGCTTGAGCGCGTAAGCGTCGGCTGCCAGCGAGGCTTCGCGGGTCTGGGCGATCACGACCTGCTGAGCGCCACTCAGTGCCCCCTCGCGCGCTGCTACCTGCTGAGCGGCTGCAGCAACCTGACGCAGTGCGGCGGCACGCTGTTCAGCAGCTTGGGCGGCCTCGCGATATTTTCCAGCCCCTAAATCCAGAGCGCCGACGCCGTTCCGGGGTGCAGCCATGGCGGCAGAAACGGCCCGGGATACCTGGTCCATCGAGCCCTGGAAGTGACGCGCTACCTGATCGGCGGCTTCCTTCCCTTGCCTCGTGAGCTCGGGAAAGGCGTTTCCAGATGGATCGTAAGTGGGGCGAATGAAGACCGGGAAAGCGGTTCCAGAGGACATGTCAGGTTTCCTTTCGCAGCTCCTCGGCGATCAGCGCCGGGAGCTTCGCCGCGTTGGTGGCGGCTATGGTTGAGGGGGTGACGCGGGCGGCGCGTGAGGTGCGGCGGATGCCCACAAAGGCGACGATCATATCGGCACGGCGTCGGCCTTTGCTGAGCCGGCCCGTCTTGCCGATCTTCCGCGCCTTTCGGCCCATGCGGCCGAACTTATCGACGCTGACGTTCTCGACGATCAGCAGGGCTTCGCCGGGGGAGGTTTGTATCTGAACAAGAGGCCCGAGCCTCTGCTCAAGTCCGCTTGCCCGGTAGAGTGCCGGAGTCATCTTCTGCCGGCCGGCCTTCTGGGAAATCTGCCGTGTGGCCATCCACAACCACTGTCCCCGGCGCGGCCTTATTTCGGCACCCTCCGTGTACGCTTCGAGCGCGCCCACTGCGCGCTTCGACTTGCTACGCACGTGCACCCAGCCGCTGGCGGAGAATGCTTCACCACGACGGTGCACCGTGCCGTTCTTCGCCTGGTCGGAGCCGCTGCCCAAGGCATTGCCGAGCCGACCCAGCCCAGCGGACCTCATAGCGCCGCGTATCTCAGTCAGCGTCCGGTGCGCTGCCGTGTGACTTGCTCGGAGGGCGGCGCCCTCCAAAGCTTTCCGAACGAAAGCCTCAAGCTCCTTGAATTGACCAGGCCGGCCGATCTGAATTGAGGTGGACACGGGCCATCGCCTTCGACTGCGCGACCCCATGCTTCAGTTCTGATTGTTTTACGGGCGGAAGTCACGCGGAAGAGAGCACGTACGCCCTTGTACGGCAGCGGCCGCGCTCACTATGCTCCGCCCCAGGCACACGAGGGGGTAACAATGGCTTTGGTAAAGTGCGAAGATTGCGGGCGCGACGTGTCCGACAGGGCACCGACTTGCCCAAACTGCGGGGCGCCTGTCGCAGCGACGATCGAGGAGAAAAACGCTCCTTCTCAGGTCACCGTGCAGGGTGAGGACTTCAACGGGACGAAGGCACTTCTCACGCGGTTGGCAGTTAAGGCAGTTCAGTCGCTCAACTATAAGGTCGACGCGGCAGATGAAGCCGCTGGCCTTGTTTCCTTTACCACCGGAATGACGTGGGGCTCCTGGAGCGGCGTTTCCGGCTCGATTGTCTTCGAAGAGGTCGGCCGTTACACGTTTCGAGCGAGTGGGCGCGGGAAACAGAACGTGAAGGGCGGACAGCTGATCGCACTGAACCTCTTCGACGAGGCGAACGGCAAAGTTCGGAACGTCATAGAGGAGATGCGACGTCTCGCCACGTAACTCTCATCTGCCTAAGCGTTCGGCGGGGCACCCACGATCCCGTCGTACTTTGATAGATCAGCTTCCGCTTTGCCTTCCATTCTGGCGACGTAAGTCCGCTCTATCTCGCCGGACACCTCGCTGTGCTGCTCCTTCGTGAGCACCGCGACTCGGTACCAGCGCAACAGGAATTGGTGCAGCGCTTCGAAATCGTCTGGCCGCTCACTCAACGCCCGGTCACGGATGGCCCAAATTGGATAGGTATGGTCCTTAACGACGATGCCCGGCTGGGCTCCCGTAAGCCGAAGCCGTGCCTTCTCAGACATCCAGTGCATCCGGTTCAGAGCCGGGAGGAGTCGCCGAATGCGCGCAGGATCATCGGACTTGATTGAGTCGAACGTGTGTAAGTTGCCGGTGCGGGCCAAGAAGCCGCCGCCCATGGTATGGGCGAACCATGGGTCGAGATGGTCACGCCATACCTTTGCGCTCCTATCTTGATGTTCGATCAGCGACAGGATCCTGGAAAGATATTGGTGCCTCTGCGAGGCTTCTCCAGAGGGAGCGAAAGCAGAAGTCACTGCTTCGACGACCTCTACCCCCACTAGATCGGCCTCGAGCATCTGGCGCATCTCTGAAGCCTTCTCATAGTCGTCCGTCTCGAAGGCATGAACGTCACCATCTTGGTCGAGCCCCCATACTCGATAACGCTTAGGCCGGATTGTCATCGCCGAAGGTTACGGCCGTTCATGGCGCGCCCGCAACGTCTATCACTCACGATCTCTCCCGCCGAACCGGCAACCCTCACAGCACCTTCCCTACGTTCAAAAGGCGCGCTTTTTCTGCGACACGGCGCACGAACCATAAGTAACCTCCGGCGGTTGCTTGGAGGCGAGGAGGCGCAGGCTGCGGGTGAATTTCAAGGTGGTACGATCAATGCTGAGATCTCCCTCAGACCACATCACCTTATCAGGTGTGAAGATCGCCCGTTGCGTCATTGTGGCATAGGGGTGTGAGAAGGTGATCATACCCGCCTCCTCGTTGAGGCTGATCGACCAGGGCTGTTTGCCCTCCTTCGTATCTAGGGTGCATTCCAGGAAAACCGGCGCCGCAGCGGCGGGTGAAGCGAATGCGGTCAAAGCGCAAATAGCGAGCAGATGGAATCTCATAGCGGCCCCGTTGTTCAGAAAATTCGCAGCCGAAAAGCTGCAGAAGCCAAAGTTCATACGAGCAACTTCTAAACGAACCGTGGCGGCCCGCCGGTCGACGTCGAACATGTAACATTCACCTGCCTCAGGATGAGCCACGGGTGTTTTTTATGGGGTTCCCCACCGCTTAGGTTCCGCTGGTGGCCAACCTAGGACCCGCTTTCAGCACCCTTGCCGATCTGGTAGAGATGCTCGCGTCGCCGTCGGGTAGGGGTCACCGGCGGCGCAGGCAGGGGGCAGAAGTGACGGAGAAGCTAAATAGGCTGTCCGATAAGGTTTCCGAGCTGTTCGAAGCACGCGCGCGCCGCCTCAAGAGGGCCTCTTGGTTCGTGAAGTTCGTCATGGTGGCCGGAGCTTCGGCGGTCGTCAGTGCTATGCAATTTGCTCAAGTGCCAAAGGACGGCACCATCTCCACCGTTCAGGTGGTCGGCTTGGTCTTCTCGGGGGTGGTTTTGATCGGCGCCGTATTCACGTTGGTCTCGGAACAGGACGCTTCGGAGGAGTTGGCAACTGCCCGGAAAGCAGCTGAAGAAGCCAGGGATGCCAACGAAGCGCTGGAGTTCTTCACCGCCTACGAAGACACGCTTGATCGAACCCTGGCACTCTATCAGTCCGTCGGCGAATGGCGGCGGATCATCGAGCGCGCGGTGGTGGAGCGGCAGACACTTGCTCCTATCCTGAGCGCAATGATGGAAGTGACCGAGCGGTCCTTACCGATCGCTCTGGGTTTCAAGCAATCACATCAGTGGACTGTTTGCATCTACCGTGCGCATCGAGACGGAGGAACAGGAAGAGACGTGTTGCGCTGCGTTGCGCATACCCGTGCCATCCGGTGCGGCATTGGCGAGGCGCGCAGCTGGCCGGAAGGCGTCGGTGCTTGTGGTATCGCGTTCTCGCACGGCAGGGAGATCATCATCCCCAACATGCACGCGCCCGGTCTCACCACGATTTTTGACCTTGGCGAGCATGGCCGAAGCTATGATCAGGATCGGTATCGATCGGTAGCTGCTATCCCGGTGCGGCTCGACGACCAGAAGAAGCCTTGGGGAGTGGTGATAGCAACCAATGATCAATACGACCATTTCACCACCGAGGAGGAATCGGGACCCGCGGAAACAACCGAACCCGTTAAGGCGCTGGCCGGGATGGTTGCGTTGGCCGCAGTGCTCTTCAAGGAAAGCAACTCAAGGTTGATCGACGGCGAAGGGCCTCCGTCCCTTCCAGTTCAATAAAGGTTCATGAGGGAGAGCAGAGATGGCGGTGGTGATGGAGTTCCAAACTTCACCTGAAACTGAGATCGACGCGAAGCTCGACGCGTTGAGCGGAAAGATCGTCCGGCGTGAGGCCACCCCGGCGGATCTTGTGGCGTATCAGGAATTGTTAGCGGCCCGAATGAGGTTGATGCGATCCCGCTTTCGCTTACGGGCCGCGCCGGGCGGCCGCCGCCGCTTGGCTTGATACGTGCGACGTTCTGTAGATTGACGCCCGTGGTCTGATTCCACTCTGTCTGCCCCTGGAATCCTCTCTAGACTCGAACTCAACCTCGAACTCTCCGAATGATCGGCTTCGAGTCCTCACTCGGAAAAACGTTTGGTTCTCCTCATTTCGGCGGCGCCGGCTGCTTCCAGCTCGCTTGCCACCTGGGCTGCTTGCATGGAAACAAGCGAACATTGATGGTCTGACTGTGGTCGGAGGGAGTCCGGCTGAAGCTTAAGGGACCCTCAATGGGAGACAGGTTGAAAGCGATAGCGGCGGCAGCGGCCCACGACCGTGCCCACCCACAACGGAGGCGCAAAATCGACTCCGCGCGCGCGCTGGTGCTCTACTACTGCGGCGCATCAGATCCGGAGATTGGCCGCGCCTTTGGGGTTGTTGGGCGCGTTGCTACTTCGTGGCGGCACCGTCGTCAGCTGCCGGCAAACCGATGCGTGGGAGGCCATGCAGGTGTGCGCAGGCTCTGTCGCGAGACGAAGGCCGAGGCACTCCGGCTGCTTCAATCTGGGGAGACGATGTCATCAGCGGCGGCTCGCCTCGGCGTCAAACGCCAAGCCTTGCGCTGGCACCGCGATCGCGCAGCGGATCAAGCCTTACGTCCCTAGGAGGCGCCCCGCCACGTCTGGCCGTAGGATGCAAACCTGCCCTCGATTTTCCTCATCCACGCGAGCTGCGACGGGGTCATGGCCGGCAGGACACGCTGGAAAGCGGGACCGGAGAGCTCGCGAAGCTGCGCCTTCTCCCGATTGCGCCGGATGGTGAGCTTGTAGTCTCGTGGCCTGTAGGTGATGCCATGGCGGCCCATTTGCCAGAAGATCAGCGCCAGCTGCTTCGGAGTGAACGCACCTCGATCGTCTACATAGCTGATAAAACTCAGTGCGTCGAAATCGCTCGCCTTTGAAGACAGCTTTAGAAGCGATGTCATCACCCGCCGCGTTCTTGCATCTTCCACGAGGTGCCGGCGGTGACGATCTACGAGGCGGGCAGTGTCTTCTGCGCTGAGCGACCTGCCTTCATCGTCAATTCCACTGATCTCGAAGCGCTTGATGCATTCAGAGCCGATGAGCAGGGCGTGCTTGGTCAAAGGGTTGTAAATTTCGAACTGGTATCTGAGGTCCTCTTGCCCACAGAGCTGACAAACCTCTTGAGGCTCTTCTAGGTCGAAGAAGCTTCCGGTGTACCGCCACTCCGCTAGTGCTGCCCGAAGATGTTTGGCCAGGCTGAGCGGGAGGAGCGAAGAGGCGGCACGTTCGCTCCAACTCATGAGGTCACCTGGTTACTGCCCAACCAGACGCAACGCGGCGGCACCGCGAGCAGGCACCTCACCGGCCTGTCCGGTGAGGCCGAATAGCAAATTCTCCAACTCCGCGTGCGGGATGTTCAGCTCTTGCGCGATGTCAGCGCGCGTGAGCCCCTGCTCCCAGAGATCGTCAAGAACCATCTTCCATAGAGTAGAAGTTTCCCGAGGCATGCTGTCGGGCTCAGCGCTCCCAAAGTCCGACCTTAGCTGGATGTTGAAGTTCCGGTACTGCCAGTCAGTGATGAGACCAAGTTTGTGCAGGCGATAAGTCAAGGCTGCGGCAGAAACGCCCCACCGTTTTTTCATCTGCAGTATCAGCCGCAACGACTGAACTCTCGGTATCTCGGATATGACGTCAGCACGTGGCATCAAGAAGGAGCTTGCGAACGCGTTTGCCTCAGCCTCCGCCTGCGGCCCCTGGTTCGAGCCGCCATGCTTGTGCAAAACGAGATGGCCGAGTTCGTGGGCAGCGTCGAAGCGGCTGCGTTCGGTGCTCTTGAACGTGTTCAGAAAAATGAATGGCTCGTCGTTTCGCCAGCAGGAGAAAGCGTCGACGTTCTTGGTGTTCTCAGCAAGGGAGAACACCCTCACACCCTTCGCCTCAAGCAGCTTTATCAAGTTGCCGATCGGCTTTTCACCCAAGCCCCAAGCCTGCCGAAGGGAGCGCGCAGCGGTGGCTGGGTCACGCTCCGGGCCTGCATCGATCAACCTGTGCTCCGGCAGCGTGTACTTCGAATGAAGCCAATCCGCTACGAGGTATGCGATCCCACCGGCCGCAATTGCGGCGTTGCTTTCTCGCTTCGTAACGGAGGAAAGGCTGCGGAAGCTCACAGCCTCAGCTGGAAGAGTGTCTATGTCGGTGCCGTAGAAAAATGCCAACGGGTAAGCCAAGGCCTCAGCGATACGCTGTGCAGTCGCCTCCAGGGGTACCTGCTTTCCCGTCTTGATCTGCGACAGACTGACCGTCGTCACGCCAGCAAGCTCGGCAAGCGCGCGTGCCGTCAATCTGCGGCGATCCATTGCCAGCTCGAGGCGGGCCGGATTGTACTGCATGTCTATTTCCGCGCGATCGAGAACTCGTACGCACCATCGTCCTCGGGCATCGTTACGACGGGGCTCCGGGCCTTCCAGTCGCCGTGCTTCACGATAAAGATGCGCTCCAAGAAGCCCTTGAAGTTGCCGCCTTCAATGGCAGCCGGCAGCGAGAGCTCGACCCGGACATCATCCTCGTCCTGCTCATTGACCGAGATACAGAGAAACCACATGCTTGAGTTCAAGCTCGCGATCCGCTCCGGTGCGACCTCTGGCAACTCCTCGTCGCGGAACAGAACGCCTTGGCCAGACTTGATTGCCGACTCTGCGGCCGGCCCTTTGCCGTTGATGGCCTGTGGCCCCCTAATGCCAACGCAAGCTGCGTCAACCGTTTGGTAGACGATCCGCATCCCTGAGGAGCGGTGGACGACCGACTCCACACCATTGGCAAAGTCCATCTCCCACCCCTTCGGCAGGAAAAGGAACCGGAGATGACGTACGCCTGCAAGGTACGCCTTCGTCCCCGCAGCGGTCCTTGCATCAACAGAGACGACGTCATTCCTGGCGGACACCACCGCTTCGATGAGAGGAGCGAACTCCTCTGCGGTGACCCCAAATGGCGCCAGGCGATCGAGGACTTCAGGTGCGTCCCGGTAAATGCGAGCTGCGTGCATGGTTGGCCCCTTTAATTTCTATTGCCTCATTTGTGGCACAGAAAATTAAAGTCCGCAAGCACCCTTTCCGAGGTGCGGCCTGACGGGCCGCTCAATCGCAGCTCCCCCCGACGCTCTTCGCCTGCTTTGGATCACAAAGCGGATCCTCTCCCGCTGGAGGACCACTGATCGCGGGCGCGGCCGGCTTCTTCGGCGGCCACTCCAAACCTGCAGTGTCGAACGTGAACTGCCGATTGCCGTTCTGGAAGAAGGGCAGCTCGACAATCACGCGCCGTGCCTTCTTCAGCTTCGCGATCATCCCCGGCCCATCGGATGCGAAGACGACTGAGGAGTCGTTGTCGCCGCTTTCGTTTAAGCTCAATCGCTGGGCTTTGCCGTCGATGTTTATGGTGCCGCTGCAGTCCCGAATGCGGCAGAGGATCTGCCCCTCATCCACAATAAAGATGACGTCGCGCCCCCACTCGGGGTGTTGTCGCACGGTGATCGTCAGGCCCACCTCTCCATAGGGGAATTCGAGATTGGTGGTGTTCGTGCTGCGGATCGTTGCCTCTACAATCTCACCGTTCCGAACTTCGTCACGTCGCCGCGAGTAGCTCCAGCTGCTTGCCGGCGACGGATCCGCAGCCGCAGCGCTATCGAGAGCTGCATTAGTGGCAATCATTGCGTCATCGCTGAGGCCAGCGACATTCGTCCCATTCGCCGACGTTACGTCAGACGGCGCTGTTGAAGGGCTGCACTGTCCGACCAGCAGCGCCAACACGCCTACGCCTCCCAGCACCGCCCAAAGCGTGCCGTTGTTCTGCCGCGCTTTGCGGATCGCCGCAAAGTCGTCATCGGTAAAATCCACTTGGCAGTGCCGGCACCGGGTGGCGCGATCGTCAACTCGCCCTCTGCACCGAGGACACTCCACCTGAGCCATCTTCGTCATTCCCCCTCCGAGCGCCCCTTCGACTCGGTCGGGCGAGAATATCGAAGGTCCGCCTGCTTGCAATGAGGGAGGCGCCAAGGTCTTCCTATGCTACGGGTGCCCAGATGAAGCCCCTCGCCTTTTCCCTGCTCCTCGCCTTCGCCACACTCTCTCTCGGCGGCTGCGCAGCTGGCCTTGCGGCCGGCGCCGTCGGTGCTGTCGCCCGGGCGGCGGACAAATCAGAGGCACCGCCGAGCGAGGATACAGGTCCAGCTGCGCGCCAAGCCTGTACGGCTGAGGCCGCGCGCTACGGAACAGTTCGCATCATCGATACCGAGTATCGAAGCGCCTCGAGGCTCATTGTGTGGGGAACGGTGGAGAACTCGACGCAGCAACGCCGCTCCTTCGAGTGCCAATACGAACGGAAGATCGTCGGCTTCAAGCTGCGCGCTATCTGACCCTGCCCGGGCTGCAGCGTTACGGCCGGTATATGATCGCTTCTGACCGTGTCTTCGACCCTATCGTTTACACCGAGAGGCACGGCTTGCCCGGCCGCTTAAATCGGAAGCCCGAGTGCCAAGCCTCCGACGACGATCACCAGCGCAAGCATGCCCATGCAACCCCCGCCCTCAGCTTTTAGGCGACCTTGAGCATCCCTCGTCCGACCAGCCACCTTCGCCTTGGCGGCCCGCGAGCGCAGTTGCGCCTCATCGAGGGGAACGTGCTCGACCGCCGCGCCTCCGTCCCATGTGATCGACACCCGGGCGCCGTGGTGCTTGTAGCCGCTCAGGCCACCTGTGAGCTCGTGCAGAGTAGCGCGATGGGTGCGCCCTTCATCAAGCGCAGGCGCGAGCTGCGCGGCGTCCTCCCGGGCCAAGTAGCCGATGCATACACCTCGGCAAGAGCGGACCATGACAGCGTTCGGATCGTAGCTGTTTGCCGGTTCTCTCTCCAAGGAGACGGGCTCGCCGGGCTCGCAATTCCGCAACTCTTCTTGCCGCGAACTGCCGTCGGGATTGTCGTGCCCCTCCCCGGCCAGGTTGAACAGCTTCTTGCGAGTCGGGAGCTTGGCCATGCGGTAGATGTATCAGGCCCCCTCGCTCGTGCCGAGAGGCACGCCGCTGACGCTTGCGGCCACCAATGGCCAAGCTATGGTGCTTGTATGAAAGCTGCAGGCACAACTCTGATGATCTTGGCAGTGCTCCTCATGGGAGGCGCACTGCTTTTCGACACCACGATCGAGACCGGGAGCGGCGGCGTGTACGGTGCTCCCGAGCGCGTTCACAATCTCGGCGCAATGCAGCTTCAGGAGCTGTTCTTCCTAGCGGGCGTCGGATTCCTCATCGCCGGCGCAGTGCTGTACGGGTTCGGCGAGCTTGCGGAACGTATGGAGCGGGCTGGAACGGCGCAGGCGGAGACGTCGACGGCGGCATTGAACACCGGACCTGAAGCGAACCAATGTGCCTGGTGTGATCGGGACATGTCTCCCTATCGGCCGTGCTCTAGCGCGACCGAAGATAAAAACCGTGAGCGCGCACCCCGTATCAAGGATCCCGCGTGCGTGGCGCAATTCCAAGAACGCGGCTTCCTCCCTGGGTCCTGAGGTGATCTGGGGCGAGATAGCTTCACGGGTACGCCGCGCCGCTAGAAACCGGACGCGGCTTCACCTCGAGCCAGAGCACGCCCGGGCGCTCTTAGAATCCGAGATATTCATCGAACTCGCCCGCGCGGAACAGCAGGAGCTTCTGTCTTCGGTAGCTGATGAAGGTCAGGCCGCCGCTACACCGCCGGCGGCGTAGAGAGAAGATCATCCCAGCTGGTGTCTCGCGCATTATCGGCAAACTCGAACTGCGCATCTACGAAGGGGTCCAGTTGGCGGTGCGACCACAGCTGGCGTCCACCCTCCCGCACCGGCTGCGGATATGTCAGCTGCTTCACACGCTCACGAAAGGTGGTGCCGGACACCCCCAGATAGAGTGCCGCTAGATCGGCGCCCATGCGAGCAGGCCAGTCCGGGAGAAGCTTGATCTTGTCGGGAGTCATCTCCGCTCCCGAGGAGGGTAAGCGTCAACAGCTTGGCGATCAGTCGCCGCTATAACGACATTCCTCAACATCATCCGGAAACCAGCGCTTCGCGCGAACCTCATCCTTGAAGATGAAGAAGCCTCTCGCGATGCCGGTGGCCTCAGAAAAGAAGCCAATGGCAGGCGCCACCCCGACGAAGGTGCAGTCGTGACCATCCACGGCAACTTCGCCAGGTGCGGCGCGAAGCCGAAGCTTGTGTGTGATCTTCTCCACGAGGATACCGCCGCTGGCATTCCTCGCTACGGGCTGAGTCAAGGCGACCAGGTACTCGCCGTCCTTCTCGAACACTGCATAGGGTATGTTGTCGTCGCCCCTTATTCCGCTGTTTGTGAGCATCCAGCCGCGAAATTGTTCGCCCGGATCGATATCGAAGATGTCCCCCACCTCCGGCTGCGCGGCGGCTGGCGCGGCACCGACCCAAACGAGAAATGCACACCCGAGCGCCAGGATCGGTCGCATGGTCATCTTCAGCTCCCTTTGCCTACTTTGGTCGTCAAGACGGAGCGGCGCTCTCATCCAGCCGCCAGGCCTTTCTCCATCAGACGACGAATAGCCTCTGGGCGCGACAGCGCTGCGCCGTTGCCCTCGATCCAGCCGTCTAGCAGCTCAAGCTCGTCCCGGCCCAACCGCACTGTGATCGGCGTCCCCTTCCCCGTTGCGGGGCGGCCGCGCCTTTTTGTGACGTCACTATTTGACATGGTTAATAAATGATGGCACGAAAGCCGAGCCGAGGCAAGGCGTTGGACCCTCGCCCCGGCTCTAACCACCAACGTCTACATCGGAGACGACCATGGCTGACCCTTCTGTACCTCCCGGCAGCGCCGGGGCCAATCCCGCGCGCGAACCTGTGCCTCCTCAGGACATTGAGCAGGATGCCGGCGCTTCCGCCGGCTCATCTTCAGCAGGAGAAGCCGACATGAACATGATCAGCACCATCGAACGGGCATCGGCGCGTGAGGAGTGCAAACTGTTCCTCGACGATCAGGGGCGCCCTTCACACCGGGCAGGTCCAGACCTGACAAAGGCGGAGCCGATTAGCGAGGTGATAGGCCGGTTGCGCCGCGCGCGCTCCACCCATGCCGAGCAGTTCTATAGGGCGTGTCACACTTCAGGGATCGATCTCAACGTCAACGTCTCACCTACAGGTGAGGAACGCCTGCTCATGGGCGTGCCGATGGATGAGCAGGAGGAGCTGAGGCGCCCCCGCTATGACGCTTTGACGGCGCACCTTCGATCAACTGAAGGTGGGCGCCAGGGCGTGATTGACCTGCTGAACATGGTTGGGCGCTTCGTAGACGGCCGCCCATACGCGAGCGTTCTGGAGGCCGCAGAGCGCTACATCGGAGCAGGAGGCCGGATCTACATTCTTCCCGATGGGTCTTGTGAGGAAACCATGCCGTTCGACGGTGATGCGCTCGCAGCGGAAGCTTGGAGTGGATACCCCCTCCGCCGGCTGCATCACCGCTATGAAGCCACGCTGCGACGATTCGGCGCACGCGAGGAGCTCACCAAGCTGGTGCGAGAGAACGGCAGCGCGGCAAAGGGCGCGCTCGTGTGGGAGCGGCTTCGGTGACGTCGGCAGCGCTGCTCGCGCTGGATGCTCCGGCAGATCGCCCCTCGGACGTGCCGGGTCGCATCTTTACCCAGGTTCCGCTTCACCATGGAGTAGCGGTCCTGGATGGCATCGTGGCTGTCTATGATGAGGGCGATCGGCGTGAGTTGGAGGAAGGTGCCTTCTACGTCGTGGAGTATCAGCGACCGCGTGCTGGAATGAGCTGGGAGATGCATAGGCGCCTCCGGTCGGAACGGGTCGATACGAAGCGGGAGGTGGTTCGCGTCGAACGGTGCCCATGGAAGTGTGATCACTGGATCACCCGCCATGCCCACTCGCACCTGGTGGATGGCCCGTGGCCCCAGCTTGCCCTCACCGACAGGATCGTCGGTCGTGTCGTCGGGCTGTACGTATCGACTGCGCCGAACTGAGGCGTGGGTGCAGCGTGCGGGCGCGGACTTGATCGGTTCGCGCCCTTCGCGGCGCGGCGGTTCCGAGGTAAATCTACCGCGTGGCCGGTTGCTTCACTTGGCTCTCAGTGCTCGCCGGCGCAGCGACCGCGACCGCCTTCTTCGTAGCGGGTGCCTTTGCGGGAGAACTCACCAGCACCCCACCAAGAGCGAAGCCACACCCAACGATGAAAGCCACTAAGGCGCAGACGGCGCTCGCCACGCCACCGCGCTGGTAGATCATGCCGCGTTTGTAGAACGGGATGTGCTCGTACTTCGCCTCACCCCCCAGCATCTCCAGCTGAGCGTTCCAGCTTTGCAGATTCGTCTGCAGGAAGAAGTGGGTTTGAGCTAGGAAGCCGGAGATGTTTGCTGCGAGAGTGAGGATCAAGCCCGTCGCGAAGAAGCCGAAAGCCCACCATATCAAAGAGCGGTCGAAACTGGCGTTGCTGTTCCCGATGAAGGTGAACAGAGCAACGATGGCCCCGCCGTTGACGAGCATCAGGCCTCGCAGTGCGGAATGGGCCAGATCAGCCTGGATTTTCATCCTCTCCGAAGTCTCAGCTTTCAGAGCCTCATAATCGAGGCGTGCGATCTCGCTCTTTTGATCCTCAGGGGCCATGAAGCTCCTCTATCATGGATAGCTTGAGGCCCCAAAGGTCGACGCGATCGTGGCGCCGGCTATGTCGCATCCTTGTCGCACCGACGCGCGCACACCAAATCAAATTCGGCAGAAATCTGCGGAAATCAATTCAACTCAGCAACAATGCCAAAGAGAGCGCAAACGCCCTCAGCACGGCCGCTTAACTTATTGAGAATGCTATGAAAAGTGATGGTAGCGGAGGAGGGACTTGAACCCCCGACACGCGGATTATGATTCCGCTGCTCTAACCAGCTGAGCTACTCCGCCCCATGGGCCGCGCGCCGCCTCTCGGGCAGCGGGCGACGCGGGCTATAGGCAGGGGCGCGCAGGGGGTCAACCTGTCGCGCGCGCAACTTCACGCCGGACCGGCGCTCCTTACCGCACCTCTCGGGAACCGCCCGCTTTCCCCCACGTTTGCCGGTCGATTGGAGAGCCCGACATGGAATTGCTGACCCCGCTTGAGACGCTGTGCCGGATCATTATCCGCGCCCGCGAAAACGAAGCCCAGGTGCCGGCTCAGGATCCGGACGACGATGCCGACAATGTCGACGATTTCGAGGATGAGGATGGCGGTGGCGGCGCCTTGTCGGTGCTGGAAGACGAACTGAACGACGTGGAGGAAGAGCTTCGCGCGACGTTGGACGACCTTGCCGACGATCAGCTTGCCGAAACGCTTGCCCTCGCCTGGGTCGGCCGTGGGACCTATGACGTCAGCGAATGGGAAGACGCCTGCGCCGAGGCCAACGACATCGATCCCGAAAGCTCGATCGACGAGCTGCTCGACATGCCCTTGCTTGCCTCGCACCTGGAGGCGGGCCTCGCCGCATTCGATTATAGCTGCGACGGAGTAGGCCAGCTCGACTGACGCCGACGGGCCTTAGCCGCGGAAGGTGTAGCTCTTCACCTTCTCCCACGGCCCGCCGAGATAGCGCCAGCTCGCAAGTCCCTTGATGGCGAGCGGGCGCGGCTCGAAGGTCGCGCGCAATTCCCGCTGAAGGCACTTGGCTTCCTTCGGCTCCACCTTGTTCTGGATGGTGACGTGCGGCCGCCACGGTGCCTGGTCCTGCGGCGTCAGCAGGCCGCGAAAGGCAAGCGCGAGATCGTAGCGTATGTCCTCCAGCTCCTCGCTGACGACGCGAAAGGCGGTGCCGCGGCCGAGGTCGATGACCCCAGCGATCGTCGCGCGGGGGGGCGGCGCTGCGGCAAAGGCGGCAAGCCTGTGATCCAGTTCCGATCCCAGGTCCGGCGGAAGGTGGTGAAACAAGGTGAGGTGCGCCGGCACCTGGTTGCGCTCGGGCGGAAAGTGCGTCCGCCGCATCTCCTGGAGCCAGCCATTGTCGCCGTCGCCGAACGTGGCGGTGACGATCAGGGGCGCGGCAATGCTCAGAGTTCCACCTGGCTGCCGAGCTCAACCACCCGGTTGGGCGGGAGCTTGAAGAATTCCATGGCGCTTTCCGCGTTGCGCAGCATCCAGGCGAACAAGCGCTCCCGCCAGCGCGCCATGCCGGGCCGTGTGCCCGTCGTAAGCAGGGTCTGGCGGGCGAGAAAGAAGCTGGTGTCCATCATCCGGAATTGAGGACCGCAGCTTTCCACCCGCTGAAGGGCGGCCGGCACGTCCGATTCCTGCATAAAGCCGAAGCGGAGCACGAGCCGGTAGAAGCCGCTGCCCAGGCCCTGCAGCTCGAAGCGCCGCTCCTCTTCAACGAAGGGCACGTCCTCGATCTTCACGGTGAGCAGCATCACCCGCTCGTGCAGCACCTTGTTGTGCTTCAGATTGTGAAGCAGCGCGTGGGGCACGCCGAGCGACGAGGTGGTCATGAACACGGCGGTGCCCGGGACGCGCGTGGCGCTGTTGGCGGCGGATTTGACGAAGATCTCCACGGGCATCGACGCTTCGCGCATCCGCTCAAGCATCAGCTTGCGGCCCCGCGCCCAGGTGGTGAGCAGGGTGAAGCCGACGAGACCGACGAGCAGCGGGAACCAGCCCCCGTCCGGCACCTTGGTAAGATTTGCCGCGAAATAGGCGATGTCGACGATGAAGAAGAGCGCCAGCAGGGGCAGCGCTTGCCACAATTTCCAGCGCCACAAGGAGAGCAGGAGAACGGTAAGCAGCGCCGAATCGATCAGCATCGCACCCGTGACCGCGATCCCGTAGGCGGCGGCGAGGCTGCTGGAATCGCGGAAGGTCAGCACCAGCAGGATCACGATCACCATCAAGGTCCAGTTAACCGCCGGGATGTAGATCTGGCCCTGCGCCGTGGCGCTGGTGTGGGTGATGCGCAGGCGGGGTATGAAACCCAGCTGGATCGCCTGTTGCGTTACAGAGAAAGCGCCGGTGATCACCGCCTGGCTTGCGATCACCGTCGCCATGGTGGCGAGAATGACGAGCGGCAGGCGCAGGACTTCGGGCGCAAGAAAGAAGAACGGGTTCTGCACCGTTTCCACGGCCTGCGCCGGCGGCAGGGACAGCAGCATTGCGCCCTGGCCCATATAGTTCAACATCAAGGCCGGCATCACAAAGAACAGCCACGAAACCCCAATCGGTTTGCGGCCGAAATGGCCCATATCCGCGTACAAGGCTTCGGCGCCGGTCACGGCAAGCACCACCGATCCGAGCGCGAGAAACGCGCGCCAGCCGTCCGTTGCGAAAAAGGCGATCGCGTTGAGCGGGTTCAGCGTCTGGAGAATGATGCCGGGCTGGCCGACGATCTGCACCAGGCCAAGGAGCGAAATCACCGTGAAATAGACCAGCATGATCGGCCCGAAGAACGCCCCGACCCGCGCGGTGCCGCGCGCCTGGATCGTGAAAATGAAGACCAGCAGACCGACGGCGATGGGGATCACCCACGGCTCCATTTCCTGGCGAACGGTGGTCAGCCCCTCCACCGCCGAAAGAACCGAGATCGCCGGGGTGATCATGCTGTCGCCGTAAAAGAGCGCGGTGGCGAACACGCCGAGCAGCACGATGCCGCCGCTCCATTTGCGCGACGTGCCGACCTTTCGGTTGATCAATGCAAGCAGCGCAAGGCTCCCGCCCTCGCCCTTGTTGTCGGCACGGGTGATGATCGCCACATATTTCAGCGCAACCACCAGCACCATTGACCAGAAAATGAGGCTGAGCACCCCGTGGACGTGAAGCGAGTCGGGCGCAAAGGTCAGCCGGCCGGCGAAGGTTTCCCGAAAGGCGTAGATCGGGCTGGTGCCGATGTCGCCGAAGACGATGCCGATCGCACCCACCGCAAGCTTGGCGAGTCCGGATTGCGGATGGTGCCCGGCGGGGCGATCCGCGGGCTGCTCGGGAAAAGCGGCTTCAGTGGTCATCGGCTGCGCAGGGGACGTACGTCCGACAATCCTCTCGTCACGCCGTGGGGGCGCCAGGGCGGCGGGCGCATTAGCACCGCCATAAATGTTCCGCAACGGCGACAAAGCGCGGAGGCGAGGCTATAGGCGCGCCAAAGCGAGAAGAACAGGAGTCGGAAAATCATGCGCGTCGGCGTCCCCAAGGAAATCAAGAACCACGAATATCGCGTCGGCCTCACCCCCGGGTCGGTGGCCGAATTGGTCAGCGCCGGGCACCAGGTGATCGTTGAAACCCGCGCCGGCCTCGGCATCGATTTCGAGGACCAGGCCTATATCGACGCCGGCGCGACCATCGCGCCCGACGCCGCCGCGACCTTTGCCGCCGCCGACATGATCGTGAAGGTCAAAGAACCGCAGCCGCAGGAAATCGCGCTGCTCGAGTCGCGCCACCTGCTCTTCACCTACCTCCACCTCGCGCCCGATCCCGATCAGGCGCAGGGTCTGATGAAGTCCGGCGCGACCTGCATTGCTTATGAAACGGTAACGGCCAACGACCGCTCACTGCCGCTCCTCAAGCCGATGAGCGAAGTCGCGGGCCGCATGTCGATCCAGGTGGGGGCCCATTATCTTGAAAAGGAACAAGGCGGCCGCGGCGTCCTCTTGGGCGGCGTTCCGGGCGTTGCGCCGGCGAAGGTCGCGATCCTCGGCGGCGGCGTGTCCGGCGTCAACGCGGCGCAGATGGCGGTCGGCATGCGCGCCGACGTCACCATCTACGACATCTCAAACGCCCGACTGGCCGAACTCGACATGTTCTTCGGAAGCCAGATCAAGACGGCTTATGCGTCCAAGGCGGCGATCGCCAAGGCGGTAACCGAGGCGGAGCTGGTGATCGGCGCCGTTCTGGTGCCCGGTGCCGCGGCGCCGAAGCTGATCACCCGCGACATGCTCAAGACCATGAAGCGCGGTTCGGTGCTGGTCGACATCTCCATCGACCAGGGCGGCTGCTTCGAAACGTCCAAGGCGACCACCCACGAAAATCCGGTCTACGAAATCGACGGCGTGATCCATTATTGCGTCGCCAACATGCCGGGCGCGGTTGCCCGAACCTCGGCCTTCGCGCTCAACAACGCCACTTTGCCTTTCGTGCTGAAGCTGGCGAATCTCGGTGCAGATGCGGCGATGGCTGCCGATCCGCACCTCGCCAACGGCCTCAACGTCTCCGCCGGCAAGATCCGCCACCAGGCGGTTGCCGAAGCTTTGGGCCTGCCGTTCGAAGCAGCCTAAAGCCCAAGTGGGCGGTTCAGACCGCCCACTCCTCCTTTCGATAGCCCTGCGCGTAGAGCAGAGCCGTGAGGTCGTTGTGCCGGATGCGCGCGTCGGCGGCTTCGGCCGCCGCGGGCTTTGCGCGATAGGAGACTCCGAAGGCAGCTTCGCAGATCATCGGGATGTCATTGGCGCCGTCGCCGACCGCCATTGTCGCTTCCGCTAAGAGCCCGCGGTCGCGGCGGCCTTCGATCAGCGCCAGGCGCTTCGCCTCGGCCCCGACGATCGGCGGCTCGACCGCCCCGGTTAGGCGGCCCTCCTCGACGACCAAGCGGTTGGCGATTACCCGCTCGAAGCCGATCTCCGCGCCGACCGGATCGGCGAACCGGGTGAAGCCGCCGGAAACCATGATGGTCAGCGCGCCCTCGCGCCGCATGGTGCCAACTGTAGTCCGCGCCCCGGGGGTAAGCCGCACCCGCTCGGTCCGGCAGCGATCGATCGCCTCCGCCTCCAGCCCCTTCAGCAAAGCGACCCGCGCCCGAAGCGCATCTTCGAACGCCAGTTCGCCGCGCATGGCGCGTTCGGTGATCTCCGCCACCTCGGCCTTTACGCCCGCATAATCGGCAAGTTCGTCGATGCACTCCACTGTGATCATCGTCGAATCCATGTCGGCTACCAGCAGGTGCTTCCGACGCGAGGCGTCCGGAAGAACGAAGACATCCACCCCGGACAGCCCCTCCTCCAGCGCAGCGGCGATAATCGGAGCCTGAGCCGCCGCGATGTCGAAGCGCAGGTCGGCGGCGCTGCCTTCCTCCAGCCACTGCCAGGAAGGGCTCTGGACGCCCGCCGCGTCGAGCAGGTCGGCGGCGGCTAAAATCTCGTCCCGCGACAGGCGGCCGGCTGCTACTAACGTCGCGATGAACATGGACACGCCTTCCAAACCCCCGCTTGCGCTCATTGCAGGGCCGACGGCGAGCGGCAAGTCGGCGCTGGCCCTGGCGCTTTCCGAGCGCACCGGCGGCGTGATCCTCAATGCCGACAGCGCCCAGGTATACGGAGACTTGCGCATCCTCAGCGCCCGCCCCTCGCCCGAGGACGAAGCCCGGGCGCCGCACCGGCTCTACGGCTACCGCGACGGCGGTACTCCCTGCTCGGCCGCCGACTGGGCAGCGGACGCGCGGCGGGAGATCGCGTCCGTCCAAGAAGAAGGGCGCCTGCCGATCCTGGTCGGCGGCACCGGCCTCTACATACGTACCCTGCTCGACGGCATCGCGCCGGTGCCCGCCATTGACCCTGAAGTGCGGGAGACGGTGCGGGCGATGGCCGTAGCGGAGGCCTACCAGGCGCTTACCATGGAAGACGCCGAAGCCGCCGCCCGCCTCCGCCCCAGCGATACCACCCGGGTGCAGCGCGCCTTGGAAGTGGTTCGCTCCACCCGGCGTCCGCTTGGCGAGTGGCAGCGACAGCGCTCCGGCGGCATCGGCGAAGCAGTCGCGCTCCGCCCGCTCCTCCTCCTACCGCCCCGCGCCTGGCTCTACGCCCGCTGCGACCGCCGCTTCGAAGAAATGTTTTCGCCGGAAGGACTTGCCGAAGTCAGCTCGCTCCTGGAGCGAAGGCTGGACCCGGTTTTGCCGGTGATGCGCGCGATCGGCGTTCGCGAGGTCGCCGGCTTCCTCGCGGGCGACCTTACCCGTGAGCAGGCGCTGGAGGCGGGCCGAACCGCCACCCGCCAATATGCCAAGCGTCAGTACACCTGGTTCTCGCGTCAGCCGCCGACCGAATGGCCGCGCTTCACCGCCGCGCCGGAAGGTGCTGCGTTTGACGAAGCGCTGGGGCTTCTCCTGCGCCCCGCAATCGCCTAGCCCCGCGCCCATGCAAGTCTTCACCGACGCCGATGCCGATCTGTCGCTGATCCGCGCTTGCCGCGTTGCGGTGATCGGCTTCGGCAACCAGGGCCGCGCGCAAGCGCTCAACCTGCGCGGCAGCGGGGTGGCCGTCACCGTCGCCCTTCCCCAGGCGTCGGAAAGCCGCTCCAAAGCCGTAGCGGATGGTTTTGACGTCACGACGGCAGCCGAGGCCTCGGCTGGGGCCGACGCCGTGGTGATGCTCGCCGCCGACGAAGACCAGGCCCGCATCTACGAGGAAGCGGTCGCGCCGCACCTGCGGCAAGGCGGCGCGATGATCTTCGCCCACGGCCTCAACATCCACTTCAAGCTGATCGTGCCGCGCCCCGATCTCGATATCCTGCTCGTTGCGCCCAAGGGCCCCGGCACCGCCGTGCGCAGCGAATACGAGGCGGGGCGCGGCCTGATCGCCCTTTTCGCCGCCCATCAGGATGCGAGCGGGCAAGCGGAAGCGCTGGCCTTGTCCTACGGCGCTGCACTCGGCAGCGGCCGCGCGGGAATGCTGCGCACAACCTTTGCGGAGGAATGCGAAGCCGATCTGTTCAACGAGCAGGCGGTATTGTGGGGTGCGATCCCCGAGCTGATCTACGCCGGCTACGAGACGCTGGTGGATGCCGGCTTCGCGCCCGAAGTCGCGTATTTCGAATGCCTCACCGAGGTGAAGCTCCTTGCCGACCTCCTCTACGAGCGCGGCATCGCGGGGATGCGCGAGAAGATCAGCAATACCGCCGAATTCGGCGCGCTGAAGGGCGGCACCCGGATCGTCAACGCGGACACCCGCACCGAAATGCGCCGAATCCTGCGCGAGGTAAGGAGCGGCGCCTTTGTCCAGGACCTGCTGGAAGACGCCCAGGCCGGCTACCCGCGCCTCAAGAGCAGCCGTCTCAAAGCTGCCGCTCATCCGCTTGAAGAGATTGGCGAAAAGCTGCGCAACCTGACGCGCTAGCTTCTACCTGCGCCCGAACAGCTTTTCGATGTCGCCGTGGGCGAGCTTCACCCAGGTTGGGCGGCCGTGGTTGCATTGGCCGGAGTGGGGCGTGACTTCCATTTCGCGCAGCAGAGCGTTCATCTCGGTGACGGAAAGCAGCCGCCCTGCCCGCACGGAGCCGTGGCAGGCCATTGTGGCGGCGACGAGGTCCAGCTTTTCCTTGAGGCTCAGGGCCTCGTCGAAGGCTGCGAGTTCATCGGCGAGGTCGGTGACGAGGCCGCGCACGTCGCCGGCACCGAGCATTGCCGGGGTGGCGCGGACCAGCATGGCGCGCGGGCCGAAGCGTTCCAGCTCGAGGCCCATCTCTTCGAGCTCGCCGATCCGGCCTTCCAACCGGTCGCAGGCGCTTTCGTCCAGTTCCACCACTTCGGGAAGCAGCAGCGCCTGGCGCGATACGCCGCCATTCGCCATCGCCCGCCGCATCCGCTCCAGCACCAGCCGCTCGTGCGCGGCATGCTGGTCAACGAGGACGAGGCCGTCTTCGGCTTCGGCCACGATGTAGGTGGCGGCGACCTGGCCCCGGGCTACCCCGAGCGGGTAGCGGCCGGCTTCGGGAACCGCGCCGGTCGCCGCTTCGGCGCGCCCGGCGGGTTCGTAGACGCTGCGCGCTTCGTTAAACCCACTAAGCCCCACCCCTTCAGGGGAGGGGTTTGGGGAGGGGAATGTTGAGTGGAAAAGTGATGGCCGGTTATACGCCGACATGCCCCTCCCCAACCCCTCCCCTGAAGGGGTGGGGCTTTCACTCTGCCACGGCACGTTCACCGCCGCCGGCTGGGCGCTTCGGAAGCCGGCGCTGTCCAGCGCGTGGCGGAGGCCGCCGATGATCAGGCCGCGGATCAGGGCCGGCTCGCGGAAGCGCACCTCCGTCTTGGCCGGATGGACGTTGACGTCGACCTCCTCCCCCGGAAGATCGAGGAACAAGGCGACGACAGGGTGGCGGTCGCGGGCGAGGAGGTCCTGATAGGCGGCGCGCAACGCGCCGATCAGCAACCGGTCCTTCACCGGGCGGCCGTTGACGAACAGGAACTGGTGGTCGGCGATGCCGCGGTTGAAGGTGGGGAGCGAGGCCACGCCGCCGAGACGCGCGTGCCCGCGTGTGAAATCCACCGTGAAACTGTTCTCGGCCAGCGCCCGGTCGGTCAGCGCCGCCACCCGCGCCGGGCGATCTTCCCCCGCTTGCACCGCCAAGTTGCGGCGCCCGTCATGCTCCAGCGCGAAGCCGATGTCCGGCCGCGCCATGGCGAGCCGCTTCACCACGTCGACGCAGGCGGCATATTCGGACCGCTCCGAGCGCAGGAACTTGCGCCGCGCCGGGACGCGGCCGAACAGATCCTCGACCAGGATTCGCGTTCCGGGCGGAAGCGCCGCCGGCCCCTCCCCCGCCACTTGGCCGTTATCGACGATCCGCGACCATCCGTCGGCGCCCCGTACCCGGCTTTCGATCGTCAGCCGCGCCACGCTTGCGATCGACGGCAGGGCCTCGCCGCGAAAGCCCAAAGTGGTCACCGCGTCGATTTCTTCCCCTGGAAGCTTGGAGGTGGCGTGACGCTCCAGCGCCAGGGCCATGTCGGCGGCGCTCATGCCGCAGCCGTCGTCGGATACCTCGATCCGGCCGATGCCGCCGCCGCCCAGCGACACGGCGATCCGCGTCGCGCCGGCGTCGATCGAATTCTCCACCAGTTCCTTCAACGCAGCTGCGGGGCGTTCCACCACTTCGCCGGCGGCGATGCGGTTGACGAGGTGCTCGGGAAGGCGGCGTATTGACATGCCTTTTTCTCTAGACGAAGCGGCCGCCTCCCGCGAGGGCGCGATTAACCTTTCGGTGGCGCGCGATGCGGGCGCGTCCTATAGAAGCAACATTCGGGCGGGGCTGGTGTTTTCCATGCCGATTCCCGCTGTGTCAGGAAGTGAGAACCACCCACCATGTCACTCATGCGTTTCTTTAAATTTCCCTCCCACGACATGGCCATCGACCTCGGCACGGCGAATACGGTGGTTTACGTGCGCGGCCGCGGCGTAGTGCTGAACGAGCCGTCGGTGGTCGCCATCGAAACGATCAACGGCGTGAAGCGCGTGAAGGCGGTCGGCGACGACGCCAAGATGATGATGGGCAAAACTCCCGACCAGATCGAGGCGATCCGGCCGCTCCGCGATGGCGTGATCGCGGACATCGATGTCGCCGAACAGATGATCAAGCACTTCATCCAGAAGGTGCATGGCAAGCGCCGCTTCCCGCGTTGGCCCGAAATCGTGATCTGCGTGCCTTCGGGCTCCACTTCGGTTGAGCGGCGCGCGATCCGCGACGCGGCCTCCAATGCCGGCGCAAGCCAGGTGTGGCTGATCGAGGAGCCGATGGCCGCCGCGATCGGCGCCGACATGCCGGTGACCGAGCCGATCGGGTCGATGGTGGTCGATATCGGCGGCGGCACCACCGAAGTCGCGGTTCTGTCGCTTCGCGGCCTTGCCTACACCACCTCCGTCCGCGTCGGCGGCGACAAGATGGACGAAGCGATCTCCTCCTACGTCCGCCGCAACCACAACCTTCTGATCGGCGAAGCAACCGCCGAGCGGATCAAGAAGCAGGTCGGTATCGCCAAGCCGCCGCCCAACGGCTCCGACGGCCTTTCCGTCCACATCAAGGGCCGCGATCTGGTCAACGGCGTTCCGAAGGAAATCGTCATCAACCAGCGCCAGATCGCCGAAGCATTGTCGGAGCCGGTCGGCACGATCGTCGAAGGCGTCCGCATCGCGCTTGAGAATACCGCGCCGGAACTGGCCGCCGACATCGTCGATCAGGGCATCGTGCTCACCGGCGGCGGCGCCTTGCTCCAAGGCCTGGACGAAGTGCTTCGCGACGAGACCGGCCTTCCCGTCACCGTTGCCGAGGATCCGCTGACCTGCGTCGCAATCGGCACCGGCCGGGCGCTGGAGGAGGAAATCTTCCGCGGCGTCCTCCAAACGGCCTGATCTTCTAGGGAAGTCGACGCATGGCGCCGCCATCGACCCGGCGCCCCGGATTTTCCCGAAGGGCGCAATACGGACTGTTCATCGGCTATGTCGTTGCGGTCGCGGGCGTGCTCTTCTCCGGGCTGCTGCTGCTGCTGTCGATCGTTGATCCAAGCGGGTTCCGCGCGCTCAAGGGCGCTGCTCTGGATGTGACAAAGCCGATCAGCGCCGGCGGGCGAAGCGTATCGACCTTCTTCTCGGGCATCGGCAGCAGCGTCACGAACTACTTCAACGCCGCTGCCCAGAACGGCGAACTGAAGCGCCAGCTCGCCGCCTCGCGCCGCACGGTGATCGCCGCGCGGGCAACGGAGCTTGAGAATGGGCGGTTGAAGGCGCTGCTCAAGCTCACCGAGGAAACGCAGGACGAGGTGGCGGTGAGCCGGATCGTTGGTTCCTCCTTCGATTCGGTCCACCGACTGGCCACCCTTGCCGTCGGCTCTTCGTCTGGCGTGCAGCCGGGGCAGCCGGTGCGCGCTCCGGACGGCCTGATCGGCCGCGTGATCGAAACGGGGCGCTGGGCGTCGCGGGTGCTGCTGGTCAGCGACGGCGCAAGCAACATCCCGGCGCGGCTGGTGCGTGACGGGACGCCCGCCATCGCGGTCGGGCGCGGCGACGGGACGCTGGAGCTCAAGACGCTGGAAGTCGGCCGCAACCCATTTCGGCGGGGCGACGTGCTGGTGACGTCCGGCGTCGGCGGAGTTTACCCGCCCAACATTCCTGTCGCGATGGTGGTTCGTACGGAAGGGGACCGCACCTTCGCCAAACCGGTCGCCGATCCCGCCCATGCCGATTTCGCGGTGGTGCTCCGACCCTATCAGCCGCTCGCGGACGTCCCCTTGTCGGAAGGCGCCGCGGCGGCGCTGACCGGAAGCGCGCAATGAGCCGGATTGCCGGCTCGAGCCGGGACGTCGCCTTGCTCGGCATTCGGCGGCAGGTGGTGCCGGTGGTCTCCACGCTGATCGCCGCTCTGCTCGACGCGCTGCCTATAGTGGCAACCGTGCCGCTGATCCCGGATTTCGCCTTTCTGGTACTGCTCGCCTGGCGGCTACTTCGGCCGGAAATCTGGCCGGCTTGGGCAGCGCTTCCGCTCGGCTTGTTCAACGATCTCGTCTCCGGCCATCCGATCGGCCAATCGATGATGGTTTGGACCGCCTTGTTCCTGCTCCTGGAGCTTGCCGACAGCCGCACCGGCTGGCGCGATTATTGGCTGGACTGGCTGTTCGCGGCGCTCGCCATTCTCGCGCACAGCTTCGCCGGCTGGTACATCGCAACGAAGATGGGCAGCCGCGCCGAGTTCAACATCCTGCTTCCGCAGTACCTGCTGTCGATCTTCGCTTACCCGCTGGTCGCGCGGCTGGTGGTCGGGCTCGACCGGTGGCGGCTTGCGCGATGACCCGCCGCTCCAGGCCGATCGTTACCGAGAACAACCAGGTCTACACCTTTACCCGGCGCGCCCTCGTGCTTGGGGGGGCGCAAGGGGTGCTTGCCGCCGCGCTTGCAGGGCGTATGGGCTGGATTGCCGTTCACGAGAATGAGCGCTGGAAGCTGCAGTCGGAATCGAACCGGGTGCAGATGCGGCTGATCCCGCCGCGGCGCGGCTGGATCGTCGACCGCGCCGGCCTGCCGATCGCGATCAACCGTTCCGACTTTCGCGTCGACTTGATCCCCGACCGGCTGAAGGATCCGGAGCGGATTCTGGCCGAGCTCACCCGCTTGCTCGACCTGCCGCTGGACGAGGTGGAGCGGGTCAAGGAAGAGCTCGCCCGCGCCGCCGGCTACCAGCCGGTGCCGGTCGCCGAAAACCTGCCCTACGAAAAATATGCCGCGGTAACGGTGCGCCTGCCCGAACTGCCCGGTGTGGCGCCGCTTCGCTCCTTTTCGCGCTTCTACCCGGATGGCGCGGCGGTGGCCCACCTTGTCGGCTATGTCGGCACGCCCAACAAGCAGGAGTATGAGAAGGAAAACAAGCTTCCACTGCTGATCACGCCCGGTTTCAAGATCGGCAAGGAAGGCCTTGAAAAAACGATGGAACAGCGGCTGCGCGGCAAGCCCGGGGCGCAGCGGGTGGAGGTCACCGCCGGCGGCACTTTGGTGCGCGAGCTTTCCACCCTGCAGGACGTCAGCGGCAGCCCCTTGCCGCTCACCGTCGATGCCGGGCTCCAGACGTTCGCGGCTCGGCGCCTCGGCGATGAATCAGGCTCGGTGGTGGTGCTGGATTGCCTGACCGGCGACATTCTCTGCCTGGCCTCGATGCCGGCCTACGATCCCAACAACTTTACGGACGGCATCAGCCAGAACGAATGGAAGATGCTGTCGCAGGACGAGCGCAAGCCCTTGCTCAACAAGGCGCTGAACGGCCTCTACCCGCCCGGCTCGACCTTTAAGCCGATGGTGGCGATGGCGCTGCTCCAGGCGGGGATCGATCCCAAGGCGCGGGTGAACTGTCCTGGCGGCTTCCAGCTCGGCAACCGCTTCTTCCGCTGCCTCGGACGGCATGGCCCGATGAACATGCACACGGCCATCGCCAAAAGCTGCAACACCTATTTCTACGCAATGGGCCGCCGCGCCGGGATCGACATCATCTCGGCAATGGGCAAGCGCCTGGGCTTCGGCCAAAAGTTCGACCTGCCGGTGGTCTCGCAAAATTACGGCACCATGCCGAGCGCGCCCTGGAAGAAAGCACGCTACGAGAAAAGCGCCAAGCTTGTGGAACGGCCGGATTGGACGGAATCCGACACGCTTAACACCTCCATCGGCCAGGGCTTCGTGATCGTGAACCCGTTGCAGCTGGCGGTGATGTCCGGCCGGATTGCCTCCGGCCTCGACATTCAGCCCCGCATCCTGCGGACCAAGCACCCCGCGCCCCAGCCCTTGCCCTTTCCCAAGGAGCATTTCGAGGCGGTACGCGGCGGCATGTGGGAAGTGGTGAACGGCGCCGGCACCGCCGGCCGCAGCCGGCTGGAGCTGCCCGGGATCGAAATGGGCGGCAAGACCGGTACGGCGCAGGTCCGCCGCATCACCGGCTCCCAGCGGGGCCAATCCGGCGCTTGGAAGTATCGCGACCATGGCCTGTTCGTCTGCTTCGCGCCGACCGCCAACCCGCGCTACGCCTGCTCGGTGGTGATCGAACACGGCATGGGCGGGAGCCGCGCCGCGGCGCCGGTCGCCAAGGACGTCCTCACCTTCCTGTTCGACAAGGAAAAGGCGATGGCGTCGCTCACCGCCTTTGAGCAGCAATGGGGCGGCACCATGGCCGAGCGCATGGAAGCGCGCGCCCAACGCTGGCTCGCCGCCAAAGCCGCCGGCACTGCTGCCCCCAATGGGGAAGAAGCGCGCTGATGCGGCCCGCTTTCGTGCCCGCCGCCGTCGCCGATCTTCCCTGGGGGATGTTGGCGATCGTGTTCGCGCTCGCCGGGGCCGGCATTCTCGGCCTCTATTCGGCGGCCGGAGGATCTCTGTTCCCCTGGGCGCTGATGCACGCCGCGCGCTTTACCGTGTTTCTCGGAGTCGCCTTTTTCCTGTCGCGCTTCCGAATGCAGACGTTTCACGACCTTGCCTGGCTTGGCTATGCCGGCTGCATCGTGCTCCTGATCCTGACGCTGATGCTTGGCGTGATCGGCGGCGGCGCGCGAAGCTGGCTGGAGCTTGGCTTTCTTCGCCTTCAGCCGTCCGAGTTGATGAAGGTCAGCATCGTAATCGTTCTTGCCCGCTTCTACAGCCACATTCCTCCTCGCGAGATCCGGCGTTGGTCGGCAATCTGGCCGGTGGCCCTGTTCCTCGCGCCCCCGATCGGCCTCATCCTGCTCCAGCCCGATCTCGGCACCACCATGCTGATCGTGCTCAACACCATCGCGCTCATGTTCCTAGCCGGGCTTCCGCTCCGGCTGTTCATCGGCAGCGGCGTGGCGGTCGGCGCCGCCTTGCCGCTGGTCTACAATTTCCTGCTTCTCCCCCATCAGCAGGAACGGGTGCTGATCTTCCTCAACCCCGAAGCCGACCCCTTGGGCTCCGGCTACCACCTCACCCAGTCGAAGATCGCCATCGGTTCAGGGGGCATCTTCGGCAAGGGCTTCCTTAATGGTACTCAGAGCCACCTTCATTACCTTCCCGAACAGCATACCGATTTCATTTTCTCGGCCATTGCCGAGGAATGGGGCCTGGTCGGCGGCGTCGTATTGATCGCCTTGTTCTTTCTGCTCCTGAAATGGGGCATGGGCGTAGCGCTCGACGCCAAAGGCAAGTTCGAGCGATTGGTCGCCGCCGGACTTGCGCTGACCATCTTCTTCTACATCGCGATCAACCTGATGATGGTAATGGGTCTAGCGCCCGTGGTCGGCATCCCCCTCCCCCTCGTTTCCTATGGCGGATCGGCGATGCTGACGGTGATGATCTGCCTTGGCCTGCTGATGTCGATCGACCGCCAGAACCGCGCGGAACGAAGCCGCCGCTAAAGTCGCGGAAGGGCGCTTGCAATCCGAAGGCGCGCCGACTAGATGGCCCGTCTGCCCACACAGGCATGGACGCATAGCTCAGTTGGTAGAGCAGCTGACTCTTAATCAGCGGGTCCTAGGTTCGAGCCCTAGTGCGTCCACCACCTTCCTCTTCGCTCTTATGCTTTGGCTGCAGTGTTGGCGCTTGCGGTACGTTCTTGGCGTGGGTCAGCCAGGCCGACGGTCGCTTAGGCTGACGACGTTGCTGCGATTTTCGAACAAGGCATTCACCTGCGCCGAAAGCGCGGCCTGGCGGAACGGCTTGGCCAGGCGCGGGAGGCCGGGATTGTGGCTGGTGTCGTCGTTATAGCCGGTGATGAGCAGGATCGGCATGTCCGGGTGACGCTGCCGGATGCGGGAAGCCAGCTCCGCCCCGTCCATGCGCGGCATCCGGTAATCGGTGATCACGGCGTCCACGCGGAGGCGCGCACCCAATTTGCCCAGGGCCTGGGCGCCGCCGCTTGCCTCCACCACTTCATGGCCAAGGTCCCGAAGCATCTCAGCGGTTCCGAGCCGAACAAGCTCTTCATCGTCAACGAGAAGAAGGGTGAGCGGCCGGACAGGCGCGACGGTGTTCAAGTGGATGGGCAACGTAGCGGAGGCCTGGGCGGCGGCCGCCGGAAGCCACAGATCGGCGCGAGTGCCCTCTCCTTCCGCGCTCGACAGCGAAAAGCCGCCGTCGAGCTGCGCCGCAAGCCCGTGGATCATCGACAAGCCGAGACCGGTGCCCTTGCCGACTTCCTTTGTGGAGAAGAATGGCTCAACCGCGCGCCGAAGCGTCTCTGGGTCCATCCCGACGCCCGTGTCGATAACGGAGAGGCGCAGGTACAGCCCCGGCTTCAGCCTCGGCTGATCGCGGGGTCCGGAGACGACGCGGTCCACCGTGATCGTCAGGGCACCGCCGCTTGGCATAGCGTCGCGGGCATTCACCGCCAGGTTCAGGATCGCCAGTTCGAGCTGGTTCGCGTCGGCCTGGGCCGGGACGAGATCGTTGCCGCACGAAATCCGTAGGTCGATCGCTGGGCCGATGGAACTCGACAGCAGGTCGCGCATGCCTTCCAGCAGCCCGGCGAGATCCACCGCACCGGTCCGCAGCGGCTGCCGGCGGGCAAAGCCAAGCAAGCGTTCGACCAACGTCTTGGCGCGCTCCGCCGATTGCAAGGCGCCGGCGATCAGCTTCGCTTCGCGGCTGTCGTTGTTGCCATAACGGCGCTGCAGCATGTCCAGAACGCCGGTGATCGGCGTGAGAAGATTGTTGAAGTCGTGCGCCACGCCGCCGGTCAGCTGCCCGATCGTCTCCAGCTTCTGGGCTTCATGAAGCTGCGCCAGCGCCTGCTCCCGCTCCGCCGTGCGTTCGGCGACACGGACTTCAAGATCGCTGGCCTTTTCCTTCAACGCCTGCTCGGCGGCGCGTTGCGTGGTGATGTCCGTGTTGGTGCCGAACCAGCGAACAATTGTGCCGCCCGCATCGCGGATGGGCTGAACGCGGGTAAGAAAGGGCCGGAACGATCCGTCGTGGCAGCGCAATGGAAAAACCATCTCGAACGCTTCGCCTGTATCGAGCGAGGCGCGCCACCTTTCCAGCACTTGCGGAAGCACATCGGGGTTGTGGACGCTTTGCCAGCCCCAGCCCGCCATGTCCGCCGGCTCGGTGCCGGTATATTCGTACCACTGCCGGTTGTACCAAAATACATCTCCATCCGCGCCGGCAATCCAGCACAGGGTGGGTATCGAATTGGCAAGGGTTCGGAACTGGCGCTCGCTTTCGTTGAGCGCGTCGAGCCGGGCACGCGCTTCATATTGGCGCCGGCGCGCGCGCAGGGCGGAGCGGGCGACGCTGATCAGCGTGGTAGGATGAAAGGGCCGCTCAAGAAACGTTACGTTGCCAAGCGTTTCCAGATAGCGCGCCGCAGCAGGGTTCTGCTCCAGGCCGCCGCCGCGGCTGGTCAGCAGCACGAACGGCAGGTCCGACCATTCGGGCTGGCCGGCCAGCCACTCAGAAAGGGTTTGAAGATCAGCCGTCCGGAGCGCCTCCTCCGTTGTGACCACGAAACCCACGCCGTCCTCAAGAGATCGACTGAGTTCCGGCACCGAGCGGACGATGTGCGCGTCTACCTTGATCTCGGCCAGCATCGCCGCTGCCACGGCCGCATCGCGGCCCAGCGGCGCCAGGATCACGGCACGCTCCGAAAGGCACTTAGTCATCGAGGCCAGGGTTGCCATCCGCTGAACGGCGGCCGATAAGCGAAGGCACTCCCCTCAGCACGCCCTGGAAGTTGTCGAGCGGCTCGCCGAGCGACATCCCGGCAGCATTGATCCGATATTCCCGGATCGTGTCCTCGTGCGGGCCGGTGCGCTTCTTGACGACTGAAATCGCTCGGCGAACCCTGCCGGCGGCTTCGAAATAGCGCAGGAGAATGACCGTGTCGGCGAGGTAGGTTACGTCCACCGGAGACTTCATATCCCCGACGAGGCCATGCTGCGCAACGGTGAGAAAGGTGGAAGCACCCTGCCGGTTCAAATATTGCAGGAGCTCATGCATGTGCAGGATCAGCGCTTGCTCTTCCGGCATGGCCGATTGGTAGCCGTTGAGGCTGTCGACCACGACAGTGCGGGCGCCGAAACGTTCCACGCTGTCGCGGACGCGCTGGGAAAATTCGCCGGGCGTCATTTCGGCGGCATCGACCTGTTCGATAAGAAGCATGCCGTCCTTCACCAAGGCCGGTATGTCGATTCCAAGGATATTCGCCCGATCGGACAGAAGACCAAGTTCCTCGTCGAAGATGAACATCGCCGCTTTCTCGCCGCGCTTGATAGCGGTGAGCGCGAAATTGAGGACCAGAATGGATTTGCCGGTACCGGCGGGGCCGAGCACCAGGGTGCTTGAGCCGCATTGAATGCCGCCGCCGAGGAGCGAATCGAGTTCGGCATTCCCGCTCGCGCAGGTGGTGCGGTTGAAGCTGGTCTTGTGCTCGGCCGCGACCAAGCGGGGGAAGACGCGGATGCCGCCCGTCTGAATAACGAAATCGTGGAAGCCGCCGCGATAACGCTGTCCGCGGTACTTGATCACCCGAAGCCGCCGCCGTTCGGCACCGTAGTCGGGCGCCAGTTCCTCCAGCCGCACAACCCCGTGCGCGACGCTGTGCACCGTCTTGTCGTTGGTGTCGGTGGTCATGTCGTCGAGCATGAGCACCGTTGCGCCGTGCTTCGAGAAATAATGCTTCAGCGCCAGGATCTGGCGCCGGTAGCGCAGCGAGCTTTGGGCAAGCAGCCGGATTTCGGACAGGCTGTCGAGAACGACGCGGTCCGGCTTCGCTTTCTCCATCGCTTCAAAAATGCGCTGCGTGGTTTCGCCAAGCTCCAGGTCCGACGAGTAAAGCAGGCTCTGCTGTTGCTGCTCGTCGAGCAGATTCTCGGGCGGCACCAGTTCGTAGATGTCGATGCTGTCGCCCAGGTCCCATCCGTGCGACTCCGCGCCTTCGCGAAGCTCGGTCTCGGTTTCGGAGAGGGTGATGTAAAGGCCGCGCTCGCCCATTGCCGCACCCGCCATCAGGAACTGGGTGGCGATTGTGGTCTTGCCCGCCCCCGGCGCGCCTTCGAGCAGGAACAGGCGCCCGCGCCGCAACCCACCCGCGAGGATGTCGTCTAAACCGGCAACGCCGGTGGGAGCCTGCCGCGTCTTCATAGGATCGGTCACGTGTCCTCTCTTCGTGCATCCTTGCGCCCCCCTAACGACCGAGCACCGCTTTCGGGGCCTTACCGTGAACGCACTGGGAAGGTAATGGCCTCGTTTTCCGCTCCGCGCTGCTCCCGCACCTGCTTTGTGCGGTAACAGGAACATGCTTACCGCCAGCCGGTTCTGCCCAAGTGCGGCCGGCGCGTTCAGCTCAGGAGGTAGGATATGGCGGATCGACACTCGCGCGAAGCCGAAGGGGATCCGGGGGCGGAGGGACTGAGGCCCGTAATCGTCGGCGCCGCGGCGGTCACGGCGGCGGCCGGCATCGCCTGGCTCGTGGGACGTAGATATCTGGAGGATGACAAGCGCGCGACGATCAGCGATGCGCCGCCCTCCACCTTTCGCGGCCAAGCCGGCAAGGATGCGCCGATCAGCCGCACGGTGACGGTGAATCGCCCTGCCCGCGAATTGTACGATTTCTGGCGGGACTTCACCAACTTCCCCCAGTTCATGGACAATATCCGAAGCGTCGAGAAGCTCGACGACACCCGCTCCCGCTGGGTGATCGAAGCGCCCGCCGGCACCAGCGTCGAGTTCGTAAGCCGGATTATCGAGGACGAGCCCGGGCGCCTGATCGCCTGGCAATCCGAGGAAGGCGCGGATGTGCGCAACAGCGGGCGGATCGAGTTCATCGATGGGCCGCCGGGCCGCGGCACGATGGTGCGGGCGACGATCAGCTACGATCCACCGCTCGGCGCGGTCGGCAAGGTGGTGGCCAAGGTCCTGCAGCGCGAACCGAACGTTCAGGCGCGCCGCGATCTGCGCCGCTTCAAGCAGCTGATGGAGACCGGCGAAGTGACCAGCTCCGCCGGACCTTCGGGCCGCCCGTCCGAAGATCCCTCCAAACAATATCTTTAAGGAGACGCCGCGATGCGCGCACTGACCTGGCATGGCCGCCACGACGTCCGCGTCGACACCGTTCCCGATCCCGAAATCGTCAACCCGCGCGACGCGATCATCAAGATCACCTCAACGGCGATTTGCGGGTCGGACCTCCACCTCTACGACGGCTACATCCCGACAATGCGTGCCGGCGACATCCTGGGCCATGAGAATATGGGTGAGGTGGTCGAGGTCGGGCCGAGGTCCACGCTGAAAAAGGGGCAGCGGGTGGTGATCCCGTTCACCGTCTCCTGCGGAAACTGCTTCCATTGCTCCAAGCTGCAATATTCGGCCTGCGACAACGCCAATCCGGCAACCACGTCCGACATGTCGGAAACGCTCTACGGCTACCCGATGGGCGGCGCCCTCGGCTACGCGCACCTCACCGGCGGCTATGCCGGCGGCCAGGCGGAATATCTGCGCGTGCCTTATTCCGATGTCGGCCCCGTAGTGATCCCCGACGGGCTTGAGGACGACAAGGTCTTGTTCCTGTCCGACATCCTGCCCACCGGCTGGATGGCGGCGGAGAATGCCGAGATCGAGCCGGGCGACACGGTCGCCGTCTGGGGCTGCGGCCCCGTCGGCCTATTCGCGATCCAGTCCGCTTTCGCTTTCGGCGCGCACCGGGTCGTAGCGATCGACCATTATCCCCGGCGGCTTGAGCTCGCCAAGCAAATGGGCTCGGAGATCCTCGACTTCACCGAAGTGGACGTCCGGGAGGCGCTTTGGGAGATGACCGGAGGGATCGGACCGGATGCGTGCATCGACTGCGTCGGCATGGAAAGCCACGGCCTCGGCATCGACAACCTCGCCGATCACGCAAAGGTGTGGCTGAAGCTCGGCACCGACCGGCCTGCGGCGTTTCGTCAGGCGATCCTTTCCTGCCGCAAGGGCGGGCGGGTGTCCGTTCCCGGCGTGTATGGCGGGATGATGGACAAGTTCCCGATCGGCGCCTTCATGGAAAAGGGGCTGACCATGAAAACCGGCCAAACCCACGTTCAGAAATACACGGGGAAACTGCTGGAGATGATCCAGGAGGGCAAGCTCGACACCACCTTCCTGATCTCGCACCGTGCCAGCCTGGAGGACGGGCCTGACATGTACCGCCACTGGCATTCCGATCAGAACGAATACACCAAGATCGTGCTGAAGCCCGGCATGGCGAAATCCACCACCACCACCACCACCAAGGAGCGGCAATATGAGCCAGCGTAAGTTCGCGATCGTCACCGGCGCGTCGACCGGCATCGGGCTGGAGCTCGCCAAGCTTGCCGCGGCGGACGGCTGCGACCTCCTTGTCGCCGCCGACACGCCGCTGGTCGACGCATCCAGCGAGCTGAAGGGGCTTGGCGTGGAGGTCACCAACGTCGAGAGCGACCTCTCTACCTTCGAGGGCGTCGACCGTCTGCTCGCCGCCGCAGGCGGTCGCCGTGTGGACTACCTGTTCGCCAATGCAGGCCACGGCCTCGGCCACGCCTTTCTGGAGCAGGACCCGGCGGATTGGCGGCACGTGATCGACACCAACATCACGGGCACAATCTACCTGATCCAGAAGGTCGCGCGGGAGATGGTAGCGCGCAACGAAGGCAAGATCCTGATCACCGGCTCCATCGCGGGGCACGTCGCTGGTGCATTTCACGCCGTCTACAACGGCTCCAAGGCGTTCATCGACAGCTTCTCCGACGCGCTCGGCAACGAGCTCAAGGATACCGAAGTGTCGGTCACCTGCCTCAAGCCCGGCGCGACCGAGACGGAGTTCTTCCACCGCGCCGGCATGGACGACACCAAGGTGGGCGCCGCCAAGAAGGACGATCCCGCCGACGTGGCCGAGCTTGGCTTCAAGGCGATGATGAAGGGCGAGCGGAGCGCTATCTACGGCCTCAAGAACAAGCTTCAGGTGGCTGGTGCAAGCGTGCTCGGCGGCGGTGTCTCGGCGGCGATGCACCGAAGCATGGCTGAACCGGGCAGCGGCGAGGACTAACGAAGCCTTGCACCCGCTCCGGCGCGTCATCAGGGGCGAAGTGCAGCGGCTCTTCGCCTCACCGGGTGCGCAAGGCGAGGCGCGGGCCTCCGCTTCGGCTACGGCGGCACGCTCCAAGCCGGGCTATTTCGCGCCCGATGCAGTTGCGCGGCGGGTGCATGGCGACCTTACCACAATGCTTGCCGGCGGGATAAGCGCGCTGCTGCTCCAGATGCTGCACCCGGGTGCGCTTGCCGGCGTGTGGGACCATAGCGATTTCCAGCGCGACATGAGCGGACGCCTGCGCCGCACCGCGCAGTTCATTTCCGCCACCACCTACGGTAGTCGAAAGGAGGCGGACGCACTGATCGCCCGGGTGCAGGCAATTCATGACGGGGTGCACGGCACGCTGCCGGACGGGACGCCGTACAGCGCCAACGATCCCGATCTGCTCACCTGGGTGCACATCGCCGGAAGCTGGAGCTTTTTGCATTCGTGGCTGACCTACGGCGAGCCGCTCGCGCGCGCGGAGTGCGACAGATATTATGCCGAGACCGCCGTGGTCGCCGAAAAGCTCGGCGCGAGGGAGGTGCCGAAGTCGGTGGCGGAGGTGGAAGCCTATCTGGAGCGGATGCGCCCACTCCTCCGGGCCGACGGGCGGACACGAACGGTGGCCAGAGCCTTGCTCGGCGCCCCCGCCCCGAGCTTTGCGCTGGAGCCGGTGCGCAAGCTGCTGATGCGCGCCGGCTCGGCGCTGCTACCGCCGTTCGCGGCGCAGATGCACGACTTGCCGACCAGCGGCAAAGCGGCGCTGGTGCCGGCGGTGAAAACGCTGCGGCGGGTGACGCGCTGGGGGCTGAACAGCCGTGCCTAGACTGTCCAAACCAGCACGTTGCCGATTAGCACAAGCGCAGCGATCAGCATCAGCGGACCTTGCTTGCGGTTGCCTTTCGCGATGAGGAGGTAAAGCCCGCCCCAGGTAAGGGCAAAGGCGGCAAGGACGGCGAGGGACAAAGCGGCGCTGGCGATGGTCTGCATGCCGGCCTTGTGCCCGCGCCGCGCTGAAGAAAAAAGCCGCTTCGTTTCACCTTTCATCAACCATCTTTGGCTTAGTCTGCGGGCATGGCGGACCGCGACATCGAAGCGAGCCTGGAAGAGGCGCTGGAACGGATCGAAGCCGCGATCCTGCCGAGCCTGTCGATGATCTTGGATTCGTTGCTTGATTCGGCAAGCCTCGCCCGTCCGGGCACGGACGCCGATGCCTGCGCTGTCGAGATTCGGACGCTGGCGCTGGAGCTTGAGTCGATCGCCCGCCAGGTCGAGGAGGTCTCCCCTGCCCGCCGCGGCGGCCGCAAGGGCTACCCCGCCGCCGCCTCCGCCGCCTGAGCGGCGATGACGCGCGCATAAGCGGCAGGATCGGCATTCCCGCCGGACAGCACGATCACCGTCCGCTCGCTCACCGCGCCGGCCTTGCCGGCAAGCAGAGCGGCAAGCGCCACCGCCCCGCCGGGCTCTACCACCAACCGAAGATGCCCGGCGGCGAACGCCATTGCCCGCTCGATCTCCGCTTCGGTGACGAACACCCCACACGCACCCGCGCTGAGCAGCGCACCCAGCGTGAGCGGCGACACAAGCCTGGTTTGAAGCGCGTCGCAGCTGGTCGGCGGCGCCGGCTGGCGCACCGGCACCGGAACGCCAGCGACAAGCGACAGCGCCATGTCGTCCCACCCTTCCGGCTCCACCGCCACGACTTCCGCCTCCGGCAGCGCCAGAGCGATCCCACCGGAGAGCCCACCACCACCACACGGCACCAGCACCTTGTCCGGTGCCCCGCCGAGCTGCGCCCGAATCTCAACGCCGACGCTGCCCTGCCCTTCGATAACGTCCACGTCATCGAACGACGGCACCAAAGTCGCGCCTCGATCGGCCGCAAGACGCGCGCCGATCTCCTCGCGGCTTTCCGTCGCCCGATCGTACGCAACGATCTGCGCCCCCGCCGCCGCTGTCGCGTCGCGCTTCACCGCCGGCGCGTCGGACGGCATCACGATGGTAGCGGCAATGCCGAGGCGCTTGGCCGCGATGGCAATCCCCTGCGCGTGGTTGCCTGAGGAGAAAGCAACCACGCCGCTCGCCCGCTCGTCCGCGCTCAACTGGAGCAACCGATTGAATGCGCCCCGCAGCTTGAAGCTTCCGCCCTGCTGCAGGCACTCCGCCTTGACCCACACTCGGCCGCCCTCCCACTCAAGCGGCAGCAGCGGCGTGCGAGTCACGTGCGGGGCGACACGCTTTGCCGCACGGGAAACACCCTCTGGCGTTGGCACTCTCTCTGTCACGCAAGCCTCTGGATTTCTTGAAGAAAAAGCATCTCTTTACATGGGGGAACGGTGCCAATATATCACGCGCCGCTGCCCCAAGGGGACTTCCAATAACCGCAAGGCAGCCTTTGTCGCCACTACCCCGTTGGAGGTCCCTTGAATTGCACACGCACCATAGCGCGCTGGGGCTAGCTGTCGCCCCGTCCGGCACCGTTTCCGTTGCCGAGATCGCAAATTCGTCCCCGGTTCAGCCGGTAACGTTGCTTCGTCCGCACGCCGCCCGGCGTGCCGCCCGCTTCTTTGTAGAGAAGTTTCCGGGCCGCTCGCTTTATGCGGTGAAGGCGAATCCATCGCCCGACCTCCTCCGCATCCTTTGGGACGGTGGCGTGACGCATTTCGACGTCGCCTCACTCGCCGAAGTGCGGCTGGTCGCCGACACGCTGCCGGACGCGCAGCTTTGCTTCATGCACCCGGTAAAGGCCGAGGAAGCGATCGCCGAAGCCTATGCTCTCGGCGTGCGCACCTTCTCGCTCGACACGATGGACGAGCTCGAGAAGATCGTCCGCGCAACGGGTGAAGCGGAAGACCTCAACCTTTGCGTCCGCATCCGGGTCTCGTCCGATCACGCAAAGCTTAGCCTTGCGTCCAAGTTCGGCGCCGAGCCCGGCGAGATGAAGGAGCTGCTGTTCGCGGCCCGCCAGGCGGCGGACGCGCTCGGCATCTGCTTCCACGTCGGCAGCCAGGCAATGAGCCCCTCGGCTTATGCCGAAGCCATGGAGCGCGTCCGCGCCGCAATCGTCGAAGCCGCGGTGACGGTGGACATCGTCGACGTCGGCGGTGGCTTCCCCTCCGTTTACCCGGGCATGGAGCCGCCGGCTCTGGAAGCCTATTTCGAGGTGATCTCGAAGGCGTTCGAAAGCCTGCCCATTTCCTACTCGGCTGAGCTGTGGTGCGAGCCCGGCCGGGCCTTGTGCGCGGAATATGCAAGCGTGCTCGTCCGCGTGGAAAAACGCCGCGGCGATCAGCTTTACATCAACGACGGTGCCTACGGTGCCCTCTTCGACGCCGCGCATATCGGCTGGCGCTTTCCGGTGAAGCTCGTCCGGGACGAAGACAGCGGCACGCGCGACATGCCGTTCAGCTTCTACGGCCCGACTTGCGACGACCTGGATCACATGGCCGGGCCGTTCCACCTGCCGGCCGATGTCGGCACCGGCGATTATATCGAGATCGGGATGCTCGGCGCTTATGGCTGCGCGATGCGGACCGGCTTCAACGGCTTCGGCGTCACTCAAAAGGTGATCGTCGAGGATGAACCCATGGCGACCCTTTACGGCGACGATGCCGGCGAGGCTGCCGTGAACAACGTGGTTAAGCTCTAGGCAAGCCGCGTCTTCGTAAGGGGAACGGGACCTGCGTGGCCTTCGGGAGCCCGGGTCTCGCGTCCTCGACCAGTGTTAGCAATGTCTCCGAAGGACCCGGCTCGCCGGCGCGTCGCGGATATTGGAGAATGAAATGAACGACCAGACCAAGATCAACGACACCCGCAAGGCGGAGCTCCTGTCCAACGTCGTCGAGCATATCGACATCAAGAGCTTCGACGCGCGCCCCATCGTCGACGCGATGAAGAAGATGAGCTTCTCGAGCCGCGACACGGGCCGCGCCGCAGAGCTCTACAACACTATGCTCGCCGATCCGGATTGCTCCGTGATCCTGGTTGTCGCCGGCTCGACCTCGGCCGGCGGCTGCATGGACCTGTATGCCGAGTTGGTCCGCAACAACATGGTGGACGCCATTGTCGCCACCGGCGCCACCATCGTGGACATGGATTTCTTCGAAGCGCTCGGCCACAAGCATTACCAGGCGCTCGAGATTCCCGACGACGACACGCTTCGCTCGCTCTACATCGACCGGATCTACGACACCTACATCGATGAAGAGAAGCTCCAGGAAACCGACCACACGATCGGCGACATTGCCAACAGCCTGGAACCGCGCCCGTACAGCAGCCGCGAGTTCATCAAGGAGATGGGCAAGTGGCTGATGACGCACGGCAAGAAGGAGAACAGCCTCGTTGCGCTCGCTTATGAGCATGACGTGCCGATCTTCTGCCCGGCGTTTGTCGACAGCTCGGCCGGTTTCGGTCTGGTCAAGCACCAGGTCGACCGGATGAAGGAGGGCAAGCCCTACATGGTGCTCGACGCCATCGCCGATTTCCGCGAGCTCACCATGCTCAAGATCGAGGCGGGCACGACGGGCCTGCTGATGATCGGCGGGGGCGTTCCGAAGAACTTCACGCAGGACACCGTCGTCTGCGCCGAGATCCTCGGCCATGACGATGTCGAAGTGCACAAGTACGCCGTGCAGATCACTGTCGCCGACGTGCGCGACGGCGCCTGCTCCTCCTCGACGCTTCAGGAAGCGGCCAGCTGGGGTAAGGTCTCGACCGCGATGGAGCAGATGGTGTTCGCGGAAGCGACCACGGTTCTGCCGCTGATCGCGTCGGACGCCTACCACCGCGGCCACTGGCGCGAACGTGCAAAGCGCGGTTTCGCCAAGCTGTTCGGCTAAGCACCGCCGCTTCGGCGGGTTGCAGCGACTAATCTAATGAAGCACCTTCCCCGCTCACGTGGGGAGGTGCTTTTTTATGAACAACAGTCCGATACTCGCACCGGTGGTGGCTCTGGTCGCCTGGTCGCTGATCATGATGGCGTGGATGTACGCCCTTCGCTTTCCCGCGATGCGCCGCAAGGGCATCAGCCTCAAGGGCCGCGTCGGCAGCCGGCCGGGCGCGCTGGATGGTGTGGTCGAGGACCATGTCCAGTGGAAGGCGCACAATTACAACCACCTGATGGAGCAGCCGACGCTGTTCTACGCCATCGCGCTGACGCTGGCGCTGCTTGGCGACGGCGACGGGATCAACCTGTATCTCGCGTGGGGTTATGTCGCCTTACGAGTAGCGCACAGCCTGGTGCACGCGATCACCAACGTGGTGCGAACGCGCTTCCTTTTGTTCACCGCCGCATCGCTTTGCCTGATCGGGCTGACGGTGCACGCCGCCGCCCACCTCCTCCATCACGCCTGACGCGAAAAGGCGCCGACCAGCTCGACGTGTGTGGACCAGCGGAATTGGCCGACCGGAACGATCCAGTCGAGCCGGTAGCCGCCGTCGCTGAGTGACTTGGCATCGCGTGCGAAGGTTGCCGGGTTGCAAGAGACGTAGGCGATCCGCGGCACGGTTGAGCGGGCAAGGTGCGGTATCTGCTCCTTGGCGCCGGCGCGCGGGGGATCGAGGAGGATGGCGTCAAAGCGGTTGAGCTCGGACTCGATGAGCGGCCGGCGAAAGAGATCGCGGTGATCGACGAAGAGCTGACGTTGGGACCGTGCGGCGGCGGCCTTCAGCGACAGCAACGCGTCGCGCGCGCCTTCGACGGCGAGTACGCGCCCCTCCAGGGCGAGCGCGAAGGTGCCGAGGCCGGCGAACAGGTCGGCGACGATCCGCGCTTCGCCGATCGCCTCGCGCACGGCGGCGACAAGGGCCGCCTCCCCTTCCGCAGTGGCCTGAAGGAATCCGTTCTCCGGGAGGGGCACCGGAACGCCGCCGAGGGTAATCGTAACCGGCTCCGGCTCCCAACGGGTCTGCGCGCCGTAACCGTCGTCGATACTGAGGCGGGCAAGGCGGTTCGCCTGCGCGAAACCCGACAGCATCTCTGCCGCCGCCAAGCCATCGGCCTCGACGCGGTCGAGGGTGAGATCGACCCCCTGATCGGCAAGGGTCATTCTGACCGCGCCATCCGAGCGGGGACCAAGCAGCGTCCCGAGTAGGCGCCGGAGCAGCGGCACGAGCGAAAACAGCTCGGGCCGGAGGATGTGGCATTCGTGCATGTCGATGATCCGGTGGCTGCCCTCCGCGTGGAAGCCGAGCAGCACCTGCTTGCCCCGCCGTTCCGCCTTCAAGGACGCGCGGCGGCGGCTGTTCGGCGGCGAGATGTGCTCCGGGCGCATCTCCGGCGCAGACAGCCCCTGCGCTGCAAGCGCGCCGACGATGCGCTCGCGAAGGAACGCGCCGTAGGCTTCGTCGTCGACCTGTTGGATTTGGCAGCCGCCGCATTCGGGGAAGTGGCGGCACGGCGGCTTGCGCCGGTGCGGCCCGGGCTCGACGCTGTCGTCGGGCAGCACCAGGTCTCCCGGCGCCGTGAGCGGAAAGAAGCGCCCGCTTTGCGTGACGCCGTCGCCGCGGGCGGCGAGGCGGACGATGGGTTCGGTTACAGACATTCGGACAAAGCTCGCGGGAGTTGGGGAAGAAGATCGTCGGCGATCAGGCCGGGGCCGGCGAGTTCGGCGGCGCGGTTGTGGAGCCAGACGCCCGCACATGCGGCCTCGAAAGCACCACGCCCTGAGGCGCGCATCGCGGCGATGACGCCGGTGAGCACATCGCCGGTGCCGGCGCTGGCGAGCCAGTGGCTTGCGGCGGAGGCGATAGCGGCGCGGCCGTCCGGCGCGGCCACTACAGTGTCGGGCCCTTTGTACACGACCACAGCGCCGCCGGCTTGGGCAGCCCGGCGGGTTTGCTCCACCTTGCTCCCGGTCAGCTCTCCGAAGAGCCGCTCGAATTCGCCGGTGTGCGGGGTGAGTACCGGGCAGTGCCTCGCGCGGCGGAACAGCGCCGGCCCCTCTTTCCCGCCAAGGGTGAGCGCATCAGCATTCAGCACCAGCGGCACGTCCGCGGCCAGTGCTTGCGTCAGCAAAGCGCGCGCTTCGTCCCCCCGCCCAAAGCCAGGTCCGACAGCAACCGCGCCGACCCGGCTGTCGCCGAGCGTGGAGGACAAGTCGCCGCCCTGCACAATCGCGCTCGGCAGGTTGGTGACAGGCCCCTGCCCAACCAGCCGCACGTAGCCCGCCCCGGCTCGGAGCGCCGCCCCGGCGGCGAGTGCGGCTGCTCCCGGCATCTCGCCTGCAAGCACGGCAACATAACCGCGGCTATATTTATGAACCTGGGGTCCAGGCGGGGCTATGTTCGGACGCCCGATCTCCCGGAGCAAGCTGTCCGCTGCCACCTCGATATCGGCAACGGCGATCCGACCCATGCGCCCCGCGGCAGGCTCAAGCAGGTGGGCGGGCTTCAATGTCGCGAAGGTAATGGTCAGATGGAAGGTCGGCACCGGCGAGAGGATGCGGCCGTCGTCGCTCGACACGCCGCTCGGGAGGTCCACGGCGACCCGAACCCGTGCCGCTGCCGCGAGGCGCGCAAGCTGCTCAGCCACGGCCCCTTCCAGCGGTCGGCGAAGCCCAGTGCCGAAAAGGGCATCCACCAGCACCGAAGCCGGCGCGGCTTCAGCAAAAGGTTCAACGGATGCGCCCCAAGCAGCGCGTGCTTTGGCGGCAGCGGGTGCGGCAGGTTCCGCCAAGGCAGCGACGCGCACCGCCACGCCGGCTCCGCGAAGTGCAGTGGCAATTACATAGCCGTCGCCGCCATTGTTGCCGGGGCCACAAATTACCAAGGCCGGCGTCGGACCGGCGTAAAGCCGGATCGCCTCGGCGGCTGCGCGTCCAGCGCGGTTCATCAGAGTTTCTGCGCCGGTCCCCCCGGCAATCGCCGCATCTTCCGCGTGGCGCATCTCGGCGGCAGTCAGGATCGGGCGGCCGGTCACTTCCTGACGGTGGCGGGCAGACGGTAGCGATCCCCGCCTATCGCCACTTCGATGCGGTCAGAACCGACTGGCGTAACGATCGCCTGCTCCACCCCGTCCGCCGCGATCACTCCGCGGCCGTCGCGGGTGACGAGAAGCCGGCGAAAGCTGCCGCTGGGACTGCGGACGGTGAGCGTCAGCCCCTGGGGCGATTGCGCGCGGTCGAGCACGCAGGCCTGTTTGAACGCCGTTGCACCCGCGACAGCACACTCCACCCGCTCAGCGCCTTCGGGTGCAGAAGCAAGCACGTCTTTTGAAGTCTCGTCGGCCTGGCCACAGGAGGCGAGCAGGAGAAGGAAAGGCAAAGCGCGCTTCATCCGCGACGTCTTAGCGGCGCTGGCGCGGCGCCGCCAGCGCGGCGGCGAGTTCGTCACCTGCGATGAGGGTATCGAAGCGACTGTCCTGACCGTCATCCTGCACCTTCCCCTCCGCCACGAGCCTGATGCCGCTTTTCAAGGTCTGGAAGCTTGCCGCGCTGTTGGCGAGAAGCGCCGCTATGGAGGCATCGAGCTCGTCCAGCGGCAGATCCGCCAAACCGATGCGCAACGCTTCCGCCCAGTCGATACTTGCCGCGCCGAGCAGAAGCCGCGCCGCCTGGCCGCGCCCAACGAGGCCAACCAGGCGCGCCACGTCCTCCTGCGGGTAGGAGATGCCGTATCTGGCCGGCGTGATCGCGAAGGTGGCATCCGGCCCCGCGAGGCGCAGGTCGCATGCCATCGCCAGCGCAACGCCGGCACCGAAGCACGGGCCGTGCACGGCGGCCAGCGTGGGTATGGGAAGTGCGGCAATGGCTTCGATGCCGTCGCGCATCGCCATTCGAAATTCCGTCGCGGCTTGGAGGTCACCGTGCATTGACCTGAAGCCCTTGAGGTCGGCGCCGGCGCAAAAGGCGCCGCCCTTTCCCTGGAGGATCAGCAGGCGCGCTCCGTCGGTGAGCGCACGCCACGCCTGTTCCCCAAGCGACCGCCATTGATCGGCGGGAATGGCGTTGCGTGCTTCGGGGCGGTCTAAGGTGAGGCGGGCGACGCCGTCCTCGAGGCGGAGATCGAACATCGCCGCGTCATGCCGCGCGCCAGGCGACTTGTCCTCAAAAAAGGAGCCGACCGCTCATCCCCGAGCGGCCGGCTCAACCTGTCCAAGGCGCCGCGGCGGTTTTACACCGGCACAGGACCTTGGGCGAATGTCCACAAGGAGCTGCCCCCAAGCTTCGACTCGTCGTTCATCCGGCAGCAAGGAACGTGCCACGACGCAAAGCTGCCGCCTGCGATGGTTAACCGCCCAAGAAGCCGTGCCGTCGCGGGACAGATGGGTCAGGCGAGACGGGTTACGAGCTGCCACCAACCAAGCCGCGCCGCCCTTACCACAGCGGCTGCGGCATCGCGGGCAGCGTCATCTTCGAACAAGGCAAAGCAGGTTGCGCCGGACCCGGACATGCGCGCCATTGTGGTTCCGGCACAGCTCCGAAGAAGCTCCAGCACCTCCGCAACCGCCGGTGCAACCTCCCGTGCCGGCGCTTCAAGGTCGTTGCGCGCGTGGTGGAAGTTTGAAGGAAGGGGCCCTCCGTCCTCGCCTCCCCAGCGCCGGAACACCTGCGCCGTCGATACGGAGACACCGGGGTTGACCAGCAGCAACGGCATCCCGCTGGGTGCGCCGGCGAACGGTTGAAGATCGTCACCTCGTCCGGTCCCGATGCACGGGCGCGAGAGCAAGCAGGCCGGGACATCGGCACCGAGCGGACGGGCCAGCTCGAGAAGCGCCGCCTCCGCCACGTTCAGTTGCCAAAACCGGTTCAACAACCGCAACGCCGCTGCCGCGTCCGCCGAGCCGCCGCCGATGCCCGAAGCAACCGGCAGGCGCTTGTCCAGCGTCAGCATCGCGCCAACTTCTACCCCATAGCGACCCGCCAATGCGGTTGCGGCGCGCAGAACGAGATTGTCCTCCCCTGCCGAGAGCCCGGCGGCAAACGGCCCCTCCACCGCAAGGCTGAGTCCCTTAGCCGGCGCCACGCTCAGCACGTCGCCGTCTTCGGCAAAGACAAAGATCGTCTCCAACCGGTGATAGCCGTCCGGCTCCCGCCCCCGCACGTGCAGCGCCAGGTTGATCTTGGCGCGCGCAATCTCCCACATCAGGGCGCGGCGAGGCTCGGTTGGAGGCCGGTCTCGAGCTTTGCCTTTAGCCGCGCCTGCGCGCTGCCTTCCGCATAGACCAAGGCCGCCTGCCATGCGTAGCGGGCCTCGAAGCGGCGGCCGGCGCTGTAATAAGCGTCGCCCAGATGCTCGTTGATCGCCGTGTCGGCCGGCTGTCCCCGCGCCGCACGTTCGAGCAGTTCGATCGCCTTCGGGACGTCGCCGCGCACATAATGCGCCCAGCCCAACGAATCGGTGATCGACGGATCGTCCGGCTGCAGTTTGCTGGCCTCTCGGATCAGCCGCTCCGCCTCCGCCATGTTCTCGCGCCGCTCGAGCTGCGAATAGCCAAGGTAGTTCAGCACCACCGCTTGTTCGGGCGCGAGCTTGTGCGCCTGCTCAAGCGCGGCCTTGCCTTCCGCCCACTGCCCCGCCTGCGTCAGCGCGCCGCCCTTGAGCAGCCACAGGCCCCACTCCGCCTGCGGGGTCTTGGCTCCACCGCGAACCAGATCGAGAGCCTTGCCGTAAGCTTGCGCGGCTTCGACATGCTTATCCTCGGCGCTGAACAGATCGCCGAGCCGCGACCAGCCACCAACCGATTGGGGCTGCGCCGCAACGATCGCCTGCGCTTCGGCGACGGCGGCCGGGCCTTTTCCGCTGCTGCTTAGGATGCGAAGGCGCAGATCGGCGGTGTCGGCGGCAAGCGCGTCCTCCGCCGGAACCTTGGCTAGTGCGGCAAGCGCCGCCGGGTAGCGGTTCTGCGCCGCAAGAAGCTCGGCCGTGACCAGCCAGGGCGCCGCCGTTTCGGGGGCGAGGAAAGTGGCGGTGCGCGAGAGAGTGAGCGCGAATTCCGGCGCCTCGGCGGCCGACGCATCGGCGGCCAAACGAAGCAGCAATTCGGAAATGCCTTGCGAGGCCGTTGCCATGCCGCCGCGAAGCCGCTTGCCCGATTGCACCCGGGCACGAGCGGCGACCAGCGCCGGCGCCTGCCCCTCCAGTTGCGCAAGTGCTTCCTTGTTCTGCCCCTGGCTTGCCAGCTGAGCGGCGGCGGCGATGCTGAGCCGCGGCGGCAGCGGCCCCGCTGCCTCCAGCGCGGCGAGCGCCGTCATGCCTTCCTTGGTGCGCCCCTTGGCCAGAAGCAGAAACGGCCGGTGCTCCGAGGCGTAGCCGGCAGCGAACGGATTGTCCTTGATAGCCGCGATGGGAACCAGGGGATCGCCCTTCTTCGTCCCGACGATCAGCCAGGCATCAAGCGTCGGCGTGAGGTGCGAAAAGATCGGATCGGCGCGCAACGTGTTGAGTTCGGCGGCGGCGCCCTTCCAATCGCGTCGAGCGACCGCATCGGCGAACAGGACCAGGCGCCCATCCGGCCCGAGCTTGCCGGCTTTCTGAAGCGCACGGGCGGCGCGCACCGCAAGCGCCTTGTCGCCAACGGTGAAAGCCTGGCGGAAGGCGGCGGCGGCAAGCACCGCATTGTCAGGCGAAAGCGCAAGCGCGGCGGCGTAGCGGCGCGCGGCATCTTCGGGAGCGCCGAAACTGTCGGCGGCGCGGGCGCGCGCGAAGTCGGCGATCGCCGAAGGCTCCTCAACGCTTGCCGACGCGGCGTTCGGGAGGAGAAGCATCGCTCCGGCGAGGAGCGCGCCCGCGAGCGGCCTACATGTTCGGGTAATTGGGGCCTCCTCCGCCTTCCGGAACCACCCAATTGATGTTTTGGGTCGGGTCCTTGATGTCGCACGTCTTGCAATGGACGCAGTTTTGCGCGTTGATCTGAAGGCGCGGCTTGCCCGCTTCCTCGATATATTCGTAAACGCCCGCCGGGCAGTAACGCTGCTCCGGCCCTGCAAATTCCGGCAGGTTCACCCGCGTCGGTATCGACGGGTCCTTGAGCGTCAGGTGAATAGGCTGATCTTCCTCATGGTTGGTGTTCGACAGGAACACGGAGGACAATTTGTCGAAGCTGATCACGCCGTCGGGCTTCGGGTAAGCGATCGGCTTCACCAGATCCTTACGCCACAGGGTCTCATTGTCCTTGTGGTGCTTCATGGTGAACGGCAGGCCGATCTTGAGCGTGCGCATCCACATGTCGGCGCCTGCCAGAAGCGTACCGGCGGTACCGCCGAACTTCGCCACCATTGGCTCGACGTTGCGCACGGTTTTCAATTCGTCCGCTACCCAGCTGGAATGAAGCGCAGCGTCGTAAGCGTCGAGGCTGTCGTTGGATCGTTCGCCGCCGATCGCTTCAAAGGCGACTTCGGCGGCGAGCATGCCCGACTTCATCGCCGTGTGGCTGCCCTTGATCCGCGGCACGTTCACGAAGCCGGCCGAGCAGCCGATCAGCACGCCGCCGGGGAAAGCAAGCTTCGGAATGGCTTGGTAGCCACCCTCGTTGATCGCGCGGGCGCCGTAGGAGACGCGTTTGCCGCCTTCCAGAATCGCGCGGATTTCCGGATGCTGCTTCCAGCGCTGGAATTCCTCGAACGGCGAAAGGTAAGGGTTGCGGTAGTTCAGCGCGACCACGAAGCCGATCGCCACCTGGCCGGCATCCTGGTGGTAGATGAAGCCGCCGCCCCAGGCGTCGTCCAAGGGCCAACCCTGGGTGTGGATCACGCGGCCCGGCTCGTGCTTGTCCGGCTGAATGTCCCAAAGTTCTTTCAGGCCGATGCCGTAGACCTGCGGCTCGCTGTCGCGCTCCAGGTCGAAGATGCGCTTCACTTCCTTGGTGAGGTGCCCGCGCGCGCCTTCCGCGAAGAAGGTGTAGCGGCCGTGGAGCTCCATTCCCGGCTGGTAATCGGCCTTGTGGGTGCCGTCCCGCGCAACCCCCATGTCGCCCGTGGCAACGCCCTTTACCGATCCGTTTTCGTTGAACAGCACTTCGGCCGCCGCGAAGCCGGGGAAGATCTCGACACCAAGCGCTTCCGCTTGCCCGGCAAGCCAGCGGCACAAATTGCCGAGGCTGACGGTGAAGGTGCCCCTGTTGTTCATGAAGGGCGGCATCAGCAGATGCGGCATGCCGTATTTCTTGGTGCGGGTGAGCACCCAATGGTGGTTCTCCGTCACCGGCACGGTGAGCGGGCTGTCCATGTCGCGCCAGTTAGGGAGCAGCTCGTCCATGGCGCGCGGATCGACCACTGCGCCCGAGAGGATATGCGCGCCGACTTCCGAACCTTTTTCGAGGATGCAGACGCTCAAGTCGCGCCCGGCTTCCTCAGCGAGCTGCTTCAGGCGGATGGACGCCGCAAGCCCGGCGGGGCCCGCGCCGACGATCACCACGTCATAAGCCATCGACTCGCGTTCGGACATTCGCTTCTCCATCGGGCGCTTGCCCGCGCGGATCGTCGCAGACAGCCAACGTTTTGCAGATAGGAGGCAATTTTGCGGTTGACCAGCCTGCCCGCACCGCCTTCCACTGTTCCTGGATGGAGCGGGGAAATGATGCGCTAACACCGGAGGCCGCGGCAAGCGTTCTCGCCTGGTGGGCCGATGCGGGCGTCGATGTGCTGATCGACGAAGAACCGCGCGACTGGTTGCGCCCGCAGCCCAGGCCGACGGCCGTGGTTGAAGCTCCTGCCTCGTCTCCTGCCCCGTCGCCGAGAGCGGCCCCTCCCGCCGCTCCGCAGCCTGTCCGCAGTGACGATCCGCCGCCCGATCAGCTCAACCTGTTCCAGGCATGGCTGAAGGACAGTGCTTCCCTTCCCTTCGCCGCGCCGGCGGCGGCGCGGGTCTGTCCGTCGGGCGATCCCGCCTCCGGACTGATGATCCTGGCCGATATGCCAACGGCCGAGGATTGCGGTACCGGGACCTTGATCTCCGGAGACTCTGGGCGGCTGTTCGACCGGATGCTTGCCGCGATCGGACGCGACCGGAATAGCGTGTACCTCGCCGCCCTCTCCTGCCTTCGCTCACCCGACGGACGGTTCGCGACCGACTCGGCGAAGAACTGCGCAACCCTTGCCCGCCACCACGTAGGCTTGGCCGAGCCCCGCGCGGTGTTGCTGCTTGGCGACGCTTGCTCCAAGGCGCTGCTCGGCTTGCCGATGGCGCAGGCGCGTGGGCGCTGGCACGAGCTGCAAACCCAGGCGGGGCCGGTGAAGGCGCTGGTGACGCTGTCGCCCGCCCACCTGCTCAGCCACCCGGCCCACAAGAAGTTCGCCTGGGCCGACCTCCAGATGCTGATCGAGGAACTGAAAGCATGACCAAGTTGCGCGCGCTCCTCTTCGCCGCCGGGCTGGCGCTTCCGGCGGCCGCGCAGGCGGAGAGCGATCTCGTTGCGGACACGGCGCAGGGAAGCTCCGCCCGCCCGGCTTTGCCGACTATCCTCAACAGCGCCGAGCGGACGGCATGGCGCGAAGTGTTCGCCGCGATTGCAGCCGGCGATTGGCTCGGCGCGTCGACCAAGCTCGCGCTCGCGCCGGACGGACCGCTCAAGAGCGCCGCTTATGCGGAGCTGTATACGGCCAAAGGCTCGCCGAAGGTGGAGCTCGAGCCGCTCCTCCAACTCGTCGCCGCCGCGCCCGACGCGCCGAAGGCGGACCAGCTCGCCCGGCTCGCGCAAACGCGCGGTGCCGTCGAGCTTCCGCCTTTGCCTTCCGCCCCGTCGCTGGTCTGGCAAGGGGGCCAGCCACGCCGCTCCCGCGCGCAGTCGACCAAAGGCGATCTCGCCGCACCCGCGCTCGAGAAGCTCGTCTCCCCTCTGATCGTTGATGACCGTCCTGCCGAAGCCGAGGCGCTGTTGCTGCAATATCAGGACCAGCTTACTCCCGAAGCGCGCACCGAATTCCAGCAGCGGATCGGTTGGGCTTATTACCTGATCGGCGCCAATGCGGACGCGCGGCGGATCTCCGAACTTGCCCGCGCCGGCACCGGCGAATGGGCGCTGCACGGGGCTTGGACGTCGGGCCTCGCCGCGTGGCGGATGAACGACTGCCGGGCCGCCGCCGATGCCTTCGGAGCAGTAGGCGGCCGCTCAGCCGACGTGGAGCTGAGCGCCGCCGGCTATTATTGGGCTGCGCGCGCCGACACTATGTGCGGCAGGCCCGAGCGCGTACAGGCGCAGCTTCGAAGCGCGGCGCGGCAAAAGGAAACCTTTTACGGCATGCTCGCCGCCAAGGCGCTCGGCATCAAGGCCAGGGACTTTGCCGGCCTGCACGATTATCGCGATGCGGAGTGGCAGGCGATCATCCGCAAGCCCAATGTCCGCACTGCTATCGCCCTCGCCGAGATCGGCCAGAATGCACTTGCCGATCAATATATCCGTCACCAGGCGCGAATCGGTGGCGTCGCGGAGCACAACGCCCTCCTCCACCTCGCGGCGGACCTGAACCTCGCCTCCACCCAATTCTACCTCGCCCACAATGCGCCGCGCGGATCGTCCGTTAACCCCGCCGCCCGCTATCCCCGCCCCGATTGGCGTCCAGTGCGCGGATGGCGGGTCGATCAATCCCTTGTCTTCGCCCACGCGCTTCAGGAATCGAACTTCCGGACGGAAGTGGTGAGCCCCGCCGGCGCCGTCGGGCTGATGCAGGTGCGGCCGGGAACTGCGGGCGACGTCGCCCGCTGGGGCGGCACCAGCTACGACCGGCAGCAGCTCAACCGCCCGGGCGAGAACCTCGAATATGGCCAAAGCTATATCGAATATCTGCGCGACCTTCCCGCGACCGGCGGCCTGCTCCCCAAGGTGATGGCCGCCTACAATGCTGGACCCAGCCCAATCGGCGAGTGGAACAGCCGCTGGATGAATCAGGCCGATCCGCTGCTCTACATCGAGTCGCTGCCTTATTGGGAAACGCGCGGCTACCTGCCGATCATCTTCCGCAACTACTGGGTCTACGAGGAAGTAAGCGGCAAGCCAGGGCCGAGCCGCGCCGCCCTCGTCCAGGGCCTATGGCCGCGTTTCCCAGGCCTGCCAGGCGCTTCGGCGGTTCGCGTGCAACGGAGCACCGACTGAACAAGTTCTTGCTTTGTTCCCGGCCCTGGGCGATAGCTTCGGGCATGAGTCGCCCCGAAGTCCAGCACGGCCGCGGCGCGCCCGAGAACCGGGTGCCGACCCGCTTCAACCTCCCCACCCGCGAAGCGGACGGCGATTGGCGCGATTCGCGGCGCGACATTGACGGGGAAGCGCCGCCGCTTCGCACCACGGTGACGGTGGAAAAGCCCAAGTCGATCATCTCGCGCAATACTTCGCCGGACATCGGCTTCGACCGCTCGATCAACCCCTATCGCGGCTGCGAGCATGGCTGCATCTATTGCTTCGCCCGCCCCACCCATGCCTATCACGACCTTTCGCCGGGCCTCGATTTCGAGACCAAGCTGTTCGCTAAACCGGACGCGGCCAAGCTCCTCCGGGCGGAGCTTGCCAAGCCCGGCTATACCGTTCGCGCAATCGCGCTCGGCACCAACACCGATCCCTTTCAGCCGATCGAGGGCAAGTGGCGGATAACCCGAAGCATCCTGGAGGTGCTTGCCGAGACCAAGCACCCCCTCACCATCACCACCAAGTCTGACCGGGTGGTGCGCGACATCGACATCGTGTCGCGCATGGCGGCGGAGGGGCTCGCGTCGGTCGCAATGTCGGTGACCTCGCTTCAGCCCTCCATCTCCCGCACGCTGGAGCCGCGCGCGCCGTCGGGGCGCAAGCGGCTCGCGGCGGTGAAGGCGCTGAGCGAAGCGGGCGTGCCGGTGACGGTGGCGATCGCGCCGGTGGTGCCGGGCATCACCGACCATGAGATCGAGACGATCACCGAAGCCGCGGCGGAAGCCGGCGCGCGGGGCGTCTTCTTTCTCCCCGTGCGCTTGCCGCACGAGGTTGCGCCGCTTTTCCGCGCTTGGCTGGACGAGCATTTCCCCGACCGCGCCGACAAGGTGATGAACATCATCCGCGATATGCGCGGCGGCAAGGACAACGATCCCAATTGGTACAGCCGTCTCCGCGGCTTCGGCCCCTGGGCGGATCTGATGCGGGTGCGCCTGGAAGCAGCGGCAAGAAAGCACGGCCTGAACCGCGAGAAACAACCGCTCAGATGCGACCTGTTCGTGCCCCCCCAGGGGCCACAGCTGAGGCTGCTTTAGTCTAGTTCCTCCCCGTGCCCCGCATGGGGAGTGGAACCACCCATAGGGTGGTGGAGGGGTAAATGGCTCGGCTTCGGCAGTTACCCCTCCACCACGCTCCGCATGGTTCCCCTCCCCATCTGCGATGGGGAGGAACTCACGCAACGCTGGCCAGGCGGTAGTCCTTGTACTGCTCTCTTAACGCCGTCTTGAGCAGCTTGCCCGTCGCCGTGTGGGGCAGGCTCTCCACGAACAGCACCTCATCCGGCAGCCACCACTTCGCTACGTGCTTCGACAGATGCGCCAGGATCTGCGCCGCCGTCACCTCCGCGCCGGGCTTGCGCACCACCAGAAGCAGCGGCCGCTCGTCCCACTTCGAATGCGCCACCCCCACCGCCGCCGCTTCCGCGACGCCCGGGCAGCCGACCGCCGCATTCTCAAGCTCGATCGAACTGATCCACTCGCCGCCCGATTTGATCACGTCCTTGGAGCGGTCGGTAATCTGCATCACGCCGTCGGGGTGAAGGATCGCGACATCGCCAGTGTCGAACCACCCTTCCGCGTCGATGCACGGGCCGCTTTCGTCGCCGAAATATTGCTTGATCACCCAAGGCCCTCGCGCCTGCAGCCGGCCCGAAGCCTTGCCGTCGCGTGGCAGCACTTTGCCGTCGTCGTCGATCGTGCGCAGCTCTACGCCGAACGGCACCCGCCCCTGCTTGCAGGTATAGTCGATCTGCGCCTCATCGCTCATAGCGTCCCAATTCGCGAGCGGCGCACCTGCGGTGCCGAGCGGCGACATCTCCGTCATCCCCCAGGCATGGCCGACGCGAATACCCTTGTCTCGGAACCACTTGATCATCGCCCGCGGGGCCGCCGCGCCGCCGATGTGGATCAGCGACAGCTTGGCGAGATCTGCCTGACTCGCATCGACATAGCCCATCAGCGCCAGCCACACGGTGGGCACACCGGCGCTGTGCGTGACGCCTTCGGCGCGCATCAGGTCGCACATGATGTTCGGCGTGTAATCGGCGGAGAACACCATTTTGCCGCCGACCATGGCGGTGGCGAAGGGCAGGCCCCAGGCGGCTGCATGGAACATCGGCACGATGGGCAGCACCACCGCCCGCGCCGAAAGGTCGAACACGTCCCGACCGGCTTCTGCAAAAGCGTGAAGCACGGTGGAGCGATGTTCGAACAACACGCCCTTCGGATTGCCGGTGGTGCCGCTGGTGTAGCAGAGCATCGCCGGGTCGCGCTCGTCCCCTGTCGCCCATTGGTAGGCGCCGCTCTCGGCCGCGATCAGATCTTCAAAACCTTCCTCGCCGGGCGCGGGATCGAAGCAGATGAAATGCTCAATGCTGTTCCAGTGCGGCTTCAGCCGTTCAACGACCGGCGCAAAGACGCGATCAAAGAACAGCACCCGGTCCTCGGCATGGTTGGCGATGTAGACGAGCTGATCGTCGAACAATCGCGGGTTGATCGTGTGAATGACGCCGCCCATTCCGATCGTGCCGTACCAGGCGACGACATGGCGGCTGTGGTTCATCGCCAGGGTCGCAACCCTATCCCCCTTGCCGACACCGAGCCGCTCAAGCGTCTGGGCGAGCTTGCGGGAGTCTCGCGCTATGCCGGACCAATTCGTGCGGGTGACCGAGTGATCCGCCCAAAGCGACACCAGCTCGCGCGTACCGTGCTCGCGCGCGGCATGGTCCAGGATGTGCGAGATCCGGAGCGGCCAATCCTGCATTCCACCAAGCATAAACCCTCCACCCAAGTGGGCGCAGTGTATGGCTTCAGGAAACGAGCGCAAGCCGCGGCGCGGAGCCGCCCGCCGGTGCCACCGACAAGGCAACCGCCGTGACACCGGGCAGCCGCTCGAGCCGCGCGGCAAGTTCGGCGTCGAGCTTGAAGTCGCGGCCGAGGATCACGTCAGCACGGCCGCTGTCCACCGGCGCGCGCAGGCGAAGCTCGCCGTTGTCGCCGCGTTCGGAGGCCAGCATCTGCGCCAGTCGTGGGAGAACCTCGGCGCCCTCCACTTCGATCTCGAGCTGAAGCCGCGTGCGCTTGGACAAGCCTTCCAGCGGCTGAATCGCCTTCACCGTCACCCGCGGCGTTTCCTCGCCGGGGCGGCGGTCGAGCTCCACCGTCAAAAGCGCGCAGCTCCCGGCCTTGGCCGCCTCCTCCACCTTAGCGGCGGCATCGTCGTCGAACACGGTGGCAATGAACTGGCCGGTCGGGTCGGACATCGTCGCCATCAAGTAACGCCGCCCGCGAGCGGAGGTGCGCCAGCGCGCTTCTTCGATCAATGCCGCCATCACCGCACCGGTGCGGCCTCCTTCGGCAGGCGCCGGCATGGAGCCGAGATCGGCGAAGCTGCGCGCGCCGTGCGCGATGGCGATGTGGCGATAGCGATCCACCGGGTGGGCGGAGAAATAAAAGCCGAACGCGTCTTTCTCGGCCGCCATGCTTTCCGCCATCGACCAGGCGGCAACTACCGGCATCCGGATCGGCACGACGTTGCTTTCGCCGCCGAACAGGCCACCCTGCCCGCTGGTCCGCGCCTCGGCGGCGCTTGCCGCATGGGCGAGGATCGTCTCGGCGGCTGCGAAGACCGCGGAGCGGTTCGGGGCAATGCCGTCGAAGGCGCCGCCGGCGGCAAGGCTTTCGAGCTGGCGGCGGTTCAGGAGGCGTGGATCGACGCGCTCGGAGAAATCCTCGAGCGTCTTGAAGCGGCCGTTGGCGCGGCGCTCATCGACGAGCTGCTCCATCGCTTTCTCGCCGACGCCCTTCAGCGCGCCCAAGGCATAGCGAACCGCGGCTTCCCCCTCCGCCGGCCGCTCCACCGCAAATTCCGCTTCGCTGGCGTTGATGCACGGCGCGAGGCACGGCACCGGTGGGTCCATGCGCCGCATGTCGTCGATGAAGATGGCAAGCTTGTCCGTCTGGTGCATGTCAAAGCACATGGACGCAGCGTAGAATTCCACCGGATAATGCGCCTTCACCCAGGCGGTCTGGTAGGCCACCAGCGCGTAAGCGGCGGCGTGGCTTTTGTTGAAACCGTAGCCGGCGAACTTGTCGATCAAATCGAACAGCTCGTTCGCCTTCGAGCGGGCGATATCGTTGGCCGCGCAGCCGGTGACGAAGCGCTCGCGCTGCGCGTCCATTTCCGCCTGGATCTTCTTGCCCATGGCGCGGCGGAGCAGATCGGCCTCGCCGAGGCTGTAGCCGGCAAGCACCCGTGCGGCTTCCATCACCTGTTCCTGGTAGACGAAGATACCGTAGGTTTCCTTCAGCACATTCTCGAGCAGGGGGTGCGGATATTCGATCGGTTCGCGGCCGTTCTTGCGGGCGCCGAACATCGGAATGTTGTCCATCGGACCCGGGCGGTAAAGCGAGACGAGCGCGATGATGTCTTCGAAGTTGGTCGGCTTCACCGCCGCCAGCGTTCGGCGCATGCCTTCGGATTCGAGCTGGAACACGCCCACCGTGTCGCCGCGCTGGAGGAGCTTGTAGACCTCCTCGTCGGTCCAATCGAGGGCGTCGAGGTCCACATTGTGGCCGGCCTTGGCGATGAACTGCACCGCCTTTTGAAGCACGGACAGCGTCTTCAGGCCAAGAAAGTCGAACTTCACCAGGCCCGCGGCTTCGACATATTTCATGTCGAATTGCGTTACCGGCATATCGGAACGGGGATCGCGGTAGAGCGGCACCAAAGCGTCGAGGCGCCGGTCGCCGATCACAACACCGGCCGCGTGGGTGGAGCTGTGGCGGGGGAGGCCTTCCAGCTTCATCGCAAGGTCGATCAGGCGCCGGACCTGCGGGTCGTTCTTATATTCGGCGGCAAGCTCGGAAACGCCGTTCAGCGCCCGCTCCAGAGTCCAGGGATCGGCAGGCAGATTTGGGATCAGCTTGGCGAGGCGGTCGACCTGCCCATAGGACATTTGCAGCACTCGGCCGGTGTCCTTCAGCACCGCGCGCGCCTTCAGCTTTCCGAAGGTGATGATCTGCGCGACCTTGTCGCTGCCGTAGCGGCCCTGGACGTAGCGGATCACTTCGCCGCGCCGCGTTTCGCAGAAATCGATGTCGAAATCGGGCATCGATACGCGTTCCGGGTTCAGGAAGCGCTCGAACAGCAAGCCGAGGCGAATGGGATCGAGATCGGTGATGGTCAGCGACCAGGCGACCACCGAGCCGGCGCCCGAGCCGCGGCCCGGTCCAACCGGGATGTCGTTGTCCTTGGCCCATTTGATGAAGTCGGCAACAATCAGGAAATAGCCGGGAAAACCCATGCCGACGATGATGTCGACTTCGTAATCGAGCCGATCGAAATAGGCTTTGCGCTGCTCCTCGCTGAGCGCGTCGTACTTGGCCAGCCGCGCCTCGAGCCCTGCACGCGCGTCGGCGCGAAGCTGGGCCGCTTCGCCTTCCAGGTCGCCGGCGATGCTCGGCAGGATCGGCTTGCGCTTCGGCGCTCCGAAGGCGCAACGGCGGGCGATCACGGAGGTATTCTCGACGGCCTCCGGCACGTCCTGGAACAATCGGCGCATCTCGGCCGCCGGCTTGATCCATGCTTCGGGCGAGGAGCGTTCCCGGTCGTCCCGATCAATCTGGCTTGATTGGGCGATGCACAGCATTGCGTCGTGCGCGGCGTGGAAGTGCGCGTCGGCGTAGCGCGCCGGGTTGGTCGCGACGAGGGGAAGATCCCGCTGGTAGGCGATCTCGATCAGCCGCGCCTCCGCGCGCTCCTCCACAGGATCGCCGCGCCGGCAGAGTTCGATGTAGAGGCGGTTCGGGAACAGAGCCTGGAGCCGGTCGAGGATGTCGAGCGCGGCGCTTTCCTGTTCCTCGGCGAACAAGCGGGCCAACGCCCCCTCCCCGCCGGCGGTGAGCGCGATCAACCCGTCGGTGCGGCCGACCAGGAAATCGAAGGAAACGTGCGCCGGCTCCTCGATCGGCCGCTCGAGATGGGCCGCGGATACCAATGCGCAGAGGTTGTCGTAGCCCACGGCATTCTGGGCGTAGAGCGCGACCCAGTCGAGCGCCGCCTGTCCGCCATTGGCGCCCGGGCGGGCGACGGCCAGCATGGTTCCGATGATCGGCTGAACGCCCTCGCCTTTTGCCGCTTCGGTGAACGCCATGGCCGCATAAAGCCCGTTGCGATCAGTCAGCGCCGCGGCCGGAAACTCCAGCTTTTTCGCGTGCTTGGCAATCGCTTTTGGCTCGATCGCGCCTTCCAGCATCGTGTAGCAGGAGAATATCCGAAGGGGGACGTAGGGCGCGGCCATTCAGCCTTTATGGGCGGCGCGCGCGGCGATGCAAAGTGCCGCGACGCCTTTGTCCACAGCTTTCGGCGGCGCTCCTAGTCGCCCCGCGAGATGCTCCTGATCTCGGCAATGCGGCTGTTGTAGGCCGCGGCCACGCAGGCCTCGCTTCCGCACCGCTCGCGCCGGGACAGGAACGCATCGCGGCTTCGGCGCAGGCGGCTTCTTGTGGCGGCGTCGCTATTCGCCATGGCGGCATAATAGATGGACGACATCTGCCGGTCCGCGCCTGCCAAAGCCGGCGAGGAGCAGACCATCTTCTCGCTGCGCGAGCGGCCGTAGCGACAGTTGAAGCTTGGCTTGGTGGCACGGCTCGGTGTGGGCTGCGCCGGGGCTTCCGCCTTTTGAACCGGCGCCGGATCACGCGGCTTCGGCGTCACTGACGGCACCGGCTTCGGCGCGGGCGCCGCCTTGGGCTTCGGCTCTGCCTCTGGCCCTGGCGAGGGCGCGACCGGCTCCATCAGCACCATCTCGGGCGGGGCGGAGGGCGGCGCGCTTGCCTGCGGTATTTCCACCACCCGCGCCAGCGCCTGGCCGCTGAGGCCGAACGTAGCGAGGCGGTAGATGATCGGCTCCGCGCCATCCATCTGGTAGACCATGCCGCTTCCGTCGGCCGCGGCCTGCGCCGCATATTCGACCTCCGCGTCGAGCCGGCGCTTGCCGTCGAACGCATTCTCCGCGCCGGGCGGAAGCTCGAGAATGAAGCGGCCGGTGCAGACGGTAACGTTCAAATCCTCGTCTCGGCTTTTCACCAAAGGCTTCTCCATCCGCACCACGGCCGCCGCAGCGAGCGGATCGAGGTTGCGCGGATCGGAATTGCGGATGCGCGCCGCTTCGTCGAACACCAGTTCCTTGAGCCGATCATAGGTCGCGTCGGACGCGCAGGCCTTGCGAATCCGCTCGCTCCGCTCCGCCGCAAGCTCCTTTTCCGTCTTCTCGGCGGCGGGCTTCGGCTTCTTCATCCAGTCGCAGCCGGGCAGGCTCAGCAGCGCAGCGGCAGCGGCGGCGGCAAGGATAGGGACGCGGTACAAAGCCATGAGGTTCCTCTCGCACAGGTGCGCGGAACGCCGACGGCTATTCCAGCACACCCTCGTGCAAACGCAGTACGCGGTCCATCTTTCCCGCGATTCGTTCGTTGTGGGTCGCCACCAAGGCGGCGCTGCCTTCGCCGCGCACCAGGTTGAGGAATTCGCCAAACACGACGTCGGCCGTCGCTTCGTCCAGATTGCCCGTCGGCTCGTCGGCAAGCACCAAGGCCGGCCGGTTGGCGAGCGCGCGGGCAACGGCCACGCGCTGCTGCTCGCCGCCCGAAAGCTGGCTCGGCCGGTGGGTCAGCCGCTGACCGAGGCCGAGGGTGGTTAGCAGGCTCTCCGCCCGCTCCCGCGCCGCATCCGGCTTGCCGCCGTGGATGAGCTGCGGAAGAATGACGTTCTCCGCCGCGTTGAAATCGGGCAGCAGGTGGTGGAACTGGTAAACGAAGCCCAAGGCATCGCGGCGGACGCGGGTGCGGCCGTCGTTGTCGAGCTTGGACGCTTCCTCGCCTGCAATGCGGATAGAGCCTTCGAACCCGCCCTCGAGCAGCCCCACGGCCTGAAGCAAGGTCGACTTGCCCGAGCCGGACGGCCCCAGCAGCGCGACGATCTCGCCCGGCGCGACGTGGAGGTTCACCCCGCGCAGGACGTGAATGGTGACGCCGCCCTGCACGAAGCTGCGCTGGAGGCCGGTAACGGCGAGAACTTCACTCATAACGCAGCACCTGTACGGGATCGGTGCTCGCCGCCTTCCACGCCGGATAAAGGGTGGCAAGAAAGCTGAACAACAAGGCAAGCGAGGCGATTGCCACCACTTCCACTGGATCGGTCTTGGACGGCAGCTCGGTCAGGAAGCGGATCGACGGATCCCAAAGGTTCTGCCCCGTCACGAACTGGATGAAGTTTACCACCGATTGCCGGAAGAAGAGAAAAATCGCGCCAAGCATCAGCCCCAGAAGGATACCGAGCGAACCGATGCTGACCCCCACCGTCAGGAAGATCTTCAGCATCGCTTTGCGCGTCGCGCCCATGGTCCGAAGGATTGCGATGTCCCGCGTCTTGGCGCGCACCAGCATGATCAGGGACGACAGGATGTTGAACACCGCGACCAGGATGATGATCGACAGGACCACGAACATCGCCACCCGCTCCACCTGAAGGGCTTCGAACAGCGAGCTGTTGAGGCTGCGCCAGTCGGCGATCACCCCCTGCCCGCTCACCACGCCGGAGAGCGGCGCGAGGATTTCGCCGACCCGGTCTGCGTCGACCGTTTGAACCTCCACCATGCCAACTGCGTCGCCGAGCATCAGCAAGGTCTGCGCGTCCTCGATCGGCATGATCACGAAGGCTTTGTCGTAATCGTAGACGCCGACTTCGAAGATTGCCGCCACCGTATAGGAAACGATGCGCGGCACGGTTCCGAACGGCGTCGTCCGCCCTTCCGGGCTGATCAGGCTGATCTGCCCGCCGACCCGCGCGCCAAGGCTTTCGGCGAGCCGAGCACCGATCGCGACATTGTCGGAGCCGGGCTGGAGCCGCTCAAGCGCGCCGGCGTGCACCTTCCCCTGAAGCGTCTTGTTGGCAAGGATGTCCTTGCGCTGCATGCCGCGCACCAGCACGCCTTCGACGCGCCCCGAATAGCTCGCCATCAACGGCTGCTCGATCAGCGGCACGGCCTCGGTAACGCCAGGCGTCTGCCGCGCCTGCTGAACGATCTGCTGCCAATTCTCCAGCCGCCCGCCATAGCCCTGCACCACGGCGTGGCCGTTCAGCCCGACGATCTTGTCGAACAGCTCGGCCCGGAAGCCGTTCATCACGCTCATCACCACGATCAGCGCCGCGACGCCGAGCGCAACGGCGACCAGGCTGATCGAGGCAACCAGGAAGATGAAGCCCTCGCCCTTGCCCGGGAGCAGATAGCGCTTGGCGATCATCCGTTCGTAGCGGTTGAGGATCATGCGGAAAGCCTCGCCAATGCGCTTTCGATGGACAGTTCCTCGCGCTCGCCGCTCGCGCGGCGCTTGAGTTCGACGACGCCGCGCTCGATCCCCTTGGGGCCGACGATCAGCTGCCAAGGCAATCCAATCAGGTCGGCCGTCGCAAACTTGGCGCCGCCGCGTTCGTCACGGTCGTCGTACAACGTCTCGACGCCCGCGGCGGTGAGGCGGCGGTAGAGATCGTCAGACGCCGCCGCGCAGCCTTCATGATCGACGCGCATGTTGATCAGGCCGACCTGGAACGGCGCCACGCTTTCCGGCCAAACGATACCGGCTTCGTCATGGCTCGCCTCGATGATCGCGCCCATCAGCCGCGACACACCGATGCCGTAGCTGCCCATTTGCGGGTGAACCTGGCCGCCGTCCTTTGTCTGCACCTGCATGCCCATTGCCGCGCTATATTTGGTGCCGAAGGCGAAGATGTGCCCGACCTCAATCCCGCGGCGGCTACGGAGCCGCTCGGCCGGCACCGGGCAGTCGGAAACCTTGGCATGCTCTTCTTCCTCCATCGCGTAGAGGCCGGTGAGCCTGGCGATGGTGGAGGCGTCGGCGGACAGCAATTCGTCCCGCGTCACATCCTCCAGCGCGCCGTCGTAGAAGATGGCGCTTTCACCGGTGTCGGCGAGGATGTGGAATTCATGGGAAAGGTTGCCGCCGATCGGCCCGGTCGGCGCCCGCACCGGCACCGCCTGGAGGCCGAGCCGGGCAAAGGTGCGCAGGTAAGCGACGAACATCGCTTCGTAGCTTGCCCTCAAGCCTTCCTCGTCGATGTCGAAGCTGTAGGCGTCCTTCATCAGGAACTCGCGGCCGCGCATCACGCCGAAGCGCGGGCGCACTTCGTCGCGGAACTTCCACTGAATGTGGTACAAGGTGCGCGGCAGATCGCGGTAGCTCTTGGCGGCGTCGCGGAAGATGGCGGTGATCATCTCCTCATTGGTCGGGCCGAACAGCATTTCGCGCTCGTGCCGGTCGGTGAAGCGAAGCATCTCCGGCCCGTAAGCGTCGTAGCGGCCCGACTGGCGCCAAAGGTCGGCGGACTGGACCGTCGGCATCAGCAGCTCCACAGCACCCGCCCGGTCCTGCTCCTCGCGCACCACCTGCTCGATCTTGTTGAGCACCCGCAGGCCCAGCGGCAGCCAGGCGTAGATACCGGCGGCGGTCTGGCGAACCAGGCCGGCGCGCAGCATCAGCTTGTGGCTGACGATCTGGGCGTCCGACGGCGTTTCCTTGGTGACGGGCAAAAAGTAGCGGGAAAGACGCATCGGGTGTGGCAATCCGGTTGGGTGCGGGGTTGCAATGCCTCTACGGGTGGCCTCCCGCTTAGGCAACCGGCGAGGCGCGGGACGCCGCGCCTCTCCCTGTGGCCGCGCCGACACAGGGGATGAGGTTTTTGTCACAACTCCCTGGAAGTACCGTGACATTGCGGGGACCCTCCCTTAGTCGAAGCCCACGGACACGGCGGCAACAGCCCTGGTTCGGGGAGCTTCGGCCCCGTTTTCCCAAGCGAGGTGGGAAAATGCGCGGGCCGGATCGTCTCAAGGGGGATGACGAGCAATCGTCACGCGGGTGCCCGGGCAGCGATGCCCGGGCACTTGTCGTTTGGGGAGTGCCGACAACACGGCCCTAACATGGCGCGGCGGCGGAACCGCACGCCGCGCACCGGTTTAACCCTTCGGCGCCACACAATAGTGTAGAGCGCCCGCATCAATGAACGAAAAGGCAGTACGCCCGCGTGACTGAGCCCAAGAAGATCCTGGTATGCGACGATGACCCCTTGCTCGTCGATCTGCTTCAATACCGGCTCGCCAGCCGGGGTTACGAAGTGATCGTTGCAGAAGACGGCGGCAAGGCGCTTCGCCGGCTCGGGGAAGGCCGGCCCGACGCAGTTCTGCTCGACGCAATGATGCCGGTGATCGACGGCTACGAAGTGCTGCGCAAGATTCGTGAAGACGCGTCGCTCGCAGACGTTCCGGTTATCATGCTGACGGCGCGCAAACAGGAGCAGGACATCGTCACCGCGCTTGAACTCGGCGCCAACGATTACCTCGTAAAGCCTTTCATCCCGGAGGAACTGGTGGCGCGGCTGGCCAGGCTGCTCGATCGGGCCGGTCGGTGAAGCGACGATTGCTCGGGGTGCTCGCGCTTGGGCTGGTTTCCGCCGGGCAGCCCGCGTCCCTTGCCCCGCAAGCCACATACGAGGAAGCCGTCGCGGCGCGGCTTGCCGGCGAGCCCGCGCGCGCGATTGTGCTCCTGCGCCAGGTGGTGGCGGCCCAGCCGGACAATGCCGATGCGCATGTTCAACTCGGCCTTGCACTCCTTGCGGAAGGCAAGCTCGACGCCGCCGAGGCGTCGTTCCGCCGGACGCTGGAGATCGCGCCGAGCTATGACGACGCCCGCATCGGTCTCGCCCGGGTCGCGCAGCGCCGCGGCAATGTCGGCCGCGCCCGCACGCTTCTGGAGCCGGTAAACCCCGCCAACCGCGACGCCGCCGATCTGCGCGCTTCGCTGGGGGAGGAAGACACGGCTGCGCATCGCTGGCAGGTCAACATCGACGGCAGCTCTTCATTCCTGGAGGGCCCGCAACAGCCCGACTGGCGCGAGGGTTCTGTTCAACTGCGCTACCAGGCCAATCCCGACACGGCGCTTGGCGGCACGGTGGAGGTCTCGCGGCGCTTCGGCCGGACGGACGTCTACGGCGAAGCGCGGATCGACCAGCGGCTTGCCGGCGGAAGCAGCTTCTATCTCCTCGTCGGGGGGGCGCCCAACGCAGATTTCCGCCCGGAATGGCAGATCGGCGCAGGCGGCGTTCTTCGCGTGCGCGGCGGCGACAATCCGACCAGCCTGACGATCGACGCACGTCAGGCCCGCTACCAAGCCGGCGACATCCAGACGCTGAGCCCGGGCGTCGAACAATATTTCGCCGGCGGCAAAGCTTGGGTGACGGCGCGCTGGATCAACATCTTCGACGAAAACGGCACCCGCCGCGACGGCTGGCTTGCCCGCGGTGATGCGATGGCCACCGACCGCCTGCGCCTCTTTGCCGGAATCGCCGACGCGCCCGACGTCAGCGAAGGCGTAGTGTTGGACACCTTGTCGCTGTTCGGCGGCCTTGCCTACGACCTGGACGAACGCCGCACTCTACGTTTGTCGCTGAGCCACGAGGACCGCGAGCAAGGCGCCGACCGGCTGCAGATCGGCCTCGGCCTGGGCTGGCGCTTTTGAGCGGCCTTGCGGCTTTATGGTTTGTGTCGCTGGGCATCGCGGCGGTTGCACTGGCGATCATGTTCTCTCTTCTGGGCGCCCGCTTGGTGCTCGGCTGGACCGGCCGGGCCCGCGAGCAGGAGAAGAAGCGCCTGGTGCCCCTGCTGCTCGGCGCGCGCTCAAAGGGGCGGCTCGGCAAAAGGAGCCGGGGCGATCTCCTGGCGACTCTGCTGGTGGAGCTCATCCAGATGGTCCGCGGCAGCGACCGCGACCGCTTTGTCGAGACGGCTACGCGGTTGGGCGTGCCAAATCGCTTGCGCAATCAGCTCAATTCAGGCTCACCGCGCATCCGCCTCGCCGCGGCGGAAGCGCTTGCCGAGTTTCCCGACGAAGCCACGGTGAAGCGGCTTCTTGCCGCCTTGCGCGACAAGAGTTCGGACGTGCGCCTCGCCGCCGCTTTGTCGCTGGCCTCGGTGGACCGCGCGCCCCCGGCGAGGGAGCTGGTCGATCTCCTCGGCATCGGCACGACGGAAAACTCGCTGCTCACCGTCGGCCTGTTCCGCGACATCGCCGCGCACCGCCCGGCTGAGATCAAGGGCCTGATTCTTGACGATGCAGTCCCCGCCGATGCCAAGGCCTCGGCCATCGAGGCGCTGTCTTCGTCAGCCGATTATGCGCTGGTGCCGCTGATCGCCAGCCTTGCCGTCACCAGCGACAGCGAAGACCCGGCGCTTCCCCGCTATCTTCGCGCTCTCGGCGCCTTCGCCCATCCCGCCGGGGAACGGGCGGTGAAGCGCGGCCTGGGCAGCCCGAGCTGGGAAGTCCGCGCCGCCGCCGCCGAAGCCGCGGGTCGCATCGGCCTTTCCACCCTTGGCGCGCAACTGCGCGAACTGCTCGCCGATCCGATATGGTGGGTGCGGTTCCGCGCCGGCGAAGCGCTTGCCCGGATGGGCGAGGACGGCGCAGCCCTGCTCCGCCAAGCCGCCAAATACTCGCCGGAGCCGGGCCGATCGGCAGCCCTGCTCACCATGGCCGAGCGAGGCATCGCGTGAGCGGCTGGGAGATTTGGGCGCTGTGGAGCGCCGAGTGGATTGCGCTTCTGGTGATCGGCACCGGCCTCCTTCAGACCTTCTTCTACGTCGTGCAGCTCGCCTTCGCCGGCGCGGCTCTCGGCCGGCGGCCACCGATCTCCCGCGCTTCCCTGCTATGGCGCCGCTACGCCGACGAAGCGCCGGCCATCGCCGTGCTTGCCCCCGCCTTCAACGAAGAAGTGACCATCGTCGAAAGCGTCAACTCGCTGCTCGCGTTGCATTACCCGAACTTCGAAGTGATCGTGATCAACGACGGTTCCAAGGACAGCACCCTGGAAACCGTGGTGCGTCACTTCGGCCTCGCCAAGGTAGACCGGTTCCACGATCTGGCGGTGAAGCACAACCCGATCCGCGGCCTCTACGCCAGTCCCCGCCTCCCCCGCTTGCTTGTGGTGGACAAGGAGAATGGCGGCAAATCCGACGCGCTCAACGCCGGCATCAACGTCGCCCGGGCGCCGCTCTTCTGCTCCATCGATGCCGATTCGCTGCTCGAATCTGACGCACTCCTGCGCGCCGTCCGGCCTTTCGTGGAGGAGCCGCTCAAAACGGCCGCGGTGGGCGGCACGATCCGTATCGCCAACGGCAGCCGGATCGAGGCGGGCCAAGTGCTCGACATCAAACTGCCCCGCAACTTCCTCGCCCTAGTTCAAATCGTCGAATATCTGCGTGCCTTCCTGATGGCACGGTTGGCACTGAGCGCCATGCAGTCGCTCACCGTCATCTCCGGCGCATTCGGCCTGTTCAAGCGCCAGGCGGTGATCGAAGTCGGCGGCTACAGCCACGGCACCGTGGGAGAGGATATGGAGCTGGTGATCAAGCTCCACCGCCTGTTCCGCGAGCGCAAGCAGGATTACCGGATCGACTTCATCCCCGAACCGGTCTGCTGGACCGAAGTGCCGGAAAGCTTGACCATCCTCGGTCGCCAACGCGCCCGCTGGCAACGCGGCGCGCTTGAGACCTTTTTCCGGCACAAGGATATGCTGTTCAATCCGCGTTACGGCCGCATCGGCTTTCTCGGCATGGGCCACGTCCTCGTCGTCGACGTGCTCGGCCCGCTGGTGGAGGTGATCGGCTATTTCCTGGTCCCCCTCCTTTGGGGCTTCGGCCTCCTCGCCGTCGATTACCTCCTCGCCTTTTTAGCCATCACCTTCACCTTCGGCATCTTCGTCAGCGTCGCCACCTTGATCCTCGAAGAAGCCGAACTTCGCCGCTTTCCGAAGGGTCGCGACCTTGCAATCCTCACGGCGGTCGCGGTGGCCGAGAATTTCGGCTACCGGCAGCTCGCCAACCTCTGGCGGCTGCGCGGCTGGTGGCAGTTCCTGCGCAAGCAGCAGGGCTGGGGAACGATGACTCGCAAAGGCTTCAAGACCACGTGACCCAGGACCGAACCGTTCCCGCTTTCCCGATGCGCGCCGTGATCGTCGGCGTTGCCGCCATGGTGCTGATCGCACTTGCTTCGGCCGCGACCACCTGGATCGTCGGCCAGCGGATCCGCACCATCACCAATTCGCAGATCTCGGTGTTGATGGCATCGGAGCGGCTTCAGCACCAATCCGAATTGCTGGAACTCTCCGCCCGCATGGCGATCGCAACCGGGGACGAGGCCTATGCCCGTCGCTACGGCGCCATTCAGCCCGAGCTTCGCCGGACGCTGGGCGAACTGCAAAAGGCGATCCAGCTTCCGGAAAACCGCGCCACCTTCGTGGCGGTCGATGCCGCGGAGCGGGAAATCTCGTCCATCGAATATGGCGCGCTCGACCTCGCGGTCAGCGACCGCCGCGCCGAAGCGCAGCAACTGCTGGAACAAGGCCGCTACGAGGAATTGGTCCGCTCCTACCGCCACAACCTCTTGGAAATCGAGCGCCGAAGCCGCGGCTATGTCGAAGCGACCCGCAGGGAAAGCAACCGCTACCTCACCATCAATTTCGCGACCAGTATGGTCGGCCTGCTGCTCATCGGGCTTGCCTGGATCGTAGTCGTCCGCCCAGCGCGCAATTGGGCGCGGCAGCTTGGCGACGCGCGCCGCAAGGCGGAAAGCGCCACCCGCGCCAAGAGCGATTTCCTGGCAATGATGAGCCACGAGATTCGCACGCCCTTGAACAGCGTCATCGGTTTCGCCGATCTCCTGCGCACCGATCCGGCGATCCAGGGCGCCCAGCGCCGCCAGGTGGAGCTGATCCAGGGCGCCGGCAACATGCTGCTCACCGTGGTCAACGATGCGCTCGATTTCTCCAAGATCGAAGCCGGCCGGATCGAGCTTGCGCCCGAACCCTTCGCCATGGAAACGCTGATCGACAACAGCGTCTCCATCGTCCGCGGCACCGCCGAAACCAAGGGCCTTGAACTCCGCGTCGATGTCGACCCCTGCCTCTGGCCCTATTTCCTCGGCGACGAGACCCGCCTTCGCCAGGTGCTCCTCAACCTGCTCAACAATGCGGTGAAGTTTACCACCCAAGGCCTTATCGCTCTTACCGTGCGCAAGGAACGGGAGGAGGGCGACCGGGAGCGGCTGCGCTTCACCGTTACCGACACGGGCGTCGGTATCGGCCCGGAAAACCAGAAAAACCTGTTCAAGCCCTTTTCCCAAGCGGACGCGTCCATCACCCGCCGTTTTGGCGGCACCGGCCTTGGCCTCAGCATCTCCAAGCGCCTGGTTGAGCTGATGGGCGGCGAAATCGGCTTCCATAGCAAGGAAGGCAGCGGCTCCTCCTTCTGGTTCTGCGTCACCCTGCCCCGCTCCGAAGCGCCCGAGCTGCTCCGCGAACCGGCAAGCGGCGGAAGCGCAAGCGGCGCTTACATCCTCCTGGTCGAGGATCTGCCTATGAACCAGGAACTCGCCAAAGCAATGATCGGCCGCATGGGCCACCGAATCGATGTCGCGGGCGACGGCGTGGCGGCGCTTAAGGCGGTTGCGGAGCGCGACTATGACCTCATCCTGATGGATATCCAGATGCCCAAAATGGACGGCATCACCGCCACCAAGCGCATCCGCGCACTTGGCGGCGGTTTCGCCGACCTCCCGATCATTGCAATGACCGCCAACGTCATGCCGGAGCAGGTGCGCGAATTCTTCGGCGCCGGCATGAACGGCCATGTCGCCAAGCCGGTCCGGCAGGCGGAGCTTCACGCGGCGATCGTCTCGGCTCTGGCCGGGCGCCGCCGCTTGGCTTCGCAACCTGCGGCCGTGGCGGAAGAAGCGGCGCCCGAGACCCCTGCCTTCGACGCCGCGACCTTCGCCGACGTGCGAGGCATGCTTCCTCCCGAGCGGCTATCCGTCCACTTGGAAAGCCTTGCCTCTCTGGTGGAGCGGGTGGCGCAGGGCACGGAGGGAGAAGGCGGCGCGGCCGAACTGATCTCAGCCGCGCACAAGATCGTCAGCCAGGCAGGCATGATCGGGCTGCCGCGACTTTCCGAACGCGCCCGCGCGGTCGAGGAAGCGGCACGCTCGGAGAATATCTCCGGCCTCACCGACACCCTCGCCAGTTTTCGCGAAGCGGCGCTCGATGTCGCTCAGGCCGAAGCGGCGCTGCGCTGATCTCCCGCATTTGCAAATCAGCCCCCTCGCGCCCATATGAGGCAGGCTGACGCACCACTTGCGACCGGAATCCCGCGCCGCCCCTCTTTCGTGAGAGGCGCCTCCTTTTCCACTCTCGAGCCGTTCGGCGCCGCGCCGCGAGCCTCCACGGGCCGCGCCGCGGATACATTCCGCGCGCGCCCGATCCGGCGTAGCGCCTCGCGAAGGGAAGAATTTTTGGCCAAGGAAGAACTTTTGACCATGGAAGGGATGATCCACGAGATCCTCCCGGACGGACGTTTCGGCGTCGAGCTCGATAACGAGCACCGAATCATCGCCTATACGGCGGGCAAGATGCGCCGTTTCCGAATCAAGTCGGTCGTGGGGGACCGGGTGCACGTGGAGATGACGCCTTACGATCTGTCCAAGGGCCGGATCGTGTTCCGCGAAAAAACGCCGGGCGGACCCGGTGGCGCCCCGCGCCGCCGCGGCAGCTTCCGCCGCTAACCCTTACTCAATCTTTCCCGGAGTTTCTCTATGTCACGCACCCTGCTCAAGCCCTTCCTGATCGTTAAAAACGAAGAAGGCGAGTTCCAGCTCACCGTGCGCGAGACCCGCTACAACGGCCAGGGCTACCCGCTGGTCACCGCCACCCCCGTCGCCGAACGTTTCAAAAGCGCCACCGCCGCCCGCGGCTACGCCAAAGAGCATTTCGGCGCCGAAGCAGGTCAATTCGCGACGAAGTGATGCGCGGCGGCACGCGGCGCGGCCGCAACCGCGTGCGTGCCGCAGCCCAAGCTAGGTAAACGATTCGGTGCGTGAGCGCGTAACCCTTGCACTCTTCACTTCCGAGGTGCAGATTGAGCCATGGCACCGCTTTCCCTTCTACCCGTGGCGACTCTGGGCCGAAGGCAACTGATCGGCGGAGGCCCTCTGGCCCGCCACTGTCACCGCACCGCTTATGTTGCCCTAGTGCTGAGCGGCGGGTACGTTGAAGCAGGGATTGGAAGCCGGCGGTTCGTTCGCGCAGGCGACTTCCTGATCCACCACCCGTTTGAAAGCCATTTCAACCAGATCGCTACTTCCGGCGCTCAGGTCTTGAACCTTCCTTTGCCAGTGGGAAGGAGCCTTGCCGAAGCGGGCCGGTGCACGGATCCTGACCTGGTCGCCAGAGTCGCGGAAAAGGATTCTGCGGCGGCCGTTCTGGCGATCGCCGACAACATCGCCGAACCGCCTCCGCCGCTCCTGCAGGATTGGCCAGACCTTCTCGCGCGCGAGCTTGTGGGCGGTCATATCCGGTCACTTGCGCGTTGGGCACATGCCTTCGGGCTTGCGCCCGGAACGGTAAGCCGCGGCTTCCGTCAGACCTATGGCGTTTCACCCAAACGTTATCGCGCAGAAGCGCGCGCGCATCGTGCGTGGACCGCTTTGAAGGGAAACGAGCGCCTTTCACAGCTAGCTTTGTCGCAAGGCTTTGCCGATCAGTCCCATATGACCAGGGCAGTGACGGCCTTGACGGGCTTTCCACCGTCGCACTGGCGTGGCGGCGAGAAGTAGTCGCTCCCGACCCCGTCAGAGCACCAGCGTCATGAAGTAGCTGTTCGGATCAGCGTGGTACGGCGCGAACGGCTCGCACTCGGTGAAACCGAGCCGGGCATACAGGCGCCGCGCGCCCGTGAAATAGGGCGAGGAGCCGGTTTCGAGGCTTAAACGAGTCATACCGTCCAGGCGGGCGGTGGCAATGATGTGCTCCAGAAGGCAAGTTGCCACTCCCTGGCCCCGCATTGTCTCGGCCGTGTGCAGTGCCTTGACCTCGCCGTGCCCGGCGCCGAGACCTTTCAGCGCGGCCGTTCCCGCAAGAATTGCTCCGCTCCAAGCCGTCCAAAGCCGTGTGCCGCAATGCCGAAGCGCCTCAATCTCCGGCACGGTCCAGCCAACCGGCGGGGATTGCAGCCGAGCAACCTCCTGATGGCCATTCAGAAGCTCCAGCACGTGGGGATCGTCCAGAGAGCCCCGTCTTACGTCGAAGCCGCCGCCGATGCACTTTTCCAAACCCGGCGCCAAGACCGCGCTTCTCTCTTCCACAGGAAGACCACGGTCACTTGGCGCCGCCTTTTCCCTGAACCTCCCGATCCAGGACCAGTGCCACCGTCCGAAGCTGCGCATCCGTGAGCTTCCAGAGCTGGGCGTAGCCCGGGACCGCAGGATCGAAACCGGCAACCTGTTCACGGTTTTCCGAAATCCAGGAGTCGAACGCCGTCAGGATCCGGCGGTTTGCTTGACCATGGGGATCGTCGCCCGGCCCGATTATCGTGCCAATCGTGATGCGCGGCGACGGACACATGGACAGATCGGACAATTTCGCGCGATATTCCAGCTCAACACCGTCGAGCTTGTTTTCCCCGGTGAACTCAGCCTGGTCCAGAATGTGGCGGCCTTCATGGAGAGTGATGCTGCAAAAGGTTTCCCGGTCCAGCCAGGTGCTGATGAACCGCTGCTCGTAAGTCCCCTCGCCAGGCGTCGCGCGCACCTCCGCTGCAATGGCGTCGATGCCCTGCAGCCGCAGACGGCGCGCCATTCCCAGCAGATAGACGATCTTTCCGCCGGCATGAAGTTTGCGGTCTTCTGCCTCCGCCTGCTCCATCCGCTGCACAAAGCGGTCGCGCGCCGGTCCCGGCTTGGAGGGTGCCAACCGGGAGAGCGTGCCGTCTACGTAAAGGGGTCGAACCTGGATGATCGTGTCGCCGCCGGTGGCCCAACCGGACGGGGCCTGCTCGCCGTCCGGAAGCCAGCCCACGAACGAATTCACGATCATATTGTCCACGTTGATGAAGCGTATCTTGCCCCGCCGGTTGCCCTGCACGATCTCCCGGCGATCATCCTCGATGGCGTGGCCAAGATGCTGACTCATCACGCCGCCGGTGTCGCCGACTTCCGTGCCGAAAAGGCCCCACCTGTCGTAGAGGACCTCCATTGGCTTCTGCCCAGCCTTGCCGAGCCCCTTCACGGCTTCGCCGATCACCCGCGAAACCTCCGCCCGATAGGCATCGGCATCGTCCTGGCGCGTCCGCGCATACCGACGGTCGTGGGTCAGCGCAGCAGCGGCCAAGCCGTCGCGCAAGGTAAGATAGCGCCGGATCAGATCCCACTCCCGGGCCAAGGCTCCGGTGGCGGTGGAAAGCCCCTTGTCCGAGGCAATCAGCCGGACCTCATCGGCGAAGCCCGCTCTGGCGAGCAAGGTCGCCAGCCGCATTGCGTCCGCCTTTGCGGCTATGCGCGGCGTTCCGGCGCGGAAGGTGGCGATAACCTGTGCGTCCGAACCGCCGAAAGCCTGCGGCGCGCTCCTGGAACCAAGCAGGAAATAGTCCCGCCATCCCGCCAGAGCTTCCTCGGAGTCGCCGGCGAGAAGGCCGATTCGCATCCGGTAGCGCGCGCTGTCCAGCGTGGTGCGCGTAAGCGGGTCCATTCCCGCTAGGTACGCCCGGGCGGCCGCCAGCGAGGCAGTTCGGGCGCCCGGCCGCTTCCTGGCCACCGCCAAAGTGTGGCTTCGGGCGATCTGAAGCGCGAGTCGCGGCTCGAGCTCGACGCAGGCGGGATCGAACGGCGCGAGCTTGGCGGGAACCAGATCGGGGCGTTCCCCTTCGTTCAGGATGCGGCCCAGCAGTAGCGCGGCCGCGCACGGTTCGGGATCGGTCGGCAGACTGCGCTCGATGATGCTGGTTGCCCGCAGATGATCGCCGTCAACAAGCCACGCGATCCGGCCGAGTTCCCGTGAAGCACTTGCGCGATCGCCGGGACTTGCCTTTGGATCCGCCGCGATCTGCCGGTAAAGGGCTTCGGCACGGGTGACGTCGTGAGAAAGATAAACCTGCTTGGCCTCTGCAAAGGTTGTCGCAGAGGCCGAAGCCGGCAGGGATAGAAGCGCCAAAGCGCGGAAAATGTTCTTGTTCATGCGCGCTTTCTGCCCCGACCAGCCGCCGCAGTCTTGAATCAAACGGCCATTCCGCTTCGCCACTGACGCGGCGTACGGCCGGTGAGGGACGCCACCGCGCGGCTCATATGCGCTTGATCCGAAAAGCCAAGGTCGTAGGCAAGCTCCGGAAGCGAGGTGTTCTCCCCGACGATCCGGCTCCAGGCCCGCCGTGCCCGCGCCTGTGCCCGGTAGGCTGCGGCGGTGGTCGAATAGAGGCTTTGAAATTGCCGGCTAAGGGTGCGCGGCGCCACCCCATGCTCGGAGGCCCAGGATGCGAGTGAACACCCGAGCCCTTCATCGAGCTGCGCAGCAAGCAGATCGGGGAGTTCCCATTCCATTGGCGCCCGCTCTACCCGAGCAGAAAGCAGGCAATGGGCGTCCTCGGGATTTTCCAAAAGGTCGCGGAGAAGATTTTCCGGGTCGCGGACCTCTCCGCTCAGTCCTTGAATGTTCAGATCGGGCCCAAGCGGGACGTTGACGATCTCCGCGCCTCGTGCGTCGAAGCTGTCGGTGTGCGCCGAAAAAGGCCCGTGAACGATCACGGCCCCGGCTTCAACGCGGCGACGGCCGCCGTGGCCGGCTTCGGTGTAGCCCCCCGAAAGAACAACGGCCGCGTACGCATGGCGATGCGAGTGCCACGGCACCCGAAAGCGGGGTGCGAAACGCTGGCGGTGATTAATCCAGCTGGGCACGCAATTCCTCCCGGGTCCCTTTGAACAACGCTGTCGTACCACACAGCACCGGGAAGTCTTACTGGGTGATGTACGAACCTCCGGCTGCCTCGCAGGAAACAGCGTTGTCGGCGGAGCCGCCGCCCCGCGCCGGGGCGCTGCAAGCGCCCTTGCGGCGGCAGCCGCAGAGGCCGTCTCTCTAGACCAGACGGCTCTGCTTCACCGCCGCTTCGATGAAGCTGGCGAAGAGCGGGTGCGGGTCGAAAGGCTTGCTCTTCAGTTCCGGGTGGAACTGCACCCCGACGAACCACGGATGGTCCGGCCGTTCCACGATCTCCGGCAGTGCCCCGTCCGGGCTCATGCCGCTGAACAGCAAGCCGCCTTCTTCCAGCGCCCCGCGATAGTGGACGTTCACTTCGTAGCGGTGACGGTGGCGTTCGCTGATCTGAGTTGTGCCGTAGATCGCGGCGACGTGGCTGTTGCCCGCTAACGCTGCTTCATAGGCGCCGAGCCGCATGGTGCCGCCAAGGTCGCCATTCGCCTCGCGGCGCTGCTGAAGGCCTTCCTTGGTCATCCATTCGGTTATCAGGCCGACAACCGGCTCGCCCGTTTCACCAAATTCGGTGGTGCTTGCAGCCTCGATGCCGGCCGTGTTCCGCGCGCCTTCGATACAGGCCATCTGCATCCCTAGGCAAATGCCGAAGAACGGTACGCCGCGCTCACGCGCGAACTGCACCGACGCGATCTTGCCTTCCGAACCGCGCTCGCCGAAGCCGCCCGGGACGAGGATGCCGTGCAGCGGCTCGAGCTGCGCCGGGATGTCGGCTTCGGGGTGCTCGAACAATTCGGCGTCCAGCCAGTTGATCTTGACCTTGACCCGGTTGGCCATGCCGCCGTGAACAAGCGCCTCGGTGAGGCTCTTATAGGCGTCCTGCAGCCCGACATATTTGCCGACCACGCCGATCGTCACTTCGCCTTCCGGGTTGAACAAGCGGTCGGTGACGTCGTCCCAGCGGTCCATGCCCGGCGCCGGCGCGTCCTCGATCCCGAAGGCGCGAAGCACTTCGGCGTCCAGGCCGACGGCATGATATTGGGCGGGAACGGCGTAGATGCTCTTGGCGTCCAGCGCCGGCACCACCGCTTCCTTGCGGACATTGCAGAACAAGGCGATCTTTGCCCGGTCGCTGTCGGGAAGCGGATGCTCGGTCCGGCAGACCAGAATTTCGGGCTGAATGCCGAGGCTGGTGAGCTCGCGCACGCTATGCTGCGTGGGCTTGGTCTTCAGTTCGCCGGCGGCGGCGATGTAGGGCACCAGGGTCGTGTGAACGCTGAGGGTATCGCCGCGCGGCCGCTCATTGCGGAACTGGCGGATCGCTTCAATGAAGGGGAGCGACTCGATATCGCCGACCGTGCCGCCCACTTCGCACAAGACGAAGTCCAAATCGGGATCGAGATCGGCAGCGATGAAGTCTTTGATCGCGTTGGTGACGTGGGGGACGACCTGAACGGTTGCGCCAAGGTAATCGCCGCGCCGCTCGCGCTGGATGATGCCCTGATAAATGCGGCCTGAGGTGACGTTGTCGCTCTGCCGCGCCGGAACGCCGGTGAAGCGCTCGTAATGGCCGAGGTCGAGATCGCTCTCCGCCCCGTCGTCGGTGACGTAGACTTCGCCGTGCTGGTAGGGCGACATCGTGCCCGGATCGACGTTGAGATATGGGTCCAGTTTGCGGATTCGGACCTTGAATCCACGCGCCTGGAGAAGGGCCGCCAGAGAGGCAGCCATGAGACCTTTGCCGAGCGATGAAACCACGCCGCCGGTGATGAAAATGAACCGCGCCATGGGAGTCGGGGGATAGAGGCGGGGCGCGCGGCGGGAAAGGGTGAGAATCGCGAAGAGCATGATTTATTTCGCCCTGCCCCGCGCTTTCATCGCTATTGCGGCCCGCGTGGCGAGCGGCCGCCAAGAGGAGACTGGATTGAAAACGGTTGCGGTGGTCGGCGGCGGCTATTCTGGAACGATCCTGACCGCCGAACTCGCGCGTGTCGGTGTAGCCACGATCCTGGTAGAGCAAGGCGAGCGCTTCGCCGCCGGCGCGGCCTACCGGACTCGCGAGGACCGCCACCTGCTCAACGTCCGCGCCCGGAGCATGAGCGCCTTTGCCGGCGATCCGGAGCATTTCGCCAAGTGGGTGGAGGCGCAAGGCCTTGGCGACGGGGGCACGTTCGTTCGCCGCCGGGACTATCACCGCTACATCGCCGCTATACTCGAGGAAGCGGTCGCAAGCGGTCACGTTCGGCTGGTGCACGGGCAGGCTGTAGCGGCGGAGGCTGACGCGCTCGTGCTTTCGGGTGGCGAGCGCATTGGATGCTCCGCCATCGTGCTCGCCGGGGGAAACTATCCGTCGCGGCTCCCTGCCCTCCTGCAGACCAAGCACTCAGTGGACGATCCGTGGAGCGCTGAGGGCGTGGCGAAGCGCGCGGCTCTGGCGGCGCTGGACAGTGACGTGCTTCTGCTCGGCACCGGCCTGACGATGGTCGACGTGGCGCTGAGCCTCGACAGCGCGGGCTTCAAGGGCCGCATCGTCGCCACCTCGCGGCGCGGACTGGTGCCCCGCGCCCATGAAAAGGTACCAGCCGCTCCCCTTGCCGCCCCTGCTCCGGCTGGGCTGCTGGAATTGGCACGCTGGCTTCGTGCCGCTGCCCCTGAACGCGGCTGGCGGGCGGCGGTGGATGCGCTTCGGCCGGTCACCCGCGACATCTGGCAAGCGTTGTCCCTTGCTGAGAAGAAGCGCTTTCTCCGCCATGGACGGCCTTGGTGGGACGTCCACCGCCACCGGATCGCACCGCAGGCTGCGGCACGGGTCGCCGCGCTCCGGGCCGACGGGCGGCTCGAGGTGGTCGCCGGGCGGATCACGGCCTTGGAAGGCGGCGAGGTACGTATCAACCGGCGCGGCGGCGGCGAAACACGGGCGCAGGTTGCGAGCGTGGTAAACTGCACCGGGCCGGAAGGCTCGATAGGCCGCGTCGGCGATCCGCTGATCCGGCGGCTGCTGGAAAGCGGCACGGGGCGGCCGGATCCGCTTGGCATCGCCCTGGATGTGGACGCCCAGTCGCGGCTTGTGACGGGCGACGGCACCACTTCGCCGAATCTCTACGCGCTCGGCCCGCTTACCCGCGGCGTCTTTTGGGAAATGGTCGCAGTGCCGGATATTCGCGGCCAAGCGCAGGGCCTCGCCGCATTGCTTGCCAACCGCTGAGCCTTACTGCGCCGGCGGCACCGGTGCGCTGCTGCTGTTGCCAGCCGCCGGAGCAGCCTTGGTTGCGGCGCCGGCGAGCGGATCAACCGTCGGCGGAACCGTGCCGGCCGCGCCGCCGGGCGCAAGCGGGTTGCGATTTGCGGGCGCACGGGCCGGGGCAAGGTTCGGATCGATCTGAACCGGCGCGCGCTCGATGGTGGCAAGGCCGGCAAGCGCAATCGACAGAACCACGAACAAGGTTGCCAAGATCGACGTCGCGCGGGTGAGGAAATCCGCCGCGCCGCGCGCCGACATCAGGCCGGACGGGCTGCCGCCGACGCCAAGCCCGCCGCCTTCCGAACGTTGCATCAAAATCACCGCAACCATGGACGCAGCAACAATGGTCTGCACGATCAAAAGGAAAGTGAACATGGGGGTGGCAAGCTTTCAGGTGAAATGGTTGGGCGCGATCTAGGCGAAACGGGGCAAAGGTTCAATCCTTCGCCCGCGCGTCAGCCGGCAGCGGCGGCCTCGACGATCGGCACGAATTGATCGGCGGTCAGGCTCGCGCCGCCCACCAGGCCGCCGTCGACGTCGGGAACGGCGAACAGCTCCGCCGCATTGCCTGCGTTCACCGAGCCGCCGTAGAGGATGCGCACCCGCGCGCCGGCATCGCCGAAGCGGCTCACCAGCGCTTGGCGGATCGCGGCGTGCATTTCCGCCACATCCCCTGGCGTGGCGGTGCGGCCGGTGCCGATCGCCCAGATGGGCTCATAGGCGACGATCAGTTCGCCTTCGCCCGAAGGCTCCGGCAACGAGTCGGCAAGCTGGCCGGTGACTCGCGCCACCGCGCGGCCGGCGACCCGCTCTTCCTCGCTTTCGCCGACGCAGACGATGGTCTGAAGCCCGTGGCGAAGCGCCGTTTCCGCCTTGGCACGGACGATCTCGTCCGTTTCGCCTTGGTCGGCGCGGCGCTCCGAATGCCCGACGATCACCAGGCGGGCGCCCACTTCCTTCAGCATCGCCGCCGAGACGTTGCCGGTATGGGCGCCGCTTTCCTTTGCGTGACAATCCTGAGCACCGATGATCAGCCCGCCCGAACGAGTCACCGCGGCGGCGATCAACGGGAAAGGCGGGCAGATGGCGACGTCGGCGCCCGAAGCAGCGCGCGCCGCCGCCGCGATCCGCGACAGCTCCGCCAATTGCGCGAGGCTGCCGTTCATTTTCCAGTTTCCGGCAACCAGCTTGCGGCGAAGGTGCATCGCTATATTCCTCAAAAGCGTCGGGTGGGCCCCCGCGGCGGGTAGCAAGCGGCGGCGCAGCTGCCAAGCTTGCCGCGCGGCCCCGCACTTTCTATGACCCGGCGCAAAGTTTCAGCGCGTCAGGACAATTCATGCTTTCCATCTTCCGCCGCGGCGTCACCGCCAAGATCATGCTCGTGGTTCTGGGCATCGGCTTGTTCGCGATCGTGATCACCGGCTTCGGCACCGGCGGCTCCGGCCTTGGCGGCGCAACCGGCTCGGCGGGTGCCGCGGTGGCGACGGTGGGCGGCGAGAAGGTAACGGCGCAGGACGTCAGCCAGCAGGTCAACCGCCAGCTCGCCGCCGCCCGTCAGCAGAACCCGGAACTGGACCTCGCCACCTTTCTTCGCGGCGGCACGCTTGAGCAGCTCACCGACGAAATGATCGGCATCGCCGCCGCAGTCGTCTTCGGCAAGGAGCAGGGCCTGGCCGTGTCGCGCCAGATGATCGACCGCGAAATCGCCGGCGTTCCCGCCTTCCAGAACCTCGCCGGCCAGTTCGATCAGCAGGCCTTCCAGGCGGCGCTTGCCCGCGAGAAGATGAGCCCCGACCAGCTTCGCAAGGAAATCGAGACCCGCCTTCTTCAGCGCCAGCTGCTGCTTCCCGTCGCCGGCTCGGCCTACGTGCCGCGCGGCGTTGCCTTTCAATATGCCTCGCTTCTCCTCGAAAGCCGCAGCGGCGCTGTTGGCGTGGTCCCCACCGCCGCGATGGGCGCCGGCAAGGAGCCGACCGACGCGGAAATCGCGGCGTTCTACCGGGAAAACCAAACCCGCTATACCATCCCCGAGCGCCGCACGATCCGCTACGCCGTGTTCGGCCGCGAGCAGCTCGGCGCGGCCGCCAAGGCGACGGACGCCGAAATCCAGCAGGCCTACCGCCAGAACCCGGCCTACGCCGCCCGTGAGAGCCGCGTCCTGAGCCAGGTCGTGCTTCCCGCCGAAGCCGCGGCCCGTGCCCTTGCACAGAAGGTCAATGCGGGCACACCCTTCGTCCAGGCAGCCCAGCAGGCCGGCTTCGGCGCCGCCGACATCGCGCTCGGCGAACAAACCAAGGAGGCCTATCAGCGCGTCTCTTCCGCCCCAGCCGCCAACGCCGTCTTCGCCGCTGCCAAGGGCGCCACAGTGGGCCCGTTCAAGGGCCCCATCGGCTGGCACGTCGTCAAGGTGGAGGACGTGAAGACCACCGGCGCCCGCCCGCTCGCCTCGGTGCGCGCCGAACTCGTCACCCAAATCGAGCAGCGCAAGACGCAGGAAGCGCTTGCCGACCTCGCCTCCCGCATCGAAGCGGCGGTGAGCGACGGTTCCAACTTCAACGAAGTGGTCGCCAAGGAGAAGCTCGCGGTGGTTGAAACGCCGCCGCTCACCGCGCAAGGCTCGGCGCCGGCGAACCCAGCTTTCCGCGCCCCGCCCGAACTCGCGCCGCTTCTTCGAACCGCCTTTGAAGTCGAAGCCAATGCCGAGCCGGTGGTGGAAACGATCGCGCCGAACGAGCGCTATGCGCTGGTCAGCGTCTCCAACGTGGTTCCCGCCGCAGCGCCGCCGCTTGCCCAGATCCGCGACCGGGTGAAGAACGACCTTGCTGCCCGCAACGCAAGCCAGCGCGCCCGCGCGGTAGCCGCCTCGATCGTCTCCAAGATCAACGCCGGCACTCCGGTCGCCCAAGCCTTTGCCGAAGCGCAGGTCCGCCTGCCCGCCGTTCAGCCGATCAACGCGGTTCGCCGCGACATCGCCCGCCAGGGCGCGCAGGTGCCGCCGCCGCTTGCCATGCTGTTCAGCATGCCGCGCGGCAAGGCGAAGCTGATGCCGGCACCCAACGGCGCGGGCTGGTTCGTGGTGTTCCTCGACAAGATCGTGCCTGGCAATGCGGGCGGCACGCCCGAGCTGGTCGACGCGGTAAAGGGCCAGTTCGCTCAGGTGATGGGCGATGAATATGCCCAGCAATTCACCGCAGCGATGCGCGCCCGCGCCAAGGTGAAGCGCAACGAAGACGCCATGAAGCAGCTTCGCACCGACCTGCTCGGCGGAGGCACCACGCAGTAAACCGGCGCTCCTTCGTGATCCTGATCGTCGACAATCACGACAGCTTCACCTGGAACCTGGTCCATTACCTGCGCGAACTCGGCGCGGAGGTGCAGGTAGCGCGCGCGGACGAGATCGGTGCCGACGAAGCTCTGGCGTCAGGCGCGGACGGCATCCTGATCTCCCCCGGCCCTGGGCGGCCGGAAGATGCAGGCGTTTCCCTCGCCTTGGTCGACGCCTGCGCCGAGGCAAAGCGCCCGCTCCTCGGCGTCTGCTTGGGCCATCAGGCGATCGTGCAAGCCTTTGGCGGAACGGTGGTCCAGGCCGAACAGCCGATGCACGGCAAAACCTGCCCCGTCTCCCATGACGGTAGCGGGGTCTTCGCCGGCCTCCCCTCCCCCTTCGCCGCCACCCGCTACCATTCGCTCGCCGCCGACCCGCAGCGCCTGCCCGCCTGCCTCCTCGTCAACGCCACCGCACCCGACGCAACTGTGCAGGGCGTCCGCCACCGCGACCTCCCGATCCACGGCACCCAGTTCCACCCGGAAAGCATCGCCAGCGAGCACGGCCACCGCCTGCTCAAGAACTTTCTCGGCGTGGCGCAGAGAGGCGGTTGACAACCACCCGTAACGTTTTCTACATGTTCCCCGTCCGTTCTAGAGGGGCATGAAACATGCTGACGCGCAAGCAACACGAGCTGCTCACCTACATCCACGGCAAGTTAGCCGAAACGGGTGTGTCCCCCTCGTTTGAGGAGATGAAGGACGCGCTTGAGCTCAAGTCCAAATCCGGCGTCCATCGGCTGATTTCGGCGCTGGAAGAGCGCGGTTTCCTTCGCCGCCTGCCCAACCGCGCCCGCGCGCTGGAAGTGGTGAAGATGCCGGAGGTAAAATCCGGCAACGTCGTCGAGCTCAAGCCGGCAGCCGTCGCGCCGCCGCGTCCCGCCAACGATCAGGTCATCGATCTTCCACTCCACGGCCGCATCGCCGCCGGCATGCCGATCGAGGCGCTGGAGGGGCAAAGCAGCCTCCCCGTTCCCGCCGCCCTCTTGGGGCCGGGCGAACATTATGCGCTGGAAGTGGCCGGCGATTCGATGGTCGAGGAAGGCATTCTCGACGGCGACTATGCGCTGATCCGCAAAACCGAAACCGCCCGCGAAGGCGAGATCGTGGTTGCGCTGATCAACGACGAGGAAGCCACGCTGAAGACCTTCCGCCGCGAAGGTCAGATGATCCGCCTCGATCCGGCCAACCGCAATTACGATCCGCAGCGCTACCGTCCCGACCAGGTGCGGATCCAGGGCCGTCTCGCCGGTCTTCTTCGGCGCTACTAGGGCTTCACCTGCATCGGGGATGCGGGCGGGTTTTTCAGGGAGCTTTGTGATGGCGCGGTTGAATTACGTGGAACTGCCGGTTCGGGATGTTGGGGCCGCCAAGGCCTTTTACGAGGCTGCCTTTGGGTGGAACCTTACGGCGTTCGGGCCGAGCTATGCGGCGACGTTGACCGGGGACACCGACATCGGGCTTCAGGGCGATGCCACGGAGGCGTCGCAGGCGCCGTTGCCGGTGATCGACGTGCCGGATCTCGAAGCCGCGCATGCCGCCGTGCTTGCGGCGGGCGGCGAGATCGTTCGGCCGGTTTTCGCCTTTCCGGGCGGACGACGCTTCCACTTTCTCGACCCCTCGGGCAACGAGGTCGCGGCCGTTCAGGCGGACGCGCACTAAACCAGGCTGTCGATCCAGGCCGGGAGCTGCGCGAAGGTGGCGAGTTCGGTGAAGCGCGGGTGATCCGCCGGCGTCTCCGCGGCTTCGTGCGACCAAACCAGCTCGAACGGAACCAGCGCCGCCCATGCGCCCGCGTCCAGTGCAGGCAATATGTCGGAGCGCACTGAATTGCCGGCCATCACTGCTTCTTCCGCCGCCACGCCGTAGCGGGCGAAGATGCGGGTGTAAGTGTCCGCGCGCTTGTCGCTGACGATCTCCACGCCGCTGAACATGTCGCCCAGCCCGGAGGCGGCGAGCTTCGCTTCCTGATGATGGAGGTCGCCCTTGGTGACCAGCACCAGCGGCGCCCGCTCGGCAAGCTGGGGCAAGGCCTCCTCCACGCCTGCGAGCAGCTCGATGGGGTGGACCAGCATTTCCCGGCCAAGCTCCAGGATTCGCCGCACCGCAAAGGGCGGCAGGTCGTTGCCCGCAATCTCCTCCGCCGCCTCCAGCGCGGAGAGGATAAAGCCTTTGACGCCATAACCGTACAGCGGCACGTTGCGATGCTCCACCGCATCCAGGCGGCGCTGCACCTCGTCTGCGGGCGCATAGTCCGAAAGCAGCTCGGCAAAGGCTGCAAAGGTGCGGCGGAACCAGGTTTCGTTGTGCCAAAGCGTGTCGTCGGCATCGAGGCAGATCAGGCGAATGGGCATGGCTGCGCCTCTAGCGCCGCCTCTCCGCCGCCGCCAGAGCCCAAGGGTGCTGCCCCCGCTCGTCGGCGACGGTCGTCACGATCGGATTTCTGCCAAGTCTGATGGACAGCCCGCCGGTGCGCGCGAGGAACGCCCGGTCCGCCTTCAGCCAGCGCGGCGTGCAGCTTCGCGGCAGGCGGCGATCGGACACCGCGATGTCCGCCTCCGCGCAGGCGCGGGCGAGTTCCTCCACCGGCACGAAGCGGGTAGAGCGTGTCGCAAGCACCCGCCAGCTGCGCCCGCCCCGCGTGATGTCGGCCAGGCAGATGTCCGGGCTGCAGGCTGCGGTCGGCAGCATGTCGAGGTCCAAAGCTTCCGGTGCGAGGCCGCTGGTCTCGTTGAGCAGGTCGCGGACATAGTCGCCGGCGCGCGGGCGAAGCAGCGCCAGCCCTTGATCGCTGCGGACGGCCAGGTGCTGACCATCACCGGTCACGAGAAGGTCGGGAGCGGGCGTGGCCAAGGCCCAAGCCGCGCCTGCGAGAACGGGGAAGAGACCAAACGCCCGCCACCGCGTACGCCACAGGCAGAACCACAAACCGCCCGCCGCCACCAACGCAAACGCGCCGCGCGGCATCGCCGGCATCAAGGCCACCGCCCCAGGCGCCCCGGCGACTTCGTGGGCGAGCCAGAGCAGGAAGGAGAGCGCCTTGCCCGTCACCCACCAGAAGGGCGCCCCCAGGCCGACCGTGTCGAACAGCAATGCCAGCGCCTCGGCCGGCATGATCAGGAAGGTGGTCAGCGGGATCGCGACGATATTGGCCAACGCGCCGTAAAGCCCCGCCTGGTGGAAGTGGAACAAGGCGATCGGGATCAAGGCCGCTTCCACCGCCAAGCCGGTGAGGATCAGGCCGAGCAGGAAGCGCCCGAGCTTCACCGGCCCCGCCTCGTCGCGCCGCTCCAGCAGGCGGCGGGTCTGCGGATGATCGTGGAGAACAACGATGGCGACGATTGCCGCGAAGCTCATCTGGAACGAAGCGCCGGGCAGGGTCTCCGGCCAGAGCAGGAGAACGAGCAATGCGCCCACGGCCACCAGGCGCAACGTGAGCGCGTCGCGCCCCAGCGCGATCCCGAGCAGCACCAGAATGGAAGCAATGCAGGCGCGCACCGTCGGCACTTCGGCGCCGGTCAGCAAGGTGTAGGCGATGCCGGCAAGCGCGCCCGCCGCCGCCGCCCACACCACCAGCCGGAAGCGCAGTGCAAGCGTCGGGCTCAGCGCGAGCAGCTTCAAGGTAAGCAGCATCACCGCGCCGACCACCGCCGTCAGGTGCAGACCCGAGACTGAGAGGAGGTGCGCGAGACCGGAGCGGCGCATCGCCTCCGCGTCGGCCTCCGGGATCCCGGCCTGATCCCCCGTGGCCAGTGCCGAGGCGACGCCGCCTTCTCCTTCTGGCAGGCGGCTGCGAATGTGGTCGGCGAGGCGCTGCCGGGTGGACGCCAGCCGGGTCTTCCAGCTTCCCTCCTTAGGCGGCGCGACGACAGCCGCGTCAAGGGCACGGCCGGTGGCGCCGATGCCGGTGAACCAGGCGGCGCGGGCGAAATCGTATGCGCCGGGCACGGCGGGCGGTGCCGGCGGCATGAGCCAGGCCCGCAGCCGCAAAGTCGCGCCGGGCGCAAGGCCGGCCACCGGCTTGTCCTCATCCAGATTGACTCGGATCCGGGTGGGCAGCGCGGGATCCCGCACACGCACCACCACTCGGATCGCCTCCCGGGCCGGCATGCGCTGCAGCGACTCGACGTCGCCTTGAAAGGTGGCGAGCCGCTCGTGGGTCAGCACCGGCGCGGCGACGCGCTCGGCCTTCCACCAGATGTTGGCGCAGCCGAGCAAGGCGGCGAAAAAGAAGATGGCCAGCGCTCGCGCCCAGCGGGTTCCCGGCGCCGCCGCCAGCGGCAGAAGCGCAAGCGCGGCGGCAAGCAGCAGAAAGGCCGTCCACGCATCCGCATGCGGCAGCCAGAACCACAAGGCGGTGCCGAAGCCGATTCCCACCGGCAGCCACAGCGGCAATTGCTCCCGCTCCCCGTCCGCCAGCGCTTCCAGCCTCGTGGAGAAGCGGCGCACCGGCGCCTTCAAAGCGTCGCCCAAGGCTCTTGGTGGCGGCTCCTCCGCTATGCTAGGGGCGCTTGCCTCACCGGCGGTCATGCGCCGCATCCTTGGAGAAACGGCGCTTGAGCGCAATCCCATCCCGCACCGGGCAAGCCCCCGTCGTCACCCGCTTCGCGCCCTCGCCGACCGGTTTCCTGCACATCGGCGGCGCCCGCACCGCCTTGTTCAACTGGCTTTTCGCCCGCCACCACGGCGGCAAGTTCCTGCTGCGCATCGAAGATACGGACAAGGCTCGTTCCACCCAGCCTGCCATCGACGCGATCCTCCAAGGCATGCGCTGGCTGGAGCTCGACTGGGACGGCGAGGAATATTATCAGTCGCGCTTCGCCGCCCGCCACGCCGAAGTCGCCTACCGGATGCTGGAAAGCGGCCACGCCTATAAGTGCTACATGACGGCGGAGGAACTCGCCGCCGGCCGGGAAAAGGCGCAGGCCGAACGCCGCCCCTACCGCGTCGACAGTTCGTGGCGGGATTGCTCCGACGCGCCGCCTTCCCCCGACGCGCCGTTTGTAGTGCGCCTCAAGGCGCCGCGCGAAGGCGAAACGGTGATCGAGGACCAGGTCCAGGGCCGGGTCGTGGTTCAGAATGCCGAACTGGACGACATGGTCCTGCTCCGCTCGGACGGCACCCCGACCTACATGCTCGCCGTGGTCGTCGACGATCATGACATGGGCGTCACCCATGTGATCCGCGGCGACGATCACTTGAACAATGCCTTCCGCCAGCTCGGCATCATCAAGGCGATGGGCTGGCCGGAGCCGGTTTACGCCCACGTGCCGCTGATCCACGGCTCCGACGGCGCCAAGATGTCGAAGCGTCACGGCGCAACCGGCGTTATGGATTATCATGAACTCGGCTTCCTGCCCGAAGCGGTGGCGAACTACCTGCTTCGCCTGGGCTGGGGCCATGGCGATGAGGAAATCATCTCCCGCGACGACGCGGTGCGCTGGTTCGACTTGTCCGGAGTCGGCCGCTCGCCGTCGCGCTTCGACACCAAGAAGCTCGAGAACCTCAATGGCCACTATATCCGCGAGGCATCGGACGGCCGCCTCGCCGGCTTGGTCGCGCCGCGGATCGCGCCGTTGATCGGCCGCGACTTGTCGAACGAGGACATGGAACTCCTCACCCGCGCGATGCCGGAACTCAAACCGCGCGCGAAGAACCTTAACGAACTCGCTGAAGGGGCAACCTTTTTGTACCGGAAGCGGCCGCTCGACTTCGAGGAAAAGGCGGAAGCGCTGGTCTCGGGAGACGCACCTGCCATCCTGGCCAGGGTTTATACGGCACTCTCGGCGCTTGACGAATGGACCGCCGCCGCGACAGAGGCGGGTGTGCGCGGCGTGGCGGAAACGGCTGGGCTCAAGCTCGGCCAGGTGGCGCAGCCGCTTCGCGCCGCGCTTACCGGCCGGACGACCTCGCCCGGTATTTGGGATGTGCTGGTGCTGCTCGGGCGGGAGGAAAGCCTCGCCCGGATCGCGGACCGGATGAACGAAGGACAATAAGATGGCGGACGGACAGGCCACTCTCGATCTTGGCGGCAAGGGCCACGACTTCCCGGTGCGGCAGGGCTCTTGCGGCCCCGACGTGATCGATATCCGCAAGCTCTACGCGCAAACCGGCGCCTTCACCTACGATCCGGGTTTCACGTCCACTGCGGCCTGCGAAAGCGCGATCACCTACATCGACGGCGACAAGGGGATCCTGCTCCACCGCGGCTACCCGATCGACCAGCTCGCCGAGCATTCCAACTTCATGGAAGTTGCCTACCTCCTCCTCAACGGCGAGTTGCCGGACGGTGGCACTTTAGACAACTTCCGCTACACCATCATGCGCCACACGATGCTGCACGAGCAGCTGTCGACCTTCTACCGCGGCTTCCGCCGCGACGCGCACCCGATGGCGATCATGTGCGGCGTGGTTGGCGCGTTGTCCGCTTTCTACCACGATTCCACCGACATCACCGATCCCAAGCAGCGGATGATCGCCTCCCACCGCTTGATCGCGAAGATGCCGACGATCGCCGCGATGGCCTACAAATACTCCATCGGCCAGCCGTTCATGTACCCGCAGAACGACCTTTCCTACACCGGCAACTTCCTCCGCATGACCTTCGGCGTTCCGGCCGAGCCGTACCACGTCAATCCGGTGGTGGAGCGGGCGATGCGCCGCATCTTCATCCTCCACGCCGATCATGAGCAGAATGCCTCGACCTCGACCGTCCGCCTTGCCGGCTCGTCGGGCGCCAACCCGTTCGCCTGCATCGCGGCCGGCATTGCCTGCTTGTGGGGCCCGGCGCATGGCGGCGCCAACGAAGCGGCACTCAACATGCTGCGCGAGATCGGCACGCCCGACCGAATCCCGGAATTCATCGCCCGCGCCAAGGACAAGGACGATCCTTTCCGGCTGATGGGCTTCGGCCACCGCGTCTACAAGAATTTCGATCCGCGCGCGAAGGTGATGAAGGCCACCGCCGAGGAGGTCCTGAAGGAACTCGGCGTCACCGATCCGATCTTCGACGTTGCCCGCGAACTCGAGCAGATCGCGCTCAGCGACGATTATTTCATCGAAAAGAAGCTCTACCCGAACGTGGACTTCTATTCGGGCGTGATCTTGTCCGCGATTGGCTTCCCGACCTCCATGTTCACCGCCCTTTTCGCCCTCGCCCGCACCGTCGGCTGGGTGGCGCAGTGGAACGAGATGATCTCCGACCCCGAACAGAAGATCGGCCGCCCGCGCCAGCTCTACACCGGCCCCACCCAGCGCGATTACGTGCCGCTCGGCAACCGCTGAAGCGTCAGCCCAGCACCCGCCGGAGCAGGCTCAGCGTTTCGAGTGAGGCGGCAAGATCGTCGAACATCCGCTTCACCCGGTCTTCGGGCGGCAGGCGGCGGAGCATGCTGCCTGCTTCAAACCGGTTCTTGCCGCTGCTGACAGCTACAAGCGCTTCTTCGGCTGAAACGAAGATGGATACCGCTCCCTCCTCGCGAAGTGCGAGCAGGGCCCGGCGCAGGTCGCTTGAGAAGAAGAGCTGCTTCGCCTCCATCGGGGCAGTGGAATAAATCTCGAACCTCTTCTCGAACGCCTCGTCGCCTTCGATCTTCACCCGCTCCATGTCGCTTGCCGGTTTGAAGAAGTTGAAGATGCTCCGGTCCGGCACCGCCACGGTGATGCCGCCGCCGGCACGGGTGGCGCGGTGAATTGCGTAGATCTGGCCGCTGAACACGACCGCGCTGTTCTTGCCGACGCGCCGCTGCAGGCAGGCTTCATAAACCGCGTGCCCGCACCCCCCTTCGTCCGCGCCGTGGAAGAGATCGGTGAACGTCTGGCTGGTCAGGCCTGAGCCGAACAGCACGCCGCGGGCGCGATCGTAGACCGGCGGCGTAAAGTCGCCCGGAAGATATTCCATCGAGGCGCGCCGGGCGAGTTCCTCCAATACGGGAAGCTTCAGGCCTTCGCTGACCTCCATCAATGGCTTGGCCGCAGCAAAGCCGGCCCCGATCAGGATCAGCACGCACAGGACGATCGCGGCGGCCTCCCAGCCCGAGGCGAGAAGCGACAGCAAGGCGGCAACGGCAAGAACGATGCCGGTGAGGCCGCGCGTCCAGAACGTGCGCGCCGCGTTCTGCCGCTCCGCCTCCACCGTGCCGATCCGCTCCCGCACCGTCTCACACGCGCAAAGGTCTGCAAAGTGGCTCGCCCCAAGCTCGATCATCCGTGTTCCCCCACAACGACAGACGGCAAAGTGACTGCCGAGCAGCGCGTCTGTCCAGCCCGAAACAATTGCAACGCAGTGATCGGCCACGCGAAACGCGCCTGCAACGGCGGCGGTTCAAATAGCGCGGCATCAAGTTCCCACAGGCTGGCGCTCCACCAAATCGAGGAAACGGTTATGAACTTCCTGCTTTCCGCCGCGCTCGGCCTGGCCGCCGCTACCGCGACCTATGCCGCCGGCCCTGCCCCTTCACCCGCAACCGGCGAGCCGACGCTGGCCGAAGTCCGCGCCGCCACCGCCCGTTTCCGTGACGTAGAGGTCGCGCGGGCCGAGGGTTACATCAATCCGGGCAATCAATGCGAAACGGCGGGCGAGATGGGCATGGACAAAAAGCTCGGCGGAATGGGCATCCACTTCTTTCGGCCCGACCTGCTCGGGGTGGCCGGCCCGCCGAACCCGCGCGTGACCGGGACCGGCACCCATACGGATTTCCGCAAGCCCGCAATCTTGATCTACGAACCGCGCGCCGACGGCTCGCTGGAGCTGGTGGCGGTGGAGAACCTCGTGTTCGAGAAAGCCTGGAAGGCGGCCGGCAACACGGCGCCGCCCAGCTTCCACGGCATCGACTATGAGCGGATGGCCGACGATCCGGCCACCGCGATGGACGAGGCGCATATGTTCGAGCCGCATTTCGACAAGCATGTCTGGCTATGGCGGAACAATCCCAGCGGCGTTTTCGCCCCCTTCAACCCCACGGTCACCTGCGAGCATACCAAGGGCCCGCAGATGGCGCATAAGGGCCACTGATTGCCCGCTGCTTCGCCTGCCGACCCAACTCCACAAAGAAAAAGCCCCAGCCGTTTCCGGCCGGGGCTTGGGTGGTAGTCGGGGGGGGGGTGACTACCAGCGGGGGGGTACATGCAGAACGCCCTACCCCACCACCGGTTCCCTCAAAAACGAAGCGCTCCGGATTTTTTTCCGAAGCGCTTCGCCGATCGTCTGCCTTTGGGGCGACAATCTCCCGTCCCCGATTCGGCTATACACGATTTTGGGGAAGCAAGAGAGTGCTTTCGAAAATCGCCCTTGCGGAGCGGATCAGTCCCGCCGCAGCGGCAAGGTGAAGGTGAAGCGAGCCCCCTGGCCCGGTGCGCTATCCAGCGCGATATCACCTTTCATCGCGCGGGCGAGGCGACGCGAGATGTAAAGCCCGAGGCCGGTGCCGCCCGGCTCCGAAGGATCGACCCGCTCGAACTTGTCGAAGATTCGCGCCTGGTCCTCCGGCGCAATACCTTTGCCCTGATCGGCGACGACCAAGGCAGCGAGATCGCCCTCCCGGTCGGTGCGGAGCCACACCGAACCGCCATCAGGTGAATAACGGATCGCGTTGGTGAGAAGGTTCACGACGATCTGCAGCGCGCGCTTGAACTCGCCGGTGGCCGGCAGGGCATCAAAGGCGGCGGGAACGTCGATCTTTATCCCGCGCGCCGCTGCCCGAACCGCCAGCAGCCCGGCAGCGCGGCGGGCGACGTCCGCCAGGTCGATCTCCTCCGCGTCCGGCACGAATTCCGGGCGCTCGATCGCCTGGAGGTCGACGAGGTCATCGACCAGAGCAAGCAGGTGGCGGCCGGCGGACGCGATGTCGCCCGCATAAGAAGCATAATCGCCGCGGATCGGCCCTTCCGGCTGCGCGCCAATGGTCTCGGCGTTGGCGATGATATGGGCAAGCGGCGCACGCAGTGCCTTGTCGAGGCGCTCTGAAAAAGCGCCGGAGTCGGGCATCTCCTGCGGCTCGAGCGGCGTCGCCGGAACGGCGCCGCCGAGGCTGGTGGCAGAGCCGCGAAAGCCGGCAAAGCGGCCGGCGCCGTCGATCAGCGGGATTGCGGCAAGGCGATAACGCCCGCCACGGCCGCCGCGGAGAACGGCGACTTGCGTGTCGAAGCCGCGCTGCTCGGCGAGCGCGGTGAGCAAGGGCAGTTCACCTTCCCCTTGCTCCTCAAGCCTGAACAAGCGGGTGAGCTGTTGGCCAAGGTATTCGGCCGGCCGTCCGCCGGCGGCAGCGGCGGCGGCCGGGGACAGCGCGCTGAAGCGCAGGCTCTGATCGGTTTCCCACATCCATTCGGCCGAAGCGCGAAGGAAATCGGCCTGACGCTCGCCCTCGGCGGCAGGCGCCGGGCTCCGCGCTGCGCGGGTGGTCCAGCCGGTAATTTGGAGGTCGACGCCGCCAGCTTGCGCGGGATCGGCCCGCACCCACAGGTCGATGTCCGCCTCGCCTTCCGCGGCGACAGCAGCGCGCGAAATGGTGATGCCGAGCCGGGCTGCAAGCCGCGCAAGCGAGGCAAGCTGCGGCACGGCAAGCGGCCCGCCCTCCTCCCCGCCGGCAGCGCGCTGCAAGGCAAGCAGGCGCGGCTCGGCTGAAACCAGACGTCCGTCGCCGTTGACGTGGCCGCGGATAGGCGCGGTCATTGCATAAGTCTTCCAACGGCGGCGCGGTAGCCTGGGTCCACCGCCCAGAAGCTCAACACTGCACGCGCCGCCTCGGCGCTGGTACCGTCGAAGCTAGCCAATGCCTGGGGAAGCAACGCTTCAACAATGCCCCAGGCGAGCAGCGCCGACGCCGCTTCGTCGCGGCTCACGCCCGCTGCACGGAGCAGAAGCGGGAGACCGGAAGCAGCGCTAAGCACTTCCCACACGGAAGCCGGGGCAAGGCCGGTGCGAAGCGCGAGAAGCGCAAGAAACAGCGGCAGGCTTCCTTCGGTAGCGGAGCGATGAAGAAGAGCATCGTCCTCTAACCGCCCGGCACTGCGCAGGGCGAGCGCAAGGTGCATCGCCCGTGCGTCCACCGTCTCGCCTTCGTCGTGGCGGGCGAGAACCCGGGCGGCGGCGGCAGAAAGCGCGGCGTCGCACTCAGTGGGCACCGCCTTGTGAATGGTGACCATGTAGCGGCGTAAGGCAGCGGCAACGGTCCAGACCAGTAGGTGCTCGAGCTCGGCCGGCAGATCGGCGCGGGGGATAACCGGATCGCGGAAGCCGTCGAGGCGTCCGCTTTGCGCGATCAGCAGGGCCATGGCGTTACGAGCAACCGATTCTTCGGTGTCGCCTGCCAACTCAATGAGAAGGGCGCTTTCGGCCGAGGCGGAGCGCTGGAGGCGATGCTCCTCCGTGCGGCGCAGCAGAAGGTCGATCAACGCCGGCTGGCCGAGCGCCGTGCGCTCCGCGAGCAGCGGCATTGCGATCTCCACACGGGCCGAGGAAAATGCCGCCTGCAGCCCTTGCGGCAGCGGCGCGGCAAGGAGGCCGGCGCGAAGTTCGTCCTCCACGCTGCGCACCAACTGACCAAGCAGCGAGCGGAAGGTGGTGCGCTCCCGATCGGTCAGCCGATGCTCGGCAGGAACTGCAAGGTCGGCGGCTGCGGCGGACATGCGGGCGCGCGCCGACGCGAGCAGCTGCACCGCGCCGTCCCCTTCACTCACCCCTGGCCGTAAGTCGGACATTGCGCCTGTCTAAGGCGCTAGGGTTAAAGCGGCGCTAATCAGCGGAAGGCGCCGATAAAGAAGGGGGCGCGGTGTGGTGAACGTGCCGCTGGGCCCAGAAGAAGCTGCCGGCGGCGTAAGCGGCGAGCGCGGTGAGGCCGGTGCCCCACAGACCCGCGGCGGCGAACGGGAGGAGCAGCCAGGTCATGCCCTTGCGCTCGGCGAGCCAGTGGCGGCCCGGAACCTCGTGCCCCTGCGCTTCGGTCCGCAGCGCGAACTTGAACGCGATCGCGCCTGCGGCGAGCGCAAGGCAGCCCCAGCCGCGCGTTTCCGTAAGACCAAAGGCAAGCGCCAGCAGCGCGGCGGCGGACAGCGCCGGCAGCAGGTGCGACCACCAGCTGTCGCGGTCGATTTCCTGCATGCGCAAGGCGGCAAGACGCTCGGCAATGCCGGTGAGCGGCGTGGCGAGCAGCGCGAACCCCATGCCGAGCGCAAGCCAGTGCCAGGCGAAAGCAAGGCTGGCGAGCGCGGTTAGCAAGGCGGCGGCAAGGGTGAGCGCAGTCGGCGTAATGGCGGTGGCCATCGCCCGGCGGACCGCTGCGCGCTCGAGCGGGCCGAGCAGGTACCGCGATACCCAGTCCTCCCGCTCACCCCCGGCGTTGTCGAAGATGCGCTGCTGAAGCTCGCCAAGATCTTCCGCGCGTTCGGCGACGGTGAGAAGATCGTCGGCCGGTTCGCCGCGCAAGGCGAGCTGCCGAGCACCGCTCTGCACCGCTTTCCGCAACAGGGTCGATTGCAGGTCCCATTCGCCCAGCATTGCGGCGGTGCGCTTCAGCATGTCGCCCTCGTACAGCGCCAGGCCCGCCCAGCGGCTGTGCGCGTCGATCCGCTCGAAGCGGTCGTCCACCCGCGCGTCCACCACCGTGACGATGGTCGGTGCCCCCAGTGCCAGGAGGCGGCCGATATGCGTTTCCGTGGCCACAAGCCCATCGGCGAAGACGAGCAGCCGGTCATCCGGGTGGACGGCCTCGGCGGCTTCGGCGGCGTTGCGCGCGACGACAACCTTCAGCCCGCCGCTTCGAAGCCGGTCGATCGCTTCCAGGAGCGGCGCGGGGACACGCTCCACCGCCACCACGATCAGGTCTGCGCCCGCGGCGGCGGCGAGCCGCGCCTGGCGCTCCAGCACGGTGCGGCCCGCAAGCGGCAGGGTTGCGCGTAGCCCGCCGCCCGGCTCGTCCGCTTCATGGTAAGCGGCGATCAATGCAGCCAATGTCACGGAAAACTTCCACCCATTCGGTTGGGATAGAGCGACCGCGTCAGCCGCGCAAAGACTTAAGCGGGCGCGAAGTCGTCGATCGCGGCGCGCAGCTTGCGAAGCACGACGGGATCGCCGGGCGCTCCGTCAAGCGCTTCATCGGCGAGCGCCATCAACCCAACCGCGCCGAAGCTTGCCGCAAGGCTCTTGAGGCGTGAGGCGGCGAACTCCCAATTGGCGTCGCAGCGGGCGCGGCTCATCAGATCGGCTTGCCGTGCGGCGCTTTCCACGAATGCTGTGCGCAGTTCCCCCATCAAGGCGGCGTCGCTGCCCACCGCGGCGGCGAGCGAGGCGTTCAAAGCTCCGGAATCATAGGCCATTGCGCCATTGTAGCGCGGGGGCGTTAACGCCTCGTATCCTTCCCAGCTTCCGCATCGGCGGAAAGATGGTAAACACATTCCCATGACGGGGGCAGAACGAGCGCAGCCGCAGGCCGAAGCAGGCCTGCACGAGGTACGGAACAGCGCCGACTGGATCGGCCGGACAACGGACGATGCGCCGCCGGCTGCCGAGGCATTTGCGGCGGAAGAGCCGCAGGTCGAGCGCGCCGCCATGCCGCTGCGAATCAAGTTGCTCGGCACTTTACTTTTGCTGCTTGCACTCGGCTGGATCGGCGCCTTTGGGTGGAATGCCTGGCAGAGCCGCCCCGCCCTCAGCCTGCCCTTCATTATCTCCGCCATCGCGACGCTTGCGGGGCCGCTGGCGCTGATCGCCTTGCTCTGGGTGTGGCTCGGTCGAACGCCGCGCCGAGAAGCGGAACGCTTCACTCACGCCGTCGAAGACATGCGCCGCGAAAGCACCGCGCTGGAAAGCGTGCTCGCCATCGTATCGGAGCGGATCGAGGCGAATCACGCCCGCCTGCGCGGCGAGGCGGAGCGGCTCATGTCACTTGGCGACGAAGCGTCGGACCGGCTCGGGCGGGTCACGCATTACCTTTCCAAGGAAACGGCGAACCTCGATCGCACCGCCGGCGCACTGGACGCGGCGGCATCGGCGGCGAAGGTGGATGTCGGCGTCCTGCTTCATGATCTCCCCCGGGCGGAGGAACAAGCGCGATCTGTTGCCGAAGCAATCAAGGAGGCGGGTCTTGCCGCGCACGAGCAGGCAGGCGGCCTTGAAGCGCAATTGGCCGCGATCGCCGCCAAGAGCCGCGAGGCGGACGATGTGCTCGGCGGATCGGCCCAGCGGCTGGCGGCGCACATCGCCCGCATCGAAAGCGGCAGCACCGCGGCTTCCGCCTCGATGGGCGAAGCCTCAGCTTCAATGAACGCGGCCGTGGATGCCGCCATGGCCCGCGCCGCCGAAGCGGTGGACGCAACGCGCGCTGGGCTGGACGCGCAGGCGGCAGCGATGTTCTCCGGTATCGAACAAAGCCGCGCCGCGTTGGACCGCGCCGGCGAGGAGGCAGCGCAGAGCCTGTCCAGGCGGCTCGACCTGGTTGGCGAAAAGATACAGGGGCTGTCCTCGCACCTGGAAACGCAGGACGCGGCCAGCCATGCGCTGGTCACCGGGCTGGGCAAGGAACTTGCCGAGCTTGAGGACTGGTTCCGGCAGCTCGGCATATCCGGAACCGCGGAGACGCAGCGGCTTTCTGTCGCGGTCGGCGCGGTGAGGGGAAGCATGGAGGCGCTGGTAGGCGAACTTAGCGGCGGACGTGATCAGGCCGCGCAGCTGGTGGAACAGGGCCGCGAAGCAAGCGGCATCTTTGCCGGCTTGAGCAACCAGCTTGGTACCGCCCTTCCCACTTCGCTTGCCACGGTGGAAGTGCAGGCGCGGCAGACCGGGGAGGCGGTGGCGGCGCTTCAGGATCCGGTAGCGCGGATTGCAGACTCTTCGGGCGAGATCGAAGCGCGCGTCACCGGTGTGGCCGCCGAGGCGGAGCGGGTGGCGGCGCTGCTTGCCAGTCACGGCACCGGCAGCCGAGCGCTTGTGGAAACGCTTGTCGCGGACGTCGCCGCTCTTGAGGAGCGCTTCACGGCCGCCGGCGCCGCGGGCGTAGCCCACGCGGAGCAGATCGGCGGCGGGATTGCCGCTCTTCGCAGCGCCGCGGCGTCGCTCGAAGCCGAGCTCGCCACCGGCGACGCACGCGCGGATGCGCTTGGCAAGCGCGCGCAGGCTGTATCGGAAACGCTTGGCGAGGTCGCGGCGCAGCTCAACGGCACCATTCCGCAAGCCCTTGAACGCGTCGAAACACAGGCCGAGCGCAGCCGCGCAGCTGCGGCCGAACTGGCGCCGGTGCTGGCGAGCGCGGAAGCCTCGGCAGACACTGCCGCGGCTCGTCTTGGCGAAACGGAGGCAAGCCTCTCCCGCCAGCGCGAAGCCCTCGACGCTCTTCTCGCGCGGATCGACGAAGGAGCAGGAAACGCGGAGGGCAAGCTGGAAGCCCTTGGCCGTGCAGCCGCCGAAGCCCATCAAACGGCGGCGCGGATCGTGTCCGAAACAGGGCCGGAGCTTGTGGAGGCCATGGTGCGGGTGCGGGAAACCGCCAACCTTGCGGCGGAGCGCGCCCGCGAGGCCATCTCTGCCGTTATCCCTTCAAGCGCGGCCGCCTTGGGCGAAGCGGGTCGGGCCGCGCTGAGCGAGGCGATCAGCAGTACCGTCGAGCGCCAGATGGCAGAGCTTGCCGCCGTCTCGGAGCGTGCGCTTGCCACTGCGCGCCAAGCCTCGGAGCGCCTCACCCGCCAGATGCTGACGATCGGCGAGACCGCCGCGGCGGTGGAGCAACGGATCGATTCGGCGCGCAAGGAACGGGAAGAGAAAGACAGCGAGAACTTCTCCCGCCGAGTTGCCTTGCTGATCGAATCGCTCAATTCGACGGCGATCGACGTGACGAAGATCCTGTCAAACGATGTCACCGACAGCGCGTGGGCGGCATATTTGAAGGGCGATCGCGGCGTCTTCACCCGGCGCGCTGTCCGCCTGCTGGATGCGACTGAGACCCGCGAGATCGCCCGACATTATGAGGATGAGCCGGAATTCCGCGAGCAGGTGAACCGGTACATCCACGACTTCGAAGCCATGCTTCGCCGGGTATTGGCCGACCGCGATGGATCACCGTTGGGCGTGACCATCCTGTCCAGCGACATGGGCAAGCTGTATGTTGCGCTTGCTCAGGCGATTGAGCGGTTGAGGAAGTAGCGACGCAGCCTAGCTCCGGCCGCTCCAGTCCAAAGTTTCGGCGGTGATCCAGCCGAAGATATAGTTGGCGTAGAACAGCCCGAACAGGACCAGCGACAGGATCGTCGCCCGCAACGCCGCTTTGCCAAGGCTGAAGCGGTGGGGCGCGCTTTCGGCGTGGCCGGCGGCCCGTTCCGCGCCCTCCTCCTCCGTGGTGCGGACACCGAAGGGGAGAACGAGGAATAGGCTCATCGTCCAGAACAGGACGTAGATCGCGAGCGCCGAGCCGATACGCATCGGCTAGAGCCGGACGGCGAGGACGTCGACAACCGGCTTCTTGCCGGTCCACTCGGTGGCGCAGCGGCGCACCGCCAGGCGGATCGCCTCGCGGAGCTTGTCCTCCGTCTGCGCGCCCTTGGCGACCGCATCGGCGGCGGCCTGGGCGGCCTCCTCGATGAAGTCGTCGCGGTCTTCCTCCACCGGCACGCCGGCCAGGCCGATCTCGACCTGCCCGCGCAGGCGATTGTTGGCGTCAAGCGCGAGCGCCACCGAAATAATGCCGTTCGCGGCAACCTTGCGGCGCTCGTTCATTGTCGAACCGTCCGCACCGAGGATGACGTCCCCATCCAGGATCAAGCGCCCGACCCGCTCCTCGCCAAGCTTCTTCGGCCCATTTGGTGCCAAGCGGATCACATCGCCATTTTCCTGCACAATGGACTGCGGCACGCCCTGCTCGAGTGCAAAGCGGCGATGTTCGTGAAGGTGGCGCGATTCGCCGTGCACCGGGATCAGGATTTCAGGCCGAATCCACTCGTACATAGCGGCAAGCTCGGGCCGGCCCGGGTGGCCGGAGACGTGGACGTGCGCCTGGCGCTCCGTCACCATCCGCACGTCCGCATGGGCCAGCGCGTTCTGGATGCGGCCGATGGCCACCTCGTTGCCCGGAATCTGGCGGGACGAGAAGATCACCGTGTCGTCGGCCTCGAGCTTGATCGGGTGGCTGTTGAAGGCGATGCGGGCAAGCGCGGCCCGGCTTTCGCCTTGGCCGCCGGTGGCGATTACCATCACGTCGCGGCGCGGCAGCTTCATCGCCTCTTCCGGACGCACCGTCTCCGGAAAGTCGCGAAGATAGCCTACGCTCTGCGCAACCTTGAGGATGCGGTCGAGCGAGCGGCCGGCGACGCAGACCTTGCGGTTCGTCGCCCGCGCCACTTCGCCGAGCGTGTGGAGGCGGGCGGCGTTGGAGGCGAAGGTGGTGACGACCACCCTGCCCTCCGCCGCGCCGACGACTTCCGTCAGCCCTTCGAGGACGGTGGCTTCGGAGCCGGCCGCGTTTTTGGTGAAGACGTTGGTGGAATCGCACACCATCGCCAGCACGCCCTCGTCTCCGATCGCGCGGAGCGCCTCGGGGCTGGTCGGGCTGCCGACCTGCGGCGCGTCGTCGAGCTTCCAATCGCCGGTGTGGAACACCTTGCCGTAGGGCGTGTCGATCAGCAGCGCGTGCGCTTCGGGGATCGAGTGGGCGAGCGGCACGTAGCGGACGCCGAAGGGGCCGATCTGCACCGAACCGCCGACATCGACGAGGTTGAGCTTTACCTCGCGGCTAAGCCCCTCTTCCTCCAGCTTGTTGGCGATGAGGCCGGCGGTGAACGGAGTCGCATACAGCGGCACGCCCAAGTCGGCGGCCAAATAGGGGATCGCGCCGATATGGTCTTCATGGCCGTGCGTGAGCACCACGCCGAGCAGGTCGCCGCGATTCTTTTCAATGAATTCGAGGTCGGGCAGGACCAGCTCGATGCCGGGATAGTTCGGATCGCCGAAGGTCATGCCGAGGTCGACCATCAGCCATTTGCCGTCGCAGCCGTAGAGATTGACGTTCATGCCGATCTCGCCCGAGCCGCCAAGGGCGAGGAAAAGGAGTTCTTTACCGGGTTTCATGCGTTTCCAATGATCAGGAGGCGGCTTGTGTCCGCCCGTATAACAGGCCGAGGCCTTGAAGCGTCAGATCGGGTTCGATGACGTCGAACACCGATGTATGTTGATCGAACAAAGTGGCAAGGCCGCCAGTGGCCACAACCGTGACAGGACGGCCGATTTCCGCCTTCATCCGGGCCAAAAGCCCTTCCATCATCGCCACATAGCCCCAATAGATGCCGATGTGCATCTGATCTTCGGTGGTGCGGCCGATCACCGAGAGATTGTCCTGAGGCGCTTCGATCGCGATGCGCGGCAGCTTGGCGGCGGCGGTGACGAGTGCATCGAGGGACAGGTTAATGCCAGGCGCGATGATGCCGCCCTTATACGCCCCGGAATAATCAACCACGTCAAAGGTGGTGGCGGTTCCGAAATCGACGACGATCAGGTCGCCTGCGTGGATGGCGTGCGCGGCGATGGCGTTCAGCGCACGGTCGGCGCCGACGCTACGCGGTTCGGCGACGTCGAGTTCTATGCCCCACTCCGCGTCGCCGACGCCGGCAACCAGCGGCTCCACCTTGAAATATTTCTCGGCTAAAACCGATAGATTGTGGGTGGCCCGCGGAACCACCGTGCCGATGATCACGGCCTCCACCACGTCGCGTGGAAAGCCTTCGAGTTCGATCAACTGGTGGAGCCAGACGGCATATTGATCGGCGGTGCGCCGGGGATCTGTAGCGATGCGCCAGCGCGCGCGGATTACGCCGTCTTCAAGAAGTGCGAAGACGATGTTGGTGTTTCCGGCGTCGATGGCGAGCAGCATGGCGGCTCTGTAGCCGCCGCCGCCCGATAAGGCGAGGGGCGCGCTTTTCCGGGCGACGTTCCGGACGCGGGATGATCCAGATCAGTGTGTTTTTCGGGAACGGCGTGCCGGCTTTGTTCGTTTTTTAGCGGTCATGAAGGACGGAGTATCCACGCGTAAAATGTCGCACGAAGACCTTGATTATTACGAACGCCGCGCCGAAGCGGAAATCGAAGCCGCCCAGCAGGCGCGCCACCAGGCGGTGGTTCAGGCGCATTACGAACTCGCGTCCGCCTACCTTGACCGAATTCACGGCGAGGAGCCGCGTTCCAGCGGCGGCCTCTTTACCGCCTGACCGCACCGCGGCGTTCCGAGGCCGCACTCTTAAAGCAGAACGGTTGGAAAAGCGGAGTCCTTAGCGGGCGGCGCGGCGAAGGCTCAGGCCGGGTTCTTCGCTCGGCGTAACTTCCTGGTGAAGGCCCACAACGCGCCGCGGCGTGCCTGAAGGATCGGGCACTACCTTGCCCAGCCCGCGAATCCGGCGGGTGGAGCCGTCGCGGAGCAACACGCTGTATTCGGCGATTACAGGGCTGCCGGTGCGCACCGCACGCTCGAGGGCCGCTGCGGTAGCCATGCGGTCGTCCGGGTGGATCGTTGCTTCCCAATCTCCCCAGGCAATCCATTCCGGCCCGTTGAGCGGCAGGCCGAGCAGCTCGCGGCTGCGGCGGCACAGGTGAACGATTTGGGTCTCGAGATCGACCTCCCACAAACCCGCACCGGCGCCCCAGAGGGCAAGCTCCAGCAACTCATGGGCCTCGCGCGCCCGCTGCTCCTCTTCCTTGCGCTCGGTAATCTCGGTCACGGATCCGGCCATGCGGATTGGCGCGCCGGTGTTGCGGTCCCGGTCGACGATGCTGCCGACATCCAGGATCCAGGCCCAGCCGTCGTCGGCGCGGCGAACCCGGAATTCGCAGGAAAAGGAGTCGCTGCGGCCTTCCACAGCTCCCAGTATCTCGGCTCGGAAATATTCCCAGTCTTCCGGGTGGATGAAGTCCGCCAGGGAGTCGAACCGGTCGGGCGCCTCTTCGCGGGTGTAGCCGAACCGCTCGATCAGCCGAGTCGACAGGTGGACTTCACTGGTCGGGATGATCCACTCCCAGGCGCCGTCGCCGGAAGCTTCCAAAACCAGCTTCAGCTTCTCCTCGTGACGCCGCTCGGTCTCGCCCGCGTGGCGGGCCAGGGTGCGGGCGGAGTCGGCGCGGGCCGGAGCCGCCGCTTCCTGGGCCCCTTCCTCCGCAAGCGGCGGCAGGCCTGCGTCAATTGCCAAGCGGAGCGCATCCGGCAGGCTCGAAAGCCCGAGATCGTCCATCATGTTGGCCCGGTGCATTTCAACCGTGCGCGGGCTGAGCCGAAGGGCGCGGGCAATCGCCTTGTTGGCCAGCCCGCCGACCAACCCCTGCAATATCTGCAGTTCGCGGGGGCTGAGGCACTGCAAGCGCGCTTCGGCCTCGGCCCGGGCCTGACGGCGATCTTCGTCCTGACGCCAGGTATCGAGCGCGCGTTCAACCGCCACCAGCAGTTCGTCCTCCGCCACCGGCTTTTCCAGATAATCCATCGCGCCAAGCTTCATTGCGCGGATCGCCGCGCCCGGATCGCCCGGCTCCGCCATTGCGACCACGGGAAGAGCAATGCCGCGTCGTGCGAGTTCTTCCAGGAAATTGTCGCCGCTCATGTCCGGCAGGCGCAGGTCGAGGAGGATACAGCCGCCCCTCGCCCGCGCGTCGGTGAGGAAGCTCGCAGCGCTGCCGAAGGTTTGCGCAAGGTGGCCGTGACGCAGCAGCATGGACGCCAGAAGGGCGCCCAAGCCGGCATCGGGTTCGACGATGTGAACAAGCGGTGGCACGGATAAAACTCGATAATGGAGCGCGCGCGGAAAGCTTGATCCTATTTAGGAACTCACACGCTCCGCTGCGACCCCCAGCGGTACAGTAATCCACCGGTATTTCATATAAGTGTTGGAACAGGCAGGGCTTTTTCACCCTTTTGAGGGTACCGGCGGTCTCTGGTTCAGCCGGTGGCGGCGGCTCCATCCCCCACGAGCGAGCCGCCGCCTATCCCCTTCTTCCGCAGCGTTCGCCCGAGCCGCATCCCCCTTTGCGAAGCGGAACAGCACGGGAACCCTTCACACCCCCCTCCCCCTTCGCTAGACCTTCGGCCATGTCCGATCTGTTCGCGTCCGCAACCGCCGCTTCCGCCGATTACGATGCCCATTCCATCGAGGTTCTCGAAGGGCTGGAGCCGGTGCGCCGGCGGCCGGGCATGTATATCGGCGGCACGGACGAGCGCGCGCTCCACCACCTGGCCGCCGAAGTGCTCGACAACAGCATGGACGAGGCGGTCGCGGGCCATGCCAACCGGATCGAAGTGACGCTTGAGGCGGGCAACCTTCTCACCATCACCGACAATGGCCGGGGAATGCCGGTTGATCCGCACCCCAAATATCCGGGCAAGTCGGCGCTCGAAGTGATCCTCACCATGCTCCACTCGGGCGGCAAATTCTCGAACAAGGCTTATGCGACCTCCGGCGGTTTGCACGGCGTCGGCGTCAGCGTGGTCAACGCCCTCTCCACCCAAACGGTGGTGGAGGTTGCCCGCAACAAGGAACTGTACCGGCAAACGTTCGCGCGCGGCGAACCGATGGGGCCGCTGGAGAAGGTGGGTCCTACCCAGAACCGGCGCGGCACCAGCGTGTCCTTCACGCCCGATCCGGAAATTTTCGGAGAGGAAGCGAAGTTCAAGCCGGCGCGGCTGTACCGGCTCGCCCGTTCCAAGGCCTATCTCTTCGCCGGCGTCGAAATCCGCTGGAAGTGCGATCCTTCGCTGATCGACGATGGCACGCCCGCCGAGGCCGTGTTCCAATTCCCGGGCGGGCTCTCCGACCACCTCAAGGAGCAGATCGGCGAGCGCGGCTGCGCCACCACCGACTTCTTCTCCGGCCGTCAGGATTTCGCGGGAAGCCAGGGCATGGTGGAATGGGCGGTTGCTTGGCCGCTTTGGACCGACGGCGGCTCCTCTTTCTACTGCAACACCATCCCGACGCCCGACGGCGGCACCCACGAACAGGGCATGCGCGCGGCGCTGACCCGCGGCATCCGCGGCTTCGGCGAACTGGTCGGCATCAAGAAGGCCAAGGACATCCAGGCGGAGGACGTCACAGGCGGCGCCGAGATCATGCTTTCGGTCTTTATCCGCGACCCGCAATTCCAGAGCCAGACCAAGGACCGGCTCACCAGCCCGGACGCGGCGCGGCTGGTGGAAGCGGCGGTTCGCGATCATTTCGACCATTTCCTTGCCGACAATATGGAACGGGGCAAGGCGCTGCTGGGCTTCGTGCTCGACCGGATGGACGACCGGCTGAAACGGCGCGCCGAACGGGAAGTGAAGCGAAAGACCGCGACCAGCGGCCGCAAGCTGCGCCTGCCCGGCAAGCTCACCGATTGCGCAAACGACGATCCGGCCGGGACGGAGCTGTTCATTGTCGAAGGCGACAGCGCCGGCGGCTCGGCCAAACAAGCGCGCGACCGCAAGACGCAGGCGATCCTGCCGATCCGGGGCAAGATCCTCAACGTCGCTTCGGCGAGCGCCGACAAGATCCGCGGAAACCAGGAGATTGCCGACCTGATCCAGGCGCTTGGCTGCGGAACGCATGAACGGTGCGACCCGGCGCAATTACGCTACGACCGGATCATCATCATGACTGACGCGGACGTCGACGGGGCACATATCGCGACCTTGTTGATGACTTTCTTCTTCACTGCAATGAGCAAGATCGTCGAGGGCGGCGCCCTCTACCTCGCCCAGCCGCCGCTTTACCGGCTGACCGCCGGCGGCACCGTGGCTTATGCCCGTGACGATGCCCATCGAGGCGAGCTGGAGAAGACGCTGTTCAAAGGCAAGAAGGTAGAGATCTCGCGATTCAAGGGTCTTGGAGAGATGAACCCCAACCAGCTGCGCGAAACCACCATGGACCCGAAAACGCGCGCGCTGATCCGGGTGACTTTGCCCGAGGAATATCAGCAGCAGCGCGGCGTACGCGATCTGGTCGACCGGCTGATGGGCCGCAATCCCGAACACCGCTTCCAGTTCATCCAGAACCACGCCGCCGAAATCAGCGAAGAAGAAATCGACGCCTAAGCGGCGGCCGGATCGGGCTCGCTGTCGCGTGCCAGGCGGAGGGTGAAGCGGAAGCAGGCGCCCTCCGCGGCGCCTTCGTCAAGCCAGATGCGCCCGCCATGCGCTTCTATGATGGTCCGGCAGATGGAGAGGCCGATCCCCATGCCGCTGTCCTTGGCGGTGGCGAAGGATTCGAAGATCGACTCGGCGGTACCCGGTGGGACGCCGGGGCCGCTGTCGGCGACGCTGACCTCGGCTTCGTTCGCTTCCTGGCGAAGGGCGAGCCGCACCTGTCGCTTCTGAGTTCGCGCTACTGCTTCGACGGCGTTTCGGACGAGATTCACGAGCACCTGCTCGATCTGGACGCGATCGCCGGTCACCAGCAGCGCGCCGTCGCCGTCCAGGATTATCTCCGCATCCTCATAGCCCGCCGCGCGCACCAGCTTCACCGCCTCGCGCGCCGCAAGAGCGAGATCGAACGACTCCCATTTCGGCTCGCCCCGCGCGGTCATGCTTCGAAGGCTGCGGATGATGTCGGCGGCGCGGAGCAGGCTATCGCAGGCTTGGCCGAGCCCGTCCGCGGCAACGGGGTCGATGTCCGCGCCCAGGAGCCGCTGGCTGGCTGCCAGGTAATTGGTCGCGGCGGTGAGCGGCTGGTTGATCTCATGCGCAAGGGTGGCGGCCATTGTGCCCATTGCATTCACCTGGGCAACATGGACATGCTCGTTGTGGAGATCGTTCAGCGCCGCTTTCGCTAACACGTGATCCGTGACTTCATGGCCTTCGCCGACCACGCCGATCGCCTTGCCGTTCGCATCGAACAGCGGCTGGTAGGCGGCGGTGACGTACCGGATCTCGCGCGGGGCGTCCGGCGACTGCTGCCAGCCGAGCGGCAGTTCGATGACGTGGATCGCCTCGCCCGTTTCCATCGCGCGGGTAAGCGTCTCCGCGAACCTTTGTTCAACGAGCTCGGGAAAGGCCTGCTCCACCGTCAGCCCCATGACTTCGCGCTGCTGGACGAGCTTGCGGAAGGCGGCGTTGGTGTAGGTGATCCGGTGCTGCGCCCCCTCGGTGACCACCACGAAGCTGGTGGCGTTGTCGAGCAGGCGGCGGAGCACGTCCAGCTCGGTGCCGAGGCGTTGCTGCTCCTGTGCGTCCGCGGTTCGATCGCTGGTGAAGATCGCGCCGCCGAGCACCCGTCCGTCATTGTCTCGGATGGGTGAATAGGAGCGGCTGTAATGGCGCCGCTCGGTAAAGCCGCTGGCGAAGGAGCGGATCGGCTGCTGCGCCATGACGCCGGAATTGCCGGCGAAGAGGTCGTCCAACACCTTGCCCACGTCCGGCCAGATCGGTGCCCAGATCTGCGGCGCGGATGCACCCAACACCTTGAGCCAATTGCCGCCGAGCAGATGCGAATAGGCCCGGTTGAAGATCAAGGTCCGCTCGGCGCCCCAGACGAGGAGGATGGGCTGCGCGGAGGGAAGCATGAAGCGGATCCAGTGGCGAAGCACCTCCGGCCAGGCGTCGGCCGGGCCGAGCGGCGTCTCCTCCCAGGGGTGCCGGTAGAAAGCCGCTTCGCCCGAAAGCGGTCCGCTTTCGTCGCCCGCCGCTTCGTCAAAGCCCTTGCTCGTCACTGGGTTGCCACACGCGCCACCTTAGAGCGCTGCGCCGCCGCAGCAAGGAATAGCGTTGGCGGTGCGAGACACCTTAACGACCGGATTTGTCGCGGCTTTCGCTCAGCGCCTTGAGTTCAGCGTCCGCTTTGGCCTTGGCGGAGCGAATCTCCTCGACGGCGGCGGCCTGCGCCGTGCAAAAAGCCTGCTGCCGGTCGCTGAGGCCGGTTTTTGCAAGGCAGCGCTCTGACCAGACGCGGCGCGGGAGCAGTTCGAACGGCTCCGTTGAAGCGTCGGAGGCAGCGATCAGCTTGTTCATCGTCTCGAACCAGGCGGCCCAGTGGCGGCGGGTGCGGGCCTGGGCTGCGGCGGGGCTTTTGTCCTCCCCCTCGGGCTCGGCAACCGCGAGGCTCGCCAGCGGGAGCTTGGCAAGCCGCGCTTTCGCCTCGTCGAAGCGGCCGAGTTCGCGAAGCGCGTTGATCGCCCGCCCCTCCATGCCGATCCAGTTCAGATCGTTCGGCTCGGCCGGCAGCTTGGCGCTTTCTTCGGCGAATTCGGCAAGGTAGCGGGCGCGGCGCTCCGGCTCGCCGTCCGCCTGCCAGGCGGCGCGCTGAAGGGCGAGAAGGCGAGCTTCAGCCGGCACTTCCATCTGCGTCATCAGCCAATAAGCGCGGTAATAAGGCACGTCCTTGCGCAGCGCCTGATAGGCCTGGCCGGCGATCAGCGGCTCGAGCTTGGCCACCTCTGCCGCATCGTAATCCTTGTACAGGACCAGACCGTTGTCCGGACATTCGGGCAAGGCGAGCGGGAATTCCCAGCTTCCGTAGGGTTTCCCGTCCGGCCGCTCGCCCCAGATCGTGTGCGATGCCGTGGTCGTGAAGCTGAATGCGGCGCCCCCGATCGGGCAGGTCATCTTCTGAGTGACCGGCGTGCCCGCCGCGGCAGGCGCCAGCGGCAGGAGAAAAGCGGCAGTGGCGGCGAGCAATGGCTTGCGCATGGAAAACTCCTTCACTGAGCCTGAAGGCTGATCGATTTCGCGTGGTTTATCAATGGCCGGAGCCGCTCGCCACCGCCGGCGCGACGAGCGGGAAGCGGGGCACCTCTGCGGCGAAGCTTGCGCCTTCCGAGCCGCGCATCCGGTAGCGGCCCTCCATCCAGCCGGTCGACGTGCTCAAGGGGCAGCCCGAGACATAATCGAAGGAGCCGCCGGGTTCGATTACGGGCTGTTCTCCGACAACGCCGTCGCCCTGGATTTCGTGGCGGGCGCCGCGGCCGTCTGAGATCGTCCATTCGCGGCTGATCAATTGCACCGGTGCGGGGCGGCCATTCTCGATGCGGATATGGTAGGCCCAGAACCAGCGGCCGCGCGCGGGCTCCGATTGTTCGGGAAGGAAAGAAACGGCGACACGGACGGTAACGCCTTCGCTGGTCGCGCTGTGCGGAAAGAGCTTGTTCACCAGGCGCTCCCTCTACCTGTCGGCCTTTCACGTCAACGGCTCCGCTTGCGCGTGCGCGGCGGAATGCGCACATGGCCGCCATGGGCGGTTCATGGACACCGGGGGGCTGGCGAAGCCACGAAGCGCGGCAACAGGCGGACTATCCGGATCAGGGCGCGCTGGATGCAGCGCTGCGCGAGCTTGCCGCTTATCCCGCGCTGGTACCGGCCGAAGACGCCCACAGCCTCACCATCGACCTTGCCGAGGCGCAGGCGGGACGCGCGTTCTTCGTTCAAGGCGGCGATTGCGCGGAAAGTTTCGCCGAATTCTCGCCTGAGAACATCCGCGGCCTGCGTGCGCTCATCACGGCGGTGGGCGCGCGGCTGGCCGAGGCGAGCGGCCTCAGGATCGTTACCGCTGCGCGCATCGCAGGACAGTTTGCCAAGCCCCGCTCTCGCGCCTTGGAGGAGAAGCAAGGCGCGGCCCTACCGGTCTACCGGGGCGATATCGTCAACGGCATCGCTTTCGATCCGGAGGCGAGGCGGCCCGATCCTGAGCGGATGTTCCGGGCTTATGCGCAATCGGCGGCGACGTTGAGCCACCTGCGCGACCTTTCCGCCGGCATGCCCTTCTACACCTGCCATGAAGCGCTGCTCCTCCCTTACGAAGAAGCACTGGTCCGCCGCGACGGCGCGGGTTGGTATGGAAGCTCCGCCGCCTTCCTGTGGGTTGGAGACCGCACCCGTTTCCAGGGGTCCGCCCATGTCGAGTTCCTGCGCGGCCTCTCCAACCCGCTCGGCATCAAGTGCGGTCCGACTTTGGAGCCGGACGAGCTGCTTGCCTTGCTGGACCGGCTCAACCCAGCCCGACAGGCGGGGCGGCTGACGCTGATTGCGCGCATGGGAGCCGGGCAGGTCGCCGAGCGGCTGCCGCCGTTGCTTCGGGCTGTCCAGCGGGAAGGTCACCCGGTGCTCTGGTCCTGCGACCCGATGCACGGCAACACGATCAAGGCGAACGGCTTCAAGACGCGCCCGCTGGAGCGCATCCTGGAGGAGCTTGCCGCCTTTTTCGCTTTGTGCCGGGCGGAGGGCATCCTCCCCGGCGGCATCCATGTCGAAATGACCGGCCGCGACGTCGCCGAATGCACCGGCGGAGCGAAGCCGGTGCGGGTGGCCGACCTTGGCGACCGCTACCACACACATTGCGATCCGCGGCTCAACCCTGCGCAGGCGATGGAAGTCGCCGCTTTGGTGGCGGAGGAACTTGCCCGAAAGACGGCGCCCGCACGCGCGGCCTAGCCGGCGCGGGTTACCTGGAGCGATCCAGCCGCGCAGGGACCGATCAGATCTTGCGCAGGGACACTGCCGTCGAGCCAAGGCCGCCACGCCTCACGAGGAAGCACCGCCACCTGCCGGTTGTGAAAGGGCAGGACGTCCGGCCCCGGCTCGGTTGTCAGCATGGTGAACGCCTCGCCGACATCCGGCGTGGTGCGCCACAGGCCAGCGATACAAAACCAGTGGTGCCCGCTGAGGGTGAAGAGCCACTTGTCCTTGCGCTTATCGGCGCGCGGCTCCTTGGGCGTGGTGAACTCGTAAAAGCCGTCGGTGACGATCAGGCAGCGGCCGCTTGCGAACTCCCGACCGTCCGAGCGGAAATTGTAGACCGGTTTACCCCCCGCTCCCGGCCAGCTCCAGCGCCGCTGAACGAGCTCCGCGCCGTCGGCCGCCCAGCGCAGGATCGGCGCTCGGTCGGTGATGCGGATGTCTTCCCGCGGCTCCATGTTCGGCATGCCTTCGGGAAAGCGCAGGGGAATGCGCAGGTCGTTGAACTCCTGCCCGATGGTGTTGAGGTCGACCCGGCTGCGATAGTCGTTGCACATTGGAGGAGCTTAACCCGCCGGGCGCGGTGAGGCCAGCTTGACACCCTTCCCCTCCCCCCATATGCGCCCCTCCTGCCGTGCACGCGGCCCCTTCGTCTAGCGGTCCAGGACGTCGCCCTCTCACGGCGAAAACACGGGTTCGAGTCCCGTAGGGGTCACCAGCTGGGCACGAGCGCCCGGCGCTCCGGCTCACTTAAGTCCAGTATAAGATCCGCGCTTGCGGCAGCGCCTGGCCGATGCGGTGCTCGAAGAAGCTCCGCAGCGCCCGCATCGTCGTCGCGTCGTAGACCTGCTTTTCGCTGCCGAACTTGGTGCGCTTCGTAACCCGATCCTGTTCGCTCATGTCCAGCGACGATCCCGGATACCAGCTTTGCAGCACCGCCTTCGATCCTGCTGTGAAACGGTGGGTGATCAGCTCAACGGTGAGGTCGAGCGCTGGAACGTGCGCAAGGGCGGCGGCGGCTTGCTCGATCAGCTCGCCATAAGCCTCCTGCCAACCGGCGGCGGCGATGATCGGCGCGATGGTGAGCCCCACCGGGTAGCCGGCGGCCGCCATTCGGCCAAGCGCCTCGAGGCGCGCTGCAACCGGTGCTGTTCCGCCCTCGAAGCGGGCAAAAGCCTTGGGGTTGATCGACGCGCGCATGCGGGTGCGGCCGGCGTGGCGGATGGGGAGGAATGGCTCGACATCGGCGAACTTGCTGGTGAAGCGAAGCTGCGCATCCGCTTGCCAACGGCCGAACCAGGCGATTGCCTCCGAAAGCGAGCCGGTGATCGGCTCGAGCGCGAGCGGGTCGGTGTAGCAGGATGCTTCGAAGGTCGTTCCTTCGCTCGCCCGGTGCGTGCTTCGCGAGGTGATCGTGCCCTTGCCGAGATAGTCGGGCAGGCTTTCGAGTATCTCACGGAGGTTGGCATAGACGCGAGTGATCGGCGGGCCCTTCAGCGAGCCGGCGAGGTAGCAATAGCTGCAATGGGCCGGGCAGCCTTCGGCGAGATCGACTCGCCAATCGGCGCTGGGAGCAATCGGCTGGAGCTTTCGCTTACCGGGCGGGGCGACCACCACTGCGAGCGTGTTCTTCGCTTCCGCATAGGCTCTGCGCGGGTCCTCCGGGAGGCCAAGCGACAGGCGATCACCGGTGAGCTCGACCACTTCCACGCCCAGGCTGGCCGCGCGTGCGGCGATGGCCCGGCCATGATCGAAGCCCTTCGCGGCGCGGGTAATGAGGAGCCGCTTCGGCCGCCAGGCACCGCGCGAACCGGCCGCGCTCACGGTCCGGTTTGGACGGCCTGCTGGTGCTGCACGACGCGCCACTCTTCGTGGCCAAGCCGCCGGTAGGTGGTTGTGCAATGCGCCTCCACGCCCTCGCTGTCATCCTTGGACGCGCGAACGCGGTAGGCTGCTACGAGCAATCCTTCCTGAGGCCGCGAGACGCGCTGATCAGCGAACGCGACGTCAGTCCAGCGTGGCGTGGCTTTAACGGCGGCAATCGCCTCTTGGCCGGTCAGAATGAACGGCGGGCGCGCCAGCACCATCAGGCACTGATCGTCGATCGTGTGGGCGTAAAGCTCGGGGTCGCCGACCCAGAGATCCCGTTCAAAGGACCAGACCCGTTCGTCATCCATACCGAAACCGCTCCTTACCAGTGGTTGGGCTGCCAGGTATTATCCGCGCCGCCGTTTCCCAAAGAACCGGCGAGCGGCGGCGGCCGTTCCTACCTGCTTTGTCCCGTAGCGGCGAACGCTTCGGCATCCTGCGCCACCACGTCGTCAATGAGGCGGAGAAGATCGGCGCTCAATCTCGCGAGGGTGCCTGGCGGGCGATCGTCGTCGATTGCTTCCTCCACCCGCGACGCCAAGGCGCTCAGCTGGCCATAGCCGAACATTCCGCCCGCGCCGGCTATCCGGTGGCAGATCGAGCGCAACGTCGCACTGTCGCCGCTTGCTGCGGCGCTCGCGAGCAGGCTCCGCTCCTCCGCCAGCCTGGCGCGGAATCGGTCCTTCAACCCCGCCATCGGATCGGGAGCGCCGCTCATGGCGCGCAGGAGGTTGCGGTTTGCGGTGCGAAGAGAGGCGTGACGGTGACGGTGAGCGTGTCCTGGTAATTGGGGGCGGCGACCTTTCCGATGCCGCCTTCCAGAAGCACCGCCTCGACCGGCAGGAGCTGGCCGGAGGAGGCAAGGCCGGCACGGGCACAGGTCCGCTCGATGGCCGATGGGTTTGAGGCGTCGCGGGTCTGGCCGACGAAGCTTGCCCGGTAGCGAAGCGCCTGCTCCGCCACCGCCGCATTGCCGCCGGGATAGGTGAGCCGGTAGCCGTTCTGCGACGTCATCCGCACCGAATAAGGGCCAGAGCTTGCGACACGGACATAGCCGGTCCGGGTGCCTGGGTTGGATGGGACTTCGGCGGAGGTGCGGGTGCCGACATCGCCGAAATCGAGCGCCGGGCCGACATAGCTCGCTTGAAGGGCGCTCAGCACGTTGACGTTGATCTGGACCGCGCTTGCCAGGCGGGTGGGCACGGCGACGCTGTTGAGGCCGCCGGTGCCGACGCAGACATAGAGGATGTCGAAGCGGATCGGCTCGCCGGCCGACAAATCGGTATTGGCGGGGACGGTGACGGTGAGATTGAACGGGGTGGACTGATCGGGCGCGTTAGCGCCGCCGAACAAATAGTAGATCTGGCCGGTGGCGTTGTTGCCGATGACGGGGCGGCCTTGGGTGTTGTTCTCCGGGTAGAGGACGTTCTGGCCGTTGTAGAGGATCTGGTAAGGCGGCGCGCCGGGCGGCTGAATGAGCACGAAGCTCACCGATTGCGTCTTGGCGCCGCCGTTGGCGAAGCGGGTCAGCGTGATCGGGATGGTGATCTGCTGAAGCGCGTTGCCGCTGAACGGATCGTAAGTGACGGTGCCGGGCGCCTGCGCCTGCCCGGTGACTCCGCAGGTGGTGAGCTGCGCGGCCGCCGGGGCGGCGGCGGCGAAGGCGGCGAGTGCGGCACCAGTGACGGCGAGGCGGCGGAGAAGCTTGGTAGGACCAGTCATGATCATTCGCCTTCCAGGGGCTTGAGCTCGCCTGCGCGGACAATGTTCTGCGCTTCGGCGGGGATGTCGAGAAGGAAGATGGATTTGCGATCGTCGTTCATCACGATCCGCCAGCGGCCGGGGGCGAGCCCGCTCGCGCCGAAGCGGCCGTCGCGGTTGGTGAAGATTGCAACCGGCGGCCGCTCCGGATGGGCGAGCTGCGTAGCGGAGCCGGTGAGCAACGCGATCGGCTTGCCGTCGAAGCCGATGAGGCGGCCAATCGCGGTGACGGAGTAATCCGAGCCGACCTGGAGCTTGTAGCCGCCGCGGTAAGGCGGAAGCAGGCGGAACGTCCCCTGCCCCAGATCGACGCCCGCGTCGGCGGTGGGCGCTTCGACGCCGACCACCCGCTCTATGTAAGCGTTAAGCGCCGGGTGGGTGGCGACGCCGAGCGCGCCGGTGCTTGCGGTGTAGCCGAATGGTCCGCGCTCCATCACCACGTCCTCGCCCTTGAGGTTGCGGTGGGTGGTGAGGATCGCGAAGCTGTCGTTGATCGGGCGGCCCCACGACAGCGCACCGTCGGCGAAAGCAAGCGACGAGCCGAAGCGCAAGGAGCTGCGCTGGCTGACCGAGCCGCCGAAATCGCCGGCGAAGCTGCCATAGTGGCTCAGGCCCAGCTCGGCGCGGTTGTGGTAGTAATTGCCCGACAGGTTGACGCCCGAGCCGAAGCGGCTGCGCTCCACGTCCGCGGCGAGGTTGTAGGCACCCACACCCTGGCCGGAGATGGTGGTGTAGGACAAACGCGCCCGGTCGAAGCGGGTGTCGTAGTCGGCGCGGACGCTGGACTTGCGGTCGAGGCGCAGGGTGAGGGAAAGAAAGGCGCCGAGGCGGCGGCCGGTCTGATCGCCCTGCCAGCTGAGGTCAGCGTTGAAGTTCAAGTTGCGGGACAGGCGCACGCCTACAGTTCCGCGCAGGTTGAAGGCGTCCTGTCCGGCGCGCGCGATCGAGTAGCGCCCGTCGACGCCCGCATAGATGCGGTCGCCGAAGGCGTGGGAATAAGCACCCCCCGCGTCGAGCACGAATGGGTTGAGCGGTGCGCCTTCGCCGATTGCGGTGAAGCGGGCGGTGCGGCCTTCGGCGAAAAGGGTCAAAGTGTCGGAACGGCCGCCGGCGCGCTGGATCAGGCGTTGAAAGGTGATCGTTCCCGCTGCACCCGCGCCGAAGCCATCTGTGCGCGAAGCAGCGACGCTGCCGCTGAACAGGCCGAGCGGGGTCGACCAGATCGCTTCGGCGCCGGCCATCTGGGTGCGGCCGTCGGCTTGCGCATTAACGCCGACGGTAAGCGCGTCGCTTGCGCCGAAGCGGAAGAAGCCGGTTGCGGCAGGGTCGCCCCGGTAGTTCGGGCCGCTCTCGCCCTGCGGCGCGTAAACCCCGGCGTAGAGGCCGAATTCGGTGAGGCCCTTGGCGAGCTGAGTCTGGTCGAGGAAGAGGTTGAAGCGGATCGTCTCGCTTCGGCCGGCATCGTCGAGGATGACGAGGCGCACATCATTGGCGCCTTGGGCGAAGGGGAAGTCGCGCAGGTCGTAGTTGCCGGCCTGAAGCTGGAGGCGCTGGAGGAGCTGGCCGTTGGCTTCGATCTGCACGGTGGACGGGCGTTCGAGACGGAAGCTGCGGCTTCCGCGCGGGCGGGCGATGCGCTGCGGCTGGAGCACCGAATAGCTTCGGAACACGGAGATACCGGCAATGTCCGGCGCAGACTGGAAGCCACGGGAGATGGTTTGAAGGTCGCCGAGCGTCCAGCGGAGGAGGCGGTCCTGATCGTCGTACACCAGGCGGCTGCCGAGGCGGTTGATGTCGGCTGCGGGGGAGCCCGGTTGCCAGATCGCTTCGCTTTCGAGGACTAGGCCGCCGAACATGCGCGCGGCGCCGTCGATGAACATGGTGGGCGGGGCGAAGCCGCCGTTCGTGCCGCCGTGGATGTAGTCAAAAGTGCCACGCACGTTGACGTAGGCGCTGGTGCGGGCGGGGGCGACGAAGGCGCCGATGCGGGTGTCGTCGAGGCGGCTCAAGGCGATGGCGCGGGCGAGGCGGCGCTCGGGCGCGACCTCCACGACCAGCTCCAGGAGCTGGGGGTCGTAGCGGACCGAGACGCCCGCCGCGGCGAGATCGGAGGCCGAAAGTGTCGCGGCGCCGGCATTTGCGCGAAGGGTGCGGAGCGCCGCTTCTTCCAGCACCGGTTCCAGTAGGTCGATCAGGCGGGCGGAGTCGAAGGAGAGGCGGTCTTCCGGGTCGATCGAGACCATCACTTCGCCCAGCGTTGCCTTGTCGAGGCGGGCGGTGACGGCGAGGCTTACGGTGCGCCCCGTGGGGTTGAGCCGGGGGGCCCCCACGCCTGCCGGCGGCGGCTCAAGCACCACCCGCGCGCCGCCGCCCGCCTGCACCGCAGCGGCGGAGGCCGAAGCGGCGGCGGGGGCGCCGGGCAGTAGAAAGGGCATGGCGGCGGCTGCAAGCAGCGCCGCCCGGCGGCGAACGGTCATCGGATGCTCAGTTATCCGGCGTAAAGCTGGCTTCGATCACCGCGTCCGGCTGCGCAAGCTGCACCGGCACGAGGACGCGGCGGGTTTGGCCGCCGGCGATGAGGCCGTAGCCGATCACCTGCTGAAGCTCGGGGCCGCTGAAGGCGGTTTCGGACAGGCGCTTGCCGGAGCGGTCTTTTTGAACGATGCGGAGCCGGCCCGCGGAGAGATAGCCATGGGCGGCGGCACTGTTGGCGACGGTGAGTGCAACGGCCGGACGGCCGTCCTCCGTTGCGGCCACTTCGGCGCGCTCGATGCGCAGAGCCGGCGCGGCCTTCTGGGGGCTGACGCTGACCAGCACCTGGAAATTGTAGAGCACCTGGATGGCCGGCTGGCCTTCGGTGCGCTGCACGGGGAGCTGCGCCACCGTGACGTAATAATGCTTGCTGCGCGCGAGCTCCGGATCGCCGACATACTGGACTCGGAACGCCTGCGTCTGGCCCGGCTGGATCACCGCCTGGGGCGGAAACACCAGCAGGTCTTCCGATTCCTTGCCGGTGGCGGTGAAGCCGGCGGGGCCCGCGATGATCTCCTCGACGCGCAGCTCGACGTGGAGCGGGGTGGAGAAGGTGTTCTCGACGCTCACCGTCTGGGTCATGCCGGCGCCGCCGGGCGTGAGGTTCACCACAACGGGGGAGACGGTCATCGCGGTGGCGGCCACGGGCGCAAGGGCGGCGAGCGCGAGAAGGAAAGCGGCAAGGGATCGGCGAAGCAACTGGATCACGGGTAACTCTCCTGAATAAGCTTACGGAGCAACGCTCAAGGTGATGGTCAGCGTGTCTGAATAGGTGCCCTGGACGAGTTGCGGTCCGCCAGCGACAGGCGGGGCGCTGACCCGGACGAAGGAGCCGGTCTGGTTCACGGACGGGGCGGCAAGGCGCAAGCCCTGGGCAGTGGAAGCAGGGCCCCGAAACGCGCAGGCTCCGCCCACCGTCAGGGACGAGGCGGCGCAGCTTGCCGTGGCGGTGGTTTTGCCGTCGGTGGATACCAGGTTCAAAGTCACGTCATAATCCGAACGCGCCGCATAGCCGGTGGGCGCGGCGCCCGCAGCAACCAGGCCGCCATTGCCCGAAACCACCGCAACGCGCGATGGGCCCGTGCAGTTCAGGGTGAAGGCGATGGTGCCCGACAGGCCCTGACGATCGAAATCGTTCTGGTGGTAAGCCCCGTTCGGCGCCGCGCCCTCGGCAAAGCCGCAGCGGCCGCCGACCGAAGCGGTAACGGGAATGGAGAGAACGATCGGAGCGCCGCCCGCATAAGCCGTATTCTGCGCGCGCGCCGGCGCCGCGCCCAAAAGGGCGGCGGCGCCGGCAGCGAGTGCAAGAAAGAGGCGGACGAGCGTGATCATGAGCGCTAATGAAAAAAGGGCCGGCCGCGGGGAAATCGCGTCCGGCCCCCTTTTTCCGGTCTCCGATTAGAGGGTCGGATTGATCGTCACGGTGACGACGCTGGTGTACTTACCTTCCGCAAGCAGGCTGGTCGCGCCGCCCTTGGCGGCGAGGCCGAAGACGCTGACCGAAACGTTGTTGGCGCTGCCGCCGGCCATGCGCTCGCCGAGCTGGGCGGTGGCGGCGGCGCCGCCGACCGCGGTCGAGTAGGTAACCATCTTCGGGGTGCCCGAGGCGGTGTTCACCTTGACCTGCGCGGTATAGTTGATGTCGTTCGAGTAGCCCGCGCCGGCCGCGGTTGCGCCGCCGGTGTTGAGCGGCGTTGCGATCACGCCGATCGTCGGATTGGCGGTGTTGCACATCACGCGGGTGGCAACGGTGAGGTTGTCCGCCGGGGTGGCCGCGGTGGACGTGGCGAGCGAACCGCGAAGCGTGCCGTCGGCGGCGTCGAGGCGCTGAAGATCGATCGTGCCGCTGAAGGTCTGCACTTCGGTGGCGCCGCCCGGGGCGACAACGGAGCAGCGCGCGTTAACGGTGCCGGTGACGTTCACGGTGCCGGTGACGCTCTGCGCCGAAGCGGGAGAAGCGGCGAGGCCGGCGGCGGTGACGAGCAGGGTTGCGATGATCTTCTTCATGATTGCAGTCTTTCCCACGGAGAGTTGTTCGATGACCGCCATATGCCGCGCCGGGCCGCCGTCCGATATTGGACCGGCGGCAAAATCGCTTAGCCGGAAAGGGATAGGCCGCTATACCGTTCGGTATAGGCTGTAGGGTCAGCGCCCGGCGTCGGAGCGGGAGACCAGCAAGGCCAATTCGGTGCGCGAGGCGACGCCCAGTTTCTCGAAGATATTGTGCAGGTGGACCTTCACCGTCCCCTCCCCGATGCCGAGTTCGGCGGCGATGTCGCGATTCTTGAGCCCGCGGACGACGAGATCGGCAACCGAGCGCTCGCGTTGGCTCAAGGTACCGAGCGGACCGGCGTCAGCGCCGTCCTGCGCGTTGAGGCTGTAATCCATCGCCCGTTGCAGGATTTCGTGATCGATCCAGCGGCGGCCGGCCGTGACCGAATCGAGGCAGGTCAGAAGCTGCCGCATCGCCATCGCCTTGATGACCAGGCCGTTCAGCCCCGCCTGAAGCGCCTGGTAGACCCGCTCGTCGGGAATGCGGCCGGTGAGCAGCACCACCGGCCTTTTGTCGCCGCGCTCGCGCAGGGTGCGCAGCACTTCGAAGCCGCTCCGCTCCGGCATGTCGAAATCGAGCAGCAGCAGGTCCGGCCGGGCCGTCGGCACGAGCGCCAGCGCTTCCGCGCCATTCTCCGCTTCCCCGACCACCCGGTAGGGGGAATTGGCAAGCAGCAGCTTGATTCCTTCGCGGGTCAGCGGATCGTCGTCGGCAAGAAGAAGCCTGGTCATTGTTCCCGTTCGCAGCAGCCCCGAATGCGGGCGGCCTGCCACGCCTAACGAGATATTCGCGACGTGCAACGCCAAGAAGCGGCGGCGGTTGCCCTGGCCCCGGAACTTCGCGCCACTATCGAGGCGTGAATGTCACCCGCACGAGTTCGGTCCCGCCTTCGGCGACGGTTGTTCTGGTCACGGCGGAGACTGTGCAGCTGCTTGTCTGAGACTGGGCGTCGCCTGTTGCGGAAACGGTAACCTCGCCCGAATGACAGCGCGGAGGCACAAAGCCCCGGATTTCGAACGAAGCTTGCGAGATGGCCGCGGTTGCGGCGCCCACCGTTAGCACAAGAAGCAGCATCGCCGGTTCGTCTCCTGACGCTTCGATCCTGGCTATAACGCTTTAAGGAAGGGTTAGCGCCCTGCTTTTTCCGATGAACCGGCGCACACGCGTTTCAACTCCCTTATCCCTGCGGAAACATGGCGATGCAGCGCTTGGCAAGCGACACGTCGCCAAGATCCAGCGCAACCGCCAAGGCGGCACCGACGAAGTCGCGGTTTTCGGGAAATATATCGATGTAGCGGCGGGCGAACGCCCAGGCTTCGTGGCCTCGCCCGATGCGGTGAAGCAGAGCAAGCTTCAGCGCGGCGGCTTCCGGCAGCGACGTTACGACAATGCCGCTCAGCGCGGCGACCACCGCTTCGCATTCCGTTGCGCCTCCCCTGCCCTCGGACGTGCCGCCCGGCGTGTCTTGCCCCGGGTGGGCATTGAAGCGCTCCGCCAGAAGATTGGCGAAGTCGAGGATCGAAATATCGGGGGGCGCCGCCGACGCGGCCTGGAGAAGTAGATCGTAGACTTGCCACGCGGGGTCGCTTTCGCCGGCAGCGGGTGGGGCATCGCCGCACGGGCCATGCTCCACCCGGAAGCTCTTGAGCACCTCAACCAGGCCGCGGAGCCCGCCTGCTTCTGGTTGGTGCGCCGTCACGGTTGACCAATGACTTTTCGGCGCGGTCCGCCTTCACCGTGCTTCACCCTCAGCTGAGGCTTTGCCGTCGCAGTACAACCGGCGCCGAGGGTAACAAAGGCGCTCTTTTCTCGTAATTGAAAATATTCAGCGACGAACACACCGGTTTTGACTGTAAGTTCTTTGAGCCTTGTGCTCTTAAAAAGAGTTTGGTTTATCGTTGCTTGGCGAACGCCGTGGGGAAATTGGCTGCGCATACTTCGATTCGCCCTTCGTTTGGCCGAAATAATTTGAATATATTATCATCTATTGTAAAAAACGTTGTAAGGCGGCCGTTGGATGTTCTTGGTTGTGCGGACAGACAGGTGAGCAGGGTCACCAACTTGGATCTTTTCGCTCCGCCGCCTTCCAGCCGGCTGTTCCGGGTTCGCCGGAGGCCGCGCGCCCTTGCACCGACTCCCTCACAGCAGGAGCTGTTTTTGAACGAACCGAAGCTTACCGCCCGACAACCTTCCGAGGATCTCAAAGGATTTACTCCCCTTCTCCAGCGGATCCAGTTTGCGGCAACCGCGGCCGCCTGCCACCGCCTGCCGGCGCCGTTTGTCCCCGTTGGGATCAATATGGGGGAACTGGCCTGGTGGCGCAGAACATCGGAAAGCAGCTGGCGGCGCTATCCGCGGCTGTTCCTGCAAGGGCTGTGCACAAGCTGGGCGGAGGTGTTCAAGCCGGGCGGCGGCGAAGCGGATTACCTGATTGCGATTCTTGAACCCTGGGCGGTGGAGCCGCTTTTCGGCCTCAAGCCCGAGGAAACGGTGGACCAGCTGGTCGACCTGTCGGACGCGCTGCCGGGATGGTCGGCGCGGTTTATCGCCGCCCTCGAACGGGCGCAGTCTTCGCACGACAAGCTGAGCGCGCTGGACAACGCTCTGGTTCAGCTTCTGCCGAAGAAGCCGCTGGTGCCGCAAAGCGATCTGCGTTGGTTCATGGACGTCAGCAGGGCCCATGCGGGCGCAATCCCGGTCGGCCAGATAGCGGGGGATCTGGGGCGGTCCACGCGGTATCTGCGCGCGGTCTGCAAACGCTCCCTTGGCGTGACGCCGAAGCAATGGTCCATCATCGAGCGGTTCGCGGCGAACCTGCGCCGGCTCCACCCCGATCCGTGGCAGCCCAAGCTGCCGGTGGACCCGGATTATTGCGACCAGGCCCACGAGATCCACGAGTTCAAGCGGATGTCCGGCGTAACGCCAAGCGTCTACCGGGCGGAGAAAGCGCGAGGCGATTCCCGCTTGTTCAGCACGCGCTGTTTGTGCAGCCAGGTTGGGCAATATCCCGGCACCGGCGAGCCTGAGCGGGCGATGTCTCTCGGCATCGGCTTCGACGGAGCCGTCACCCGCGCCCCGACCCACGATCCGGCCGCCGGGTGAGTTACACCGCGTCAGCTTATTGTGCAGGCTCCGGCCGGAGGCTAGTCCCCTCCCCACCTCAAGGCGGGAGTGGGCTGATGCAGAACAAGGGTGCGGCTCCGGAACTCGCCTACATCCCGTACGAAGACTTTCTGGCCGACGTGGCGGCGGTTGCCCAAAGCATTGCAGCCGATCCGTGGCGGCCGGACTTCATTGTCGGCATCGGGCGAGGCGGCCTCGTTCCGGCCGCCTACTTGTCGCACCGGCTGGACCTGCCGATGCTGTCGGTGGACGTTTCGTCCGGAGAGCCGGGCTTTGCCGCCGAGCTGCTGGTCAAGCTTGCGGCAAAGATGCAGGCGGGGCGCCGCATTCTGATCGTCGACGACATCAACGATAGCGGCGGAACCATAATTTCGCTGCGCGAGGCTTTGTCGGCGCATGCCGGGGAGAGCGGCGAAATGCTGCGGGTGGCGGTGCTGCTCAACAACGTCCGCTCCCGCGCAACGATTGAACATTGTTCGCGCACGATCGACCGGGCGGAGGACAAAAGGTGGTTCGTTTTCCCGTGGGAAGCGCAGGCCGAACCGCACCGCTTGATCGGCGAAGCAGGCGCGGTTCCGGAGCGGCTGGCGTGAACGGCGGCGCTGTTGCGGCGGCGCGCGCTTCTTGTATGCTGCGCCGGTAACAGGGGGACGCATTGCCAAGCCTCGAACTCGCCGACATCCGCAAGGCCTATGGCGCGACGCCCGTTCTGGACAGCGTCTCGCTTACCATGGAAGCGGGGGAGTTCGTCGCTTTCCTCGGGCCGTCGGGTTCCGGCAAATCCACTTTGCTGCGCATCATTGCAGGCCTGGAAACGCTCGATGAGGGCGAGGTGCGCCTGGACGGGCAGCGTATCGACACGTTGCCGCCCGGCGACCGCGGGGTCGCGATGGTGTTCCAGCATTATGCGCTCTACCCGCACATGACGGTGCGCGAGAATATGGCGTTCGGCCTCAAGAACGCGAAGGTGCCGCAGGCGGAGATCGACTCGCGGGTGGCGGAAGCGGCGCGGGTGCTGGAGATCGCCGAACAGCTCGACAAGAAGCCGGGGCAGATGTCGGGCGGGCAGCGCCAGCGGGTCGCGATCGGCCGCGCGATCGTCAAGCACCCGAAGCTGTTCCTGCTCGACGAGCCCCTGTCGAACCTCGACGCGGCGCTGCGGATGCGGACGCGGATCGAGCTTGCCCAGCTTCGCAACCGGGTGGACGCCGCCTTCATCATGGTCACGCACGATCAGGCGGAAGCGATGACTTTGGCCGACCGGATCGTGGTCATGAACGACCGCAAGATCCAGCAGGTCGGGCCGCCGATGGAGATCTACAGCCGGCCTGCGAACACTTTCGTTGCGCGCTTCGTGGGATCGCCGGCGATGACCTTGCTTCCGGTTGCTTTGGCCGAGGGCGGCGGAGACTATGCTTCGGTGCGGCTGGGCGACGGATCGGTGGTGGAGACGCGGGTGCCGCGCGCGGGGCTTGGCAGCGGCGCTCTTGAGTTGGGGCTTCGGCCGGAGAGCGTGCGGCTTGCACCCAGCGGAATCAGCGCCAAGGTCGATCTGGTGGAACGGCTCGGCGACCGTACGCTTCTTTACGCGCACCTTGCCGACGGGCAGGCGATCACCGCCGAGGACGGCGGCGCAAGCGCGGTGCAGATCGGCGACACGGTGACGTTGCGCATCGACGGCGCCGCAGCGCATCTGTTCGACGCCGAGGGTATCGGCCACCACGCGGAAGCGCCCGCCGCATGAAGGCAGGCGTGCAGCGGCGGGACTGGAGCGGCCTGCTCTTCGTTTTGCCGTTTCTGACCGCCTACGTGGTGATGCTGATCTACCCGTTGCTGCGCGGCATGGGGTTGAGCTTGCAGCGCGTCGACCTGTTCGGCGGCGGGCGTTTCGTCGGCCTCGAAAACTATGCGCGGCTATTCAGCGACAGCACCTTTTTGAACGCCATCCTGGCCACCTTCGCGCTCGCCTTGATGATCGTGCCGCTGCTTACCGTTCTTGCGCTCGCGCTTGCACTGGCGCTCAACCGGGCGACGCGCGGGGCTGCGGTGTTTCGCGGCATTTTCTTTTCCTCTTCGGTTCTGTCGGTGACGATCGTCACCCTGATCTGGCGCTTCGTGCTTGCGCCGGATGCGGGCCTTCTCGGCGAAACGGCGCAGGCGCTGGGGGCGGAGCCGATCCCGTTCCTCAGCCACCCGACCTGGTCGCTTTGGGCGCTTGCCATCACCACCATCTGGTGGTCCATCGGGCTGCCGATGATGCTGTTCCTCGCCGGCCTTCAGCAGATACCGGGCGACGTCTACGAAGCGGCCGCGCTCGACCGGGCGAGCCGCTGGACGACGCTTCGCCGGGTTACCCTTCCCGCCTTGAAGCGCACGGTTGTGCTGGTCGTGATGCTGCAAACCGCGGCGCAGCTTCAGATTTTCGGGCAAGCGCAATTGCTGACCGGCGGCGGGCCGGGCGGCGCGACGCGGACGATGGTGCTGTTCATTTTCGAGAGCGCCTTCGCGCGCTGGGAACTCGGCTACGCCACTGCGGCGGCGGAAGTGCTGTTCCTGCTGATCGTGCTTCTGACGCTGACCCAATATGTCACTACCATGCGCGGATCGGAGGGCGACGGTGGCCGCTGATTTCAGCCCGTCGCGCGCCCGCTGGTCGCCGCTGACGCTTTTCGCGATCCTGCTTGCGGCATTGGTGATGCTTGCGCCGCTGATCTGGACCTTGCTGCTGTCGCTCAAGGAGAATGAAGCGCTGATCGGCAACAGCGGCGCGGCCTTGTCGCCGCCCTACACGCTCGAAAATTATCGCTCGATCCTGCAAGGCAATCAGGTGTTCCGATGGCTGGTGAACAGCTTGGTCGTGTCCGGCGGCACCACGCTAGGCGTGCTCACTTTGTGCAGCCTTGCCGGATACGGCTTCGCCCGGCTCGAATTCCCGTTCCGGCGGACGCTTTTCATCTTCGTGCTGCTCGGCCTCGCAATTCCCGAGCAAGCGGTGATCCTGCCGCAGCATCAGCTCTTCGCCGACCTTCGCTTGCACAACAGCTATTCGGGGCTGATCCTGCCCGGCCTCGCCGGACCGTTCGGCGTCTTCTTCATGACGCAATATATGCGGGCAATCCCCAAGGAACTGGACGAGGCGGCGATGCTCGACGGTGCGTCGCGGCTGCGCTTGTTCTGGAAGGTGATCCTGCCGCTCACGTTACCGGCCCAAGCGACGCTTGGCGTGTTCACGTTCCTCGCCTCGTGGAACGCCTATTGGTGGCCGCTCATCTCGGCGACCCGGAGCGACATGTACACGCTCACCGTCGGCCTCGCCGCGGCGCAGATGAACTATGCGCAAACCAGCGGCCTCGGCTTTCTGATGGCGCAGGCGGTGTTCGCGTCCATTCCGATCTTCGTGGTCTACATCCTGTTCCAGAAGCACATCGTGCGCGCCATGGGCGGGACGGCGGCGAAGTGAAGCGCCTGTTCCTCCCTCTCGCCGTCTTGCTTGCGGGGAGCTGTAGCGAAATCGCCGCGCCGGATGACCGCGCCGAAATCTACCTTCAGCGCTTTTTCGGCGAATGCGGCGCCGATTATGGCAGCGCCACAGACGTGTCCAAGGTTGAGGGCGAGTGCGGGATCATCACGGCGATGATCAACAAGTTCAACGCGCAGAACACGGACGTGCGGGTCAGCAGCAACGTGGTCGCCTGGCCAGGCTACCCGCAGCTTTCGGCGCAGATGGCGGCGAAGGACCCGCCCGACCTCGTCACCATGCACACCGGCGTGATCTCCGATTACGCGGCGGAAGGGCTGCTTGAGCCGGTGGAGCCTTATCTCGCCGAAGCGGGCCTTTCGCCGTCCGCGCTTACGGGGGCGAGCCGAAGCGCGGTGACGATCGGCGGCAAGCTTTACGGCCTCCCCTTCGACACCCATGGCGGCCTGTTCCACATCAACACCAAGCTGTTCGCGCAGGCCGGGCTGATGCGCGGCGGCAAGCCGGTGCTTCCGACATCGCCCGAGGACATGATGGCGCAGGCCCGTCAGTTCACCGAACGCACCGGCAAGCCCTATCTGATCCAGAGCCTGGTCGGCGACAACGCTTATGCCGCGCGCAACATCTACACCTATCTGCTTGCCCAAGAAGCGGTGCTGTTCCCCAACCCGTACGAGATCAGGCTTCAGACGCCGGAGGCGGAGCGGATCGTCGACTTCTTCCGCGCGATCACCGCTTCGGGGGTGAGTACGCGCAACCAGGACACGCCGGCGGCGATCGGCAGCTTCATGTCGGGCGAAGGCGGCATCTACCCCACCGGCACCTGGATGATCGGCCAGTTCGAAGCGGAGGCGAATACGCCGGGCCGCCCGCTCTACCAAGGCTATACGGTCTATCCCTATCCCCGGCTGTGGGGCGCGGACGTCAGCTATGTCAGCGGCCACGCCTGGGTGGTGCCGAAGCGGGAACGCACGGCGGAGCAGCGGCGCGCGATTGCCCGCTTCTTCCGCTTCATCGCCGAGCATAACTACGACTGGGCGCGCACCGGCCACCTGCCCGCGTTCCAGGCGGTAGTGGACAGCCCAGCCTTCAAGGCGCTGCCGCACCGCGCGAACATCGCCCCGGTTGCAACCACCGGCAAGCCGCTACCGGGCGGTGTGCAGCGCCAAAATGCTATCGAAGGGCTGGTGGGCGAAGAAATCGCTGCGGCGTTTAACGGGCAGAAATCAACCAAGCAGGCGCTGCGCGATGCGGAAAGGCGCGTGAACGAGCTTCTGAACCAGCTGAAATGAAGGGCTTGGCCTCGCCAACAGTTGCCGAATAGACGCAGGTGTCACGGCTTTGTCACGGGCGTCTTGTCAGCCACGGGAGCGCCAGCCATACCTCCCCCGGGGGCCTGAAGAGGCCGCAATTCATAAGCCTTGGGGAGGCTGAAACATGCGCCTGAAATCGATTATTCTTTGCTCCACGTCCGCAGCGATCCTGGGACTTGCCGCCGCACCGGCGCTTGCTCAATCGGGCCCGGCAACGCCAGTCGATCCTGCGGTTGAAGCGCAGGAATCCCCGGCCGATGCCGAGCAGGGTTCCGCGCAAACCGATGATGCGGTTCAGGGCGCAGACGGAAGCGATCAGGCGGAAGAAGGCGAAGTCATCGTCGTTACCGGCCTTCGCCGCAGCCTCCAATCCGCGCAGAACATTCGCCGGAATTCCGAGCAGATCGTGGACGCCATCGTTGCCGAAGATATCGGCAAGCTGCCGGACGTCACGGCATCCGCCGCGCTTGCCCGCATCCCCGGTGTGCAGGCCAACCGCGCCGCCGGCGAGGCCGCCGAAGTGCGCATCCGCGGCCTCCCGGACATCAGCACCACCTATAACGGCCGCGAGATCTTCACCCGCGACGAGCGCTTCGTGGCCATCCAGGATTTCCCCGCTGGCAGCGTCGCCGCGCTGGAGGTTTTCAAATCCGGCACCGCCAACCAGGTCGAGGGCGGCCTCGGCGGCCAGGTCAACGTCCGCTCGCGCCGGCCGTTCGACTTTACCGGCTTCGAGCTTTCCGGCCAGCTCAACGCGGTCAAGTTCGAGCAGTCGGGCCAGTGGGATTGGAACGGCAACATCCTTGCCAGCAACCGCTGGGACGTGGGTGACGGCGGCGAGTTCGGCATCCTGGTCAATTTCGCGCTGACCAATACCGACTTCCTGGATTCCACCCGCGAAAACGACCTGTTCGTGTCGCCGCGTCCCGCATCGGGCAGCCGCCCCGCCTTTATTGCGCCGAACGGCAGCGGCCTGTTCTACGGCAGCGGCGATCGCGTGCGCCCGTCGGGCAACGCGGCAATCCAGTACAAGCCCAATGACAAGCTGCAATTCTACGTCGATGGCCTTTTCCAAGGCTATCGCGGGCGCGACAGCAACTACTGGCAATTCGTTCCGCTGTTTTCGAACCCTGAAACAACAATCAGCGATGTTGTGTTGGGAGACAATGGGCTGCCGATCAGCGCGCGCGTAAGTACAACCAACGCGCCGGACGGTTTCCAGGAATTCCGCAACGCCGATACCGACACCTACCAGATCGGCGGCGGCGTGATTTTCGACGTGACCGACGATCTGCGGCTCACCGGCGATATCGCCTACACCTCGTCCGTTTACGACGAGCGGCAGGTGAATATCGACTATGCCCTGGCCAGCTCGCCCGACCGGATCGTTGTATTCGACAACCCGAAAAGCCCCGGCGGCGTATCGTTCGATTACCTGAACTTCGACACCACCAACCCGGCCAATTACCTGTATCGCGGCCTCTTCCAGCGCAGCGAATGGCGCAAGGGCGAGGATGTCCAGATGCGCCTGGACGCCGAATATGATACGCCCTGGGAAATCATCCCGCGCATCCAGATCGGGGTGCGGCACAGCAACCGCGATGCCGAGCGCCGCGAAGGTGCCGTGTATCGCGGCGCCGCAGTACGTCCCCTGCTATCCACCCTGCCGATCGACATCGGGCCGCTTCCCTGCGGCTTCGAATATGACAAATTGCAGGCGGAAACCTGCTTCATCGGTGCGCGGTATGAAGACGTGTTCCGCAATCTCGACGGGCTTCGCCAGTTCGCCACCACCAACAATCCCGATGGCGGCGCGCTTGGCGCTCCAGTGCTCGGCCAGCTCTACACGGCAAACGAGAAATCCTATGCCGGCTACGGCCAGGTACGGTACGAGTTCGACGCGGGCATTCCGATCGACGGAAGCATCGGCGTTCGCGTGGTTCGCACCGAAAGCTCGCTTGTCGGCAACCAGCGCGACGACCTCACCGGGGTTGTTTCCGAGATCACCCGTGAAAACGGTTATACGGACGTGCTTCCGAACGTCAGCATGCGCCTCGGCTTCTTGGAGAACCTGCAGGGCCGCCTTGCTTATACGGAGACGCGCACCCGGCCGAACTTCAGCGATCTGAACCCGTCCGGCACCATCTTTCCGCGGTCCGGGGGTTGCACCACGGAAGGGACGAACAGCCCGAACTGCTTCCAGAATGCCAATGGCGGCAACCCGGACCTGAAGCCGATCGAAAGCCGCAACTTCGACGCAACGCTTGAATATTATTTCGCGAAGCAAGGCGCCTTCACCCTGTCGCTGTTTCACCGCGACGTGAAGAACTTCATCTTCCGTTCGGTGCAGGACATTCCGGGCGGCGGCGAGGACGGCATCACCCTTCGTCTCGATGCGCCGTTCAACACAGGCAACGGCAAGATTTCGGGCTTCGAAGCCGCGTTCACCACCTTCTTCGACTTCGATTGGCTGCCCGATTTCGCCCGCGGCTTCGGCGTCCAGGCGAACTACACCTATATCGATGCGTCCACCGAACTGGCGCCGCAATATAGCAACAACCAGCTCAAGGGGCAGCAGGACTTCCCCGGCGTGTCCAAGCATTCGTACAACCTCGTCGGCATGTACGAGCGCAACAAGATTTCGGCGCGCCTTGCCTATAACTGGCGCTCCGACTTCGCGGTGGAGCCGCGCGACATCCAGGGAAATCAGGCGTTCCTTCGCCAGGACAGCCTCGGCACGCTGGATTTCTCGGCGTCCTACACCCCGATCGAGAACCTGACGATCGCGGTGGACGCGCTGAACCTGCTCGCCGGCAGCCAGCCGATCCGCACCTATCGCGAATTCGCCGGCGGCAACGGCGCAACCTTCCCGTTTCAGCGCAAATATCTTGAGCGGGTCTTCTCGGTCGGCATCCGCTTCCGCTACTAAGCGGGGCGCATGCTATGCCTTCAAGGGCGGTCCTTCGGGGCCGCCCTTATTTTTTGTCCTGAGGCTTCCGGATGCCGGCGATACGCTCGGCCGCGGCGGCGATCGGCGGAAGCGCGCCAGCGGGACGGTCCAGGTAGAAATAGGCCACCGCCGCGACATCGTCGCTTCGATAGTAATTGGTGTGGCCGTCCGGCAGCGACGGATCGGAGAGCAGTTTGCCGCTGACCAGGAGCTGCTGGAAGTTGGTTCGCGAACCCGGATCAATGGTGACGGGGATCAGCGGCGCCCCTTTTTTCTGAAGATCGAGAACGATCGCCTTTCGCGCGCCGCCGATCATCTGCAGGCCCACTTCGATGTCGCGGCTGAAGTAGACCGGGTCGGGAACGTGGAAGCGGTAAAAGGTCCAGCGGCCTTCCCCGTCCCAGCTCGCGACCGGCGCGCCCTGGAAGCGGTTGATATAGGCGCCCTGACCCCAGGCGGTGCCGATATAATCTTCGGTGCCCGTGCCGACCAGAGTGGGGCTTCCGGAGCGGTCACCGTCCAGCGCGATCTTGATTTCGCCCTCGCCCCACCAGGTTTTTTCGTAAAGGGGATTGGTGAGCACCGTCACGCTTGCACCCAGGAAGCGGCCCTTGCCGCGGATGCGCGGAAGGATCCGGAAGTCCTGCCCCAGCCTGGTCGCCCGCTCGCGGCTCCACCAGGCGTGGAAGTAAAGCGCGTCCTTGGGCTGGCGGGGCAATGAGCGGAAGTTGATGTCGTAGAAGATCAGGTTGACCGGTTTGCCGCTTTCGTTGGTAACCACCACCCGGGCGCCTTTGCGGAACGGCATGGGGATGTAGGACACGAAGGAGCGGCCTTCCGGGCTTGCAAGCAGCGCGGTTTCCATCGGCACCATCTCGCCCGCGCCGTGCAGAAAGAAGTCGCCGAGCGGCACGGACACGGCAGGCGTCGCCGCGCCGTCCCAGAACATCTCGAGCTTAAGGCCGCGCAGGGCTTCGGGGGAGCGATCCTCGATCGTCATCCACATCCGGTCGATCGTGCCGGCGCCCTTCAAGTCGGCAAGGACGAGCGAACCGGCGACCGGGATGGTTTCGAAAGCGTGGCCCTTGGCGCCCTTATTCTCCCGCCCGCCGGCGCCCTTGGCGGCGGCCGGGTTTTCGGGGCTCGCCCAGCGGGTCTGCTCGTTCGCCTTGTAGCGGAACAGCGCATCGTCCTGTGCCAGAGCCGGTGCGCCGGTGAGCGCCAGCAGCGCGGCCGCCAAGCGCTTCATTTCGCCTTGGGCGCCGGCCGAAGGCTGCGCAGGATCTGCGGCTTGCCGTCTTTCCAGACCATCGGCGCGATGTAGAGCCAGCGTTCGTCCTTGTTCTTGCGGCAGGCGCTTGACGCGGACCAGGCGTGGAAGGCGATCACCTTGTGCTGGCCGACCGAGAAGATGCTCGGGTGGCCGGGGCCGCTGAGGCAGCCCGCATCCTTGTCGCGGAAGCTGTAGAGGATGGGGTTGTCGGGCGAATCCTCGCACGGGCCGAGCGGGCCGGAGCAGCCGGCATAGCCGGTGGCGTAAGGCGACAAACGCTGCTTCTCGTCCCAGCCATAATAAGCGGCGGAGAAGAAGAGCTGGTAGCCGGCGGGAGAGCGCACCATGGCCGGCGCTTCGACCAGCTTCATCTCCCAGGGCTTGTCGTCGCGGATCAGCGAGACGGGGGCTCCTTGCACCGACAAGCCGTCGACCGAGAGGCGCTGGCCCCAGATGGCAGTGCCCTTCCCCACCCGGTTGCCGTCGCTTTTGTAGTACAGGTAGAGCTTGCCGTCGGTGTCGCGAAACGGGTTGGCGTCGATCGTGCCGCCGAGGTCGAACTGGCAGACGGCCGGCTCGGCCGACGTGTCGCGGAACGGGCCCGTGGGGTTGTCCGCGACGGCGATGCCGATGCACTGCACGTCCTTCTTGCGGTGGTTGGCGGTGTAATAAAGCAGCCAGCGGCCGCCGACCTCCATCACTTCCGGCGCCCAGGTGAAGCCTTCCTTCACCCACGGCGCGAGCACCGGCATTCCGTCCAGCCGCTTCTTGGGGTTTGCCGGGTCCATCACGTGCGACCAGGTAATAAGATCGGGCGAGGTCGCCATCGGCAGGTTGACGCCGGCGTTGGTGGCGTAGGCGATATATTCGTCGCCGTGACGGACCACGTGGGGATCGGGGAAGTTGCTTTCGAACACCGGCGCGAACAGCGGCTCGGCGGCGGCGGCGGGCGCGGCGAGGGCAAGCGCGGACGCAAAGATCAGCAAGAGATTACGCGGCGCCATCGGCTTATTCCCTTCGAACAGGTTCGCGGCTTCATTCTACCACGCCGCGAGGTTTAAAGAACCTCCACGCCCGCGTCGCCGAAGCGCAGCCGGGCGGTGAGCAAGGCGCGGAAGGTGTTGTAGCCGCCGGTGCCGGGGAAGAATGCGTGAAAAAAGAGCTGCGGCTCGCCGTCCAGGCCCGGCGCGACCGAGGCGTGGCCCGGCGCCCACCAGTTGCGCGCGGTCTTGAGCAGCGGCTCGGGCCGCTTCTCGTAGGGTCCGAGCGGGTGATCGGCGACGGCGACCCCGATGCCGTAAGCCGGAGTGCAGAAATCGTTGCCGGCGTAGAAGATCCAGTAGCGGTCGTTCTGGCGGGTCACCCATGGACCTTCGATGAGGTGGCCCTCCCAGTCGAGATCGTTGCACAGAACCAGCGTCGGGTCGCCGAGCAGTGATTCCCCGTCCGGGGCAAGGCGCTGGCCGCGGATCGGCGTCCGCATCGCATCGAGGATCGCCTCGGCGTCGCCGCATTCCTGGAGGACGGCTTTAACCCGCGGCCAGGAGCCGAGCGCCGCTTCGATCAGCGGCTGCATGAGGAAGAAGCGCTCCATCGGCCGGCGGGTGTTGGCCCAGGGCTGGACGGCGGCGGCGAAGGCGGCGGTGCGGCGGTCCTCCTCCTTCTCCCAGATGCGCTCGATCAGCTCCGGGCGCTGACGAAGCAGCCCGGCCAGCGGGCGCGGCCAGACGCCGTTCGTGTCGGCTTTCCAGAACAGATAAGGCTGGCCGTCGGCGTCGATGAAGATGTGCGAATCGATGACGCCGCCGCTCATCGGCGGGTTGGGGAGGCCGGTATCGGGCGCCGGCGGGTAGAGGAGAATGCCGCCGGTGATCAGCGGCTTGCCGATGTCGCGCCACGGGCCCGCCGGGTGATCGGCCTTGGCGATGCCGATGGCGAGCGCGTTGTTCTTCTGCCGCGCGGTGTAGCAGAGCCAATATTCGTCGCCCACGCGGGCCATTTCGGGCGCCCAGAAGTCGGCGACATGGCGGCCGCTTGCCGTCCAATCCGGCGTCTCGCCTTCGGGGAAGACGAAGCCGACCGGCTCCCAATGGTCGAGGTCGTCCGAGCGGAGGATTGGGAAAGCGTCGGGCGCATCGTTGGACGTGGCGACGAGATAATAGCCTTCGTCCGTTTTGAGCACCGCCGGGTCGCCGTAGCCGGAGAGGATCTTGGGGTGCCGCGCCACGGTGAGGAGCGGTTTCCAGTTCGGCTCCGGCGCATCGGAGGCGGGCGGACCTTCATAGGCGTGGGCATGGCGCATGCCGAAATCCTCGGCGAGCTGGCGGTAAAAAGCGGTGTAATCCGCCTGCTCGCCGCCGGTGAGGTGGTAGCTGCGCATTTCGCCGGTTCTTGGCCGGGACACAGTGAAGCGCGTCCCCTCGCCTTCCGCCACGGCGTTCACGTCCCAATCGATCCGATTCGTCATGGCGGCGAAGCTAGCCGCCGTGCCGCTGCGGGGCTAGCGGCCGTAGATGCGATCCAGCGCCGCCGCGACGGTGATCAGCCGCTCCGCTTGCGGGTCGAAGCGTTCGCCGGCACCGAGGCGCATGGCCCAATCGGCGGCGGCGCGTCCGTTCCACTCGTCCGGCGGGGAGACCAGCGTCTCGGTGCTTGTGCCGCGGTAGCGCTCGGCGGTGAAGTCGTAGAAGGAGCCGCCGACATTCTTAAGCGCCGCGCCGCCTCCGCTGCCGTAAAAGGACGCGGAGATCACCGCCTCCTGTCCGGCCGGCAGGTTCCACGAACAAGCGAGGCGAACGGACGTGCCGCTGGCGAGATCGAGCTGCGCGACGGCATAATCCTCGACCACACCCTCACGGAGCGGTTCACCCTTGGACAGCAACTGGGCGGAGGCGCCAGTGACTTCCGGGAAGTCGAGTGCCCACAGCGCAAGGTCGACGAGGTGCACGCCCAAGTCCATGACGCAGCCGCCGCCCGACAAAGCCGGATCGTAGAACCAGGCTTTGTCCGGACCCCATGCGTTGTGAAAGACGAGGTCGCAGGCGAAGACATTGCCTAGCTCGCCCTCGCCGATCAGCTCGCGGATGCGCTGCATGCCGGCCGTGAAGCGGTAGGAGAGATCGACGGAAAGCAGGCGATCGGCTTTGCGGGCCGCCTCCACAACCGCAGCAGCTTCCGCGGCGGTGCGGCCGAGCGGCTTCTGGCAGAAAACGGCGGCGCCGGTGTTCAGCGCGGCGATCGACTGCTCGGCATGAAGCGCGCTCGGCGTGGCGATGACGATGCCGTCCAAACCTTCGGCGAGCAGCCCCTCCAGCCCTTCAACCCGCTTCGCGCCGGGCGCCAGCTCGAGCGCTTCCCCCGCCATTTCGTCCGACGGATCGGCGATTGCGGCGGCCTCGACCGTGCCGGTGGCGAGCATTGCCTCCATTCGGTGGCGGCCGATCCAGCCGACGCCGAGGAAGCCGACGCGGGGGCGGGCCATTACGGCGTCACCAGGGCTTTAAGGAAGCCATCGGGCCGGTCGCGGGTGGCGTTGAGCGCCTCGCCAAGCCGGTCGAGCGGATAAGTGTGGGTGTAAAGCGGCGTCGGATCGAGGCGGCCGGAGGCGACTGCTTCCACCGCGTCGCGAATGCCCTGCGCGTAAGCCGCAGGATCACGCTCATGGGCGTTGATTACGTCGATCCCGCGCCAGTTCCACAGCCACATATTCACCTGGCGCGGGCCGTCCTGGTGGTAGCCGGCGACAATCAGCTTGCCGCGTTCCTTGACGAGCTCGGACGCGAGATCGAGCGGCCATTGCTTGCCCACAGCTTCGATGACCCGGTCGCAGAATTTGCCGTCGGTAAGCTCCTTCACCCGGTCGATGATTGCGTGGTGATCCTCCATCGGGATCACCTCCGTGGCGCCGAACTGTCGCGCCACATCAAGCGAGAACGGCCGGCGCGAGATGGCGATAACGCGCGCGCCCGCATCGGTGGCGAGGCGGGTGAGAAGCGCGCCGAGGAACCCGATGCCGACGATCGCCACCGTCTGCCCAGCCTCGATTTCGCTCCGCTTGAAGATGTTCATTGCGCAGCCGAGGGGTTCGCCAGGAAAGGGCTGGCCGGCGAGGCTTTCGGGAAGCCGCACCACCGCGTCGGCTTCGGCGAGGTCGTATTCGGCGTAGCTCTTGTAGCTCAAAGCGGCGACCCGCTCCCCGACGGAGAGGCCGGACACACCCTCGCCCACCGCGTCGATCAGGCCCCAGCCTTCGTGGCCGAGGCCTCCGGGCTCGCCGGGAAATTCCATCCATTCCGGCCCCTCCCAAGGCGTTAAATTGGAGGCGCAGACGCCGCAGCCTTCCAGCTTGACCCGCACCTGGCCCGGCCCCGGCTCCGGCAAAGCAACATCCCGCACACCCATCCGCCCCGGGCCTTCCAGCACCGCGGCGCGCATCGAACTTGCCAAATTAAGTCTCCACCCCTGAACAGGAACGCGCGCCCTCTGGACGAAGGCGGCGGGATGGGCAACGTGCCGAGGCGGCGAAAGTTTCGGTGCCGAAGCGTAAAGGAACAGACGAGATGGATGAGGTGAAGCGCTCCTTTCCGCCCGTCGCCGATGCCCGTGCGCGGGTGCTGATCCTCGGCAGCCTGCCGGGCGAAGAATCGCTCGCGCGCGCGCGCTATTACGCCCACCCGCGCAATCATTTCTGGCGCTTGGTCGGCGACGTTATTGGCCGCAACCTCGTGGCGATGGACTATGAAGAGCGGTTGGCGGCGCTGCGGGGGGCTGGGATCGCATTGTGGGACGTGGTCGGCACCGCCCGCCGCCGGGGAAGCTTAGACGGCGCGATCCGCGACGTGGAGGCGAACCCGTTGGTGGAGCTTGTCGACACGCTGCCCGCATTGCGAGCGGTCGCCTTTAACGGCGGCAAGTCGGCGGCCATCGGCGCCCCGCAGCTCGGCGGGCGGGAGGGGCTGGCGCTGATCGCCCTCCCCTCCAGCAGCCCGGCTTACACCCTTGCTTACCAAGCGAAGCTTGCCGCCTGGAAGCAGCTCGCCGACTTCCTTTAGAAGCTCACCCGCGCGCTGAGCCGCACGTCGCGTCCCGCAAGCGGCGAGAATTCCCGGGTCAGCGAAGCATGGCGGCGTGCATCGACGTCGAAGATGTTGTTCGCCGACAGAATGAAGGCCGATTGGCTGCGCTTGCCGCCGGGCCGCCACTCCACGGAGGCATTGACCATGGTGAAGCCTTCGGTCGGATTCTCGAACGGCGCGATCCGCTCCTGCGCGGCGACGAACTCCGCTTCCAGCCGCGCGTCAATCTTGTTCGACCGGCCTTCGATGCCGGTGAGAAAGCGGAACGGCGGGATGCGCGGCGCGGGGCCGCTATTGTCGACGGTGGCGCGGACGTAATCCGTCACGGCATCGGCGACGAACTGGAAGCCGGCGGCCTTGAACAGCTGGGCGGACGCGGTGGCTTCAAAGCCCCAATAGCGCGCATCGTCCTGAAAATATTGCAGCACCGGGAGTTCGTCCGTCTCCGCGCCGGTGAACGCCTGGTAGATATAATTGGCGAAGCGGCTCGCGAAGAGGCTTGCGCTGAATTCAAACGGCCCACGTTCGGCGCGGACATAGACTTCGCCGCCCCAGCTCCGCTCCTTCTTGAGGTCCGGATCGCCGACTTCAAAGGATTGCGAGGCGACGTGCGGGCCGTTGGACAGCAGTTCCTCCGCGGACGGCGCGCGCTGCGCGTGGGACAGGTTGGCGCCGATCTTCACACCTGGCGCCGGCTCATAGGACGCGCCCACGGCTCCGGAGAAGGCGTTGAAATTGCGGCGTACGCCTTCGGTATCGGACGAGACGCGGCTATGTTCGTAGCGAAGCGCGCCTTCAACGCTGACCGCCCCGAAATCGAAGCTTTGCAGGGTGAACAGGCCGTATTGGCTGGTCTTGTTGGGCGGCAGAAAGGCTTCCGCACCCACCGCCGAAAAGTCGCGATGGAAGTACTGCGCGCCGCTTGCGCCGCTCCACTTGCCGCGGTCGTTCTGGACGAGTTCGAAGCGGCCTTCGACACCCTTGTTGGTGAAGACCGTGCCGACTTCCTCGGCTTCGAATTCCGTATGCTCGTAATCGGAATAGCCGGCGCGCACCCGGGCTTCCTTGAACAGGCCATCGCCGAGGTTCAGGCTGCCGCGCACGTCAAAACGAATCTGTTCAAGGCCGATGGTCACGTCCTCGTGGCCATGCCCCTCATGCGCTTCTTCGCCTTCTTCGCCTTCTTCACCCTCTTCCTCGTGATGGTGTTCAAGGCCGGGGCGGCTGGGAATGCCGTAGCGGCTGTCGAACCAGCCGACGGAGACGCCGAGACTGCCGCCCTCGCGAATAAGGGCAAGGCCGGCGCCCAGCGTCTTCTGCTCCGTCGCGGTGTTGGGGATGCGGCCGCGCAGGGTGGAGAGTTCAAGCGCCTCGGCGGCTTCCTCTTCATGGCCCTCGGCAAGTTCTTCGGCGGCAATCCCGGCCTGCTCGGCACGCAATTCGTCGGACAGGACGAAGCCGCCGACACGCTGGTCGTCGGTTTTGCGGAAGCTGCCATCGAAATGGACGACGAGGCCGCCTTTGCCGAGCGGCGCGTCGACGCCGGCGGCGATGCTGCGCTCGTCGGCGGCCGAGCCGTAGGTAGCGAGCACGTCCACATGGGCCGCTTCATCGGGGATTTCGCGCGGGATGCGGCGGTCGAGCACGTTCACCGCGCCGCCGATCGCCTGGCTTCCGAACAGCAAAACGGCTGGGCCTTTCAGCACCTCGATGCGCGCGGCGGTGATCGGATCGATTGTCACGGCGTGATCGGCCGAAGTGTTGGAAACGTCGAGCGAGCCAAGGCCGTCGGTAAGAACGCGCACGCGTTCGCCCTGAAAGCCGCGAAGCACCGGGCGTGACGCGCCGGGGGAGAAGGAGGTCGCCGATACACCCGGCAGGCGCACCAGAGTCTCGCCAAGCTGCGGGCGCAGATCGCGGATCAGCTCGTCGCCCGTCAGAACCGACGTGCCCGACAGGAGGTCGAGATCGCGAAGTGGGGCGGTGACGACAATGCTCGGCTCCTCGCCGTCGTGCAGGTGGTCGCCCTGAACGGCTTCGTCCGCGTCTGCGGCCGACTGCTGCGTCTCCGGCACGGGCGCGGGCTGGCCTTGCGCAAGACCGGGCGCGGCGGCGAGCGACGTGGTGGCGAGAAACGCGGAAAACAAACGCATGGGAACTCCTTTTGCCGGCCCACTCCCTAGTTGGGAACGATATAAAGTATCAACACCCCATCGGACTCGTCTCGCCGCGCGGCACGCACGTTTGGCCGACGCTGCGTGCGATTAAGCTGGCGGTCACGTCCACTTCTTTAGATGAATCCCTTCGGGCAAAGACACTTAGGGAGGGGCCAGTGGCGCAGTTGCATCGCCGTCTCAGCGAAGAAAGACGCAATTTCCGCCGGCATCTGCTTGGCGCGGTTCCCGGCATCGCCTTGCTTGCGGTGGCGTTCACCCAGGCGCAGGCGGCCGAGCGCAAGGCTGAGAACGCCGTCCCCGCGGCCACCGCGGCGAAGCCTGTGCAAGCGCCGGTGCGGAGCGCGCAGGCGCGCAGCTACTCCGCCTCCCTTCCCGTTGCCGCTTCGGAGGAGACCTCCGCGCACCGCATGCTCGAGGCGCAGATTCGCGCGATGGGAGAAGCGTTCAACGGGGATATCGGCATTGCGGTGAAGGACGTCGAGACCGGCTGGACGGCCGCTTACGACGGCAACACCTTGTTCCCGCAGCAGAGCGTCAGCAAATTCTGGGTTGCTTTGACCGCCCTCGACAAGGCCGACCGGGGCGAGCTCAGCCTCAGCCGCCCGGTGACCGTTACCAAGGCGGACATGACCTTGTTCCACCAGCCGATCGCGCAGCAGATCGGCGCCAACGGCTATTCGACTACGCTCGACACGCTGATGACGCGGGCGCTTCAGCAGAGCGACAACACCTGCAACGATTTCGTGCTGTGGCGGGCCGGCGGGCCGGAGGCAGTGCGTTCGTTCCTGCGCAACAAGGGGATCAGCGGCATTCGCTTCGGCCCGGGCGAGCGGCTTCTCCAAAGCCGGATTGCGGGCATGGAGTGGAAGCAGAGCTATGCTTATAACGGCGGCTTCTACGCCGCGCGGAGCGCCGTGCCCGCGTCGGTCCGGCGGGCGGCGTTCGAGAACTACATCAAGGATCCGATGGACGGCGCAACGCCGCTCGGCATCGTCGATGCGCTTGCCAAGCTGAAGCGGGGCGAGCTTCTGTCGCCGTCATCGACGCAAAAATTGCTCGCCATCATGGGCAACACCAAGACGGGTCCGCAGCGGCTGAAGGGCGGCCTCTCCGGCGGCTGGCGGCTTGCCCACAAGACGGGCACCGGCCAGGTGCTCGGCGGCGTCCAGGCCGGTTACAACGACATCGGCATCGTCACCGCGCCTGACGGGCACAGCTATGCCGTGGCGGTGATGATCCGCCGCACCGGCGCGCCGCTCGGCGAGCGCATGGCGGTGATGCAGAAAACGGTGCGCAGCGTGATCGGGTTTCACGGCAATCTGGAAAGCTACCAGATGGCCGGCGGCCGCGACGCACAGGGGACGCGCTGACCGGAGAAGGCGTCAGGCGTCGTAGTCCAACTCGACGCCTTCGCCCTTCGGCACCGATTGGCAGGTGAGGACGTAGCCGGCGGCGATTTCCTCGTCGGTCAGCCCGTAACGCGCGGCCATCTCCACCTCGCCTGAGACGACGCGCGCGCGGCAGGTGGCGCAGACGCCGGCCTTGCAGGCGAAAGGCGCCGGAAGGCCCGCCTCGCGGGCGCTGTCGAGAATGTTGCCGGCCTTTGCATCGAAGGCCACGCGGCGCTTGCGGCCGTCGAGGGTGACCAGCATCGCCAAGCCTTGCGCCCCCTGCGACATTTCCTGAAGCTGGGCGGCAAGGGCTTCGGCCGGACGGTCGGCGGTGAAGCGCTCGATATGGATCTTCTCGCGCGGGACGGATGAGTCGCACAATGCTTCTTCCGCCGAGTCCATCATCGGCCCGGGGCCGCAGATGAAGAAGGCGGCGACTTCGGCGGGATCGACCAAAGTGCCGAGGATTTCGCCGCATTTCGCGCGGTCCAGCATGCCGTTGAAAAGGTCGATATCCTCCATTTCCTCCGCAAGGAAATGGTGGACCTGGAGCCGGCCCATGTAGCGGTTCTTCAGCCCGGCAAGTTCTTCCAGGAAGATCACGGATTGGCTGTCGCGGTTGCCGTAGAACAGCGTGAAGCGGCTTTCCGGCTCCTCGTTAAGCGCCGTCTTGAGCAGCGAGAGGACCGGCGTGATGCCGGAGCCGCCGGCGAAGCCGACATAATGGTTCCGGGCGTCGGCGCGGAATTCGTGGGTGAAGCTTCCGTGGGGCGGCATCACGTCCAGCGTGTCGCCCTCACGCAGCGCTTCGTTCGCCCAGGAAGAGAAGCGGCCGCCGGCGATGCGCTTCACCGTGACCTTGAGCTGCCCCTCGATCGGCGCGACGCACAGCGAATAATTGCGCCGCACGTCCTCGCCGCCGATTTCGGCGCGAAGAGTCAGGTGCTGCCCGGCGCGGAAGCGGAATGTGTCGGCGAGTTCGGTTGGAAGGTCGAAGCGGATGGAACGCGCGTCGGCGGTTTCCTGGACGATCTCGGCGACGCGGAGCGGAAAGAAGCTGGCGCTCATCGGCCCCTCAGTGACATTTGAACAGGTCGAACGGCTCGGCGCACGACCGGCAGCGCCACAGGGACTTGCAGGCGGTGGAGCCGAAACGGCTGATCTCGGCCGTGTCGCTCGACCCGCATTGCGGGCAGACGACGGCCGCGCCGCGCGGCACCGGCGGGGCGATGCCGTATGCGTGGAGTTTGGCCCTCCCTTCGGGTGTGATCCAGTCGGTGGTCCAGGCGGGCGAAAGTGCCGTTTCGACGCGCACTTTGCGATAGCCGGCTGCGTCGAGCGCGGCGCGGATGTCGCGCTCGATCACCTCGGTAGCGGGGCAGCCGGTATAGGTGGGGGTGATGGTGACCAAGTCGGCGGTGACGGAGCGGACGATGCCGAGGTCTACGACGGAGACGGCGGGCACTTCGGGGTCTGGCACCGAACGCAGCACTTCCCAGACGCCGTTCTCCCCCCCTCCCGCTTGCGGGAGGGGCCGGGGGTGGGCTTGTTCAAGCTTGGACGGGGAAGACAAGCCCACCCCTAGCCCCTCCCGCAAGCGGGAGGGGGATAAAGTTACGTCGTTCATCACCACACCGCGTCCGGGTAGGTGCGCGGCAGATATTGCATTGTGCACAGGAGGTGGCCGAGATGCTCGGAATGGTGGCCGCGGCGGCCGCCGAGGATCGGGCGCTGGTCTCCCGGCACCTCGAGCATCGCTTCGCTAAGCACCGCGCCAACGATGCGGTCAAACTCCGGGCGCAACGCCGTCAAATCGGTGAACAGGCCCCGCGTGAGGGCGGCATCGGCGACTTCATCCATTTCGAAAAGCTCGGGCACGAAGCGCCACATCCAGCCGATGCCGTCGGTCATGCGGCGGTGGCTTTCCTCCGTTCCGTCGCCGAGGCGGATCACCCATTCGGCGCTGAGCTCCTGATGGTAGGTGACTTCCTTGACCGCCTTCTCCGCAACGGCGGCGATGAGGCTGTCGGAGGACGCGATCAGCCGCTCGAACAGCAATTTCTGCCAGGTGGAGAACAGGAACTGCCGCGCCATGGTCTGCGCGAAGTCACCGTTGGGCTGCTCCACCAGCAGGCAATTGGTGAAATCGAGCACGTCGCGGTGAAAAGCGAGCTTGTCGCCGTCCCGCCCCTGCCCCTCGGACTTGCCCGCGCCGTCCAAGAACAAGGTCGCCTGGCCGATCAGGTCCAGCGCCATGTTGGCGAGGCTGAGATCGACTTCCACAGAAGGCGCGTGGCCGGTCCATTCGCCGAGCCGCTGGCCCAGGATCAGGCTGTCGTCGCCTAGGCGCAAAAGCGTGTTGAACAGGATGCCCGGCTCAAGCTCGGCCACGGCGTCGAACGCGCCGGTGCCGTGCGGCGCGGTGCGCGCGGCGGCTTCGTCCTCGGGTCGAATGGGGGGAAGCGATGGCATCAGATGTGGGTGATCCCGTCGGGGATGTCGTAAAAGGTCGGGTGGCGGTAGACCTTGTCCGCGGCTGGATCGAACATCTGCGCGTCGTCCGACGGATCGGACGCGATGATCGAGGCGGACGGCACAACCCAGAGGCTTACCCCCTCCATCCGCCGCGTATAGGTGTCGCGGGCGTGACGGAGCGCGATCTCAGCGTCCGGTGCGTGCACCGAACCGACGTGGCGGTGCGACATGCCACCTTTCGAGCGGACGAACACTTCCCAGAGAGGCCAGTCCTTGGCCATCAGGCGGCCTCCGCCTTGCGGGCATGCTTCGCGGCATAAGCGTCGGCGGCCTCCCGCACCCAGGCGTTGCTGTCCCAGGCTTCGCGGCGCGCCTTCATGCGCTCCTTGGCGACCGGACCTTCGCCGCGGACGACGGCGTAGAATTCCTCCCAATCGATCGCGCCGAAATCATAGGCGCCGCGTTCCTCGTTCCACTTCAGGTCGGGATCGGGAATTGTGAGGCCGATCGCTTCGGCTTGCGGCACGGTGATGTCGACGAACTTCTGGCGGAGCTCGTCATTGGTCTCCCGCTTGATCTTCCAGCGCATCGACTGGGCGGTGTTGGGCGAATTCTCGTCGGGCGGGCCGAACATCATCAGGCTCGGCCACCACCAGCGGTTGAAGGCGTCCTGCATCATCCGGCGCTGGTCGTCCGTGCCGGCCATCATCGCCATGCTGATTTCGTAGCCCTGGCGTTGGTGGAAGCTTTCCTCCTTGCACACCCGGACCATTGCGCGGGCGTAGGGGCCGTAAGATGTGCGCTGCAGCGGCACCTGGTTCATGATCGCCGCCCCATCGACCAGCCAGCCGATCGCGCCGATGTCGGCCCAGGTGAGCGTCGGATAGTTGAAGATGGTCGAGTATTTCGCCTTGCCGGAGTGAAGTGCCGCGATCATCTCCTCGCGGCTGGTGCCGAGCGTTTCGGCGGCCGAGTAGAGGTAGAGGCCATGACCTGCCTCGTCCTGCACCTTGGCAAGCAGGATCGCCTTGCGGCGCAAGGACGGCGCGCGGCCGATCCAGTTTCCTTCGGGAAGCATGCCGACGATTTCGCTATGCGCGTGCTGCGAAATCTGCCGGGTCAGTGTCCGGCGATAAGCCTCCGGCATCCAGTCCTTGGGCTCGATGAACTCGTCCGCGGCGACGCGCGCTTCGAAGGCGGCGAGCTTTTCCGGGTCCTCTGTGGAGGCGACGTTCTTGGACTTGGCAAACTCGGTCGTGTACATAAGTCTCTCCCGGCGCAGCGCCTAGCAGGACGCGCCTTTCGCATCAATCAACGCACAAAGACGAGGTGGGGTCGCCGAGGCGGTTCGGGAAGGGTGCTGCGCCAACCGAATGCTATGCCGCAACCTCCGCGTCATGCCAGCGAAGGCTGGCATCCATGGAGCCTCTCCACCGGCGGCGGGGGTGGGGAAGCTCCATGGGCCCCAGCCTTCGCTGGGGCGACGGTTTTGGAGGCGCCGCGGCTGATTACACCCGCTCGATCACTAGGGCGATGCCCTGCCCGACGCCGATGCACATCGCGCAGAGCGCATAGCGGCCGCCGGTGCGGTGAAGTTCTTCCGTGGCGGTCATCGCCAGGCGGGCGCCGGACATGCCGAGGGGGTGGCCGAGCGCGATGGCGCCGCCGTTGGGGTTTACGCGCGGCGCGTCGTCGGCGAGGCCAAGTTCGCGAAGCACGGGGAGCGCCTGGGCGGCGAAGGCTTCGTTGATTTCAATGACGTCCATGTCGGCGACCGTCAGGCCGAGGCGCTTGAGGAGCTTCAGGGATGCGGGCGCGGGGCCGATGCCCATGATGCGCGGCTCGACCCCGGCGACGGCACCGCCGACGATGCGGGCGCGCGGCGTGAGACCGTTGCGGCGGGCAGCTTCCTCCGAAGCAACGATCATGGCCGCGGCGCCGTCGTTGACACCCGAGGCGTTGCCGGCGGTGACTGTGCCGTCCGGGCGAACGATGGGCTTCAGCTTGCCGAGCGCTTCGACGCTGGTCTTGCGCGGATGCTCGTCGCGGTCGACGATCAACGGATCCCCTTTGCGCTGCGGAATGGAGACGGGAACGATCTCGGCGGCGAAGCGGCCGCTTTCCTGCGCGGCGGCGGCCTTGTCTTGGCTTCGCACGGCGAAGGCGTCCTGGTCATCTCGGCTGACTTTCCAGGCGTCGGCGACGTTCTCGGCAGTAGAGGGCATGGTGTCGTCGCCATAGGCGCCCTTCATCTTCGGGTTCACGAAGCGCCAGCCGATGGTGGTGTCGTACATTTCGGCGTTGCGGTCGAAGGCGCTGGTCGCCTTGGCCATCACGAACGGCGCGCGGCTCATGCTTTCCGAGCCGCCGGCGATGATCAGGTCGGCTTCGGAGCCGCGGATGACCCGGGCCGCCATCGTCACCGCGTCCATGCCGGAGCCGCACAGGCGATTCAGGGTGACGCCGCCCGATTTGTGCGGGAGTCCGGCAAGGAGACCAGCCATCCGCGCGAGGTTGCGATTATCCTCGCCGGCCTGGTTCGCGCAGCCGAGGATGACGTCGTCGATCTCGTCCCAGTCAACGCCGCCGTTGCGGTCCATCAGCGCCTTGATCGGGATGGCTGCAAGATCGTCCGCGCGGATGTGGGCAAGCGCGCCGCCGTAACGGCCGATGGGGGTGCGGATCGCATCGCAGATGAAGGCTTCGGTCATGGGAGGAGGACTCCTGCTTTGTCGGGTGTCCCCCTACCCGTTCGTGTCGAGTGAAGTCGAGACACGCCCGCCGGATTGGGTTTCTCGACTTCGCTCGAAACGAACGGTTTTGAACTCTGGAACCTTTGCGATTACGGCGGTGCAATGGCAGCTTACGAAACCATCCTCTTCTCACTGGAAGGCGGCATTGCCCGCCTCACCCTTAACCGGCCGGACCGGCTGAACAGCTTCACCGTGCTGATGCACGAGGAAGTCGCCGACGCGCTGGGCAGGCTGGATGGTGCGCGGGTGCTGGTGCTGACCGGCGCGGGCCGCGGCTTCTGCGCCGGGCAGGATTTGAACGACCGGGCGGTGGCGCCAGGGCAGAGCGTCGACCTCGGCGAGTCGGTGGAGAAAAGGTACAATCCGCTGATCCGCACGCTGACCTCCCTGCCCTTCCCGGTAATCGCGAAGGTGAACGGAGTCGCGGCCGGCGCGGGCGCGAACATCGCTTTAGCCTGCGACATGGTGATTGCTGCGAGATCCGCGAAGTTCATCCAGAGTTTCGCCTCTATCGGCCTTATCCCCGACAGCGGCGGCACCTGGGTGCTGCCGCGGCTGGTCGGCCAGGCGCGGGCGTTGGCCCTGGCGCTGACCGCCGAGCCGCTGCCGGCGGAAAAAGCGGCCGAGTGGGGGATGATCTGGAAGGCGGTGGACGACGAGGCGCTGGACGCGGAGGTGGACGCGCTTGCAACGAAATTCGCCGCGGCGCCGACGCGTGGGCTTGCCAAGATCAAGCACATGATCCGCGAAAGCTGGGGCCATAGCTTGGGCGAAGAGCTGGTGCTGCAGCGCGACGCGATGCGGGAGTTGGGCTTTTCGGACGACTATCGTGAGGGCGTCGCCGCCTTCATGGAAAAGCGGAAGCCCAATTTCACGGGGAAGTGACTGCAGGACTCCCACTTCGCTCGTGCCGAGCGTAGTCGAGGGGCGCGCATGAGGAGGCTGTGCCAGCGCCCCTCGACTTCGCTCGGGACGAACGAGTCTGGTGACAAGGTGACGATATGAAGACGCAGACCCTCCTCAATTACGCGCAGGACCGTTGGTACGAGGCTCCGTCCGGGCTGGCCGAGGTGCACAGCGCGGTGACGGGCGAAGCGATCTTCGAAACCGGCTCCACCGGCCTCGATTTCGCGGCCATGCTGCGCCATGCGCGCACCGTCGGCGGACCGGCACTGAGGAAGCTCACCTTCCACGAACGCGCGCACATGCTCAAAGCGCTCGGCCTTGCGATCATGGCGCGCAAGGAGGAGCTGTACGAGCTCAACTACGAAACCGGCGCGACGCGCACCGACGGGTGGATCGACATTGAGGGCGGCGCGGGGACGCTGTTTTCGTTCTCCTCCAAGGGACGCCGCGAGTTGCCCAACAGCCGGGTGCTGATCGACGGGGCGATGGAGCCGCTTTCCAAGGGCGGTACCTTCGTCGGCCAGCACGTCTTCACGCCGCTGCAGGGCGTGGCGGTTCACATCAACGCGTTCAACTTTCCCGTCTGGGGCATGCTGGAGAAGCTGGGGCCGACCTTGCTTGCCGGTGTGCCGGCGATCGTCAAGCCGGCGTCGGCGACAGGCTACCTTGCCGAAGCCGCGTTCCGGATCATGATCGAGGCGAACATCCTGCCGCCGGGCGCGCTGCAATTGGTGATGGGCGGGGTGGGCGACATGTTCGACCACCTGACGCTGCAGGACGTGGTGAGCTTCACCGGATCCGCGCAAACGGCGATGAAGCTTCAAACGCATCCGGTGATGGCGCGTGAATCTGTGCGGTTCATTGCCGAGCGCGACAGTTTGAACGCGTCGGTGCTTGGCCCGGATGCGGGGCCGGGAACGCCGGAGTTCGACCTGTTCATCAAGGAAGTGGCGCGCGAGATGACGGTGAAAGCGGGGCAGAAATGCACCGCCATTCGCCGCGCAATGGCGCCGGCCGAGCATATCGACGCGGTGGAGGAGGCGCTGCGGGCGCGGCTCGGCAAGGTGCGGATCGGCAACCCTCGCGAGGAGGGTGTGACGATGGGGGCGCTTGCCAGCCAAAACCAGCTGATCGGCGTTCGTGCGGCGGTGGCGGAACTCGCCAAATCCGCGCGCATCGTCAGCGGCGATCCGGACGCGTCGCCGGTGGCGGGGAACGGCGCGTTCATGTCGCCGATCCTGCTGCGTTCGGACGATCCCTGGGGCAGCGACGCGGTGCACGACATCGAGGCATTCGGGCCGGTGTCGACGATCATGCCGTATCGCGATCTCCCCGACGCGGTGAACCTCGCCAACCGCGGCATGGGCAGCCTTGCCTTGTCCTTGTTCACCAACGACCGCGACGTGGCGGAAGAGTTTGTGATGGGCGCGGGCGCCTATCACGGGCGGATGCTGATCCTGGACCGCACGTCTGCGGGCGAGTCGACCGGCCACGGCTCTCCCCTTCCCGTCCTCGTTCACGGTGGCCCGGGCCGCGCGGGTGGCGGCGAGGAGATGGGCGGGGTGCGCGGGGTTGCGCATTATATGCAGCGCACCGCCTTGCAGGGCGCGCCGGCCCTGCTCAGCCATATCGTCAAGCAATGGCTGCCAGGCGCGGAGAAGCCGACCGGCGCGCTTCATCCGTTCCGCAAGCGCATCTCGGAGCTGGAAATCGGCTACACGCTGAAGACGGCGAGCCGCACGGTGACGCTGGAGGACATCGAGCATTTCGCCCACTTCACCGGCGACACCTTCTACGCCCACATGGACGACGAAGCGGCCAAAGCGAGCCCGATCTTCGAAGGCCGGGTGGCGCACGGCTATTTGATCCTGAGCTTCGCGGCGGGGCTTTTCGTGGATCCGGCGCCCGGCCCGGTTCTCGCCAATACCGGCCTCGAAAACCTGCGCTTCCAGACGCCGCTTTACCCCGGAGATTCGATGCGGGTTGAGCTGACGGTGAAGACGAAAAGCGTCCGTGATAAAGAAAAGGGCGAAGTCCGCTGGGCAGTCTACGTGTTCAATCAAGAGGATGAGGTGGTCGCAACGTACGACCTCCTCACCATGAACACACCTTAAGCGGTGCAGGCCGCCGATCAGTTGCCGCGGCGGGCGCGCTCTACCTTGGCACCGTCGACGCCGTCGGCAGCGTCCTTCCAGCCTTGTTCCGTCTTGCAGACACGCTTGGCGGCAAGACGCGATTCGCTGGCCTCGATCCGCCTGCAGATTTTGCGCTCAGCCTTCGGCTGCTCGCTGGCGCCGGCGTCGGGCTGCGTGGCGGCCGGCTCGGCAAAGACGGCGAGAAGAAGAAAAGCAGCGATGTTCATGATATTCCCCGATAAACCCCGTTTGTTCGGAGCGAAATGGCGCAGATCGGCGGCTTTGGCAAGCGACGGCGGAAAACCCGCAGGGCGATCAATCCGTGAGCGATCCCATCAATCGAGCGGCCAGTTCTCCAGCACCTCCACGACTCTGCTGAGCCAGGCGTTGGTCTGGTGACCGTCGACGACGCGGTGGTCGATGGTAAGGGAGACGTAGGCCATTGGGCGGATCAGGATCGCGTCCTGACCGGCGACTTCGCGCACCACCACCCGTTTTTCCAGCTTGCCGACGCCGAGGATGGCGGACTGCGGCTGCGCGATGATGATCGGAGTCGCGAACAATGATCCGGAGACGCCGTGGTTGGAGATGGTGAAAGTACCGCCGGACACGTCGCGGCCGGTGAGCTTTTCGGCGCGGGCGCGCTGGATCATGTCTTCCAGACCCGCGGCGATCCCCTTCAAGTTCAGCGTTTCGACGTTGCGCAGCACGGGGACGATCAGGCCCTTTTCGCCCAAGGCCGTGCCGACGCCGATGTTGACCTCGTCGAAAATCTCCAGCCGGTCCGCGTGCCATCGGCTGTTGATCGCCGGCGCGACCTTCATGGCTTCGGCGGCTGCGGCGACGATGTAGGCGGAGTAAGTGAGCTTCACGCCCGTCTTCGCCCAGGCATCCTTGTGGCGCGCGCGGTGCGCAATGATGGCGCTGAAGTCCGCCTCGAACATCGCGGTGACGTGGGGCGCAACGCTGACCGAGTTCAGCATGTTCTCGGCGATCTTGAGCCGCATGCGATCATGCGGGATCGAGTGGGAGCGGATGGAGCCGTCGGAGGGCGGCGTTTGCGCAGCCTTGGGTGCGGGACCGCGGCGCGCTTGCTCCACCGCCTGGTCCACGTCGGCGCGGGTCACCCGGCCGTCGCGGCCCGTGCCAGAAATGGTGGCGGGATCGATATTGTGCTGCAGGCAGGCGCGTTTAACCGCGGGCGAGAGGCGGAGTTCGGCGTTTAGTGCCGGCCTAGCACCAACTTCGTTCGTCCCGAGCGAAGTCGAGGGGCGCGCCTCCGGCGTCTGTGCGGGCGCCCCTCGACTACGCTCGGGACGAACGGAGTCTTCGGGAGGCTCACTTCCGATTACGTCCGCAACGGCTGCCAGGCGGCCGAGGATGGCGCCCGGCTCCGCATCGGCGCCAGTATCGAGCAAGATCTCGCGCAACACGCCCGCAGCGGGAGCGGGAACTTCCATTGCAACCTTGTCCGTCTCGAGCTCCACGAGCGGGTCGTTCAGCTCCACCCGGTCGCCGACTTGTTTGAGCCACGCGCGGACGACAGCCTTGGTGCCTTCCTGTTCCAGCGGGACGACGACGTCGATCATCAGAAGGCCACCAGTTCTTCGATCTTTGCGCGGATCACGTCGGCGTTCGGTACGGCCCAGTTGAGCAGCACCGGGTTATGCGGGCTTGGAATGTCCGGCATGGTCACGCGTGCCACGGGTGCGTCGAGGTCCAGGAACGCCTCGTCCGCCACAACCGCGGCGATTTCCGCGCCGAAGCCGCCGGTGCGCAGATCTTCGTGGACGATGAGGCAGCGGCGGGTGCGGCGGATGCTTTCCAGCACCATCTCCTTATCCCACGGCACAAGCGTGCGAAGATCTATAACATCGGCGGAGATGTCCTTGGCCGCTTCCTCGCAGCGCGGCACCATGGCGCCCCAGGTGACGATCGTGATGTCGTCGCCGGTGCGCGTCTTCTTGGCGCGGCCGAAGGGGAGGACGTAGCCGTCGCCAGGGTAAGGACGGCGCGCCCAGACGTCGTCGAGCATTGCGCGATGTTCGAAGAAGATCACCGGATCGTTGCCGCGCAGGCCCGAGCGGAGCAGGCCGACGGCGTCTTCCGCATTGGACGGCACCGCGACTAGCCAGCCCGGATTGTGGACGAACTGCACTTCGTTGGTCTGGCTGTGCCAGGGATCGCCGCACTTGAAGAAACCGCCGGGGATGCGGAGCACCATCGGCGCGGCAAAGCGGTTATTGGTGCGCCAGCGCATCGTGCCGCAGTCGTTGATCTGCTCGGTGGCCGGCTCGGCATATTTGCGGAACTGGATTTCCGGCACCGGCATCAGCCCGGCCATCGCCATGCCGACTGCGCGGCCGATAATGCCTTCTTCGTTGAGGCTGGTGTCGAAAACACGGTCGTGGCCGAACTTGTCCTGCAGGCCCAGCGTCACGGCGTGAACGCCGCCCTTGGGGCCGACATCCTCGCCGAAGGCGAGAACGCGCGGGTTGGTTTCCAGCTCGTGCTCCAGCGTGCGGCGGATGGCGGTGACCATGTTGATCCGCTGGCCTTCGGGCTTCGGCTCCTCATGGCTTTTCGGCGCGCGATAGCCCTGCGTCCACTGACCGCCGACCTGCTGCATCTCGCCTTCGTAGTAGACGTTGGCGAGGACGCTTTCGGGCTCAGCAATACCGCGGCTTTCCGCTTCGTGACGCGCGGCTTCCACCGCTTCGTTGGCCTCGGCTTCGATCCGGTCCCATTCGTCCCCGTCGAGCACGGAACCGGTAAGGAACGATTTGAGCTTGGGTAGCGGATCGCGGAGCCACTCGTCGCGAACCACGTCTTCGCCTTTGTAGGTCTGCGTGTCCTGGAAGCTGTGGCCCTGGAGGCGCGGCACGCGCAGGTGGAGCAGAGCCGGGCCCTTGCGATCGCGGACATGCTCGGTCGCTGCCTTCACCAGCCGCGCGGCTTCGGCGGGATCGGTGCCGTCGCCCTTGAAGATGGTTAGGCCGGTGAAGCTTGCCAGGTTCGCCGAAATGTCTGCACCGGGCGTTTGGTAATGAGCGGGCACGGAGATTCCGAACTGATTGTCCTCGATGTAGAACAGCATCGGCAACTGCTGGGTGGTGGCAATTGTCAAAGACGCCCAGAACCCGCCGGTGGCGCAGGAGGCGTCGCCGCCGAGCACCACCGCGATTGCGCCTTCGTAGCGACGGTTGCTGAGCACTTTCCGATGATATTCGATCGCCTGCGCCCAGCCGGCGGTTGGCGTATATTGCGCACCGACGCCGCCCGACATCGGCAAGGCGGGCGGACCGCCCTGGTTCGGGTAGTTGAACACCACGCCGATGTCGCGGCCGTCCGAATAGCCCCCTGCCCTGCCCATTCCCGAGCCGAGCGCGTCCTCCAGCGGAACGCCGAGCGCGAGCAGCAGCGGCCGAGAGCGGTAATAGCCGCAGGCGGCATCCTTGGCGTTGGTGAGGCGCGAGCCGAGCATCACCTGCGCCATATCGTGGCCGCGCGCGCTGAATTGGTAGAGAACCTTGCGTTCGGGAACGAGCCGCTCTTCCTCCAACTTGTCCATCGCCCGGCTGACCAGCGTCAGATAGGCGATGCGGCGCCAGTCGAAATCGGGATCGGGCGCGTTGCGGCGCTCGGTGGTTTCGGTGAGCTGTTCTTCAGCCATCCATCTTCTCCACCACCGCCGCAGCGAAACGCTCCACATTGTCGTCGGACAGGCCGACGATGTTGATCCGCCCGCTACCCGCCATGTAGATTCCCTTCTCCTCGCGCAGCTCCAGCACCTGCTTCTCGGTGAGGGGCAGCATCGAGAACATGCCGTTCTGGTCGTCGATGTAGCGGAGCCGCTCGTCATAAGCGGCAAGGCGGGCGCGCAAGGAGCGGATGCGGGCGCACATTGAAGCAAGCTCTGCATTCCAATCCGCGCGAAGCTCCGCATCGTCGAGAATGGTGCGGGCAACGGCGGCGCCGTGATCGGGCGGCATCGACCACATGGTGCGCGACAGCTGCAGCAAATTGCCCATGATTATTTCGGCCTGGCCGCGGCTTACGCCCTTCACGAACAGGCTTCCGGTACGCTCGCGGTAGACGCCGAAATTCTTGTCGCAGCTTTGCGCAACGATGGCCTGCTCCGATGCTTCGACGACGAGCCGCGTGCCGGCGGCGTCGGCTTCAAGGCCGTTGCCGAGGCCTTGATAGGCAAGATCGACGTACGGGACGATGCCGCGGCTCGAGACGAAGTCCGCAACCGTCCGCCACTGGTCGGCGGAAAGGTCGGCGCCGGTCGGATTGTGGCAGCAGCCGTGGAGAAGGAGGAGGTCGCCGGCGCGCGCGTCTTCCAGCGCCGACATCATCGCGTCGAACTCGATTTCGCGGCGGTCGCGGTCGTAATAGGGATGCTTGATCATCTCCACGCCCGCGCATTCGATCAGCGGGCCGTGATTGGGCCAGGTCGGCTGGCCGACGAAGATGCGCGCCTGCTTGTTGGCCGCGACAACGAGTTCGGCGCCGAGGCGAAGCGCGCCGCAGCCGCCGGGCGTCTGCACGCCAACGATCCGCTCGTCGGCCGCGCCGGCTTCGCCGAAGACGATCGGCTTGATCAGTTCAACGAAGCGGGTGTCGCCGGCCGAGCCCAGATAGGCCTTGGTTTCCTGCGTCTCCCAGAGGATGTGCTCGGCTTTCTTGACCGCGCGCAGGATCGGCGTTCCGCCTTCGGGATCGCGGTAGACGCCGACGCCGACGTCGATCTTCTCCTCGCGCGGATCGGCGTTGCACAAGGCGATGAGGTTCAGCAGGCTATCGCTTTTCTGCTCCTCCAGCCGATCGAACAGCTTGGGCTTGTTCGCTGTGCCGACACCGTTCGCCATTCCGCCTCCTGAAGCTTCCTCCCCTGCTGGGAGGCTCAACGCGCCGTCTACGCTTAGTGCACCGCCGGTCAAAGCGCATATCTGATTTCACCTGAAAAGCACTCGCGGCGAAACGTTTGTTCCGCTACAACAAAGAACATGAAAGAAGATGATCAACTCGATCCGATCGACCGGCGAATCGTTCGCGAGCTGCAGCGTGACGCTGGCTTGAGCCACGCCGCGCTTGGCGAGCGGGTCGGCGCATCGGCCGCTTCGGTGTGGCGGCGGGTGCGGGCGCTGGAAGCCGGCGGCGTGCTCGGCAAGGCGGTGCGGCTGGCGAGCGCGGAGAAGCTCGGCCACGCCGTCAACGTGCTATGCCAGGTGCGGATGACCCGGCAAAGCGTCGAGGCGCGGGCGGAGTTCGAGGCCTTCATCGGGTCGCGCGAAGAGATCGTCGAATGCTACGCCATGTCGGGCGAGTGGGACTATCTGCTGCGCATCGCCGTCAGGGACGTGGCCGATTACGATCGCTTCGTGATGCGCGGCGTTCTGGCGCACCCGAGCGTCGCCAACGCGGCGTCGAACTTCGCGCTTCGCCAGGTGAAATATACGACGGCGATACCGGTGTAGCGAGCAGCCATGCCGGAGCTAATCCGGCATGGCTTGCTTGGCTGGAGGTTATGCGGTGAGGAGGCCGTCGAGCTCGCCCTTGCGCTCCAGTTCGGCAAGGTCGTCGGAGCCGCCGACGTGGCGATCGTCGATGAAGACCTGCGGCACGGTGTGGCGCCCGCCCGATCGCTCCAGCATCTCGTCGCGCTTGCCCACCGTTGAATTGATTTCATATTCTTCGAACTGCACGTTTTTTTCGCCGAGCAGCGCTTTGGCGCGGGCGCAATAAGGGCAACCGAACTTCGTATAGATTTCAACGCGGGCCATAGTCTTTTCGCTCCTTGGGATCGAAGGCGCCAAGTGGGCGGCGCCCCTTTGGGTGTCAACGGTCTCCCCGCACAACACGCTCGGCCCTGATTGTCTCCCTCCTCAATCGCCGCCTGTTTCCTCGCGAAGCACCCGCGCCCAGCACAGCACCTCCACCTCGGCCGCGCCGGCGCGCTTCAGCGCCTTGGCGCACGCGCTTGCCGTGGCACCGCTTGTGTAGACGTCGTCCACCAGGATGAGGTGGCGTCCGCGCAGCCTTTCCTTCGCCTCCGAAGGCACGCGAAAGGCGCCGCGCACCGTTTCCGCGCGTTCGCGACGGCCCATGCCGCGGAGCGGCGGCGTCGCCTTCACCCGGCGCAGGAGGTCGGGCGCGAGTTCGAGGCCGGTGCGGCGGGAAAGGGCGGCGGCGATCAGCGCCGACTGATTGTAGCCGCGTTTCCAGATCCGCCAGCGGTGGAGCGGGACCGGCACGAGCAGCGCGTCCGAAGGCGCCGAGTGGAGGTGGCGGACCATCAGGGCGGCAAGCGTTTCGGCGACTCCCGGGCGGCCGCTATATTTCAGCTTCAGCGCCACCCGCCGCGCCACCTCGCCATAGCCGACGGCGGCGCGCAGCCGGTCGAAGCGCGGCGGATCGGCGATGCAGCGCCCGCAAAGCCCCTCCCCCGGATCATATTCGAACGGCAAGCCGCAGCAGGCGCAGCACGGATCGCCGAGGAACACGAGGGACGTCCAGCAGGGCAGGCAGAATTGGTGCGGATCGACGGTGATTACGCCGCAGGCCGGGCAGCGCGGCGGAAGCGCGAAATCCAGCGCCAGCTGCAGGGCGGCGCGTGCAGGGGCGGCAAGCTCCACCGAGCCTTTTTCAACCGTTCGCGGCGCCCGCGCAACCGTTCAGTACAGGAGGAGTTCAGGCTGCGCGCGCCAGCGGGTGGCGTGAGTCTCGTGTGTTTTGAGGTAATCGTAGTGGCGTCAAACATTCTCCTCGCCGGCCTTGTCGCGGCCGCGCAAACCGCCGGCCAACCTGCCGAAGTACCGCCCGCCGTTGCCGATCCGGTGGAGGCGGCTGCTCCCGAAACGGAAGCGCCAGTCGAAGACGAGGAAAGCAACGAGCTGGAGGGCGAGGAGATTGTCGTCACCGGTCAGCGCCAGCGCGGGTCCGTGGACACGGACATCCCCCCAGAAGACCAGCTCAACCGCCGCGACATCCGCGCCACCGGTGCCTCCAACCTCGCCGAGCTTCTTGAAGCGATCGCGCCGCAGACCCGCAGCGGTCGCGGGCGCGGCGAAGGCGGGCCGGTGACCCTGCTCAACGGGCGGCGCATTTCGAGCTTCGCCGAAATTCGGGACCTTCCGCCCGAAGCGATCGAGCGGGTCGACATCCTGCCCGAGGAGGTCGCGCTTCAATATGGCTACCGGGCCGACCAGCGGGTGGTGAACTTCGTGCTGCGCCGGCGCTTCCGGGCGGTGACGGCGGAGCTTGAAGCCGGCGCCGCAACTGCGGGCGGCCGCGCGGTGGGCGAGGCGGACGTCAACATCCTGCGCATCAACCGCAACGGCCGCTGGACGATCGACGCCGAATATCAGCGCGAAGGCAGCCTGCTGGAAAGCGAGCGCGATATCATCCAGGCGCAAGGCGGGGCGAGCGATCCGCTGGTGCCGAGCATCGCGCCATTCCGTACCCTGCTGCCCGCGACGGAGCAGGCCACGGTGAACGGCACGGTGAACCGCGCCATCTTCGGCGACGTGTCGGCGACGCTGAACGCGCAATACCAGATCCGCTCAAGCGAAAGCCTGCTCGGGCTCCCGGGCTTCACCGTCACGCCTTTGGGAGGCGAGCCGTTGTTCCGTTATGGCCTCGCCGCAGGGCCGCTGGAGCGGGTGAACGACAGCCGCAACCTCCACCTTGGCCTGTCGCTGAACGGCGACATCCGGCCGTGGCGCTGGTCGCTGACCGCCAATTACGACCGCAACCGCAGTGAGACGCTGACCCAGCGCGGTGTCGACCCGATCCTGCTCCAGGAGCGGATCGACGCCGGCAACGTCTTCGATCCCGTTGGGCCGATCACCGCCGATCTGCTGACCGCGCTACCGAGCGACCGGTCCAACAGCCTCAACACCACCGCCAATGCCGAACTGGTAATGAGCGGTCCGGTGCTCGATTTGCCGGCCGGCGACGTGACGGCAAGCGTCAGGATGGGCGCCGACACGCGCAACCTCAGCGGCGAGACCTTCCGCTCCGGCGTGATCACGCCGCGCGATCTCGGCCGCGATCGGGTAAGCGCGCAGACCAGCCTCAACATCCCGCTGACCAGCCGCCGCCGCGACGTGCTCGGCGCGATCGGCGACCTGTCGGTGAACTTCAACGCGGAGGTGGAGAGGCTCTCCGACTTCGGAACTTTGCGCACGTTGGGGGCGGGGATCAACTGGTCGCCGATCGAGCAGATCAGCTTCATCGCGTCCGTCACGGACGAAGACGGGGCGCCTTCGATCGGTCAGATCGGCGATCCGCCGCTGGAAACGCCGAACGTCCGGGTGTTCGACTTTCGGCGCGGCGAAACGGTGGACATCACCCGGCTCGAAGGCGGCAATCCGGCGCTGATGGCCGACCGGCGGCGGGTGTTCAAACTCGGCGCAACCATTCGCCCGTTCGAGGAGACCGACTTCTCGATCCGGGCGGATTATACCGACAACAGCATCCGCAACCCGATCGCCTCCTTTCCAACCGCGACTCCGGAAATCGAAGCGGCCTTTCCAGACCGCTTCACCCGCGACGCCGAAGGGCGGCTGCTCCGCATCGACGCGACGCCGGTGAACTTCGCCCGCTCCGACCGCCGCGAGCTGCGCTGGGGCTTCAACTATTCGCGGTCGATTGGGCCTGAGCCCGCTACGCGCGGTGCCGGCGGACGGCGGGGCCAAGGCGCGGCGGGCGGTGGGACGCCCGGCGCGCCAGTCGCCGGAGGTGCTCAGCCGGCGCAAGGCGACCAGGCCGGAGCCCCTCCCCGCGGCCCCGGCGCTCGCCAGGGCGGCGGACGAGGCCCGGGCGGCGGCGGACGCGGCTTCGGCGGTGGGCGCGGCGGCTTTGGCGGCGGCGGGCAAGGCGGCCGGCTGCAGTTCGGCCTCTACCATAATTGGCGCTTTGAGGATTCGGTGCTGATTCGGCCGGGCGTACCGGAGCTCGACTTCCTCGACGGGTCAGCCTCGGGCAACCGGGGCGGCCGTCCCCGGCACGAGCTGGAGGTGCAAGCAGGCGTCTTCAAGAACGGCTTCGGCGCGCGGCTGACCGGAACCTGGCAGGAAGGGACATTCGTTCGCGGCGGCCCCACGGCGGGCGGCGCCGAGCGCAGCGACCTGTTCTTCTCAAGCAGCACGACCGTGAACCTGCGGCTGTTCGCCAATCTTGGTCAGCAGCAGAAGCTGGTGCGGGAGGTTCCCTTCTTCCGGGGCAGCCGCGTGACGCTGGCGATCGATAATTTGTTCGACAGCCGACCCGGCGTGCGTGACGCATCCGGAACCACGCCGCTCGGCTACCAGCGCGATCTGCTCGATCCGCTCGGCCGGTCGGTCCGCATCAGCCTCCGCAAGATGTTCTTCTAGCTAGCCGGCGCGCCGGAAGAGCAAATCCTCCGCCGGCCGCCGCGCCGAGGGCGGCAGCGCGCGCACCGGCTGCGGCCTCAGCAGAGCCGGTGCCGCCTCGTTGGCGCGCGTGGCTGCGAGCAAGCCGGCTTGCGTGGCGATCACCGCCGCTTCGGCAAGGTTCCTGGCGCCGAGCTTGGCCATCAGATTGGCGCGGTGCATTTCAACCGTGCGCACGCTGATGCCGAGGTCGTGGGCAACGCCCTTATTGCCCTGACCGCCGAGCAGCGCCACGGCGATGACGACTTCGCGCGGGGTGAGGCGGGCCACCCGCGCTTGCGCCGCGGCGCATACGTCGGCATCCCTGATCGAGCGCTCCAGCACCGGCCAGGCGGCGGAAAGTGCAGCGAAGAGTTCGGTGCGGGCCAGCGGCTTCTCGAGATAATCCCGGGCACCCAGCTTCATGGCCTCCACGGCAATTTTGACGTCAGGCCTGGAGGACAAGGCAATCACCGGCCACGCCATCTGCCGGGCGGCGACGAACCGCAGCAGCTCAAGCCCCGCCTGCGGCTCCGCGTCCGTATCCACAAGGATACAGGCGGGAAGCAGGTGATCGAGCAATTCCAGGAACTCGGCGGCGTTCGAAAAAGGCCACGCCTCGGCGCCGACGGACGCCAATGTTCGTGTTGTCGATCTCCGGCTGTCTACATCGCCGTCGATCAAGTAAACCGTGCGTTGGTGCGACATACGCTCGCTCCCCCGGGTAGAGGCCAAAAAAACAGGGACCTCGCCAGCCAAGTGTCTGACCGGGCTGACTAAATCGCAACCTAGGGGAATTACGGCCATGCGCAAGCGGCAATGCGAACCGCTGATCGCCACCCGAAGACGCGATCCTCAGTCGAGAGGCGCGCCGCTTTATCCTCGGCCCGTAAGCGCCTAAGCGCGCCGGGTGAGCCAGGACCTCCCCTTCGATCGAACGCTTCGCAGGCTTCGGCGCGACCGAAGCGCGCGCAGAATAGCTGACGCGGACTATCTGCACCGGATGGTGGCCGAGGATCTGCTCGAAAGGCTGGACACCGTTACCCGCAAATTCGAGCACGCGCTGGATCTGGGCTGCGGCGGCGGCTCGGTGAGCGAGGGTCTTCGCGCGCGAGGCGTGGACGTCGTTGCCGCGGACCCCGGCTTCGCCTTCGCTGGGGCGGCGGGCGGCGTCCAGGCGGATGAGGACCGGCTGCCTTTCGCCGACGGAAGCTTCGACTTGGTCGTCTCGCTTGGCGTACTCGACAGCGTCAACGATCTACCCGGCGCGCTGCTGCTGATCCGGCGCGTGCTGAAGCCCGACGGCTTGTTTCTGGGTGCACTCGCGGGCGGCGGATCGTTGCCGCGGCTGCGTAGCGCGATGCTTGCCGCAGACGCAGCGCAGGGCGGTGCGGCGCCAAGAATTCACCCGCAGATCGACGTGCGCGCCGCCGGCGATCTCCTTACCCGCGCGGGCTTTGCACTGCCGGTCGTGGATTGGCACGGTGTCGATGTCCGCTTCCGCCACCTGCTGTCGCTGGTGGCGGATCTGCGTGCGATGGGCGCAACCAACGTGCTTGCCTCGCGGTCTCGGCAGCCGCTGGGACGCGAAGCGCTTGCCGCGGCGATGGAAGACTTCGCCGCGCATGCCGATCCGGATGGCAAAACCGCCGAGCGATTCGAGATCATCCACTTGCTCGGCTGGGCGCCCGCCCCTTCGCAGCCGAAGCCCGCGCGGCGGGGAAGCGCAACCGTGTCGCTGGCCGAAGCACTCAAGCCGCGCTAGCCGGCAGCAGCTTTTCAAGCATCGCGACGAGCGGGACGTCGGCGGGCGGCATTGCCATCGCCCCCATCTCGGCTGGGGGAACCCACTGCAGCGCGTCGGCATCGAGCGCTTCGGGCGTGCCGCGCCAGCTTCGGCACAGAAACAGAAGAAGAAGCATATGCCGACCGCCATTGTCGGCGCTTGCGAAGGGGCCGGGCTCCAGGTCCGCTTCTTCCACCACGATGCCAAGTTCCTCGCCAAGCTCGCGTACCAGGGCTGCTTCGGGGGTTTCACCGCTTTCCAACTTGCCGCCGGGGAACTCCCAAAGCCCCGCCATTGCACGGCCTGCCGCGCGCCGCTGGACGAGGATCCGGCCCTCCCCATCGACCATGGCCACCGCAACAACGGTGAAGCCCTTCGGCGCTTGTCCGCCCATTGTGCCTCCTAGGAATTCGTTAACATCCGCCGCGTAGCACAGTGGCAGGCTGGGGGCCCTCTCACGACTTGTCCGAGGGGTAGGAACAATGCGCACATTTTGGAAGCTGCTCCGCGAAGAGAGGGCAGCAACGGCAATCGAATATGCAATGATCGCCGCGTTCATCGCCATTGCGGCGATCGGGGCAATGGTGGCGGCGTCCGACGGAGCGATTCGCATGTGGAACGTGGTCGGCGACAACGTTTCCGCCAACACCTGATCGGTTCTTCAAAAAGAAGAAACGGCGATAACCTTTTGGAAACTTCCTCGCTTTAGAAAACATCCCTGCCGCCGAACACCAGAAGGGGGCACGGAAGTGTGGACTTCCAAAGCTTTGGAACAGGAGACCGGACATGTTGAAGATTCGCAAGTTCATCAAGAACAACAAGGGCGCGACGGCCATCGAATACGGCCTGATCGCTGCCCTCATCGCAGTTGCCATGATCACCGCCGTTAAGTCGGTCGGTACCGGTGTGAGCAACAGCTTCACCACCGTTGCGGGCAACATGAACTAATATAGTTCAGCCACAGGCAACCAGCCGGGGCGGTGGAACCTAGTTCCGCCGCCCCTTTGCTATGTGCGATGCCCGGGAGCAGGCGAGCCCACCCTAGTCTCCGAACAACTGCGGATTGCGGCGGATGAATCGGCTCGCCCAATTGTCGAGCGGCGAGGAGCGCGCCTTGGCGAGGTAGCGCCAACCGGCGAGGCTCACCACCGCCGCTCCGACCGTGTCGACGATCAGGTCCTGTACCGTGTCGGTGAGGCCGGAGGGATCGTTCTTGGTTGCCGGTTGCATGTTGGTGCCGAACCAGTGATCCATCGCATATTCGAATATCTCCCAAATGCCGCCGATCGCTACCGCGAAGAAAAAGGCGAACAGGGCAACAAAGGAGGGCCGCATGTGGAGATCGACATGCCGATCTTCGTTCAGCATGTAGACGAACATGAAACCGACCATGCCGAGCAAGAGCCCCGACAGCGTGTGCAGGCTGGCGTCCCACCACCAGAAGCGCTCGTAATAGCCTCTCACCTCGCCCAGAAACAAAGTGGCAAAAGCAAACAGCACTGCCACGATCTGTATTTCACTTGGGATTTCGACCGGCAGCCGGAAGAGGACCGGCGCGAGCATCAGGGCCATCAGGCCCGCAACGAGGGCGGCATTGAGCCAATCCTCCCGCAACAGCAGCAGAACGAGCTGCGCGGCCATGATGAGTTGGAGGATCAGGATAATCAGGTGGTGTGCGCGGCGGGCGAGCTCAGGCGGCTGCCCATCCCGTTCGGTCCGGTCGGTCTGCTCGCCCACTGTTGATCCTTCTTCAGCCAAGCTCCCGCAACGGTTGCGGGTGGCGGAGGTTTCCTGGCCAACGCCTCGGGGTGAGGCGATATTCAACAGCGGCGGCAACTTTTGTGCAGCGCAGCACGTTGACTGGTGAAAGCCCCCTTCCCCACTGAAAGCAATTGCATGACCGGTCCAGCAGCCACCAAGCGCAAGCAATCCTCCACGCCCAGCAAAGAGCGTTCTCTCTGGAAGTGGAGTGCCGGCGCAACCGGCGCCGCCGCCGCGGCCGGCGCAGCGGCGTATAACGTCGTCCGCGCCCGCCGCGCCGAGAAGGCGAACCCGCCGCTGGGCAGTTTCATCGAAGTGGACGGGGTGCGCCTCCATTATCTCGAAAAAGGCACGGGGCCGCTGATCGTGCTCCTTCACGGCAATGCCACCATGATCGAGGATTGGCTGGCAGCGGGCGTGTTCGAGGCGCTTGCCCACACCCACCGGGTGATCGCCTTTGATCGCCCCGGCTTCGGCCACAGCGCACGTCCTCGGACGACGATCTGGACTCCGGCGGCGCAGGCAAAGCTGATCGCCGCCGCGCTTCAGCAAAAGGGGGAGAGCGAGGCAACGGTAGTGGGGCACAGCTTCGGCACCCTTGTTGCGGCGGAACTGGGGCTTCTGGAGCCGAAGCTGGTCCGCTCGCTGGTGCTGATCGGCGGTTATTATTACCCCACCGCGCGGGTGGACGCAGCCTTGGCCTCACCGCCAGCGATCCCCGGCCTTGGCGACGCGATCCGCTACACCGTCTCGCCGCTGCTCGGTGCCGCCCTGAAGCCGGGAATGGAGAAGCAGATCTTCTCGCCCGCGCCGGTGTCGGCCGGGTGGAGCAGCCGCTTTCCCTTTGCCATGACCCTGCGCCCGTCGCAGATCCGCGCTTCGGCGGCGGAAGCGGCGCTGATGGTGCCTGCCGCCGCGTCGCTTGCCGAGCGGATCGGAAGCCTCACCCAGCCGGTTACGATCATAGCCGGCGAGGGCGACAAGGTGGTCAGCCCCTCCGACCAATCGCTGCGCCTGGCGGGCGAACTTGCCGGAAGCGCGTTGCTGATCATTGAGGATGCGGGCCACATGGTCCATCACACCGCCTCCGCGCGGATCTCGGCTGCGATCGGCGCGGCGTCTGCACAACCGGCTTAGGAGCCCCGATCAATATGAAGTCGTACAAGGACCCGTCGTTCCAGGACCGCACCGGCCGCGCGGCGGAAGCCAAGCAAAAGGCGCTGGAACAACTCCGCGCCAAGCCGCCCGTGGACGAAGCGGTTGTTGCCGAGCGCAAAGCCGCTCGCGAGCGCCGCGAGGCCGCGGATGCCGCCAAGCGGGCCGCGAAGCTTGCCGAGCAGCAGGAAAAGGCAGCCGCCAAGGCCGCCGAAGCGGAAAAGGCCGCCGCCGCGCCCAAGCCGCCGACCGAAGAAGAGCGCAAGGCTGCCCGCGACGCGCGCTACGCGGCCCGGAAGAGCCGCAAGTAAGCGTGAGCAGAAAGAGCCCCGCAAAGCTTGAGGTTCGTCCGGCGCGTCCCAAGGACGTGCCCGCGATCCTGGCGCTGATCAGCCGCGCTTATCCCGGGATCGAGAATTACAGCCCCGGGCAGATCCTCGGCCAGATCAACAACTTCCCCGAGGGGCAGTTCGTGGCGGTGTTCGAGGAGACCATCGTCGGCTATTGCGCCTCGTCGCGGATCGACGAAGCGGTGGCGCTTTCGCCGCACAATTGGTCGACCATCTCCGGCAACGGTTTCGGAAGCCGGCACGATCCGACAGGCGACTGGCTCTACGGCATCGAAATGGCGGTGGACGAGCGCCAGCGCGGGCTGCGCATCGGCAAGCGCCTCTACGAAGCGCGCCGCGCGCTTGCCGAGCGACTGGAGCTTCGCGGCATCGTCTTCGGCGGCCGCATGCCGGGCTTCGCCCGCGCCAAGCCGAAGGCGAAGACTCCCGAAGATTACCTTGAGCGGGTGCGCGAGGGGCAGCAGCGCGATCCGGTGATCGGGTTCCAGCTCGCCAACGGCTTCACGCCAATCGGCGTGCTGCGCAACTACCTCCCGTCCGACAAAGCATCCGGCGGCTATGCGGCGCACATGGTGTGGCGCAACCCTTATGTGGACCCGAGCGAGCCCCCCGCTTTCCGGGTGCCGCGCGACGTGGAAAGCGTCCGCCTCGCCACCGTGCAGCTTCAGGCGCGGGCGGTGAAGGATTTCGCGGAATTCGTGAAGAATATCGAATATTTCGTCGATGTTGCGGCGGACTACCGTTCCGACTTCGTGGTGTTTCCCGAGCTGTTCACCATGTCGCTCCTTTCCTTCGAGACGGAGACCTTGTCGCCGATGGCGGCGATCGACCGGATGACCGAGCACCGCGCGCCGATCGTGGCCGAGCTGTCGCGGATGGCGCTTCGCTACAACATCAACATCGTCGGTGGTTCGCACCCGACCCGCACCGATGACGGCAGCGTGCAGAACGTCGCCTACGTCTGCCTGCGCGACGGCTCCGTCCATGCGCAGGAGAAGATCCACCCGACGCCGAACGAAGCCTATTGGTGGAAGATCAAGGGCGGAAGCTCGGTGGACGTGATCCAGACAGACATCGGTCCCGTCGGCGTCCTCATCTGCTACGACAGCGAATTCCCGGAACTCGCCCGCCGCCTGGTGGACGAAGGCGCGCGGATCATCTTCGTCCCCTTCTGCACCGACAACCGGCAGGGCTATATGCGGGTGCGTTATTGCGCGCAGGCGCGGGCGATCGAAAACCAGTGCTTCGTTGTCCTCTCCGGCAATGTCGGCAATCTGCCCGGCGTTGACAATATGGACGTCCAATATGCCCAGTCCTGCATCCTGACGCCCTGCGACTTTCCCTTCGCGCGTGACGGCATCGCCGCCGAAGCGAGCGAGAATATCGAGACGCTGACCATCGCCGACGTCAACCTCGCCGACCTCACCTGGGCGCGGGCGGAGGGCACGGTGCGCAACCTGGCCGACCGCCGCTTCGATCTATACCGGATCGATTGGACCAAGGGGCAGCGTGGCGATCACATGCCGGAAGGCCGGCCGATGGGATCAAAGGCGCCCGGCGGCGGCTAAATAGCGCGAGCAGTGCGGAACGAGGCCGCGCCCGGTTTGTTCGCGAATCATGTTCTACCTGATCCCCGCCGCCACCTTGGTGATGCTCGGCTTCGTCTTCTGGCGCGCCGCCTTCCGGATGCGGCGCGACCGGGTGGAGCTCACCCGCGAACACACCCGCGGCAAGCACGCGCTTCGGCCTCGCGAGCGGCTCCGCTTCCTGCTCAAGCGCTCCTTCGAAGTCGCGGAGGAGAAGCCCGAGTGGGAGGAGCCATTGCTCTCCACCCTCGCCACCATTCCCGCCCCGGGGGCCGAGGGGGAACGGCAGGAGGCGGGTGCCTCAAGCCATTCCCCCACAGCGCGGGTTCAGGACGAACGCGTTCCGTAGACCACGATCTTCACCCGCTGCCCCGGCGTCAGCGCCGCGTTGGCGGCGAGGCCGTTCAGCACCCGGAAGCGCTCCAGCTGGTTGTCGTTATAAGCCATGCGGGCCGCGAGGCTTTGCACGGTGTCACCGCGCCCGACGGTAACCACGTCGATGATCCGCGGCCGGATCGCCGCGGCTTCGGCTTGGCTGATCCGGGTCAGCGACTGCACCATCGCGTTGAACGGCCCGAGGCCCTGCCCCGCGGGCGTCACCATCGCGAAATGGTAGGCGCGGTTCGAATCCCACTGGTAGGCGAAGATGGTGAGATCGACCTGCCCCTGCTGGGTGGTCACCCGCGCCGAGGAATAAGCGGCAGGGATGCCGTTCACCGTGGTTCTGCGCGGCTGGCTGTAGTTGACCTGCGTCTGCTGGCCGGCGACGCTTCGGAACGCCTGAGCGATGTAGGTGCCCATGTCGCCGTTATAGGCGCCGGTGCTAAACATCGCCTGCCCCTGCTGGCCGACGATGCTGACCGCGGTGGTGCCGTTCTGCATGCCGAAGCCATTGGGTACGGAGAAGCGCAGGCGCAGATCGGGATGGGTGAAGGTGCGGCCTTCGATCACGCCCTGCTTGGGATCGTCGCCGACCATCAGACCGTCGATCTGGGCAAGGAACTGGTCGCGGTTGCGCAAGCCCCGGCCGACGAGGCCGGTGCGCTGCGCCTGCTGGGTGGCGCGGCGGACCCGCTCCGCGCTCAGCGGGTGGGTGCGCGCCCAGCTCGGCGTCGAGCGCTCGTCCTTGCCGCCGGCGGCGCGGGATTCGAGCGAGGTGGCGGCGCCAAGCGAGCCCAAGAAAGTGGCGGAGGCGGTGGGATCGTAGCCGGCGCCCGCAATGTAGCGGACGCCTAGGTCGTCTGCCTCCAGCTCCTGCTTGCGCGAATAGCTCAGGAACAGGCCCTGGCTGACCTGCCCGGCGAGCTGTCCGACCTGATTGGAGCCGGTGACGATGGCGGCACCGGCAGCGAGGATCTGGCTGAGAATGCCGGCGCGCTGCCGTTCCTTGCTGTGCTGGGCGGCGATGTGGCCGGCTTCGTGGCCGAGAACGGAGGCGAGTTCCGCCTCATCGTTCATAAGGCCGAGAAGCTGCCGCGTGATGTAGAGGTAGCCGCCGGGAACCGCGAAGGCGTTCATCACCGGCGAGTTCAAGGTGGTGATCCGAAAAGCGTTGGCGCCGCCCTGGATGTTGGTGCGCGCTGCGACCTTGGCGCCGACCTGGCGAACATAGGCGCCGCGGGCGCCGCCCTCTTCGCCGCCGAATTGCTCGACGATCTGCGGGTGCTGCTGTGCCGCGTGGGCGGAGGTGCTTTGCGAGATCGAGCGGGTTTTGCTGCTCTGCGCGGCGCTGCCGCTGGCCGAGCCGATGGCAATCGCCGAGGCGGCGAGCGCGAAAAGGGTCTTCGACTTCATGAGAGGTACTCCTGTTACGCGAACGATATCGTCCCGTAACAAACACTGGAGCACCCCGGCGGGTTCCTGTTGGTGCGGCGAGCCGGCCTCAGCCGATGGCGAGGAACTTGGCCCGGCGCTGTGTGAGGATTTGCTCGGGCGAGAGCTTGGCGAGATCGTCAAGCTCCTCACCAAGGGCACGGCCAAGGGCAGCGATGGCTTCCTCGGGGCGGCGGTGCGCGCCGCCCATCGGTTCCGGCACGATGCGTTCGATGACACCCAGCGCCTTCAAGTCGGCGGCGGTGATCTTCATCGCTTCGGCGGCGTCGGGCGCGCGCTCGGCGGTGCGCCAGAGGATCGACGCGCAGCCTTCGGGCGAGATGACCGAGTAGACGGCGTGTTCGAGCATCAGCACCCTGTTCGCGGCGGCGATGGCGATGGCGCCGCCCGAGCCGCCTTCGCCAACGATGGCCGCGACCAGCGGGACCTTGAGCGACAGGCAACGCTCGGTGGAGCGGGCGATGGCCTCCGCCTGCCCGCGCTCCTCCGCCTGTACGCCCGGAAAGGCGCCGGCGGTGTCGACCAGGGTGACCACCGGAAGGCCAAAGCGGTCGGCAAGCTCCATCAGGCGGATCGCCTTGCGGTAGCCTTCGGGCTTGGCCATTCCGAAATTATGGCGAAGGCGGCTCGCCGTGTCATCGCCCTTCTCGTGGCCGATGACGACCACCTTGCGGTCGCCCAAGCGGCCGAGGCCGCCGAGGATCGCCTGGTCCTCACCGAAATTGCGGTCGCCGGCGAGCGGCATGAAGTCCGAGATGAGCCCCGCAACATAATCCTTGAAGTGCGGCCGGTCCGGATGGCGGGCGACCTGCGCCTTTTGCCAGGGGGTGAGCTTGGCATAAGCTTCGCGCAGCAGCCGGTCCGATTTCGCCTGCAGGCGGTCGATGTCGCCGTCGATGTTGAGGTCGCTGCCTTCGGCGGTTTCGCGCAGTTCTTCGATGCGCGAATCCAGCTCGGCGATGGATTTTTCGAATTCAAGATAGGTCGGCATAAGCGGGGCGGGTGCTAGGCCCCGCGCGGTCGCGCGTCAACGAGCGGATGGCGGCTGTTGACGAGCTCCACCAGGCGGCGGCTGTCGACATGGGTGTAGATCTGGGTCGTCGCGATGTCGGCGTGGCCAAGCAGGAGCTGCAATGCGCGAAGGTCCGCGCCGCCTTCGAGCAGGTGGGTGGCGAAGGCGTGGCGAAGGACGTGGGGGCTTACCCGCTCCGGCGGAATACCGGCGGCGGCGGCGAGTTCCTTCAGCATCTGGTAGAGCCGGACCCGGCTGAGATGCGCCTTGCCGGAGGGGAAGAGCCAGAGGCTGTCGCGCGGCACCAATGCGGCATAGTCGGCGACGGCGGCGCGGGCGCGGTCGGAGATCGGCACCAGCCGTTCCTTGCCGCCCTTGCCCTTGAGGATCAGGAACGGCTGATCCGGGCGCACCGCGTGGCGGGGGAGCGAGACGAGCTCTGTGGCGCGAAGGCCCGAGCCGTAGAGCAGCTCCACCAGAGCGGTGAGGCGCAAGGTGGCGGCGCTTTCCCCCTCCGTGCGCCGCCGGTCGAGTTCGGCGAACAAGGCATCCACCGCCTGGCGATCGAGGATCTTGGGCAGCGGCCGGGTGGCCGAGGGGCGCGGGAGGGCGGCGGACGGGTCGTCGCCCCGCAGCTTCTCGTCGTGGAGAAAGGCGAAGAAGCGGCGCAGCGCCGCGGCCTTGCGCGCCACGGTGGAGCGGGCGAGCGGCATCCACGCTTCGGACAAGCGGCGGAGATCGTCGGGGGCGGCGGAGGAGAGGCGGCCGCTGAGCAGCTCCGACGCGCCGCGCAAGTCGCGCTCGTAGGCAAGCAGGGTGTTGCGCGCGGCACCCGCTTCGGCCGCCATCATCTCGAGGAAGGCGCCGATCAGCCGCCTGTCCTCGCCGGCCTCCGTCACAGCCGAGTCATCGCCTCGGCCGCGATCATCCGCGCTTCGTGGTCGAGGCCGACATCCTTGAGCGCCTTGACGATCTGGTAGAAATGCTGCGGCGGAACCCCGCGCCACGACGGCGTCTGCATCGCGGCAGCGGCAAGCAAAGCCACGGTGGCCGGCTGGCGGCGCTGGGCGGCAAGCGAGATCATCTGGCTCCACCGGTCGCGCGGCGTTGGATCGACGCCCAGGCTTCCGGGTTCGCCGAAACGGCCGAGGCCGGCAAGCGCGGCGGCAAGCATCCGGCCGTGATGCCCCCCCAGGCGCTCGGACACCGCTTCAACCTGCCCGGCGCTAAGGTCGACCGAGGCGCGCGGCGTGCCGACGGCGAGGATCGACCAGGCGCGGTCGCCGTCGCTGCCCAGTTCGTCCACGACCGGGCCCCAGCGGGCGGCTTCGCGCTCCAGACCGGCGGCGATGATCGAGGCGACGAGGTCTCCGGCGCGCTCGGCTTGTTCTTCCGAAGGCTGCACCCGCGCGGCGGCGGTGGAGGTAAGCAGCAGGCGGCCGTAGCGGTCGCCAAGGGATTCCTCGCCCCACAGGCCGCGCATCGCATCGAGCCGCGCGTCGAGGCTGCCGCCGACATAGGCGCGGCGAAGGCGGCCGGCGATCGTGTCTTCAAGCTCCGAGGCGTCGGTGCCGTCGGCGAGGAGGCTGTAAATCTCGACAAGGGAGGCGTGGGAGAAGACGCCGGCGGTTGCGGCGGCGTGAGCGGCGCGGGTGCGCTCGGCCAAGGGGATCATCGGCGCCCGCGCCTGCCAAGCCCAGACATGGTTGCCGGTCCGGTTCATCAGTGCGTCGGGCACCTTAAGCCCGGTGGCGCTTGCAAGCCCGAAGCGCCAGGTGTCGAGGTTCTCCACGCCTTCCCACTGGATGGTGACCGCGCGGCGGGTATTGGTCCCTGCCCCCACCACCTTTTCGGCCAAGAGGAGATCGATGTCGCCGCCGCCCAGGCGGCGGCGCTGCTGGTCGATGAGCTGGCTTGCCTGCGAGGCATTGCCTTCAAGCGCCGCGCACATCGCCTGTGCGAGCGGCCAGACGGGCTGCGGACTGACTTCGCGCCCGGGCCCGACCAGCGGGCACAAAGCGGCGGGATCGGCGGTGGCGAGCGCCGTCTGAACGGCGACGGAGAACATGCGCGGCGTGAACTGGTCGACGTCCACCGACTGGACCAGCACGCGCGCAGCGTCCGCTTCACCCATGCGCAGAAGGAGCCAGGCGCGCTCGGCGACCCAATCGACTTCGTTGACCAGGCGCGGTGCGGGCGTTTGCGTCAGCAAGGCGCGGCGAAGCAGGATGGAGCCCCAGCGCGAGGGAAGCGGCGCGTCGATACGGCCCATCAGACCGGTGAGCAGCCGCCCGTGAACGTCGCCCCAGGCGTTGAAGCCCAGGCCGCCATTGTCGTCGCCAAGGACGCCAACCACGTTCGTCGGGCGGCGCGCTTCGTCTGGTATCTCGATGGGCGGCGGCAGGTTCTGCGCGGCAAGTGCCTCCAGGTCTTCGGCGGCGGCATTCTCGATGATTGGCGAGTCGCTGACGGACACGCCCGCGCCTTCGCCGCTGCTGCGCGGCGGTGGCGGCGGCGCTTCGGGCTCGGCCTCATTGGCGGGCTCAGCCGCCTTGGGCTCCGGCTCGGACGCGGGCGTGCCGGGATCGCCGAAGCCGGGCGGAAGCTCCGATTGCGCGGCGGCGCCTTCGCGCTGGCCCGCGGCGGGAAGTGCGAAGGCAAGCCCCGCAACCCCCGCCAGGAGGAGTATCCTACCGCGCCAGGGCTTCATTCGTCACATCCTGCTCCATGCGCTGAGTCGGCACTTCGGTGCTCCGGGTCGAAGCCCAGATGAAAAAGCCGATCAACAGCACGAGAAGGGTGAGAAGGATCATCGGAAGCGGCGAGCGGCGGCGCCGTGCCGGAGCGAAAGAGGATCTGTTACGCATGCCGACCTTTTGCCGACCACCCCGCCTTATGTATAGCCCCCGCGCAATGGACGTCGCGTTTCCCAATCCCGACCGGTGCATCGTCCTTGTCGGGCTGATGGGCGCGGGCAAATCGACGGTAGGGCGAAGGCTTGCGCGGCGGCTCTCCCGCCCCTTCATCGACAGCGATGAGGAGATCGAGAAAGCGGCCGACCGCAGCGTCTCGGAAATCTTCGACAGCTTCGGCGAGGCAAGCTTTCGCGACGGCGAGCGGCGGGTGATCGCCCGGCTGATCGGCGGGCCGCCCAAGGTGATCGCGACGGGCGGCGGGGCGTTCATGGATGAGCGGACGCGGAGCCTGATCCTGGAGCGGTGCATCGCGGTGTGGCTCGATGCGGACATTCCGACGCTTGCCGAGCGGGTGACCCGGCGGGCGCACCGGCCGCTGCTCAAGGACAAGGACCCGGCGGAGGTGCTCGCCCGGCTGGCGGAGGCGCGGCGGCCATTCTACGCCCAAGCCCATATCCACATCCGGAGCGAAAGCGTGCCGCACGAGCGGGCGGTGGACATGATCGTTGCGGCGCTGGCCCAGCGGGAGGAGCAAGCGTGAAGCGGATCGAGGTGGCGCTGGGGGCGCGGAGTTATCCGATCAGCATCGAGCACGGGCTGCTCGACCGGGCCGGCGAGGTGCTGGCCCCGTTTGCGCGGGGCGGGCGGCTGATCGTGGTGTCGGACGAGCAGGTCTGGGCGGCGCAGGGCGAACGGCTGCGGGCGAGCGGCCTGGCGCTGGAGGTGATCACCGTGCCCGCCGGGGAAGCGAGCAAGAGCTGGGGGGAGCTGGAGCGACTGATCGACCGGCTGCTTGCGCTGGAGGTCGAGCGTTCCGACCACCTGGTCGCGTTCGGCGGCGGGATGATCGGCGACCTCACAGGTTTCGCCGCGGCGATCCTCAAGCGCGGCTGCCCTCACGTGCAGGTGCCGACGACCTTGCTGGCGCAGGTGGACAGCTCGGTGGGCGGCAAGACGGCGATCAACGCGGGTTCGGGGAAGAACATGGTGGGTGCCTTCCACCAGCCGGCGGCGGTGCTCATCGATCCCAAGACGCTGGACACGCTGGACCCGCGCCAGCTTCGCGCCGGTTATGCCGAGGTGGTGAAATACGGGCTGATCGGCGACCCGAGCTTCTTCGGGTGGTGCGAAGCGAATGGAGCTGCCTTGCTTGCGGGCGAGGTGGAGGCACGCATTCACGCCATCGAGACTTCGGTGCGGGCCAAGGCGGCGATCGTCGGGGAGGACGAGCGGGAGACGAGCGGGCGGCGGGCCTTGCTCAATCTTGGCCACACGTTCGGCCATGCTTTGGAGGCGGAGGCGGGTTTTTCGGACCGGCTGCTGCACGGCGAGGCGGTGGCAGTGGGGTTGGTGCTTGCCTTCCGCTTCTCGGCCGAGCGGGGGCTTTGCCGTGCCGAGGATGCCGAGCGGGTGGCGGCGCATCTGGCCTCGGTCGGGCTTCCGGTGCGGCCGGAGTTCGGGACGCCGGGCTCGCTGGTGGCGCACATGGCGGGAGACAAGAAGAAGGCTGCAGGCCGGGTGCCGTTCATACTCGCCCGGGGCATCGGCGAGGCGTTCGTGGATCAGTCGGTGGAGCTGGCCGAGGTGGAGGCGTTCCTCTCGCGCGCAATGGGCTGAGCCGCCGCGTCGGCGATGCCGTTTTCGGGGGTGAACATCCGCTCCTTCAGCGCGTGGAGGTCGCCCGAGGCGGTTTGACTGTCGAGCCGTTCGCGGTCGCGGTCGCGATAATCCTGCTCGACGCGGCGCGCCTCGCCTTCGTCGTCGAGGAACAGGGTCAGCGCTTCGCGGCCCATGGTTATCGCCGATTCGTACACTTCGCGGACGGTGCATTTGAGGTCGAGCGGCGCCAGTTCCATCAGGTGGATTCGGTCGAAAGCACGGACGAACACCGCCGCCTGAGGGAACGCCTCCAGAATCGGCTCGAGCTTGCGGGCGGTGAGGTCGTTGCCGTCGATGCAGAACAGGAGCGCCTTCGCCTCCCCTGCCCCCGCGATTCGGAGAAGGTCGAGGCGGGTACCGTCGCCATAATAGACCTTGGAGCCGAAGGTGCCGGCCATTTCGATCTGGCTCGGCTTGGAGTCGATCAGGGTGACGCTGATCCCCTTGGCCATCAGCATCTGCGCCACCGTCTGGCCGAAGCGGCCGTAGCCGATGACGATGGTGCGGGTCTCGTCGCTATGCTCGGGCCCCTCCAGGCCGCGGCCGGAGCGGATCGCGCCGCGGCGGTCGAGCCAATCGTTGAGCATCATCAGGAACGGCGTGGTTGCCATGGAGAGGGTGACCACGGCGGTGAACAGGCTTGCGGCTTCCGGCTCGATCAGGCCGGCGGCCTGGGCGCCGCCGAACAAGACGAAGGCGAATTCTCCCCCCTGGCTGAGCAGCAGGCCGAGCTTCAACGCCGGTCGATTGGCGACGCCGAATAGCCTTGCGAGGCCGAACAGCACCGCCGCCTTCGCGGCGATCAGCGCCAGTGCCATGCCGATGACGAAGCCGGGGTTGCCGGCGATGACGTCGAGATCAAGCATCATGCCGATGGCGACAAAGAACATACCGAGCAGGATCGAACGGAACGGGTCGATGTCGGCTTCCAGCTCGTGCCGGTAGGGCGAATCGGCGAGCATGACGCCGGCGATAAAGGCGCCAAGCGCGGTGGAGAGGTGGAGCGCTTCCATCACCGCGGCGCTGGCGAGCACGATGAACAGGCCGGCGACGATGAACAATTCGCGCTCGGCAATGCGTCCGACCAAGCGGAAGAGCGGGTTGATGAGGTAATGGCCGGCGGCGACCAGGCCAGCGATGGCGGCGACGGTGTAGAGGCCGAGCTGAAGCCCGGTGGGCGTGTCGGGGCTTGCGGGCACTCGCGAGAGCGCCGCGATGATCGTAATCAGCGGAACGATCGACAGGTCCTGGAAGAGCAGAACGGAGAAAGCACGCTCGCCGCTTTGCGTGTTGATGTCGCCGGAGGAGCGCAGGCTGGGCAGCACCTGGGCGGTGGAGGAAAGGGCAAGCGGCAGGCCGATGGCGAGGGACGCGCCGATGCTGAAGCCCGTGAAGAGGTAGAGAAGCGCGCTGATGGCGAGGCCGCTCAGCGCAACCTGGAGCAAACCGAGGCCGAAAATGTCCTGCTTGAGGCGCCATAGCCTGCTTGGGTGGAGTTCGAGGCCGACCAGAAAGAGGAGCAGCACGATGCCGAAATCGGCGATGTGCAGCATCTCTTCCGGCGCGCCGATCAGGCCGAAGCCGTCGGGCCCAATCAGCGCGCCGGCGACGATGTAGCCCAAAACCGCGCCGAGGCCGAAGCGGCGGAACAGCATCACGAACACCAAGGCGGCGCCGAGGATGATCACCCCGTCGCGCAGCAGAAGCGCCGCGGCGTGGCTGGTTTCCGCTTCCATCAGGCGGCGTCCGCGCGCGCCGCCTGCCTGGCTGCTTCGGCGGCGGCTTCGAACGGGAGCATGATGGAGGCGTGACGGGCGGCGAAGGGCCGCGCTTCGGCGAAGAGCGAGAAACCGGGCCAAAGGTCCGAATGTTCGCACTCGCCACGAAGGTATGCGGCTAGGGCGTCTCGGGCAGCGGCAAGGTCGGCTGCGGTGGCGCCGATCGCGTGGGCGCCCATCAAGGCGGCGGAGGCTTGGCCGAGAGCGCAGGCTTTCACGTCCTGGCCGAGGGCGGCAACCCGCCCCTCCCCGTCCAGCACGACGTCGACCACCACCCGGCTGCCGCATACGGGCGAGCGCTTTTCAGCGGTGGCATCCGGCGCGGCGAGGCGCTGCTGGTGCGGGATGGATGCCGCAAGGCGCAGGATTTCGCGGGTGTAAAGCGCGGCGGCCACCTCAGGCCCTCCTCCAGGTGGTGCCGTTGGGGCCGTCCTCGAGCAGAATGCCTTCCGCAGTCAGCTCGGCACGAATGCGGTCGGCTTCGGCGAAGTCGCGGTTCTTTTTCGCCTCGCTACGCGCCGAGACAAGCGAGTCGATGCGCTCGTCGCCCGCGCCCTGGAACCAGGCGGAGTGGCTTTCCCCCAGCAGGCCGAGCAGCTTCGCCGAGGCCCGAAGGGTGGCCGCGTCTTCGATCGCGCAGAGGCGGGCGACGGCGAGCGGCGTGTTGAGATCGTCCGCAAGCGCGTCGAGGACGCTGGCATCCGCCTCCCCCGCCTCAGCCTCGCCGGCCGCCCGGTAGAGGCGGTCGAGCGTCGCCTTCGACTGGGCGATCAGCGCGTCCGACCATTCCAGCGGCTGGCGGTAGTGGGCGGAGAGCAGGGCCAGGCGCAGGGTCTCGCCCTTGTGGCCCTGCTCCAGAAGATCGCCGACGCTAACCACGTTGCCGAGGCTCTTCGACATCTTCTCGGAGCCGGCCATGGAGAGAAAGCCGTTGTGCAGCCAGTAGCGGGCGAGCGGTTCGCCGCCGTGGGCGCAGCGGCTTTGGGCGAGTTCGTTTTCGTGGTGGGGGAAGATAAGGTCCAGCCCGCCGCCGTGGATGTCGATGGTCTCGCCGAGGTGCTTCTCGATCATTGCCGAGCATTCAATGTGCCAGCCCGGGCGACCGCGGCCCCAGGGGCTGTCCCAGCCGATCACGCTCTCGCCCGACGGCTTCCACAGCACGAAATCCGACGGGTCTTTCTTGTAGGACGCGACTTCGACTCGTGCGCCGGCGATCATTGCATCGCGGTCGCGGCGGCCGAGGGCACCGTAATCGGGATCGCTGGGCACGTTGAAGAGGACGTGGCCGTCGGCTTCATAGGCATTGCCCGTCTCGATCAGGCGCCCGATCATGGCCACCATTTCAGCCACCGTCTCGGTCGCCTTGGGCGCTATGTCGGGCTTGCGGACGCCGAGGGCGCCCATGTCGGCGAGATAGAAGTCTTCGAAGCGGCGGGTAATCACCGCCGGATCGACTCCTTCGGCCGCCGCGGCCTCAATGATCTTGTCATCCACGTCGGTGACGTTGCGGGCGTAGACCACCTCATCCTCGCCATAGACGTGGCGGAGCAGGCGGGAGAGCGTGTCGAACACCACCGCCGGGCGCGCGTTGCCGATATGGGCGCGGTTGTAGACCGTCGGGCCGCAGACATACATCGTCACCCGCGAGGGATCGGCGGGAAAGAAGACGCGCTTTTCGCGAGCCATGGTGTCGTGCAGGCGGATCTCAGTCATGACGCGTTCGCGGGTTCGCTGTCGTTGGGGGCTGTCTTTTGCCGGTAGACCGGCTCGCGAGCCCCGCCGCGGCGCCATTCGACGAAATCGACCACCGCCCGACCGCTTGCATAGAGCAAGGGGTAGGTGCGCGAGGTGGCGAGCCATTCGGGGCGCTGGGCGGTGTTGCCCCAGATCGTGTCGTAGACGAGATTGAAGCCCAAGTAGAGCAAGGTCGCGGCGATCAGGCCCTTCAAGGCGCCGAAGCCGGAGCCCAAGAGCTTGTCGAACGGGCCGATCTTGGAGCGCTTCACGCCGCCGCCGACGCGGTGGGAGACGAACTTGCCGATTGCGAAAACGATGCCGAAGACCAGCGCGAAAGCGAGGACGGCGGCGCCCGAGCGGGTGCCGACGACGCCGACGAGACCGTCCGTCACCGGCGTGTGGAGCAGCTTCAGGAATACGATCGCGACGATCCAGGAGGCTAGGCTGAGCACCTCGCCGACAAAGCCCTTGAACCAGCCCTGGACCAGGCCGCCGCCGACGAGAAGCAGCACAATGATGTCAAGGGCGGTCATGCTGCAATTGCTAACGGCTGTTTATGGCGAGGGGAAGGCCGACTCCTCCCCGAGCCAGCCTGGGGAGAGGGTTTAGCGGCCCAGGACATGGTCCACCACGTCGCGGAGAGTTCGGAAGCTTGTGAGGGAGACGGCGGCCGGGTCCTCCTTAAGCGACGCTGGGACCAGCGCCTTCTCAAATCCAAGTTTGGCCGCTTCCTTGAGGCGGAGGCCGCCATGGGCGACGGGTCGGATTTCACCGGACAAGGAAACTTCGCCGAACGCGACGGTTTCGGCGGGAACGGGGCGTTCGGAAATGGCCGAGACCAAAGCGGCGGCGACGGCAAGGTCGGCGGCGGGGTCGCTGACGCGGTAGCCGCCGGCGATGTTCAAGTAGACTTCCGAGGTTGAGAAGCTGAGGCCGCAGCGCGCTTCCAATACGGCGAGGATCATGGCGAGGCGGCCGGAATCCCAGCCCACCACTGCACGGCGTGGGGTTGCGCCGCTGGCGAGGCGGACGGTGAGCGCCTGAATTTCGACCAGAACCGGGCGGGTGCCTTCCAAGGCGGGGAAGACGACGGCGCCGGATACAGCCTCGCCGCGGTGGGTGAGGAAGAGCGCCGAGGGATTGCCGACCTCGTCAAGGCCGGCTTCCCCCATCGCGAAGACGCCGATTTCATCGGTGCCGCCGAAGCGGTTCTTGGCGGCGCGCAGGATTCGGTAGAGGTGGCTTCGCTCGCCTTCGAAGGAGAGCACGGTGTCGACCATGTGTTCGAGCACGCGAGGGCCGGCGATGGAGCCGTCCTTGGTGACGTGGCCGACGAGAACGAGGGCGGCGCCGCTTTCCTTGGCGTAGCGGATGAGCTCGCCGGCCGAGGCCCGGACCTGGCTGACGGTGCCGGGCGCGCCCTCGATCAGATCGGAATGCATGGTCTGGATCGAATCGATAATCAGGAGGGCCGGCGGCGGGCCATCGCCGAGCGTGGTGAGGATGTCGCGCACGGAGGTGGCGGCGGCGAGCTTCACCGGCGCGGAGCCGAGGCCCAGGCGGCGGGCGCGCAGCCGCACCTGATCGGTCGCTTCCTCGCCGGAGATGTAAGCGACGGCGAGGCCGCGGGAGGCGATCTTCGCGGCGGCCTGCAGGAGCAAGGTCGACTTGCCGATGCCTGGATCGCCGCCGATCAGGGTTGCCGAGCCGGCGACGATGCCGCCGCCAAGCGCCCTGTCGAACTCGCGGATGCCGGTGGACATGCGGTCGGGCAGAACGACCTCGGCGTCGAGGCCGACGAGGTCGATCGAACGGCCGCCGCCGCGTAAGTTGTGGCGGGCGGAGAAGGTGGTGACCGCTGCGCCGGCGTCTTCCACGAGCGTGTTCCACTCGGAGCAGTCCGGGCATTGGCCCATCCAGCGATTCTGCACCGAGCCGCAGGCCTGGCAGACATATCTCTTCTTCGGCTTCGCCATCAGCGGCGGCCTAGCGGGTCGAGTGGCGGGACGGAAGCGGGTGGAAGGTCACAAGTGTCAGCCAATATCGGGGGGCCTCCTCTGGCCCAGCGGAACCGGCCGCAGGCATGGCTTTGGGCGGCGGAGCGGGAAACGGGACATGCCATGACGGGAACGTAGCATGAACGCAGATGCGTAGGAAAGCCGTGCCTAGCGGACGAACGGGGCCAAGGCAGGGACGAATGTACGGAACGCCTACGCCTGCCTGGCATTGTCTTAGGAGCCAGTAACGGAGAGCGTATCTTGTTTATCCAGATTCATGCCGACAACCAGGTGCCGAGCGACAATGACCGCGACACGCGGCTCGAGGAGCAGATCAAGCAGCGCCTTGCCCGCTTCGAAGGGCGGATCACCGACGTCGAAGTGCACATGTCCGACATCAACGGTCCGCGCGGCGGCAATGCCGACAAGCGTGCGTCCGTGGAGGCGCGAATGAACGGCATCGCGCCGATTGCCGCGATCGACGAAGGCAACACCTACGAGCGGGCGGTGGTCGGCGCGGCGAAAAAGGTGGTGCGCGCGCTCGACCATCAGCTCGGCAAGCTTACCGACCGCAAGGGCCATTGAGGTAGCGGCGGCAGTTGCGCGGGCGGCGCGGCGCGGCCACAGGGTGCCGCAATGATCCGCGTCGCAAGCTACAATATGCGCAAGGCCATCGGCACCGACCGGCGACGCAAGCCGGAGCGGACGCTGGACGTGCTCAACGAGCTTGGCGCCGACGTGGTGGCGCTTCAGGAGGCGGACCGGCGCTTCGGCGCGAGGGCAAGCGCGATCCCGCTGCCGCTGATCGAATCGCACAGTGACTATAAAGCGGTGGCGTTCGAGGCGCGGGACGGGAGCATCGGCTGGCACGGCAATGCGATCCTGGTGCGCAAGGAGGCCGAAGTGCTGCACCAGGCGCTGATCCACCTCCCCTCGCTCGAGCCGCGCGGCGCGGTGCTGGCCGACATACGGCTGCGCGGCGAGAATGTGCGCGTGGTCGGCATGCACCTCGATTTGTCCGGTCTGTGGCGGCGGCGGCAGGCTGCGGCGATCCTGGAGGCGGCGCGTGGGGGCGGCGAAAGTGCTCCGCCGGCGGTGCTGATGGGCGACTTGAACGAGTGGAGCCTGCGCGGCGGGTGCCTGAAAGACTTTGCCGAGCATTGCCGCTTCGCCGAATGCGGCAAGAGCTTCCACGTCCGCCGGCCGGTGGCGCGGCTCGACCGGATCATGGTGACGGACGGGCTGGAAGTGGCCGAGTGCGGGGTTCACCAAAGCGCGGCGGCCAAGAAGGCGAGCGACCACTTTCCGGTGTGGGCGGTGCTGAAGCGGGGGTGAGGTCTAGCGCTGCGCGTTGCCCTCCGCGTCCGAGGCGTTGGCGGCGACGTCGGCCGTGGGCTCAAGCGCGGTGGGCGCCGCGGCGGGCTTAGAATCCAGCTCCAGCCAGTCGCGCTGCGGGAGGCGGTAGAGCATGTCCATCACTTCCAGTTCCAGGCCCCAGGGCTGGCCGGAAGAGCCGTTCCACAGAGCGACGACGCCGGTTTTGCGCTCCGGATCGTACATGATCAGCGAGCGGTAGCCGCGCACCCCGCCATGGTGGCCGATGACTCGGTGGCCGGCATAATCGTAGATCCGCCAGCCCATGCCGTAGGCGGCGGAGTTGATGCGCTCGCGGAACTTGCGCATCCGGCGAAGCTCGCCGGGGGTGGAGGCGCGGGGGGCGCGGACGAGTTCCAATGCCTTTTCAGAGAGAACGGACGGTTCGAGCCCCATTTGGGCCTGGAGCCAGACGGCAAGATCCTTGATCGAGCTGTTGACGCCGCCGGCGGCGGGGACGCGGTAATAAGGTTCGGTGACTTCGACCGGCTTTGAATTCTTGCCGCCGACATGGGGGCGGGCCCAGCTCGGCGCGGTGACCAGGCCTTCGCGGGTCATGGTTGCGGAGGTCATGCCAAGCGGGCCGAACAAGCGCTCGCGCACCGCTTCGGCATAAGGGCGGCCGGTGACCTTCTCGACGATCTCGGCCGCGGCGTCATAGGCGACGTTCTGGTAGGCGTGGCACTGGCCGGGCGAGCAGATCGCGTTGACGCTGCCCAATTGGGCGCGGAGCAGGCGCGGGTCGATGCCATCCTCCAGCTTGGAGTCGTTGGCGTGGCCGAACAGGCCCAGGCGGTGCGACATGAGGTCGGACACGGTCGCTTTGTATTCGTTGCCGCCGGGCAGGCGCAGGGTGGTGTTGTACTTGGAGATGGGATCGTAGAGGCCGACCTTCCCCTCGGCGGCGAGCAAGCCGATCATGTCCCCGGCGACGCCCTTCGAGACGGACGCCCAACGGAAGACCGTGTCGACCCGAACCGGGTCGCCCGAGCCGGCGACGGTTTCGCCATAACCCTTGAGGAAGCGGATGTGGCCGTCTTCAACGATACCGACGGCGAGGCCGACCATACGGTCCTGGCCGATCAGCCGCTGCAGGCGCTCGTCGATGCGGGCATAATCGATCACGGTGCCGGGAGCGCGCTGGCGTTCCTCGATCTCGGCGATCTGCTGGTTGGAAATGCCGAGAGCGGGCGCCTCTTCGGGCGTTTTGCTCAGGCTGATGTGCGTCACCGCCCAATAAAGAGCAGCAAGCGCAAGGAGGGCCAGGAGGATCCAGGGAAGCGCATAACGGCGCGGCTTCCGTTTACTCGGCTTCGACAGCGTTCACGCTCCTGGCAGGCCCGCGACACGGCCGGGCCGGCGCACCCAAAGGAGGCGCCGGCCCGGTTCGTGTTGGACGTTTACCAGATCCTGATACGCTCTTCAGGCTTCAGGTAAAGCTTTCCGTTCTTGACGTTGAACGCCTGGTACCAGGGGTCGAAGTTGCGAACCACGTTGGGCCGCACGTTGCCCGGGCTGTGCGGATCGGTGGTGAGCTGCTGCTGCAGCGCCGCTTCCCGCATCTTGTTGCGCCACACCTGGCCGAAACCAAGGAAGAAGCGCTGATCGCCGGTATAGCCGCCGATCACCTTGTCCGGCTTGCCCTTCAGCGACATCTTGTACGCGTCATAGGCAATGGTGAGGCCGGCGAGATCGGCCATGTTCTCGCCAAGCGTCAGCTCGCCGTTGACCTTGCTGCCGGGCAGCGGTTCGTACTCGCCATATTGCGCCACGACCTTGGCGGTCATCGCCTTGAACTTGGCGACGTCCTCCGGGCTCCACCATTCGGACAGATTGCCCTTGGGATCGAACTTCGAACCCTGGTCGTCGAAGTGGTGGGTGATTTCGTGGCCGATCACCGCGCCGATGGCGCCGTAATTGACCGCGGGATCGGCGTTGGGATCGAAGAAGGGCGGCTGCAGGATTGCGGCCGGGAAGACGATCTCGTTCAAGAGCGGGTTGGCGTAAGCGTTCACCGTCTGCGGCGACATGCCCCATTCGGAACGGTCCACCGGCTTGCCGACCTTGTCGAGCTGCCGCTGATATTCGAAGGCCTGAGCGCGCATCGCATTGCCGACGGCATCGCCGGGGACGATTTCCAGCGCGGAATAATCGCGCCACTTGTCGGGGTAGCCGATCTTGGGCGTGAAGGCGGCAAGCTTGGTGCGCGCCTTGGCCTTGGTCTCCTCGGCCATCCAGGGCAGCGCAACCAGGTGCTTGTCCATGGAGGCGATGAGGTTCTTCACCAGCTCGTCGGCTTTGGCCTTCGAATCGGGCGGGAAGTAGCGGGCCACGTAGAGCTGGCCAACGGCCTCGCCCATCGTGCCGCCGACCAGGTCGACGCCGCGCTTCCAGCGATCCTTGAGCTGCGGCGTGCCGGACAGAACCTTGCCGTTGAAGGCGAAGCTTTCGTCCACGAACGCCTTGGGCAGCATGCCGGCCGAACCCGAAAGGGTGCGGAAAGTCAGGTAATCGCGCCAGGTTTGGATCGATTCGGACTGGGCGAGCTTGGCGGCGCCGGTCAGCGCGCTCGGCGTCGTCACGATCACCTGCGGCTGGATGTCGAGGCCGGCGGCCTTCAGGAACACCGGGAAGTCGAAGCCCGGCATTTCCTGCGCCATCTTCTGCGCGTTCATCGGGTTGTAGATGTTGTCGAGCTGACGCTGTTCGACACGGGTCCAATGCGCCTGCGCGATCTTGGTCTCCAGATCGTAGATGCGGTTGGCGCGGCCTTCCGGATCCGAGATGCCCGCAAGGCGCAGCATGTTGGCGATGTGCGCCTTGTACTTGGTGCGAACCTCGGCGAACTTCGGGTTCTTGTCGTCCAGGTAGTAATCGCGGTCGGGAAGCCCGATGCCGCCCTGGCCGAGATAGACCGAATAAACGGTGTTGTTCTTGAGGTCCTGCTCGATGCCGGCGCCGAACGGCGTGCCGATGCCCAAGCGGTTCGCTTCGCCGAAGAAGCGGGCGAGATCGGTTGCGTTCTGGATCGCGTCGATCTTGGCGAAGATCGGCTGAAGCGGGGTCAGGCCCTTCGCCTCGATTGCCGCTTCGTCCATGAAGCTTGCATAAAGGTCGCCGACCTTTTGCTCGTTGGAGCCCGGCGCGGCCTTTGCCTTGGCGGAGGCTTCAATAATTTCGCGGGTGCGGGTGTCGGACAGATCGCGAAGGATGCCGAAGCCGCCCCAGCTTGCCCGGTCGGCCGGAATTTCCGTGTTCTTGTGCCACGTACCGTTGACGTAATCGTAGAAATTGTCGCCCGGGTTGACGCTCTTGTCCATGCCGGCGAGGTCTACACCCCAGGTGCCGAGCTGCGGCTTCGCGGTCGCCGCCGAAGCGGTTTTCGCCTGGTCCGCGGCAAAGGCCGGAACGGCGGCAGCGGCAAGGGCAAGGGCGCCCGCGCCGCACATCATCATGTGCTTGATCATATTGAAGAATCCCCACCCATAGAAGGTGGGCGCTGCTTACCCGACGCAAAGCGATTGGGGAAGCCTAAAGCCTTGCGCTTTGGATGAACTGCGCAAAGGCGGACAAGCCGCCGCGCGGGACCGCTCAGGCGGTGCGCAGGATTTCCACGGTGACGCGGGCGGTACCGGTGCGAACCATGCCGATTTCCTTGGCGGCGCCGAGGGAGAGATCGATCAGGCGGCTCTTGATGAACGGGCCGCGATCGTTGACGCGAACAATGACGGCATCGCCATTGGCCTTGTTGGTGACGCGAAGCTTGGTGCCGAGCGGAAGCGAGCGGTGGGCGGCGGTAAGGTCGGACGGATTGAAGCGCTCGCCGCTTGCCGTGCGGTTGCCGGCAAGTTCCTTGCCGTAATAGCTGGCGACGCCTTCGCCGATCACTTCGTAGCGGTGCTCGGGCTCGGGAAGAGCGGGCGCGAACACCGGTGCGGTCTGCTCGGGGAGGCTTGCAACAACGTCGGCAAGAGACTGAACGGCGGGGACGCTGGCGGTGTTGATCGCCTTTGCCGGTGCCGAGGCCGTCAGGGCCGCCAGAACAACAGCCGCGAGGCTGTGCGTGGCGCTCTTGCGCAGTGTTGCGATCATATTCGAAGCCCCTGGCCGTTCCCGATGAGGAGGAGCTAGCGGGCAGTTCCTACCGAGTCCCGCTCGTTACGGCGGCGAGTTGCGATTCCACGACGAAGCGATGTTGTTCCGGTTCGTCTCGACAACTTGCCGCTCCCCTGCCACGCTTCACCGGTGCGTGAGAAAGAAATCCGGCTGGCGCTGATCTGTTACGGGGGAATCAGCCTCGCCGTTTACATGCACGGCATCACCCGCGAGGTGTGGCACCTCGCCCGGGCGAGCCAGGCATTCCATGGCGGCGAGCCCCCGTCCGGGACGGGAAGCGAGGCCGTGTACCGGCAGCTGCTGGAGCGGATCGCGGCGGAAGCGGGCGTCGAGCTTCGGGTGCTGGTGGACATCCTGACCGGTGCGAGCGCTGGTGGGATCAACGCCGTGTTCTTGGCTGAAGCGATTTCCACCGGGCGCTCGCTGGAGCCCTTGACCGACCTGTGGCTGGAGACGGCCGATATCGACCGGCTGCTCGATCCGGGCGTGAGCGCGGTGTCGCGGATCGCGAAGACCGCAGCGGTGCCGTTGGCCTGGGCACTGTCGCGGCGGCGGGATGGTGCGGTGGAGACAACGGTGGAGGCGGCGCACCGCGAGGAAGTGCGGGCCAAGCTTGCCAATTTCGTCCGCGCCCGCTGGTTCGCGCCGCCGTTCGGAGGTGAAGGCTTCACCCGGCTGCTGATGGGCGCCCTGGAGGCAATGGCGAAGGGGATAACGGGGGCGCCTCTGCTTCCGCCTTACCAGCCGCTCGACCTGTTCGTGACGGTGACCGATTTCCACGGCTACCCCGAGCGGCTGCGGCTCAATTCGCCGGCCGAAGTGACTGAACGCGAGCACCGGCTGACCATCTCCTTCCACGACGGCGGCGGCTCGGCCCGGCGGCTGGCGGAAGCGCCGGAGCTTGCCTTTGCGGCGCGGGCGACTGCGAGCTTTCCCGGCGCCTTTCCGCCGTTCCAGGTGGGCGAGCTCGACTCGGTGCTTGCAGCCGAAGGCCTGGACTGGCCGGGACGCAATGCGTTTCTAAGCCGCGCCCTCCCCCGCTACGCCTCGGCCGAGGAAGCGGAAACGGCGGTGCTGATCGATGGCTCGGTGCTTGCCAACGCGCCCTTCGGGCCGGCGATCCAGGCGCTTCGCAACCGCCCGGCACGGCGCGAGGTCGACCGGCGCTTCGTCTACATCGATCCCAAGCCGGGATCGCGTTCGGTGCGGCTGACGGGGAGCGGCAGCCAGCCGCCGGGCTTCTTCGCGACCATATTCGGCGCCTTGTCCGACATCCCGCGTGAGCAGCCGATCCGCGACAATCTCGAAGCCATCGAAGGGCGAAGCGCGCGGATCCGGCGGCTTCGGCGGATCGTGGAGGCGATGCGGCCGGAGGTGGAAGCGGCGATCGAGCGCGTGTTCGGATCGACGATCCTGCTGCTGCGCCCGACGCCCAAGCGCCTCGCCGGCTGGCGGGCCAGGGCGCAGACCCTTGCCGCCCGCGATGCCGGCTATGCTTATGCGGCTTACGCGCAGTTGAAGCTGTCGGCGGTGGTGGAGGAAGCGGCGGACGCGCTGGTGCGGCTTGGCGGCGGGGGCGCCTCGGCCGAGCAGGTACGCCGCTCGATTTGGACATCGGTGCGGGCGCAGGGGCTGACGGCGCCGGGCACCGGCGGCGCGTCGGCGGAAATGATCCTGTTCCTGCGCAACTTCGATCTGGGCTTCCGGGTTCGGCGGCTGCGCTTCCTCGCCCGGCGGATCGGCGAGATCGCCGCCGCCGCTGACGCGCCGTTGGCGGAGGCCGAGGCGGCGCGCGAAGCGGTGTACCGCTTGCTCGGGCTGTATCTCGGCGCGACGGAGAGCAAGGCCGAGCGGTTTCCGGCTCCGTCCGAAGACGCGACGGAGGCGCTCGGCGCGCTTGCCGCCTTGCTCGGCTTGAAGCGGATCGACGACGAAGCCGACGCCTTGCTGACTCAGGTCCTCGCCGCTTTCCCGAAAACGGAACGGCGGGCGCTGATCCTGTCCTACCTCGGCTTCCCATTCTACGACATCGCCACCCTACCCTTGCTCGGCGGAGAGGGGCTGGATGAATTCGATCCGGTGAAGGTGGACCGGATTTCGCCAGACGATTGCACCTCCATCCGCGCCGGCGGAGCGGCGGCGACGTTGAAGGGCATCCAGTTCAACAGCTTCGGCGCTTTCTTCAGCCGCGCTTATCGGGAGAACGATTATCTGTGGGGCCGCCTCCACGGCGCCGAGCGGATGATCGACATCGTGGCTTCGACACTGACTGGCGAGCAAAAGCTCGCGCCGGAGACGATCGCCACCCTTAAGCGCGACGCCTTCCGCGCCATCCTCGCCGAGGAGCGGCCGCGCCTTTCCCACATCACGGCCTTGTTCGACGAACTGGCGCTGGAAATCGGCTGACGGTTGCGCCCGCGCCGCACCGGCCATAAGCAGGGAGGAGGAGGCGCGGGAGAGGACCTATGCAGTTTTTGAAGATCCTCTTCTGGATCGTGCTCACCGTGTTGGTGGTGTTGTTTGCCGACGCCAATTGGCGCTCGGTGGAAGTGCGGCTGTGGGGCGGGCTGATCGCCGACGTAAAGCTGCCGATCCTGGTTTTGCTCGTTTTCCTGCTCGGCTTCCTGCCTACCGTTGCCGTCTACCGCGCCAAGATGTGGGCGCTTCGCCGCCGGGTGGAAGTGGGCGAGCGCAACGCCGCCGCGCCGGTTGCGGTGCCTGCATCGCCGGTGGTGACGCCGCCGCCGGTGCCTGAGGGCGAGCGGGTGGCGACCGACACCAAGGTGTGGCCGCCGGCATGAGGAGCCCGGTCTATGTCGCTATCGACACTCCCGACATGGAGCGGGCGAAGGCGATCGCGGCCAAGGTCCGGGGACATGTCGGCGGGCTGAAGCTGGGCCTTGAATTCTTCTGCGCCAACGGGCGGCACGGCATCCGCGAGATGGCCGATCTCGGGCTGCCGATCTTTCTGGATCTCAAGCTCCACGACATTCCGAATACGGTCGGCAAGGCGGTGCAGGCGCTGCACGGGCTTGAGCCGGCGATCATCACCGTCCACGCCGCCGGCGGCCGCGCGATGATGGAAGATGCCAAGGCGGCGGCGCCGCTCGGCACCAAAGTGGTCGCGGTGACGGTGCTGACCAGCCTCGACCGCGACGATCTTGCCGCCATCGGGGTTCCCGCCGACCCGCACGCGCAGGTGGAGCGGCTGACGGCGCTTGCCCGCGAGGCGGGGTTGGACGGCGTGGTCTGCTCCGGCGCCGAAGTGGCGGCGGCGAAGAAAATTTGGCCGGAGGGGTTCTTTGTCGTGCCCGGGCTTCGGCTGCCGCAAGGGTCTGCCGGCGATCAGAAGCGGGTGATGACTCCGCGGGCCGCGTTGGACGCGGGGGCCTCGATCCTGGTGATCGGGCGGCCGATCACCCAGGCGCCCGACCCGGACCAAGCGGCGCGGGCGATCGAAGCGACGCTCTAAGGTCCTCTTTGTCCCGGGAGGATCAAGTGTGGACTTTTCCCCGCCGCCAGCCTTAACGGCTGCCGCAAGGAGTACCCCGATGAGCTGGCTGAACCGCGTTCGCAATTCCATTCCGTTCCTGCCCAAGCGGGAAACGCCGGACAACCTTTGGCACAAATGCCGGCAGTGCAGCGCAATGGTGTTCACCAAGGAATGGGAGGACAATGACAGCGTCTGCCCGCGCTGCGACCACCACGGCCGGATCGGGCCGAAAGCGCGCTTCGACCGGATTTTCGATCCGGGCTACACCGTTCTCCCGTCGCCGCAGGTGCGCGAGGACCCGCTCAAATTCCGCGATTCCAAGCGCTACCACGACCGCATCAAGGCGGCGCGCCAGCAGACCGGGGAAAGCGATGCGCTGATGAATGCGCGCGGCACCATCGACGGCCAGCCGGCGGTGATCGGCGTTCAGGATTTCGCCTTCATGGGCGGTTCGATGGGCCTGGCGGTCGGCGCCGCCTTCGTGGAAGGCGCGCGCGCCGCGATCCGGGAGCGGGCGCCCTACATCATCTTCACCGCGGCGGGCGGCGCGCGGATGCAGGAAGGAATCCTCTCGCTGATGCAGATGCCCAAGACCACCGTGGCGATCGCCGAACTCAAGGAAGCGAAGCTGCCCTACATCGTGGTGCTGTGCGATCCGACCACGGGCGGCGTCACCGCCTCTTACGCAATGCTCGGCGACGTGCAGATGGCCGAGCCGGGCGCCTTGATCGGCTTTGCCGGGCAGCGGGTGATCGAATCCACAATCCGCGAAAAGCTTCCCGAAGGCTTCCAGCGCGCGGAGTATCTGCTGGAGCACGGCATGATCGACATGGTCGTTCACCGGAAGGACCTGCGCGACACGCTTGCGCGGTTGATCGGCTATCTGGTGCCGGAGAAGAAAGCGGCGTGACCCCCTCTTGCCTCCCTATCGCCAGATGGGGAGGGGGACCACCCGTAGGGTGGTGGAGGGGTAACTGCCGTGGTGTTTGCGGTTCGCGCGGGAACCGCGCACTTCAGCGCCAGGTCACCCCTCCACCACCCTTTGGGTGGTCCCCCTCCCCACGCCTTTGGCGCAGGGAGGCAGTGAGTGGCTGACCACGCCGTTTCCACCCACCCCGGCGTTCAGCGGCAGCTGGACCGGCTGGCGGCGCTGTCGCCGGGGGCGGATGTGCTTGGGCTGGAGCGGATTTCGGCCCTACTGGCGCGGCTGGGGAATCCTGAGCGGATGCTGCCGCCGGTGTTTCATGTCGCCGGGACCAACGGCAAGGGCTCCACCTGCGCCTTTCTGCGGGCGGCGATCGAGGCGTCGGGGCTTTCCGCCCACGTTTACACCAGCCCGCACCTGGTGCGGTTCAATGAACGGATTCGGATCGGTGGCACGCTGATCGAGAACGCCTACCTCGCCGAGCTGCTCGACCAGGTGCTCGGAATATCCGGCGACATCGGCCCGAGCTTCTTTGAAGTCACGACCGCCGCCGCCTTTCTCGCCTTTGCGCGCACGCCGGCCGATGCGTGCATCGTCGAGGTCGGCCTGGGCGGGCGGCTAGACGCAACCAACGTCATTCCGGCGCCCGCCGTGTGCGGCATCGCCCAGCTCGGCCTCGACCATCAATCCTTTCTGGGCGATAGCCTGCCCGGCATCGCGGCGGAAAAAGCAGGGATCGCCAAGCCGGGCGTGCCGCTCGTCACCCAGCATTATCCGGACAGCCTCGCCAACCGGGTCGGCGAAGCGGCGGCAGCGGCGGGGGCGGCGTGGCTACCGAAGGGCGGACGCTGGGACGCGGCGGCCTATCGCAGGCGGCTCCATTATCGTGACGAAGCGGGCAAGCTCGACCTGCCCCTCCCCCGCTTGCCCGGCGCGCATCAGGCGATGAATGCCGGCCTCGCCGTCGCGATGATCCGCCACCAGCAGGCGGTGCCGGTGCGCGAAAGCGGGCTTCGGGCGGCGATGGGATGGGCGGAATGGCCGGCTCGGCTGCAGAAGCTTGGTGCCGGGCCGCTGCACGATTTGCTTCCGCCCGGATCGGAGCTGTGGCTGGACGGCGGCCACAATCCCGCCGCGGCGCGCGCCGTGGCCGACTTCTTCCGGGTGCACGTACCGTCGGGGCGGCCGTTTCATATCGTTTTCGGCCTGCTTGCCAACAAGGATGCGGCGGGGGTGCTGAAGCCCTTCGCCGCCCGCTCCGCGACCGTGCACGCGGTGCCGGTGCCGGGGCACGCGCACCACGCCCCGCGAGACCTCGTCGCGGCGGCGCAGGCGGGCGGGCTCAACGCGCTGGCGGCCGGCAATGTCGCCGATGCGCTAGGCTGGATCGCCCGTCATGCGGATCGGGCGCAGCCGCCGGCGGTGCTGATCCTGGGCTCCCTCTATCTCGCGGGCGAAGTGCTCCGCGCCAACGAACAGGCGCCGAGCTAGGCGGCGCCAAGTTCGGCGAGCGTGCGTTCCGCCCAGGCGTACATCTCGGCATCGCGCATGCGCTCGAACCGGTCGATCCGGCGGGCGCGGCGCTGCGTTTCTTCAAGCAGAGGCAGGGCTTCCGCCTCGCGGCCCAGCCGGATCAGCAAGGCGGCCTGCCGGCACTGCGGCTCGGCGCCCGCCAATCGTTCGCCGACATCGGAATAGAGGCGCAGCGCCGAGTCCGAATCGCCGCAATCGTCATACGCCCGGGCAAGCAGCAAGGCGGTGCGGTCGTTCTCGGAGGGCGAGCCGGACAGGGGCAGCGCCTGCAGGATGTCGCGCGCCGCCGCCGCTTCCCCGCGCTCAAGCTCGGCGCGGGCGAGCTTTACCTGCAAGGCGCGGTCGCCTCGGCCGTGGGTGCGCTCAAGGGCGGCGCGATAAGCCTCGGCCGCCTCGGCCCACTTGTCCTGTTCGGCGAAAGCATCGCCGAGCGCCGTGCGGTTGGCGGCGGTGTCGGCCATGTCGAGCGCCTCCCGGGCGGCGCGGACGGCGCGGTCGGGGTCCAGCTTCTTCGCCGCCACTGCCTTGGCCATCCGCACTTCGCGGCGGCCCTGATAGTGCGGCAGGATCTCGAACACGGCGTAGGCAAGGCAACCGGGCAGCGAGAGAAAGATGATCACCGTCAGCCACATCCCGTTGCGGCCGCTGCGCACGCAGTGAACCGCGCACAATATCTGGATCAGGATCGCGGCGCCAAGGAAGGGCATCAGCGGGGCGGCTGGGCGCCTGCTCCGCCGGCGCGCTCTTCGACATCGGCGGCTTCAGCTTCGATGTGTTCTTCTTCGCTCTTAGGCTGGCGCACCGATTCGACTACGAAGCCCTTTCTCCACAACAGCCAGAGGAGGAGCATGCCGGGAATGGCGACAACCATGGTCATCAGCCAGAAGCCGACCCAGCCGAACTGCTCGGCGGCGATGCCAGCGGGCGAGGACAGCCAGGTGCGGCCGACCGCGGCAAAGGACGAAAGAAGCGCGAACTGGGTCGCGGTGTAGGCGACGTTGGACAGGCCGGAGAGGTAGGTGACGAACACAGTCAGCCCCATGCCGCTGGTCACCTGTTCGGTGGTGACGGCGATGGTCAGCCAGGTGTTGCTGTGCCCCTGCGCGGCGAGGATCGCGAACATGCCGTTGCTGAGCATCATCAAGAGGCCGGAGACAAACAAGGCGCGGCCCATACCGAGCCAGGCCATGAACGGCGCGGCCAATGCGGTGCCGACGATCAGGCCCCAGAAGCCGACGCCCTTGTTGATTACCAGGAATTCGGTGTCGCTAAAGCCCAGTTCCAGGATCATCGGGTTGAGCATGATCTGACCCATCGCGTCGCCGAGCTTGTAGATCAGGACGAAGAGCAGGATCAGGACCGAACCACGCCGCCGCAGGAACTCGCGGAAAGGGCCGACGATGGTAGTTTCAAGCCACTTGCCGGCGGCCATTGCCGGTTCGCGGGCAAGCACCTTGTCGTGGAGGCCGGGGCCCGCCCAGAAAGCGGCGATGATGCCGGGGATGATGCAGAAAGCCGTGAACCCGTAAGCGCGGGCGAAGCCGAGGTTGAAGCCTTCGGGCGAGGCCATTGCGATGGTGCCGACGCCGGCGGCGAGCGCACCTAGGCGGTACCCGAACTGGTTGTTGGCGGTGCCGTGCGGCAATTCCTCGTCCGACAGGATTTCGATCCGGTAGGCGTCGATGACGATGTCCTGGGTCGCCCCGAGAAAGGAGACGGCGATCGCCCAAAAGGCAAAGGCGCCGAGGCCGTTGGCGGGATCGCTTGCGCCGAGCATCCACACGGAGACGAACAGGAGCGCCATCACAAAGAACAGCCAGGCGCGGCGCTGGCCAAACAGGCCGGTGAGAACCGGCAGCTTGATCCGGTCGATAAACGGCGCCCAGAGAAACTTAAGCGTATAGGGTGTGGTCAGGCCGACGGCGAAGCCGATGGTCTTTTTGTCGATGCCGACCTTGGTGAGCCAGAAGGTCATGGTGCCGAGCAGAAGCGCCAGCGGGAAGCCGCTGGAGATGCCGAGCAGCAAGGCGGCAAGCGGCCGCTTGCGCAGATACGGCGCCATGGTGGCAACAAACCCTGTGCGGGGCGCGGCGGCGTGTGCGGCGTGATTCATTGCATCCTTGTAGCGGCTCCGCATTTCCCCGCCAGCATCTGATTGAGGCTTGCACACGGGGCGCGGCGGACGCAGCATTCGCAGGCATGGACATGCCCTCCTCCCTCCGCCCTACAGCCGGGCAGTGCGCGCTTGCGGCATTGGTGGCGCGGGGGGAGGGTTCGCATGGCGCGGGCATCACCCATGTCGAGGCGAGCGCTTATACCGACGCGGGGCGCTTCGAGCGGGAGCAGGCGGCGATCTTCCGGCGGCTGCCGTTGGTGATCGCCCCGTCCGCTTTGCTGCCCCGCGTGAACATGGCGGTGGCGCATGACGGCTTCGGGCTGCCGCTGCTGCTGACCCGGGACAAAGCCGGCACGGCGCACGTCTTCTTCAACGTCTGCCGGCATCGAGGCACGCGGCTGGTCGAGGGCGGCGAGGTGCAGGCGGCGCCGCGGCTGGTCTGCCCCTACCATGCGTGGAGCTACGGCATGGACGGCGCGCTCGCCGGATTGCCGCGCGGCGACAGCTTCCCTGGCCTTTGCAAAAGCGACCACGGGCTAAAGCGGCTGCCGTGCCGGGAGGCGGGCGGGTTGATTTGGTTCTCGCGCGACGAAGCGGCGGACCTTGAACAGGCGGATGCGCTAGCGCCTGAATTCGATGCATTCGGCCTTGCGGATCACCATCTCTACCGCCGCAGGACCCACGACGTGGCCGGCAATTGGAAGCTGATCATGGATGCGTTCCTGGAAAGCTACCATGTCCAGCGGCTGCATTCGGCGACCATCGGCAGGTTCTTCGCCGACGGGGTGACGGCCGCCGATACGCTCGGCCCGCACCAGCGCTCGGCGGTGGGGCGCAGCGAGCATTTCGCGGGCATCGATCCGGACGACTGGCCGTCGCTGCGCGGGGCGATCACCTTTGCCTATCAGCTTTTCCCCGCCACCGTGCTCGTGATGAGCCCGGACTACGTCAACCTGATGGTGCTGATGCCGCAGGCTGTGGACCGTACGCTGGTCGAGGACTTCATGCTGATCCCCCGCCCGCCGGAAAATGCGGGGGAAGAAGCGCATTGGGAGAAAAGCTGGCGGTTGCTAGATGGCGGCGTGTTCGCCTCCGAGGACTTTCGCGCTGCCGCGCTCGGCCAGCAGGGCCTCAGCTCCGGCGCGCTGGAGCGGCTGACGCTGGGAACGCTGGAGACAGGCATTCGCCACTTCCACGACCAGGTGGAGCGGGCGCTCGGCTGAGCGGCGGTTTCAGGCCACTTCGTAGATCTTGAGGCCAGGCGGCAGGCGGCCGACCTTTTTGCCCTGAATTTTGCGGTCCAACGCTTCCAGCGCCGCCTTCAGCACTTTCTCCGAATAAGGCTTGGCGAGGCAGCCGATGCCGAGCGCCTGCGCTTCCAGCGGGCAATTGCCGGTGACGAACAGCACCGGCACGTTGCGCGCCGCCGCCGCGCGGGCGACGTCCATGCCGTCGCCGTCGCCGTTCAGCTTGATGTCGGAGAGGACAAGATCGACCTCTTCCTCGGCAAGGGCGCGCACCGCTTCCGCCAGCGTATCCACCGTTCCGGCCACTTCGTAGCCGGCTTCGGCAAGGGAATGCTCGTTGTCGAAGGCAACGAGCGGCTCGTCCTCCACGATCAGGATACGGCGGATGGCCCTTTCGCGTTTTCCAAACAACATCTAGACGCTTGCCCTTCCCGGCGACACTCGGTTTGGCTGCGTAACGAGGCAGAACCGAATTCGGTGCCGCCGCTGCCACCGGTTGGGCGCATATTTCAGCCCGTCCGGCTCCAAGAAGGAGAAAGCCCCTGCCCCCGCGCCCGCCAAGATCGCCCGGACCTCCCAAGGGGCCCCGCCCGCCCGCCGGCGGTTCGCGCCGCCCAGCGCGCCCTGGCGCGCGCGGCGACTCGCCGGAGCGGGGCGAGGACCGGCGCGGTGGGCGCAGCAGCGAGGGCCGTCCGGAGCGTGGCGGCGCGAGCGAGGCTCCTCGTGGCGGGCGTGGCCGCGCTGCACCGCCGGGCGGGCGCAGCGGCGCTGCACAGCGGGACAAGCCCTTCGGTGACGCAAAGCGCCCTGCCCGCCCGGGCTTCCGCCGGGATGCCGATGCTGCACCAGAGGCACCGCGCGGCGGGCGCGGACGGCGGGTCGCACCGGCGGAGCGCGGCGCAGCGCCGGTGCGCGAGCGGCCTGCACGCGACGGCCAGCGGCCCGCGCGACCTTCCACTCGGCGGGATGCAGCGCCTGCTTCAACCGCACCGCGCGTGGCGAGGCCGCCACGCACAGCCGAGCGGCCGAAACCGGCCCCGGCTTCCCAAGCAACACCCGAAGCCGAAGCCGAAGTCGCAGCCGAAGCGCCGGCCCCCCGCCCGCACACGCCGTCGCGCGAGCCGCAGCGGATCGCCAAGCTGCTTGCCCGCGCCGGCATCGCCTCGCGCCGCGAGATTGAGCGGATGATCGAGGACCGGCGGATCGCGCTGGACGGCGTGCCCCTGGAAACGCCTGCCACCCTGCTCACTTCGCTTGCCGGGGTGACGGTGGACGGCAAGGCGGTCGGCGCCCCGGCGCCTGCGCGCCTCTTCCTATTCCACAAGCCGCCCGGCGTGTTGACGGCGGAGCGGGACTTTTCCGGCCGCCCGACGATCTACGACAAGCTTCCCAAGGACCTGCCGCGCGTGATTCCGGTCGGGCGGCTTGATCTCAACACGGAAGGGCTCCTGCTCCTCACCACCGACGGCGAGCTCAAGCGCCAGCTCGAACTCCCTTCCTCCAAGGTCGAGCGCACCTACCGCGCCCGCGCGTTCGGCGACGTCACCCAGGAGCAGCTCGAGGAACTGATCACCGGGGTGGAGATCGAAGGCATCCGTTACGGCGCGATCGACGCCAACATGGAGCGCCGCACCGGACGCAACGTGTGGATCGAAATGCGCCTCACCGAGGGCAAGAACCGCGAAGTGCGGCGGGTGCTGGAATATCTCGGGCTTCAGGTCTCGCGCCTGATCCGCACCGCCTACGGCCCGTTCCAGCTGGGCGACATTCCGGTCGGCGGCTTGAACGAGATCCACCAGCACGACCTCGCCGATTTCCGGAAGACGCTGAAATGAGGATCATCGCGGGCAAGTGGCGCGGGCGGCCGTTGGTGGCACCCGCGGGCCTTGCCACCCGCCCGACCTCCGAACGGGCGCGCGAAGCCTTGTTCTCCATGCTGGCAAGCCGGGTGGGAAGCTTCGAGGGGTTGGAGGTGGCGGACATCTTCGCAGGCTCCGGCGCGCTTGGGCTCGAGGCGCTGTCGCGCGGCGCCGCGCATTGCACCTTTGTCGACAACGATCGCGCCGCGGCCGACGCGATCCGCGCCAATCTATCGAAGCTGGGCGTGGAGGCGGACATCCGCCAGGGCGCCGCCGAACATGCGCCCTTCCCCAAACCGCTCGACCTCGTCTTCCTTGACCCGCCTTACGGCAGCGGCTTGGCCGACAAGGTGCTCCCCGCCTTGCCGCTTGCGCCGGGGGCCTGGGTGAGTGTGGAGACTGGGCGCGGCGAAACGGTTGCGCCCGGCGCGCTGACCCTTGAGGCGGAACGCACCCACGGCAAGGCGAAGATCACCCTGCTTCGCGCCGCCGCCTAGAGATAGGGACGCAGAGTCACCGTCGCGTCGCGCTCTGCTGCGCCACGGCGGACGCGGAGCGGCACTTGCGCGCCCGGACCGGCGGCAAGACGGCGGATGAAATCTCCCAGCCTGCCCCCAAGCAGCTCGTCGCCGACGGCCAGCCCCGCTTCCGCCGCGGGGCTCGCCGGGCTGACGTCGGCAACCACCACCTTGCCGCCTTGCTCCTCCAGCCACAGGCCGGACATTCCGTGCCGTTCGGGCGGCGCCGCGCGGGCATTGCGCTTCACCCACAAGCGCCCGCCGCGGACGTCCGTGGAGAGGGTGAGCAATTGCAGCAGCTCGAGGCCGATTACCCCCTCGGCCAGCGGGTGGCGGCGTGCTTCCTGCGACAAGGACACCAACGGCCGCTCGAAGGCGATGCCGCCGAGCGCGACTTTGCCGGCCCGTGCCAGCCGCCCCGGCTTGGCGAGGCCGCCGATGCCGCCCTGCTGGATGGGCACGTAGGGCCGCTCGTTATTCCACAGGCCGCTGGAGCGGGTGGCGTGGTCGAACAGGTGGATCTGCCCGGGCGCGCCGGTGTCGGCGAGCAGCCGGTAGGTGCGGCCGTCGAGGACCGCGTCCACCAGGATCACTTCCGAACCCTTGGAACCCTGCTGGGCGGTGATCCGCGACGGCACGGCGGTGAAGCCGTCGCGCGGGCCGCGTCCGCTTGGGTAGACCCGCCACTCTCCGGCGTCGAAGTCGAGCTCGCTGTCGACGCTGGTCAGCAGGCCGGCGGCAAGCAGCCCCATTGCTTCGCGCGGCAGGCGGAGATCCTCGTCCGGCTGGGCGAAGGCCACGAACGGCTGACGGATCGCGCCGCCGAACACCACATCCTCTGCCTGAACAAGATCAAAGCCTTGCTCGCCGCCCATGCCGATCAGCCGGGTGACGCCGCGTTTCCGCAGGCCAAGGGTGCGCGCGTAAGAGGGCTGGATCTTGCTGATCCCCGTGCCGGTATCGACAATGAACAAGACCGGCGGGCGCCCGCTTATGGTGACGCCGACCCAGACGCGCCGGTCCTCCAGCGCAATGGAGGCGACGATCGGCCGGGCGGGCGGCGCCGCCAGCGCCTTGCCGCCGAGCAGGGGCAGAGCGGCAAGCCCGCCAAGCACCGTCCGCCGCCCAAAGTGCAACTCCCCGCCCATCCATTCCTCCGCTCTCTTCGCGGCCCCACACCGCTAATGTGCGTGTTTTTAGCAGCTTGGCTGTGCTCCGCCAGCCTGTTCCGCCCCACGATCCCGCTTGCCGCCGCCGCCCACGTTCCCTACCTGTTCAGGCGTGAACCAGCCTCTCAGCACCGCATCCGAGCCGCAATATCTGCGCGGCCTCAACGAACCGCAGCGCCAGGCGGTGCTGACCACGGACGGGCCGGTGCTGGTGCTTGCCGGCGCCGGCACGGGCAAGACGGCGGCGCTGACCGCGCGGCTTGCGCACCTGATCAACACCCGCTTGGCCTGGCCGAGCGAGATCCTCGCCGTGACCTTCACCAACAAGGCCGCGCGGGAGATGAAGGAACGGGTCGGCCGCATCGTCGGCGACGCGGTGGAAGGAATGCCGTGGCTCGGCACCTTTCACTCGGTCGCCGCCAAGATGCTCCGCCGCCATGCCGAGCTGGTCGGGCTGCAGGCCAATTTCACCATTCTCGACACGGACGATCAGCTTCGCCTTCTGAAGCAATTGATCACCGCCAACGACCTGGACGAGAAGCGCTGGCCCGCCCGCCTGCTCGCCGGGCTGATCGACCGTTGGAAGAACCGCGGCTGGACCCCTGAGCAGATCGATGCCGGCGAAAGCGAGGCCTACGCGAACGGCAAGGGTGCGGAGCTTTACGCGGCCTACCAGCAGCGGCTGAAGGCATTGAATGCCTGCGATTTCGGCGATCTGTTGCTCCACATGCTGGTGATCCTGAAGACCCACCGCGACGTGCTCAGCCATTATCAGACGCGCTTCAAATATATCCTGGTCGACGAATATCAGGACACCAACCAGAGCCAGTATCTGTGGCTTCGCCTGCTTGCCCAGGAGCGCAAGAACATCTGCTGCGTCGGCGACGACGACCAGTCGATCTACTCCTGGCGCGGCGCCGAGGTGGCGAATATCCTGAGGTTCGAGAAGGACTTCCCCGGCGCGGTTACCATCCGCTTGGAACAGAATTATCGCTCCACGCCCAACATCCTTGCCGCCGCGTCGGGGCTGATCGCGCAGAATAGCGGGCGGCTGGGGAAGACGCTGTGGACCGAGCATGACGAGGGCGAGAAAGTCCAGGTGATCGGCGTCTGGGACGGGCCGGAGGAAGCGCGGCGCGTCGGTGAGGAAATCGAGTCCGTGCAGCGGACCGGTGGACATCTCGACGACGTCGCCATCCTGGTCCGCGCCCAGTTCCAGACCCGCGAGTTCGAGGATCGTTTCATTGCGATCGGCCTCCCTTATCGCATCGTAGGGGGTTTCCGCTTCTACGAACGCGCCGAAATCCGCGACGCGCTCGCCTACCTGCGCGTCATCGCGCAGCCGGCGGACGACCTCGCATTCGAGCGCATCGTCAACACGCCCAAGCGTGGTCTCGGCGACAAAGCGGTGGCCAAGATCCACAGTCTCGCCCGCATGTCGGGCGTGCCGCTGATGATGGCCGCGGCCCAGATCCTGGACACGGACGAGCTGACTCCGCAGGCCCGGCGCGCGCTCGGCAATCTGGTTGGGGACTTCGCGCGCTGGCGCGGCCGGATCGGCGAGCTTCCCCATGCCGAGCTTGCCCGTCTTGTGCTGGACGAAAGCGGCTACACCGCGATGCTCCAGGCCGACCGCTCCGCCGAAAGCGCCGGGCGGCTCGAGAACCTCGCCGAACTCACCCGGGCGATGGAAGAATATGAAACGCTGGGGGCGTTCCTCGAGCACGTCTCTCTCGTGATGGAGAATGACGCGGCGCGCGACGAGGAAAAGGTCACCATCATGACCATCCACGCCGCCAAGGGTCTGGAATTCGGCACCGTGTTCCTCGCCGGTTGGGAGGAAGGCGTGTTCCCTTCGCAGCGCTCGCTGGACGAAGGCGGCAACGCCAGCCTGGAGGAGGAGCGCCGCCTTGCCTACGTCGCGATCACAAGAGCGCGCCGTAAGTGCTATATTTTCCACGCCGCCAACCGCCGTATCTACGGCCAGTGGACCAGTTCCATCCCAAGCCGCTTCGTTGCCGAACTGCCCTCCGCGCACATCGCGCAGGAGCAGACGATGAGCGGCGGCGAGAGCCTTTGGCGCGCGAACTGGAGCGAACATGCCGACCCCTTTGCCGACGTGTCCCGAGGCCAGACCCGAGGCCCCGGCTGGCGCCGCGCGGTCAGCGGCGGCTTCGAACGGATGCCGCAGCGTGTGCAGGAAGTTCGTGCCTCAGCCGTAAGCCTGGGCAATCCGGGCCGCGGCGACGTGTCGGTAGGCCAACGCGTCTTTCACTCGAAATTCGGCTACGGGTCAGTGGCGGAGATCGAAGGCAACAAGCTGGAAATCGACTTCGAGCACGCCGGCCGCAAGCGGGTGCTGGATAGCTTCGTCGATCTGGCGTGATCTCAGGCGGCGGTGCGGAAGAACAGGTGGCTGCCGATCTGGGTCACCGGCGTCACGCCGCGAGACCAAGCCGGGGCCACGGCGGTGGTGTGGTAGAAGAGCGCGCCGCCCGTCGGATCGGCTGAGCGGCCGGCGAGGATTTCGGCGGCGATGCGCTTGGCGGTGAGCCATTGGCGGTGGGCGGCACCGCCTTCGGCAAGCGTATCGATCGCGAGCATCTGCGCGCGGTTCGGGTCGTTCTTGTTCCAGCAGCTGAACTGCCAGGCGGCGCTGACGGTGTCGGTAACATAGGCGCCGTGGCTTTTCGCCTTCCACCGGTTGGCGATGACGTGGCCGACGGCGCGCATGCCTTCTTCGCCCTGGTTGCGAGCCTCGCCCCACATGGTGAGCGCCATCCAGTGGGCGTCGACGACGTCGATCTCTTCGTCGGAGATCGGCTGCGGCGCTTCCTCAAGGGCAGCGGCGGCGGCGGGGCGGTGGGGGTTGGCGCCGCTGGGCTGGAGCGGGCGAGTCCAGGCGCTCCAATCCGCGGCGGGCGCGGGTGCGGCGAGCTTGGTCGACTCGGCCGGCGACCCGCCTTCCCGGGCTTGTGCCGCGAAGACCAGGAGGCCGCACAGAGCGGCGCCTGCCATCCACCTTTTCACCCGAACCACCCCGCCCACGCCAAAGCACTGAAAATGCTGCGAAGATCAGGCTATAGCATAAGCGCGGACTGACGTCACCCGCAGCTTGCGCAGGCGTTCAGCGCCCCTTGTGTCGGATGTTGCCCGGGCGGCCGCGGCGGCCCTGCTGGTGCTTGCTCTTGTCGGAACGGCGCCCGTCGCGCTGCGGGCGGCGGCCCGGCGCCGCTGCATAGCCGCTCGAAGCTTCGGGAAGCTCGAAGCGCAAGCCGCCCGACACCGGGTTCGCCTCCACCAGCCGCAGCTTGAGCCGGTTTCCTGAGGCGAAGCGGGTGTCGCTGTCTTCGCCGATCAGCGTCTGGCTTGCCTCGTCGTAGCGGAAATATTCGCTGCCCAATGTTGAGACCGGCACCAAGCCGTCGCCGCCAAGCCCTTCCACCGTCGCAAAAAAGCCGAACGGCTGGACGCCGGTGATCCGGCAATCGACCAGCTCCCCCACCCGCTCCGAAAGATAAGCGGCGACATAACGGTCAAGCGTCTCGCGCTCCGCCTCCATGGCGCGGCGCTCGAGCTGGGAGATGAGTTCGCCGGTCACGTCCATTGCTTCCGCTTCGCCGCCGCTGAGGCCGCTTTCCTGAACGTGGGGTCCGAGGCCGTAGGCGCGGACCAGCGAGCGGTGGACAACGAGATCGGCATAACGGCGGATCGGGCTGGTGAAGTGGGCGTAGGAACCGAGCGCCAGGCCGAAGTGGCCGTGGTTCTCCGGCCCGTAATAGGCTTGGGTCTGGCTGCGCAGGATCTGCTCCATCACCTGCGGCTTGAAGTCCGCTTCGCCGACGTGTTCGATGATGTGGTTGAAGGTGGAGGGGCGCACCACCTGGCCGAGTGCAAACTCGATCTCAAAGGTCTTGAGGTAGTCCTTGAGCGCGACCAGTTTTTCGCGGCTGGGCGGCTCGTGGTCGCGGTACATGACCGGCGCTTTCTTCGCCTCCAGCGCCTTTGCGGCCGCGACGTTGGCGGCGATCATATAGTCCTCGATCAGCTTGTGCGCGTCGAGCCGCTCACGCGGCGCGACCGACATGATACGGCCTTTTTCGTCGAGCACGACGCGGCGCTCGGGAAGGTCGAGGTCGAGCGGGCCGCGCTTCTGCCGGGCGGCGTACAGCGCCTTCCAGCACGCCCAGAGGGGTTTCAGGGTGGACTCGACGAGTTCAGGCGCGACTGGCGGGCGAGAGGTTTCGATCTCCGGCATCGAGCAAGGCGAGGAGGCGAGTTCCAGGGGCGCGTCTTGATCCTCCCCGGCACGGGGAGGGGGACCACTCGCGTTAGCGAGTGGTGGAGGGGGTTCATCACCCGCAGGGGGGGTGTCGGGGCCCCCTCCACCAGCTTCGCTGGTCCCCCTCCCCGTTCCGGGGAGGATATTGACGGCATCGATAGCGGCTTGGGCATCTTCATACGCGATGTTGGCCGCGATCCGCACTCGGGCGCGGGTGAAGCGCCAGCTTTTGAGCTCACCTGCCTTGGTGACCTGGAGGTGGCAGACGAGCGCGGCGCGGTCTTCGCCTTCTTTGAGTGAGCAGACGTCGGCGGAGAGGGTCTCCGGCAGCATCGGCACGACGCGATCAGGGAAATAGACGCTGTTGCCGCGCTTCCTGGCTTCCTTGTCGAGTGCGGAGCCCGGGCGGACGTAGAAACTGACGTCCGCGATGGCGACCAGCGCCTTCCAGCCGCCGGCATTGGCGGGATCGTCGTCCGGCGCGGCCCAGACAGCGTCGTCATGGTCGCGCGCATCGGCGGGATCGATGGCGACGATGGGGGTGTGGGTGAGGTCTTCCCGCTCGCCGAGCTTCTGCTCGGCCATCCGCTCCGCCTCGACCAGCACGCTGTCCGGAAACTCGTGCGGGATGCCGTGCTTGTGGATGGCGATCAGGCTGAAGCTGCGCGGCGCGAAGGGATCTCCCAGCACTTCGGAGACGCGGGCGCTAAGCCGCGGCGGGCGGCCGGCTTTCTCGGCAAGCACGAGATCGCCGACTTGGGCCTTGCCGATGTCGGAAATAGGAAGCTCGCGCCGTTCCTTTTTCTCCACCGGGCGGAGCCAGAGGTGGTCGCCTTCCTTGTGAACGACGCCGAGAAGCAGCTCGCTGCCCTTCATCAGCTTCTTCATCGGGTGCGCCGCCCAACCGTTGCCGCGCTGCTCGGTGCGGGCAAGAATGCGATCGCCGACGCCGAGCGCCGAGGCGCCTCTGCCCTTTCGCTCCAGCACCCGGATTCGCGGCTCCGGCGCGTCGGATTCCCAGCGCTCAGGGGCGCCCCAGATCTGGCCGCTGTCGTCGGCATCGACGATGCGCAGCACCGTGACCTTCGGAACGCCGCCGGCCTGGTGGAAAGCGCGGCCGGCCGAGCCTTCGATCAGGCCTTCGTCGGCCATGTCCTGCAACAGGATCTTGAGCGCCTGCTTGTCGGTTCCGGAAAGGCCGAAGGCACGGGCAAGCTCCCGCTTGCCCGCCGGCTGGTCGCTGGTTGCGATGAAATCGAGGATCTGCTGGCGGCTGGGAAGCCCCGGGCGCTGTTTTCTAGGCATTCGGCTCCATTACTGCTGCGCCGCGGGCGGCGGGGAATAAGGGCGGAACGCGCCACCCGGCACCGCGGATGCAACCGGCGATTCGAAGCCGTCTTCCGAGACGGAGGAGACGCCGAAGACAAAGTCGTCGACCCTCACGCCTTCCAGCACATGGTCGCAGCGGATTTCGGTAAGCGGCTGCCCTTCTGCGCTAAGCTTGCGGCAGAGATCCTTTCCGGCCGCCTCGAGCCGAACATTATGCTGCCAATCGGCCGCGTCCGTTGGGCGCCAGCGGATCATGTAGGCTGCCGCACCGCGCACGGGCTTCCAGCGCAGGGTGGTGTTCACCGAGACGGCGCCTTCCACCACCGGCTCCGGCGGCATCGGCGCGCGGGCAAGCGCCGCAAGGGCCGCTACGTTCAGCGCCGTCACCTTGCGCAGGTAAGGGAAATCGACCTTGTCGATCGTGTCGCCATATTCGATGCCGCTTTCCTCGCGCACGTCCTGGTGCTGCCAGTTGTAATTCTCGACCGCGACGGAGAAGCGGACGGCGGGGAAGCCTGCGTTCAGGAACTCGGTATGGTCGCCGCCGCGGCCGAAACGGTCGTTGCGCCAGATCTGCCGCACTTCCAGGCCGAGGCCGAGATCGTCGGCAAGTTCGGCAACCCAGCGCGAAATGTTGCGCGAGGGCGCGTCGTTCTCGCCGCCCAAGCTGCGCTGCCCCGGAGCAAGCGCCTCGCGCCCCTGCCACCGCGGCCCTTCGGAGAAGATGCGGACATGGGCGTTGTCGCACTTGCCGTCGGAGCCGCAGGCATTGCCGATGATGTCGTTGTTCAAGTTGGCGATCACTTCCCAGCCCTGCGCCTTGGCGTAATCGGCTAAGATCTTGCCGCCGTACAGGCCCTGCTCCTCGCCCGAAAGAACGCCATAGACGATGGTGTAGGGGAATTTGTGCTGCGACAGGACGCGCGCCGCCTCGATGGTCGCGGCGGTGCCGGAGCCGTCGTCGTTGGCGCCGGGGGCTTCTTTGGTGAAGTCCATTACATCGGTCACACGGCTGTCGATATGGCCGGTGATGATCACCACCCGCTTCGGATCGACCGTGCCGCGCTGGATGGCGACGACGTCCGTCACCTTGGTCGGCGTCGGGATGCGGCGGCCGGTGACCACTTCGGAAGGGGTAACGATCGTTAAACAGCCGCGGCAGGCGCGGGCGTAACGGCGGAATTCCTCTTCCGTCCACCTGAGCGAGGCGCCGATGCCGCGCTTCGGATCGGTCTGCGACGAGAGCGTGTGCCGCGTGCCGAAGCTGACCAGCTTCTCGATAATCGCGCGGAGCCGGTCCTGGCGGACACCCTCGGCGATCTCGCGCGGCGTGGCGGCGGAGGCGGCGGCGGCGGGAAGAAGAAGGGCGGCGGCGAGGAGCGGGAGCGCCTTCATGCGGCCGCCTCCACCACCTGTTCAATGGTGCCGAAGATCGGGTGGCCGTGTTCGTCGTCCATCCAGATGCGGACGGTGTCGCCGGCCTTGAGGAAGCCCGTCGAGGCCTGGCCCGAAAGGATCGTCTCCACCGTGCGGACTTCGGCGATGCAGGAGTAGCCGAGGCCGCCCTGGTCCACCGGCTTGCCGGGGCCGCCGCCTTCGTCGCAGTTGGAGACGGTGCCGGAGCCGATAATGGTGCCGGCCGCGAGGTTTCGGGTCTTGGCGAGGTGGGCGACCAAGGTTCCGAAGTCGAACGTCATATCGACGCCGGCATTGGCTCGGCCGAAGGGCCGGCCGTTCAGATCGACCTTCAACGGCCCGTGCAGCTTGCCGTCCGCCCAGCGGTCGCCAAGCTCGGCGGGGGTGACGAACACCGGCGACAAAGCGGAAGCGGGTTTGGACTGAACGAAGCCGAAACCCTTGGCGAGCTCGGCAGGGATGAGATTGCGAAGCGACACGTCATTGACCAGGCCGACGAGCAGGATGTGCTCCAGCGCGTCTTCCCGGGAAACGCCGCGCGGCACGTCGCCGGTGACCACCACCACTTCGGCCTCAAGGTCGCACCCCCAGCTTTCGTCGGCGAGCGGGATCGGCGAGCGCGGGGCAAGCATCTCGTCGGACGCGCCCTGGTACATCAGCGGATCGGTCCAGAAGCTTTCCGGCATCTCGGCGCCGCGCGCCTGGCGGACGAGCTGGACGTGGTTCACGTAGGCCGAGCCGTCCGCCCACTGATAGGCGCGCGGCAGGGGCGCAAGCGCGTTGCGCTCGTGGAAGCGCATCATCGGGATCACTTCGTGGGCGAGGTCCGTGGCCAGCAGCTCGAGCTGCGGGGCGGTGTGGGCCCAATCGTCGAGCGCCGCCTGCAAGGTCGGCGCGATGTGCGACGCGTCGGCGCACCAGGCGAGATCGTGGCTCACCACCACCAGCCGTCCGTCGCGGCCTCCCTTGAGCGATCCCAGTTTCATTGGTTCTCCTCTTGTCGGCCGTTCCGCTTCGGGGTCACTGGCATTTGCCGGAACGCTTGGCTAGTGGCCTCCCCAACACCTTATCCCGATCCAAGGACCTCCTATGCGGAACATCGAACATTTCATCGGCGGCGCGGCCTATGCGTCGGGCGAGCGGCACGGCGACATCTTCGATCCCAACAAGGGCGAAGTGCAGGCGCGGGTCCGCCTCGGCACCGCCAGCGACCTCGAGAAGGCCGTCGCCGCCGCCAATGCCGCCCTCCCCGGCTGGATGGCGACCAATCCGCAGCGCCGCGCCCGGGTGATGTTCAAGTATAAGGAACTGGTCGAGCGCAACATGGACGACCTGGCGCTCCTGCTCTCGTCCGAGCACGGCAAGGTGATCGCCGACGCGAAGGGCGACATCCAGCGCGGCCTGGAGGTGATCGAGTTCGCCTGCGGCATCCCGCACACGCTGAAGGGGGAATATACGCAGGGTGCTGGGCCCGGCATCGACGTCTATTCGATGCGCCAGCCGCTCGGCATCGTCTGCGGTATCACGCCGTTCAACTTCCCGGCGATGATCCCGATGTGGATGTTCGGAGTCGCCATCGCGGTCGGCAACGCCTTCATCCTCAAGCCCTCCGAGCGCGACCCGACCGTGCCCGTGCGCCTCGCCGAATTGATGAAGGAAGCGGGCCTGCCTGACGGCATCCTCAACGTCGTCCACGGCGACAAGGAAATGGTGGACGCGATCCTCGACCATGACGACGTCAAGGCCATCAGCTTCGTCGGATCGTCCGACATTGCTCAATATATCTACTCGCGCGGCACCGCGAACGGTAAGCGCGTGCAGGCTTTCGGCGGCGCCAAGAACCACGGCATCGTCATGCCCGACGCTGACCTCGACCAAGTGGTGAACGACCTCGCCGGCGCGGCCTTCGGCTCCGCCGGCGAGCGCTGCATGGCACTGCCCGTCGTTGTGCCGGTCGGTGACAAGACCGCCGATGCCCTGCGCGACAAACTCATCCCGGCGATCGAGGGGCTTCGGGTCGGAGTCTCGACCGACTCCGAGGCCCATTATGGCCCGGTGGTCAACGCGGCCCATCGCCAGCGAATCGAGAATTACATCCAGATGTGCGCCGACGAGGGCGGCGAGCTGGTCGTCGACGGCCGCGGCTACAAGCTGCAGGGGCATGAGGAGGGATTCTACATCGGCCCGACCTACTTCGACCGGGTGAAGCCGCCTTTCCGCTCCTACCAGGAGGAGATTTTCGGCCCCGTGCTGCAGATGGTCCGGGCCGACAGCTTCGAAGAAGCGGTGCGGCTGCCCAGCGAGCATCAATATGGCAATGGCGTCGCCATCTTCACCCGCAACGGCCACGCGGCGCGCGAGTTCGCGGCGCGGGTCAATGTCGGCATGGTCGGCATCAACGTGCCGATCCCGGTGCCGGTCGCCTATCACACGTTCGGCGGCTGGAAGCGCTCGGGCTTTGGCGACATCAATCAGCATGGCATGGAAGGCGTCCGCTTCTGGACCAAGACCAAGACCATCACTCAGCGCTGGCCGGACGGTTTCGCGGAGGCAGACAACAAGGACGCCTTCGTCATCCCG
>DASWNT010000014.1:0-17327 GCA_036399095.1 Allosphingosinicella sp.
CGCCGCAAAGGTTTATGCTGTCTATTATGCCAAGATGCCGGCCGACAATGGCGAGTATCTGATGGATCACCAGCGGATCATCTATCTGATGGATCCGGACGGTAAGCCGATCGCCATGCTGCCCCATGAAAAGAACCCGCAGGCGATCGCCGACGAACTGAAGCGCTGGGTGTCGTGAGCGCCGGCGGAACGCCTGTTTGGGAAAAGCCGCTCGACCAGCTCAACCGCGCCGAGTGGGAATCCCTGTGCGACGGTTGCGGCAAATGCTGCCTGCACAAGGTGGAGGATGCCGACACCGGCGAGGTTTATCCAACCAACGTCGCCTGCAAGCTTCTCGACCGGCATAGCGGCTTCTGCTCCAACTATCGCGGCCGCCATGCCTACGTGCCGGATTGCGTTCGGCTGACCGCGGGCAAGGTCGGCACCCTTCCCTGGCTGCCTTCCACTTGTGCCTACCGGCTCCGCGCCGAAGGCAAGCCGCTTCCCGGCTGGCATTATCTGATCAGCGGCGATCGCGAGGCGGTGCACCAGGCGGGCCAGTCGGTGCGCGGCTGGACGGTCGGTGAAGCCGAAGCGGGCGATCTCGAATATCACCTCACCGATCGTGAGCTCTGACCTCGTCTTCCAGGGCGGTGCGACCAGCGCCGCGCTGCAGCTCACCGTTTCGCCCCGCGCCCGCGTCCTCCGTCTCAAGGTCGATCCGCGCACCGGCACCGTGTCGCTCACCGTTCCGCGCCGGGTATCCCAGCGCAAGGCGCTGGAATGGGCGGCGCAGCACCGCGCCTGGATCGAAGCACAGCTCGCCAAGATCGCCCCGCCCGAACGGATCGGCGCGGGCTCGGTCATTCCCCTGTACGACCGACCGCACGTTGTGGATTGGAGCGCCGACCGCTCGCGCATCGTCAGGCTGGAGGAGGGCCGCATCCTTGCGGGCGGACCCGCCGAAGGCCTCGAAGGCCGAATCCTGCGCTGGCTGAAGCGCCATGCGCTCGATCTCCTCGCCCGCGAAACCGCCGAATATGCCGCCAAGGCAAAAGTCACCGTCGCCAAGGTTGCGGTGGGCGATCCGCTGTCACGCTGGGGAAGCTGCTCCTCCACCGGCGGTATCCGCTACAGCTGGCGCTTAATCCTTGCCCCGCCGCACGTCCGCCGCGCAACCGTCGCCCACGAAGTCGCGCACCGCGTCCACATGCACCACGGCCCTGAGTTCCACGCTTTGGTCGCCGAACTGTTCGAAGGCGATCCCGCCACCGCCCACGCCTGGCTCCGCCGCCACGGCGCGGCGCTGCACCGGATCGCGCGCGCCTAGATTTCCCCGCGGTCGCGCGGCCGGTCCATCGGCTCCCGCTCCCGCTCGCGGCGGCGCGGCGGAAGCTCGCGGCGCGGCTCCCGATCGGGATTAACCGCATCGTCCAGCCACTCGCGATTGAGTTCGTCCTCCCGCGGCGGCGCTTCCTCCTCGAAGTCCGGCTCGGGCCGCGGCGCCGGCCGTTGCACCGGCCGCTCGATCGGATTGCCGTCCGCATCCATCACCGGCGCCTCGTCGGACGGGGCGCGGAACCACACTTCCTCGTCCGGCTCCGCCCAGTCGGGCGATTGCACCTGCGTCTGGAACTGCTCCACCGGCCGCGTCGCCACCGCCTTGCTCATGAAGCGCTGAAACGCCTGCGCCGGCGCGCGGCCGCCCTGGAGACCCGGGATCGCGCGATTGTCGTCGCGGCCCATCCAGATGCCGGTGGTCAGCCCGCTCGAGAAGCCAAGAAACCACCCGTCCTTGTTGGATGTGGTGGTGCCCGTTTTGCCGGCTACCGGCCGGCTGATCTGCGCCGCCCGGCCGGTGCCGGTCATCACGGCCGCCTGCAGCAGATCGGTCATTTGCGCCGCGACATGCGGCGCGACCAACGTCCGCTCGTCGGTGGCTTCGTGCTGGTAGAGAAGCTCGCCGTCGCCGGTCGTCACCCGCCGGATGCCGTAGGGCACCACCGCCTTGCCGCCGCTCGCCACCGACGCATAAGCCCGCGTCATGTCGATCAGCCGAACCTCGGCGCTGCCGAGCGTGATGGAGGGATGGGTGGGAAGCTTGGACGTGATTCCGAACCGCTGGGCGATGTCGGCCACCGTGCGGAAGCCCACTTCCTGGCCGAGCTGCGCTGATACCGTGTTGATCGACTGCGCGAAAGCCTGGCGCATCGAGACTGTGCCGGCGAAGCTTCGGCTGTTGTTGCGCGGGCTCCAGCCGTTGATCGTCACCGGCTTGTCGTCCACCGATGTTTCGGGCGTGTAGCCGAACTCGATCGCCGCCAGGTAGACGAACAGCTTGAACGCCGATCCCGGCTGCCGCGTCGCCTGGGTGGCGCGGTTGTAGAGCGAGTCGACGTAGTTCCTGCCGCCGATCATCGCCCGCACAGAACCGTCGCGGTCCAGCGCCACCAGCGCCCCTTGCGCGCCCGCCGGCGTGCTTGCGTTGATCACTTGGTCGGCAAGCCGCTGCATGTTCGGGTCCAGCGTCGTCCAAACGTCGATCGGCTGTACGCTTTCGTCGATCAACGTATCGAGCTGCGGCAGCACCCAGTCGGTGAAATACCGGACGCTGTTCTGCTTGGTCGGAGTCACCAGCTTCACCTCGGCCGGTTCCGCCGAGGCCGCCTGCGACGCGCTGATATAGCCTTGCGCGCGCATCAGCTGGATGACGACTTCGGAGCGCGCCTTGGCGGCTTCCGCGTCGGCGGTTGGCGAGTAGCTCGACGGCGCCTTGACCAAACCGGCGATGATCGCGCTTTCGGACAAGGACAAAGTCTGGGCCGAATGGCCAAAGAAACGGCGCGAGGCGGCGTCGATGCCGTAGGCGCCGCCGCCGAAATAGACCCGGTTGAGGTACAGCTCCAGGATCTGCTCCTTGGAGAAGCGCCGCTCCAGCGCCAGCGCGAGAATGCCTTCGCGCACCTTGCGTCCGTAATTGCGGCTGCTGGTCAGGAAGATGTTGCGGGCCAATTGCTGGGTGATGGTGGAAACGCCGCGCACCTTGTCGTCGCGCTGGAAGCTCACCTTGATGCCGCGCAGGATGCCGACCGGATCGACGCCGGGATGGTAGCGGAAGCGGCGGTCCTCCACCGCGATCATCGCGTCCTTCATGACGCTCGGGATTTGGTGATAGGTCAGCCAATTGCCGAATTCGGGGCCGGACGAAATCAGCACCGAACCGTCGGCGGCGCGCACCCGGATCGTTTGGCCAAGGTCGTCGCGGCGGATCAGCTCGCTGTAGCTCGGCAGTTCGCTCATCGCGACGGCGACGGCGACCACCAGCGCGATCAGCGCCAGCAGCGAACCGTAAACCACGGTCTTGAAAGTGAGGATCAGGCCGCGCTTCAGCGGCGACCTTTGGGAAGCGTCACTGGCCATTACGGCCGGAGGTTAGGGCGAAGCCGCGCCGCCCACAAGCGGCACTGCGCGTCCTAGTCTTCGCCCCGCGGTTTGAAGTCCAAGGCTGCGCTGTTGACGCAGTAACGAAGCCCAGTCGGCCCCGGCCCGTCGGGGAAGAGGTGGCCGAGGTGTCCGTCGCAGCGGGCGCAGCGCACTTCCACCCGGCGCATGCCGTGGCTGGTGTCGGCATGTTCGCTCACCGTCGGCGCCGCCGGCTGGGTGAAGCTCGGCCAGCCGGAGCCGCTGTCATATTTGGTGCGGCTGTCGAACAACAATTCCCCGCAGCCGGCGCAGCGATATTCGCCCTCGTCCTTGTTGTTGACGTAGCGGCCGGTGAACGCCCGCTCGGTGCCCGCCTCGCGAAGCACCTGATATTGCTCCGGGCCCAGTTTCTCCCGCCATTCGCGCTCGGAAAGGTTCGCGGGCTCGCCATTCTCGTCAGCCATACTTGCGTGAGTCCATATCCTCGGGAAGCAGCCACAACGCGGCGCGGCTGCACGGGTTGCGTGGGAAGCGCCCGCTCAGGCCGCCTTGCCGAGCAGGAACACGCTCGCGCCCAGCGATCCCACGCCCATGCCGATCAGCACAGCGCAGACCAAAGCGATGTTCCGGCCTTTGTGGCGGAAGCTTTGACCGGCGAACAAAGTGTCGGTCAGGCTGGTCTGGGCGGCAAGCGAGAGCAAGGCGGCGGCGGCGAACCAGATCACCGCCATCCAGCCCAGGAAACCGCTCCCCTTCAGAATAGAGCCGATCAGGGTGATGCCAAGACCGGCGCCGGCCGTGCCAAGCGTGGTCAGCTGCTCGAATAAGCGGAATTGCAGCTCGTGCGGCAGCGCATCGGGTGCGGCGAGCGTCTCTTCGGTGGTGGTGGTGGTGGTGGGCAGTTCAGCCATGTGGTCCTCGCCGGCTCTCATCGTTCGATGCTTGCGGGGGATTTCATGCCGTGATCGTCCCCCGGACGATCACTTAAGGCATGAAATGGTGCGGTCGAGAAGACTCGAACTTCCACGGCCTTTCGGCCACAGCGACCTCAACGCTGCGCGTCTACCAGTTCCGCCACGACCGCACGTGTTGTCGCCGATCAGGGACCGGCGCCGGTAGGAGCGGGGCCTCTAGCAAAGGCCCCCCGCCCACGCAATGCGCTTTTCCGGTTCGCCGCTCAGTAGAGAAACATCGGCATGCCTTCGACGCGCATCAGCTTGGCGCGATAGGCTTGCGGATCGTACAGAGCTGCGACGTCCACTCTTTTGGTGCCGTGCAGAAGCGTGTTGGCCGGCACGTGGCTGTAATTGCCGGCGCTCAAGGTCACCATTCGCGCTTTCTCGCCCCGCTGGAGAAGCTGCACGGCAAGCGCTCCGAAGGCAAGGCCGACCATGCGGTCCATTGCGTCGGGCTCGCCGGCGCGCATCAGATAGGCCAGCTCCTGGTTGACCACGCCCGAACCGATGCCCGCGGTGATCGCCCGCCCGAGCCTTTGGCCAACGCCAAGCTCTGACCGTTCGCTTGCCGGCTTGGAAAGCTCCGGGTCGGCGCCGCCGCTGCCGATTGAAGCCCCTTCGGAGATCACGCACATCGCATAGCGCGCCGGATTGTCCTTCTTGTCCCGCTCCAGAAGCGGCAGCAGCCGGTGAAGGTCCGCCGGCACTTCGGCGATCACCGTCCGGTCGACCTGCGCCAGGAAGCCGGCAAGCAGGGCCGTCTCGCCGCTGCGCCGCCCGAACAGTTCCACCACGCCGATCCGCTCGTGGCTTTCTACCGTTGTGCGAAGCGCGTTGATCGCTTCCACCGACCGGCTCACCGCCGTCGAGAAGCCGATGCAATAATCGGTGCCGAACACGTCGTTATCCATCGTCTTTGGAACCGAAATCACCGGCACGCCCTGGTCGGCGAGGTGGCTCGAAAAGCGCAAGGTTCCGTCGCCGCCGAGCGTCACCATCGCGTCAATGCCCAAATGGTTCAAAACGCGCAGCACATGCGCCGTCCGGTCGCCCTTCTGGTGCGTGCGTGGGTCAGCGCGGGACGTGTGAAGGATCGTGCCGCCGGTGCGGTCGATGCCGCGCACGCCTTCTCGGGTGAGCGGGAAGCTGTTTTCCCCAACGCTCCAGGCGTCATCCGGATCTATCGCCAGCACGCCCTCCCAGCCGCGGCGAAAGCCGGTCACCTGCCAGCCGAGATCGTCGGCGGAAAGGGTCACGGAACGGATGCAGGGATTGAGGCCCGGCACGTCGCCGCCGCCGGTCAATATCCCGATCCGCATCAGCCGGCCGGTGCGAAGCTGATGTTCACTGCCTTGGCGCCTTGAGGGACGTCCACCTCCGCGCTGTTGAAGGTGGCGCTTGCGCCGGGCGCGAGCTGCGGCACGGGCGCGGAGATCACCCAGCCGTAGATGGTCCGCCCGCCGGCGTCGCGAAGCTCGGCGCGAAGCGCCGGCACCCTCTGCGGCTCGGCGCTCGGATTGGTGATCCGGCCGGTGACGGTGAGCAGCTCATTGCCGCTCGCCATCCGCGACCGCTGGGTCTTGTGGTCGACGATCTGCAAGGCCGTGCCGCGCGGCTTGGCGAAGGACAGGCCGGAGCCGATCCCGGCCGGCAGCCCCCAAACGCTGATCGCGGCCGTTGCGGCAAGCATCAGCGCTGCGGCGGCAACCGCGACAATCGTCCAGATCTTCGCCCAATTGCGCCGCGGCCGGAACGGCGGCTCATGGGCGAAAGCGTCGAAATCCTGCGGCGTCTCCTCCGGCTCCGGCCCGAGCAGCGCGGCAGCCGAAGAACGCGGCTGCGGCACCTCGCGCTGCACAGGCGCGCGCATCGCCGGCGCGGGGGGCGGCGGCGGAGGAGGGGGTGGAGGCGGCGGCGGCGGCGCTGCCGCGCGCGCGGCGGAATCGCCCAGGTCCGGAACCGCCGGCGCTTGGAACCAGCTATGGCGGCAGCTGGCGCAGCGCACCTGGCGGCCGGACGCGCCGACCGCGCTGTCCGGCACCACGTAGCGCGTATTGCAGGCGGGACAGCTCAGGATCATGGTACGGAGGGGCCCCATTTCTCGGTGCGCGTCCCGAATCCAAGCACATTGTGCCCGCGCCATGCAAGCAATTGCGCGGTTTTGGATGGTTTACGGCGCCCTAACCGCCTGCCATTGACGGTGGCGGGGTATCGGCCAAGCGGGAGTGGGCTTCTGAACAGCGGCGGCAGCATCGTTCAGTTCGACAATGTCGGCCTGCGCTACGGGACGGGGGCGGAGACGCTTTCGGACTTGAGTTTCTCGTTGCGCCAAGGCGGATTCTACTTCCTCACCGGCCCGTCGGGCGCCGGCAAGACATCGCTCTTGAAGCTCCTCTACCTCGCCCAACGCCCAAGCCGCGGCCTGATCAAGCTGTTCGGCGAAGACATCGTCACCATGCCGCGCAAGCGCCTGCCCGGCTTTCGCCGCCGCATCGGCGTGGTGTTCCAGGATTTCCGCCTCGTCCCGCACCTCTCCGCGTTCGACAATGTCGCCCTTCCGCTCCGCGTTGCCGGCGTGGAGGAAAGCGATCTCCAGACTCCCGTCGCGGAGATGCTGTCATGGGTCGGCCTCGGCCACCGCGCCACCGCTCGCCCGGCGACCCTCTCGGGCGGCGAGCAGCAGCGCGTCGCAATCGCCCGCGCGGTGATCGCCCGGCCCGAACTCCTGGTCGCCGACGAGCCGACCGGCAACGTCGATCCGGAAATGGCCAAGCGCCTGCTTCACCTGTTCGACGGCTTGAACAAGCTCGGCACAACCATCGTCGTCGCGACCCACGATCTTCACCTGATTTCCTCGATCGGAAGCTCGGAGATGCTTCGGCTCGACCGCGGCACCTTGCTCGATCCCACCGGCGCCCTTCGCCACCCACCCAAGCGGGCAGACGTATGAAAGCAGGCGTCCGCCAATTCGGTACGGCCGACGCGCGCCTCCTCTCCGAAGGGCGCCTCTCCGGCCCGATGCCCTGGGTGATTGCAATCATGATGTTCCTCACCGTGCTCGCGGCCGCCGCCGGTCTCGGCCTGGGCGGCGCCGCCGACCGGCTGGACACAACCACCGGCAACCGCGCCTCCGTGCAGATCGTCGAGCCCAACCCGGACAGCCGCGAGACTCAGGCGCGCGAGGCGCTCGCTTTGCTTCAACGCACTCCCGGCGTCACCTCCGCCCGCCGCGTGCCGCCGGCTGAAGTCGCCGACCTTCTCGAACCTTGGCTCGGCCCCGGCGGCGCGCAAAGCGATCTCCCAATCCCCGCCTTGATCGACATCGAGCTGAGCCCAAGCGCCTACGCGCAGATGGACAGCCTGCGCTCGGCACTCGCCCAAGTCGCCCCCGCCGCCCGCGTCGACGACAATGCGCAATGGCTCGCGCCGCTTGCCGGGCTTATCGGCTCGCTCCGCTGGCTTGCCGGCGGTTTGGTGCTTCTGATGATCGCCGCCACCGCCGCCACCGTGGTGCTCGCCGCCCGTGCAGCCCTCGACACCCACCGAAGCACCATCGAGGTCCTCCACCTGATGGGCGCAACCGACGTCCAGGTCGCGCGGCTGTTTCAGCGCCGCATCGCGCTCGACGCCTTGTTCGGCGGTTTCGTCGGCCTTGCCGCGGCAACGGCGGTGCTGCTTTTGATCGGCAACCGGATCGGCGCGCTCGGCTCCGATCTGCTCGGTTCGGCCGGTCTGCCGCTGCTCAGCTGGGTCTTGCTCGTCGCCTTGCCCGTTTTCGGCGTCCTTCTGGCGATGGTCGTGGCCCGCACAACCATTCTTCGCGCGTTGGGGCGAATGTTATGATCAGACGCGCACTCGCCTTTCTCGTTCTGCTCTACGTGCTCGGCTACGCGCTGTTCACCGTGCTTCTGCCGCGCCCGGCGGCCGGCGAGCAGACCGATGCGATCGTGGTCCTCACCGGCGGCGCCAAGCGTTTCGAGCGCGGCCTCGGCCTTCTTCAGCAGGGCAAGGCCAAGCGCATGCTGGTTTCCGGCGTCGCCCGAACGGTGCGCCCCAACGAACTCGCGGCCGAGTACAAGGCCGACGAGCGGATCTTCGCCTGCTGCATCGACCTCGGCCGCGAAAGCGTCGATACCCGCTCCAACGCCGAAGAAGTCTCCCGCTGGGTGGCGAAGCACAAGGTCCGCTCCTTCCGGCTCATCACCACCGATTGGCACATGCCGCGCGCCCGCTTCGAGCTGTCCCGCCGCCTGCCGGAGGATGTCGAAGTGCTCGCCGACGCGATCGAGAGCAATCCTGCCTTCAGCCAGCTTTTCACCGAATATAACAAATATCTCCTGCGCCGCGCGGCGGTGCTGATCGGCATCTGATGAACCTCATTCGCTCGCTTCTTTTCACCTTGGTTTTCTACTCGGTCACCCTTGCGGCGGTGGGAGTCGCCATGCTGTCGGTGCTGTGGGGTCCGCGCGGCGTGCGCTGGATCGCGCGTCTGTGGTCGAACTGGCACCGCTGGTGCGCCGCGACCTTTCTCGGCATCCGCACGGTGATCGAAGGGGAACTGCCGAAGGGCCCGGTGCTGATCGCCGGCAAGCACCAGTCGATGTTCGAGACGATGGAACTGGTCCGCCTGTTCGACGCGCCCGGAATCATCATGAAGGATGAGCTTTCGCGGATTCCGGTCTGGGGCCGCCTCGCCCGCCATTACGGCCTCATCGCAATCGACCGCGCCGGGGGCGCAATCGCGCTGCGCGCCATGGTGCGCGATTCAAAGGCAGCGGTTGCGGAAGGCCGTCCGGTGGTGATCTTCCCCGAAGGCACCCGCGTCGCGCCCGGCGAGCAGCCCGCGCTTCAACCGGGCTTTGCCGGCCTTTACCGCGCCTTGAACCTGCCGGTGGTGCCGCTTGCCCTGAACAGCGGCCGCGTCTGGCCCCGCAAGGCGTTCGTCCGCCGCCCTGGGATCGTCACCTTTCGCTTCGGGGAGGTCATTCCCGCGGGCCTGCCCCGGCGCGAGGCCGAGGCGCAGGTCCACGCAGCGATCAACGCGCTTGAGCGGGCCTAAACGGACTTAGTCGCGGCGGGCGTAACGCTCGGCGAACTCGCGGTCGGACATCAGCAGGTAGCGGATGAAGTCGACGAACGCCCAGATGCCGGTGACGATCAAGCCGATGATCGTGCAGGTCAGGACCAGCATCACGATCCCGGTGCCCGTCCGCCCAAGATAGAAGCGGTGGATGCCGAGTGGGCCCAGGAAGAAGGCGAGCAAGGCGGCGACAATCTTGTTGCGGTCGCCGGACTGCGGCGCCGGTGCGCGCGAAGACGGGTGCCCCACCGCCGTTGCCGGCACTTCGCCCACCGCCAGCTTGGCCGGCACCGGGAAGATGGTCAGCGCCCGCGTCTGCTCGCTTTCGAAATCGACATACATGCCGATCGCCGGCTCGCCGCGATCCGCCCAATCCTCGGGCGTGAACGTGTAGCGCTGGCCGTCGTCGCCCGCGATTTTTCCGTGGCCCGTTCTGGTGTCCACGCCAAGTACCTGACCGCGCATATGCCCCTTCCCTCGATCCTGCGCACCTTCTTGGCGAAAAGGACTTTTTTTGCAATCGGCGCGTGCTTTTTTCTAGCCGGCGAGGCGCCAGCGCAGCGTCTCGCCCGCGTGGAACGGCACTAACTCGGCGTCGCCCGCCGTAACCGTCTCGGGCACCGTCACCTCGGCGCGCTCCAGCACGATCCGCTCCTTGTTCAGAGGCAGGCCGTAGAAACGGGCGCCGTTCTCCGAGGCAAAGGCTTCCAGCCGGTCGAGCGCGCCGTCCTCGTCGAAGGCGGCTGCATAGCTTTCGATCGCAAAGGGTGCGTTGAAGATGCCGGCGCAGCCGCAGCCCGATTCCTTTGCCTCCACCGCATGCGGCGCGCTGTCGGTGCCGAGGAAGAATTTGGGCGATCCGGAGGTGGCGGCGCGGCGCACGGCAAGCCGGTGCTCCTCCCGCTTCGCAACGGGCAGACAATAAGCATGCGGCCGAAGCCCCCCGGCGAAGATGGCATTGCGGTTGATGTGGAGGTGCTGCGGCGTCACCGTTGCCGCGACGTTCGGCCCCTGCGCGAGCACGAAGTCCGCCGCGTCGGCGGTTGTGATATGCTCGAACACCATCTTCAGCCCCGGAAAGTCGCGCACCAGCCGGGTGAAGATCCGGTCGATGAACACCTTTTCCCGGTCGAAGATGTCGATGGCCGGATCGGTCACTTCGCCGTGGATCAGCAGCGGCATCCCGATCCGCTGCATCGCCTCCAGCGCCGGGTAGATATTGGCGATGTCGGTGACGCCATGCGCGCTGTTGGTGGTCGCGTTGGCCGGGTAGAGCTTAGCGGCGGTAAACACCCCCGCCGCGTGGCCGCGCGCGATCTCCCCAGGGTCGGCGCCGTCGCTCAGGTAAAGCGTCATCAGCGGGATGAACCCCTCGCCCGCCGCCGCAACGATCCGTTTCCGATACGCCTCCGCCGCGGCGACACTGGTTACCGGCGGCACCAGGTTCGGCATCACGATCGCCCGCGCGAACTGCCGCGCCGTGTAAGGCGCCACCGCCTTCAGCATCACCCCATCGCGCAGGTGAACGTGCCAGTCGTCGGGACGGCGAATATTGAGGCGCTGCCTGTCGGTCATGCGGTTCCGATACCCGTTCGTCCCGAGCGAAGTCGAGGGGGCGCACCGCAGGTGCCGGTGCAGCACTCGCTACGAACGCATTGGTTTTGGCCGGCCGAGACCCTAATTGCCGATCATGCCCGCAACCACCCTGTCCGACCGCGCCCTCCTTCGAGTCTCAGGCGAAGACGTGCGCGGCTTCCTGCAAGGCCTGATCACCAACGATGCTTTGGCGGTGACGTCGGAGAAGCCGCTCTGGGCAGGGCTGCTGACACCCCAGGGCAAGGCTCTGTTCGACTTCATCCTTTGGGCCGACGCGGACGATCTGCTGATCGATTGCGAAATGGACGCGGCGGACGATCTCGCCCGGCGGCTGACGCTCTATCGGCTGCGCCGCAAGATCGTCATTGCCCGGGAGGAGAGCCTCGCCGTTCACTGGTCGGCTGAGGGCGCAGAGGGCGTCCCTGATCCACGCCTCCCCGAACTCGGCCGCCGCTGGCTCGCCCCTCCCGGCGACGCCGCAACCGGCTGGCTCGAGCACCGCCTCCGCCTCGGCGTAACGGAAAAGCGGACGGAGCTCGGTTCCGACAAGATCCTCTGGCTGGAAAGCAACGCAGCCGAACTGAACGGGGTGAGCTTCACCAAGGGCTGTTATGTCGGCCAGGAAAATACCGCGCGGATGAACTACCGCTCCAAGGTCAACCGCCGCCTGGTGGTGGTGCCCGCGGACGCACCGGGAGACCGCACTCGAATCCATTACCCCGAACTCGGCCTGGCGGTGGAGCATCGCCGCATCGACGATCTCGGGGGCGCGCTGATGCCCGCTTGGCTCGCCGCCGCCTTGTTCTAAACCGCTGGGGAGGCCAAGAAGCGCTTATGCACATCCTCCCCTTCCTCTCCGCCTTCGCCCTCGCCGCCGCGCCGATCGCCGCCGCGGCGCAAGTTTCGCCTGCCCAGGCCGACGCAAGCATCCGCAAGATCGTCGCCAGCGACAAGTTCCGCCAAGCCGCCGCCGCGCTCGATGCGGGGCACGACAAGTGGATCGAGGACACGATCGCGCTCACCGAAATCCCGGCACCGCCCTTCAAGGAAGAAGCCCGCGCCAAGGCCTATGCCGACATGTTCCGCGCTCGGGGCCTCACCGACGTCGAAATAGACGACGAAGGCAACGTTCTCGGCCTGCGCAAGGGCTCGGCGGGCGGGCCGGTGCTGATTGTCTCCGCCCACCTCGATACCGTCTTTCCCGAAGGCACGAACGTGAAGGTGCGCCGCGAAGGCGACACGCTGCACGCGCCGGGCGTCGGGGACGACAGCTCCGGCCTCGCCGCCCAGCTTTCGCTGATCGACGCCCTGAACGCCGCCGGCATCCGCACCCGAAGCGACATTCTGTTCGTCGGCACGGTGGGCGAAGAAGGTTTGGGCGATCTGCGCGGCGTTCGCTTCCTCCTCAACAAGGGCAAGTTCAAGGGCCGCGCCAAGGCGTTCATCTCGCTCGACGGCGGCGGGATGGATTCGATGGTCACCGCCGGCGCCGGCTCCAAGCGCTACCGGGTCACCTTTAAGGGCCCCGGCGGGCACAGCTACGGCGCCTTCGGCCTAGTCAACCCGATGGGCGCCCTCGCCGGCGCGGTGCGCGAACTCTACGGGATCCAAGTTCCGGCCAAGCCGAAGACCACCTACAGCGCCAGCGTGGTCGGCGGCGGCACTTCGGTGAATTCCATTCCGGAAGAGGTCTGGCTGGAAGTGGACATGCGCTCGGAAAGCGCAGCGGAGCTCGCCAAGCTGGAGCAGGCTTTCCTTGCCGGCGTCGAGCGCGCGGTGGCTGCCGAAAACGCCGCCCGCTCCACCCGGGAAGGCAAGATCACCGCAGAGAACAAGCCGATCGGGGACCGCCCGGCCGGGCAGACCGCGGACGACGCGGACATCGTCCGCTTCGCCACCGCCGCCTACAAAGCGGAAGGAGTCGCGCTCAAAACTGCGTCCGCGTCCACCGATGCAAACCTTGCGATGAGCCTCGGCATCCCCGCCGTCACCTTGTCCCGAGTCGCCCGCAACGCCCGCGCCCATTCCCCCGACGAATGGATCGGCATCGAGAAAGCGGACAATGTGAAGCTGAAGCGGATGACGCTCGCCACCATCCTCGCGCTGGCCGGGATGCGCTAGGCGCCCACCTCGGCAAAGGCGCGCACCGGAAAGGTGCCCATGCCGCTCACCTTGGGCGGCACCGCGCTGAAACGGAACTTGGAGTCCGGCAGCGCCTGGAGGTTGGTCAGATGCTCGCAGACCAGCACTCCGGCGCCGAGCAGGGTCGTATGCACCGGCCGGCGCGGCGCCCGCGTGTCGTCGATATTGTGGCTGTCGATCCCGACCAGCTTGGCCCCGCGCTCCGCCAACAGCCGCGCCGCCGCTTCGGTCAGGAATGGGTGGCCCTCGTAATAAGCGGAGGTGCGCCAGTGCCGGTCCCAGCCGGTATGCACCAGCACCGCCTTGCCCGCGACATCCAGCCCTTCGAAAGCCTCGGCATCCACCGCCATCGCGTCCGACCGCACCACCACGCCGGGGAGCCCGGCAAGCTGCTCGAGCGCCAGCGCCGCCAGGTCCGCGCCATCCTCGAAGCGGTGGAAAGGCGCGTCGAGATAAGTGCCGGTATTCGCCACCATGTCGATCCGGCCGATCTGAAAGGTCGATCCGTCCTCGTACAAGGCCGCGGATTGCTCGCGCGTCCAGAAGTCGCAGATATGCGGCCCCGGCAGCCCCTTGTAGGTGACCATTCCGTGTTCGATCAGGTGGGAGAGGTCGATGAGCGTTTCTGCCTCCCTATCCGCCACAGCGCATAAGCAGCGATGGCCATCCAGATGACGTTCAACGTGGCCGAAGGGATGGCGCCGTGCCACCAGCCGTTGACGATGAACCCCGCCGCGCCGACCAGGTTCATCCACTGAAACAGCGGCGACGCGCCGGTCAGCCGCCCAAGCGTCACCGCGATATACGCGCCGAGGATGAGCAGCGCGCCGATCCACCCGCAAAGCTCCACCGCGATCAGCATCCGAAGCTCCGGCGCGGAAAGTGGGCGGGTGGCTCCGTGCAATACCACCGGCCGGTGTTGCCGATACGCTGCTCCACGAACTGCCATGTGCCCCCATCCCGGCGCAGCAGGGCAGTGACCCTAAGCCCACCAATATGCCGCCACATACCCTCGAACACCGCCCGCCCGTCGATCTTCGCTCCGTCGAGCCGCCTCGGCTCCGCAACCACCAGCGCCCAGCCGCGCGCCACGCGGAGCTGCGAAACGTCGAGCGCGATCTCAGCGTCGTATTGCTGAAGATGCGACTGCACGGAGGGCGTCAGCGCGTTGAGGATCGCCGCCCTCTCCACCGCCGCGGGCGCCGCGGCAAGCAACGCCGCGATCAGAAGCTCTGCCGCGCTCAGGAAGCGAGCTTCCGAAGGACGTAGTGCAGGATGCCGCCGGAGCGGAAATATTCCAGCTCGTTCAGCGTATCGATCCGCACCCGGGCGGTGAACTCGAACGTGGAGCCGTCCGCCTTGGTGACCTGCACCTGCACGTGCTGGCGCGGGGTCAGATGGGCGATCCCGGTGACGGTGAAGCTTTCGCTGCCGTCGAAGGTCGGGATCTCTTCCACGAACTGCAGCGGCAGGACGCCCATGCCGACCAGGTTGGAGCGGTGGATGCGCTCATAGGTCTCGGCGATCACCGCGCGGACGCCGAGCAGGTTGGTGCCCTTTGCCGCCCAGTCGCGGGACGATCCGGTGCCATATTCCTTGCCCGCGACCACGACCAGCGGCGTACCTTCCGCCTTGTAGCGCATCGCGGCGTCGTAGATCGGCAGCGTCTCGCCCGAAGGGATGTGGCGGGTGATGCCGCCTTCGATGCCGGGGACCATTTTGTTCTTGATGCGGATGTTGGCAAAGGTGCCGCGCATCATGACGTCGTGGTTGCCGCGGCGGGCGCCGTAGCTGTTGAAGTCGCCCCGGCTAACCCCATGATCGGTAAGGAATTTTCCGGCAGGCGAGTCGAGCTTGATGGCGCCGGCGGGCGAAATGTGATCGGTGGTGATGCTGTCCCCGAAAATCGCCAGCGGACGCGCACCGACGATGTCGCCAGGCGCCGTCGCCGTCATCGTCATGCCCTCGAAATAAGGCGGGTTGGCGATGTAGGTGGAGCCTGAGTCCCAGGCATAGGTCTTGCCCCCGGTGACCGCGATCCCCGCCCATTTGTCGTCGCCCTTGTAGACATCGGCATAACGGGTGCGGAACAGGGTGCCGGTGACATAGGTGTCGATCAGGTTGCGCACTTCCTCGTTGGAGGGCCAGATGTCGCGCAGGAACACGGGCGAACCGTCCGAACCGGTGCCGATCGGATCGTTGACCATGTCGCCGGTCACCGAGCCCTTGAGCGCATAAGCGACCACAAGCGGCGGCGAAGCAAGGTAGTTGGCGCGCACGTCCGGCGACACGCGGCCTTCGAAGTTGCGGTTGCCGGACAGAACGGACGCGGCGACGATGTCGTTGTCGTTGATCGCGCGGCTGATCGGCTCGGGCAGCGGGCCCGAATTGCCGATGCAGGTGGTGCAGCCATAGCCGGTGAGGTGGAAGCCGAGCCCATCGAGATCCGCCTGAAGCCCGGACGCAACGAGGTAATCCGTCACCACCTGAGACCCCGGCGCAAGCGAGGACTTCACCCAGGGCTTGCGCTGCAGGCCCTTCTCGCGCGCCTTGCGGGCGACCAGACCCGCGGCGACCAGCACCGCCGGGTTGGACGTGTTGGTGCAGGACGTGATCGCCGCGATCACCACGTCGCCATGGCCGAGATCGACCGCGCCCGGGCCGCTTTCTTCCGCCGGCGCGGACGCCACCGGCACGCGCTTGCCGAGCTCGGCGGCGTCATGGCCGTATTCCTTGGTGAAGTTGGCGATGAACTCCTCGTCCACCTGGCCGAGCACCACCTTGTCCTGCGGCCGCTTCGGCCCGGCGAGCGACGGCTCCACGGTAGACATGTCGAGCCGCAGCGTGTCGGTGAACACCGGCTCGTCGGTGCTGCCCGGCTCGAGCCAGAAGCCCTGCGTCTTGGCATAGGCTTCGGTAAGCGCGATCTGCTCCTCCGAGCGGCCGGTGAGGCGCATGTAGTCCAAAGTCTTGCCGTCCACCGGGAAGAAGCCGCAGGTGGCGCCATATTCCGGCGCCATGTTGGCGATGGTGGCGCGGTCGGCGACCGACAACGCCGACACCCCCGGCCCGTAAAATTCGACGAACCGCCCGACCACGCCCTTGGCGCGGAGCAGCTGCGTCACCGTCAGCACCAGATCGGTGGCGGTGATGCCTTCCTTCAATTCGCCCGAAAGGTGGAAGCCGACCACTTCCGGGATCAGCATGGACACGGGCTGGCCGAGCATCGCCGCCTCCGCCTCGATCCCGCCGACGCCCCAGCCGAGCACGCCGAGGCCGTTGACCATCGTCGTGTGGCTGTCGGTGCCGACGAGCGTGTCGGGATAGGCGACTTCCTCCCCGGAGCCGTCTTTCGACGCCCAGACCGAGCGGGCGATCAGCTCGAGGTTGATCTGGTGGCAGATGCCGGTGCCGGGCGGCACGACCTCGAAATTGTCGAACGCCTTCGAACCCCATTTCAGGAACTGGTAGCGCTCGAAATTCCTCTGATATTCGAGCTCGACGTTTGCCTCGAACGAGCGCGGCGTCCCGAACTCGTCGACCATCACGCTGTGATCGATGACGAGATGGACCGGCACCTGCGGATTGATCCGCGCCGGATCGCCGCCGAGCGCCGCCATCGCGTCGCGCAAAGCGGCGAGATCGACCACGGCGGGAACACCGGTGAAATCCTGCATGAGGACGCGCGCCGGGCGATACTGGATCTCATGGGAGGCGCCGCGGCCGGCCTCCTTCTGCCAGTCGACCAGCGCCTGGATGTCGGCGCGCGTAACGGTCTTCCCGTCCTCGAAGCGGATGAGGTTCTCGAGCAGGACCTTCATGGAGAAAGGGAGGCGGGAGACGTCGCCGAGGGAGGCGGCGGCCTTGGCGAGGGAGTAATAAGCGTATTTGCGGCCGCCGACGTCGAGGGTGGAGCGGGTCTGGAGCGAGTCGTTGCCGACCTGGGTCATCGGGGCGCCTTCCGGTTTAGCGGTTTGCTAAATTCGCGGCGGCTCTAGCAACGCCCGGTAAGGGTGTGAAGGCTCGCACCGCGCCGGCCCACGCCGAGCCAAAGCTGCCCCGAGATGATCTGACGGTCCCCGTCCCCACTTCACTCATCCGCAATCCCGGCGTGAGGGGCCTAGTCAGGCGGATCCCGCGAAAATCTGGTG
>DASWNT010000015.1:0-74750 GCA_036399095.1 Allosphingosinicella sp.
GACGCCGCGCGTGACGCCGAGGCCGCCGAACATCTGCACTGCCTTGTCGATCACGCTCTGCGCGCTGTCGGTGGCGTGGAGCTTGGCGAGCGCCGCCTCGCGGCTGTTGCGCCGGCCCATGACGTCGCGCAGCCACGCGGCGCGGTAGATGAGCAAGGCCGAGGTCTCGACGTCCAGCACCATCTCGGCGAGCTTCGACTGGGTGATCGGATTGTCGGCAAGGGTGCCGGAGCCGAGGCGGCGGGTGAGGGCGCGCGCGGTGGCTTCGGAGAGGGCGCGGCGGGCGAAGCCCAACGCGGCGGCGCCGACGGTGGTGCGGAAGACGTCGAGTGTCGCCATCGCCAAAGCGAAGCCGCGGCCTCGCTCGCCCAGGAGGGCGGAAGGGGGGAGGCGCATGTCGGTGAAGCGGAGCGTGGCGAGCGGGTGGGGGGCAATGACGTGAATGCGCTCGCTGTCGTCGAGACCCGGCGTGCCGCGGTCGACGAGGAAGGCGGAGATGCCCTTGGAGCCCGGCCCTTCGCCGGTGCGGGCGAAGAGGACGTAGTAGTCTGCGATGCCGCCGTTCGAAATGTAGGTCTTGGCGCCGTTGACGAGGAAGCCGCCGTCGGCCTCTTGCGCCGTGGTCTCCATCGAGGCCACATCGGAGCCGGATTCCGGCTCGGTCAGCGCGAAGGCGGCGATCTTCTCGCCACGCGCTACGGCAGGCAGGTAGGCCGCCTTCTGCGCATCGGTGCCGAAGAGGCTGATCGTGCCGGAGCCGAGGCCCTGCATCGCGAAGGCGAAGTCGGCGAGGCTGGAATGGCGGGCGAGCGTCTCGCGGATCAGGCAGAGGGAGCGGACGTCGAGGCGGCCTTGGGCGTCGGGGATGCAGTGGCGGAGCCAGCCGGCGGCGCCGAGCTTCGCGACGAGGTCGCGGCAGGCCTGGTCGAGATCCTCCGGTTCGTCATTTGTCAGTTCGTGCTCGCACCAGGATTCGAGCGCGTGCGCCAGTTCGCTGTGGCAGGGTTCGAAGAAGGGCCAGTCGAGGAGGTCTTTCATGCCCTCACCCTCCCACGATGCTTCGCATCGCGGGCCCCTCCCTCTCCCCTCAAAGGGAGAGGGGTGGATGCCGTACCCTTCCCCCTCTCCCATTTGGGGAGAGGGAGGGGCCCATTGCGCCAGCAATGGGAGGGTGAGGGCCCGTCAGTCACCCTTGAACTCCGGGGTGCGCTTGTCCGCGAAGGCTTCGAAGGCATGGCGGAAGTCGTTGGTGGCCATGCAGATCGCCTGGGCCTGGGCCTCCATCTCGATGGCGGTCTCAAGGCTCACCGCCCATTCCTGGTTTAGCTGGGTCTTGGTGACGCCGTGGGCGAAGGTGGGGCCGGTGGCGAGCGACGCCGCGAGGGCCTGGGCTTCGGCGGCGAGGGCGTCACGGGGGACGAGGCGGTTGTAGAAGCCCCAGCGCTCGCCTTCCTCCGCGCTCATCGTTCGGCCGGTGAAGAGGAGCTCGGATGCGCGGCCCTGGCCGATGATGCGCGGCAGGATCGCGCAGGCGCCCATGTCGCAGCCGGCGAGGCCGACGCGGCTGAAGAGGAAGGCGGTGCGCGCCTCCGGCGTGGCGAGGCGGATGTCGGAGGCCATGGCGAGGATCGCGCCGGCGCCGACGCAGACGCCGTCGACCGCGGCGACGATCGGCTGCGGGCAGGCACGCATCGCCTTGACGAGATCGCCGGTCATTCGGGTGAAATTGAGGAGGGCGGGCATCTCCATCTTCGTGAGCGGGCCGATGATCTCGTGGACGTCGCCGCCGGAGCTGAAGTTGTTGCCGGCCCCGGCGAGGACGACGGCCTTCACCTCGCGACCGCAGACAAGGGCGCGGAAGAGGTCGCGCAGCTCGGCATAGCTTTCGAAGGTGAGGGGGTTCTTCCGGTCGGGGCGGTTGAGCGTGACCGTGCCCACGCCCTCCGCGGAGGACCAGAGGAAATGTTCGGGCGCGTAGGTGTCCGGATTCATGCGATCTCCACGGCCTCACCGTTTCGCTCGGAGAGGATGAGGTCAAGCACCGCGGCGGCGACTTCCTCGGGGGCGATGAAGCGGCCGGAGGGGTTGAGGCGGGCGAGCTCGGCGCGGGCTTCCTCCTCGCTGCGGCCGGTCTTGCTGGTGATGGTGGCGACCGACTGCACCGTCATGTCGGTGTCGACGAAGCCGGGGCAGACGGCGTTGGCGGTGAGGCCGGTGTGCGCATATTCGGCGGCTAGGGCTCGGGTGAGGCCGACGGCGCCGTGCTTGGCGGCGATGTAGGGGGCGGCATAGGCGAAGCCGCGCAGGCCGGCGACCGACGCGACGGTGACGATGCGGCCACGGTCGGCGGCGAGCAGGTCCGGAAGGGCCGCCTGGCAGCAGTGGAAGACGCCGTCGAGGTTGACGGCGAGCAGGTCGCGCCACTGCGCCTCGCTGACCTTGGCGAACGGCACGCCTGCCGCGGCGCCGGCATTGTTGACGAGGATCGTGACCGGCCCCTGCGCCTCGCGGGCGAGGGCGAAGGCGCGGTCGACCTCTTTGCGCTTCGTCACGTCGGCGGGGGCGACGAGGGCTTCGAAGTTTCCCGAGGCGACCTGCTCGAGCGGCTCGCGGCGGCGGCCGACGAGGGTGAGCTTCGCCCCCTCGGCGGCGAGCGCGCGGGCGATTGCGGCACCAATGCCGGTGCCGCCGCCGGTGACGAGGGCGTGATGGTTTTGGAGGCGAGTCACGTGCCCTCACCCCCCCAAGCCTTCGGCTTGGGCCCCTCCCTCTCCCCTGGCGGGAGAGAGGAATGATCCGGCGACAGCCCCTCTCCCAGTTGGGGAGAGGGAGGGGCCCATTGCGCCAGCAATGGGAGGGTGAGGGAAAACCGCCTCATTCCTTGAGCGCCATTTCCTGCTCCCGCTTCAGGTTGCGGGCGAGCTGGGCCATGCCGCCAAGATAGGGCGGGGGCACATGGACCCCGCGATAATCGTGGCCGGCGGCGGCGCGCAGGGTCCACATCGGGTCGACGAGGTGGGGGCGGGCGAGGGCGACGAGATCGGCGCGGCCGGCGGCGAGGATCGAGTTGACATGGTCGGGCTCGTAGATGTTGCCCACTGCCATGGTCGAGACGCGCGCCTCGTTGCGGATGCGGTCGGCGAACGGCGTCTGGAACATGCGGCCGTAGACGGGGGCGCTCTCCGCCCAGGTCTGGCCGGCGGAGACGTCGATCAGGTCGGCGCCCGCTTCCCAGAAGGCGCGGCCGATCTCGACGGCGTCGTCCGGGGTGATCCCGTCCTCGCCCATCCAGTCGGTCGCGGAGATGCGGACCGACATCGGCTTCTCGGCGGGCCAGGCGGCGCGCATGACAGCGAAGACTTCGAGCGGGAAGCGGAGGCGGTTGGCGAGGGTGCCGCCATATTCGTCGGTGCGCCGGTTCATCAGCGGGGTGATGAAGCTCGAGAGGAGATAGCCGTGGGCGGCGTGGAGCTCGACCATGTCGAAGCCGGCGGCGAGGCCCATGCGGACCGCAGCGACGAACTGCTCGCGCACTTCGTCCATATCCGCTCGCGTCATCGGCCGCGGCACTTGGTTCTGCGCCGACCAGGGGACGTCGGAGGCGGCCATGACGGGCCAGTTCCCCTCGTCGAGGGGAACGTCATAGCCTTCCCAGCCGACGCGGGTGGAGCCCTTCGGCCCGGAATGGCCGAGCTGGAGGCAGATCTTCGATTTCGAATTGGCGTGGACGAAATCGACGATGCGCTTCCACGCGGCGACATGGTCGGGCGCGTACATGCCCGTGCAGCCGGGGGTGATCCGGCCTTCGGGCGAGACGCAGGTCATTTCGGTGTAGATGAGGCCGGCACCGCCCTGCGCGCGAGTGCCGTAGTGGACGAGGTGGAAGTCGTTGGGGGTGCCGTCCTGCGCGGAATACATCGCCATGGGCGAGACGACGACGCGGTTTTCGAGACGCATGTCGCGCAGGCGGTAGGGAGCGAACATGGGCGGCGCGGGGTCGTTGACGGGCGCGCCGCGCGCCTTCGACTGAAACCAGCGCTCGACGCTCTCGAGCCAAGGCTTGTCGCGGAGGCGCAGATTCTCGTGGCTGACGCGCTGGGAGCGGGTGAGGAGGGAATAGGCGAACTGGATCGGCTCGAAGTGGAGGTAGCGCTCCAGGCTCTCGAACCATTCGGTGGAGTTGCGGGCGCTGTTCTGGAGCTTCAGCACTTCGAGGTTGCGCTCGGCCTGGTATTCTTCGAGCGCGGCGTCGCGGGTGAGGCCGGGGCGGTTCAGCACCTCGGCGAGCTTTATCGCATCCTCGAGGGCAAGCTTGGTGCCGGAGCCGATCGAGAAATGGGCGGTGTGGGCGGCGTCGCCGAGCAGGATGAGGTTCCGGTAGGACCAGCGCTCGCACAGGATGCGGCGGAACTGGAGCCATGCCTGCGGGCCGGGGAGGTGGCGCGCGTTGGACATCAGCGAGTGGCCGCCCAGATATTTGGCGAAGATTCGTTCGCAAAGCTCGATGGCATCGTCCTGGTCGACGCGGTCCAGGCCGAGCCGCTCCCATGTGTCAGGGGCCATCTCGACGATGAAGGTCGAGAGATCGTCGTCGAAGCGGTAGGCGTGGGCCCAGACCCAGCCCGCTTCAGTCTGCTCGAAGGCGAAGGTGAAGGCCTGGAAGACCTGGTGGGTGCCGAACCAGAAGAAGCGGTTCTTCCGCACCTGCACGTCGACGCCGAAATGCTCCTCGTAGGCGGAGCGGATGCGGCTGTTGGCGCCGTCAGCGGCGATGACGAGGTCGTAGCCGGACCAGTCCTCCAGCCGCGGGCTCGCCTCATGCTCGAAGTGGAGGCCGACGCCGAGCTCGCGCGCGCGCTCCTGGAGGATGTTCAGCAGGCGCTTGCGGCCGATGCCGATGAAGCCGTGGCCTGTGGAACGGATCGTCTCGCCGTGGATATGGACTTCGATATCATCCCAATGGGCAAACTCGTCGCGGATCACCGCGCCGGAGACGGGATCGTTCGCCATGAGGTTTTCGACGGTCTGGTCCGAGAAGACGACGCCCCAGCCGAACGTGTCGTCGGCGCGGTTGCGCTCGAAGAGGTCCACCTCGTGCGCTGGATCCCGCAGCTTCATGGAAATCGCGAAATAGAGCCCGGCGGGGCCGCCGCCCAGGCATGCGATCCGCATCCGCCTCTCCTTCCGTTCCGGGGGTAGATCGGGCGCGGGGCAGAGGCAAGGGCGGCTTGAGGAGGTGCGGTGGCGCGTCTAGGGCGAGCACATGAGCGCAGGGGCGATCCGCGTCGGCATTGGCGGCTGGGACTATGATCCCTGGCGCGGGACCTTCTATCCGCCGGGCCTCGCGAAGGCGAAGCAGCTGGAATATGCGGCGCAGCGGCTGACCGCGATCGAGATCAACGCGACCTATTACAAGCTCCAGAAGCCGGAGCTGTTCGAACGCTGGGCCAAGGCCGTGCCGGACGGCTTCAGGTTCGCGGTCAAGGCGTCGCGCTACTGCACCATGAAGAAGGTGCTCGGCGAAGGCGGCGAGGGCATCGAGCGCTTTTGCAGCCAGGGGATCACCGCGCTCGGCGAGAAGCTGGGGCCGATCCTGTGGCAGTTCATGGCGACGAAGAAGTTCGACCCCGACGATTTCGGGGCCTTCCTGAAGCTGCTGCCGGCGAAGCAGGACGGGGTGAAGCTGCAGCACGCCGTCGAGGTGCGTCACGAAAGCTTTCGCGACCTGCGGTTCGTGGCGATGGCGCGGGAGGCGGGGGTGACGATCGTCTTCGGCGATTCCGACGATTTCCCCTGCGTCGCCGACCTCAGCGGGGATTTCGCCTATGCGCGGCTGATGTGCGCGCGGGCGGAGGAGCCTACGGGCTACGCCTTGCCGACGCTCGATCGGTGGGCGGAGGTGGCGAAAGGCTGGGCGCGGGGGGAGAGTCCGCCCGGGCTGCCCTATGTCGGCACGCCCGCGGCCGCGGCTCCGCGCGACACCTACGTCTTCTTCATCTCCGGCGCGAAGGAGCGCAACCCTGCCGCGGCAATGGCGCTGATCGAGCGGCTGTGAACCCGCTTTTCGCCAACCTGCCGACCTCGATCTTCACGCGCATGTCGGCGCTGGCGGTGGAGCATGGAGCCGTCAACCTGGGGCAGGGCTTTCCCGACTTCGGCTGGCCGGACGACTTGCTCGCGGCCGCGGCCGAGGCGGTGCTCAACGGGTCGAACCAGTACGCACCGATGCAGGGCTTGCCGGCGCTCCGGGAGGCGGTGGCCGAGCATTATCGGAAGCATCAGGGGCTGGAGCTGAGCGCGGACCAAGTCACCGTCACTTCGGGCGCGACCGAGGCGCTGGCGTCGACGATCCTGGCGCTCATCGAGCCGGGCGACGAGGTCCTGCTCTTCCAGCCGCTCTACGACGCCTATCTGCCGCTGGTGCTGCGCGCGGGAGGGGTGCCGCGGTTCGTGCGGCTGGCGCCGCCCGAGTGGCGGATCACCGAGGAGGCACTCGCCGCCGCCTTCACGCCGAAGACGAAGCTCGTCCTGTTCAACAACCCGCACAATCCCGCGGGCCGGGTGTTCGGGGAGGACGAGCTCGCCTTGCTGGCGCAGGCGTGCGTGCGGCACGACGCGGTGGCTCTGTCGGACGAGGTGTGGGAGCATCTGGTGTTCGATGGGCGGCGGCATGTGGCGCTGGCCTCGCTGCCGGGGATGGCGGAGCGGACGGTGAAGGTCGGCTCGGCGGGCAAGATCTTCTCGGTGACGGGGTGGAAGGTCGGCTGGACGGTGGCGCCGCCGAACCTGGCGGGGCCGATCTCCAAGGCGCACCAGTTCATCACCTTCGCCACCGCCCCGAGCCTGCAGGCGGCGGCGGCGTACGGCCTGGGCAAGGAGGAGGACAATTTCGAAGCGATGCGCGCAGGCTTCGCGGCCGCGCGGGACGATTTCGTGGCGGGGCTGGGCGAGGCGGGGTTCGTGACGCTGCCGGCGGAGGGGACCTATTTCGTCTGCGTCGATCTCGCGGCGTCGGGCGTCGCGGCGGACGACGTGACGTTCTGCGAGCGGGCGGTGCGGGAGGCGGGGGTGGCGGCGATCCCGGCCTCCTCCTTCTACGCGGAGGATCCGGTGACGAACGTCATTCGTCTCTGCTTCGCCAAGACTCCGGCGACGCTGGCGGCGGGGGTGGAGCGGATGCGGGCTGCCAAAGCGCTGTTCAGCCGCTAGAGCACCGCGATGAGCTTCAATTCCGCAGCAGAAGCGCGCGTCCTGTGGGAGCGGCTGGGCGTGCAACTCACCGGCGGCGACCTCGAAAGCCGCTCTCCGATCGACGGGGCGGCGATCGGCTCCGTTCCCTCCGCCCCGGCGGCGGAAGTGGCCGCGGCGGTGGAGCGGGCGCAGCACGCGTTTCTCGCCTGGCGCACTGTCCCGCCGCCGCGCAGGGGCGAGCTGGTGCGGCTGTTCGGCGAGGTTCTCCGGGAGGAGAAGGAGGCGCTCGGGCGGCTGGTCAGCCTCGAATGCGGCAAGATCCTCCAGGAGGGGCTGGGCGAGGTCCAGGAGATGATCGACATCTGCGACTTCGCGGTCGGCCTGTCGCGGCAGCTCTACGGCCTCACGATCGCGACCGAGCGGCCGGGGCACAGGATGATGGAGACCTGGCACCCGCTCGGCGTCGTCGGGGTGATCTCGGCCTTCAACTTCCCGGTGGCGGTGTGGGCGTGGAATGCGTGCCTCGCCTTCGTCTGCGGCGATCCCGTGGTGTGGAAGCCGTCGGAGAAGACCCCGCTGACTGCGGTGGCGGTGCAGGCTTTGTTCGAGCGGGCGGCGGAACGGTTCGGCGATGCGCCGGCGCACCTCAGCCAGGTGGTGCAGGGCGCGCGCGAGACGGGGGAAGCGCTGGTCGACCATCCGCTCGTGCGGCTGGTGTCGGCGACGGGATCGACGCGGATGGGCAGGGAGATTGCGCCGCGGGTGGCGGCGCGGTTCGGACGGGTGCTGCTCGAGCTCGGCGGCAATAACGGCATGGTCGTCGCGCCGTCCGCCGACCTGGCGCTGGCGGAGCGGGCGATCACCTTCGCCGCCGTCGGCACGGCGGGGCAGCGCTGCACGACTTTGCGGCGGCTGTTCGTGCATGAGGAGGTGTACGGGGGGCTGGTGCCGCGGCTGCAGCAGATCTGGGCGACGGTGCCGGTCGGCAATCCGCTCGAGGAGGGGACTCTCGTCGGACCGCTGATCGACACAGCCTCGTTCGAGCCGATGCAGGCGGCGCTGGCGCGGGCGGTCGAGGAGGGCGGCACCGTGCGGGGTGGGGAGCGGCTCTACGGCAACAGCTTGGCGGACGCCTTCTACGTGCGGCCGGCGATCGTCGAAATGCCGGGGCAGACTCCGATCACGCTGACCGAGACCTTCGCGCCGATCCTCTATGTGATGCGCTACGCGGCACTGGACGAGGCGATCGAGGCGCACAATGCGGCGCCGCAGGGGCTCGCGTCCTCGATCTTCACCAACGACATACGGGAGGCCGAGACCTTCCTCTCCGCGGCGGGCTCGGACTGCGGCATCGTCAACGTCAACATCGGGCCCTCGGGCGCCGAGATCGGCGGCGCGTTCGGCGGCGAAAAGGAGACAGGCGGCGGGCGCGAGAGCGGCTCGGACGCCTGGCGTAACTACATGCGGCGGGCGACCAACACGATTAACTACAGCCGCGAGCTGCCGCTGGCCCAGGGCATCAACTTCAACATGCCATGAGCGGGCGCGTCGCCATCCTGACGCCCGACCCGGCAGACGTGTTCTTCGAGTCCCGCTGGGCGCAGGTGTTCGAGCGCAATGCCGTGCCCCTAAAGGCGGCGGGTCTCCAGGTCGAGGGGCGGGTTTGGACCGAGGCGTCCGACCTTGCCGGGTTCGACCTCGTCCTCCCCCTCCTCGCATGGGGCTATCCGCACGCCCACGCCCGCTGGCTGGAGACGGTGCGGCGCTGGGAGGCGGAAGGGGTGCGGCTGCAGAATCCCGGCTCGGTCCTCGCCTGGAATTCGGACAAGCTCTATCTGGGGCGGCTGGCGGAGCGCGGCGTTCCGGTCGTTCCGACGCTCTATGCCGAGGCTGCCGACGGAGCCTTTCTCGAGCAGGCCGCCGCCCGCTTCGGCGCCGATCAGCTCGTGGCCAAGCCGCAGGTGTCTTCCGGCGCCTGGCAGACGGTGCGCTGGTCGCTCGGCGAGACGCTCGTCGGCGGACCGGAGGGCCCGGCCATGGTCCAGCCCTATTTGCCGTCGCTCGAGGAGGAGGGGGAGGTGTCTTTGCTCTTCTTCGGCGGCCGCTTCAGCCATGCGGTCCGCAAGCGCCCACAGCCCGGCGACTTCCGGGTGCAGCCCGAATATGCCGGGATCATCACCGCCTCCGATCCCGAGCCGGACGAGATCGCGGCCGCCATCCGCATCCTCGGCGCACTCGATGAGGATCTGCTCTACGCCCGCGTTGACCTGGTCCGCGGCCTCTCCGGGGCGCCGGAGCTGATCGAGCTCGAACTGATCGAACCGGACCTCTATCTCGGCTACGACGCGAAGGGCGGCGCGATGTTCGCGGAGGCGGCCAAGGAACTGATCGCCCGCTGAGCCTTTGGGCGGCCATGGGCCACGTCATCCTCCTCGGCGATTCCATCTTCGACAATGCCGCTTACGTTCGCGGCGGGCCGGATGTGGTGAAGCAGCTCCAGCGCAAGCTTCCGGCGAACTGGGGGGCCACCCTGCTCGCGATCGACGGCGATGTGACCCGCGGGATCCTTTCGCAGCTCGCGCGCGTCCCTCAGGACGCGACGCATCTCGTCGTCAGCGCCGGCGGCAACGACGCGCTCGGCGCCTCGCATCTGCTCGGCCAGAGCGTCGGCAACGTCGCCGAAGCGGTGTCCCTGCTCGAAATCGCGCAGAGCCGCTTCGCGCGGGACTATGCGGCGATGGCGGAGGCGGTGCTCGGCCGCGGGCTGCCGACAGCCTTCTGCACCATCTACGACACGCCTCCATCCTCCCCCGACCAGCGGATCATCCGCACGGCCCTGTCGGTGTTCAACGACATCATCACCCGCGCCGTCTTCTCGCGCGGGGCGGACCTCATCGACCTCCGGCTGATCTGCGACGAGGACGAGGATTACGCCAATCCGATCGAACCTTCGGTCGCGGGCGGCGAGAAGATATCGGGCGCGATCGCTCGTTTCGCCTCGGGAACTTCGTCGGCTCCGGCACGCTCTATCGTCATCGCCAGCGCGGAGTGAAGCCGCTGGTCGCGCGAAGCCGTAGCTGATCCGGCCGCGGCTTCCCGCAGGCTTATTTCGAAACGACAGGGAGATCGTCTGATGAATACCCGCACTTTCGCGCTCATATTCGGTATCGTGTTCCTGGTCGTCGGCGTCGGCGGCTTCATACCCGGCCTCACGGACCACAGTGCTACGCCGCACCCCGATCTCACGATGACGAGCGGCTACGGCCATGAGCTCGGCATGTTCCCGATCAACGTGCTGCACAACATCGTCCACCTCCTGTTCGGCGTCTGGGGCCTCGCCGCCTCGCGCAGCTACGGCGGCGCGCGCGGCTATTTCCGCGCAGTGGCGATCATCTACGCCGTCTTTACGGTGATGGGCCTCCTCCCGGGCGCGCTCAGCACGACCTTTGGGCTGGTGCCGCTCTACGGCGCAGACGTGGTGCTCCATGCGCTGCTCGCGGCCGTCGCGGCCTATTTCGGCTGGGTGAACCGCGACCGCGCCGGCGACCGCGCCTGAGCGCTTCATGAACACGGCCCGGCGCAGCGACGCGCCGGGCCGATTTATTTTTTGTTTCCCGAAGCTTGCCTGTCCTTGCCGGGCGAGGCCGGGCGCGGTATGACCATCCGTGACCGGACGAAGAGGGCCGCTGGCATGATGCGCGGCCGCCGTCCTCATAGGGGTTGCCATGTTCCGCCATAGCCTGTTCCCGCTTATCCTCCTGTCCGGGGCCGCTGCGGCCGCCCAGACCGGCCAGCCCGCGCAGACCGCGCCGGCGACGACGCAGCCCTCCCCGGCCGCACAGGCGCCCGTCGCCGCCGCGCCCGCATCGGCCCCCGTCATCGCCGCCAAGTGGAAGCGCAAGCAGGCCGAAGAGCTGCTCGCCTATATCGACGGCATCGGGGAAGAGGGGCTGGATCCGGCGGACTACAATCCAGGCCGCCTGCGCGAGGCGCTCGCCGCCAAGAGCGACGATGCGAACGCGATCGCGACCGCCACCTTCGTGAAGGTCGCCAACGACCTCATGTTCGGCCACGTCCGCGGTGACGCGCGCATCGACTGGTACGTCAAGGACGACGATTGGAGCGTCTATGACCAGCAGGCGCTTCTCGACCGTGCGCTCAGCGACGAAGGCGCGGTCGCGGCGACGATGCGCTCGCTCCTCCCGACCCACCCGCAATATGCGGGGCTGAAGACGCTGCTCGCCGCGGAGAAGGATTCGGCGACCAAGGACAAGATCCGCCTCAACATGGACCGCTGGCGCTGGCTGCCGCGCGACCTCGGCAAGAAGTACGTCATCGTCAACGTTCCGGCCTACACGGTCTCGCTGGTGGAGAACGGCGAGACGCTGTCGCGCCGCCGAGCGGTAGCGGGCGCGGTCAAGACGCCGACGCCGCAGCTGTCGGTCAACGTCACCGGCGCGATCTTCAATCCCTGCTGGGAAGTGCCCAAGAGCATCGAGGGCGAGGTCCGCGGCAAGCGCGGCTATGTCGCGGTGAAGGACCCGGCGACCGGCAAGGTCATGCGTTGGCGCCAGCCCCCGGGGCCGTCCAACGCCCTCGGCCGCGTCAAGCTGGTGATGTACAACCCGCACGCCATCTACCTGCACGACACCAACGCGCGGAACCTGTTCAACAAGCAGGCGCGCGCCTTCAGCCACGGCTGCATCCGCACGGAGGACGCGGTCGGCTTCGCGACCACCCTGCTCGAAGGGACGGAGTGGACGCCGGAGAAGGTCGCCCAGACGGTGGCCTCGGGCAAGTCGGTGCAGGCGAACCTCGCGGCGCCGGTGCCGGTCTACATCGTCTACTTCACCGTCGCCGCGACCAGCGACGGCCCGGCCGCGCGCTACGCTGACATGTATTCGCGCGACGGCAAGGCGCTGGCGGCGCTCAAGGGCAACGGCAGCACGGCGCTCGCCTCCAAGTAATGACGGCGGCCGGGCGCTAAGGCCCCCGCCGCGCCGTTTGCGCCATCTCGATCCCGCGGCGGCGTGAGGCGTCGAGCGTACGCAGCATCAGCGCCTTCAGGGCGTCCCCGTCGTCTAGCACCCGCAGCCCCGCCTCGGTCGTGCCGCCTGGGCTGGCGACGCGGCGGGCGAGTTCCGAGGGCGTCTCCGGGGAGGACGCTGCGAGGGCGCCCGCGCCTTCGGCCATGGCTCGGGCGAGACGCAGCGCCTGATCCTCCGGCAGGCCGAGCCTGGCCGCGGCTACGGCGAGGGCGTTGATGAAGCGATAGAGGAAGGCGGGGGCGGCGGCGGTGAGGTGGCCGGCGAGGGCGAAGGCAGCTTCCTCCTCGAACCATTCGACGTAGCCCAGCGGGGCCATCAGCCGCTCGACAGCGGCGCGGGCGGCGGAGTCCGCGCCGTCGGCGGTCAGGTTCGTGACGCCCTTGCCGAGCGCCACCGGCGTGTTGGGCATCGCCCGGAAGATCGCGGCGCAGGCGGGGAAGCGCGTGCGCAGGGCCGCCAGCTCGACCCCCGCGAGGATCGAGACGAGCAAGGTCTCCCGCTCGAGCGCGCGCGCAAGCGAGGGGGCGACCTCGTGGAGCTTCTGCGGTTTGACGCCGAGCAGCGCCACTGCAGGCACCTCGTCCTCGGGAATCGCGGTGAGGACCCGCACGCCCTCGGCGACCGCACGTCCGCTCGGGCGGACGACGGTGATCTGCGATCGGTCGGCTCCGGCGGCGAGCCATCCCTCTAGCATCGCGCCGGCCATGTTGCCGCAGCCGATCATCAGGAGGGGGCCGGGGAGAAGGGGGGTGTCGGTCATTTCATGGCTCCGCGTGGGCAGGATCGCACCAGCGGCCGTCGAGGCCGCTGCCGCGACCCCCTCACCCTACCCTCTCCCCCGAGGGGAGAGGGGGATGTTTTTGCAGCCCCGCGCTCTTTCTGTCCGCCGCCGGGCGAAAGTACCACTTTCGCCCGATCCCCTACGCCTCGCCCTGGGTGTCGATGAGGGCGGCGGCGATGGCTTCCTGGGGGGTTTTGCCGGCCCAGAGGACGAACTGGAAGACCGGGTAGAAGCGTTCGCATTCCTCGATCGCTGCTTCGACGAGCGTCTCGGCCTGCGGGAGGGAGAGGACGGCGCCTTCCTCGCCTTCGAGCAACGCGGCGTGGCGGAAGAGGACGAGGCCGGAGGCGGCCCAGAGCTCGAAATGGCCGAGCCAGAGCTGCTCGTTGATGAGGCCGATCGTCTCGTAGACCGCGGCGCGCTTGTCGGCCGGGACCCGGATGTCGGGCAGCGCGAGGAACTGGAGGCAATTGTCGTCCTCCCGCCAGATCGCGCGAAGCTCGTACTGCGCCCAGCTCCCCTGGAAGCTGGCGACGATCTCCTCCTCCGAACGCTCGGACGTCCAGCCGTGGGCGCTGAAATAATGTTCGAGCATGTCGATGGGGGCGCTCGTCTCGCGCTCCAGCTCGAATTCGTCCACGTTCATCCGTTTATCCTGCTTACGTCACGCGAATCTGCCCGCCCATGCTGCAACGCGCAAGAGCGGCTTTCCGCGCTACCACAATATGTTGTGGATTACTGGGCCCCGGCGTCTCCGGCCGCCCCGGCGCCGCCCGTGCCCGGCTTGCGCCGCGGCTTTGGAGCGGCGGCGGCATCGAGCGCGTCGAGCCGGGCTTTCAGCGCCTGGTTCTCCTCGCGCGCGGCGACGGCGATCGCCTTCACCGCCTCGAACTCCTCGCGGCTCACCATGTCGAGCCCGCCGACCCACTCGCGCATGCGGTCGCGAAAGGCGCCTTCGGCCTCGCGGGTCATGCCGGCGAAGGTGCCGGCGGCGCCGTTCATCATCTTCACGAAATCGTCGAACAGGCGGTTCTGGGACTGCATGGCTCGTCCTCCGTTAGGCTTCAGAGGGCGATATCGGCACTCGCCTGCCCGGGTACAAGCTCCGAAGCGTTCGGGTTGAGCAGGCAGACCTGCCAGGTGAGGTACGCCGCGAAGAACAGCCAGGCGAGATAGGGCAGCATCAGCAGGCCCGCGGCGCGGCGGATGCGGGCGAAAAGAAGCGCCGCCAGCGCGGAGACGATGATCATCAGGACGATGAGGACGAACGCCGCCTGGACCTGGTGGGCGGCGAAGAAGAGCGGCGACCAGGCGTAGTTCATCACCAGCTGGACGGCGAACAGCCCCACGGCGAGCGGGCGTCCGCGCGCGCCGCGGGCGTGGAGGATCATGGCCAGCGCGAGGCCGAGGAGGATGTAGAGGATCGTCCAGGTGACGCCGAAGACCCAGCCGGGCGGCATCAGATCGGGCTTCTGCAGCGCATCGAACCAGGGGTTGCCGTAGCCGGAATTGGCGATGCGGCCGGAGATGGTTCCGAGGAGCAGGACGGCGGGGACGGTGAACAAGGCGTAGCGGAGGAAGGACATCCTCAGCTGCGATCGGGACGCAAGGCCGGTCATTCGCCTCTCCTACTCGGCCGGCGCGGGCTGCGCGGGTCTCCCCAGCTGCGCCTCGAGCTTGCGCGTCACGGCGAGCGGCGAGCCCGTATAGCGGGCAAGCCGCGAATAAAGGAGGGGAATGAGGAAGAGGGTGATGAGCGTCGAGATCGACACGCCCCAGACGATGACGACGCCGATCGCGGTGCGCGCCGCGGCGCCGGCGCCGCTTGCCAGCATCAGCGGGACGGCGCCCGCGGCGGTGGCGATGGACGTCATCAGGATTGGGCGCAGGCGGCGGGCGGACGCTTCGCGAATCGCCTGGCCGATGTCCCGGCCCTGGTCGCGCAGCTGATTGGCGAACTCGACGATGAGGATGCCGTTCTTGGCCGCGAGGCCGACCAGCATGACGAGCCCGACCTGGCTGTAGAGGTTGAGCGTCTGGCCCATCACAGCGAGGCCGATGCCTCCTCCCGCCACCGCGAGCGGCACCGTGCTGATGATGACGGCCGGATGGATGAAGCTTTCGAACTGCGCCGCGAGGAGCAGGTAGATGATCAGGATGGTCAGCCCGAAGACGAGCCAGATCGATCCGCCCGCTTCGCGAAATGCCTGGCTCTCGCCGCGATAGCCGACCGCGATGACTTCGGGCGACTGCGCCGCCTGCGCTTCCAGGAATTCAAGGGCCTCGCCGAGCGAGTAGCCGGACGCGAGCCCGCCGGAGAGGGTGATGGCGCGCATCTTGTTGTAGCGGCCGAGATCGCGGGCGCCCGCCTGGTCGCTGACGGTGACGAGGTTGGCGAGCGGGATGACGGCGCCGGTGCGGCTGCGGACATGGATGGACTGGAGGTTTGCCTGGGTGGCGCGGTTCGCCGCCTCGGCCTGTACGATGACCCGATATTCTTCCCCGCGGTCGACATAGGTGGAGACGCGGCGGGAGCCGAGAAGCGACTGGAGGGCGTTCGAGATCTCCTCGACCGACACTCCGAGGTCTCCGGCGCGGGCCGTGTCGACGGCGATGCGGAGCTGGGGCTTGGTTTCCTTATAGTCGCTGTCGAGGTTGACGAGGCCGGGATTCTCGGCGGCGGCGGCGAGGATGCGGTCGCGGGCGCGGGCGAGCTCGCCATAGGTGGAGCCGGCGATGACGAAACTCACCGGCTGCCCGCGCCCGCGGCCGCCGATCGAGGAGCGGACCTGCGCATTGCCGCGGACGGCGGGCAGCTGGCCGAGCGTCCGGTTCACCTGCTGGACGACGTCCTGGGTCGTCTCCTTCCGCTCCTCCCAGGGCTTCAGGAAGACGACGAAGGTGCCGCTGTTGAAGTCGTCCGAAGGGCCGAAGCCGCCGGGCGTGCGCTGGATGATGGCGCGTACCGAGCCTTTCTCGACCAGCGGCAGCAGCTTGCCCTGCGCGTCGAGCATGTAGCGGTCCATCTGGTCGTAGCCGGTGCCTTCGGGGGCGGAGATCTGGGCCTGGAGGATGCCGACATCCTCGGCCGGCACGAGCTCGGACTGCAGCGTGAAGAAGAGGGTTCCCGCCGCGGCAATGAAGAGGCCTATCACTGCGAGCGGGATCTTCGGCTTTTTCAGAACCCCGTCGAGGCGGCGGGCGTAGAAGGCTTCGAGCCTGCGGAAACGCTCGTCCACCCAGCGGGCGAAGCGGCCGCGCTCCTGGTAGCGCAGCAGCTTGGAGCAGAGCATCGGGGCGAGACTGAGCGCAAGGAAGCCGGAAAAAGCGACGGCGCCGATCATTGCCGCTGCGAGCTCGCGGAACAGGAGCCCCGTCTGGCCGGCGATGAACATGATCGGCACGAAGACGGCGCAGACGACGAGCGTGGTCGAGACGATGGCGAAGCCGACCTGGCGCGTGCCCTCGTAGGCGGCGGCGAGCGGCGGCTCGCCCTCCTCGATGCGGTGGTAGACGTTTTCCAACACGACGATGGCGTCGTCGACGACGATGCCGATCGACAGCACCATGGCAAGGAGGGTGAGGAGGTTGATCGAAAAGCCGAACAGCCAGAGGACCGCGAAGCTGGCGAGGAGGCAGAGCGGCACGGTGACTGCCGGGATCAGCGTCGCGCGCCAATTGCCGAGGAAGAGGTAGATGACCAGGACGACGAGCACGGCGGCTTCGGCGAGCGTCACCCAGACCTTTTCAATCGCGCGGCTGATGAACAGCGACTCGTCCGAGCCGACGACCATCTCCATGCCTTCGGGGAGCGTCGGCCCCAGCTCTTCGGCGGTGGCCTTGGCGGCCTCTGCGACGGCAAGGGTGTTAGCGCCCGACTGGCGGACGATGCCGAGGCCGACCGCCGGCTCGCCGTTCAGGCGGAAGGCCGAATACGGGTTTTCGGGGCCCTGCTCCACGCGGGCGACGTCGGCGAGGCGGACGAGATAGCCGTCGCTGCCGCGGCCAACGACGAGCTGGCCGAACTGCTGGGCGTTCGCGAAGGGGCGGTCGACGCGGAGGGTAACGTTCTGCTGGGCGGATTCCAGGCGGCCGGCGGGCAGCTCGACGTTCTGGCGCCTCAGCGCGCTTTCGATGTCCCCGGGTGTGAGGCCGTAGGCGGCGAGGCGCCCCGGCTGCATCCACACCCGCATCGCCGGCCGCGCCTCGCCGCCGACGAAGACTCGGGCGACGCCCTCGATCGAAGAGAAGCGGTCGAGGAGGTTGCGGTCGACATAGTCGGAAAGCTCGAGCCGCGACCAGCCGGGCTTGGACACGACCAGGAAGAGGATCGGCGAAGCGTCGGCATCGACCTTGCGCACTTCCGGCGGGCGCACGTCGTCGGGGAGGTTGCCCGCGGCGGCGCCGACGCGGTCGCGGACGTCGTTGGCGGCGCTCTCGATCGAGCGGCCGGGATAGAATTCGATGGTGATGTTCGAGGCGCCGTCCTGGCTGCGCGAGGTGATCGTCTGCAGCCCCTCGACGCCAGAAAGCTGGTCTTCCAGCACCTGGGTGACGCGCGTCTCGACGACGCTGGCGGCGGCGCCGATATATTGGGTCTGGACCGACACGACCGGCGGGTCGACGTCGGGATATTCTCGGACCGAGAGGCTGAAGAAGGAGACGAGGCCGATCACCGCGATCAGCATCGCAAGCACGGCCGCGAAGACGGGGCGGCGGACGGAGATGTCGGAGAGCTTCACGGCGCCTGTCCCTTGTCTCCCCCTTTAGCGTCTCCCCCTTTGGCCTGGTTCCCCCCGGCCGCCTGGGCGCCGGCGTTCGGACCCACCACGCGCACCTTCATCCCTTCGGAGAGCTTGACGACGCCCTCGGTGACCACGCCCTGACCGGGCTTCAGCCCCTCAAGGATCTCCACGCGCCCGCCCGTGCGCAGCCCGGTGCGGACGGGGACGCGCTTCGCCGTGCCTTTGTCGATCACGTAGACGAAACGCTGGTCGCCTTCGCCGACGACCGCCAGCTCCGGCACCGAGAGGCCGTTGCGCGGGGCGGTCTCGATCGAGACGGTGAGCAGCATGCCCGGCTTCAGCCTCGCATCCGGATTGGGAAGGCGGGCGCGGACGATGACGGCCCGGGTGTTGGGATCGATGACCGGATCGATGGTGGCGATCTGGCCGCGGAAGGGGATGTCCGGATAGGCCGCGGACCTCGCCTGGATGGTAAGGCCGGGGCGGATCGCGGCGAGCGCCGTCTCGGGCACAGGGAAATCGAGCTTGATGGTCGAGATGTCGCTGATCGTCGCGATCTCGGTGCCGGCGTTGACGATGGCGCCGGGCGAGATCCGCCGCAGGGAGGCGTAGCCGGAGAAAGGCGCGCGGATGATGCGCTCGCCGATCGATGCCTCGACCCCGCGGGCTTGGGCGCGGACGGCGGCGGCGGTGGCGATCGTCTCGTCATGCGCCGCCTTGGTGGCGAAGCCGCGCTCGCGCAGGGTGGAGATGCGGTCGAGCTGGCGCTCGGCGGCGCGTGAGCGGGCCTGGATTTCGGCGAGCTGGGCGCTCTCCTGACCCTGGGCGAGGACCGCTACGACCTGTCCCTGGCGCACGTAGGAACCGTCGTCGAAGCCGAGCCGCACGAGGCGCTCCGTGACGTTCGCCGAGAGCGTGACCTGCTCGTTGGCGACGGCGGTTCCTACGGCCTCGATCGTCTCGACGAAGCGCATCGTCTGGGCAGGCTCGACCTTGACCAGCGGGGGCGGGCGCCCGGCCTTGCCCTTCTCGTCCGCCCCGCCGCTCCCGCAGGCCGACGCTACGGCAATGAGCGCTAAGACGAGGAAAATGCGCAATGATGCCACCGGGCGGCGCTAACGGGGCGGATCGGCACGATCAACCCCGCCCGGCGCGAATTCCTCACCGGATCCCGCCAGGGCGATGCTATTCCCGCTGGCGCTGCACCGAGTTGAAGAAGCTGTCGATCTGCGGCGGCGGAGTCGGCGCGGCCTTTGCCGCGGCCGGCGGAGCGTGCGGCTCGGCGGGGGGTGGGGTGGGCGGAAGGTCCAGCACCGGGATGTCGGACACGTTCACCTCGTCCGGGCCGGCCGCGGCGGCTCCGGCGGCGGCGCGCTTCAGCGTCGGCGCGAGCGCCTGCAGCTCCTCGGGCGTGGCGCACCAGCGGATCCAGCCGTCGGCCAGGATGTCGTCGGGATCCTCGAAATTGATCGTCGGCCCGTTGGCGACGAGCGCAATCGCGTCGTTCGTGACGAGGAACGGCCGGAACGGCCCGGGAGCGCCTTTGGGCCCCGGCGTCGAGACCTCTCCGCATGCCGTTCCGCCGGCGCCTGCGCGGACGTTGCGATATTGTGCCTTGCCGGCATTGGGGATGGCGAGCGCCATCGCCCGGTCGACCAGTGCCTGGAGCTGTGCGGGGTCGGGCCCCGGCGCGGCGGCGACCTGAGCGGCGGGGTCGGCGGCGGAGGGCTGCCCCTCCGTCGCTTCATCCGTGTCTTTCGAGCCGCAGCCGGCCAGGATCAGGAGAATCAGGAGCGTTTTCTTCATGTGGCGACTTTGACGCTGGCGGAGGGATGTGAAAAGGTCCTGCATTCTGGTTGCCGGGAGAAAGAGAACGTGCGTCGGGCCCTGTCCTTGTTGTCGATTGCCCTCCTGAGCGGGTGCGCCGGCTACGCATCCGACTATTGGAAGTCGAAGAAGACCCTCATCGCCCCGCAGCTCGAGCGCTTCGGGATGACCGGCACAGCGGGCAAGTGCGTCGAGGAGCGGCTGACCAAGGAGCTGAGCGTCTGGCAGCTGCGCCAGCTCGGCGACTACGCCGCGCGCGTGGCTCCGAGCGCGAGGGTGGGTCCCCGCGAGTTCGTCTCCGTGGCCGGTCTGGTCGAGGATTCGAAGGTGGGGCCGGTGACGCGCGCCGTGATCGAATCGTGCAGGGTCACCACCGCGGCCGCGCCCGCCAGGCCCGGCGCCACGCCCAGCACCGGGGCGGGAACCGCCGGCACCACGACCACGCCCGGCGCGACCACGTCCGCCGGGCCAGAGCCGCTCTGGGTTAATCTCGGCGCGGCCCAGACGGGGCAGGGGATCGCCGTGGACGCTTCGAGTGTCACGCGCGGGCCGAGCTGGCGGCAGGCCTGGTTCCGCCTCCTCAACACGGACCAGGCGGGCGTCGGCGACATCGGCTATCTGCTGCGGATCGAATGCTCGTCCAAGGTCATCACCGCCCACGCAGGGCGCAAATATGCGCCGGGCGGCGGGGGCCTCGTCGAGCAGAGGCAGTATGACAAGCCGGAAGGTCCGATGGGCATCGAGCCTGGGACGGTGATCGAGGTTGCCTACCACGCCCTGTGCGACGATCCGAAATAAGGCTCCGGCTTAGCCCGGGGCGCGGCGGGCGGCGAGCAGGAATTCGACATTGCCCTCAGGGCCGGTGATTGGGCTCTGCGTCACGCCCTCGATGCTCCAGCCGCGCGAGCGGACCCACTCCGCCGCCGCTTCGCAAACGCGGGCGTGGACCCCGGGATCGCGCACGACGCCGCCCTTGCCGATCTCGGCCCGCTCCGCCTCGAACTGCGGCTTGACGAGGACGATGAGGCCGGCGCCCGAGCGGGCGAAGCCGAGAGCCGTGTCGAGCACCTTGGCAAGTGAGATGAAGCTAGCGTCGCAGACGATGATGTCGACAGGCTCCGTGACGACCTCCTCGGTGAGGTAGCGCGCATTAGTCTGCTCGTGGACGATCACCCGCGGATCCTGCCGGAGCTTCCAGGCGAGCTGGTTGGTGCCGACGTCGATCGCAAACACCCTGGCCGCGCCGCGCTGGAGCAGCACGTCGGTGAACCCGCCTGTCGAAGCCCCGACGTCCAGCGCCACGGCGCCTGCCACGGCCCACCCGAAATGGTCGAGCGCGTGGGCGAGCTTCACACCCCCGCGCGACACCCAGGGATGCTCGCGACCGCGCACCTCAAGAGGGGCCTCTTCGGCGAGGGGCTGCGCGGCTTTCTCGATCTTGCGCTCGCCCGAGAAGACGAGGCCGGCCATGATCAAGGCCTGCGCCTTGGCGCGGCTCTCCGCCAAGCCGCGGTCCACGAGAAGCTGGTCTGCACGCTGCTTCGCCATGCAACCACCTAGACGCGCGCTCAGCTGCGGAGAAGCAGATGCAGTTTCTGCACCTGTCTATGCCAACCTTGCAGTTGAGAATAACGTCTCCCTCGCTACATCCCTTGCGGGAGCGAAACGGCTCCCGTGACATGAGGAAGATCAACATGCGTATCGTCGAAGCTGCTGCGGCAGGGCTCGTCGCTCTCGTCGCTCAGGTTCTCGTCGTCGCCACCGTCATGATCTGACGGCGCCGCCGGCATCGAACCTCTCGCGCTAGCCGCCGGATTTCCGGCGGCTTTTGCGTTTCTGGAGCTTAGGCGCGGGCGCCCTCGACGACTCCCGCACTGTTGTGGCGGAGGGCCTTGAGGACGGTGTCGACGATGCCCGCGGCGTCGAGCCCCGCGTCCGCATATTGCTTTTCGGGCTTGTCGTGGTCCTGGAAGACGTCCGGAAGGCGCATGGTGCGCAGCTTCAGGCCCGCGTCGATGAGCCCGTGGTCGCTCGCCATCGTCAGCACATGCGCGCCGAGGCCGCCCACTGCGGCTTCCTCGACCGTAACCGCGACTTCGTGGCTGGTGAGGAGGCGGCGGATGAGCGCCTCGTCGAGCGGCTTGGCGAAGCGCAGGTCTGCGACCGTCGTGGAAAGGCCGCGCGCTTCGAGGATCTCGGCGGCCTTCAGCGCTTCCTCGAGCCGCGTGCCGAGCGAGAGGATGGCCACCTTTTTGCCTTCGCGGACCACGCGGCCTTTGCCGATCTCGAGCCGCTCCGGCACTTGCGGAAGCGGAATGCCGATGCCGTTGCCGCGCGGGTAGCGCACGGCGCTGGGGCCGCTGTCGTGGAGCGCCATGGTGTGCACCATGTGGACGAGCTCGGCCTCGTCGGCCGCGGCCATGACCACCATGTTCGGAAGCGTGCAGAGATAGGCAAGGTCGAAGCTGCCCGCGTGGGTGGCGCCGTCGGCGCCGACGAGGCCGGCCCGGTCCATGGCGAAGCGCACAGGCAGGTTCTGGATGGCGACGTCGTGGACGACCTGGTCGTAGGCGCGCTGCAGGAACGTGGAATAGATGGCGACGAACGGGCGGTAGCCTTGGGCGGCGAGGCCGGCGGCGAAGGTGACGGCGTGCTGTTCCGCGATGCCGACGTCGAAGGTGCGTTCGGGGAAGCGGGCGCCGAACTTGTCGAGACCGGTGCCGGACGGCATCGCTGCCGTGATCGCAACCACCTTTTCGTCCCGCTCGGCTTCCTCGGAGAGCGCCTTGGCGAAGACGTTGGTGTAGCTCGGCGGGCCGGACGGCGCCTTGGCCTGCTCGCCTGAAACGACGTCGAACTTCTGGACGCCGTGATACTTGTCCGCTGCTGCCTCCGCGGGGGCATAACCCTTGCCCTTCTTGGTGACGACGTGGACCAGCATCGGCCCTTCGTCCGCGTCGCGCACGTTTTGGAGTATCTTCACCAGCGTATCGACATCGTGGCCGTCGACGGGTCCCACGTAATAGAAGCCGAGCTCCTCGAAGAGCGTTCCGCCGGTCACCCAGCCGCGTGTATATTCGTCGGCCTTGCGTGCCGCGCGGTGGAGGGTGTCGGGAAGCTTCCTCGCGACGCGGCGGGCGAAGTCGCGAAGGCTGAGGAACGGGCTCGAGGAGACGAGGCGGGCGAGATAGGCGGAGAGGCCGCCGACCGGCGGAGCGATCGACATGTCGTTGTCGTTCAGGATGACGATCAGACGGTTCCCGGCCTGCTCGGCATTGTTCATCGCCTCATAGGCCATGCCTGCGGACATGGCGCCGTCGCCGATGACGGCGATTGCCCGGCCGGGCTGGTCCGCCAGCTTGTTCGCGACGGCGAACCCAAGGGCGGCTGAGATCGAGGTCGAGCTGTGGGCGGCGCCGAACGGGTCGTACTCGCTCTCGGAGCGCTTGGTGAAGCCGGAGAGGCCCCCGCCCTGGCGCAGGGTCCGGATGCGGTCGCGCCGGCCGGTGAGGATCTTGTGCGGATAGGCTTGGTGGCCGACGTCCCAGATCAGCCGGTCCTCGGGCGTGTTGAAGACGTAATGGAGGGCGACCGTCAACTCGACGACTCCGAGACCCGCGCCAAGATGCCCGCCGGTCACGGAGACGGCCGAGATCATCTCTGCGCGCAGCTCGTCCGCGAGCTGGCGCAGCTGCTCGGGCCGCAGCCGCCGCAATTCCTGCGGCGTCGGCACGGTGTCGAGAAGCGGCGTTTCGAGGCGCTCGGTCATCGGGCGAGATATGGTCCCAGTGGAGAGGCGCCGCTAGCGCAAAGCAGCGGTCAAGTCGAATGGAGAAGAGGTGCAGGGCGCGTGCACCGGCGCCGCCGGTTCATCGGCCGTTCAATGATTACATGTGTAATCGTCTCTGTCGCCGCTCCGGATCCTCTGGACGGCCGGACCAGGGAGAAACAGGATGAAGACATTGCTGAAGATCGCCGCGGTGATGATGCTGGCGACAGGTGGCGCCGCATCCGCAGCCGACGCCACCGGGGCGAATGGGGCTGAGGGCACGGGCGCGCAATCCGCGTCCAAGGCCAAGAAATCGCCGGCAAAGGCGACGAAATATTGCGCCACGATCGAAGCGACGACGGGCTCGCGCATCCCGCATCGAGAGTGCTTGACGAAGGCGGAATGGGAGCAGATGGGCGTTGAGCTGAAGGAAGCGCGCTGACCGAAGGCTGCGAGATGGCGGCGAGGGGGAAAGCCGCCATTCTCCCCCCACACGCGGCCGGCCGTCGCGGCGGCGGCGGGAGGCTCAGCCGTCCTTGCAGTCGGGACAGGTGCCGCGGACTTCAATGACGGGGCGCTCGGGCCTGAAGCCCGCTTCCTTCGCCGCCGCACGGACTCCGCCGGCAAGCTTGTCGTCGTCGAGATGCGTGGTGTTGCCGCAGGTGTCGCAGATCAGGAAGATGCAGTCGTGCAGGCAATCGGGGTGGTCGTTCGCCACGTAGGCGTTCGCGCTCTCCACCCGCCGCGCGAGGTTCGAGCCGACGAACAGGTCGAGGATCCGGTAGACGCTGTTGGCGGCGACGCGGCGGCCCTGCTCCTGGCTGACCTTGTCGGCGATGTCGTAGGCGGAGGCGGGCCGGTCGAAGCTGGCGAGCGCCTCGAAGACGGCGGCGCGCATCTGGGTCCACTGCTCGCCGGAACGCTCCATCGTCGCCTGGGCGGCGCTCATCAGCGACTCGCCCTCATGAGCATGATGTTGATGGCCGGCCATGGCTCGTAAGTAGGCGCTCCGCCCGTTTCCGGCAAGCTTGGCGCCCTCAGATCACCGCGCGGCGGTTGAGATCGTGGCCGAGGGCGAGGATGCAGACGCCCAGGATGGAATAGACGGTGCTGGAGCCGTCGTGCGGCAGCATCAGCGAGCCGGCCATGACGCCGAGACCGAGTCCGCCCACCGCGGAAGGCATCATGAAGCCATGGTCGAGGATGCCGCGGCCGAGGGCGAGGATGCCGAGGCCTATGGCGAGCATAAGGCCGATCTCATGGACGATCGGATCGAGGAGCAGCCCGCCCGCGGAAGCAAGCATGGCCACGAAGATCGCGCTCGCCAGGCAATGGACGAGGCAAAGGCCCGAGAGGGCGATCGCCACCCGGTCCATGGCTCCGCTACGTGCCGCATCGGCGAACATCAGACTCTTCGAACCTCCCTGGTGCCGCTTGTATAATGTGGTTACGGTGAAGATACAACATTACATACAAGAAAAAGTTGCGGGCGCGGGCGCATCTCGCAGACCTTGAAGAGGTGGTGCCGCACCGCCACATCGCTAGGGTGGTCCGACGCAAACTTCCGGGCACCGACCTGCTGAGGCGGTTGAAGCCGCGCTACGGGCGCAAGGGGCCGGGGCGGCCTTCAGGCGAGGCCGGGGAGCCGGCCCTGGTGGAGCCCGACAGGCCGCTGCCGCTGATGGGCGGCGCCGCGGCTCCCATCGAAGAGGACGCCTGAGCCTCCGATTGGCAAGCGCCGCTACGCGCGCCATATGCCGGCCATGGCCGCCGCCCTTCCTGCCGCACCTCCCCAGCCCCGCCCGCGCGCCCTCGCTAGCTGGCTGCTTGCGGTGGCGGCTCTCGTCCTGCTGATGATCGTCGTCGGCGGCGTCACCCGGCTGACCGAATCCGGCCTGTCGATCGTGCGCTGGGAGCCGGTGTCCGGCGCCATTCCGCCGCTCGGCGAGGAAGCGTGGGCGGCGGAGTTCGCCGAGTATCGCCGAAGCCCGCAATACCAGCAGGTGAATGCGGGAATGACGCTCGCCGAGTTCAAGACCATCTTCTTCTGGGAGTATGCTCACCGGCTGCTCGGGCGTCTGATCGGCCTCGCCTTCGCGCTTCCGCTCCTTTGGTTCGCAGTGAAGCGCGCCATCCCGCGCGGCTATGGCTGGAAGCTGGTCGCGCTGCTCGCGCTAGGCGGCCTGCAGGGAGCGATCGGCTGGTGGATGGTCGCATCGGGCCTGGTCGATGTGCCGGAGGTGAGCCATATCCGCCTCGCCGTGCACCTTCTCACAGCCTTCGCGATCTTCGGCGGCCTCGTCTGGGTGGCGCTCGACCTGAAGGGCCTCGCGGTGGACCCAGCCGCGCGCCCGGCACGGATGCCGACGCTCGGCATATGGGTGCTCTCGCTCCTCGCCCTCCAGTTCCTGTTCGGCGCCTACATTGCCGGGCTCGAGGCGGGCTTCGCCTATTCGAGCTGGCCGAAGATGGGCGACGAGTGGTTCCCGAGCGGCGCCCCGATGCTCGAACCGTTCCTCAGGAACTTCGTCGACAATCCGATCGTCGTCCAGTTCGTCCACCGATGGCTCGCCTTCGTCTTCGCGGCGGCTGCCTTGCTGCTTTCCCGTACCGCCTGGCGGCGCGGCTTCAGGCTGGAAGCGGCGGCCGTCGTGGCGGCGGTGGGGGTTCAGATCCTTCTGGGAATCGCCACGCTCCTCACCGGAGTCCAGCTCGAGATCGCCGCTGCCCACCAAGGAATGGCGGCACTCGTCCTCGCGGTGGTGCTCGTCGCGGGCCACCGGCTCGGGGAGCGGGCGCATGGCTGACGTCGTCACCGTCTACGCGACCTTCGCCTGCGACGAAGAAGCGCGGCGCATCGCCCGTACCATCGTACAGGAGGGCCTTGCCGCCTGCGCCAACGTCCTTCCCCCGTGCCGTTCGATCTATCGCTGGCAGGGGGAGATAGAGGAGGCGGCGGAGGTGCCGGCGCTGTTCAAGACGGCTGCGGCGCGGGGGGAGGCGCTGATCGCGCGGATCAGCGAGCTCCATAGCTACGACGTTCCCGCCGCCGTGATCTGGCCCATCGCCGGCGCCCTCGGCGCTTATGCGGGTTGGGTGGTTGAGGAGACATGCGGCGCCTGACGCGCGCGGGCTGGCGAAGCGCACCAACGCTGCTACACCCCGTGGTCGCAAGCCAGGGGATTGATTCGTGAAGATTATTTTCAAATGGGCAACTGCGGTCGCGCTGGCCGCATGTGCCGCCGGCAGCCTTGCTCCGCTCGCGCCCGCGGCTGCCCAGGAGCCGGGGGAGACGGTGGCGATCCCCTTCGCGCCGCCCGTGGGACAGAAGCTCACCTATCGTCTCGTCCGCACCACCAGCGAGGAGGGCGCAGGAACGAAGCGCGGCGAAACCCGGATGCAGGTCGGCTTCCGCCGCGCCGGCACGGGCTTCATCCTGGATGCGACTCTTCTGGCGGATAACCTGCCCCCTGAGATCGCCGCCTATCCCGCCTTTGCGGCCCTGACCCTCCCGATGAGCTTTCGGGTGAGCCCCGACGGCGAAATCACCGGCATCGAGGACGAGGCGCGATACTGGGCAGCGTACGAGCAACTGGTGCGAAAAACGCAACAGCCGGGGGAGGCGCCCGCTGGGCGGGCGGTCGAGGTGCTGCGCGCCTTGCCAGCCGAGAACCGCCTCGCAATGCTTTCGATGAATGTGGCGCCGCTGCTCGCGCTCTCCGCATCCGAGTTCCCGCTCGGCGAGACACTCGAAGGCGAGCAGGACGGAATGTCGCCCGTTGGACTGGTGCCTCAGCAGGTGCGCGTGACGCTGGAGCGCGTCGCTGGGGGTCGCGCGCACATCACGTCAGTCACGACGACGTCGGCGGCGGCTTTCGAAGCCGCCGTGCGGAATTTCATCGACCGGGCCAAGGGCGTTCCGTTAGGGGATGAGAAGTTCGTATCGATGGAACTGCGCGAGATATACGAAGTGTCGGTGACCACCGGTCTGGTCGAGCGCCAGATCTCGCAAACCACGGCCGAAATGGAAGTGGGCGGCAAGCGCAGCAAGATGGTGCGGACGAACACTATCGAGCGGCTCCCCTGAGGAGACGCTGCAATATGAGGTAGCATAATACCACTCGCCAAATGCCCGCTTTTGCTTGACTTACGGGGCCTCCGCTGCCATTTGGCCCGCATCGGCGCCGCCCCTGCACGGGCGGCGCGGTTCGTTTAAAAGAGGTCCGGGCCCATGAAGGCGCTGATGAAGACCACCAAGGCGGCGAAAGCCTCCGAGGGGGAGAAGAAATGGCATCTGATCGATGCCGACGGGCTAGTCGTCGGGCGTCTCGCCACGATCATCGCCAATCTGCTGCGCGGCAAGCACAAGCCGCTCTTCACCCCGCATGCGGACATCGGCGACCATGTCGTGGTGATCAACGCGGAGAAGGTGCGCTTCACCGGTAAGAAGCTCGGCGACAAGGTCTACTACCGCCACACCGGCTATGCCGGCGGCATCAAGAGCGTGACGGCGGGCAAGGTGCTCGAGGGCCGCTTCCCTGAGCGCGTGCTTGAAAAGGCGGTCGAGCGCATGATCCCGCGCGGGCCGCTCGGCCGTGAGCAGATGCGCAACCTGCGCATCTTCAAGGGCACCGAGCATCCGCACACGGCACAGAATCCTGAGGTCCTCGACATCGGCGGCATGAGCCGCAAGAACAAGGTGGGCGCATAATGTCCGACAATCGCCAGTCCCTTTCCGATCTCGCCAACCTGACCGGCGCTGCCCAGGCAGCTCCGCCGGCCGCCGCTCCGGCGGACGCCGGGACCGACACGGCAGCGCCCGCCGCCGCCGAGGCCGAAGCCCCGGCCGAGCCGGACCTTCACGGCCGTTCCACCCAGGGTCCGCAGATCCAGGCGGTGCTTCGCGAGCAGCAGCTCGACAAGCAGGGCCGCGCTTACGCAACCGGCCGCCGCAAGGACGCCGTTGCCCGCGTGTGGCTGAAGCCCGGTTCCGGCAAGATCATCGTCAACGGACGCGACCAGACGGTGTATTTCGCCCGTCCGACGCTTCGCCTGATCATCAACCAAGTGTTCGACATCACCGAACGCCGCGATCAATATGACGTGATCGCAACCGTCAAGGGCGGCGGGCTTTCGGGCCAGGCCGGCGCGGTTCGCCACGGCATCTCGACGGCGCTCACCCGCTACGAGCCGACCCTGCGCACGACGGTGAAGCAGGCAGGCTTCCTGACCCGCGATCCGCGCGTCGTGGAGCGCAAGAAGTACGGCCGCGCCAAGGCACGCCGCAGCTTCCAGTTCTCGAAGCGCTAAAATCCATCACCTCGAAGTGGTACTTCGAGGTGGGCAGAGACAAGAAAGGGCCGTCCTTCGGGGCGGCCCTTTTCTTTTTGTCCGCCGCGGCTAGCGTAGGGGGATGAGCGGCGGTCGGGAGGATGTGGAGCGGATCGCCGCGTTTCTGACTCGCATCGGCATCCCGGTGCGCGCGGAGCCGCTGCCGGAGGGCAGCTTTCTGCCCGGGCTAACCGTCCGCCACGGCGGACTCGTTTACGATCCGGAGACGCTGGAATGGCCCGGCGATCTGCTTCACGAGGCCGGCCACATTGCCGTCACCGATCCCGCGCTCCGTCTTGGCCTGTGCGAACCTTCCGACGATCCCGGTGAGGAGATGGCGGCAATCGCCTGGTCCTGGGCGGCGGCCATGGAGATCGGCCTCGCGCCGGACGTGCTGTTCCACGAAGGCGGCTATCGCGGCGGGGGCCAGGCGCTGATCGAGAATTTCTCAAACGGCCGCGACGTCGGCGTTCCCCTGCTCGCCGCTTGGGACATGACCAGCGAAATCCACCGGGCCCGCAAAGATGGCGGAGTACCCTTCCCGGCAATGCGGCGCTGGCTGCGCTAGCCGCGGCTCAGCTGGCGAGGCGCAGGAACGGTACCGGGCGGGTGGGGGTGAGGATGATCGGGTCGCCGGTCATTGCCTGGAAGACCTCCCCGTCGAGGATCACATTCGAACGGTCGCCCTCGATCCGGATTTCGTCGCCGCGCTCCAGGTGAACGCCCTTCAATTGCCCGCCGCCCAGCTTTCCGCGAACGGCGGCAATCAAAGCGCGGATCAGCGCGCGAACGCTTCGGTCGATCACCAGCAATTGCATGGCGCCGGTGCGGGTACCCGCGCCGGGCATGGTGCTGTTGAACAGCAGGCGTTGCAGCGTAGTGACCATCAAAAGGGCGTACCGGCCTTTGAACTCGCTTTGCCTCAGCACGGAAATGACAATCGGCTGCGGCCGCATCGGCAGAAAGCTCGCACCCCCGCGAAAGGCCACTCCGAGAACGCCGAGGATCAAGGCAAGGGCATGCGACACTGCGTTGGGCAAACCGAGCGGGTAGAGCTTGAGACGGCAGAACAGCATCACGTCGGCGAGGCCGGCGCCCCCCAGGAACATGCCCAGCACCGGCTTGCCATTGGTGGAGCCGCCGGAAAGGGTGATCAACTCGCGCCGAACGATGTGCGGGGAAAGATCGGCGCGGGCGAGCTCCAGCACCCGTTCAAGCGCAACGATGGGATCGCCATCGGCGCCGAGATCGTGGGCGATGAGGTTGGTCTTGCCGTTGGGCAGAACCGCGACGGGGGGCGGATTGTCGCCGAAATAGCCGCCGTTGAAGATTTCGGTAAGCGCCGCCTGCACCGTGCCGTCGCCGCCATTGATCACCAGCACCTTGGGCTTCACGCGAGCAATCGTCTTCAGCGCGGAGCCGACCTGGTCCGCCGCTTCCACTTCGTAATGGAAGATGTCCTTATGCTCGGCGCAAAAGGCGCGGACGCGCGGCAGCAACGACCGGTTGCCGGTAGAGTGTGGATTGGAAAGGAGCGCGACGCGGGCCATCAGCTCAACCCGGCCGCCGTCGCCGCAGGGCCTAACCGGGCGAAGAATGCCGGCCCGGCAACCGCGAAGGGTAGGGCTAAGGTCCACATGAACGCTTACAACTCCGAAAACGGGCCTGGTGCCGCGCCGCTCGGGCAGACGCGAGTAGGATGTGCCTGATTTTGGCTCTTTGCCGCTACCTTGCGGCCAAATTATGTTCGCGAAGCTATCTGGTCCCGCAGGGTTGCGCCACCAAATGGGTGACCGTCCGGCCAAGCCGTTCTATAGCGGCGGGCTGGACCGGCGGAAGCGAACCGCCGATGCCGTTTTTCGCGGTGAGAAACGGCCAAAAAGCATCGGGGTTTTCACGCGTTGACCATCGCCAGGCTGACCGACCGCTATCTGGCGCGGCTGATCTTCGTGCCGCTGGTCGCCACGCTGACGCTGGCGGCGATGCTGCTGATCTTGGAGAAGATGCTGCGCTTGTTCGACTTCGTGGTCAGCGAAGGCGGGCCCGTGGACATCGTCTGGAAGATGCTCGCCAACCTTATTCCCGAATATCTCGCGCTCGGCATTCCCATCGGTCTGCTGCTCGGCGTGCTGCTCGCCTTTCGCAAGCTTGCGCTTTCGTCCGAGCTCGACAGCCTGCGCGCCGTCGGCCTCGGCTACACACAGCTCTTACGCGTCCCCTTCCTCTTCGCCATCGCCCTCATGGGCATGAACCTCGCCATCGTCGGCTTCGTCCAGCCAAAGGCGCGTTATGCCTATGAGGAATTGCGCTTCGACCTGCGCTCCGGCGCTTTGGGCGCGTCGATCAAAGTGGGCGAGTTCACCAATCTCGGCCGGCGGATGACGCTTCGGGTGGAGCAAAGCGAGAATAAGGGGCGGCTGCTTCACGGCGTCTTCGCAAGCGCGGAAACCAAGGACGGGCGCACGCTTGCCGTTACCGCCGATCACGGCACTTTCCTCGCCACCGACGACCCCAACACGATCATCCTCCGCCTGTCCAACGGCCGGCTGGTGCACGATGCGCCAGGCTACCATGCGCCGCGGGTGTTGAGCTTCCAGGCGCACGATCTGCCGATCGACCTCCCGGCAATCGAGAAATTCCGGGGCCGAGGCCGCGGCGACGAGGATGAGCTGACCATCCCCGAACTGGTCCGCAACGGCCATAACGAGCAGCTCCCGCCCAAAACGCAGAACGCGATCCGCGCCAACTTCCACTACCGGATGGTGGAAGTAGTGATGATGCTGCTGATGCCGCTGCTCGCCATCGCGCTCGCCGTGCCGCCAAAGCGCAGCACCTCGGGCCTCGGCATTTTTCTGTCGATCGCGATGGTGGTGACCTATCACAAGGTGAACCAATATGCCGAGCAGATGGGCGCGCAGGGGCGGATCGACCCCGCGGTCGCGCTGTGGACGCCCTTCGCCCTGTTCGCCGCCTTGATCTTCTGGATGTACTGGACGCTTGCCTACAAGCCGGGCGGCCAGCCGATCGGCGCGCTTGAGCGGGTGTTCGCCAAGTTCGGCAAATTGCTCGGCCGGGTGCTTCGCCTGGGCGGCGGGCGCCGCAAGGCGGAGCTGGCGCCGGCCGAATGATCAACCTGCGCTTTTTTCCGTCGAAGCGGCTCGCCTGGTATATGGCGAAGATGTTCCTGCTCAGGAGCCTCGCGGTGCTGGCTGCGCTGGTGGTGATCCTGATGACGCTCGATCTGCTCGGCACGTCCGGCAAGATCCTGCGGGTGGAAGGCAATGGCGATGCAGAGCTGTGGCGCTACGTGTCGCTGCGCCTTCCGCAGCTCGTCTCCCGCTTTCTGCCTTTCGCGGTGCTGCTCGGCACGTTGATCGCGCTCGCCACCTTGAACCAGAATAGCGAAGTGGTGAGCATGAAGGCGGCGGGCATTTCCGCCCACCAGATCATTGCGCCGCTGATCCTCGCGAGCCTCGGCGTCGCCGCCTTGACCTTCGTTTTCAACGAACGCGTCGTCACCCGCGCCACTGAGACGCTCGCCGCCTGGGAGGATGTCGATTACGGGCCGGTGCCCAAGGACAACGGCATTGTGCCGAACGTCTGGGTCCGCTTCGGCGACGACCTCGTCCGCGCGCGTGAAGTGAAGGGCACCGGCGGCGCGACCGCCTTGACCGGCGTCACCGTCTACGACCGGGACTGGGAAACCCTGCAGCGGATCATCACCGCCAAGTCCGGCCGGTTCGCCGACGGCGCTTGGGTGCTGGAGGGGGCGGAGGTTTTCGACGTCCGCTCCGGCGTCACAACGATCGCGACCGCCTACCCTTACGGCAAGGGCCTCGACCCGACCCAGTTCACCCTCGCCAAGGTCGACCCAAATCAGGAAACGGTTGCCGAACTGCGCTCGGCCATCGCCCAGCTCAAAGCCTCGGGCCGCGACACTGCGGTGCTCGAGACGGGGCTCTGGCATAAGTTCTCCGGTCCGCTGTCCGCGGTCCTGATGCCGCTGCTTGCCGGAGTGGCCGCGTTCGGCCTTGCCCGCTCCGGCCAGCTTTTTTTGCGCGCGGTGGCCGGCATGGCGCTCGGTTTCTCCTACTTCGTTGCCGACAATTTCGCGCTGGCGATGGGCAATCTCGGCGCCTACCCGCCGCTTCTCGCCGCCTGGGCGCCTTTTGCCTTGTTTCTGCTGATCGGCGAAACGGTGCTGGTTCGGACGGAAGAGTGAGCGACACCCCGCCGGCCGAACCGGCCGTCAGCCGCAGCGACGTGGCGCGCGGCGCCGGCCTTGCCGGACTCGCCCGCGTCTCCGTGCTGATCGAGGCGGTCGCCCAGCCGATCTACACCTGGCTGTTCGGCCTTGCCACTTACGGCCTCTACATCGTGCTTTGGGGCGCGGTGAACCTCCTCTCCAACATCGTCGATCTGTCGATGACCAGCGCCCTCCAGCGCATCGTGCCGGGCGAGGAAGAGGAAAAGCGCATCCGCGCGCTGGTGAAAACCGCCTTCCTCCTGGCCATGGTGCCGGCCACCGCCCTCGCCGCCTTGATCAGCTGGCAGGCGGAATGGGTGGCGACGATCTTCTCCACCGCGCCGGAGGACCGGGAAAGCCTGCCCACCGCAGTCGCTCTGTTCGCCTGGGCGCTGCCGCTGTGGACCTTTGTCGAAGTCGCGACATCCGCCGCCCGCGCCCGCCGCGCTTTCGGGCCGGAGATTCGCCTGCGCTTGTTCTGGGAGCAGATCGCCCGCATCCTGTTCGCACTCGGCTTCTTCCTCGCCGGCGCCGGCAACCTCGGCCTGGTCGCCGCCCACCTCTGCTCCCTTGCGCTGACCGCCGCGCTCTGCCTTCGCTTGGTGGGCCGTTATTACGATCTCGGCGCCCTGCTCCGCGCGCCGATCTCGTTCGCCTGCGCAAGGCTGTTGCTGCCCACCGGCCTCGCCCTCCTCCCCGCCAACGTGTCGCGCCGCCTGCTGGTCGACGCACCGCCCCTCGTGCTTAATCTGATGCTTCCCGGAACGGCAGGCGCCTTGTCGGCTGGCCTGTTCGAGATCGCCCGCAAGATTTCCACCGTGCCGCTCGCCGTCCGCCAGGCCTTTCAATATGTGATGGCCCCGCTCGCCTCCGCCCAGGCCAAGGCCGACCGGAGCCAAATCGCGCCGCTATATTCCTTCGCAAGCCGCATCTCGACCGCGCTTGTAGTCCCCCTCGCCGGCCTGCTGATCTTCGCCGGCACCGACATTTTGAGCCTCTACCGCGACGGCGCAAAGGGCGCGCTCCCCTTGCTCTACATCCTCGTCGCGGCGCGCGGGATCGAGGCGATCGTCGGCCCCGCCACGCCCATTGTGGAAATGGTCGGCCACCGCGTCCTGCCGCTGCTCAACAGCCTGATCGGCGTGTTCATCTGGGCGGTGCTGGCCATGCTGCTCGTGCCGCTCTACGGCGCGCTCGGCATGGCAGTCGCGGTCGGTGCCGCCACCGTCGCCACCGCCTACGCGGCGGTGCTCGAGCTTCGCCGAAGCGACGGCCTCTGGCCGTTCGAATACCGCTTGTTCCAAGGCCTTGGCATCGCGCTTGCCGGGGTGCTGGTGATGGCGGGCGCCGAATGGCTGCTCAACGGCCCCGTCCGCTTCGCCCTCGTCACCGCGATCTGGGCGGCGACGAGTTGGTGCGCGCTCCGCTACGGCCTGATGCGCGGCGACCGCGAGGCATTGGGCGGCGTGTCGCGCAAGCTCCGCCTGCTTTAGGAAGGCCGGAACGTCATCGCGAGCCCGTTCATGCAATAGCGCTTGCCGGTGGGTTTAGGGCCGTCGTCGAAAACGTGGCCGAGATGCCCGCCGCAGCGGCGGCAATGGACTTCGGTGCGCACGAACAGGAGCTTGCCGTCCTTGCGCGTACCCACTGCATTGGGGAGCGGCGCGTAGAAGCTCGGCCAGCCGGTGCCGCTCTCGAACTTCGTGCTCGACGGATAAACCGGGAGGTCGCAGCCGGCGCAGAGGTAGGTGCCGCGCCTTTTCTCACGGTTAAGAGCGCTCGATCCCGCACGCTCCGTATGCTCCTCGCGCAGCACCGCATAACGCTGCGGCCCGAGCCGCCGCTTCCATTCGGCGGGCGTCTTGGTGATGGCGAACCGCTCGGTGGCGGCCAGGGCCGCGGAGGGCGCAAGCCCCGCGCAGGCGGCGGTGGCGAGAAAGGAGCGGCGGGAAAGCATGGCGAACTAAACTCCTGTGGAGCCTAAGGGGGTGCAGGCGCCGCTAACCGCACAGGGGAAACGGCGCGGCGCCTGCGCGGGTCAGCCCGGGAGCGACACCGCATTCGTAACATGGATAACGCCGTTCGACTGCATTACGTCGCCCTGGATCACCATGGACATGCCGCCCTTGGCGTCGGTGAGGACGATGTTGCGGCCGTTCATGCGCGCAGTCAGCATTCCGCCCTGCGCGGTGGTGAGGCGGGCGCTTCCGCCGCCGGCGCGGATCTGGCTCATCAGGTCGGCGGCGGTGAAGCGGCCGGGAACGACGTGGTAGGTCAGCACGCTTTGCAGCATTGCCTTGTTTTCCGGGCGAAGCAGGGTCGCGACGGTGCCGGCGGGGAGGCGATCGAAGGCGGCGTTGACCGGCGCGAAGACGGTGAACGGACCGGGGCTCGCCAGCGTATCGACCAGGCCAGCGGCCTTCACGGCTGCAACAAGCGTGGTGTGATCGCGCGAGTTGACCGCGTTTTCGACGATGTTGCGCGATGCATACATCGGCGCGCCGCCGACGGTGACGCTTGCTTCGGTTCCGACCGACGCGCTGTTCATGCCGTCGTCCATGGTTGAACACGCGGCAAGGAAGCTGCTGCCGGCAAGAAGCATTGCGGCGGCGAAAATGGGGGTTGAGCGCATGAATTTTTCCTCCTGGAAACGCAGCCTCTTTGGTGGGCTGCGGGAGGAGCTACGGCGACAAGCGCGCCGCGGATGCAGCCTTGGGCTTTTTTTAAATTTCGCGCAGCGGCGCGGTTGCGACCACGGGGCCGGTCGGCAGGCCGGTCGTCGATCCGCCCACCGGCTCCACCGAAACGGCAAGCGTGGTCTGCGCCCGCACCTCGCCGATGACGCCGGCCGGGACGCTGTGGCGACGCGGCGCGTCGGGTGCGACCACGCCCAGCGACACGGGCGTGCCGGAAGCGGGGATCAGCCACAGTTCGTGCGAATGGCCGCTCACCGCCGCCATTCGCGTCGGCGTAACAAGCACACTGCGCCGGTCGGCGGAAACGGTGACGGAGAGGGTCGCCTCGCCGCCTTGGGTGGAAAGCGCTGCCACGAGCGCGGGCGCCTCCGCGGTGGGTCCCTGCGGCTGCGGCACCGGCCGATCCGGCTGCGCGACCCGTAGGCCGAGGAACAGCGCCAAACTCGCGGCAATGGCCGTCATCGCGGCGGCATAGGTCTTCCACAATCGTTCCCGGCGGCGCAGCTGCGCGACATTGTCGCCCGGCGCTGCGGTGGCGGCGCTGTTCGCCTCGGCCGAGATCGCCTGCTCGATCCGCGGCCAGACACCGGCGGGCGGGGCCACCTCGGCGACACCCTCGAACATCGGCTCCAGCCGCCGCTCCCAGGCGTTCACGGCGGCGGCGAAGGCAGCGTCGCTTGCCAGCCGCCCGCGAGCGGCGAGCATCTCTGTCCCATCAAGCAGGCGCAGAACATATTCCGCGGCAAGAAGCTCGCTTTCTTCCTCGGGCGAGAAGACGTCGTCGCTCATCGCCCCAGGCAATCCTTGAGCCGAAGCAGGCCGCGGCGAATCCAGCTCTTCATCGTCCCAAGCGGCACCGACCAGCGCACCGCGAGTTCAGGATAAGACAGCCCATCGAAAAAGGCCGCGCGAATGGCGCCGTTCTGCCGTTCCTCGAGCTCATGGAGGCAGGCGGCGATCCGGTTGCTATCCTCGGCGGTCGTCAGCAGCGTCAGCGCATCGGCGCTTCCGTCCGGGATCTCGGCCGCTTCTTCAACGGACGCCGCTTCGTGCCGGCCGCCGGCGCGGCGGCGGTCGATGGACCGGTTGCGGGCAAGCGAGGCAAGCCAGGTGATCGGGCTCGCCCGCGCCGGATCGAAGGTCCCGGCTTTGCGCCACACATTGATGTAGATGTCCTGCAACGCATCCTCGGCTTCGCTTCTGTCGCCCAAGATACGAAGGCAAATGCCGAACAGCTTCGCGGAAGTGCGCTGATAAACTTCGGCAAGCGCTTCCTGGCTTCCCCCCGCCACGCGGGCAAGGGCGCGCGAAAGGCTGTCGCGATCCAGGGTTGCTGTTGGCGTATCCACGCCTTGGTCTGCCACAGCGCACCACCCCCGGCAACGCCGCCTGCAAAAAGTTTCGCTTTCCGCTGCATCCGCCGCCGCGCCGGCTCCGTACCTCCCGCGCAACCCCAACCCGGTTGCACCATCAGGGAAGGAAATCTCATGAACACATTCGCTCTCAAGGCCGCGCTTTTGTCCGCCGCCGCTTTTGCCGCCGCACCCGCCTGGGCCGATCCGCTGCCGCCGTGCAATAACGGCCTCGCGACCGACAGCACCGAGTGCGGCGCCAACAGCGTTGCCACCGGCACCGGCGCAACCGCCGTCGGCGAAAACGCCCGCGCTGTCGGCGATCAGACGGTGGTGGTCGGCAATGACGCCGCAGCGCTCGGCAGCGCCGGCATCGCCATCGGCGGCAACAGCGACGGCGGCGCGTTCGGCGCCCTTTCCACCGATCAAGCCGGGATCGCCATCGGCGGCGACAGCGAAGCGCGCGGCGTCGGCGCAATCGCGATCGGCAGCGACGGCGACGGAAACGAAGACGGCGCGGTTGCCGACGGCGTGGACGCAATGGCGATCGGTACCGATGCAATGGCGACCGGCCCGTCCACCACGGCAGTCGGCGGCGAAAGCGTTGCAACCGGCCCCGGCGCAACCGCCTTCGGCTGGCGCTCCAACGCCACGGCCGAGCGTGCAACCGCGCTCGGACACCTCGCCAACGCAACCGGCATTCGTTCCACGGCTGTCGGCGAAGCGGCCCGCGCATCGGGCCTCACCTCGACGTCGGTCGGCAACCTGGCTGTTGCAAGCGACGAAGACGCGGTCGCAATCGGCAATGGTGCAGTCGCGTCCGGCTTCCACTCGACGGCGGTCGGTGGCCTCTCGGTTGCTTCAGGCCGCGGCGCTCAGGCATTCGGCTGGGAATCGCGGGCAACCGGCGCAACCTCGCTTGCGGCAGGCCATCAGGCCAATGCCGCCGGTGCCAATGCGACGGCAGTCGGCAAGAACGCCAATGCCGCCCAGGCCGGCTCCACCGCGGTCGGCTTCAACGCCACCACCACCGCGGCCAACCAAGTGACGCTGGGCGGCACCGGAAGCTCGGTTCGCGTCGGCGACATCGCGGCAAGCACCGCCGCCCAGACCGGCACGGTGAGCGTTGCAACGGTTGACGCAAACGGCACGCTCGGCCGCAACACGACGATCATTCCGACGATCCAGGCGCTCCAGGGTGCCTCGACCACCCAGGCGGGCCAGATCAGCGCACTGCAAACCGGAATGGCCGGCCTCACCACCCGCGTCGACACGCTCTACGACCTGCGCGACATCGACCGCCGCGACGCCCGCCAGGGTATCGCAGCCGCCGTTGCCATCGGCCAGGCGCCGATGCCGTCGGAAGCCGGCAAGACCAGCTACGTGATCAACGGTGCCACCTTCCGCGGCGAATATGCGGTCGGCGGCTCGATCATGCACCGGATCGGGGGCGATACGCCGTTTGCGGTGGGCGCGGGCTTCTCCTTCGCCGGCAACAAGAACAATGCGTTCCGCGTCGGCGTCGCCGGGGAATTCTAAGGTTCGTCGCGCGGCGGGGCCGTTTGGCCCCGCCGCATCCCGGCAGGGGCGTCCCAGCGGCGCCCCTGCCAAAAAACCGCCTTATTGAGTCTTCAAGGGTGGCGCCCATATAGGATTGCACCGTGTGCGCCCCCGGCGCCGCACAAAAAGCTTGAGGGATTTCAACGTGAAACTCGCAACTGCACTGCGGCCGAACTTCTGGAACCGCGAACATCATCTCGACAAGATGACGTTCCGCGAGCTCGTTATCGCTTATTTCCAGTACCCGGCAATCGTCGCCTACCTGCTGCTGTCGGCGGTCGCGATCGTGCTGTTCGCCTACCAGCCGGCGCCGCTTGTGCCCACGCTGGCCGCCGTTGCGGTTGCGACCGTCATTTACCCCTTTGTCTGGTACGTGCTCCACCGCTGGGTTCTGCACAGCCGCTGGATGTTCAAGGTGCCGATCCTCGCCTCCACTTGGAAGCGAATCCATTACGATCACCACCAGGATCCGAACCACCTGGAAGTGCTGTTCGGCGCCCTCCCCACCACTTTGCCGACCATCGGCATCGCCACCCTGCCGCTCGGCTGGGCGATTGGCGAAGCGATCGCGCCAGGCTCGGGCTTCGGCGCGGCAATGGCCGCCTTCGCAACTGGCCTGCTCACCACCTGCTTCTACGAATTCGTTCACTGCATCCAGCACCTTGCCTACAAGCCGAAGCGCAAGGTTTTGCAGGAGATGAAGAAGCGCCACATGGCGCATCATTTCCACGACGAAAACGGCAATTACGGCATCACCACCTTCTTCTGGGACAAGCTGTTCGGCACTTATTACGACAGGCCGGAACGCCCCAAGAAGTCCGAAACCGTCTTCAACCTCGGCTACACGCCGGAAGTCGCCGAACTCTACCCCCACGTCGCCCGCCTCTCCGGCGGAGTCGCGACTGGCCACCCAAGGCGCCGCGGCGAGGGCTGAACGGCCAAAGGCAGCGCTGACGCGAAAGGAGCTTAGGCCGGTTCATGTCCGGCTCCGCGCCTTTTGATCTGAGCTTGCTCTCCGTCCGCGATCTTCTGCGCCTGCATGGCTCGGCCATCGAGGAGTTGCGCGAGCGCCAGGTTGTTCGCACCGGTAACGCGCCGCTGGGCGATTATGCGGAGTGGCTGTTCGCCAAGGCCTTCGGATGGACGCTTGAGCCAAATGCGGCGCACGGACACGATGCAGTCTGCGCCGCCGGAGTGCGCTACCAGATCAAGGCTAGGCGCCTGACGGAGAAAGCTGCCGGCTCGCGGCAACTCAGCGCAATCCGCAATTTGGACATCAAGCATTTCGACCTCCTGGCCGCAGTGCTGTTCGACAGCGGCTACGGGGTCATTCGTGCAGCCTTGGTGCCGTACGACGTGGTGCTTCAGCACTCGAAGCGAATTGCGCACGTTAACGGGTGGCGCTTCATGTTGACCGACGCGGTGTGGGACCTGCCGGGCGTGGAAGACGTGACGCAGACGCTGCGGGACGCGGAATGATGCGGGTGCCCCGCCTCAGCTCAGGAAGAAGTCCCAAAGCAGCTTGAGGTTGAGCGCGATGATCAAAGCGGAGATCGCCCAGGCGCCGAGTTTCAGCCAGCGGGGATTGGCGAACGTGCCCATCTTGGCCTTGTCGCTGGTGAAGCGGACCAGTGGCACCACGGCGAACGGAAGCTGGAGCGAGAGGATGACCTGGCTCAGCACCAGCAGCTTCGCAGTGCCGCTCGCGCCGTAGAGGATGGCGACGATTACCGCCGGAACGATGGCGAGCAGCCGCGTCACCAGCCGCCGCAGCCAGGCGGGCAAGCGGATGTCGAGGAAGCCTTCCATCACGATCTGCCCGGCAAGCGTGGCGGTGATGGTGCTGTTCTGACCCGAGGCGAGCAGTGCCACCGCGAACAGGGTGCTTGCGATGCCCGCGCCCAGCATCGGGGTGAGCAGATGGTACGCGTCCTGGATCTCCGCCACGTCGGTGCGGCCGGCGCTGTAGAAGGTGGAGGCGGCGAGGATCAGGATCGAGCCGTTGATGAAGAGCGCGAAGCTCAAGGCGATGCAGCTGTCGATCGTGGCATAGCGGACCGCCTCGCGCCGCCCTTCCTCGTTGCGCTCGAAGCGGCGGGTCTGAACGATGGAGCTGTGCAGATAGAGATTATGCGGCATCACGGTGGCGCCGATGATTCCGATGGCGATGAACAGCATTGCCGGGTTGGCCACCATGTCGGCGGTCGGCACCAGGCCCGCCGCGATCGCCGCCATGCTGGGCTGCGAGAGGATGAGCTCGGCAAGGAAGCAGCAGCCGATGATGATCAGCAGCGCAACGATGAACGCCTCCAGCCGCCGGAAGCCGCGCTTCTGCAAGGCGAGGATCAGGAATACGTCGAGCGCGGTCAGGCAGACGCCCCAGACGAGCGGGATGCCGAACAGGAGCTGGAGCGCGATGGCGGTGCCGATCACCTCCGCCAGATCGGTGGCGATGATGGCAAGCTCGCACAGGCCCCAGAGCAGGTAGCGGACCGGGCGGCTGTAGTGCGCGCGGCAGGCCTGGGCGAGATCCATGCCGGTGACGATGCCGAGCCTTGCCGCAAGCGATTGCAGCACCATCGCCATGAGGTTGGACAGCAAGATGACGAACAGCAAAGAATAACCGAAGGCCGAGCCTCCGGCGATTCCGGTCGCCCAATTGCCCGGGTCCATATAACCAACGGCAACGAGGTAGCCCGGGCCCGCGAACGCGCCGAGCTTGCGCCACCAGCGCGCGCCTGCGCCGGGGACGGCGACCGAACGGAAGGATTCGGGAAGGCTCGGACGGCGGCCTGGCGCGGCGCCGTCATCTTCCTCGATCCTGGCTCCGTCGACCGCGGGCGGCGGCGTCATTCGCGTCCCCTGTTCCTCCGCCCGTGCTGGCCGGAGCCTGCTGCTCCTAGCCACAAGCGATGCGCGGCAAAAGCCTTCGCGTCTCCGCCGGGGTGACGGCTTGGCCACGAGCCGCTAAGCGAAAGGCGATGAAGATCGTCACCTACAATCTGAACGGCGTCCGCGCCCGGCTGCCACGGTTCATCGAGTATCTCACCGAGGAGAAGCCTGACGTGCTGTGCCTCCAGGAGATCAAATGCGCCGACGAGGCGTTCCCGATCGAGGACGTCCGTGCCGCGGGCTACGATGGGCATTGGCACGGGCAGAAGGGCTTCAACGGGGTTGCAATTCTGACGCCCACGGCGGCGCCCGCGACGCTTCGCCGGGTGGGCCTGCCGGGCGATCCGGACGACACGCATAGCCGCTACATCGAGGCGGAGGTGGATGGGGTAATCGTTGCCTCCATCTACCTGCCCAACGGCAATCCGATCGGCACGGAGAAGTTCGAGTACAAGCTCGCCTGGATGGAGCGGCTGCGCGAACATGCGGCGGAGCTCTTAAGCGAGGAGCGGCCGGTGGTGCTTGCCGGCGACTGGAACGTGATCCCCACCGACGAGGACGTCTTCTCCTCCCGGGCGATGGCGCACGACGCGCTGATGCAGCCGGAAAGCCGCGCCGCCTTTCGCCGCATCCTCAACAGCGGCTGGACCGACGCGATCCGCGCGCGGCACCCGGACGGCCCGGTCTGGACCTTCTGGGACTATACGGCGGGCGCCTGGCAGCGCGACGCGGGCTTCCGCATCGACCACCTCCTCCTCTCCCCGCAAGCGGCGGACCGGCTGCTCGATGCCGGCGTCGACAAGGAGCATCGCGGGCGGGAGAAAGCGTCGGATCACGCGCCTACGTGGGTCCAGCTAGCGGCCGCCGAGCAGATAAGCGCCGACGCGTAAGCGGCGCCGCGCATCTGAGAGAGACGGCCGCAGCCGGACGGCCTGCGGCTGAAAGCCGACAGGTTCGACGTCATGGGATTTACGCCCATGACGGCAGCAGCCCCACCCCGACCGTCCCAAAGTTCGCACCAAAACACACTTATTTACCCGGATAATATTGACTGCCACCGGGTGCGCAGTTTAAAAGCGCGGGATGAGCAACGTCACCGCCTTTTTCCGAGACCGAATCGTCGCCCGCGGCGATAGGGCAACTGTCACCCGCGCGATCGAGGACGGCTATTCCGCCACCGACCACGCAAACGTCCGCGTCTACGAGGACGGCACCGGCCGCCCGGTGGATCTCGACCTGTGGGACGCCGCCGCCTCCGCGCCCACTCCCCCCGAGCCGCGCCGAGGCCGCGGGCGGCCCAAGCTCGGCGTCACGCCGCGCGAAGTCACCCTCCTCCCCCGCCATTGGGACTGGCTCGCGGCGCAGCCCGGAGGCGCGTCCGCCGCCCTGCGCCGCCTGGTGGAAACGGCGGCAAAAACCCCCGCCAACGCGGCGCAAGACCAGCGCGCCCGCCGCGACGCCGCCTACCGTTTCTTAAGCGACTGCTGCGGCGACCGTTCCGGTTACGAGGAAGCCCTGCGCGCCCTCTACCGCGGCGACGAAGCGCGGCTCGCCGAACTTACCGCCGCTTGGCCCGAGGACGTGCGGGCGTACCTCGGCGAACTGCTTGGCGGCTAGGCGGCCGCCGCCTGCCGATCACTTGCCAGCCGGCGCTGGTGCCGCTCGATCGCGATCAGCAGGAAGAAGAACATCAGCACCAGGAAGCCGGCCAGGATCTGGAGCGCCGTCCACAGCGTCAGCTTCCCCATGATTTTGCCGAAGCCGATCTCCTCCCGCTTCGCCGCCGCCTCGGCCGCGTTCTTGGTCCGCCGCTCCTGCAGCAGCGAAAAGAAGCGGTCCTGAAAGGCGCGGAAGATCTGCGTGTGGGTCTGCGTGCCTTCGGGAAACTGCGAGGTGCGCACCACGTCGGTATAAGGCACCTCCACCGTGCGTGTCGTCGGGCAGCCGCCATTTTCGTACCAGTTGAAGCAGGAATAGCCGTACGGATCCCAGCCTTCGCGGGTTTCGGTGCGGGTGCGCTGGACCTTGCGGGCGACCGTCACCTTTTTCGCCGCTTTGTAGCGTTGCAGCCGTTCCTGGGTCGCCGGCTTGCCAGCCGCTTCCGTCATCACCGCAAGCAGCGTTTCGAGATCGGCCTTGTCGGCGGCGAAGTTCAATTCGCCCTTGGCTGAGGCCTGGAGCCGGTCGCCCGTCTTCAGGAACGCATCGTCGAACTGGTCGCGGGTGAGCTGCTTGTCCTCCGCCTGGCGGAATGGCTCGAAGCGGGTGCGGAACAGGCCGAAATAGCGCTTGGCGAAATCGGCATAATATCGCTGCTGCGCGGGATCGACCTTGGGCCCTTCGGACGCGGCGGGCGCATCGACGCGGACCGGCATTTCGGCGTCGGTTAGCTCGTCGGGCGCAACCACGGCGGGCTGCTCCACCACCGAAGCTGGCGAGCGCGACATCTTGTACAGGCTCCACGCGCCGAGCCACGCGGCGTAGACCAACAGGCCGGTCGCGATGATCAGCAGGGCCGCCCGAAGCACTTTTAAGTAAACACGCTCCGCCCGATCGAGCGCGGCGCCGAAACGCTCCCCAAACGCCGCCTGCTGCGGCGCGTCCGCAAATTCTTCCGCCATGGTGATATGTCCCCCGCGGAGCCCCCCGGCTCCGTTCCCGCTTTTTGTGCGAAGGCGAACGGCACGTGTCAAGGCGCGCCGCTCCCGCCGCCTGCGGGATGTGGGGACAAGCCTGCAATCCCCTCACCGCTTGAGATGTAGGAATTGTTCTGTTTTCGTTCTCCCGCACCGAGTCGCAGGAGAGTTTGAACAATGTCCGCCCCCGCCCCCATCCCCGTCGTCTGCGACCGCTGCCGCGCCCAGGGGCTTAGCGACGAGGACCCCTTCGCCCGCTTCGGCGCCTTGCTCGATTTCGACCCCGTCCCCCGCCGCACCGCCCGCGCCGACGGCTGGGACGCCGAAGTCCAGCGCGCCTTTATCGCCGCCTTGTCGCTCACCGGCTCGGTCCGCCAGGCCTGCCGCGCGGTCGGCAAGGCGGCCTATGGCGCCGAGCAGCTGCGCCACGTTTCCGGCAACGAAGGCTTCCTCGCCGCCTGGGACGAAGCGCTCGCGGTCGCCGCGGACGAGCGCGGCCGCCGCCTCGCCGAAGGCCTCGCCGCCGTCGCCGCCGAGCAAAGCGGCCGCCGCCCCGCCGCCGCGCCCTGGTCGACGAGCAAAAACCGCGCGCAGCCCGCACCCACCTTCGCGCCCGAAGCAAAGCCGCCCCTCGACTTCTCCGCCCCGCTTCAGCCGGGATCCCCCGAGGCGGAATGGCTCGAGCAATTGTTCCGCAAATACCAGATCAAGATCATGCAGGAGCGCGAGGCCCGGCTGGAGGGACAGATCGTCGCCGCGGATTGGTACCTGCGCCAGGCGACCTTTATCGAGATCATGCTGGACGTCGTCAGCGGCGACGGCCGCCAATACCTGCACAACAGGCGGATGGGCGATCACCCGATCGACCTCGCCGAATCGCCTTTGTCGCGGGTGCTGGGCGAGGCGCGCCGGCGGCAATGGGCGCAGATGGGAGAGCCCGAGCGCCCCGAACACCCGCCCTGCCGCTACCTGGTGGACCGCGCCGACGGCTTCGCCACGGAGCCGCTGGAGTTCACAAGGGGCGGCCTTCCCGAAAGCCACGAGGAGCAGCAAGCCGCCTTCGAAGAACGCCACCGCCAAGACGCCGAAGCGCAACTGGAGTGGGAAGCGCAGGCGCGCCGCGATTACGAGCGCCGACGCGACAGCGGCGCCGCATCATAGGCGAAGAGCCGGGCAAGGCCGGACGGCGAGGCGTGCGGTTTCAAAGCCGCACGAACTCGTCCGACGTCACGGGATTAACTCCCGTGACGGCTCTCCCTCATCGGTCCCCGCTTATCGGCCCACGCCCGCCAGCCCCCGCGCCTCCACCGCCAGCGCGCCAAGCACCCCCTCGCCCCCGGATATCGTCGCCACGTCGTAGGCGGCGGCGAGCTCCAGCTTCACCGCCAGCGCCGCCACGTCGGGCGCCGGGCAGCCGAGCAGCGCCAGCAGCGCCTCCTCCATCGCCGAGCAGCGCGCGTCATACCCCTCTTGCCAAGCCTCCGCCGCCGCGAACGGCAGCCCGGAAGAGCCCGCCTCCCAGGCCCGCACCTCCGCTTCCCTGGCGCGCACGAGCGCAAGCGCGGCGTCCCATTCCTCCCCGGCACGGCGATCGGCCGCGAGCGGACTGCCGGGGGCAGTTTGCGAGGGGTCGAGACCGCCCGAAGCACGGTGGAGGGGGCCCAGAGACCCCACGGGCGCCGGTTCAACGCCGACGCCGCGAGGAACAAGCGGCAAAGCCAAAGCCGCGCCTAGCAAGGCGCGCCGTTCGCGATTAAGCTTCCCAGCAGCCATCCTTCGCCTCCTTTCGGGTAAAGGCGTCGTGGTGGTCAGAACCGGCGCAAGGGCTCCATCCTTGCTCCGGTTCGCTTCGAGGTTGTAGGTACCACTAACCTAGGGCGGGCGCAATAGCTACCGGTGAGAAAAACAAGGGCGGCCGACCGCGCACGGGTATTGGGCCTCACATCGGCCTGCGCCTCTACCCGGACATCGAGGAGGCGCTGGAAGCCTGGATCGCCCAGCAGCCGGACCCGAAGCCGAGCAAGCCAGAGGCGATCCGCCGCATACTCAGGCAGGCCCTCCTCCCGCAGGATACTCACCGCGGGGGTCGGCTAGAGGAGCAGGATAGCAGCTAACCTACATCGAGAGCCCAGCGTTCTCTAGAAACGAATTCTGGGCATATGCCGCATGAGCAGGTAGGCTACATCCCTATCGAAACGTCTCCTTCAGCTTGAGGGACAGGAAATCGTTGTGAATACCTTACCCGTGACGGATCACTCCCTCGATTACGCTGCTCCAGAGGAGCTCTTTGAGACCGGCGAACGCACGGGTCTGGAGGCAGAACTCAGTTCTGCTGAGTACCCGTCCGACATAGCGCGCCCGTTCGACCCCGAAAAGATAAAGGTCCTTCGGGAGACCAAAACAATCAGTCTCCTAGCGACTCGCATTGACCATAAAGAGATTGATCTAGCACCTGAGTTTCAGCGCCTAGCTCGGATCTGGGACATTGGTCGAAAGAGTCGCCTGATCGAGTCAGTACTTCTTCGCATACCTCTGCCTGTTTTTTACGTGGCGAGCGATTTCGAAGATGCGTGGTCTGTTGTAGACGGGTTACAACGATTAACTACTATACACGATTTTATGAAAGACAAGTACAGACTGAAGGGCCTCGAATACCTAACGCAGTTCACTGACTTGACCTTTTCGAGCCTTCCTCGCAACATGCAGCGACGCATTGAGGAGACTGAGCTAGTCGTTAACGTAATTCAGCCGGGCACACCAGAAGAGGTGATGTTCAACATCTTCAGTCGAATAAATACGGGCGGCCTCACGCTCAACGGTCAAGAGATTCGTCACGCTCTCAACAAAGGTCCTGCGCGTCGATTTTTAAAGGATTTGGCCGAAAGCCCGGCATTTTTGCGAGCAACGGCGCGGAGCATTTCAGACAAGAGGATGGCTGCACGCGAGTGTGCTCTCAGGTTCCTAGCTTTTTGGATGACCCCCTGGCACGATTATGAAACTAGTGATTTGGACGGCTTCTTGAATGCTGCCATGCAGCGCTTAAATAGTTTAACCCCAATCGAACTAACCGGGTGCAAGGAGTCTTACGAGCGCGCAATGCGGGCAGCGTTCGAGATATTTGGAGTGGACTCTTTTAGGAAGAGGTATACCCCCATGGCACCCAGGAATCCAATTAGCAAAGCTCTTTTTGAGACCTGGTCGGTTTCGCTGGCTCGTCTGAGTGTTCGGGAGCTAAATCATGTTATCTCCTCCCGAGATTTAGTTAAAGATCGGTTTATGAATCTTATGATGACTGATCGAGATTTTGATGTCTCGATCTCTTACTCAACTGGTAGTCCCAGCCGGGTGCACAAGAGATTCCATGAGATCGAAATGCTTTTGAAAGAAATCGCATGAGTAAGCTCTCAGCCGTGGAGGTCTCTAACTTCAAGTGCTTCCGTCATGCTCACGTAGAAATCGGAGGGCTGACGCTGCTAGCTGGATTGAACGGCATGGGGAAGAGCACCGTTATACAAGCAGCTCTGCTATTACGTCAGTCTTTTTCCGATTTATTTAAGACACGTCTTCAGCTGTCTGGCTCTCTTATCGATCTGGGCACAGGTGCAGACGTTTTTTTTGATTTAGCAGATGAAGACGAGATTACGATTAATGTAGAATATGAAGTTGATCTGGCAGGACCTTGGGTGCGAGTGGAGTACGTTTTTGCCTATGATCGCTCAGCAGAAAGTCTCCGGTTGAAAAGAGTGCCAGCTAACAGAGCTGGCCGCCCCGGACGTTACAGTTTAAAATACAGACAGGATGGTCAATGGGTTGACCCCGCAGACCGAACGTCAGGTGCATCGACGAACACGAACATGGGTAGAAATCCTATACTACGACCTACGGGTTTTCAGTACCTGTCAGCCGAGCGCCTTGGCCCTCGTAAAATGCTTCCCTTCTCAGATGAACGCATCTTCAGGCGCGATTTGGGATCACAGGGAGAATACGTTCTCAATTTTCTGTCTGAATGGGGGAGCGACGTCCTGGACGATGCCGACCCTAGAATTGTAGATAAATTCAGTAAGCGAACGGTGATTGCTCAGGTAGTTGATTGGCTGCAAGATACGAGTCCGGGTAGCCGACTCGATATCAGGAAGCTCGGTGATGTCGACGCTCTCACCGCCCGATACTCGTATGATCGCAAGGGGGACGTTCCATCGCGGCCTTTCAGACCGACTAACGTGGGCTTTGGATTGTCTTACGTCCTGCCCGTTATCACGGCTCTAATTAGTGCAAGGGCTGGTGATCTCGTCGTGATCGAGAACCCGGAGGCACATGTTCATCCGCGTGGTCAGACGAAACTCGGGCAGCTGGCCTGCAGAGCAGTTGCAGCGGGCGTTCAAGTGATTGTTGAGACTCACAGCGACCACTTCTTAGATGGAGTTCGGATCGACGTACGAGATAAAGTACTTTCAAATACCGATGTTGCGCTACACTACTTCAGCCGCCACGGCGCGGAGGCAATGGTTCATGGTCCGGTTTTGCAGTCGGATGGGCGACTAAGCGATTGGCCGGAGGGGTTTTTTGACCAGCATGCGACGAACATGTCGCGACTGCTCGCTCCCCCGGCGAGGTGATGCCTTGCGTGAGTTAGTCTACAACGACGGCTGCGCCGGAGGTGGCTTCAAAAATCTCCAGGAAGCAGTTACTGCTCTGGTCAGCTTCGCCAAGGGCATCTCGTATTTGCACAGCGCAAAATGTGTTTCTCTGCGGCTGCGGCTAACCGCCTACCCGGCAGAAATTGAGCTTGCCGAGGGAGTGAGCTTGGCCACCGCCTTACAAACGATGTTGAGCGATTCACAAAACCGCTCCGAAGGGGTTCTACTCTCCAGTTTAGCGCTTCAGGTTCCAGTTGAAGGTGAGCTGAGCGATACGGAATTTGGTTTTTTGATTGATTACAGAATCCAAGAATACCCTGAGGCGTACGGGCTTTTATTGTGTGCGATTTCAGAGCGATTGCCTGTGGTGGTCGCCGCAGGGCCAGAATGGGCTCGCGACGAGCTAGACCTCACGTTGGTGGAGCAAATTCCCGGCGGCGTTGAAACCACAACGCTCATAACCTTAGACCACGTCTATTCAGAAGCGAGCGCACGTTCGGTACGGGCGCGTCAGGTGGAGCGGGGCAGGAAGGAACTGTGCCCATCGGATTTTTGGCGTCACAAGGAGGAGCTTTTTCCGGATCTTCGCTTCGGGCTTGGGGTGCAAAAGGACATTTCTCGCCTCAGTGATGCCGCGTATGAGTCGGCGCTTTCTCGTCTTTCAGATTTGCAACGTGCCAGTTCCCTTTGGAGAACGAGAAAACTGGCTGAGCCTCCATACACATCAAGAGTAACGGGTGAGTCGGGCCCAACAATGGACAAATTTGGCGCAGCGCGAGTCTTCAAAGACGCTAACGGCGACTCGCGCACTTTTGAGAAGCATGCGCGTCTAGCGAACGGGTATAGGATACACCTGATAGAACACGTTGGTGAGCGCGTCATCGAAATCGGCTACATAGGGCCACATCTGAGGACTGTTAATTTCCCGTCCTGAGAATAGCACTCGGACTAACCATGGGTACACTGCTCGGGAGAAGCCGCAGCGTAAGGCTTACGCCAGTTCTCCCCACTCTTTGAACAGCTAAGTGTCTTTCGTGTTCAACGTCGCTACGGAAGTCTTCTCCGGACCGTTTACGTTCCCGCTCGGCGCTACATCGGCACCCCGTGCTGACGGCCCCTACGCGTCCCGCAGCCGCGCCTTAAGCCAGAATGCTATTCCTCCCCCATCCGCAAGGCCGCAATAAATGCCTCCTGCGGTATACTCACACTCCCATATTCCCGCATTCTGGCTTTACCCGCCTTCTGCTTCTCCAGCAGCTTCTTCTTGCGCGAAATATCCCCGCCGTAGCATTTCGCCGTCACGTCCTTGCGCAGCGCGGCGATCGTCTCGCGCGCGATGACCTTGCCGCCGATGGCGGCCTGGATCGGGATCTTGAAGAGGTGGCGGGGGATCAGGTCTTTCAGGCGCTCGCACATGCCGCGGCCGCGGCTTTCGGCGGTGCCGCGGTGGACGATCATGCTCAACGCATCGACCGGCTCGTTGTTGACGAGGATGCTCATCTTGACGAGGTCGCCCTCGCGGTGGCCGACCTGGTGGTAGTCGAAGCTCGCATAGCCGCGGCTGATCGATTTCAGGCGGTCGTAGAAATCGAACACCACTTCGTTCAAGGGCAGCTCGTAGGTCAGTTGCGCGCGGCCGGCGACGTAGGTGAGGTTCTTCTGGATGCCGCGGCGGTCCTGGCAGAGCTTGAGGATGGGGCCGAGATATTCATCGGGGACGTAGACGGTGGCCTCGATCCACGGCTCCTCGATGGTGGCGATGCGGCTTGGATCGGGCATGTCGGCCGGATTGTGCAGCTCCAGCGTCTGCTGCCCCTGCGCGTCCTTGTGCTGGAGATGGATCTTGTAGACCACCGATGGCGCGGTGGTGATGAGATCGAGATCGTACTCGCGGGTGAGCCGCTCCTGGATAATTTCGAGGTGCAGGAGGCCGAGGAAGCCGCAGCGGAAGCCGAAGCCGAGCGCCGCGCTGCTCTCCATTTCAAAGGAGAAGCTGGCGTCGTTGAGGCGGAGCTTGGAGATGCTTTCGCGCAGTTTCTCGAAGTCGTTGGCGTCGACGGGGAAGAGGCCGCAGAAAACGACGGGCTGGACTTCCTTGAAGCCGGGGAGCGCTTCGGCGGCGGGGCGGCGGACGTCGGTGATGGTGTCGCCGACGCGGGTTTCGCTGATGTCCTTGATCTGCGCGGTGATGAAGCCGATTTCGCCGGGGCCCAATTCGGGGAGCTGCTCGATCTTGGGGCGGAATGCGCCGACGCGGTCGACGAGGTGCTGGGTGCCGCCGGCCATGAACTTGACGTTCTGGCCCTTGCGGATGCTGCCGTCGATCACGCGGATCAGGATGACGACGCCGAGATACGGGTCGTACCAGCTGTCGACGAGCATCGCCTTCAAGGGTGCGTCGCGGTCGCCTTTGGGGGGCGGGATTCTTGTGACGATGGCTTCCAGCACTTCCTCGATGCCGATGCCGGATTTGGCGGAGGTCAGCACCGCGTCGTCGGCGGGAAGGCCGACGATATCCTCGATCTCCTTTTTCACCTTGTCCGGTTCGGCGGCGGGGAGGTCGATCTTGTTGATCACCGGGACGATTTCGTGGTCGTGCTCGATGCTCTGGTAGACGTTGGCCAGCGTTTGCGCTTCCACCCCCTGCGCGGCGTCCACCACCAGGAGGGCGCCTTCGCAGGCGGCGAGGCTGCGGGAGACTTCGTAGGCGAAATCGACGTGGCCGGGCGTGTCCATCAGGTTGAGGACATAGGTGACGCCGTCCTTGGCGGTGTAATCCAGGCGCACGGTTTGCGCCTTGATGGTGATCCCGCGTTCTTTCTCGATCTCCATATTGTCGAGCACCTGGCTCGACATTTCGCGCGCGGTCAGCCCGCCGGTCTGCTGGATCAGCCGGTCGGCGAGGGTCGATTTGCCATGGTCGATATGGGCAATGATCGAAAAATTGCGGATCAGGTTGAGGTCGGTCATTTCGCTCGAATGCTAAGGGGTTTCGGGGGCCCTAGCATCCGGGGGCGGTGAGGCAAAGGGCGGCGCCCGCGGGCGACCGCCCCTTCCCTCAAGGACCTATTCGGACGTCTTGCCGTCGAAATGGTCGTTTTCGTGGTCGCGCTCGGCCTGCTCCTTGTCCTTGTGGACGGTGCCGTGTTTGTGCTCGGGCGGGCCGTAGAGGGTGTAGAGCTTCAAGGGCGCGGAGCCGGTGTTGACGACATTGTGGCGGGCACCGGCGGGGACGATCACGGCGAAGTCATCCTCGACCTTGTTGGCGACGCCATCGATGTGGATCTCCCCCTCGCCTTCCTCGATGCGGAAGAACTGGTCGATATCGTCGTGCACTTCCTCGCCAATGTCGCAGCCGGGCGGCAGCGTCATCAGCACGAGCTGGAGGTTCTTGCCGGTGTAGACAACGCGGCGGAAATCCTCGTTCGCAAGCGTCTCCCGTTCGATGTTTTCAACATAGCCCTTCATGGTGTTCCGGTCCTTCGCTGGTGCGTGCCCATGCACAGATAGGTTGGTAATCCCCGCCGCCAAGCTCCGGTTCCGGGCAGGGCGGGAACCTGCGCAGGCGCCCGGCATCCAAAGCTACGAGGTTGCGACGGGGAGGACAGTTTTTTGGACTATTTCGAACCATTGGGAGACGCAGAGGTGGGGGTGTCGTGCGAAGATGCTAGCCCTATTCCCGCCCCCAGCCGCAGCGAGATCGAAGCCGCGGTGCGAACGCTGATCGCCGCAACCGGCGACGATCCGGAGCGCGAAGGGGTGCGCGACACGCCGGCGCGGGTGGCGCGGGCGTGGGGCGAGCGGTTCGGCGGCTACCACGCCGATCCCCGAGCGCTGCTGGAGCGGGTGTTCGGCGAGGCCGAGGGCTATGGGGAAACGGTGCTGCTTCGCGGCATTCCGCTGGTGTCGACTTGTGAGCATCACCTGGCGCCGATCACCGGCCACGCCCACATCGCCTACCGGCCGAATGGGCGGGTGGTCGGCATTTCCAAGCTGTCGCGGCTCGTTTTTGCTTACGGGCGGCTGCAATTGCAGGAACGCCTGACCAAACAGATTGGGAAGACGTTGTTCGAGGTGCTGAAGCCGAAGGGCGTTGCGGTGGTGATCGAGGCGGTTCACCATTGCATGAGCACGCGCGGGGTGAACCAGCATGGCGTCTCTATGATCACCACATGCTGGCTCGGCGATTTCCGGGACAAGGCGGAGCTGCGCCGCGAGATGCTCGACAGCGTGCGCGGCTTTCGCGGCGGAGCGGCGGCGTGAGCGCGCAGCCCAAGATCGACTATGGCGCGATGAACGACCTGGAGCTTGCCGGCCTGATCGCGGCGCGCGACGCGGAGGCGGTTCGGCTAGTGACGTCGCGCAACAACCAGCGGCTGTTCCGCACCGCGTGGAGCGTCCTCAAGGACCGCTCCGACGCGGAGGATTGCGTGCAAAGCGCCGTATCTGAAGGCGTTCGCCGCGATCGGCCGCTTCGAAGGGCGGGCGGCGCTATCCGCCTGGCTCACGCGGATCGTTCTCAACGAAGCGCTGCTTCGAAAGCGTAGCGCGGAGCGGCGGCGGCAGAATTTGGCGACCCATTCGGTGGCACTGCTCGACGATTATCGGGAGACTTTGATGCGCGGCTCGCTTGCCGACACACCCGACCGGGAGCTGGCGCGGACCGAATTGCGCGCCGTGCTTGAGCAGGCGATCGGCGACCTGCGGCGGCCTTTCGCACCGTTTTCGTGCTCCGCGAGATCGAAGAGATGTCGGTGGAGGACACCGCCGACGTGCTGGGCATCAAGGCAGCAACGGTGAAGACGCGGCTTCTGCGCGCCCGGCGGCGGCTTCAGGAAGCGCTCGCGCCGGAGATGAAGGCGAGCCTCGACCCCATCGCCAACTTCGCGGGCGCCGACTGCCTGGCAATGACCGAGCGGGTGGTGGCCGCTTACTGTTAGGCCTAGTCGTTCTTCACCACCTGGCCGTTCTTGATTACGACATCGACGTCTTCCAGCGCGCGGACATCGCGCAAGGGATCGCCGTCGACCGCGATCATGTCGGCGAACCGCCCGACCTGGATTGCGCCGACATCTTTTTCGCGGCCGAGCGCCAAAGCGGCGTTGCGGGTGGCGGCCTGGATCGCTTCCAGCGGCGTCATTCCATACTCCACCATCCAGCGGAACTGGCCGCCGGCGGTGCCGTGCGGCATCACGCCGGCGTCCGTGCCGAACACCATCTTCACCCCGGCGCGGTGCGCGGCGCGGAAATTGTCGCGCTGAAGCTGGGCGATCTCCCGGTCCTTGCGCAAATTGTCCTCCAGCACGCCGTTCTTGGCGCCCTCCGCCTGGGTATATTCGGTATTGAAGATGTCCATCGACAGCCAAGTGCCGCGCTCCTTGGCGAGGCGAATGCCTTCCGCGTCGATCAAGGAGGCGTGTTCGATCGTGTCGATGCCGGCGCGGATCGCCGCCTTGATGCCCGCCGCGCCGTGGGCGTGAGCGGCGACCTTCAGGCCCCATTGGTGCGCTTCGTCGGCGATGGCGCGCAGTTCCTCTTCGGAAAGCTGCTGCTGGCCGGGCTCGGTGTTGCGGGAAAAGACGCCGCCGGTGGCGCAGACCTTGATCACTTCGGCGCCGTACTTACGCTGCTCGCGCACCCGTTGGCGAAGCTCGAGCGGGCCGTCGCCGACCGCCTTGCCCTTTGCCTCATAGGACGGCGGCAGGTAGGTCTGATCGCAATGGCCGCCGGTGGCGCCGAGGCTGTGCGCGGCGGGGACGATGCGCGGGCCTTCGATCAGGCCTTCGTCGATCGCCTGCTTGTAGCCGACGTCCGAATAATTTTCGGAGCCGACGTTGCGAACGGTGGTGAAGCCGGCCTGAAGCATGTCGCGAGCATTCTGCACGCCCTGCGCGGTCCAGAAGGTGTCGGTGAACTGAAGCCCCGAATAGCCGCCGTAGCGCGGGTTGGAATCGAGGTGGACGTGCATGTCGATCAAACCGGGGAGCAGGGTCTTGCCGGGCAGATCGACTCGCTTGGCATCGGCGGGAATGTTGGGGCGGCCGCCGTTGCGCCCGACCACCGCGGTAATCCGGCCGTCGACGATGACGATCACCGGCTCTTCCACCACCCTGCCGGAAAGCACGTCCACCATTCGGTCGGCGGTAACCACCAGGCTTTCGGCGGCGGCGGGCGCGGCGGCCGTGAGGAGGAGAGCGGCGAAGAGGGCTTTGCGCATCGGCGGAGCTTCCGGTTGTTTCGCCCCGTCCGTACCCAGCCACGCCTGCCGCGTCGAGTGGGGCGTGGGTCTTGCCCCGACGCGGCGGCGCGCGCATGCCGCATCGAACAGGGAGATCCACATGTCCGAACTGCGCAGCCTTTACCCGCCGATCGAGCCTTACCAGAGCGGCCACCTCGATGTCGGCAATGGGCACAGCCTCTATTGGGAGCGCTGCGGAACGCCGGGCGCCAAGCCGGCGGTGTTCCTGCATGGCGGGCCGGGCGCGGGATGCAGCCCGGCGCACCGGCGCTTGTTCGACCCGGCAAAGTACGACGTTTTGCTGTTCGATCAGCGCGGCTGCGGGCGATCGACGCCGCACGCGAACCTGGAGGCGAACACAACCTGGCACCTGGTAGAGGATATCGAGCGGCTGCGGGCGCTCGCCGGGGTGGAGAAATGGCTGGTGTTCGGCGGGTCCTGGGGATCGACGCTGGCGCTGGCTTACGCGCAGAGCCATCCGCAGCGGGTGAGTGCTCTGATCCTGCGCGGCATCTTCACCTTTCGCCAGCGCGAAGTGGACTGGCTTTACCGTTACGGCGCGTCCGAGGTGTTTCCGGACAAGTGGCAGGAGTTCATCGGCGCGGTTGCAAAGGAGGAACGCGGCGACCTGGTTTCGGCTTACCGCCGGCGGCTGACCGGAACCGACGCGGCGGCGCGGCTTGCCGCGGCCAAGGCTTGGAGCAAGTGGGAGGCGGAAACGGTGACGCTGCGCGCCAGTCCGGAGACGATCGGCGCCCACACGTCCGACGCCTTTGCCGTCGCCATCGCGCGGATCGAGAACCATTATATGGCGCATCGCGGCTGGCTCGAGGAAGGGCAGCTGCTTGCCAATGCCGGGCTGCTTGCCGGCATTCCGGGCGTGATCGTGCAGGGCCGCTACGACATGTGCACGCCGCCCTCCGCCGCCTGGGATCTGCACCAGGCATGGCCGGAAGCGGAGCTGGAGATCGTCCACGGCGGCCACCTGTTCAGCGAACCGGCGGTGCTGGACGGGCTGGTGCGTGCGACCAATCGGTTTGCTTCTGCCTAGGGGCTGGCGCGCGCCGCTTCACCCGCGCTAAGCCGCACCACAGCTAATCAGTAGGGGGCAAGTGTGGCGACGCACGGGGAAAAGACGCCGCTTCGGCGGGTGGTGATGGCGAGCCTGATCGGGACCACCATCGAGTGGTACGATTTCTTTCTCTACGGCTCGGCCGCGGCGTTGATCTTCAACAAGCTGTTCTTTCCCTCCTTCGACCCGCTTGTCGGCACTCTGCTTGCCTTTGCAACTTATGCGGTCGGCTTCGTCGCGCGGCCCTTGGGCGGGATCGTGTTCGGCCATTACGGCGACAAGATCGGGCGCAAGCGGCTGCTGATGCTCAGCCTGATCCTGATGGGTGTCGCCACCGTGCTGATCGGGCTGTTGCCGACTTATGCGCAGATCGGCGTCTGGGCGCCTCTGCTGCTGATCGTTCTTCGCCTGGTCCAGGGCTTCGCGGTGGGCGGCGAGTGGGGCGGCGCGGTGCTGATGGCGGCCGAGCATGGCGACAGCGCCCGGCGCGGCTTCTGGGCGAGCTGGCCGCAAGCCGGCGTTGCGGCGGGAAGCCTGCTTTCGGCCGGCGTGCTGGCGCTGATGGCCGGCTTCCAGAGTGAGGCGGATTTCCTCGCCTGGGGCTGGCGAGTTCCGTTCCTTCTCTCCGCGCTCCTCGTGGTGGTCGGCTGGTACATTCGCAACCGGGTGTCGGAGAGCCCGATGTTCGAAGCCGCGATGGCGGAGGCGGAGGCGCCGCCCAAGCTCCCGGCCATGGAGGTGTTCCGCGAGCGCCCGCGCGCGCTGATCCTCGGCGCGGGCCTTCGGGTGGGCGAGAATATCAGCTACTACATCCTGACCGTTTTCTCGCTGACCTACCTGGTGGACGTGGCGGCGGAGACTCGTAGCCTGGCCCTTAACGCGCTTTTGATCGGCGCGGCGATCCAATTCTTCGCGATCCCCCTGCTCGCGCTTCTGTCGGACAAGATCGGCCGGCGGCCGGTTTATGCGGCGGGCGGGCTCGGGCTTGCCGCATATGCGTTCCTGTTCTTCCCGATGCTGGGGTCGGGCGAGCCGGCGCTGATTGTGCTCGCAATCGTGCTTGGCCTGGTTCTGCACAGCGCGATGTACGGGCCGCAGGCGGCGTTCATCACCGAGCTGTTCCCGACCCGCATTCGCTATTCGGGTGTGTCGATCGCCTACCAGCTGACTTCCATCGTCGCGGGATCGCTGGCGCCGATCATCGCGCTCTGGCTCTACAGCGAATATGATTCCTACCTGCCGGTCGCGATCTATGTCGGCGTGACCTGTGCGGTCAGCGGGCTTTCCGCTCTGCTGGCGCGGGAAACCAAGGGCGTCGAGTTGGAGGCTATCCGCTAGACCCCCGCCGGCCGCGACAGGCAGGGGTCGAACTGGCGGCGCTTCACCTGCGGCGCGTCGGGAATAGAGGAAGGACGCGGCACCGGTCGGCGCTCCGCTTCATAGCCCGACAGTACGATGTCTAAAATCTCAGGTGCCTTGTTGAGCGCATCGTGCGCGCCGTCGCCGCAGATCACGGCCTCGGGAACGTCCGGAAAGGTGACAAGCACAAGCCCGTCCTCGCCTTGGGTGATCTTTGCCGGATAGCTGGCCATGAACATTCCCGCTTGTTCACGCCCCCGACGCTTGAGCGCGAAGAGTGTTCCGTATCGATACGGCTACGGAACTTAACTCAGGTTAGCGGGTTCAGCCCTTGGATACCCCTGGTCACGCGGGGCTCCCGTGGCGCCTCGGTTCTCCAAGTTCCGAGGCGTCCTTTTGTAAAAACACGAGGGGAATAGTTTATGAAGATGATCTTGAAGGCCGCCATGGGCGCCGCTTTGATGAGCCTCGCCGCCTGCGGCGGCTCCGGCGACGATGCCGCCGGCGACAACGCTGCCCAGGCCGCCGACACCATCGCGGACAACATGGAAGACGCCGCGGACAACACGTCCAACGAAGCTGCTGAAGACGCGCTCGAATCCAACGCCTCCGCGATCCGCGAAGCGGGCGAGGAAAAGGAGGAAGCGATCGACGACTCCGACGGAGCAGCGGCGAACACGCAGTAACGGTCGCGTTTTCTCCCTTTTCACGCGATCGAAGCGCCCCGGACTGTATTTTCCGGGGCGCTTTTTGGTGTGGGGGGATGGAGACGAGGTTGCGCGACCTCAACAAACTCGTTCGTTCCGAGCGAAGTCGAGGGGCGCACACGAGGAGTCAGTGTCATACGCCCCTCGACTTCGCTCGGGACGAACGGACTATGTTGACAGGTAACCGACCAAGCTGGCGCTTGGCCCGCACCCTCCGCTAAACAGCCGCCATGGCCGACCTTTTCGCCAGCGACACGCCCCCTCCCCCGCCGCCCGCGCCTGACAGCGCGCCGCTGGCCGACCGGCTTCGGCCGCGCAGCCTGGACGAGGTGGTCGGGCAGGATCACCTTACCGGCCCCGCCGGCGCGATCGGGCGGATGGTGGCGGCGGGGAAGCTTTCGTCGATCATCCTGTGGGGACCGCCGGGGACGGGAAAGACCACCATCGCGCGGCTGCTTGCCGACGCGGTGGGCATGCGTTTCGTGGCCATTTCCGCCGTGTTTTCGGGCGTCGCCGAGCTGAAAAAGGTGTTCGCCGAGGCGCGGGAGTACGCGCGGGCCGGCAAGGCCACTTTGTTGTTTGTAGACGAGATTCACCGCTTCAACCGCGCCCAGCAAGACGGTTTCCTGCCTTATGTTGAGGAGGGGACGGTGGTGCTCGTCGGCGCCACGACGGAAAATCCATCGTTCGAACTCAACGCAGCGCTTCTTTCGCGGGCGCAGGTGCTGATCCTCAACCGGCTCGACGCCAAGGCCCTGTGCCTGCTGCTCGACAAGGCCGAAGCCCTGCTGGAGCGGCCGCTGCCCCTGACGCCGGCGGCGCGGGACGCTTTAGTGGCCACGGCGGATGGCGACGGGCGTTTCCTGCTCAACCAGGCGGAGACTCTCTTCTCAATCGACCTGCCCGAGCCGCTCGATCCGGCCGCTTTGTCCGCCCTCCTCCACCGCCGCATGCCGGTCTACGACAAGGACCGGGAGGGGCACTACAACCTCATCTCCGCGCTTCACAAAGCGATCCGCGGGTCGGACCCACAGGCGGCGCTTTATTACCTCGCGCGGATGCTGACGGCGGGGGAGCAGCCCTTGTTCCTGCTTCGCCGGCTGGTGCGGGCGGCGGTAGAGGATATCGGCCTCGCCGACCCGCAAGCGCTGGTACAGTGCCTCGCCGCCAAGGACACCTACGATTTCCTGGGCTCGCCCGAAGGGGAGATCGCCATCGCCCAAGCCTGTCTTTACCTCGCCACCGCGCCCAAATCGAACGCGGTTTACATGGCTCAGAAGGCGGCGTGGCGCTCCGCCAAGGAAACGGGCTCGCTGATGCCGCCGGCCAATATCCTGAACGCGCCGACCAAGCTGATGAAGGATGTCGGCTACGGCAAGGGCTACACTTACGATCATGACGCGGAGGGCGGGTTTTCCGGCGACAATTACTGGCCGGAGGAGATGACGCCGCAGACCTTCTACCAACCCACCGACCGCGGCTTCGAAAAGCGGCTTGCCGAGCGGCTCTCCTGGTGGGAGGAACGGCGCGCGGAATTGAGGGAGTCAAAGACATGGCCGTGACATCCTCTTCCCTTCTTTCGTCATGCCAGCGCAGGCTGGCATCCATGTTGAGTCTTCGTGGGGCCTCGGCGTCGGCATGGGCCCCAGCCTTCGCTGGGGCGACGGTGGTGATGGCGGCTGCCTTGTTCGTGATGCCCGCTGCCGCGCAGCAGAACCGGCCCGAATACCTCCGCGCCCTCGCTGCCGGGTACAAGGCCGCCTTCCTGTGCAGCGACATCTTCAACGCCGGGCAGAGCGAGGCGCAGGTCGAGGCGGACGATCTTCAGCGCACCTATCCGGAGATCGAGCCTCTGATGGCGGGCCTGAAGGCGGTGATCGACCGCAAGGCTAAGACGGTGAGCGTCTCCTTCGACGACAAGCTGCCGCCGCGCATCGCCGCGTGGCGCCCGCATCTCGGCTGCGCGCAATTGCCGATCGGTGCGGGTGCGGAAGCGGTGGCGCTGCTGCCTCGCCTGACCGAGACGCGGGACGTGATGCGCGACGACCGCCGCGCCTGGCCGCAGGGCGACCGTGCCGCCCTCGCCAGGCCGAAGGGGCATGCAAAGAAGCTCGGCGCCGCCATCGCAGCCGCGTTCGACCGCCGCACCTACGGGCAGGGCAGCGAGACGACGGCGGTGCTTGTGGTGCAGGACGGCAAGATCGTCGCCGAACGCTACCGCGCCGATTTCAACATGCACATGCCGCAGCGCACCTGGTCGGTAGCGAAGAGCATCGCCGGCACGGTTGCAGGCGTGGCGGCGCAGGCGGGGGTGCTCGATCCGCAGGCCCCTGCCCCGATCCCCGAATGGCAGGCGCCGGGCGATCCGCGGGCGGCGATTACCACCGATCAGTTGCTGCGCATGGCGAGCGGCCTCCATTCGGACGCGGCGGGCAACCGCACCGACGCGACCTATTTCGGCGGATCAACGGTGACGGAGAACGCCACCGGCTGGCCGCTGGAGGTCGCGCCCGGCACGCGCTTCCGTTACGCCAACAACGATATCCTGCTCGCCATGCGCGGCCTTCGCGCCAAGCTTGGCGGCGGTCAGGCGGCGCTCGCCTTCCCCTACGAGAAGTTGTTCTGGAAGATCGGAATGAACCGTACCTATGCGGAGACCGATTGGCAGGGCAATTTCATCCTTTCCAGCCAGGTGTGGACCACCGCGCGCGACCTTGCGCGGATGGGGCTCCTCTACCTCGACGAGGGCATCTGGAACGGCGAGCGGATCCTTCCCGCCGGCTGGGGCACCTACGTGTCGCGCAAAGGTCCAGCGCAGCCGCTGGCGGGGGAAGGCTATGGCGCCACCTTCTGGACTTTCGCGGAAGGCAGCGGCGTGCCGGCAGACGCTTACATCGCGCAGGGCAACCGCGGCCAGTATCTGGCGATCGTGCCGCCTCGCAACATCGTAATCGTCCGCCGCGGCTATGACGGCGCGCAGACCGCCTTCGATCCGGAGCCGTTCGTGAAGGATGTGCTGAACGCTCTCCGATAACGTCATGCCAGCGCAGGCTGGCATCCATACTAAGCCTCCTCAGCGGGCACAGAGTCAGCATGGGCCCCAGCCTTCGCTGGGGCGACGGAGTAAGGGACAAGCGGCCGCGGCTTTCCAATCCCGCGCTTACTACGCTAAGGCCGCCCACGATGTCCGAGAAACCAGATTACCGCGATACCGTCTTCCTGCCGAAGACCGATTTTCCGATGAAGGCCGGCCTTGCCGCCAAGGAGCCTGCGATCCTCTCCCGCTGGGCGGAAGAAGGCCTCTACCAGCGCCTGCGCGAGGCGCGGGCGGGGCGCGAGCGCTTCATTCTCCACGACGGCCCGCCTTATGCCAATGGCGACATCCACATGGGCCACGCGATGAACAAGGTCTTGAAGGACATCATCGTTCGCTCGCAGTCGCTGATGGGCAAGGACGCGCCCTACGTGCCCGGTTGGGACTGCCATGGGCTTCCGATCGAGTGGAAGATCGAGGAGCAGTATCGCAAGAAGAAGCAGGACAAGGATCAGGTCCCGCCGCGCGAATTCCGTGCCGAATGCCGCGCTTATGCCGAGAATTGGGTAGGCGTGCAGGCCGAACAGTTCCAGCGGCTCGGCATCATGGGCGAGTGGGACAATCCCTACCTCACCATGAAATATGAGGCCGAGGCGAAGATCGTCGAGGAACTCCTCCACTTCGCCGAAAGCGGCCAGCTCTACCGTGGCGCCAAACCGGTGATGTGGTCCCCGGTGGAGAAGACGGCGCTGGCCGAGGCCGAAGTGGAATATGAGGAGATCACCTCGACCCAGATCGATGTGGCTTTTCAAATCGCTGAGTGGAAGTCACAGCCTCAGTTCGGCGGCACCGCTTGGGCGGTGATATGGACCACGACCCCTTGGACGATTCCGGTTAACCAAGCGATCGCCTATGGCGAGGACGTTGACTATATCGGCGTGCAATTTGATCTTTCGATGGATCTGGAACACGGCCACGACCCCGGGGCTGCTGATCTGGTCGGCAGAAACGGGCTCTATGAAGCCCTGACTGGTCAGGTCTTCATAGTCGCCGAAGCGTTACAGTCGGAATTTGTAGACCGGGTGATGAGCACCATGATCGGTCAGATGGTGGATCCTCGTGCCTCGTTTACTAGGGATGTCAGTGTTGTTTGGCGGGGCAAGGGCTCCGACTTGGCTGACGCTGTCGCCCGCCACCCGATGCACCATCTCGGCGGGTTCTTCGCCAAGCTGCGGCCGTTCCTGCCGGGCGATTTCGTCACCACCGATGCGGGTACCGGGCTCGTCCACATGTCGCCCGACCATGGCGAGGACGATTTCCTGCTGTGCAAGGCGCACGGCATCGAGCCGGTGTTCGCGGTCACCGACGACGGCAAGTATCGCGAGGATTGGGCGTGGCTCGGCGGCCAGGGCAGCGTGATCAACGCCAAGTTCAACGCGCCGGACGGGCCGATCTGCACGGACCTGCGGGAGAGCGGCGGGCTGCTCGCGGCCAGCGCCGACTTCCGGCACAGCTACCCGCATTCGTGGCGCTCCAAGGCCAAGATCATTTTCCGCTGCACGCCGCAGTGGTTCATTCCGATGGATGGCGACGCAGCGGGGCGCCCCTCGACTTCGCTCGGGACGAACGAGGTTGGTGAGGGTGACGGTGGTGACACTGAGGGCAATCCACAGGATTCGTTCGTCCCGAGCGAAGTCGAGGGGCGCACCACGGGCCTCCGCGCCACCGCCCTTTCCGCCATCGACGAGACCCGCTGGGTCCCCGAAAAGTCCAAGAACCGCATCCGCGCTATGGTGGAAGGCCGCCCCGACTGGGTGATCAGCCGCCAGCGTGCCTGGGGGGTGCCGATCGCGCTTTACGTGCACCGCACCACCGGCGAGTATCTGAAAGACCCGGCGGTCAACTCCCGCATCATCCGCGCTTTCCACGAAGGCGGGGCGGATGCTTGGTTCGGGGCGGATCACCAGGCCCTGCTCGGCAACGGCTACAATCTCGACGCGTTCGAGCCGGTGTCGGACATCCTAGACGTGTGGTTCGACAGCGGCTGCACCCACAGCTACGTCGTCGAAGCGCGCTACGGCGAGGGCACGCGGGCCGACCTCTATGTCGAAGGCTCCGACCAACATCGCGGCTGGTTCCAATCCTCCCTGCTGGAGAGCTGCGGCACACGCGGCCGGGCGCCGTACGAGGCGGTGCTGACCCACGGCTTCGCGCTCGACAAAGACGGGCGCAAGATGTCGAAATCGATCGGCAACACCGTCGACCCGCTGGCGGTGATCCGCGACAGCGGCGCCGACATCCTGCGCCTCTGGGTCGCCTCCACCGATTATTTCGAGGATGTGCGGATCGGCAAGGAAGCGCTTGCCGGCGCGGGCGACGCGTATCGCAAGCTTCGGAACACCTTCCGCTACCTGCTCGGCGCGCTGGAAGGCTTCGGCGAGGGCGAGCGTGTCGCGGCGGCCGAAATGCCGGAGCTGGAGCGCTGGGTGCTTCACCGCCTGGCCGAGCTGGACGCGGAGCTGAAGGCGGCTGCGGCGGGGTTTGAGTTCAACCGCTACACGCGGCTGCTCACGGCGTTCGCCAATGACGATCTCTCCGCCTTCTTCTTCGATATCCGCAAGGACAGCCTCTACTGCGACGCGCCGGGCGATCCCAAGCGCCGCGCTTATCGCACCACGCTTGACACTGTGTTCCACGCTTTGGTGCGCTGGCTCGCGCCGGTGCTCTGCTTCACCGCCGAGGAGGTGTGGGGCACGCGTTACCCGGAGGGCGGCTCCGTCCACCTGCTGGAATGGCCGGAGATCGACGCCGCCTGGCGCGACGATGCGCTGGGCGCCAAGTGGCAGGCGGTAATGGCGGCGCGTCAACAGGTGACGGAAGCGATCGAGCCGTTCCGCCGCGAGAAAACGATCGGCTCCAGCCTGCAGGCGGAGGTAACGGCGCGGCTTTCGGACGAAAACTTGCGGGAGGCACTCGCATCCGTCGACTTCGCCGAAATCTGCATCGTCTCCTCGGCCGCCGTGAAAGCGGGCGAGGATATGATCCAGGTAGTTAAGACCGAATATGAGAAATGCGGACGCTGCTGGCGGCATTTGCCGGACGTGGAAGAAGAAGGCGCGCTGTGCGGCCGTTGCGAGGGGGTGGTGAATGGTTGAAGCGCGGGATCGGGCGCGGGTGCTGCGCAACCGCAAAGTGGGGCTCGGCATCGCCGCGCTCGTCTTCGCCGCCGACCAGCTGGTGAAATGGGTGGTGGTGGAGATGCTCCAGCTCCAGCAACGCGGCGAGATCGGGCTGCTCCCCTTCTTCCGGCTGCGCTGGGTGGAGAATCGCGGCGTTTCGATGGGCCTGTTCACCGCGGGCAGCGATACTGCACGGTGGGTACTGGTCGCCGTCACCGCCGGGATAGCCTTGTTCGTTGCCATCTGGCTGTGGCGGGAAAAGCAGCGGCAGGATGCGCTCGCCCTCTCCCTCGTCCTCGGCGGCGCGCTCGGCAACATTGTCGATCGCACCCGCTACGGCTATGTTGTCGATTATGCCGATCTGCATTTCGGCGACATCAGCCCGTTTTTGGTCTTCAATGTCGCCGACGCAGCCATTACCATCGGGGTATTGCTGTTGCTGGTCCGCGCCCTGCTGACGCGCGACAAGGCGCCCGCGCGAGAGGAATCTGAACATGCGTAAGTTGAACATCGCTTTGTCCGTTGCGGCCGCCAGTTTGGCGCTCGCCGCCTGCGGATCGAGCGGCATTGCCGGCCGCGACCGGCCCGACGAATTCGCCGTCGCCCGCAACGCGCCGCTGGTGATCCCCCCCGATTTCGCGCTTGAGCCGCCGGCGCCCGGCAGCCCGACGCCGACCGGCGCGGACGCGCGCACGCAGGCGCTCGACGCCCTGTTCGGCGGCCCGGCCCCGCGCAGCGCTTCGGAGAACTCCGTGCTCAACCAGGCCGGCCGCGACCGCGCCGCGCTTGGGGCCCGCTCGGTTGCCGGCGATCCCACCACCACCGTGGTCGACAAGGGCGCCGTGACCCAGACGATCATCGCCGCTCCTTCGGGCGCGGGCCGCGACGCCACGGCGACGACGCCGCAATAAGGGTCTGGGGGGCGGCCGTGCAGGCTGTCCCCGCCCCCTCCGGAAGCTGGCGCATCCGATGAACCTCGACGACCAGCTTCGCCAATATTTCGGCACCGCCGATCTTTCCGCACTCACCCCCGACGCGCTTGCCGCGGGAACGGAGCGAATTTCCGTTGATCTTGGGCTGGAGAACGACCGCAGCCGGCGCTTCGCCTTGTGGGTGTTGCTCTACATGCTCGGGTCCGCGCCCGATCTCGACGTCGCCTTCAAGGATGAAGCGGACCGGGAGGCGGCGCGCAACTTCATGGATGGGGCGGCGCGCGCGCTTGGCGACTGAGCACGCGCCCTAGCCGGCGGCGCTCACTTCCAGAACCTCGATTGCTTCGGGCTTGCCGCCGAAATCCACCAGATCGCCTTCGCACGCGCCGATCAGCGCCTGGGCGAGCGGAGCGGAGAAGCTGAGAAAGCCGTTCGGAGGATCGCTTTCGTCGTCGCCGACGATGCGAAGCGTCCGTTCCGCGCCGTTCAGGCGGAAGCGCACCCGGCAGCCGAACGCCACTTCGTCGCCAGCGGGCGCGGGGGCAAGCTGGGCCGTCGCCTGCCGGGTTTGCCAGTAGCGCAGATCGCGCTTGGCTTCGGCAAGCGCTGTCTCGTCGCTTTCCGCCGCGACCCGGGCCTCGAGCTCCAGCACCTTGGCGCGAATCTGCTCCAGCCCGCGCGGCGTAACCAGGTTGGGCCCCGGCGGAAGCGGCAGCTCGAAGCGCGGCTCCTTATGCTCTTCATCGCTTTCGCGGCGAAAGGCGACGCTCATGCGCTCACTGGCCCCGCACCTTGTCGGCCTCCTGCCGCAAGGCCTCCGCCTTTTGCTTGGCTTCGTCCTCGGCGGCTTCGGCCTTCCGGTCGAGCGCGTCGGCGGCCGCTTCGTTGGCCTGGTTGGCGCTTTCGGCGGCCTCGTCCTGGCGCTCTCCCATTGTCTCGGCCGGTCCGCTGGTCATGCTGTCCTCGCCCTTCACCGCGCCGGATGCATTGTCGGCGACCTCCCCGGCCTGCTCGCGCGGGCCGTCGCAGGCGGCGAGGCTGAGGGCGAAGGCGCCGCAGAGGGCGTGAGCGGAGATGCGCATGGGAGGTGCTCCTCGGATGTGTTGTTACGCTTTACGCGCCCCGGCCGCTCCGGGTTCCGCTCACGCGGCGGCGATCAGGCGGTCGCGCGTGTCCATCAACTCGGCGAGGCTGTGCGCCGGCTCCGTGCGAGTGATGGCCATTGCCCGGTCCAGCCGCTCGCGCGCTTCGGCGGTGAGGGGTGCCGCACCTTCCGCCACTTCAACCATCTCGCCGAAATTGCCCGAACAATGCAGCGCCGCGTCGCAGCCCGCGGAAAGGGCGCGGGCGGTGCGTTCGCTGAAGGCGCCCGACAAAGCGTGCATGCCGATGTCGTCCGACATCAGGAAGCCGGTGAAGCCGATGCGGCCGCGCAGGATGTCTGCGATCACCGTCGGCGAGTGGCTTGCCGGATGCTCGGCATCCCAAGCGGTGTAGACGACGTGGCTGGTCATCCCCATCGGCGCGTTCTTCAAGGTGCGGAACGGCGCGATGTCGGTTTCCAGCTCTTCGTCGGACGCGCGGACGACCGGCAGTTCCTTGTGGCTGTCGACCATCGAGCGGCCGTGGCCGGGCATGTGCTTGACGATGCCGGCCACGCCGCCCGCCGCAAGACCGTCCAGAACTGCGCGGCCTAAAGCGGCAACCTGCATCGGCTCGGCGCCGAGCGCACGGTCGCCGATAATGTCGTCGGCGCCTTCCTGGCGGACGTCGAGCAGGGGAAGCGCGTTGACGTTCACCCCCGCCTCACGAAGCATCGCCGCAATTGCCTGGGCGTTCACGCGGGCGGCCTGGATCGCCGTCATCGGCGCGCGGGCGTAGAGTTCGGCAAAGGTCCAGGCGGTTGGGAAGGCCGGCCACACCGGCGGCCGCATGCGGGCGACGCGGCCGCCTTCCTGGTCGATCAGGATGGGCAGGTCGTCGCGGCCGTGGAGGCTGCGCAGGTCGTCTGTCAGCGCGCGAAGCTGCTCGGGATCGGCGATGTTGCGCCGGAACAGGATGTAGCCCGCCGGATCGGCATCGCGGAAGAAGGCGCGCTCCTCCCCGCTCAGCGCCTCACCAGCAAGGCCGTAAATCGCGGCTTGCATGGCCCGGCGTCAGATCCTGACGCAGCTCTCGCCGGCAACCTTCAAGCGCCCGCAAATGTCGGCGGCGCCCGGGCCGCTGGCGCGGAGGCGGTAGAGAGTCTTGCCGCCGCTTTGCACCGGCACCACTGAATGGGTGAGCGGCGCAAGGTAGCGGAAGCGGGCCGACATCGCCTTCCAGGCGGCGGTGGCGCCCGCCTGGCTGGAGAAGGCGCCGAGCTGGATGCTCGCACCGCCTGCCGCCGGCGCGGCGGGCGCAGGCGCGGCTGCCGCGGGCTGCTCGGCCTTGGGCGCGGGCGCGGAGGGCTGCTGCGGTTGCGGCTGGGCCGCGGGCGCTTGCGTCATCGGCGCTTCGGCAGCCGCGTTAGTGTTGATCGCGCCCTTGGGATCGACGCCTTCGCTTGCGGCGAACGCCGTACTGCCCTCCCCTTCCACCTGCATGCCGCCGGCCTGATCGGGCTTTTGCTTGTAATCGCCGGCGGGCGCCTGGATCAGCTCCGGCTCGCCCGAGGCCATGCCGTCGCCGCCCGAACGGTTGTTGAGCCAGAACAGACCGGCAATCACCGCGCCGATTGCGGCAAGGGCGATCAGCACGCCGACGATCATCTTGAGCGGCGAGGGGCCGTCGCCGGCATCATCCTCTTCCACCGCCTCGAGCCAGGGCAGGCGATCGTCTTCCAGCGTGTTTGCGTCGGCGCGAATATCGGTCATCACTGCATCTCCTCGGCCGCCTGGACGCCCATGATGGCGAGGCCGTTTCGTACAATCTGCCCTATTGCCGACGCGAGTTCCAGCCGGGCGCGGGTAAGTTCCCCATTATGTGCCAGTAGGAAACGCCGGGCGGGGTCGTCATTACCCTTGTTCCACTGGCCGTGGAGCGCGGCGGCGAGCTCGTGGAGGTAGAAAGCGATGCGGTGCGGCTCGTGCGCCTGCGCCGCCGCTTCCACCATGCGAGGGAATTGGGCGGCGAGTTTCACCAGCGCGAGTTCCTCGCCGTCGAGCAAGGTGAGATCGGCGGCGCCCGCCGTGTCGATGCCGGCTTCGGCGGCGCGGCGGTAGAGCGAGCGGATCCGGGCGTGGGCATATTGGACGTAGAAGACGGGGTTGTCCTTCGACGCTTCCACCACCTTGGCGAAGTCGAAATCCATCTGCGCGTCGTTCTTGCGGGTCAGCATGGTGAAGCGGACGACGTCCTTGCCGACCTCCTCCACCACTTCGGCGAGCGTCACGAAGCTGCCCGAACGCTTGGACATCTTGACCAGCTCGCCGTTGCGCAAGAGCCGGACCATTTGAACGATCTTGACGTCCAGCGCCGGGCGCCCGGCAAGCGCCTGAACCGCGGCCTGGGTGCGCTTCACCGTACCGGTGTGGTCCGCGCCCCATATGTTGATCAGCTCGTCCGATTTCTCCAGCTTCTGCATGTGGTAGGCGGTGTCGGCGGCGAAATAGGTCCAACTGCCGTCCGACTTCCGGATCGGCCGGTCCTGATCGTCGCCGAAGGCGGTGGAGCGGAACAGGAGGAGCTCGGTGGGCTCCCAATCGTCGGCTGGCTTGCCTTTGGGCGGCGGAAGCGTGCCGGTGTAGACCAGCTCCTTCTCGCCGAGCAGCGCAAAGGCGCGGTCGACAGCGCCGGATTGCTGCACTTCCTCTTCGGAGGCGAACAGATCGTGGTGGACGCCGAGCTTGGCGAGATCGGCGCGGATCAGGTCCAACATCGCGGCGACGGCGCGGCGGCGGAAGAGCTGGAGCCAGTCCCCTTCGGGCGCGTCGGCGTGGATGCCGCCGAACTCAGCGGCGAGCGCTTCGCCGACGGGCTTGAGGTAATCGCCCGGGTAAAGGCCTTCGGGGATTTCCCCGATGTCGCGGCCGAGCGCCTCCTGGTAGCGCAGGTGGGCGGAGCGGGCGAGGACGTCGACCTGGCCGCCGGCGTCGTTGACATAATATTCGCGAACCACGTCGTAGCCGGCATATTGGAGCAGGTTGGCAAGCGCATCGCCGACCACCGCGCCACGGCAGTGACCCATGTGCATTGGGCCCGTCGGGTTGGCGGAGACATATTCGACGTTGACGCGGTGGCCGGCGCCCAGCTGCGAGCGGCCGTAATCGGCGCCCGCCTGGAGGATGGCGTGCAGCTCCTCCTGCCAGACGCTCGGCACCAGGCGGATGTTGATGAAGCCGGGGCCCGCCGCTTCGGCGCTTTCCACTTCGGGAAGATCCGCCAGGCGCGGCACGATCAGGCCGGCAAGCGCGCGCGGGTTGGTGCCCGCCCGCTTGGCGAGCACCATCGCGGCGTTGGTTGCCAGATCGCCGTGCGACGGGTCGCGCGGCGGCTCCACCGCAACCGCCTGTCGCTCGATCCCCGGCGCAAGCGCGCCCTCCGCTTCCAAAGCGTCGAGGATGGAATCGAGATGCGCGGCGAAGCGGGCGTAGAGAGTCACGAGGTTCAACTTCCAATCGGTAGGACGAGGCGCCTTAGCGGATTGGAAGCGTACAGGACAATTGTTCCGGTTTTTATGTCCGGTGAAAGCGCACGCTGCGGAAGATCGCCAGCGCCTGGTCGCACGCGGCCTGCGTCCGACAGGAGGCGCGCATGCTGAGACCTTCCTCGACCGGGTGCCTGCGAAGCTCGACATAGACATCGACGAAGAAGGGGCCTCGGCCTTTCGCGTGCGCGGGCGAAAAGCGGAAGCGGCCGATTACCGCCGCATGCCCGTCCAACTCCTCTTCGCTCAACGTGCAGTCCGATGAGGAGCAGGTCGGCGCTCCGCCGTACATGCCGTGGTCCATGTTGAGCACGGCGCCCGGCCCGCGATATTCCGCAACGGCGCTGTCGATGCCTTGCACGTCCTGACGCACGAACTCGGCGGGGACAGCGAGGGTGTAGCGCCACTGGTTCTCGCCGGGTGCCGGAGGGGGACCAACTTCGGCGGTGTTGCTTGGGCTTGCCCGGTCGCAAGCGGCGAGCAGCGCCAGCGCGATGAGGACGAAAGCTGCCCTCGCCCGCACCCTAGAAAGCCTCGGGCAGGTCCACCGGCCCGACCAAAGCGCGGTACTGGCGAATGGCGTAGCGGTCGGTCATCCCGGCGATGAAGTCGCCGATGGCGCGGACGGTTTGAACCGGATCGTCGCTTTGCGGCTGCCATTCGTGCGGGAGCAGGCTGGGGTCCGCGCGGTAGGCGGCGGCGAGGCCGGCGACGACGCGCTGCGCTTCCTTGCGCACGGCGGCGACGGGCGGCGCATTGTACATCCGCGCGTAAAGGAAGCGCTTCAGCACCCGCTCCTCGGCTGCGACCTCTTCCGAGAACCCGGCGAGGGCGTGGCCGGCAGCGCGGATGTCGTCGGCCGAAATCGAGCCCGCTTCAGCGACCCGGCGATGCGTTTCGGAAAGAACATCGTTCACCATCAAACCGATCTGGTCGCGCACCAGCTCGGCGGTCAGCCGCTCCTCGGCGACATCGGGGTAGCGAGCCCGTACGGCGCTCCACGCGCGGGCGACGAAGGGGACTTCGAGCAGCTCCTCCAGGGTGAACAGGCCGGAGCGCAGGCCGTCGTCGATATCGTGGTTGTCGTAGGCGATGTCGTCGGCGATCGCGGCGATTTGCGCTTCCAGGCTCGGCCAACTTTGAAGGTCGAGCGGGAATTCCGCGTCTGCTTCGCCCAGCGCCCAAGACGGCGCGGCGACCGGGCCGTTATGCTTGGCGAGGCCTTCCAGCGTCTCCCAGCTCAAGTTCAAACCGGCGTGGAGCGGGTACGGCGATTCCAACTTCGTCAGCGTGCGCAGCGTCTGGGCGTTGTGATCAAAGCCGCCGGCGTCCGCCATCGCCTCCTCCAGCGCATCCTCGCCCGAGTGGCCGAAGGGCGGGTGGCCGATGTCGTGGGCGAGGCAAAGCGCCTCCGTCAGATCCTCGTTGAGGCCGAGCACCCGCGCCATGGTGCGGCCGATCTGCGCGACCTCCAGGCTGTGGGTTAGGCGGACGCGGAAGTGATCGCCGTCGGGCGCGACGAAGACCTGAGTCTTGTGGCGGAGGCGGCGGAAGGGGACGGAATGGATGATCCGGTCGCGGTCGCGCTGAAAGGCGTCGCGCGGCCCGCGGCTTTCGCCGCCGGCATGGCCGTGGAGCCGGCCCCGGGACATCGCGGGATCGGCGGCGCAAGCGGCGAGCGGCCTCACCGGTTCGAGAGCTTCTCGATCTTCTGGCCCGGATCGCTGGTCCAGGCGAAGCCGGTGAGGCTTGCCTTCTTGAGGTCGTTGACAAAGCTTTGCGCTTCCGCATCGGTCTTGAAGGGCCCCACGAGCAGGCGGTTGGTGGCTTTCAGCGGCGTCGTCCAGGCCGTTTTAGCGGCGAGAAGCTTGGGCGCCTTGGTCTTCAGCCGGCTGAACTCGCGCGGCAGAGCGGCCTTGTCGGCGCCGCCCGCGACCTGGACCCAGATTCGCTTCGGCTCGGCCGGCGCGGCCGGTTTGGCGGCGGGCTTCTTCTCGGCAACCGTTTCCTTCTTGGCCGCCGGCTTGGCGGGCGTCTTGCCGGCGGCGACCTGCGTCTTCGGCGGCGCTTCCTTTTTCGGGGCGACAGTGGCGGCTTTTGCCGGGGCGGGAGCGGGCTTCTTCACCGGCGCCGCGGCAGCGGGCGCGGGCGTTGCGGCGGGCGTGCTTTCCGGCAGGGATGCGATCAGTGAGGCAATGTCGGCGAGGCGGCTGGCGCCTTTCTCCTCCACCGGCGCTGCGGCCGGGGCCGGAGCCTGCTCAACCGAGGCGAGTTCGGAGATCGGCTCCTGCTTCTGCGCCGAGGCAAGCTGCACCGGCTGCGCCGAAAGGGAGAAACCGGGGGTTGCGACGACCGCCTCGGGGCTGGCGGTTTTCGCAACGCTTTGCAGAACCGCCTGCGGCGTCGTCAGCGGCGGGGACGCCTGCGCGGTGACTGTCGGCGCACTCACTGGCGGCTGCGAAACTGCATTCGAGGCGGGAGCTTGGTTAGAAGCAAGCACCGTCGGCTGCTGCTGCGCCGGGCTCGGCGTGGGGGAGGCGACCACCACCGGCTCCCCAGGCTTGGATGCAGCCGGAGTGGGTGTCGTTGGCTGCTGAACGGCGGGCGGCGAGACCTGCTGCTGCGCGGCGCGGACCGGAGCGGAGAGTTGGCCGCTACTTTTTGTCTTCGGCTTCTCGGCGGAGGCAGGTTGCTGCTTCTGCTCCGCCCTGGTCGTGCGGGTCTGCACGGTGGGCAGCCGGGTCACGGTGCGGGATTCGCGGGTGCCGAGTGCCTTCTGCCGCGAGTCCGGTGCTCCGGCGCGGGTGGCGACGGCGGGATCGAGCGCGGCGTAGCTGTTGGCCGGCGGCACCGGCAGGTTGCGGGCGTGGGTGGGGAAGTGGCCGAAGTGGACGGCAAGCGCCCGCTCCTGAACCGACAAAGCCGGGAGCCGCTGCAGGAAAGGCGCAAGCGCAGCGCTTTGCGCCGGCATGCTGGCTTGCACCGCGCGGTTTGCGCCGGCGGCGTCGCCGGTGAGGGCAAGCACGAAGGCGCGGGTGCGCTCGGCGGCGCGGTCGCGGATCAGGAGCTGGTCCTCGATCGCTTCCAGGGCCGCTTCCCTTTCGCCGCTGATCGCCAGCGACAAGGCAAGGTTGCGGGAGACTTCGGCGTCGGGCTTGGCCTGAAGTGCAAGGCGGTAGTCTCGCTGGGCTCGGCGGGGGTCGCCAAGCAGGTCGTAAGCGAGACCGCGCTGGCCCGCGACTTCCGCTTCCGGAACGCCGAACGCCATTGCTTCGGCGAAGAATTTCAGCGCGCCCTGCGCCTGCTGGAGGTGGACCAAAGCAGAGCCGAGCCACATTTTGATGCGGCCGTCGCGCGGCGCTTGCTCTTCGGCGCGGCCGAAGAAGGTGATCGCCGCCTGCGGGTCGCCAAGCTGGAGCGCGGCCTTGCCGGCGCCCATCAAAGCAGTGACGCTTTTGGGATTTTCCGAAAGGCTGCGCAGGTTGCGCGAAAGCGCGTCACCCCGGCTGTCCAGCGCGGGGTTGCCGGTCTGCGCGGCGGCCGGAGCGGCGCCCGCAATCAGGCCTGCCGCCAGCAAAGCGAAGCCGAGCCGGGCGCCGAACATCTGCGATTTGGTCATGTCGGACATTAAGCCGGGGAACGGGCGTCCGGGCAACGCGCCTGCGTTCAACCGGGCGGCACAAACGATGGAATGCAGCGCTGGTTCCGTCCGCACAAAAAGAAACGGCGGAGGATTAGCTCCGCCGTTTCAACAGCTTAGCCTTTGCAGGCCGATTACTGGTTGTTCTGGCGACCCAGGAAACGCGGGATGTCGAGCGGTTCGCGGCGCAGGCGCGGCGCGGGCTCTTCTTCCACCTGGGCCTTGTCGGCGCCGCGGGCGATGTTCGACATACGCTCGAACAAGGTGCCGCCGGCTGCCTTTGCCGGACGCGCCGGAGCGGCGGCGCTTTCCTCGCCGGTGATCCAGCTGCGCGTGCCCGGCGCCTTGGCTTCGGGGCCGCTGAAATCGTCTTCAATGAAGCTTTCGCCGCCCTGCTCGTCGCCGAGCATGTTGCCGGTGTCGAGCAGCAGCTCGTCGCCGTCGCCGTCGGCCGCCTGGGTGTCGAGCTCAAGCGGCTCGGCTTCGGCGGAAGCGCCGAGATCGAGTTCGGTCAGCGAGGACTGCGCTTCCGCTTCGGCGGCGGCGGTTTCGGCAACCGGCTCAGGCGCGGCGGCGGCGGGCTTGGCTTCGGGCGCAGCCGCGCCGCGCGAGGCGCCGGGGAAAGCGAAGACCTTGGCCGGCGCCGGCGGCGCGTGGCTTTGCGCTTCGGCTTCAATGCCGGTTGCAACCACGGAAACGCGGATCTTGCCGTCGAGATCGGTGTTGAAGGCCGAGCCCCAGATGATGTTGGCGTCGGGATCGACCAGTTCCTTGATGTGGCTGGCGGCCTCGTCGACTTCCATCAGGCGCATATCCTCGCCGCCGACGATCGAGACGATGACGCCCTTGGCGCCCTTCATGCTGACACCGTCGAGTAGAGGGTTGGAAATCGCCTTTTCAGCGGCTTCGATGGCGCGATTGTCGCCCGACGCTTCGCCGGTACCCATCATCGCCTTGCCCATCTCGCCCATCACCGAGCGGACGTCGGCGAAATCGAGGTTGATCAGGCCGGGCATGACCATCAGGTCGGTGATTCCGCGGACGCCCTGCTGAAGGACCTCGTCGGCCATCTCGAACGCCTCCTTGAAGGTGGTGTCCGAATTGGCGAGGCGGAACAGATTCTGGTTGGGAATGACGATCAGCGTGTCGACATGTTGCTGCAGCTCCTCGATGCCGGCATCGGCCGAACGGCCGCGGCGGTTGCCTTCGAAGGAGAAGGGCTTGGTGACGACGCCGACGGTGAGCACGCCC
>DASWNT010000016.1:0-153392 GCA_036399095.1 Allosphingosinicella sp.
AATATGGAACGAGGGGTAATAGTATGGACCTTTCAGGCAGCAGCGAGTCCGGAGCGGCCGACGTCATGAACGCAGTCATCGAAGCAACCAGGAAATCTGCGGAGGCCCCTCAGGCGGACCGGGATTCGCGGAGCATCAAGCCGCAGGCCTATCCGGTCGAGGTCGACCACAGCCGCGATTCGCTGCTGACCGACTTCGGCAAGGACACGCTCAAGGACCGCTATCTGCTGCCCGGCGAATCCTATCAGGACCTGTTCGTCCGCGTCGCCTCGGCCTATGCCGACGATGCCGACCACGCCCAGCGTCTCTACGACTATATCTCGAAGCTCTGGTTCATGCCGGCCACGCCCGTCCTGTCAAACGGCGGCACCGGCCGCGGCTTGCCCATCTCCTGCTATCTCAACAGCGTCGCCGACAGCCTCGACGGCATCGTCAACACCTGGAACGAGAATGTCTGGCTCGCCGCGCGCGGCGGCGGCATCGGCACTTATTGGGGCAATGTCCGCGGCATCGGCGAAGCGGTTGGCCTCAACGGCAAGACCAGCGGCATCATTCCCTTCGTTCGCGTGATGGATTCGCTGACGCTGGCGATTTCGCAGGGCTCGCTGCGCCGCGGTTCGGCGGCCTGCTACCTCGACATCAACCACCCGGAAATCGAGGAATTCCTGGAGATTCGCAAACCGTCGGGCGACTTCAACCGCAAGGCGCTGAACCTCCACCACGGCGTGCTGATCACCGACGCCTTCATGGAAGCGGTTCGCGACGGCGCCGAATGGGTGCTGAAGAGCCCCAAGGACGGTTCGCCCCGCGCCACCGTCGACGCCCGCGCCTTGTTCCAGAAGCTGGTCGAGACCCGCCTGGCGACCGGCGAGCCCTACATCATCTTCATCGACAAGGTGAACTCCACCATGCCGCGCCACCAGCGCGAGCTTGGCCTCAAGGTGTCGACCTCCAACCTCTGCTCCGAAATCACGCTTCCCACCGGCCGCGACCATCTCGGCAACGACCGCACCGCAGTCTGCTGCCTGTCCTCGCTCAACCTGGAAACCTGGGATCAGTGGAACGGCGACAAGGTCTTCATCGAAGACGTGATGCGCTTCCTCGACAATGTCCTCCAGGATTATATCGACCGCGCACCGACCGAAATGGCGCGCGCCAAGTATAGCGCGGAGCGCGAGCGTTCGGTGGGCCTCGGCGTGATGGGCTTCCATTCCTTCCTTCAGGCCCGCAACATCCCCTTCGAAGGCGCCATGGCCAAGAGCTGGAACATGCGCATCTTCAAGCACATCCGCGCCCAGGTCGACGAAGCCTCGATGATGCTCGCCAACGAGCGCGGTCCGTGCCCGGACGCCGCCGACATGGGCGTGATGGAGCGTTTCTCCTGCAAAATGGCGATTGCGCCGACCGCGTCCATTTCGATCATCACCGGCGGCACGTCCGCCTGCATCGAGCCGATCCCCGCCAACATCTATACCCACAAGACGCTGTCCGGCAGCTTCTCCATCCGCAATCCGTATCTGGAGAAGCTGCTGATCGAGAAGTCGAAGAATTCGGAAGGCGTCTGGTCGACGATCCTGGAGCGGGGCGGCTCCGTCCAGCATCTCGATTTCCTCACGCCCGAGGAAAAGGACACGTTCAAGACCAGCTTCGAGATCGACCAGCGCTGGCTGATCGAGCTCGCCGCCGATCGCACGCCCTATATCGACCAGGCCCAGTCGCTGAACCTGTTCATCCCGGCCGACGTCGACAAATGGGACCTCCTGATGCTCCACTTCCGCGCCTGGGAGCTCGGCATCAAGAGCCTGTACTATCTGCGCTCCAAGTCGGTGCAGCGCGCCGGCTTCGCGGGCGGCGTCGAAGCGGACAACACCGCCGAAGCGCCCAAGTACGAACTCGCCACCACGGATTACGACGAATGCCTGGCGTGTCAGTAATGTGCGGGCGGCCCACTCTTGCCGAAGGCAATAGTGGGACTCGTCACGGCGGCGAGGGTTACCCACGAAAGTACTACTTTCGTGGGATTCCGCAGCGGTCCGGCGCAGCCGGTCCGTCTGACGGCGTGGCTGTGAGGGAGGTGTTCTAATGCACCTCACCCTCGGCCACGTCCTCTACATCGTCGCCGGCCTCTGCGCCCTCTACGGCCTCACCCAGTTCGCCCTGTCGATGCGCTACACCGGCGCGGCCCACGGCGCCGGCACCCCCGGCTATGCCCGCCACCGCGACGCGCAGCGTTTCACGATCTGGGGCGGCGCGCTCGGCCTCGCCTTTCTTCTTCTCGCGCAGCTGACTCCGCTCGGCGACGTGGCGCTCGGCTGATGCGGCGCGGCGAGATCGTCTTCTGGACGCTGTTCGCGATGAGCAGCTTCGCCTTGCTCTTCCCGCACCTCGCCGCCGGCGGGATGCAGGATCCCGGCCCGCTGCGCCTGATGGCGCTCGCCCTGTTCCTGCTCACCGGCACCGTGCTCGCCGACACCTACCTTTTCCATTCCGCGCTTTTCCGCGCACTCGCCAGTTTTTAAGCAAAGGGACCGCCCCCATGCCTCTTCTCGAAGCCCGCAAGCAGTATAAGCCGTTCGAATATCCCTGGGCGTTCGAATTCTGGAAGCGCCAGCAGCAGATCCATTGGATGCCGGAGGAAGTGCCCTTGGGCGAGGATTGCCGCGACTGGGCGCAAAAGCTCACCGATCACGAACGCAACCTCCTCACCCAGATCTTCCGCTTCTTCACCCAGGCGGACGTCGAGGTGCAGGATTGCTACCACGAAAAATACGGCCGCATCTTCAAGCCGACCGAGATCAAGATGATGCTCGCCGCTTTCTCCAACATGGAGACGGTGCACATCGCGGCCTATTCGCACCTGCTCGACACGATCGGCATGCCCGAAAGCGAATACGGCATGTTCCTTCAGTACAAGGAGATGAAGGACAAGCACGATTACCTCGCCACTTTCGGCGTCGATACGGACGAGAATATCGCCAAGACGCTCGCCATGTTCGGCGGCTTCACCGAGGGGCTGCAGCTCTTCGCCAGCTTCGCCATGCTGATGAACTTCCCGCGCTTCAACAAGATGAAGGGCATGGGCCAGATCGTCAGCTGGAGCGTCCGCGACGAAAGCCTGCACTGCGAAGGCATCACCCGGCTGTTCCACGCTTTCGTCAAGGAGCGCGATTGCTTCACCCCCGCGGTGAAAAAGGAAATCCGCGAAACCTGCCACCACACGGTTGAGCTGGAAGACGCCTTCATCGATCTCGCCTTCGAACAGGGCCCGGTCCCCGGCATGAGCCCGAAGGAGATCAAGCAGTATATCCGCTACATCGCCGACTGGCGCCTCGGCCAGCTCGGCCTGAAGCCGATGTTCATGATCGACGACCACCCGCTCCCCTGGCTCGCGCCGCTGTTGAACGGCGTCGAACACGCCAACTTCTTCGAAACCCGCGCCACGGAATATTCCAAGGCCGCGACGCGCGGGAACTGGAACGAGGTTTGGGACAGCTTCGACCGGCGCAAGCAGGCGAAGGTGGCGAACGACGTGCCGGAGGTGGCGGACGCGGACATGTTTGCGCAGGCTGGGGTTGCTGCTGAATGATGGCGGTGAACTTGCCAGCGCCTCAAAAGTAGGGAACAGTCATCCTGTAGCTCATCGGGGGTGACGTGGAATACCTGAAATTGCTTCGGCGCCACCTGGGCACCGCGTTAGTTGACGTAGGGGCGGTATCCCTCATCAGCCTGATGCCGCTCTTGCTCGCTCGACTTCAGCCGTTCGCAAGAGCGGAAGCCCCTACCGAGCCCTTCTGGGGCTTCCTGACGAACGGCCAGCTTGCTTTCTACTCAATTGGATCGCTCGCGGTGATGTTGATGGCGGTGTTCCGTCAAAAGCTACCAACTGGGTTTGGTATTTTCGTTGGCCTGGGCTCCTTGGGGGCGCTTCTGTTCCTTGCTTGGCTTATCGGTATCGATCCGAAACTTCAGAAAGCCTCAGTCACTTTCGTTGGGGTAACAACTCTCTATCTCTACTTAGTAGTCCAGATTGTTCGCGTGATTGTGGACGCTGCTAAGCAGATCGGTGCCGGTGACGCGCTCCGAGCCGGGGAGCGTGCAACTCGAACGGTTAAGGTTGACCTCGCAGGACGGAAAGGAGTCGAGGTTGATGAATAGCGACGTGGTTCTTTCGGTGATACGTGTAGTTCAGCCGATAGGGGAAATCTACATAGGCAGTATCCCGAGCAGGAAGCTGTGGGAAATAGCCGAGTATGACATGAGGGAAATTCGTGAGAAGGAGGACGGCATATACCTAGCGACCGGTATTCAACGTAAGCTTGATGAGAGGCGGGTTTCAGAGATAGCTACTTACGTTACCACCGTGGATGCCACTTTCCCTACAGCCGTGGTTCTTGCGGTATCTAGTGATTGTGTTAACTTCAATGGGAGTGGCGAAGGTGGGTGCCTGGAAATGCGCTTAGCCTCGTCGCCGGAGGAGGAAAATCCCTCTGAGGAAGGCGGCTTATTCGCGTATCGACGTATCGCTCGAGTTATAGACGGCCAACACAGAATAGAGGGTTTAAAGAGGTCCCAGAAAGAAGACTTCGACGTTAACGTAGCGATTTTTGTCGACGCAGACATCGAAGATCAGGCTCGAGTATTTGCGACTGTTAATCTGTCCCAAACGAAGGTAAGCAAAAGTCTCGTCTATGATCTTTTCAGCTATAGCACCGCCTTGTCGCCTGAGAAGATGGCCCACTCTGTTTGCCTATCTCTTGACCAAACCAAGGGAAGCCCCCTTCACCACAGAATAAAAAGACTTGGTACCGCCACGCCTGGAAGGACCCGCGAAGAGCCCCTATCGCAGGCAACATTCGTAGAGGGAATTCTGTCCCACATCGTGCCAAGTAAGGAACAACTTATTAGAGACCGAGATTGGGCTCGGAGAGGGAAGCGTTTCCCAAAACCTAGTCTTACTGAGGCTCGCCGCTTGGTTCTGCGGAGGTTTTTCGTGGAGGGAAGATCGGTTGATGTGGCAGAGCTCTTATGGAACTATTTTGAAGCCGTAACTAAGGTGTTCAAAGACGATTGGAAGGTCGGGGGTGTAGGTAGTATTCTCCCGCGGACGAATGGATATCGAGCTTTGATGCGATTCTTTAGGGACGCTTACAACGAAATTGCAGCTCCGGGAGACCTGGTCAGCACTGAAGAGTTTGAGCGTATCTTCAAACGAGTGAAGCACCTCCGGGGGCAGTTCACGACGGATAATTATCCGCCGGGCACTTCTGGAGAGTCCAGGCTCTATTCAGACCTCCGTCAGGCTCTTAGGTGAGCACTCCAGCATTACGCCGCATTTCCGGTAGCCTGATCGCCCTTCTTGTCCGCGCTCGTACGTTCCCTTTGTCCGCCGGATAAGGATATTCCCTAGGCTCCACGGGTGGCGTCCGCCAAGCGTTGACGCAGTTACCCACAGGCAATGTTGCGCTATGCATCACCGGAGCGTTGACGCCCTATCGGGCTTTGCGTAAAGATCCCGTTATGTTCCCGCCCGACGAGCCTCTCAACGAAGCCGCCATCGACCTGCTGGCTTCGGGGCGTGGTAGGCGGTTCGGCACGATCTTGGCCGATCCGCCGTGGCAGTTTCAGAACCGCACCGGCAAGGTGGCGCCCGAGCATAAACGGCTCAACCGCTACGGTACGATGTCGCTGGATGACATCTGCGCGCTGCCGGTGGCGGATATCGCCGCCGATCCTTCGCACCTCTACCTTTGGGTTCCGAACGCGCTTTTGCCCGAGGGCCTGAAGGTGATGGAGGCTTGGGGCTACCGCTACATCTCCAACATCGTCTGGCACAAAATCCGGAAGGACGGCGGTTCGGATGGTCGGGGCGTCGGCTTTTACTTCCGCAACGTCACGGAGCTGCTGCTGTTTGGGGTGCGCGGCAGAAACGCCCGCACGCTCGATCCCGGCCGCAGCCAGGTCAATATGATGCAGACGCGCAAGCGTGAGCACAGCCGTAAGCCGGACGAGCAGTACGACATCATCGAGGCTTGTAGCTGGGGGCCTCGTCTCGAGATGTTCAGCCGTGGCAAGCGGCGCGGCTGGACGGTTTGGGGCAACCAGGCCGACGACAGCTACAAGCCCACGTGGGACACATACGGCTACAACAGCTCGGTCGCCGCAGAGTAGCTACTCCTCGTCAGGGTCGGCAGCGGCTTGAGCGATTTGCGCACCGGTCGCTGCGCTATCGTCGATGTAGAGGGCGGGTTTGATAGCGAAGGTAAGCACCGGGCAACCTCCTCCGCCGCCACCCTCCAGGCGTGGCCACAACTTTTCATGGTGGGTTGTCGATGCTCCGTAGGACGCGCCCTTGCCGAGCGTCTTGAAGATCTGCTGGAGCTCCGTTCCACGGGTTAGGATCACGCCCACGTCGATTGCCCGAAGGTCGAACAGCAAGCGAAAGTTGTTCAGGTCCCGGTCGAAGAACGGGTCCTTGTTGTTCCACTCCAGCTCCAGCGCCACCCGCCCCTTGAAGCAGTCTACCTTGTGCGTTGGGCTCTCGAATTCCTGCCCGTCGATCTTGATGGATGTTTGGAACTGCTTCTCTTCCCACCCGCGCGCATAGAAGGCGCGGTCGATCTGATTGGCGACCGGGGACTTGCCCCCGCCAGCCGTTTCGACCTCAGACCGGAGCAGCCGAAAGGCCCGCAGAATCTCGATCATCTCCTGCCACTCATTTGGACAGGCGGTCGCCAATATGCCGGCTGCGTTGCGCCACTCGCGGACGTGGTAGAGTTCTCTCAAGTCTTCAGGCACTAAGTGGATTGTCGACATAATCTCTAGCTATTCCTGAGCTGAAGGCGGCACAACGCCGCCCGCGTCTGGCCCGGTTTGAAGGAAACGGACACCTGCAACTTCAAACGCGCGCCTGATCGCCTCTGCGTTGGTATCCCTCGGTCGCCGCTCGCCACGTTCGAATGATAGAACCGTCTTCCTGTTAACGCCCGCTGCGGCCGCTAGGTCATCGAGCGACCAGCCCAGCGCCGCCCGCGCCATTCGGCATTGGACCGGCAGTAGATCGTCAGCGGCGATACGAACCCCCTTGACCGGCTGAAAGGTGTTGGACTATAAGTCCAACAAAGAAAGGAACCTCAGGCATGGCTGCTGGGAGGCATAACCTGACGCGCCGGGCGTTGCTAGGCGCGGGTGCGGTGTTGCCGGTTTTGCCGGGCGCGGCACGCGCCGTTGCAGAGGGGGTCGCGGCACGCGGCGCTGGGGCAGGGGAGGCGGCGGCGCAGGAGGGTGCGAAGGCCGCGGCGCGCTGGGCGCGGACGTTGGGCGCCTATCGCCGGGCCGAGGCGCGGGTTGCGGCGTTCAAGGCGGCGGAGCGGGCGCTTGCCCCCGAGCGGCGGGAATGGCCGGCGGTTCGGGAACTCGAAGAACGCTTCGGAGACCTCGATTCGCTCCGCCTCGCGGCACTCCGGCGCCTCTTCCTGATTCCCGCGCCGGACCTCGCCGCCCTTGCCCTGAAACTCGACCTCGCCGTTGCCGATCAGGCCTGGGAGCTCACCGGCTGCGAAACCTGCCTCGAAACCGCCGCCGCCGATGCGCGGCGGCTGAGCCATGGCGGTTGATTACGTCTGCGCCCACTGCGGCGGCAACAGCGTCACCCGCGATGCCTGGGCCGAATGGGACGCGACCGCGCAAGTCTGGGCGCTAGGCGCCGCGTTCGACTACGACTTCTGCCACAACTGCGACGGCATCTGATCGCCAGCTTTGGAGCAAGTTCTCGCCAAATCGGAGAAGACTGGCGGCCCGCTGCCGTCGCCATTCTCTATTCTCCGCCGCACAGGAGAAACGCGATGGCATCCTATTACGTCAACAACAACGCGCAGCCGAACGGAGACTATGAGGTCCATGTGGCCAGCTGCAGCTACTTCCCAGCGAACCGCGCTTACCTTGGTGAATATGCGAGCTGCACGCCGGCCGTGCAGAAGGCGAACCAGACACACCGGCCGGCGAACGGCTGTTACTGTCGCTGCCGCGCCTGCCACACCGGCTGAGCCCACGCGGCAAATCGCCGCTCAGAACGGCAGCCTGATGCCGACCATGGCGCGCTTGCTGACCATGCCCTGGCCGAAATCCACCTGCTCGACATAAGCGCGGCCGGTGACCCCGCCGCCCAGGTCCGTCTCCGCGACCAAAGGTTCTTCGCGGAAGATCTTTTCCCACTTCTCCATGTCGTAATCGCCGGCGCCCGGCCTGCGCCCGCACACCACGATCTCGCCCGCCGAACGCCGGCTGCACCCAGCGGCCGCCGCTTCGGCCTGTTGGCGCCGCGTCAGCTCGGCAAGGTCGAATGCCACCGCCGCCGGTGCGCCTTCGGCCGACGCCGCGCCTGGCGCCGCGGCCGCCTGGAGCGCGATCAGGAAAGCCAAAGCCATGCGCCGCCGCTCCAATCCGGGGTTAGGGGGGAGGAAGCGCCCAGCCTCCTCTGGAAAAGGGGCAAAGGCAAGGCAGCGTGCGGCACGCACAATTTCCATTTTCCTACACGCCCCGCTTGCGCATATTTGTTCCGGCTCTGTTCGATCTGATTCGGAGCACAGCCATGGATGATCAAGACCAGCCGCCGCCCGCCCCGCCGGAAGAGGAGGGGGCGCCGCTCCCCTGGGAGGGCGATCCGCCGCCGGAGGAGACCCACGACGAACACGGCCGCCGCGTCCGTCACGATGCCTTTACCGCGCGGCGCAAGCACGAATTCCTCCGCGCTCTGGTGAAGCTTGGCACCGTTGAAGACGCGGCGCGTAAGGTCGGGGTCGATCCGCGCACGGTGTACCGCCACCAGGAGAAGGACCCGGAGTTCCTCGGCCACTGCCGGCTCGCGCTGCGGATGATGGCGGTGCCGATCGAGCTCACCGCCTGGCAGCGCGCGGTGGAAGGGGTGGAGCAGGAGTTCGCCTGCGGCGGCGAGGTCCATGTGCGCCGCCGCTACGATGCCGGGCTGCTTCGCCTCTTTCTTCAGGCGTCCAACCCCAAGAAGTTCGGCCCGCGCCCCGGCTTCACCCGCAAGCGCCTGACCAAGTACGAGCGCAAGCAGATGCTGCGCGACGTGCGCGCGGAAAACCAGCTCCAGCTGCCCAGGCTCGAGGACGTGCACGAAAGCATCCGCCGCAAGGTCGCGGCGATCACCAAGCACCGCACAGCCCGCATGCTGGAGGAGGGTTGGGTCAAACATGAAGGGCACTGGATCCCGCCCGGTTGGGGTCCGCTGCCGGGTTACGAGCCGCAGCCCGAAGGCAGCCCCGGCGAGCTGCATGGTGAGGACGATATCGAAGGCCAGGCGGGATGGAACGACGCCCATGTCGTGGAGGAGGACCCCCCTGAAACCCTGTGACATTCGCGACACTCGCGGCATTCGCGGCATTCGCGGCATCCGCAATTTCGCCGGGAGCGCCATCTTGCCCGCCACGCGCGGCGCGGTTAGCCTGCTTTCAAACAGGGAAGGGGTTCCACCATGACGAAAACCGTAATTTGGGGCGCGGCGGCGCTTGGCCTGGCGGCGGCGGCGGCGATGCCGGCGGCGGCGCAATATTCGCCGGTGGCGGCGGCGATCGGCAACACCATCGCCAACATGGCGGCGGCCGAAGCGGAGAACCGTTGCATGTCCGGCCAGCCGCTCAACGACAAGGAAGTCGGTGAAGCCCGCACCGGCGGCGAAGCGGCGATGCGCCAGTATCTGCAGCTCGCGGCCAAGGGCGCAAAGGCCGACGCCCGCGCCGCATTCGCGCGCAAGCCAAAGCACCAGATCTGGTCGGCCGGTGGGACGCAAGGTTCGGCCGCTTCCGTCGACGATCCGCTGGCGCGGCGCGCCGCGGCCGGCGAGGCGGTGCTTGCCCCGCTCGGCCTGGTTCGCGCCGGCGACGGCGGCTCCGCGCTTGGCATCTGGGCGCTGAACGCAAAGGCCGGCGGCCAGCCGCTCGGTTATTACGAAACCGCCTTTCGCCGCGAAGCGGGCGTGTGGAAGCTCAGCCGCCTGACGCTCGTCGAGGGCGGCGCCGCGCCGGCTTTGGCCACGCAATATTGCCACAAGCTCGGCGACGTCGAACCCTATGTCGCCGCCATGGCCGAGCGGGACGCCAAGCGCGCGCTGAAGAAATCCCAGAAAGCCGCCGCCCGCGCCGAAGCCGAGGCCAAGCAGGCCGGAAAATCGGGGAGCTGACCGCCGCCGCCGGCTAGCGCATCAGCCCCGCCGCCCGCAGCGCCCGCTCGATCACCGCCTGCGGCCCATGCGCGGCGGGAGCGGAAGCGGGTTTGGCGGCGGGGGCGGGGCGCGGTTCCGGCCGGAGGACGCGCGGCGCGGGGCTCCGCCGCCTCTCGCCCGCCTCCGCGATGCCGAAAAATCGGGCGATCTGAAGGGTGGAGCTCAACCCCACCTCCAGCATATGCGCCCCTGCCGCCCCGATCGCCTCCTCGCCGCCTGCCGCAACGGGCACGCCATGCGCCATGCCGGTGATCGAAAGGTGCTCAAGCACCGCCTCGCCGTCCGCGCCCAGCCAGGCGCGGCGCGGAAAGCCTTCCACCTCGTCATAGCGGTCCGCTTTGTCGGCCAGCCCGTGCAGCGCCGCCCACTGCCGAACGATGGAGTCCGCATTGCCCGGCACCACCGTCGTATCCGCGCTCCCCTGCCAAACCTGCAGCCGCGGCCACGGTCCCTTGTGGGAGGACGCACGGCGGACATTGCGCGCCAACGCCTCCGCGTCGCCCTGCCCGCCGCGCCCGGCCATGCACTCGAACGCATCGCCCACGCTGTCCGCGCAGCCATAAGCCACGCCCGCAATCGGGGCCCCCGCGGCGAACAGCTCGGGGTAAGCGGCAAGCATCACCGTCGTCATCGCCCCGCCGGCGCTGAGGCCGGTGACGAAGGTGCGCCGCGGATCGAGCCCGTGCCGCGCCTGTATCGCGACGATCATCGCGGCAATCGACGCCGCTTCGCCTCGGCCGCGGGCGATGTCTCCGGCCTGGAACCAGTTGAAGCAAAGCATCGGATTGTTCGCGCGCTGCTGCTCCGGATAAAGCAAGGCAAAGCCTTCGCGATCCGCAAGCGCCGACCAGCCGGACCCATGGTCGTACACCGCCGCGTCTTGTGTGCAGCCATGGAGGACAACCACAAGAGGTGCGTCTTTTGGGAGCCCTTCCGGTACGTAGCAGCGGGCGCGCAGATTGCCCGGATTGCTTCCGAAGGCGGTAAGATCGCTGAGCCGGTCCACCACCGCCTTCTTCGGCGCGAAGCGGCTTGTGCCGCGAGTGGGGCGAAGCAGACGGAGGCGAGGGATGATGCGCGGCATTGGGAAACTCCTGGCCCGGCCCGGCCGAGGCGGGGGCTTTGGTTCTTCAACCGGCCAGGAGCGGCATTGTTGCAGTGCAGCATGAAGAAAACAGGTTCAGCGGCGCTTTGCCTTCTGCCGCGCCAATTCGGTTTCAAATGCCTGCTCGGCCCGCTCGACCTGGCGCGGCAGCTCGCCGGCATTGCGGAAGGCGTCGGCGGCTCCCGCGCGCTGGCGCGCGCGCTTGGCTTTCAGGTCGAAGAATTCGGGATGGAAGTTCAGGAAGTAATCGGCCTTGAGCCCGCGCAGCCTGGCAAAGGTGCGGCGGAAATCGGCCGCGGCGCGCGGGTAAGCGGGATCGTTCAGCAGGTTCTGCCCAGCGACGGTGAGGCTGCAGGCGAACAGGAAGCGGCCGGCGGGGCCCTCCAGCGACCAGCTCGTGCAGCCGCGCGTGTGGCCGGGGGTGAGGTGGGCGGTGAGCCGGGTTCCGCCTACCTGTAGGGTGGCGCCGTCGCGGATCGTGCGGTCGACCCTTACCGGCGGGGCGGCGCCGATCTCCGGCCGTCCCGCCACCTTGCCGCTCTGGAGATCGGCGCGGTCTTCGCGGCTTGCCACCAGCTTTGCGCCGGTCAGTTGCTTGAGTTCGGCCAAGCCGCCGGAATGGTCGAAATGGGCGTGGTTGATCAGCAGGTAGCGCACGTCCTCCAGCCGGAAGCCGAGCGCGCGGACATTGGCGGCGATCAGCGGCGCGCTTTCGGGAAGACCACCGTCGATCAGCACGTGACCCTTCGGGCCGGCAATCAGATAGGCGGCAAGGCCCTCGGTGCCGACGTAAAAGACATTACCGGCGATGCGGAACGGCTCGGCCGGGCGATTCCATTCCAGGCGCTGCTGCGCGTCCTGGGCAGGCGCGGCCGCCGGAACCGTCGCCGCAAGCGCGGCCGCAGCCAAGATCAGGTATCGCATGTCGTTTCTCCCCTTGATGTCGTTCTCCCACCATCCCGCCGCGCGCCGGTTCAGGCAAAGCATCTTCCGTCGCGGCAGCCATTAGTTTTATTGATGGGTACATGGTCCGGCCCCACCTTCCTCTCAACGCCCTTCGCGCCTTTGAAGCCTCGGCGCGGCACCTGTCCTTCACCAAGGCGGCGATCGAGCTGTGCGTCACGCAAGCCGCGGTGAGCCACCAGGTGAAGGGGCTGGAGGAACGGCTCGGCCGGCCGCTCTTCCGCCGCCTGCCGCGTGGGCTTGCGCTCACCGACGAAGGGCTGGCGCTGCTCCCCACGCTTGCCGACAGCTTCGACCGCATCGCGGCGCTGGTGGAACAAATAGGGGAGGGGCGCCAGCGCCAGGTGGTGACCCTGGGCGTAGTCGGAACCTTCGCCGCCGGCTGGCTGATCCCGCGCCTGCCGGATATCGAGGCGAGGCTGCCCGAACTTGACCTGCGGCTTTCCACCAACAACAACCGGGTCGACCTTGCCGCCGAAGGGCTCGATCTCGCCATCCGCTTCGGCGACGGCGCATGGCACGCTACCGATGCCTTGTGGCTGATGGACGCGCCGCTCGCGCCGCTTTGCGCCCCCGGCCTCGCGCGCCGCTTGGCCGAACCCGCCGACTTGCTGCGCGAAACATTGCTTCGTTCCTACCGCCAGGACGAATGGGCGCGCTGGTTCGGGCAAGCGGGCATCGAGGTGCCGCCGCTCAAGGGCCCCGTGTTCGACAGTTCGCTGACCATGGTGGAAGGCGCGCTCGGAGGGCTGGGCGTTGCGCTTGCTCCGCCGAGCATGTTCCGCCGCCAGCTGGAGGACGGCGCGCTGGTGCAGCCATTCCCAGCTGGGCCTTCGTCGGGCGGATACTGGCTTACCTGGCTGAAGTCGCGCCAGCCGGCGGGCGGCGCTGCCCTGTTCAAGAACTGGCTGGCGGAGCAGTGCCGTGCCTGATCGCCCTCAGCGCTTTCCTGTTGCCAGAAACGCGGACACGTCTCGGGCGAACCGCTCGGGGTCTTCCACGAACATGAAGTGGCCGCGCCCTTCATATTCCAGCACCCGCGCGCCGGGCACGGTTGCGGCGAAGGCGCGCACCGGCTCCACCACCGCCTGAAAATCCTTTGCGCCCGCGATCGCCAGCACCGGCATGGTAAGCCGGCTTGCCTTGGTGAAGCGATATTCCAGCATGCCCTGCTTCACCAGCGCGCCGAAAATCTCACCCGTATTGTGCATCCCGTCCGTGGCGTCGGTGTCGTCGACCAGCTTCATGGTCGCCGGATCGGGGTACATGGCGCTGTCCACGAACGCGCGTCCCGCGGCGGATAGGTGGCAGCGCCGCTTCGAGCCCGGTGCCACCCGGGCGACTGCTTTCTTGTAGGCTTCGGGATCTTCGCGCTCCAGCCTCGCGCACTGCAGGTCCATGGCGGCTGGGAAGTCCACCACCGCGCCTGTGAGAACGAGATGCGACACATGCTGCGGATAGCGCGCCGCATATTCGAGGGCGAGGACCGTGCCGAAGCTGTGGCCGACCAGATCGATCTTCTCCACGCCCCACAGCCGGCGCAGCTTCTCGAGATCGTCCACCATGAGGTCCAGCGAATAGGCTTTCGCCCAATGTTTTTCGGAGCGGCCGCTGCCGCGCTGATCGAGATAAACCATGCGCTGGCTGCGCTCGAGGTGCGGGCCCGCAAACTTTGCAAAGGTCTGGCTGCCCTGGCCGGGGCCGCCGTGGAGGAAGACGACGGGCGTGCCCCGCTCCTTCCCGGCGACCCGGTACCAAAGCCGCACACCGTTCACGACCGTCTCATGCACCCCGGGGGCGAGACGATCGCCCTTTTTCGCCGCGGCGGCAGGTGCGGCAAGGAAGGCGGCGGCAAGGAGGAGCAGGCGCAGGATCGGCATCGGATCGGTCTCCGCAGGCGCGTGGAGGGCGATCTTCGCACCGGCCGGCGGGCCCTGCAAGAGGCGGAAAGGGTAGGGGGAACGGCGGTGGCCGCCGCCGCGTTGGCGCGGTTCCAGTTCTTTCGAGAGGCTTTCCTAGATGCTTGAGCAGCCGGCGGGCGCGCCTTCGGACGATGGAGGCGCGGCCGGGGACGATGCCGGACCAAAGCGCGTGCATGCCGCGCTCGGCCCGACGGTGGCGCGGCTGTGCGCGGCGGTGGAGGAGGGCGACGTGCTCGCCATTTTGTGCGGCGAGCAGCGCGGCGAGGCGGTTGCAAAGGCGGCGGCGTCGCTCACCGATGCCTTGGTGCTCTGGTATCCGCCCTCCGATGCGCTTCCCGGCGAAGCGGCACCGGCCTCGCCTGCCGTTGCCGGCCAGCGGGTTGCAGCGCTTGCCGCCGCGCAGGGACGGGAGAAGGGGCGGAGGCTTCTCCTCGTCACCGACGCCGCCGCCGTGACCCAGATGGTTGCGCCCCCCGAGGCTTATGCCCAAGCGCCACTCGCGTTCGCGCCCGGCAACGAGATCGAACGCGATGTTCTTGGCGAGCAGCTCGACGCCATCGGCTATTTCGCCGACGACCGGGTGGACGAGGCCGGCGAATATGCGTTGCGCGGCGGCGGGCTGGACATCTTCCCGGCGGACGGCGCGCTTCCGGTGCGGGTGCATCTGGACGGCGATCGGGTAAGCGACATCAGCTGCTACGATCCGGTGAGTCAGCTTGCTCGCGGCGAAGCGCTCGAGCGGCTGGAGATCCGGCCGGCGGCGGAGCCTCGCGCCGGCGGATCGGCGGTGACCTTGTTCGATCACCTGCCCGGTGCCGCCGTGGCAATGGACCCGGAAGCGGTGGAGCGGCGGGACAGTTTCATCGCACTTGCCGGAGAAGGGAAGGGCGCCAACAAGGCGCCGCTCGCCGGCGCCAAAAAGTGGCGAAGCGGAATGGCGGGGCGCGAGCGGCTTGACCTCGGCGAGGATGGCGAGGAGCCGGTGCGGCGGTTCGTGGAGGCGCGGCGGCCGGACCGCGCCTTCCTCCTCGCCGTCGAGGAAGCGCAAGCGCGTGGCGACCGGGTGGTGCTTGCCGGATCGGCGCGCGACCTACGCTTCTTTGCGCGGCGGCTGGAGAAGCAGGGCAAGGAGGTGCCGCGCACATTGCTGTGCTGGCGAGAAGTGGAGGCGGCGAAAGCCGGCGAACTCGTTGCGCTGGAGGTGGAGCTCGAGCGCGGCTGGAGCGCGCCGGGCCTCACCGTCATCGCCACCGCCGACGTGCTAGGCAGCCGCGCGCAGAGCGGCGGACCATCGGCGGCGGTGAACCCGCTCGAGCTTCAAAGCGCCGAGTTTCATATGGGCGACGCGGTGATCCACGAAGATCACGGTCTGGCCATTTTGCGCGGGCTCGAACGGATCGGCAGCGGGGAGGCGGAAGGCGATGCGTTCCGGCTCGAATATGCCGGTGGTGCGCAGCGGCTGGTGCCGGTGGAGGAAGGGCGGCGGCTTTGGCGCTACGGTGCGGACGCCGACGCAGTGACGCTGGACAAGCTGGACGGGTCTACCTGGGAGAAAAGGCGGGCGGATCTCGACGCCGCACTCGCCCAGACGGCTAAGCAGCTTGTTGCGCTTGCGACGGAGCGGGCGGAAGGGACGGCGCCGGTAATGGAGCCGCCGGTGGACCGCTACGAGAAGTTCGCCGCCGGCTTTCCCTACGGCGAAACGCCCGACCAGTTGCGCGCGATCGAGGCGGTTCGGGCGGACCTTGCTTCGGGCAAGCCGATGGACCGGCTGGTGGTCGGCGATGTCGGCTACGGCAAGACGGAGGTCGCCCTGCGCGCCGCCGCGGTGGCCGCGCTGGCGGGAAAGCAGGTGGTGCTGGTCGCGCCCACCACCGTGCTGGTGCGCCAGCATCTGGAGAGCTTCCGCAAGCGCTTCGCGCGCGTCGGTTTACAGGTGGCGGGGCTGTCGCGGCTTACCTCGGCGGCGGAGGCGCGGGAGGTGAAGAAGGGGCTGGCCGACGGTTCAATCTCGGTGCTGGTCGGCACCAAGATGGTGGCCGGCAAAACCGTCGCATATCACGACCTCGGCCTGGTCATCGTTGACGAGGAGCAGCGCTTCGGCGCCGCCGACAAGGCCAAGCTGCGCGGGCTTAGCACAAGCGGCCACGTCCTCACGCTCACCGCCACGCCGATCCCGCGCACGCTGCAATCCGCTCTCGTCGGCCTTCAAGACCTGTCGCTGATCGCCACGCCGCCCGCCCGCCGTCTGCCGACCCGCACCCACGTCTCCGAATTCGCCGCCGAGCGCGTCCGCGCCGCCTTGATGCGCGAGAAGCGCCGGGGCGGACAAAGCTTTGTCGTGGTGCCGCGCATCGAGGACATGGACTCGATGGCTGGGCAGCTTGCCAAGCTGGTGCCGCAGCTCCTGCTCCGAAAGGCGCACGGCAAGATGCCGGCGGCCGAGATCGACGAGGAGATGGTCGCCTTCGCCGCGGGGGACGGCGACGTCCTGCTCGCCACCAACATCATCGAAGCTGGCCTCGACATCCCGCGCGCCAACACGATGGTGGTGTGGCGCGCCGACATGTTCGGCCTTGCCCAACTTCACCAGTTGCGCGGGAGGGTCGGGCGCGGCCGCTCGCGCGGCTACGTGGTGCTGCTCACCGAGAGCGGGGCGGAGGTGGCTCCGGCGACGTTGAAGCGGCTTCGTACGATGGAAACACTGGACCAGCTCGGCGCCGGTTTTGCGATCAGCGCCCGCGATCTCGACCTGCGCGGCGCGGGCGACCTGCTCGGCGAGGAGCAGGCCGGGCACCTGAAGCTGATCGGCGTCGGCCTCTACCAGCACCTCCTCGAGCAAGCGATCCGCACCGCGCGTGGCGAGGAAGCGCTAAGCTGGCTCCCGGACCTTCGCCTCGGCGTCAGCGGCCGGGTGCCGGAGGAGTGGGTGCCGGAAGAGGATCTGCGCGTGAATCTTTACCTGCGCATCGCCCGAATGGCGTCCGCCGCCGAGGAAGAAGCGCTTGCCGCCGAACTGGAAGACCGGTTCGGAACGCTTCCCGAAGAGGCGGCGCGGCTGCTCACTCTGGGCGGCCTGCGCAGGCTTGCGCGGGATGCAAGGGTAGCGCGGATCGACGCCGGCCCCGCCGCCATTGCGCTCACCCCCCGGCCGAGCGCCCGCCTCGCCGCCAAGGCGAACGGTCTGGAGAAGAAAGGCGACCGGCTGCTTCTTCGCCGCGAGACGGAAGCCGACGATTCGCGCCTCGAGGTGGTGCGGGAGCTTCTGGAAGCTCTCGCCGGCTAGGCTCTAGCCGCCGAAGCCCTGCGACAGAAAGCTCGGCACCGGGCCGTTCCAGCCTTCGTCCGGCCCTTCCGCCTGCTCCTGGCGGCGCGGCTCGTCGCGCCGCGGGCGGCGCTCCTCGCGCGGTGTCCGTTCGCGCTCCTCGCGCGGCGCACGTTCGCGCGCTTCCCGGCGGGGCTCCTCGCGGGGAGGCTCCTCGCGGGGAGGCTCCTCGCGGCGCATTTCCTCCACCGGTGCCTCTTCCGCCACCGGTTCCGCATTACGCGGGGCACGGGCTTCGCGCGGCGCACGGGGCGGCCGGGCTTCGCGGGGCTCCCGCTTGGCACGCTCCTCGCGTGGCGCGCGGCCGCGGCGGGGCTTTTCCTCCACCGCGGGCGCGGCGTCCGCTTCCGGCTCCGCGCCCTCGGCGGGAGCGGCGGCCACGACACGCTCGTCCACCAGCGGGATCTTCGAACCGGTCAGCTTCTCGATCGCTTCCAGCGCTTCGGCGTCGGCACTGGTCGCAAAGGTGATGGCGATGCCGGTGCGGCCCGCCCGCCCGGTGCGGCCGATGCGGTGGATGTAATCGTCCGGATGCCATGGCACGTCGTAATTGAAGACGTGGCTGACATCCTTCACGTCCAGGCCGCGCGCCGCGACGTCGGAGGCGACCAGAATGTTGATCGATCCGTCCTTGAACCGGTCCAGTTCGCGGATGCGCTCTGCCTGTTCCATGTCGCCATGGATTTCGCCGGCGTTAAGGCCGGAACGCTTCAGGCTGGTGGCAAGCTCGCGCACCGTTGTCTTCTTGTTGCAGAAGATGATGGCGGTGCGGATGTCGTTGCCGGACAAGCGGTCGGTCAGCACCTGCTTCTTCTTGCGCGCGTCCACTTTCAGGATACGCTGGTCGATCAGGAGGTTGGCCGACGCCGGGCGGCTGACTTCGATCGTCTTCGGGTTGGTCAGGAACTTGTCGGCCAGCTTCTTGATCGGCCCCGGCATGGTTGCCGAGAAGAGAAGCGTCTGGCGCTGGGCGGGAAGCTTTGAGCAGATTTCCTCGATGTCCGGGATGAAGCCCATGTCGAGCATCCGGTCGGCCTCGTCGATGACAAGGAGGCCGCAGCCGTTGAGCAGGATCTTGCCGCGGCCGAACAGGTCCATCAGCCGCCCGGGGGTTGCGATCAGCACATCGACGCCCTTTTCAAGCGCCTTTTGCTGGTCGCCCATCGACACGCCGCCGATCAGCAGCGCCATCGAAAGCTTGTGATATTTGCCGTATTTCTCGAAATTCTCGGCAACCTGGGCGGCGAGTTCGCGCGTCGGCTCAAGGATCAGCGAGCGCGGCATGCGCGCGCGGCTTCGGCCCTGGGCAAGGATGTCGATCATCGGCAACACGAAGCTCGCCGTTTTGCCCGTTCCCGTCTGCGCGATGCCGATCAGGTCGCGCATCATCAGCACGGACGGGATCGCCTGCGCCTGGATCGGGGTAGGCTCGTTGTAACCGGATTCGGTTATCGCGCGGAGCAGCTCGTCGGAAAGGCCGAGATCGGCAAAGGTCATAGGGGGTCCGGGTAAAAGAGGTTGCCGTTCGCAAGGAAGGGCAGGTGCCGCCTGCGCTAGGGCACCAAAGCGGGCAAATTGTCAAGTTTGGCGCAGGCCAACCGCTATTTGCGGGCCACTGCCTGGAGGCTGCGAAAACGCTCGATCCCGCACTGCCCGCCAACCCGCGACCGAATGGAATCGCGGTCGGCGCAGATCATGCCGTCCGCATTGGGGCGGATGTAGAAGCCGTAATAATAATCCAGTGCCGGGCAGCTATCGTCGAGCTCGGCACGCACGCGGCTGCGGTCGCGCATCACCAGATCCACGCTTTCCGGTCCTTGCAGCGACGCGCCCAGGATAGCGCGGGCCGGTACGCATTTAGGACCCTTGCCCTCCTTCCACTGCGTCGGCGTGGCGGCGGGGCGGCGGTTCTGCACGCGCACCATGATCTGCTCGCGCACGACCAATTGGGCAAATTGCTGCGGCTGTGCAGGCGCATCCGGCGCGGGCGCCGCCCCAACCAGCACGAGCAACGCCGCCGCGCCCCATTTCAACCGTGGAAATCCTGCCATAACCGCAGCGTCTGCCCCCAAGCGCTTGAACAGCGGCTTAACTCGCGCCGGGCCTTGGGGGAAGGCCGGAAGCGTTTTGGAGCGCGGCAAGCTGGTTTGCCGGGTAGCCGGACCTTGGATTGCGCATAAGCGGGGAGGGGGAGAAATCGCTTGCCGCCGGCGTGCGACGGGCGGCTGACTCCGCTTGCGAAATCGTGTCGCGCCAAATAGACGGAGCCTCAACGAGGCCGCGCGCGCGGCTTTTCCATTATCTTCGGGGAGACCATCACATGGCGACGCAGCCGCCGGCCAACAATCTGCCGATCTTCTACGGCGGCCTTGAGCCGCTTTCCAGCCAGGTGCATGGCGACCTGCGCATGCGGCCGGCCGACAAGGCGCCGTTCCTCACCAACGTCCACGCCGTTCCGATCACCGTTGACGAGTTCGTCTCGGCGCAGCGTTTCTTTCCGGTGGTTTTCTCCACGGGCGACACCCCGGTGCCGTTGGCGCTGATGGGCCTCAACGAAGGCGTTAACGTCTTCGTCGACGCAGAAGGCGGCCTCCTTGGCGAGACCTACGTTCCCGCTTACGTTCGCCGCTACCCCTTCATGCTCGCCCGCACCAATCCGGACGCGCAGGAATTGTCCTTATGCTTCGATCCGAGCAGCGACCTTGTCGGTCGTTTCGAAGAAGGTGAGGCGCTGTTCAACGAGGGCACGCCGAGCGAGCACACGAATAATGTGCTCAAGTTCTGCGAAGAATTTGAAATGTCGGCACAGCGCACCGTTGCCTTCGTTCAGGAGCTGAGAACAGCCGAACTGCTGATGGACGGCGAAGTGACGATCCAGCCGACCGGTTCGGAGCAGCCGTTCGTTTACCGCGGCTTTCAGATGGTCAACGAAGAGAAGTTCCGCGACCTTCGCGGCGACGAGCTTCGCAAAATGAATCAGAACGGAATGCTGCCGCTGATCGTGGCGCATCTCTTCTCGCTGTCGCTGGTGCGCGAAATCTTCGCCAAACAGGTCCAGCAAGGCAAGGGTCCGCAGGTTCCCGGCATGGGCGCGGTCGCCGGTAACGCCTGATGGCGAGCGCCGCGGCGATGACCGCTGAGGAGGCGGCGCGCTACACGCGCGTCGCCGTCGCCCTCCACTGGGTCATCGCCGTCCTGCTGATCGGCAATCTGATCCTCGGCTTGTATCACGACGATTTCGGCAAGGCCGCGACGCCGTGGGTCATGTTCGTCCACAAAGCGGCCGGGCTGACGGTGCTGGTCTTGACGCTTGCGCGGCTCGCCTGGCGGCTGACGCACCGGCCCCCTGCCTTTGATCCAGCGCTGAAGCCGTGGGAGCGCAGCCTCGCGAGCGCGACCCACTGGCTCTTCTACCTGATGCTGATCGCCATTCCCTTGAGCGGCTGGATGCTGTCCTCGTCCGGCGGGCGGGTTACGAACTTCTGGGGTTTGTTCGACGTGGCGCCGCTACCAGTGCCCCGAACGGACGATGCCGGCGATCTCTTCGAGGATACGCATGAGCTGCTCGGCAAGCTGATGATCGGCCTGATCCTGCTCCACGTCGCAGGGGCTCTGAAGCATCATGTTCAAGGCCACCGGCAGATGATGGCGCGCATGGCGCCATGGCTTGACCGCCGCCGCTGACGCGATTTTTCCAAGCGGTTGAAACCAATTAGCCCTTTCTTACATTGAAATGGACGCGCCGGCATATCCCCCCTTTGTGGCGGCGTGTTAGCGCTCTTCGGAGCGCTTCCTCCCTGAACCTGGGCCGCTCCGCGCAACTCGCGGGGCGGCTTTTTTATTCGGCGGCAATGCCGTGCGGGGGGAGGGCCGCCGCCGCGAGCGCGCGGGTAAGCGAAAGAATCAGCCGCGCCGCCCGGTTGAAGCCGGCGCCGGGGCTGCGCAGATCCGGCCCGAGGTAGGCGGAACGGTCAAGTTCAAGTTGAATGGCGTGAATGCCCGCACTGGGCCGTCCGTGCGTTGCCGTGATATGGCCGCCGGCATAAGGCACGTTGCGCACCACGCCGTAGCCGGCCTCGCGCGCCACTCGCTCCGCCGCTGCCGTCAGTTCGGGCGCCGCGCTGGTGCCGAAGCGGTCGCCCAGCACGACTTGCGCTTCCTCGTCATTGGCGCCGCGCGGCGGCATGGAATGGCAATCGAGCAGAATGGCGATGCCGAAGCGCCCGTGGGCTTCGTTCAACGCTTCGGCGAGCGCCGCATGGTAGGGGCGGTGGATCGTCTCCACTCGGCGCCGCACCTCCGCCGAGGGAATGCGGTCGCGCCAGATGTTGCCGGTGCCGGACATTCTTGCCGGTATCAGGCCCAGCCCACCGCGCAACCGCGGCGTATCGAGCAGATCGCCCGGGTTGGGACGAGGCGAAACCATGCCAGGATCGAGTTCCCGTTCGTCGCGGTTTAGGTCGATCTCGGCGCGGGGTGCGTCGGCGACCAGAGCTGTTGCGCCCGCTTCGACGGCCAAGCCGATCAGCCGGTCGACCAGCCGGTCCTCCAGCGTCTCCAGCCTCGCCAGCGGCACCCGCGACGCCCGCATCAGGGCGGGAGGGTAGACGCGCCCGGCATGGGGCACCGACAGCACCACCGGGAGCGCAAGCGGCCGCGGGCCGAGGCGCCTGAAGGGGGTGAGGCTCGAGGGATCGTTCATTCGCACCTTGAGGGTAAGTAGTCCGCTTTTGGCACGCAATCACTTTCGGGCAGATCTGACGTGCCTCTGACGGCGCCAGCGCTGGAATCGGACGCGCGGTTGAGGCATAAGTTCCCGCTCTGGCGGCGCATCGGGCGCGGCCGCAGGTAAGGCGCGAAGCGCGGATGATCAGGATCCTCCTTGCGGAAGACGACAGCACCATGCGCGCATATCTTGCACGCGCGCTGGAACGTTCGGGCTACCATGTCACCGCCGTGGATCGCGGCACCGCCGCATTGCCTTTGCTTGAAACGGAAGGTTTCGAACTTCTGCTCACGGACATCGTGATGCCGGAAATGGATGGGATCGAGCTTGCCCAAAAAGCCGCCGTCCTGGCCCCCGACATGCGGGTGATGTTTATCACCGGTTTCGCGGCCGTGGCGCTCAAGGCCGGACAGGCGGCGCCCTCGGCAAAGGTACTGTCCAAGCCCTTCCACCTTCGCGACCTGGTGGCCGAAGTAGATCGTCTGTTCCAGAGCGAAGACCAGCATAGCCGCCTCTAAGCGTTAAGCGGGTTGCGCCGGGTGCCGGTGCCCGCTAGAGGCCCCTCCCAGTGGGCGTGTAGCTCAGTGGTAGAGCACTGTGTTGACATCGCAGGGGTCGCAAGTTCAATCCTTGCCACGCCCACCATTCTCCCCTTTGGCGATGTCGGTGTGGCCGGGAGATCCTAGCCGTGCTTCAAAGCTCCTAGCGCTTCGCCAGCGCCCTTCACCGCCGGCCGCTCGTTCATCGGCCGGCGCAAAAAGGCGGCGAACTCGCTTTTCACCGCTTCAAGAGAAGCGGGATCGCTTGCGGCGCACCAGCGAAGCCTCACCTGCTCGCCGATCGCTTTGGCCCTGACGAACAGAATGGACGCACCGGCGGCGCTCGCCACCTTCAGCAAGGGGGTGGAAACGTGCATTTCCCCCTGTGGCGTATCGACCGCATAAGTGCCCTTTTCCGGCGAAGCTCGATCAAGCATTGCGCAGACAAGTTCGCCCGCACGTAGGTGGCGCAGAGTGTCGGGCAGCAAGGTGGGCGTGATCAGAACACCCCGTGGCGGATCGTCCCGCCCCAGGGCCAAGGAGCCGGGGTTCAGAGACACAACAACCGGGTCTCGGCCGACGTCGAAGAAGTGGCGAACCGCAAGAAAACTAAGGCCGTCATGAACGCCGACAACAAGTACCCCGCCCGGCCTGCCAAGAACAGCCTGCACATCCCCAAGGTTTTCATGCTGAACAACGGGATCGAAGCGGAGGCGCAGCTTCGAGGTTGCAACCAGCAAACGAATCAGCGCCATCTCGCGGCGTCCCGCAATTGCATTGCTTCGGCGTGCTCTGAACAGAAGCGGCATCATGCCGGCGAACACCGACGCAATCACAAGCGCACGCCAGCGCCGCCGTCTTGGCACCAGCTTCAGGGCCGCGGACAGCGTCAAGGCGGCGAAGTGCAGAGGGGTCACGGGTTCCGACGCATGATCTATGTATTTTTTCCTTTGCTGCCTGCGCGCATATGAAACAAGAGCGCAGAATGCTGTCGAATAACCTTCCGCGCCGGATCGCAGCCCGCGCCGACACTCACCCGGATCGAATCGCCTATCGGTTTCTTCAGCGCGGAGAGGTTGAGCAGCGCGCTTTCACCTACGGCGAACTGGACGAAGCGGGGAGGCGCCTCGCCTCCGCGTTGATCGACCGGTTGGGCGGGGGATCGGCCTTGCTGGTGTTCGAGCCGGGGCCGGAATTCGCGGTGACCATGATGGCCTGCCTGTACGCCGGCATCGTGGTCATCCCCGCGCCCGTGCCCCGACGCGGCGCTTCGCTGGAGCGGCTCAAAGGGATTGTGCAAGCCTCGGGCGCCGCGGCGATCCTCACCACAGCCGAGGTTGCGCGGGGCCTTGTTCGGTCCGCCGCCGATGGCGGGGTCTTGGGCGACGCCGCAATCGTGGAAGTGGACGCGCTCCAGGATCATCTCGCCGAAGGCCGCTACCCGGGGTTCGACCTTCCCGCCGAAGCGCCGATATTCATTCAATATACGTCCGGCTCCACCCTTGCGCCGCGCGGTGTGGTGCTGAACTCGGCGTGCACGCTCGCCAACATCGACTTTACGTGCCGGGGCGTCGGTTTCGGCGAGGTCGAGCGCGAAGTATACGTGAACTGGATGCCCCATTTTCACGACATGGGGCTGATCGGGAACCTGGTCCTGTCGCTGGTGCGGGGCTTTGAAAGCGTGCACCTGCCGCCGCTTGCCTTCGTGCAGGACCCGGCGAGGTGGCTGAAGGCGATCACCCGCTACGGCGCCACCTCCACCGGGGGGCCGCCCTTTGCTTACGATCTCTGCACCAAGCGGGTTTCGGACGAGGACCGAGCGAAGCTGGACCTTTCGTCGTGGCGGATCGCATTCTGTGGCGCCGAGCCGGTGTTCCGCTCGAGCCTCGATGCCTTTGCCGAACGCTTCGGCGCCTGCGGCTTCAAGCCGGAAGCGCTGATCCCGGTCTACGGCCTCGCCGAAGTCGGCGTCTACGCGGCGGGAAGTCCTTGCGGCCCAACCACCGACGCGGCGGCAGGGCCGATCGAGCGGGCACCCTGTTTCTTGGATGCCGAGGCTAAGGACGCGATCCGCATCGTCTCGCCCGACGGCATGCCGCTGCCGGAAGGCCAGGAAGGCGAAATCTGGTTCAGCCATCCTTCGGTGGCCGCCGGCTATCTCAACGATCCGGAAGCAACGGCGTGCGCGTTCAACCAGACGCTGCAGCCGGACGACGGACGCCTTTACTTGCGCACCGGCGATCTCGGCATCGTTGAGGGAGACCTGCTCAACATCACCGGACGGCTGAAGGACGTTTTGATCCGCAACGGTGTCAACATCGCGGCGGCGGATGTTGAACGCACGGCGACCGCGCTCGATGAGCGGATCGACCGGAATGGCGCGGCTGCTTTTCAGACGGAAGACTTCTCACGGGAGGCAATCCTGATTGTTGAGAAGGCCCGGGGCGAAAGCGTGGACGCAGGTGAAGAGCGGGACTTGATCCTCAAGATGCGTAGCCGGGTTTTCGACGCTTTGGGCCTCCAGCTCGACCGCATCCTGATCGTGGAGGCAGGCATCTTGCCGCGCACCACCAGCGGCAAGGTTCAGCGCAGCAGAGCACGCCGCAGCTGGAACACGTCGGCGGCGCCGGCAATGCCGTGGCAGGTGGCGCAAGCCAGGATGCCCGATGCTGGGTGAGGCCGCGCTCGTCGATCTGGTTGAACTGGTGCGTGCCGAATTGTCCGAACGGCTGAGCATCGCCGAGATCGGCCTGGATCAGGACTTCTTCGACCTCGGCCTGGATTCGATCGACGCGGTGGAGCTGACCTTGGCGATCGAGAAAAGGTTCAGGATCGATGTCGATCCCGGCCTATTGTTCGACACCCGCACCTTGAACGAACTCAAGGTCACATTGAGCGCCAAACCCGCCTGAGTGCGGCCGCCGGAGCGATCCCCGGCGGCCGGCACCTTTACCAGATACGCGCGCGCTTTTCGGGCGCGATGTAGAGCTTGTCGCCCGGCTGAACGTTGAACGCCTTGTACCATTCGTCCTGGTTGCGAAGCGGCGCGAAGGCGCGGATCTGCCCCGGCGAGTGGGGGCCGTTGACGATCTGCTGACGAAGCGCATCGTCGCGCCACAACGTCCGCCACACCTGCGCCCAGGCCATGAACACGCGCTGTTCGGGGGTGAAGCCGTCCAGCACCGGCCCCGGCTTGCCGCCAAGGAAGTTGCGATAGGCTTCAAGGCCGAGGTGCACGCCGCCCAGATCGGCGATATTCTCGCCCATCGCCACGCGCGGGTTGATGTGCATGCCGGGCAGCGTCGGGAACTCGTAGGCGGCATATTGCTCGCCGAGGCGCGTCGCCTGCGCCTCGAACTTGGCGGCGTCTTCCGGCTGCCACCAATCGCGAAGCACGCCCGCCCAATCGCCCTTGCGGCCCTGATCGTCGAAGCCGTGGGTGATTTCGTGGCCGATCACGCCGCCGATGCCGCCATAGTTCACGGCGGGATCGGCATCCGGATCGAAGAAGGGCGGCTGAAGGATCGCGGCGGGGAAGACGATCTCGTTCTTTACCGGCGAATAATATGCGTTCACCGTCTGCGGGGTCATGCCCCACTCGGCGTCGTCCACCGGCTGGTCGATGCGGTTGCGGCGGTAATCCCACTCGAACCGGCCGGCGCGCTCGACATTGCCGACGAGATCGCCCGGCACGACCTGAAGCGCCGAATAGTCACGCCACTTGTCCGGGTAGCCGATCTTGAGGCCGAAATTCTCGAGCTTCTTCAAGGCTTCAACCTTGGTACCGGCGCCCATCCAGTCCAGCCGCTCGATCCGTGCCTTCATGGCGGCGCGAAGATCGGTGACCAGGCGGTCCATTTTCGCCTTCGCGTCCGGCTTGAAGTAGAGCGCGACGTAGTCGCGGCCGATCGCTTCGCCCATTGCGTTTTCGGCGAGCGAAATCGCCCGCTTCCAGCGGTCGCGCTGCTGCGGCTGGCCTTGCAGGAACTTGGAGCGGAACTCGAACTGCGCGTCGGAGAAGCGCTTGGACAGGAGCGGCGACATGTCGTCGGCCATGTGGAACATCTGCCAGGCCTTCAGGGTCTGGAGATCGGTGTCGGCAAAGATCTGCGCGAGCTTTGGAATCGCGGTGACCTGGCTGACGACCACCCGGTCGCTGCGATCCACACCGGCGGTGCGGAAATAGGTCGCCCAGGGGAAGCCCGGCGCCTGCGCCTGCAGCTCGGCCATGGTCAGCGGGTTGTAGGTCTTGTCGCGGTTGCGGCTTTCCGCGCGGGTCCAATGGGCCTGCGCGATCTGCGTTTCCATGGCGATCACCTGTGCGGCGCTCTCCTTGGGCGTCGGCCAGCCGGCCATTTCCAGCATCTGCGCGACATATTGCTGGTAGCGGTCCTTTTGCGGCTTGAACTTGGCGTCGAGGTAAAGCTCGCGGTCGCCGAGGCCGAGGCCGGACTGGCCCATGTAGAGGGCGTAACGCTCCGGGTTCTTGGCATCGTCGTTGACGCCCGGACCGAAGAAGGTGGAGCCGAAGCCGCCCATTGACCGGCCCATCAGCACCGCCACGTCTTCCTTGCTCTTCGCCTGGTAAACGGGTGCGATGCGGGTGAGCAGCGGGATGGCGTCGGTGCGCTCGATCGCCGCTTCGTCCATGAAGCCGCGGTACAGCGCGGACACCTTGGCCTGATCGCCGCCGGTGGCCGGATCGCCGGCCGGATAGCTTTCAACAAGCTGCTTCAGCCGTGCTTCCGACAAGTCGCGCAGGATCGCGAAGGCGCCGTAGGACGAGCGATCGGACGGAATCGGCGTGTTCTTGGCCCAGTTGCCGTTCACGTAGCCGAAGAAGTCGTCGCCGGGCTTCACCGAACGGTCCATGCCGGCAAGATCGATGCCCCATTCGCCCATGCGCACGGCGTCGGTTGCGGAGGCCGTGCCGCCGCCGGTCTGATCGTCGGCGCCGTCCATCAGCGACACCATCGAGCAGGCATCGTCGATACAGTCGTGGGCGTGCCCGGGGCCGGCCGCGGCGGGCGCTGCGGCGGCAAGGGCGAACAACGAAGCGGCGGCGAAAGCGAGGCTCTTCTTCATCAGGCGGGATCTCCGTTACGTCCGTGTTTTCAGCCGCTTCCGGGAGGAGGCCGGCTGTTGCCGCGGGAATAGAGGCTGGGCGGGCAAAAGGCAATTTGCGAGCCGTATGCGACGGGCCCCCCGGCGGCTCGGCGGGGGAGGCGCTTGCCGCGTCCGGGCGGGGGTTCTAATCGGCTCGGGAAGGAGAGGCGCCATCGACACAAGCAAGCCGGGATCGAACCTGATGTGGGGCGGCCGCTTCGGCGGCGGGCCCTCCGCTTTGATGCGCGAGATCAACGCCTCGATCGGCTTCGACAAACGCTTCTGGCGCGAGGACATCCGCGCGTCGAAGGCGCACGTGGCGATGCTCGGGGCGCAGGGGATCGTCTCCGCGAAAGACGCCGAAATCATCGCCCGCGGGCTCGATCAAGTTGCCGCCGAATATGAGGCACAAGGCGTCCCCGAAGACCAGGCGCTTGAAGACATCCACATGCACGTCGAGGCGCGCCTCGCCGCGCTGATCGGCCCGGTCGCGGGCCGCCTCCACACCGCCCGCTCGCGCAACGACCAGGTGGCGACCGACTTCAAGCTGTGGGTCCGCGCCGCCATCGAGGAAGTGGACGCCGGCTTGGCCGCATTCCAGCGGGTGATCGCCGCGCGGGCGGAGGAGCATGCGGACACGGTGATACCCGGCTTCACGCACCTCCAGTCCGCGCAGCCGGTGACGCTCGGCCACCACCTGATGGCTTATTACGAGATGCTGCGCCGCGACCGCTCCCGCTTCGCCGATGCGCGGGTGCGGCTCAACGAATGCCCGCTCGGCGCGGCGGCGTTGGCCGGCACCAGCTTCCCCGTCGACCGGCATGCCGTTGCCCAAGAGCTCGGCTTCGACCGCCCGACCGCCAACAGCCTCGACAGCGTCTCCGACCGCGACTTCGCCCTCGATTACCTGATGGCGGCGACGCAGTGCAGCTTGCATCTGTCGCGGCTGGCGGAGGAGCTGATCATCTGGGCAAGCCAGCCCTTCGGCTTCGTGAGCCTGCCCGACGCTTTCTCCACCGGCTCGTCGATCATGCCGCAAAAGCGCAACCCCGACGCGGCCGAGCTGGTGCGCGGCCATTCGGGCCGGATCGCTGGTGCTATGCAGGCGCTTGTGATGACCATGAAGGGCCTGCCGCTGGCCTATTCCAAGGACATGCAGGACGACAAGCCGCCGGTGTTCGAAGCGCACGATCTCCTGATGCTGTCGCTTCAAGCGCTTGCCGGAATGGTGGAAACGGCGGATTTCCGCATCGATCGAATGCGCGCCGCCGCTGAGGCTGGCTTTGCGACCGCCACCGACCTCGCCGACTGGCTGGTGCGGGCGGCGGGCGTGCCCTTCCGCGAGGCGCACCACATCACCGGCCGGGCCGTGAAGCTCGCCGAGGAGCGGGGTGTCGGGCTGGCGAAATTGCCGCTGGAGGACCTGCGCGAGATCGACGGGCGCATCGACGCCTCGGTGTACGAAGTGCTGACGGTAGATGCCTCGGTAGCGAGCCGCACCAGCTACGGCGGCACAGCGCCTGAGCGGGTGCGGGAGCAGGTGGCGGCGGCGCGAAATCCTCCCCGGGACGGGGAGGGGGACCGCGCGTAGCGTGGTGGAGGGGGTTCCGAGACCCCCACAAGCCCCCCTCCACCAGCCTTCGGCTGGTCCCCCTCCCCGTACCGGGGAGGATAAGAGCGCTCAGCCCCGCCGCGCCCTTGCAGCGCCTATCCTCAGCCGCAGCGCGTTGAGCTTGATGAAGCCCGCCGCATCGCGCTGGTCGTAGCTCGACGATCCCTCCTCGAAGGTCACCAGATCCTGGTCGTACAGCGCAAGCGCACTTTCGCGGCCGATCACCGTCGCATTGCCCTTGTAAAGCTTCATCCGCACGGTGCCGGAGACATGCTCCTGGCTCTTGTCGATCAGCGCCTGGAGCATTTCCCGCTCAGGCGAGAACCAGAAGCCGTTGTAGATCAGGCTCGCATAACGCGGCATGATCTCGTCCTTGAGATGCGCCGCGCCGCGATCGAGCGTAATCGATTCGATGCCGCGGTGGGCGGCGAGCAGGATCGTGCCGCCCGGCGTCTCGTACACGCCCCGCGATTTCATGCCGACAAAGCGATTTTCGACCAGATCGAGGCGGCCGATGCCGTTGTCGTGGCCAAGCTGGTTGAGCCGGGTCAGCAAAGCCGCCGGCGACAGATATTCGCCGTCGATCGACACCGGATCGCCGGCCTCGAAGCCGATCTGAATAACGGTCGCTTTGTCCGGCGCGTCTTCGGGCGCGATGGTGCGCTGGTGGACATATTCGGGCGCTTCCACCGCCGGGTCCTCCAGCACTTTGCCCTCGGACGAGCTGTGCAGCAGGTTTGCGTCGATGGAGAAGGGGCTTTCGCCGCGCTTGTCCTTGGAGATCGGGATCTGATGCTCCTCGGCGAAGCGGATCAGCGCCTCGCGGCTTCCGAACTCCCACTCCCGCCATGGCGCGACGACGCGGATGTCGGGCTCCAGCGCGTAGTAACCAAGCTCGAAGCGCACTTGGTCGTTTCCCTTGCCGGTGGCGCCGTGGCAGACCGCGTCGGCGCCGACAGCCCGTGCTATCTCGATCTGGCGCTTGGCGATCAGCGGCCGGGCGATGGAAGTGCCGAGCAGGTACAGGCCCTCGTACACAGTGTTCGCGCGGAACATCGGGAACACGTAATCGCGCACGAACTCCTCGCGCACATCCTCGATGAAGATGTTCTCCGGCTTGATGCCGAGCAGCTCCGCCTTCGCCCGCGCCGGCGCGATATCCTCGCCCTGGCCGAGATCGGCGGTGAAGGTGACCACTTCGGCGCCATATTCCGTCTGCAGCCATTTCAGGATGATCGAGGTGTCGAGGCCGCCCGAATAAGCGAGAACGACCTTCTTGGGCGGCGGGGAAGCGGACATGGATTACTCCTGGGAAAGCTTGCGGAAACGCTCCGCCATGATGCCGGGCACGACGCCGTCGCGCAGGGCAATGAACAAGGTATCGTCGCCGCTGATCGTTCCGGCGACTTCGGGAAGCTTGGCCTGATCGAGCGCCAGGCCGACGAGGTGGGCGGAACCGGGTGGTGTGCGAAGAACGAGGAGGTTGCCCGCCGCTTCCACCGATTGCACCCAATCGGAGACGATGCGCGCCAAGCGCGAGGCTGCCCAGTCGCTGTCGCCGATCTGGTCGGGGAGGGCATAGCTCATCACGCCCGACCGCTTCACCTTCACCGCCCCCATCTGGTCGAGGTCGCGCGACACGGTGGCCTGCGTCACGGAGAAGCCCTGGGCGCGAAGGCGGGACGTGACTTCCTCCTGGCTGGCAAGTGCGTCGGCGCGGATAAGTTCGGCAATGGCCTTTTGCCGCCGGGAACGTGCGTCGGTCACGATTTGCCTCCCCATCGAAGGTGGGGAGGGGGACCAGCGAAGCTGGTGGAGGGGTGATCTGCCGCGGTGGGCGAGAATTGGGCATTCGAAGGCTTTGTCCTCGGAAGGTCCCTCCACCGACCTGCGGGTGGTCCCCATCCGCAGCTGGCGCTGGGGAGGCATGATAGGGCTACCACCCTCACGCCCCCACCATCCACGCAAGCGCGCCACGCGCCGTGTGCATGCGGTTCTCGGCCTGGAGCCAGATCGCGCTTTTCGCGCTGTCCATCACCGCGTCGGTGACTTCCTCGCCGCGGCGGGCGGGGAGGCAGTGGAGGAAGTAAGCGTCCGCCGCCTTGGCCATCAGCGCCTCGTCCACCCGGTAGGACGCAAGCGCCGCCTTGCGCGCGTCGGCTTCGGTATCCTGGCCCATTGAAACCCAGACGTCCGTGTAGACGATGTTCGCGCCGCGCACCGCTTCGGCGGGGTCTTCGAACTGCGTCACATGCTCCAGCGCGTCAGGAAGCTTGTAAGCGGCGGGACTGGCGATGCGCATCTCGATGCCGAGCAGGGAGCAACCCTCGGCAAGCGAGCGGCAGACATTGTTGTCCGCGTCGCCGACGTACGCGATCCGAGCGCCTTCCAGCGAGCCGAGCAGATGCTTCACCGTCAGCAGATCGGCAAGCGCCTGCAACGGGTGGGCGATGTCCGAAAGCATGTTGAGCACCGGCCTATCGGTCGCCGCGGCCATTCGCTCCAGATCGCGGTGGTCCATCACCCGCGCCGCGATTACCTGGTGGTAGCAAGCAAGGGTGCGCGCCACGTCCTCTGCCGTCTCCCGGATGCCGAGGCCGACTTCTTCCTTCTGGATAGTGATGGGGTGGCCGCCGAGCTGGACCACCGCCATCTCCATCGAGTTGCGGGTGCGCGCGCTCGGCTTCTGGAAGAGCAGGGCCACGCCCTTGCCGGCAAGCGTCTGGCCGAGGTCGCGGCGCTCGGCCAGCGCAAGCACTTGCCCAATCCCGTCCCGGCCGAGGTCGGCGATGGTCAGCAGGTCCTTCACCAGCTCTTCTCCCGCCGCACCATGGTGCCGATGCCTTCGTCGGTGAGCAGCTCGATCAGAAGCGCGTGCGGCACCCGCCCGTCGATGATGTGCGCGGTGCCGACGCCGGCATCGACCGCGTCCGCGCAGGCTTTGAGCTTTGGGATCATGCCCTTGCTGACGCTCTCCCCGCCGATCCGTTCCCGCACCTCGGCGGACGAAAGCCGCGGAATCAGGCTATTTTCGTCTTCCACGTTCTCCAGCAACCCCGGCGCGGCGGTGAGGTAGACGATCTTCTCCGCCCCCATCGCCACGGCAATCGCCCGCGCCGCTTCATCGGCATTGACGTTATAGGGGTGGCCGGTCTCGTCGGCGCCGATGGTGGACACAACCGGCGCCAGGCCCTCGTCGAGCAGCCGGTGAAGCACCGACTCCCGAACGTGGCTCACGTCGCCGACGAAGCCGAGCGCGCTTTCCCGCGGCGTCACCGTCAGCATGCCGGCATCCTCGCCCGACACGCCGACGGCGACCGGTTCGTCCAATGCCTCGCGGTTGATTGCGGCAACGAGGTCGCGGTTTATCTTGCCGACCAGCACCATTCGGACGATCTCCAGCGTCTCCAGGTCGGTGACGCGGAGGCCGTCGCGGAACTCCGGTTCCTTGCCCACGCGCCGCATCATTTCGTCAACTTGCGGCCCGCCGCCGTGGACGAGCACGCAGCGAACGCCGACGCTGCGCAGAAGCAGCACGTCCTGGGCAAGCGCCCGGTCGCTTTCCGCGTCGATCGCGGCACCGCCAATCTTCACCACCACCGATTTTCCGGAGAAGCGGCGGATATAGGGCAGGGCTTCGACAAGGATGCGCGCGGTTTCGGCAGGGCTCCTCACCGAGCACCTCCCGTCGCCCCAGCGAAGCCTGGGGCCCATGCTGAACCTCCACCAACGCGGCCCTTCGCCAAGCCAGCATGGATGCCAGCCTTCGCTGGCATGACGGAAATGGGTCTGTTCATGACGTTTTCGAATTCTCTTTGATGTAGCCGGGGCCTAGATCGATGCCGATCGCCTGCGCACGCCCGCTGCCAAGGCCGAGCGCCACTTCGATCTGGATCCGCTCGCCGGCCATGTGCTTCGCAACCGCCTCCGCATCGTGTTCTTCGTTGGTGCCGGCGCGGGAAACAACGACGCCGCCATAGGAGACGCTCGTCTTCTCCGCCTCAAACATCACGCCCGCCGATCCCGCCGCGGCAAGCAAGCGGCCCCAATACGGATCGCCGCCGTACCAGCTGCATTTGACCAGGTTGTTCTCGGCGATCGCTTTGGCCGCGATCCGCGCCTCCGCGTCGGAAGCCGCGCCGGTGACGGAGAGGGAAACCATCTTGGTCATGCCTTCGGCATCGCGGGCCATCTGGTAGGTGAGATCCTCGCACACCGCGTGCACGGCGCTCGCGAACTCGGCCAAGTCCGGCCGGCCGCGCCGCGCGGAGGCGAGCAGGATCACCGTGTCGTTGGTGGAGGTCGCGCCATCGACGTTCAGCGTATTGAACGTCCGGTCGGCGGCGTCGCGCAGGACCTCGGTCATCTCCTCCGCCGACACGTCCGCGTCGGTGGTAAGGAAGGCCAGCATGGTCGCCATGTTCGGCGCAATCATGCCGCAGCCCTTGGCCATGCCGCCAAGTGTGAAGGTGGAGCCGCGCACCAGCGCCTCCTTGGAGGCGCTGTCGGTGGTGAGGATGCCCTTCGCAGCATCCTCCGCGCCGTCCACCGACAGCTTCTTCGCCAGCTTCGGTGTCGCGGGCAAAATCTTCTCCATCGGCAGCGGGGTGCCGATGATCCCCGTGGAGCAGACCAGCACGTCGCTGCTGTTGATCCCAAGCGCCCGCGCCGCCGCGTCGCACATCGCTTCCGCGTCGGCGCGTCCGGCCGCACCGGTGCCCGCATTGGCGTTGCCCGAGTTGACGACGATCGCCGCCGCGCGCCCGCCGTTCGCCGCCAGCCGCTCCCTGCTTGCCGCCACCGGGGGCGCGAAGAACTTGTTCTGCGTAAACACCGCCGCCGCCGCCACGGGCTTGCGGTCGTCGGTCGCAAGCATCGCCATGTCATAGCGCCGCCGCTTGACGCCGGCATGGCAGCCGGCCGCAACGAACCCTTCAGCCGCGGTAACGCTCACGGGCACACCCCCACGCGCGGCAGGCCGGCGGTTTCTTCGAGTCCGAACATCAGATTGGCGCACTGGATCATTTGTCCGGCGGCTCCTTTCACAAGATTGTCGAGCGCGGCGATGGCAAGCACACGGCCGGTGCGCTCGTCGTAGCGGGCGGTGATGTGCACGGCGTTGGAACCGAGCGTCCATTTGGTCGAAGGCGGCCGCTCGGAGACATGAACGAACGGCTCGTCCGCATAAGCTTCGCGAAGCGCGCCGAGCGGGTCGCACGGGCCCTTCGCCTGCGCGTAGCAAGTTGCGAGAATGCCGCGGTTGATCGGCAGGAGGTGGGGCGTGAACAGCACGCTTGCCCCCAAAGCCATTTCCATCTCGGCCGTGTGGCGGTGGCCGAGCAGCCCGTAGGCGCTGAAGCTTTCCGCCACGCTGTTGAAGTGGGTGGTTTCGCTAAGGCCTCGCCCGGCGCCGGTAACGCCCGAGGCGGCATCGACGACGATCGTCGCAGGATCGATCAGCGGCAGCAGCGGCTTCAGCGCAAGAATGGCCGAAGTCGGGTAGCAGCCCGGCGCCGCCACGGTGCGCGACGAAGCAATCTCGTCGCGATAATATTCGGGCAGGCCGTAGACGAAGCGGTCGAGCAGCTCCGGCGCCGCATGCGCTTCGCCGTACCAGCGCTGATATTCTCCCGGGTCATTCAGCCGGAAGTCCGCGCCGAGATCGACGAATGCGATGTCGCGTGCGATGATCTCGGCCGCGATCCGCTGCGAATGGCCGTGGGGGAGGGCGGCGAAGACAAGATCGATGCCGTCCAGCGCGTCCGGCGAGAAGCGCTCGACCTGCATGCCGGGATAGGCAAGCGCGAGCTGCGGATGCACCGCCTCGAGCGGATGCCCCGCCTGGCTGTCGCCGAACAGCCGCGCGGGCACGAGCGACGGGTGGCCGTGCATCAGCCGAAGCAGCTCGGCACCGACGAAGCCCGAAGCTCCTAGGATTGCAGTACGGATCATTGTTCCGTCCATATGCGTAGGTATGCATAATTATGCAATATGTCGCATCTGCCGTTCCGCAGCCTTGTGCGCTCGTCTGCGCGGGTCTAGCGCGGGAGGCATGACGGCAGGCGCAATCCGGGTCGGGATCGGCGGGTGGGACTATGATCCCTGGCGCGGCACCTTCTACCCACCCGGTTTGGCCAAAACCAAGCAGCTCGCCTTCGCGTCCGAGCGGCTGACCGCGATCGAAATCAACGCGACCTACTACAAGCTGCAAAGCCCGGACCTGTTCGCCCGCTGGGCCAAGACGGTGCCGGACGGCTTCAAATTCGCGATCAAGGGTTCGCGCTATTGCTCCAACCGCAAGGTGCTGGGGGAGGGCGGCGAGGCGGTGACGCGCTTCTGCGGCCAGGGCTTCACCGAGCTCGGCGACAAGCTCGGCCCGATCCTGTGGCAGTTCATGGCCACCAAGCGCTTCGATCCAGACGACTTCGCCGCCTTTCTTGCTTTGCTCCCGAAGGAACAGGACGGCGTCCCGCTTCGCCACGCGGTGGAGGTTCGCCACGAAAGCTTCCGCGACCCCGCCTTCGTCGCGCTCGCCCGGGCCGCCGGCGTGGCCATCGTCTACGGCGACAGCGACGATTTCCCCTGCGTCGCGGACTTGAGCGGCGACTTCGCTTATGCCCGTTTGATGTGCGCGCGGGAGGAGGTGCCCACCGGCTATGACGACGCGGCGCTGGATCGCTGGGCGGAGATCGCCGCCGGCTGGGCCCGCGGTGAAAGCCCGGACGGGCTTCCCTACAATGCCCCTCCGCCGCCTGCCGCGCCGCGCGAAACTTACGTCTTCTTCATCTCGGGTGCCAAGGAGCGCAACCCCGCCGCCGCAACGGCGCTGATCGAACGGCTGAACCGATGAACCCGCTTTTCCAAACACTGCCGACCTCGATCTTCGCGCACATGTCGGCGCTTGCGGTGGAGCACGGTGCCGTGAACCTCGGCCAGGGCTTCCCCGATTTCGGCTGGCCGGAGGATGTCGTCTCCCGCGCCGCCGACGCGCTTCGGGGAGGTTCCAACCAATATGCGCCGATGCGCGGCCTGCCGGAGCTTCGCCGCGCCGTCGCCGATCACTATCGACATCATCAGTGGTTGAGCGTCGATCCGGAGTGGATCACCGTCACGTCCGGCGCCACCGAAGCGCTTGCCGCGGCGATCATGGCGCTGGTCAGCGCGGGCGACGAGGTGGTTCTGATCCAGCCGCTTTACGACGCGTATTTGCCGCTGGTGCTTCGCGCCGGCGGCGTGCCCAAGCTGGTGCGGCTCGAGCCGCCGGAGTGGCGGATCACGGCTGAAGCACTCGACGCGGCTTTTTCGCCTCGAACGCGGCTGGTGATCGTCAACAACCCGCATAACCCGACGGCGCGGGTGTTCGGAAGGGATGAGCTGGCGCTGATCGCCGAACGCTGCATCGCAGCCGGCGCGGTGGCGATCAGCGACGAGGTTTGGGAGCATCTCGTGTTCGACGGCGCCGAACACATCCCGCTGGCGTCGCTGCCGGGCATGGCGGAGCGGACGGTGAAGGTCGGCTCGGCCGGCAAGATCTTTTCGCTTACCGGCTGGAAGGTCGGCTGGATCGTGGCGCCGCCGGTGCTTGGCGAGCCGATCTCCAAGGCGCACCAATATTTCGCTTATGCGACTCCTCCCAACCTTCAGGCCGCCGTCGCTTACGGAATGGCCAAGGAGGACGCATATTATGCGGCCATGCGGGGCGATTTCGTCCGCTCCCGCGACTGGCTCGACGCTGCGCTTCGGGACGCCGGCTTCGGGACCTTGCGCGCCGACGGCACCTACTTCCTCAACGTCGATCTCGCCGCCTCCGGCATCGCGTTGGGCGATACGGAATTTTGCGAGCGAGCGGTGCGCGAAGCGGGCGTTGCCGCGATCCCGCTGTCGGCTTTCTATGCGCAGGAACCGGCGACAAACGTGATCCGCTTGTGCTTCGCGAAAAAGGCGGAGACGCTGGAGAAGGGCGTAAGCGCCCTCGGCGCCGCGCGGGAACTGCTCGGAGGCTGAGTCCGCTCAGGCGGGAAGCTGCTCGAACCGCTCCACCAGCTTCTTGCCCTGCCACAGCTCGCCGCGGCGGCCGGCCAGCCGCTCGACGCTTTGCGCAACCGCTTGCGCTTCCCCGTCCGCTTCCAGGTCCCAAACCTGGGCGATGCCGCTCTCCGACCAGCGATAAAGGCGGTACCAGGTCACGCCGTCGCGTCCACCGCCTGCGGGCGGATCTCAGGGAGCGATTCGCTGAAATGATCCTCCACCCGCGCGTAGCATTCGCAGGCGCGGCGCTCGACGCCGGCACGATCGACGACGTGAAGAAGCCCGCGCGACGTGGCGATCACGCCCTGCGCCTGGAGCGACTGGATGGCTGCGTTGACGGTGGTGCGCTGCACACCCAGCATCTCCGCGAGCATTGCCTGGGTCAGCGGCAGATCCTGCATTCCTACCCGATCCAGCGAGGTGAGCAACCAGCGGCACAGCCGAGCTTCCATCGGGTGCGCGGCATTGCAGGCGACCGATTGCATCACCTGGGCGAGCAACACGTCCGAGTAGCGGCAGAACAGTGATCGGATGGAGGGCGAGCGCGCCTTTGCCGCTTCCAATGCGGGCAGCGAAATCCGGAAGGCTAAGCCGCCGATCTGCACAAGCGCGCGGCCGAATGCGCGGGACGTGCCGCAGCTGACGATCCCGCCTGCAGCGCCCTCCTTGCCGATGCTTGCAACCTCCACGCTCGAGCCGTCCTCGAGGTCGATGGCCATGGAGATCATCGTGCCCGGCATCGGGAAGTAGCTATACTCGATATCGGCGCCCTGATCCCACAGGATCGTCTTGCGCTTCAGGGTGACGAGTTGCGCCGCGCCGCCGAGCGCCGCCCGGTCGGCCGCGCTGAACGTCGCAAGCAGGCGGTTCGATGCGAAACTCGCAACCGGCTGCGCCGCGGATGCCCCGCCTCCAGCTTCCCCACTCATTCCAATTCCCCAATGCTGCTTTTGGCAACAAACCCCGGGCGCTTCATAGCGCCGCCGAAACGGCCTGTCTGTCCGGAAGCCGACAGAGAGGCGCGGCGGCTCGACAGCGGCGCGGTGGGGCGGGTAGAGGCCGCCGATGCTTCAGGAGCCGGAACTGTGACCTTCAACTCCACCGCGGAAGCCGGCTCGATCCTCGAACGCCTGCACGTGCCGGTGCCGCAAGGGCCGCTCGTTTCGCATTCGCCGATCGATGGACTGCCGCTCGGCGGCGTTGCACTCGCCTCGTCGGAAGACGTGGCGGCGGCAGTCGAACATGCGCACGCCGCGTTCCTGCAATGGCGCAACGTTCCGCCGCCCCGCCGCGGGGAACTCGTCCGCTTGTTCGGCGACGTGCTGCGCGGGGAAAAGGATACGCTCGGACGCCTGGTCAGCCTGGAATGCGGCAAAATCCTCCAGGAGGGTCTTGGCGAAGTTCAGGAGATGATCGACATCTGCGACTTCGCGGTCGGCCTCTCCCGCCAGCTTTACGGCCTTACCATTGCAACCGAGCGGCCGGGCCACCGGATGATGGAGACTTGGCACCCGCTGGGCGTGGTCGGCGTGATCTCGGCATTCAACTTTCCTGTCGCGGTGTGGGCGTGGAATGCGTGCCTCGCCTTTGTCTGCGGCGATGCGGTGGTGTGGAAGCCTTCGGAAAAGACGCCGCTGACCGCGGTAGCGGTACAGGCGTTGTTCGAGCGCGCGCTTGAACGCTTCGGCGACGCACCTGCGGGTCTCAGCCAGGTGGTGCAGGGCGGCCGCGAAACGGGCGCGGCTTTGGTCGACGATCCCCGGGTCGCTTTGCTCTCCGCCACCGGTTCCACCCGCATGGGACGCGAAGTGGCGCCGCGCGTTGCTTCCCGCTTCGGCCGGGTTCTGCTCGAGCTCGGCGGCAATAACGGCATGGTGGTAGCGCCGTCCGCCGATCTGGCGCTTGCCGAGCGCGGCATCACCTTCTCCGCCGTCGGAACGGCGGGGCAGCGCTGTACCACCCTGCGCCGGCTCTTTGTGCACGACAGCATTTACGACACGCTGGTGCCGCGGCTCCGGGAGATCTGGGCGGGGGTGCCGGTCGGCAATCCGCTGGAGGGGGGCGTGCTCGTCGGCCCGCTGATCGACGGCACCGGCTTCGAGGCGATGCAGGCGGCGCTTGCCGCGGCGAAGGAGCAAGGCGGCGCGGTACATGGCGGCGAGCGGCTGCCGGGTGCCGAGGGCGCTTTCTACGTCCGGCCGGCGCTCGTGGAGATGCCCGGGCAGACGCCGATCACCCTCACCGAAACCTTTGCGCCGATCCTCTACGTGATGCGCTATTCGGCGCTTGAGGAGGCGATCGAGGCGCACAACCTCGCGCCCCAGGGCCTCGCCTCCGCCATCTTCACCAACGACATACGCGAGGCGGAGACCTTTCTCTCCGCCGCCGGGTCCGACTGCGGCATCGTTAACGTCAATATCGGCCCCTCGGGCGCGGAGATCGGCGGGGCGTTCGGCGGTGAAAAGGAAACGGGCGGCGGGCGCGAAAGCGGCTCGGACGCGTGGCGGACCTACATGCGCCGCGCCACCAACACGATCAACTACAGCCGTGATCTGCCGCTCGCCCAAGGCATCGATTTCGATGCACGGTGAGATTTTCAACACCACCACGATCTGTATCCTCACCCCCGATCCGTCGGACGAAGGCTACCGCACCCGTTGGCGCGATGTGCTGGAGCGCAACGCCGCGCCGCTGCGCGCTGCGGGCCTGGATGTTGTCGGGCGGAGCTGGGCGGACGCGTCCGATCTCGCCGAGTTTGCGCTCGTTCTGCCGCTCCTCGTCTGGGGCTATCCGCGCGCCCACCGGCAGTGGCTGGAGGCGGTGGCTCAGTGGCAGGGGCAGGGGGTTCGCCTCCACAACCCCGCCTCGGTTCTCGCCTGGAACGCCGACAAGCGCTACCTCGGCCGGCTGGAGGAAAAGGGCGCTCCGGTAGTGCCGACACTGTACGCCGATCGGCTGAGCCCCGGTGCACTGGAAGACGCCCGCGCCCGCTTCGGCACCGAACGGCTGGTGGCGAAACCGCAAGTCTCCTCCACCGCTTGGCAAACGATCCGCTGGTCCCCCGGCGACAGCCTGCACGGCGGCCCGGAAGGACCTGCCATGATCCAGCCGTACCTGCCGGCTATCGAGGGAACCGGCGAAGTGTCGCTGCTCTATTTCAACAAGCGTTTCAGCCACGCAATTTCCAAGCGCCCGCAGCCGGGCGACTTTCGTGTTCAGCCGGAATTCGATGGTATCATAACCGCTTATCAGCCGGCGCCCGACGAGTTGGCGGCCGCCGAGCGCATCCTTGCGGCGGTGGACGAGGACCTCCTTTACGCCCGCGTCGATCTGGTCCGCGGCCTCTCCGGAACACCCGAACTGATCGAGTTGGAGCTGATCGAACCGGACCTGTACCTCGGCTACGATCCCGAAAACGGCGCCGCCTTCGCCGCCGCCGCGAAGGAACTCATCGCCCGCTGAGCGTTTCGGTTGGCATGACCCACGCGATCCTTCTTGGCGACTCGATCTTCGACAACGGCGTCTACGTTCCAGGCGGTCCCGATGTCGTGAAGCAGCTTCGCGCGAAGCTGCCGTTTCAAGCGAAAGCCGGCCTGCTTGCCGTGGACGGCGCGGTGACGCGCGGCGTGCTGGCGCAGCTTAGCCGGGTGCCGGCGGATGCCACGCACCTGATCGTCAGCGCCGGCGGCAACGATGCGCTCGGGGCAAGCGGCATCCTCCATCAAAGCGTCGGCAGCGTCGCGGAAGCGGTGTCGCTGCTCGGAAACGCGCAAAGCCGCTTCGCCCGCGACTATGCTGAAATGGCCGACGCGGTGCTGGCGCGCGGCCTCACCACCGCGTTCTGCACGATCTACGATACGCCGCCGTCGAGCCCCGACCAGCGGATCATCCGAACGGCGCTGGCCATCTTCAACGACGTCATCACCCGCGCCGTCTTCGCCCGCGGTGCAACGCTGATCGATCTCCGCCTGATCTGCGACGAGGATGAGGATTATGCCAACCCGATCGAACCGTCGGTGGCAGGCGGGGATAAGATCTCCGCCGCTATCGCTCGTTTCGTGTCGGGAACCTTCCCCGATGCCGGTCGCTCTAACGTCATCGCCCGCGACTGATCGCTTCGCGCGAAACACGGCTAAGTTGCGGCGTCCGGTATGCGTGAAGGCAACGACAAGGGAGAGAAAGAATGAACACCCGCACCTTCGCCAGGATATTCGGCGTGGTTTTCCTGATCATCGGTATCGGCGGTTTCATCCCCGGGCTTACGGCGATGGACCATGCCGGCCATGCGGCTGATTCCGAAGTCACGTTGCGCAGCTTCTTCGGCTACGAACTCGGCATGTTCCCGGTGAACGTGCTCCACAACATCGTCCACTTGTTGTTCGGCGTTTGGGGCCTGCTCGCCGCCAAAAGCTATAGCGGCTCACGTGGCTACTTCCGCGCCGTAGCGGTCATCTACGCGGTGCTCACGGTGATGGGCCTCGTTCCGGGCCTCCGCACCACCTTCGGTCTGATCCCGCTCTACGGCGGCGACGTCGCGCTCCACGCGCTCCTCGCACTGGTCGCGGCTTACTTCGGCTGGATGAACCGCGACACCGCTAGCGACCGTAGCTGAGCCGATTGTGAACAATGGCCCGGCGGTTCCCCCGCCGGGCCATTTTATTTTTGATTTCCATGGCTTGCGCGGTTCTTGCTGGATTCGCGCGGGTCCGATATGAGCGTTTCTACGGATCGAGCAGGCCTGGTCACTTGCAAAGAGTGCGGCCGCCGCCACCATAGGGAACGCCGATGTACAGCCGCTATCTCGTACCGCTTATTCTAGTCCCCGCGGCGACCGCCGCGCTTGCGCAGACCGCCGCCCCTGCCGCGCAGCAACCTCCTGCCGCCGCAGCGCAGGCTGCACCGGCATCGCCCGCCGCGCCGGCGATCGCGGCCGAATGGAAGCGCAAGCAGGCGGAAGAGCTTCTCGCCTTTGTAGAGGGCATCGGTGGCGAAGGCCTCGATCCGGCCGATTACGATGTATCGCGGCTCCGCCTGGCGATTTCCTCGAAAGCCGACGATCTCAGCGCTATCGCAACGCAGGCCTATCTCAAGGTCGCGTCCGATCTGATGTTCGGCCACGTTCGCGGGGATGCCCGCGTCGATTGGTACGTCAAGGACGACAGCTGGAACGTCTACGATCAGCAGGCTCTTCTGAACCGCGCCGTCTCGGGCGAAGGCGTGGCCGCTTCGCTGCGCTCGCTGCTCCCGACCCACCCGCAATATGCCGGCTTGAAGGCGATGCTCGCCGACGCCGACGCGGCCACCGCCGACAAAATCCGGATCAATTTGGATCGTTGGCGCTGGCTGCCGCGCGACCTTGGCAAGAAGTACGTGATCGTGAACGTGCCGGCCTACACCGTCGCCCTGGTTGAGAACGGCCAGACGCTTGACCGCCGCCGCGCTGTCGCCGGCGCGCTCAAGACGCCGACTCCCTCGCTCAACGCCACGATCACCGGTGCAATTTTCAATCCTTGGTGGGAAGTGCCGGCGAGCATTGCCAAGGAAGTCGCCGGAAAGAAGGGCTATGTCCGCGTGCCGGCGGGCGAAGGCAAGTTCCGCTACCGCCAGCCGCCGGGGCCCTCCAATGCGCTCGGCAAGATGAAACTGGTGATGGGCAACCCGCACGCAATCTACCTGCACGACACCAATGCCAAGAACCTGTTCAACAAGCAGCTTCGCGCGTTCAGCCACGGCTGCATCCGCACGGAAGACGCCGTCGGCTTCGCGGCGACCCTGCTGGACGGCACCGAATGGACGCGCGCAAAGGTCAACCAGACGGTTGCTTCCGGCAAAACCGTGCAGGCCAATGTCGCGACGCCGATTCCGGTCTACATCGTCTATTTCACCGTGGCCGCGACCGACGAGAAGCAGCCCGCGAAGTATAGCGATCTCTACGGCCGCGACGGCAAGGTTATCGCGGCTCTCAATACGACCGGAAAAGGCACGGCGCTCGCCTCGAACTGAGGCGGGCACCGGTCCGCGCTAGCGGTTCAGCCTCTCGGCGGTTGCCACTCGATCCACGGCTTTCCTGCCGCCTTTCGCCCTGCGGTCCGGTTCCTGATCGCGAGGTAGGTGCGCAGGAATGCACGCAGGCTGCGCGGGCTCAGGTCCGCCCACGCGGTCCAGGCAAGAACCGCCGCGCTTTCGAGGTCGGCGGCGAGATGCCCGCCGGTAAGCAGCGGCCGCAGAAGCTTGGGGGAGCCGCCCGCCCAAACAACGGGTGATCCGAGCAAGGCGAAGGTGCTTGGCGCCACCCGATCTCGCGCCGGAGCATCGAGCAGGTCCTCGTAGCTTTCTCCGCGGACATAGCGCTCGAGGCATTGGTACATACGCCCGTAGGCGGCGGTGACGTTGCCGCGGGGCGAGGTAAGACGAGTGCTGGTTACGGCAATACGGTGGCTGTAAAGGGCCTCTGGGATCACCAATATGCGCCCTTGCCCTGCAATGCGCACGAAGAGGTCGATGTCTTCCCAGAAGTTGCAGGCGGCACGGTAGCCGCCGATCGCGTCAAAGGCCGCGCGGCGGTACATGATCGAGCCGTGCACGAAAGGCGCGAACGGGGAGCGGCGCACGACTCGGGCCAGATCGGGCGCGCGCACCTGCCTGCCAGATGCGTCCACCGTGTCATGAACGGAAGCAATCAATGCTGCGTCCGGGTTGTCGTCCAGCACCCCCAATTGCCGCTCCAGCCGCAGGGGGTGCGATACGTCGTCGGCATCCATTCGAGCAATCACGGCCGCCCGCGCCTCCTCGACGACCCCGTTGGCGCTTCCTGCAGGGCCGAGCCGGTCGGTGCTGCGGATCAGCCGGATGCGGTTATCCCGTGCCACCCACGCGGAGAGCACGGCGGCCGAGCCGTCGCTGGAGGCGTCGTCGAATACCACCAGTTCAAAGTCGCGAAACGTCTGCCGGACAATGCTTCCGATCGCTTCGTCCAGATAGGGGAGCGCGTTGTGCACGGGCATGACGACGCTGAGGCGCGGCGTCATCGGCTGCTGCCCGCCTTTCGCCCCTGCTCCGGCACAGGCCGTTCTTGCCTATGGGTCACCTCGCGAGGGCGCCATTCCACGTAATCGAGGTTCTTCAGAAACGGTCGCGCAAGCGCGTTGCGCACGTGGAGCAGTGCCGAAAGAAAGAAGCGCAGGCTTTTCGGGCTCGCGGTGCCCCAAGCCACCCAAAAGAGGGTGTGGAGCGTGGCGCCGTCGAAGCGCAGCCGGGCGCGTTCCCTTACCCGCCCCAAAACACGCGGTGAGCGCCCGGACCAGAGACGCGTCGAGCCGCAGGAGATAAACGTCATTGGGTGAAGCCGGTGTTCGGCGAGCGGCGTGTGGCGCTGAAGAAGCGGGCTGTGATCGCCGCCGGCGGCGTAGATTTGGGTAGAGCGAATCATGAGATCGACGGCGTTCTCGACACGCACCTGGTTGCTGCGCAGCCGCGTGCTGATCCGCGCGTGGCGGACGGTGGAGAGCACTTCGGGGATCACAACGATCCGGCCGTGTTCGGCAATCCGGAAGTAAAGGTCCAGATCCTCCCAATATTCGGCTTCCGGGCGATAGCCGCCCGCACGCTCGAACGCTGTGCGCCGAAAGAGAATGGAGCTGTGCGAGAATGGCGCGAAAGGCGAGCGACGAAGCAGGCGCCAGAAGTCGCCCGGGCGCACCTTCCGGCCCTCCTCATCCATTCCGTCCCACAATGTGCCGACGAGATCGATATCGGCATGGGCGGCAAGAATGGCGACTTGCCGCGCCAGCCGTTCGGGATAAGCCCGGTCGTCGGCATGGGCAACGGCGACAAAGGGCGCGCGGCTTTCCGAAACGAGCCAGTTTGCGCTGGCGGCAAGTCCCGAAGGCGCATCACGGCGGAGAATTCGGACCCGCTGGTCCGCGGCGGCGAGTTGTTGAACGGCATTGCTGGTCCCGTCGCTCGACCCGTCGTCGCCGATCACCAGTTCAAAGTCGCCAAAGCTTTGGCCGAGAATGGAGCGGGCACTCTCCTCTACGTAGGGCATGCCGTTGTGGACCGGCAGGATCACCGACACGGTCGGAGCGGCAACAGTCACTGCGCCGCCGCCGCTTGCGGCAAAGCGCCGCGGCTGCCGGCCGCACCTTCCGCTTGCAGGCGCGCAAGGAAAGTTCCGGCCGGCGCCGGTGCGTTCTTGAAGCGCTTGATCCGTTCGTTCCACAGGTGAACGGCCACCGTTCGTTCTGTGACCATGTCTTCCAGGCGCCGCGCCGGATCGCGCACCCAGCCGGCATCCTGCCACGGCGCGGGATTTAGAACTTCCGCCGGCTCGGCGAGATGCGCAAGGCCGAAGTGCTGAGCAAGCGCGGTAAGTGCGCGTGGCCCAGCACTGCCCCAGGGCATGTCCGCAACGCCGCTGCGGCCGCGCGTCCTGAGCCGCCACCAGGCCGCTGCCCTGGCGCGGAGCGGGAGCCACCGCGGCACCGTCTTTTCCTTAAAAATTTCGAGAAGCGGCGCAAGAAGCGGGGAGTCCGGCGGCAGGCGCAGCACCCCCGTGTTGATAACGCCCGGTGCTTCTTCGCCCATCAGGTACGGGCATTCCCCGTCCAGCGGCTTGAGCAGGTAGATGTCGGTATCGACCCAGGTGCCGAGCCCGCGCCGCTGGAGTTCGTAGCGAAAGCGGTTGGAGAACAAAGAGACGCTTCCGCTTCGGTGGCGGACGATGTCGGCTTCGGGGAGGATACCCGCGGCCTCGCGAAGTTCGACACCGCCCGGCACGCCTTCAGGGACGTGGTAGCAATAAAGCGCCACCGTGTGGCCCTGCCGCAGAACCGACTGCAGGCAGGCGCGCTCCACTGGGCCGAGGGAGGGGCCGATCCACAAGGTGACGCAACGGGCTAGCAGGCTGATACTCTCAAATACGGGATCAAGCGGTGCCACATCGGAACCGTGCGGTGCGGCTTTTGCACAGGAGGCGCGGCAAAAACAATGCTTGCGCAAGGGACGCCGCACCGCCGCCTCGCTTCGCCGGTGAACCCATGACGCCAAGCCGCGTTACCAATGCTCCTCAGCCGCCGGAAAGGCCTTCATGACAACTCCCCAAGCTCTGTCTTTTGCTGTGCTCGCGGGAATGATGGTGCTCTTTATTTGGGGCCGGATCCGATTTGACCTTGTGGCGATCCTGGCGTTGCTCGCCAGCCTGCTGCTCGGCACGGTGTCGCCGGATGAAGCGTTTACCGGTTTCGCGGACGATATCGTCATCATTGTCGCTTCCGCGTTGGTGATTTCGGCGGCGGTAGAACGATCGGGCGTGGTGGAGGCGGTGCTTGGCCGCTTCACAAGCGGAATGACCAAGATGGGGAGCCAGCTCACCGTCCTTGTCGGCTCCGTCACCTTTCTCTCCGCAATGGTGAAAAATATCGGCGCGCTTGCCATGCTGATGCCGGCGGCGTTCCAGCTCGCCAAGCGCTCTGGCACCTCTCCGTCCTGCATGCTGATGCCGATGGCGTTCGGGAGCTTGCTTGGGGGTCTGATCACCCTGGTCGGCACCTCGCCGAACATCATCGTCAGCCGGGTGCGGGAAGACATGACCGGCGAGCCGTTCGGCATGTTCGACTACGCGCCGGTGGGACTTGGCCTCGCCGCCGTGGGCCTGATCTTTCTGCGCTTCGGCTATCGCTTGCTTCCGGCAAGCCGCCGCGCCGCGCCGACCCTCGGCGAAGCCCTCGATATTGAGGATTATGCGACGGAAGCGGAAGTTCCCGCCAACTCACCGGCGGAAGGCATTACGGTGTCCGAGTTCCGGGCGATGGTGGAGGGCGAGATTACCGTCACCTCCATCCACCGCTACGGCAAGCCAGGGGCGATGCCACTTCCGGATGCCCGCATAAACGCGGGCGACGTGCTGACCCTGAAGGGCGAGCCGGATGCGCTGGAGCGGGCGATCGCCGTGGCGGGGCTGGAGCTCGAAGGCCAGCACCGCGAAGCGGCGGCGGCGACCAACTCGTCCAACGTCGGCGTCATCGAAGCGGTGATCGGCCGCGACAGTTCGCTAATCGGACAGGCAGCGGGGAGGATGGCGCTGCACGACCGCCACGGCGTCAATCTGATCGCCGTATCCCGGCGCGGCGACCGGATCACGTCGCGGCTGCGCGACATCGTGCTGAGCGCAGGGGACGTGATCGTGCTGCAGGGCACGCTGGATACGCTGCCGGAGCGGCTCCGCGAGCTCGGATGCCTTCCTCTCGCCGAGCGGACGCTGCGTCTCGGCAGCGCCCGACGCGGCCTTATCCCGGTTTCTATTCTGGCCGGGGCAATGGTTCTTACCGCAATGGGTCTCGTGCCGGTGGCGATCGCGTTCTTCGGCGCCGCCGCCCTGATCATGCTCGCCGGCGCCCTACCGGCGCGCGAGGCCTACGAGCGGATCGAGTGGCCGATCCTGATCATGATTGCGGCGCTGATCCCAGTGTCGGACTCGCTGCGCACCACCGGCGCGACCGACCTTATCGCCGATTGGCTGACCGGCGTTGCAGCGACGCTGCCGGCCTGGGGTGCGGTCGGCCTGATCCTGGTTGCGGCGATGGCGGTGACGCCGTTCCTCAACAACGCCGCCACCGTTCTGGTGATGGCACCGATCGCCGCCACCTTTGCAACGGGCCTCAACTACAAGCCGGAAGCATTCTTGATGGCCGTGGCGGTCGGAGCGGGCTGCGACTTCCTCACTCCCATTGGCCACCAGTGCAACACATTGGTGATGGGCCCCGGCGGCTACCGGTTCAGCGATTATGCAAGGCTGGGCGCGCCGCTCAGCCTCATCGTCATCCTGGTCGGCGTGCCCTTGATCCTTGCGGTGTGGCCGCTGCGCTGATCAGGCGGCGGCGTCGGCGCTTTTCACCTTGTCGGCGAAGCTCTTGCGGAGCTTACGAAGCTTGGGCGGGATTACCGCCAGGCAATAGGGATTGCGCTGGCCTTCGCCTTCCCAATAGTCCTGATGGTAATCCTCGGCCGGATACCAGGTGGAAAGCGGCTCTACGGTGGTGACAATCGGCGCCGGCCAATCGGCGGCGGCCCGCTCCATAGCGCGGTGAACGGCCGCTTCCTGCTCTTCGCCGTCCGGGAACACCGCCGAACGGTATTGCGTGCCGACATCGTTGCCCTGGCGGTTGAGCTGCGTCGGATCGTGGGTCGCGAAGAACAGGTCGAGAATCTCGTCATAGCTGATCGCGTCCGTGTCGAACGTCACGCGGATCGCCTCGGCATGGCCGGTGTCGCCGCCGCAGACCTGCTTGTAGGTCGGGTTCGGCACGTGGCCGCCGATATAGCCGCTTTCCACCGTGCTGACGCCGATCACGTCCTTGAACACCGCTTCCGTGCACCAAAAGCACCCGCCCGCAAGCGTCGCCTGTTCCTGCGCCATGTGTATCTCCTTTGGGTAGGAGATAGGAGCCGCGGGGCAGGGGGCAAGAAGGGAACGTCGCCCCACCGAAGGCTGGGGCCTATGCTCACTCTCCACCCGCACCGCGAAATACCGAATCAGCATGGTTGCCAGCCTTCGCTGGCATGACGGTATGGAGCTAATGGTGGGCGTACTTACCCTCGCGGCGCGTCCGGAAGCGCTTGGCGGACGTCGAATATCTCCGCCCACGGGTCCGCCTTCTGCTTGGCGATCAGCGCCGGCACCGTTGCAATCGTGTAGTCGCACGGGTCAAGCCCCACCTTCACCTCGTCCCAGCGGATCGGCATCGCCACCGGCGCGCCGGCGCGGGAACGGGTGGAATAAGGGGCGACGGCGGTGGAGGTCGGGTCGTTGCGCAGATAGTCGATAAAGATTCGGCCCTCGCGCTCCGCCTTGGAGATCTTGGTGAGGTAACGCTCCGGCGAGTCCCCAGCCATTTGCGCGGAAACGCCCTTGGCGAAGCGTTTCACCTCGCGCCATTCCGCCGTGGCGTTGATCGGCGCAACGACGTGGAGGCCCTTGCCGCCGGTCGTCTTGACGAAGCTGACCAGGCCGAGCGCCGCCAGCCGTTCGCGCACTTCCAAAGCGGCGCGGATCACTTCCTCGAAGCCCAGGTTCTCCGCCGGGTCGAGATCGAAGATGATCCGGTCCGCGCGGTCGGGGTGCTCTACCGTTACCGCCCAGGGGTGCATCTCCAGCACCCCCATCTGCACCATGGCAATCAGGCCGGGCAGGTCCCTGATGTACAGGTACGGATCGTCGAAGCCGGGCACCAGCACCTCGCCGAGCTGCTCCGGAACGCCCGAACCGGCATGGCGCTGGTAGAAGCATTTCTTGCCGCGTCCGGTGGGGCATCGGACCATGGTGATCGGCCGGAAGGCGGAATGAGGCAGCAGCCGCTCGGCGACCGCGACATAATAATCGGCCAGGTCCCCTTTCGTGATGCCCTGCTCCGGGTAAAGCACCTTGTCCGGATTGCTCAGGCGGATGCCGGCAACGAAGCGTTCTTCGGTCATCTGGCGCCCTTCAAGGCGGTGGCGAGGGCGGCGGCTTCCGGCTGGAGCTGGTCCATCCGGCATTGCTCCGGCGCCTTGTCCGGCCGCCAACGCAGGAATTTGGTGCCGTGGCGGAAGCGGTTGCCGGTGACATGGTCGTAGCGTACTTCGGCGATCAGCTCATGGCGAAGCGGCTGCCACTCGCCGGTGCGCTCGGTCGCCCAACGGCTCGGCCCGCCGGGCGAGTCGCCGGTGAATCCAGGCTCACCGACCAAAGCCTCTAAGCGCGCGGTGAGCCCTTCCTTGTCCTCGTTGCCGAAGGAGGAGGTAAAGCCGACATGGTCGAGCTTGCCTTCCTCATTGAACAGCCCCAGCAGCAGCGACCCCACCTGCTTGCTGCCGCTCGCGTAGCGGAAGCCGCCGACCACGCAGTCGGCCGTCTTCAGTTGCTTGATCTTGAGCATCGCCCGCTCGCCGGCTTGGTAGAGGCCGTCGCGGCGCTTGGCGACAACGCCGTCCAGCGCGCCGCCGGCCAAGTCGAGCCAGCCCTGCGCCACCGTCCGGTCCTCCGTGAAAGGCGACAGAAGGAGGTCGTCGCTCCGCTCGGCGCTGTGCAGGATCTCGAGCGAACTGCGCCGCATCTCCAAAGGCGCGGCGAGGTAGCTCGTCTCCCGAAAGAACAAGAGGTCGAACAGCATCAACTGCGCCGGGGTCTCGGCGGCGAGTTTCTTGACCCGGCTCTCGGCGGGGTGAAGGCGAAGCTGGAGCGCATCGAACGACAGCACGCCGTCCACTGGGATGATCAGCTCCCCGTCCAGCGCGAAGCGGTCCGCCTCCATGGCCAGCACCGCATCCACCACTTCGGGGAAATAGCGGCCAAGCGGTTTCCCGGACTTCGATTGCAGGTGCACTTCCGGCCCGTCCCGGAAAACGAGGCAGCGAAAGCCATCCCATTTGGGCTCATACTGCCAGCCGCCGCCGTCCGGCAGCGAATCCACCGCCTTCGCCTCCATCGGCGGCACACCGGGCTTCACGGCCAAGCGATCGAAAGCTCCCATGGCGGCAAAGACGCCCGCATCGGCCTTCCGGTTCCGTAACGAAAAGCGGCGAAAGGATTCCTTGGCGCGGCGGATGGTGCCGAACCGGCCTCCCAGTCATTGAGGCGAAAGGATGATTTTGCGAAAGTGCGGCCGTCCCTTTGGAGGTTTTTGAGTGACGCTTACCCGCCGTTCGTTTTTGACCACTGCCGTTGCGGCTGGCGCGGCAAGCGCGCTGCCGGCAAAGGTGTTCGCAAGCGTTGCGCCGGTGCAGCCGTATATTGAGCCGGTGCTGAAGGCGCGGGCGCTTGCAGCGCTTGAGGCGCGGCGGGGCGTCATTCCCCATGCGGACGTGATCGGCATTGCGGATTTCAGCCGCGCGTCGCGTCACCCGCGCTTCTACATCGTCGATCTGCGCTCCGGCTTCACCACAGAGCACCTTTGCGCCCACGGCCGCGGCTCCGATCCGGCGCATAGCGGCTGGCTGGAATATTTCTCGAACGAGGTGGGTTCGGAAGCAACGTCGGAAGGCGCCTACCTGACCGGCGATGCTTATACCGGGAAATATGGCTGGTCGATGCGGCTCACCGGCCTCGACCACACCAACTACAATGCCGAAGCACGGGCGATCGTTGTCCATTCGGCGCGCTATGCGGAGCCGTCCATGGTTGCGCAATTCGGCAAGCTCGGCCGTTCGGAAGGCTGCTTCGCGCTTCCCGGGATCAGTCACGCCGAGGCGATGACCCGGCTTGGGTCGGGCCGTTTGCTCTACGCGGAAAAGGTTTAGCTGAACGCAGCCACCCGGTGGCCGATTCTTCGTCCAGTTCCACTTCGGAAAAGGTGAAGCCGACGAAGCGTGTGCGTCGCGGGGTGAAGCGCGCTCCGGAGGCTGTTTAGAGCCCCCAATTCATTCTGTTTTAACCCTTTTTCCGCTAAATGATGGGGCCATAGCGGAGGGGTTCCACTTGATATACTCGCGCAGGCAGTTGCTTGGCGCCGGTGCGTGCGCCGGTGTTCTTGCCACCACCGCCCAGGCCCAGAGCCTGGCGCAGATCGTCGCCGGATTGGGCAAGGAAACGAAGCCGGCCAAGGCCGCCGCGTCCGCGCCGCGGCTGACCGTTCCCGCCCAGCCGCGGGTGATGGTCGATCCGGTGATCGACCCCAAGCTCCTCGCTCGCGCCCGCGCCGCCTTTGACGCCCATCGCCGCAAGCTTCGCCAAACCGACATTGTCGGAATCACCGATTTCTCGCGCGCATCGGGCGAAAAGCGCTTCTTTCTGCTCAACACCGGCAGCGGCCGGGTTTCGAGCCACTTCGTGTCTCACGGGCGCGGCTCCGATCCCGCGCATTGCGGCCACCTCGAGCGTTTCTCCAACCAGTATGGCTCCAACGCCTCGTCGGCGGGCGCTTACCTGACCGGCGATTATTACCATGGCAAATACGGCCGCTCGATGAAGCTCAAGGGGCTCGAGCGCCGCAACAACAATGCCGAAGGGCGCGCGATCGTCGTCCACTCGGCCTGGTATGCCGAGCCGGAGGTGATCGCCGAACACGGCAAGCTCGGCCGTTCGGAAGGCTGCTTCGCAATGTCCTATTCGAGCCTTCAGGAAGTGCTTGCCCGGCTAGGGCCGGGCCGCCTGCTTTACGCGGACAAGCTGGCTTAGAGCTCAGCGCGGAGCGGCGGCGCGGCGAAGGCGGTCGTTGATCGCCCGTCCGATGCCGTCTTCCGGTATCGCCGCCACTGCTATGCGCTCGGCAGCCGACGCCTCGGCGCGGTGCAAAGCGGCAAACAGCTTTGAAGCCCCTTCGACCAGGTCGCCGCCGGTGCTGAGAGTGTCGTCGCCCGAAACGTCCCCAAACCCGATCAGCCATTCGCCCGGGTTGGCTTCGGTGGCATTCAGCCGCAGCGGCTTGTTGGGGGCATAGTGGCTGGCGAGTTGGCCTGGCGCTTGGAGTGCCTCGCCCGCCTCAGTCTCCACTAGGCCTGCAACAGCCAGGATGGCGTCGATGTCGACCGGACCCGGGCGAAGCAGCGCCACGCCATCCTTATCGATGCGCACGATGGTGGATTCAAGGCCATTGGCTGAGGGGCCGCCGTCAAGGACGAGGGGGATGCGGCCTTCCAGTGTGGCGAGGACGTGCTGCGCCGTGACCGGGCTGATCCGCCCGCTGGCGTTCGCCGAGGGCGCGGAAAGAGGCACTCCGCTTAGAGCAAGCAACGCCTGCATCGCAGGGTGCGCGGGGCAGCGCAGCGCCACCGTCGCGAGCCTTGCGGTTACCGCCGGGGCGAGGCCCGCGCATTCCCGCAGTGGCAGGACAAGAGTTACTGCACCCGGCCAAAAGGCGGCGGCGACAGCGAGGGCGGCTTCGGAGAAACGGGCGTAGATTTGTGCCTGCTCCAAGCTCTGCACGTGAACGATCAGCGGATTGAAGCTTGGCCGTCCCTTTGCGGCGTAGATACGGGCAACTGCCTCCGCGTTGGTTGCGTCGGCGGCGAGGCCGTAGACCGTTTCCGTCGGTACCGCGACCGGTTGGCCTTCCGCGATCAGGCGCGCCGCTTCCGCTATTCCGCCTTCGTCCGTTTGAAGGACACGGGTCTGGAAAGGGGCGTTTGGCGGGTTCACGGGCTCGCGCTATAGCGTCGCCGCTGCCCTTGCACCACCGGAGCGAGAATGACCTACACGCCGCCCGTCGCCGACCAGAAGTTCGTCCTCACCCACATCGTCCGGATGGACGAACTGGCGGCAAGCGCGGCGTTCGCCGAAGCGACCCCCGACATGGTCGACGCAATCGTCGAGGGCGCAGGGGCATTCGCGGCCGGCGAGTTCGCGCCGCTCAACAAGGTGGGCGATCAGGTAGGCGCGAAATGGTCGCCGGAGGGCGTCACCATGCCGCCGGGCTTCAAGGAAGCATACCGGGCTTACGTCGAAGGCGGCTGGGGGACGCTTGCTGGGCCGCCGGAGCATGGCGGGCAGGGCCTGCCGCTTACCCTTGCGACGGTGGTGATGGAGGATCTCGGGTCCGCCAACATGGCCTTTTCGCTGATCATGATGCTGACACCGGGTACGGTGGAGGCGCTGAAGCACCACGGCTCGGACGAGATGAAGGCGCAGTGGCTGCCCAAGCTCGTTTCCGGCGAGTGGAGCGGCACGATGAACTTGACCGAGCCGCAAGCGGGCTCGGACGTCGGCGCGCTGAAGAGCAAGGCGGTGCCGAACGGCGATGGGAGCTGGTCGATCACCGGCACCAAGATCTTCATCACCTTCGGCGACCACGATCTGACCGACAACATCGTCCACCTGGTGCTCGCCCGCACCCCCGACGCGCCGCCGGGCACCAAAGGCATTTCTCTTTTTCTGGTGCCAAAGATCCTGCCGGACGGCACGCCAAACGACCTTCGCTGCGTGTCGATCGAGCACAAGCTCGGCATCCACGCCTCGCCGACCTGCGTCATGTCCTACGGCGACGGGGGGCGCTGCACCGGGTGGCTGGTGGGTGCCGAAATGGGCGGAATGCGCGCCATGTTCACCATGATGAACAATGCGCGCCTCAATGTCGGGCTGCAGGGGGTGTCGATCGGCGAGCGGGCGACGCAGGCGGCGCTCGCTTACGCCACCGGCCGGGTTCAAGGCGCCCGCGAAGGCAAAGCGGCGCCGATCATCGAGCATCCCGACGTGCGGCGTATGCTGCTGCGCATGAAGGCGCTCACCCAGGCGGCCCGGGCCTTGTGCTACTACGCGGCCGGGCAGACCGACCGCGGAAGCCTCGGCGACCGTGCCGCGCAGGCGCGCGTCGATCTGCTGACGCCGCTGGTGAAAGCCTATGGCACCGATATCGGCTGCGAAGTCGCGAGCCTTGGCGTGCAAGTGCATGGCGGCATGGGCTTTGTTGAGGAAACCGGCGCCGCCCAGCACTTCCGCGACATCCGGATCGCGCCGATCTACGAAGGCACCAACGGCATCCAGGCCGCCGATCTGGTCGGCCGTAAGCTCGGCATGGAAGGCGGCGGCGTGCTTGCCGCTCTGGTGGCGGAGATGCGCGCCGATGCGGGCGAGGCGCTCGGGCCGCTGCTTAGCGGTGTGGAGGAAGTGGCGGCGCACCTCGCCTCTGGCGCGACGCCGATGGATGCCAGGCTCGGCGGCTCCTACCCGTTCCTGACCATGCTGTCCGTCGCCGTCTCAGGCTGGCTGATGCACCGGCAGATGGCCGAGGCGGAGCGGATGCTTGAGGCAGGTGAGGGCGATCCGCTGTTCCTGCGCATGAAGGTCGCGGCAGCGCGTTACTATCTCGACTGCGTGGTGCCGGAATCGCTCGGCCTCAAGGCCGCGGCGCTGAACGGCGCGGCGGCGGCTTACACGGTGCCGGCGGAAGCGTTCGCCGCCTAAGCGACCAGTTTCAGGGGACGAACGCCGACCTGGCGGTAGATTCGCGGGCCGAGATCGAGGCGGAAGGCGCCCATTTTCTCGGCCCTGTTCTCGCTCTCGCGCCCGACGAGCCAGGACAGGGACGTGCGCTTCTTGCCCTCGCTGCCCCAATCCCACGCGACGATGGATGCGACGGCCGGCACGAACAGCCGCTTTCCGCCCATCATGATCTCGCGCACGTCCTGCTTCGGCATCGCCATGGTGCTGTTCAGCCGAAGCGCCTCGCCCGGCGCGATCTGCACGTGCGGAGAGCCGCTCTGATCGTGGATGGGGCCTTTGAGGAACTCCGCCATCTCCTTGGTGGCGGTGGCGTTGTACATGCGCGTGTCGATCCGGATGTTGGCCGCCGGCACGTCGCCGACATTCTTGAGCACCAGCTCGAACTCGACGATCGCAGCGTCGTTTGTCGCGGAAGCCCGGGCAGGGATGAATTCCACCTCCAGCTCAGCGCGCGGGCCCACGGGCTTCGGCGGCGCGGCGGGCACCGCGCGGACCTTTGGCGGAAGCTTCAGGGCCGGCTTGACCAGCGGCTTGGCGACGGGGGGAGACATTTGCGGCTGGCGGCGCGGACGCTCTTCTTCGGCAGGCGCGGCAGCAGGCTGGACGGGCGGAACTTCCTCCTGCACTTCCACAGCTGCACCGTCATCCCCCCTGCGGCGACGCCAGGCGATCAGGCCGAGAAGTGCCAGAGCGGCCGGTACGGCAAGCCAGATCCAAGGGAAGCCTGCACTCGGCGTTGGCGCCGTAGCGCCTTCGGGCTCGGCGGCTGCAGGCTGCTGCGGTTCCACGGTTACCGGCAGCGGCTCGGGCTGCGTGGGCGCGGCAGCCTCGGGCAGCGAGGGCGCCGGAGCCGTTGGCTCGGCAGCGGCGGGCGGCGGTGTGGCGGCCGCGGGTGCGGGACGGCTCTGTGCCGGCCGCTCAGCGGCGGCGCGCGGCTGCGCAGAGACTGAGCGCGGCTGGTTGTTTGTTACAGGCGCGGGAGGAGGCGTCGTCGCAGGCGCGGGCGTCTCCGCCTTCGGCTGGGGCTGTTCGGCGGGGGCCGGCGGCGTAGTGCGCTCACCCGGCAGGCGGAAGTTGCGCAGCTCGGCGGGGCCGAGCGTGTTCGTCTCCTGGGCAAGCCCGGGGCTGCCCGTGAGCGCAACAAAAAGGAGAGCGGCGGCTGCGAGCCCCCGGCTGGTGTTCAACATCTGCGAAATATTCCTTTGCCCTCTCGGCGTTTACCCTTCCGCTCGCTATCCGTCCAGAAGCACCGCCAGAAGGAACCGGCAGGAGGGCCGAAGCGGGGGCTTACAGCGCCCGGATGAGGCGCGAAGCCACGGCCGCCCAGGGTGGATCGGCAACCACCACTTGTCGCATTCCGGACCCGAGCGGCAGGATGTGGAGCTTGCCCGCATCGCGGCCGATCAGTCGGCCGAACAGGAAGCGGCCGCCGGGGCGCGGCACCAGCAGGTCCCGGTTCATCGCCCGGCCGAAGCTTTCCGCCTCGATCCGCTCGAGCCAGATCTCGTCGCCGGCGCGGTAATCGCCGATTCCGGAAGTGACCGAAAGTGCCAAAGTTGCCGCGCTCGGTGATGGGATCAAGGAGACGCCGCCGGGGCGGGGCTGTTCGGCGCCGCGGTATCCCAATACCGCTACCACCGGCACGTCTGCGCGGTCGGGGACGGTGACGAGGTCGCTGGGCTCCACCTCAAGCGCGCCCGCGATCCGGCTTAGCCAGCCCATCGAGACGGTGCGCATGCCGGTTTCCAAGCGGCCGATGGTCTGCGGCGTGGTGGGCGGCGTGCAGCGGTTGGCGACATCCTGGAGAGTGAGCTTCTTGGCACGCCGGACTTCACGGATGCGGGTAATCACGGCGCGGCCTCCTAACCAAATCGGTTCACGTTTTCCTACATGCCCGCGCCCGTGGCAAGCAGGATTCGAATCGAATGCGGGAGCAGGAACATGACGGCGAAGAAAGTGGGCAACCGGCTGCTGGTGGAGGTGCCGCTCCCACGCGATGGGGTTGAGCGGGAAGCGGCGGCGGCGGCGGCGGCAGGCGCGCGGAGCCGGCGAATCCGCAAGGTGCCGCGGTCCTTGGTCAAGAACCTGGCCGACTCGCCGCTCGGCTGGCTGCTTGCCCGGGGACATGTCAGCGAGCGGCAGTTCGCTGCCGGCGAGCAGCTGCGCGCGGACTGGGAGCGGGCGCAGCTTGCGCCGCGGGTCACCGCCAATCTGGACGCGCCGCCCAACTCCAGGACGGCGCGCGGTGCGCCTATGCCGCTCGATGCCACCACGGCGCAGATCGCGGCCAAGCGCCGCTTCGAGGCTGCGGTTGCCGCCGTCGGGCCGGGCCTGTCCGACATCCTGTGGCGCGTGGTCTGTTCAGGCGACGCGATGCGCGATGCGGAGCAAGCGCTCGGCTGGCCGGCGCGGGCGGGGAAGCTGGTGCTTGCAATGGCGCTCGACCGGCTTGCCGGATTCTACCGCCTGCGCTGACGCCCCCCCGGGCTAGCGCGGGTCGTCGCACAAGGCGTGGTAGGCGACTTCGATCACCGTGCCGGGTTCAACCGCCATCGGCCCCTCGGGCGTCGGGTAGTCCTTTTGCTCGGCAAGGCTTCCGTCCGGCGCATATTTGCGGCCCGAATAAGCGGTGATCACCCGCGCCGAGCAATCGATGCGGAGCAGGTAGCCGATGTCGCCGACATTGGCCTGATCGGTGTTGAGCAAGCGGAACCAAGCCTGGCGCCAGCTCGGGCCCCGCGTCACGCTTGCCGCGTCGACCGCGATGCCCTGGCCGGTCTTGGCGGCGCCGAGATTGACCCACAGCGGCGTCGCGGCCGGTGGGGCGGGCGGGGCAGGGCTCATTCCCCCAGGAGCGGTGGTGGGAGCGTCGGCGGTTTGCGCCGTCGCGGATGCGGGCGCCGCAACCTGACATTCTTCCAGCGCCCTGCGGGTTCCCGGCCCTACCTTCGGGTCCTCGACCAGGCCCGCCACGTGGAGAAAGTCGCTCGGGCCGAAGGCGTTCGGATTGTTGCCGCCCGCGACCAGCCGGCCGGCAAGGTCGGAGAGCTGGCGCAACTGCCAGACGGACAGGCTCTTGGTGAGCGCCGTCTCGACGCACTGCCCCTGCGCGCCCGTGATGCCGTAGCGGACGAGCTGATCGGCGATCAGCTTGTTCTTCGGCTTCCAATAATCGGCGGCGTAACCGGCGCAGCCGCCGAGCAGGGCCAAAGAGAGCAACAGGGGGGCACGGCGCACGCGAGCGGGTCCTTTCACCGGGGCGGGTGCATCTCCCGCGCTGCTTAGACCTTTTCACAAGGCGGCGGCGGCGTCAAAGTCATCGTTATGAGGAAGCTGCTCCCGATTCTGCTGCTGTTGGCGTCCTGCGGACCCAAGGAAAGCGAGGACGTTGCGGCGGGAGAAGGGGAGAACAGCCTTCCCGTCGCGAATCAGGCAGGCCTTCCCAGCGGGCCGGACATGGCCGCGCTCGAGGAACGGGTGCGCCGCGCAATGGCGGTTGCGCTGCCCGATTCAGCCGGCGCGCAATATCGAAGCCTTCGCCTCGGCGCCGGCGGCGCGGCATGCGGCGAGCTGGTGACCACTGGGAAGGGCCCGGCGGCCGGCATACCGCGCGCATTCGTGGTGACGCCGGACGGGCTTGCCGTGGTTGCGTCCGGCCCGACGATCGCCTGGGAAGATCCAGACGATTTCGTCGCCGATGCCTGGATCCGCTGGTGCGCGACTCCTGAGGAGCTGGCGCGGCTTGGGCCGCAGCTTAGAAGCGCCGCGGTCAACTCGGCCGCTACCGCCGTCCCCGTGCCCGAGGAGCCCGATCTCCCACTGCCGCCGGTCCGTGAAGAAGCGCCGGCCGCTGAAGCGCCGCGCGCCGAGCCAGCGCCGCGACCGAAGAGCGCCGCTCCGCCGCCGCGGATCGACAGCTTCTTCAACTCGGTCGACCGCCCGGAATAAGCGTCTTCAGCGCTGCCTGCCGCGCTGACGCGGCGGTTTCCAAGCCTCTCAAGTAGCACCGCCCTGCAGCGGCCACAGCCGCTTGCCTGCCTGAGCCACTCCCCCTGAACGAGGCACAAAAAAGGAGGCCGGAACCAGGTTCCGGCCTCCCAAGTCTTGGATAGCGTTGTTTTTAGAAGCGGGCGCGGAAGCCTGCATAGTAGCTGCGACCGCGGAACGAGTAGATCGCGCTGCCCGAACCGGTTGCGGTGGTGGCACCGGCCGGAACACCGCGATCGAGAACGTTGTCCACACCGACGTAGAACTTGAGCTGGTTGCCGTCGGCATCCTTGGCAAGATCGAAGTCGACGCGCAGATCGTGGTACATGACCGACGGGAAGCGACGCGTGGGGAACGCATCGAGGTTCGTCGGGTCCTGCCCGTTGAGCGGGAACAACGTGTTGAACCCGTTGCGGAACTGCGGGCCAATGTACCGCATGCGGTAACCAAGGGTAACCGGACCGACGCCGAAGTCGAAGTCCCAACGGAACTCGTCCTTCGGATCGCCGAGCTGCTGCAGGTTGCGGGTCTCGAAGGTCGGGTTCGTCGGATCCTGGAAATTGCTGTTTTCCAGGTTGTGCGTGTAGATCAGGTTGGTGTTGAAATCGACCGGACCGAGCTTCCGACGGTACGCAAAGTTCACGTCGATGCCGCGACGGACACGGCTTGCGAAGTTCACAGGCGCGTTGATCAGCGAGTTGTTCAAGACACGACCCGGATCTTCACCGCCAGGGCCAGTACCACCCGTAAGGTTACGCTGGAACTGTTGGCAGAAGATGTTGTCGAGCGTCGGCGAGTCGTAGCACTGGTTCACGATCGTCTGCACCGCGACGTTGGCGATAACGCCGTTCACCGTGATGTCGTAATAATCGACCGAGAGGCTGAGCCCCGGAACCCAACGCGGCAGGAACACGAAGCCGAGGGTGTAAGAGTCCGAAGTCTCCACATCCAGGTTCGGGTTGGAGCCGCTGACGATCCCGAGCGACTGGGTGATGTTGGTGAAGGTCGCCAGGGTAGCGGCACCGATCTGCGCAAGGCAGTTCTGCTGACGCACGCCCGAACCGATCTGGGCCGGGTTGCAGGGATCAACGAAGCCGTTGAAGAAGTTCGGCACCAGCGGGAAGCCGGTTTCCGAAACGTTCGGAGCACGGACAGCGCGGCTGTAGTTGGCGCGGAAGCGAATATCCCTGATCGGAGCCCAATCCACACCGGCGTTGTACGAGAACACCGTGCCGACTTCGCCCTGATACTTGGCGACACGACCCGCGCCGCTGACCGTCAGCTCTTCAAAGAAGGGCATGTCCTTCAGGAGCGGGATGCGAAGTTCGCCAAAGGCTTCCTTCACGACGAACGTCTCGGGCTGGAAGCTCGGGATCGAAACGCCGTTGGTGAAGCCCTGGGTGACGAACGGATCCTGTTCGTAGAACGCGTTCTCGCGGCGATACTCGCCACCGATCGCGAAGCTGACCGGGCCGCCCGGAAGTTCGAACAGCTGGCTCGAGTCGCCCGACACGAAGCCGGAGATGATGAGCTGGTCGAGACCCGAGGAAACGGTGAATTCGCGGGCGAAGTAAGCAACCGAAGCGCTGTTATCCGGCGTGCCGAACGGATTGTACGGAACGCAGGCGGCGATGTCGGCAGCCAAGCGCGCGGCATTGGCCGAAGCCGGCGCAGCGAAGCCGACCAGCGGAACGGCCGACGCCGGATCGAACTGCGAACGGCACTGGATCTGGCCGGTGACGGGGTTACGGCCGGCGTCGAGCGCCAGCGCGAAACGCTGCCGGTCAATATAGCCGCCGCTGGTGACGTCTTCCTTGAACTTGCCGTAGTTGCCGGAGATTTCGTAGCTCCAGTCGTCGTTGAACGTGCCGCGCAGGCCCGCCACGACGCGGTAGGTGTCGCGCTGGAACCGCTCGTCACGAAGACCGACGTCGAGAAGGTTACGGGCAATAACGAAGCGGTAGCTGCCGTTATTGATGTTCGCGATGTCATCCGCAGTCAGGTTCCCGGCGGCCGGGCAAGTCACGGTCAGCGAGGTGTTGCAGCCCGAAGCCAGGATCAAATTGGCAAGGGTGGTGCGATCCTGCGGGTTCAGGAACGGGTTGTCGAGACGCTGACGCTCACGGAAGTCAACCGTGCCGCCGGTGCCCTGAATGAACGAAGGGCCGGCGTTGTTGCCCTGCGAATTAACCCGGTTGGCCTTGGCTTCCACGAAAACTTCAACCGCGTCGCTGAATTCATAGTGCGCAAGCAGGTTGAAGTTGAAGCGCTCGTTCGACGGCAGAACCGAAACCGTGCGGCCTTCACGACCGGTCTGGCCGTTACCACCGATGTAGACCGGGTTGATGCCGGTGCCGAAGCGCGTGCCGGTCTGCTGAGTCAGGCGGCCATCGATGAAGATGTAGTTGCAGTTGAACGCCGAGCCGGCCGTGTTCGGCGGACCGTTGTTCGCCGTGGTGGCGTTGCCGCAAGCGCCGCCGTTCGGCACGTTGCGCTGGTTGATCGGCGTAATGGTGCGGTAATCGATCGTCGAGCTGCGGATGTCTCTGAAGAAGTTCGTATCGATGTAACCATCGCTGCCGAAAGACCCGGGCGGGAGGCCGCCGTCCGAGTCGACGGTGGCGAAGCCGTCGTTGCGACGGAAGGCTGCGACGTCGGACGCAAACACGCGCTCGGTGCGCGAATATTCACCGTGAAGGGTGATGTTGCCGCGACCGTCGGCGAAGTTACGGCCACCCAGAACGGAGACGTACTGGTTGGGGGCGTAACCATCCTCGGTGATGCCGGCCTGACCGCGCACCTGAAGGCCGTTGAAATCACGGCGGAGAACGAAGTTCACAACACCGGCAATGGCGTCGGAACCGTAGATCGCCGAGTTGCCGCCGGTCACGATGTCGACGCGCTCGATGAGATCGTTCGGGATCGTGTTGGTGTCGACCGAAACGGCGTTGTTCAGGATGTCGGCCGGGACGTGGCGGCGGCCGTTGACCAGAACCAGCGTGCGCTGCGTGCCGAGGCCGCGAAGATCGAGCAGGTTGAGGCCGGCGATGCCGATGCCGAGGCCCGGATTCTGCTGCGAGAAGGTGCTGCGAAGCTGCGGCAGATCGTTCAGGGTTTCGCCGATGTTGGTCTGGCCCTGCTGGAAGAACTGCTCACCGCCGAGCGAGGTGACCGGAACGGTGGACGAAAGGTTCGGGCGGCGGATGCGCGAGCCGGTGACGGTGATCGTCTGGCCTTCTTCGGCGCTTTCGCCCTGGGCGCCCGCGTTCGCGTTCGCGCCGGACTGGATTTCGGCTTCGCTGGTCAGCGGGCCCTGTTCCTCTTCGGACTGATTCGTGTCCGATTCGGGCTGCGCGACGCCGGTGGCCGGGCCGGTTGCCTGCGCGTAAACCGGCGCGGCGATACCAAATGACAGTGCTGCAAAAGCGGCCGAGCGGATCGCGCTCGTGCCCAGAAGGCTGTTCTTTCTCATCCCTAATCCCTTTTCGAAGTGCCGCGATCAGGCGGCCTCCCCGCGGGCATCAGACGAAACAGCAATGTTGATCAAGTGCGGGAGGGGCGCGGTTAATCGAATGTTCAGCCGCTGTAACCGTTCTGCAACACCTGCTATCCACTAAGCCGTTGAAGTAGCGTGGTTTGTGTGTCGTTGAAGTAACACGGCACGGTGACGCCTCTCGTTCAGGCGGGCGATCCCGCTTCCGCGGGTTCAATCGCGCTCCACGCAAAGCGCAATTCCCATGCCGCCGCCGATGCAAAGCGTTGCCAAACCCTTCTTCAAGTCACGCCGGGCCAGTTCATGAAGCAGGGTGGTGAGCACCCGCGCGCCCGATGCGCCGATCGGATGGCCTATGGCGATTGCGCCGCCGTTGACGTTGACCTTCTCCGAATCCCAGCCGAGTTCCTTGCCGACGGCGAGCGCCTGGGCGGCGAAGGCTTCGTTTGCTTCGATAAGGTCGAGATCGGCGATGCTCCAGCCGGCCTTTTGAAGGGCGCGCTGGGTGGCGGGCACCGGGCCGATGCCCATGATCGAAGGATCGACGCCGGCGGAGGCCCAGCTGGCGATCCGGCCTAGGATCGGGGCGCCGCGCGCTTCGGCTTCGGCGCGGCTCATGATCACAAGCGCGGCGGCGCCGTCGTTGAGGCCGGATGCATTGCCGGCGGTGACGGTGCCGTCTTTCTTGAAAGCAGGGCGAAGGCCGGCGAGGGCGGATTGCTCGACGCCGTCGCGAATATATTCGTCCCGGTCGGTAACGGTGTCGCCCTTGCGGCCCTTAACGGTGACGGCGGCGATCTCGCCGGCGAAGCGCCCCTCGGCGCGGGCGGCGGAGGCCTTGTTCTGCGACGCGGCGGCGAAGGCGTCCTGCTCGTCGCGGGTGATCTGGTACTTTTCGGCCAGGTTCTCGGCGGTGATGCCCATGTGGTAGCCGGCAAAGGCGTCGGTGAGGCCATCCTTGATCATGGTGTCGATCATCTGGAGATCGCCCATCTTTGTGCCGGGGCGCAGATTCTGGGCGTGGGCGGACAGGCTCATGCTTTCCTGGCCGCCGGCGACCACGATGCGGGCGTCGCCGGTGAGGATCGCCTGGGAGGCGAGGGCAACCGCGCGCAGGCCGGAGCCGCAGACCTGGTTGACGCCCCAGGCGGGGACTTCCTTGGGCACGCCGGCGGCCATTGCGGTCTGGCGGGCGGGGTTCTGGCCCTGGGCGGCGGTGAGGACCTGGCCGAGGATGACTTCGCTGACCTCTTCCGGCGCGACGCCTGCTTGTTCGAGTGCTGCAACGATTGCGGTGCGGCCGAGCTCGTGGGCGGGAACGGAGGCGAAGCTGCCGAGAAAGGCGCCGACGGGCGTGCGCTTGGCGGCGGTGATGACGGCTTCGGTCATGGGTCGGGCTCCGGATGTAAGTGGTTGGCGGCGCACTAGCACCGGGGTTCGGGGCGGGAAAGCCAGGCGGACAGCGGCTCCCACAGCAATTCGCGGGCGCGGCGGCCGACAACCATGCCGACATGGCCCTGGGCGAGCGCGATTAGTTCGCCGGGGGAGGGGGCGGTGGCGGCGGGGACGATTCTGTCGGTCGTGGAGACGATATTGAGCAGCGGGCAAAGGAGGGCGGCGGGATCGGCGATCCACGCGCCGCGGCCGGGCGAGTCGGCGAGGAAGAAGTTTTCGAACAATTCCCGCGCGGCGGCCTGGGGGAGCGGGGGGCCGTCGTTGGCCCAGTCTTCCATGGTGACGAACATGCGGGCTTCGACGCTGGCTGGCGGCAGTGCGGCGAAGGCTTCGAACTTGGACACGGTGCGGGCCGGATCGAGGCTCCAGAAAGCGCTTTGCAGCACCTCCATCGGCAGCAGGCCGAGAGCGTCGGCCGTGGGGCGGGCGTTCTGCCACAGGGCGGCAAGCATAACAGTGGCTTCGGCGGGGAAGCGGGCGAAGTGCCAGGGCGCGGCGAGGGTGGCGACGCTCCGGGCCTCCACCGCCGCCGCGGCGCCGATTGCCATGGTGCCGCCGAGGCAGTAGCCGACCAGGTGCGCCGGCTCGCCGAGGCTGCGGATGAGCGGAACCGCGATGTCCGTCACGTGCTGCGCGACGGAGAGGTCGCGCCGGGCTTCGACGTCCCAGCCCCAGTCGAGCAGCAGAGGGCGGTGGCCCTGCACAGCAAGCCAGCGCAGCAGGGAGCGTTCTTCGCCGAGATCGAGGATGTTCGGCGGGTTGATCAAGGAGGGGATGAAGACAACCGGCGCGCCGCTGCCGCCATAGTCGCGCAGCGCCGCGCCGAAACGTTCGGCCACCGCCGGCATCGGCTCGGCGGAAGGTGCGCGCTCCGCCTCCTGGTAGCGGCGCAGGCCCTCCAGCGCGCGCGCCATCCGGTCGGGCGCGTTCGCGGTTTCGCTGCGCAGCATTTGGAGGAACAAAGGCAGCGGCCGGGGCCCGTGTTGCGGTGCGGTAAGCTTTGGTGATAGGGCCGATTTTTCCGGCAGGGAGGGGCTCATGGCAGCGTCATCATCGGACGGCGTCGTTATTATCAAGAAATATGCGAACCGGCGCCTCTACGACACGGAAAGCTCCAGCTACATCACGCTCGACCGGCTCGCCGAAATGGTGCGGCAAAAGCGCGAGTTCAAAGTGGTCGACGCCAAGTCCGGCGACGACATCACTCACTCGGTCCTGACCCAGATTGTGATGGACGAGGAAGCGGGCGGCACCAACATGCTGCCGGTCAACTTCCTGCGGCAATTGATCGGCATGTACGGCAACGGCATGCAAAAGGTCGTGCCGCAATATCTCGAAGCGTCCCTGGAAGCGTTTCAGCACAATCAGAGCCAGTTCCGCGACGCCCTTGCCGGCGCGCTGACCGGCGGTCCGCTGGCGGAGATCGCGCGGCGCAACATGGAGCTGTTCCAGCAGGCGGCGACCGGCGGCGTTTCGCCCGGAGCGGCGGCCAAGCCCGCGGCGCCCTCCAGCGACAGCGAGGACGAGATCGCCCGGCTCCGCGCCGAGCTTGCCGCGCTTCAATCCAAGGTCGACAAGCTCGCCAAATAAGGGCGCGCGGCGGGCGCGGCATGCGCCGCTTTTCCCCGCCGCCGCGCCCGCTTGGTTCACCGCTTTGGCTTCACGAACTTCAAGGTCATCCGGTCGCTTTCGCCGATCCCTTCGAAGCGGGCGCGGTCGACGTCCTTGCCGCGATAGGTTGGCGGCAAGGACCAGACGCCGCCCGGATGGTCCTTGGTGTCGAGCGGGTTGGCGTTGATCTCCGATTCGGCGACCAGGCGGAAGCCGGCCTGCTCGGCCAGGCGGCGGACGGTGGAGGTCTTGACGTAGCCGGAGCTGCGCTCCTTGGCCGCGTCGGCGCTTTCGGGCAGGCGGTGCTCGACCACGCCAAGCGTTCCGCCCGGCTTCAGCATCGCGAACATCTGACGAAAGGCTTCGTCGGCGAAGGGCGTTTCGCCCATCATCCAGTTGTGGACGTTGCGGAAGGTCAGCACCACGTCGGCGCTGCCGGCGGGGACGGCGGGCTGATCCGCGCCCGGACGCCCTGTGGGGAAGGAGGCTAGCCGCGCCTTGCCGTAGAGGCCCGCGTCCTTGGCGATCAGCGCCTTGACGCCGTTCAAACCGTTGCCGTTGGCCGCGGCGTAATAAGTGCCGGTGTCGGCAAGCAGCGGCGCGAGGATTTCGGCGTACCAGCCGCCGCCCGGCCAGATCTCGACCACCGTGTCGTCTGGCTCGACCCCGAAGAAGCTCAAGGTCTCGCGCGGGTGGCGGTAGCGGTCGCGGGCCACGTTGGCGGGAGAACGGCTCGGCGCGTCGATGGCGGCGGCGATGGCGGTGTCGGCGTGCACCGCGGACGCGGCGGCGCGCTCGGCCCCCGCAGTGGGCCCGCAGGCGGCGAGCGCCAGAGCGGGCAGGCAGGCGGCGGCGGCGAAAAGCAGGGGACGCGGCATGGAAGGCTCCTTCGGTGGCGATCGGTTGCCGCCGCTCATGCCCCATCTCGCCGCGCGAGGGAACAGGGTGGCAGACGGGCGCAACAACGAAGGCGCAGGCGTGGGGTAGCGCCAGTGTGGGCGTGGAGAGGGAAGGGAGAGGGCACTAGCCCTCGCGCGTTCCGCACCGCGGCGCTAAGGGGCGGCGATGGACGATCTCCTCACCGCCTGGCAGCAAGCCGATGCGTCGGTTCTGCTCGGCTGGCTGGCCGGCGCGCTGCTGCTACTCGCCGCCGTCGCCGCCTTTGCCGAGCACCGCCGCAACTGCCGCCCGCAGCTCGACCGCGTCGGCTGGATGCCGTGGAACCTGATCCAGATCCTGGCCTTCCTCAGCGCCATCGCCGCGGCGGCCCTGGCGCTGAAAGGGTGAGCCCGGCGCAGAACGGATAGGGGAACGAACGGTGAATCCGCGTGTTTGCGCTTATGACCCGTTCACAAGGAGATCCGCCATGAGCGAGCGCGAACTGATCGAGCCCCACAAAGGCGACAAACGCTACACCCGCCGCGACGAAAACGGCCAGTTCACCGACATGGTCGACGTCGGCCGCTCCCTAAGCCAGGACGCCCGCCAACACGCGAAGACCAAGAAGCCGAAGAACCAGGGCGACAAGGGGGACTGAGGGCTCCGGATCGAAGCGGTACTGCGATCCGGGAGAAGAAGGCCCCGATGATCAGCTTCTGGTGAACGTGGCGCGCGGTGGGGACTTCCATTTCCCCCACATCGCGCTCCGGAAGGCGTGAGCCTTTCGTGCTACGGCAGGAAGCTTCACCGTGTCACGCGCGCCGGGCGAAGATTACCCCGCCTTCGAACCTTTGGCTATGTAGCGCTGAAGCACCTCGCCGATCCGCGTCTGCCACCCGGCGCCGCCGGCGCGGAAGTGCGCAATCACTTCCGGCGGGAGCCGCAAGGTAACCTGCTGCTTCGGCGCATCGCCTACCGTGGGGCGGCCACGTTTGGTGAGCGTGCCGGTTGCCTGCCGCACGACCTTGCCGCCGACCGAGAATTCGGCGCGATCCCAAGCTTCCTCCGGCCACTCAGGGGCATCATCCGGATCGATCCAGCTGCTGTCCAAATCGGGCTTTCTCTCGGTCATTGCACTTTCTCATCGATATCACGTGCCGCGCCTTATTGCGGGGGGTCCAAACGACCTGAACCAGTCTTCCGTCCAACAACCCGTAAGTCTGAAAACGAGTCTCACCATAGTTCGTACGATCGTCCAGCAGGGTATATTCAGGCCCCGCAAACACCTGCACGGCGTCCTCAAAGTCGATCCCCCGATGCTCCAGGGTCAGGCGGCGCTTTTCGGCATCGTATGTGATCTTCACGGGTTGGCCCTCGTCTTTCTGGTTCAGGGCGGGGGCTCCTCATGGAGACTTACGTAGTTACAGAAAGAAGCGATGTCAACGGGCACCCTGCTGCGCAGAAGGGCGGCACGAACGTTTTCGTGAGTTCGGTCCATGGCTGCACAGCCCCGAGGAGCGGAAAAGGCGCCGCCCGTGTTCTTTTCGCCGCGCTGGAAATTATCAGCTGATGTCTGGCCCGGACGGTTCTACTCCGCTAGCACCGCCTCATGCCTTTGATATCTTTCTGGGAGTCCAATCCCGAAGCTGTTGGCCAAATGACGATTGAACAGATCGTCTCCACGGCCGGTGATGGGCTTTTGCGCGACGGGTCTGCCTGTTCAACGGAGCTGCGCCGCTACCTCACTGAGGTGCCGAGTGCAGCGCTTGGACGCTATGTTGATTATTGCTTGTCGACTGCGTTCAAAGTGGGCGGGATCGTACTGCAAGATCTCGTCAATGAGATTGGCCGGCGTTTAGATTATGAAGTGCGGAATGGGCGTTACCAGGGAACACCGGCCCACATAGGCTATGATGGCCTCTGGAAATCACCAGAAGGTAACGACGTCGTTCTGGAGGTGAAAACTACGGACGTTTACCGAATTTCACTTGATGTGATTGCTAGCTACCGCACGAAGTTGATTGCTAAAGGGGAGCTGGGTGCAAGCTCATCCATCCTCATCGTCGTCGGCCGGCAGGATACGGGGGAGCTTGAGGCGCAGATACGTGGTTCCAAACACGCTTGGGACGTTCGACTGATCAGCGCTGAGGCACTGCTGAAGCTTCTTCAGGTCAAAGAAAACTCCAACGAGGCGGAGACTGGAGCAAAGGTGCGGAGCCTCTTCGCGCCCGTCGAGTATACCAGGTTGGATCGCATGGTGGATGTTGTCTTCACGGCAGCCACCGACGTTGAGGCGACGCCCGCAATGGATATGGGAGTGTCGGCACCAGCGGCGGTCTCGGGATTGTCAGACACCTCCCGGAGTGAGCAAGGGTCATCGCCGCACATTGCAAAGGCACCTTACCAATTCACAGACAGTGGTATCCTCCAAGCCAAGCGGCTGAGTATCATCGCTGCTCTCGGTGAGCGTGAAGGTGCACACCTGATCCAGAAAAGCCGTGCTCAATATTGGAGCGCGAGTCGCGATATTCGCTCGGTTTGTTCGATTTCAAAGCGGTACGAGGGGAAGAATCAAAACCCATATTGGTATGCCTATCATCCTCAGTGGGATGCGTTCCTCAAAGATGCCGATCGAAGCTTCTTTGTTTTGGGATGCATGGATTTGAACAGAGCGTTTGCCATACCAAGGCGCGCGCTCCTGCCGATCCTGCCAAATCTTCATCAGACGCAACGGGAGCAGGGTGCGTACTGGCACATCCATCTGACGGAGGAGAAGGGTGGCTTGGCTATGGTGATACCCGGCGCTGTATCTGGCCTTTCGCTCGAGCAGTTCAGCCTGCCGCTTCCGTTGAATCAAGCGCTCTAGCTGCACCCTATAGGATGTAGACTGATAGTATGCATTCGCGTCCTTTGCCGGCATGGCGAAGGGAGCCCAGACGCGTGGGGGGTTGCAGGGGGTGATCGCCGACAATGTGCGGCGGTTGCGGCTTGCACTCGGCTTGTCCCAGGAGGCGCTTGCCGAGGTTTGCGGCTATCACCGCACCTATGTCGGCGGCATTGAACGCGGCGAGCGCAACATTACGATTGCCACGCTGGAAGCGCTGGCCGGGGCGCTAGGGGTGGATCCGATCGCCTTGCTCGTGCGGGCGGACGCGACCAAGCATTAGGCCCTAGAACCAGCTGAGCAGCCACAGCGCCAGCTGGAGTATCTGCGCGATCGTCGCGAGGACGACAAGCGCGCCGAGCCAGAATTCCATGCGCAGAAGCAGCGGCCCTTGCGGGCGGGGCGGCTGCCGGTCCGACCATTCGTTGAGCATCCTTTCTCCTCCAGAGTGCCGCAGGGGCGGCCGCTGTTTCGCTGCTTTGTGACGGTGATGATGACTATAGTATTCGAAAAACGCAAGTGCGGTTTTTCCGCTTGCCTCACAGTTGTTACAAGCGTAGCAGCTACAGATGTAGCAGGTAAGGAGACGATGATGCGCAAGGCTGTTTTGGCGGTGGCTGTGTTGGGGCTGGCGGGTTCGGCGGTGGCTTTGGGCTCGGGCGCGGGATCGGCGTCCGCGCATCCGGGGGCGGCGCCTGAGGACAAGCTTGGGCAGCGGATCGAAGCGGCGATCAAGGCGGACGGGCCGTTCCTCACGGCGGCCGAGCGGGCGGTGATCGAGCGCAAGTGCGGCTATCCGGCGGGAAGCTTCGACGGATTCGAGGTGAGTATTTCGAACGGCGTGCTGACCTGCCGCGACGGGCGCAAGGTGGACGATGCGGAGATGCGCGCGCTGCTCGCGGTTGCCGAGCCGCGGATCGAGCGGCGGGTGCGTTCGGTGATGGAAAGCGCGGAAGTGCAGGGCGCGATCCGCGCGGTTGCGGACGAGGCGCAGCGCGAGGCGCTTGCCTCGATCAATCACGAAAAGATCGCGCGGGAAACGGCCGAGGCCGTGCGCAAAGGCATGAAGGCGGCCGAAGAGGCGATGCGCCGGCGGCGCTAACCCGAGCGTCGCGAAGTGGTACTTCGCGCCGGGTAGGTGCGGGGCGGGGCGCGGGGCGGGGCTCCGCGCCCGGTTCCCCGGATCAGGGTTGCTTGGGCTTTCTGGCGGCTTCGATGCGGGCGACGACCTGGCCGCGGAGCATGGCGCGGTCTTCGGCGATCGGGCGGGGCTCGCTGACCGCCGCGCGCACGGCGGCGAGCATCTTGTCCTCCACGGCGACGCAGGGAGCGAAGGCGCGGTCGGCGACGGCCTGGGCGGAGAGTGCGCTGTTCTGGATTTCCTTGGCGAGCACCGGGCCGATGCATTCCGCCCAGGCGCCCATGGCGGCCTGCACCGGCGCGGGGACCTGCACGTCCCGGCTCAGCTTCCAGCCGAGGGAGGTTTCGAAGCGATCGGCGACCGCCGTGCCGGCGGAGTCGCGGGCGGGGGTGAAGCGGGCGCGGGAGCGCAGGATCCGGCAGGTGGTGGCGTCGAGACTTGCCGATTTGCTGGAGGCAGTGATCGTGCAGGCGGTGACGCGGCCTTCCGGGGAGACATCCAGGCCGACGCGGACGGTGCCTTGCTCGCCGGCGCGGAGAGCGGCGGCCGGATAGTCCTCGGCGTTGATCAGGCGCGGGATAGGGGCGGTTGGCGCGGCGCGGGTTGCGGGCGCGGGCCCGGCGGGCGCTGCGGCCGGTGCCGAGACGATGGTGCCGGGGACCTGGCTGCCGGCCGGTGCGGCGACGATGGGGGCGGGCGCTGCGGGCGCGGCGAGGAGGAGGCCGAGGAGGAGGTTCATTCGGCGGGTGTAGCGGATCGAGCCCGCGAGGAATAGCTTCTAACTCAATGCTTTACGACAGGCCGGCGCGGAGTTAATGCGCTCCGTCGGTCCTGTCGCGCTGCGCGGCCACGGGCCGCTTGCGCGCAGGCCGTCCGGCTTTTCGCGTCTCTCGCATAGCTCAGCGATTGCTGCGCAATCGCTTTCGCTATGCTCGGCGCTACAAGCAGGCTTCCAGATACGGCTGATCGAAGCCGAACATTTTGGCTTTTTCCAGCGTGTAGGGGCGCAGGCCCATGCTCCGGTATTCGCCGATGATCTTGCCGTCGGCGGTTTCGTCGAGATATTCGAACTTGAACAGCTCTTGCGTGACGATGACGTCGCCCTCCATGCCGATCACTTCGGTGATGTTGGTCGTGCGGCGCGAGCCGTCGCGGAGGCGCTTTACCTGGACGATGAGATCGACCGAATCGGCGATCTGGCGCGAGATCGCTTCCTTGGGCACCTTGATGTCCGACATCATCACCATGTTCTCCATACGCGCCAGGCATTCGCGCGGGGAGTTGGCGTGGAGCGTGGCCATCGAGCCGTCGTGGCCGGTGTTCATCGCGGCGAGAAGGTCGAAACATTCCGGGCCGCGGATTTCGCCCAGGATGATCCGGTCCGGGCGCATACGAAGCGCGTTGATGACAAGATCGCGGATGGTGATCGCGCCCTGGCCCTCGAGGTTCGGCGGGCGGGTTTCCAGCGGCAGCCAGTGCGGCTGCTGAAGGCGAAGCTCGGCCGCGTCCTCGATGGTCAGCACGCGCTCGCCCGGGTCGATGAGCTTGGAGAGGGCGTTGAGCATCGTGGTTTTACCGGAACCGGTGCCGCCCGAGATGATGATGTTGAAGCGGCAGGCGCCGGCGATCTTCAAGACGGTCGCCATCTTGTCCGACATCGAACCGAAGTTCTTCATCATGTCGACGGTGATCGGCTTTTCGGAGAATTTGCGGATCGAGATGGCGGTGCCGCGCAGCGAGAGCGGCGGGACGATGACGTTGACGCGGCTGCCGTCCTGAAGGCGGGCGTCGGCGAGCGGCGTGGTCTGATCGATGCGGCGGCCGACCTTGTTCACGATGCGCTGGGCGATCTGGAACAGATGCTCCTCGTCGCGGAACTGGATGTTCGCGATCTGAAGCTTGCCGCGCTTTTCGATAAAGGTCTGGTTCGGGCCGTTGACCATGATGTCGCTGACTTCAGGGTCGTTGAGGAGCTCCTCCAACGGGCCGAGGCCGAGCAGTTCGTCGACAAGCACCTTTTCCAGCGCGAATTGCTCGCGGCGGTTCAAGTTGATCTTCAGCTCGGCGAGCACCTCGCCGATGATGGGGCGGAATTCCTCGGCGAGCTCGTCCTTGGACAGCGTGGCCGCGGCTTCCGGATCGACGCGCTCCAGGAGGCGGGGAAGGACCTGCTCCTTGATGCGGTGAATGGAGGCTTCGAAGCCTTCGTTCTTGGAGACGGGGGCGTCGGAGTTGAGCGCCATACGGTCCGCCAAGCGCGACATCGCGTCTCCGCCCTGAGCGGCGAGGCCTTCTTCGGCGAAATCCATGGCGTCGATGGGCGGGAACTGGTTGCCGCCGTCCGCGTCCGCGGGGGAGAAGGAGACGGGGCCACCCACCGCGCCACCCTTCATCGGCCTTGCCACACCGAAGGCCGGGCGTCCGCCGCCCGATCCACCATTTCCGCCACGCCGTCCAAATGCACTCATGTCGCGCGAACCTTGCTTCGATGCCTAATCAATCGTGAGGGTGGTGAATAAGCGGGAAACTTTGACAATTGCCTAACCGCGGCGAAAGGAATCGCCCCGTGACGATTTCCCGCCAAAGCCACCCCGCCCGCGCCGCCCTCCTGATCGCCTTGCTCGGCTTCTTCAGCCTTTCGGTTGGAGACGCGGTGGTGAAGTCGCTTGCCGGCGCGTGGCCGGCGCCGGCCGTGTCGGCGCTGCGTTATGCGATGGGGGCGGTGGGGCTTGCCGCGGTGGTGGGAGTGCGGATGGGGCGCGGGGGCTTCGTGCTGCCGCAGCCGGCCCTGCAGTTCGGGCGGGGCGCGGCGGTGGCGTTTGCGACCATCTGCTTCTTTGCCGGCGTCTATGCGATGCCCTTGGCGGACGCGACGGCGATCCAGTTCACCAGCCCGGTGATCACCGCCTTGCTTGCGCCTTTGGTGCTGGGCGAGCGGACGACGCGGGCGACCTGGGCGGCGACCTTGCTTGCCTTCGCTGGCGTGCTGATCGTGCTTCGGCCCAATTTGATGGAGCTTGGCGCGGTGGCCTTGTTTCCGCTCGGCGCCGCGTTTGGGATGAGCTGGCTGATGATGTTCAATCGCATGGCGGCGGGCGACGCGCCGGTGCTGGTGATGCAGTTCGTGCTGGCGATGTTTGCGGCGCCTTTGCTGATCGGCGCGGCCTTGCTCTACGCGGCTGTGATCGAGCCGATCCCGGTGCCGGACGCGCTGGTGGTAGCGAAATGCGCCGCGATCGCCTGCTTCGCGACATTGGGGCACAGCCTGATCTTCGCGGCGGTGAAGCGCGCGGACGCATCGGTGGTGGCGCCGATGACTTATGTGCAGCTGATCGTCGCGGCGGGAATCGGCTGGCTGTGGTTCGGCGACCGGCCGGACCTTGCAACGCTCGGCGGGGCGGCTCTGATTATCGGCGGCGGTCTGTTATTGTGGCGGACGCAGAGAGCTGGGAGGGGACGGGATGAGACAGGCGGCATTGGCGGCGGCTGCGCTGCTTCTGATCAGCGCGGCGCCGGGGGCGGAGCGGGTTGAGGACCTTTCCTGGCTTACCGGGCGCTGGGTGGCGGAGGAAGCGGAAGGGCGCTGGACGGAGGAGAATTGGACTGCGGCGCGTGGCGGCGTGATCCTGGGCAGCTCGCTGGCGGGGCAGGGTCTGAAAGCCGGCTGGTTCGAGTTTATGCGCATTGCGGTGGGGAAGGACGGGCGGCTGGCCTTTTACGCGTCACCCGGCGGAGCGCCGGCTTCGGCTTTCCCGCTGGTGTCGTCAGGTAATCAGGAGGCGGCGTTCGAGAACCTCGCTCACGATTACCCGGCGCGAATTGTTTATCGGCGGGAGGGGAAGGTGCTCCACGCGACCATCTCCGGCCAAGGCGGCGCGAACCCGCGGAGTTGGCGGTTTCGGAAGGCAAGCTAGCGACCGATAACGAGGCCGCATGGACCCCAGCCTTCGCTGAGGCGACGCGGAGGGGGTGGGCAAGTCACCGTCATGCCAGCGTAGGCTGGCATCCATGCTGACTCAAGTAGATGCGGTGCGGGTGGAGGAGGCGCTTTGGAGCCTTGCGCGTCGCGCGCGTACCCTTGAGTTCGGCGCCAGATTACCCCTCCACCACCTTCGGTGGTCCCCCTCCCGCCGAGCATCCGCTCGCGGGGAGGCAGAGGGGCGGTGTCGCCCGATTACGCGGCGTCGGCGCGTTCGGCGAGAACGGTGAGGCCGCGTTCGGAGACTTCGGCGAAGCCGCCTTCGACCTGGATCCGCTCCGGCTCCACGTTCATGCCGCCGCGATAGATGGCGATTTCGCCGTTGCGCAGGGTGGACATGAAGGGGGCGTGGCCGGCGAGCACGCCGAAATCGCCCTCGGCGCCGGGGACGACGACCATGGTGACCGCTTCGGAGCGGACGAGGCGCTCCGGGGTGACGAGTTCGAAGTGGAGGTCGGGCATATCATCGGTTCCTCTAAGCCCCTCTCCCTTTACGGGAGAGGGAGGGGCCCATCCGTGAGGATGGGAGGGTGAGGGAAAGGTGGCCGGAGATCCTTCTCCTGCGCTGTCACCCTCACCCAGCTTCGCCTAAGTTCGCCGAAGAGGCTCACTAAGGCTTCGCAACCCTCCCCCGTCAAAGGGGGAGGGGCTGTTTGCGTCCTTACGCTGCTTCCGCCGCCAGGCGCTGGGCCTTTTCGACGGCTTCCTCGATTCCGCCGACCATGTAGAAGGCGCTTTCCGGAAGGTGGTCGTACTCGCCGGAAACCACCGCCTTGAACGAGCGGACCGTGTCTTCGATGGCGACGAACTTGCCTGGGATGCCGGTGAACACTTCGGCGACGTGGAACGGCTGCGACAGGAAGCGCTGGATCTTGCGGGCGCGGCTGACGACCAGCTTATCTTCTTCGGAAAGCTCGTCCATGCCGAGGATGGCGATGATGTCCTGCAGGCTCTTGTAGCGCTGCAGGATCTCCTGAACGGCGCGGGCGGTGTCGTAATGCTCCTGGCCGACCGTGCGGGCGGTGAGAACGCGCGACGTGGAGTCGAGCGGATCGACCGCCGGGTAGATGCCGAGTTCCGAAATCGCGCGGTTAAGCACGGTGGTCGCGTCCAAGTGGGCGAAAGAGGTGGCCGGCGCCGGATCGGTAAGATCGTCGGCGGGCACGTAGATCGCCTGCACGGAGGTGATCGACCCCTTGTTGGTGGAGGTAATCCGCTCCTGAAGCGCGCCCATGTCGGTGGACAAGGTCGGCTGGTAGCCCACGGCCGAAGGAATACGGCCGAGGAGCGCCGACACTTCCGAACCCGCCTGGGTGAAGCGGAAGATGTTGTCGACGAAGAACAGCACGTCCTGACCTTCGACGTCGCGGAAGTACTCGGCCTGGGTGAGGCCGGAGAGCGCAACGCGGGCGCGGGCGCCCGGCGGCTCATTCATCTGGCCGAAGACGAGGGCAACCTTGGAGCCTTCCGGCGTGGGGTTGCCGTCGGCGTCCTTGGCGATAACGCCCGCATCGAGGAACTCGTGGTAAAGATCGTTGCCCTCGCGGGTGCGCTCACCGACGCCGGCGAATACCGAAGTGCCGCCATGGCCCTTGGCGATGTTGTTGATCAGTTCCTGGATCAGAACGGTCTTGCCGACGCCGGCGCCGCCGAACAGCCCGATCTTGCCGCCCTTTGCGTAAGGGGCGAGGAGATCGATGACCTTGATGCCGGTGACGAGAATGGCGGTCTCGGTGGACTGATCGACGAAGAGCGGCGCATCGGCGTGGATCGGCGCGGTGTCGGTGTGGCCGATGGGGCCGCGCTCGTCGATCGGCTCACCGACCACGTTCATGATGCGGCCAAGCGTCATCGGACCCACGGGCACGCGGATCTGGTCGCCCGTGTCGCGCACCGGCTGACCGCGGGTGAGGCCGTCGGTGGAGTCCATCGCAATGGTGCGGACAGTGGACTCGCCGAGGTGCTGGGCAACCTCGAGAACGAGGCGGTTGCCGTTATTGTCGGTTTCAAGCGCAGACAGGATTTCGGGCAGCGTGCCTTCGAACGACACGTCGACGACGGCGCCGATGATCTGGCTGATGCGGCCGGTGGCGGTGGTGGTTGCGGCGGTGGTGGCCATGTGTTGCTTCCTTGCCTTTTTCTTTTTTCGTCATGCCAGCGAAGGCTGGCATCCATTCTGAGTCAGCATGGACCCCAGGTAGGTTCCCATCAAAGTAATACTTTGATGGGGTCCCCTTCGCTGGGGTGACGGTTAAAACTAAAGGGCCTCTGCCCCGGAAATGATTTCAACGAGTTCGGTGGTGATCGCCGCCTGGCGCTGGCGGTTGTAGACGATCGACAGGCGCTGGATCATGTCGCCGGCGTTGCGCGTCGCATTGTCCATGGCCGTCATCCGGCTGCCTTGTTCGGACGCGGCGTTTTCCAGAAGCGCGCGGAAGATCTGCACCGCGACGTTGCGCGGAAGCAGGGTTGCGAGGATTTCCTCTTCCTCCGGCTCATATTCGACGGCGGCGCTTACCCCGCCGGCGGCAGGCGCGGCTGCTTCTTCCATGCGAACCGGGATGATCTGCTGCGACACCGGCTCCTGCACCAAAGCCGACTGGAAGCGGGCGTAAAAGAGGTGGACGATGTCGATGCCGTCGGTGGTGTAGCGCTCGATCAGGTCGTTGGCGATCGCCTGGGCGTCGGCGAAGCTGACATATTTGATCGCGGACGTGTCGAACTGGTGAACGATCTGCTTGGGGTAGAGACGCTGGATCACCGCCCGGCCCTTGCGGCCGACCAAGTAGAAATAGACCGTCTTGCCCTGGCGGATGAGATCGTCGGCCTGCTTGCGGGCGGCGCGGACGATGTTCGAGTTGAACGCGCCGGCGAGACCGCGGTCGGAGGTGGCGACGACGAGCAGGTGGACCTGGTCGCGGCCGGTTCCGGCGAGCAGCTTCGGACTTTGGTCCGAAATCACGACCTTGCCGGGGAGGCTGGCCATGACGGAGGCCATGCGCTCGGAATACGGACGACCGGCCTCGGCCGCCATTTGAGCGCGGCGAAGCTTGGCCGCGGCGACCATCTTCATCGCCTTGGTGATCTTCTGCGTCGATTTCACCGACGCGATCCGCCCTTTGAGTGCCTTGAGGCTAGCCATAAGGTCCTACTTCAGTTCTTCGTCATGCCAGCGAAGGCTGGCATCCATACTGCCTTGGCGTCCCCACCGCCGTATGGGCCCCAGCCTCCGCTGGGGCGACGGCGGTGGGGCACCTGGTTACGCGAACGACTTGGCGAAATCGCCGATGATCGTTTTGAGCTCAGCGGTAGTGCCGTCGTCCAGCGCCTTGGTGTCGCGGATCTTGCCGAGCACGTCCGCATGATCGGCGCGGAAGTGGGCGAGAAGGGCGCTTTCGAAGCGGGTGACGGCGTTGACCGGCACCGTGTCGATATAGCCGTTCACGCCGGCGAAGATCGAGACGACCTGCTCTTCCACCGGCATCGGGCTGAACTGCGGCTGCTTCAGGAGCTCCGTCAGGCGGGCGCCGCGGTTGAGGAGCTTCTGCGTGGAGGCGTCGAGATCGGAGCCGAACTGCGCGAAGGCAGCCATTTCGCGATACTGGGCAAGCTCCAGCTTGATCGAGCCGGCGACCTTTTTCATCGCCTTGGTCTGCGCGGCGGAACCGACGCGGCTGACCGAGAGGCCGACGTTGATGGCCGGACGAATGCCCTGGTAGAACAATTCCGTTTCCAGGAAGATCTGGCCGTCGGTGATCGAAATGACGTTGGTCGGGATGTAGGCCGACACGTCGCCCGCCTGCGTTTCGATGATCGGAAGCGCGGTCAAGGAACCGGAGCCGTTGGCTTCGTTCATCTTGGCGGCGCGCTCAAGCAGGCGCGAGTGGAGGTAGAAGACGTCGCCCGGATAGGCTTCGCGGCCCGGCGGACGGCGGAGGAGGAGCGACATCTGACGGTAGGCGACGGCCTGCTTGGAAAGATCGTCGTAGACGATCACTGCGTGCATGCCGTTGTCGCGGAAATATTCGCCCATCGTGCAGCCGGTGTAGGGCGCGAGGAACTGCAGCGGCGCAGGCTCGGACGCGGTGGCGGCGACGACGATGGAATATTCCATGGCGCCGTTTTCTTCCAGCGCGCGGACGATCTGCGCGACGGTGGAACGCTTCTGACCGACAGCGACGTAGATGCAGTAGAGCTTCTGGCTCTCATCGTCGCCGGCATTGGCCTTGCGCTGGTTGATGAAGGTGTCGAGGGCGACGGCCGACTTGCCGGTCTGGCGATCGCCGATGATCAGCTCGCGCTGGCCGCGGCCGACGGGGACGAGGGCGTCGAGGGCCTTGAGGCCGGTCTGCACCGGCTCGTGCACCGACTTGCGCGGGATGATGCCGGGGGCTTTCACTTCCACGCGGCGGCGCTCGGTTTCAACGATCGGGCCCTTGCCGTCGATCGGGTTGCCGAGGCCGTCGACCACGCGGCCGAGCAGGCCCTTGCCGACGGGAACGTCGACGATGGTGCCGGTGCGGCGAACGGTGTCGCCTTCCTTGATGGCGCTGTCGTTGCCGAAGATCACGGCGCCGACATTGTCCGCTTCCAGGTTCAGCGCCATGCCCTTGATGGTGCCGCCGGTGCCCGACGCGGTGAACTCGATCATTTCGCCGGCCTGCACGTTGTCGAGGCCGTAGATGCGGGCAATACCGTCGCCGACGGACAGCACGGTGCCGACTTCGGAGACTTCGGCTTCGTTGCCGAAGCCGGCGATCTGGTCGCGGATGACCTTGGAAATTTCAGCGGCGCGGATGTCCATGTTCAGCCTTTCATCGCATGCGCGAGGGTATTGAGTTTGGTGCGGATGGAGCCGTCGATCATCTGCGAGCCGACCTTGACGACGAGCCCGCCCAAGATGGTGGGATCGACAGTCAGATCAACCGCGACGTCGCGGCCGAGACGGGATTTCAGATTCGCCTTCAGCGCCGCGACCTGATCGTCGTTGAGCGGGTGGGCGGAGGTGACTTCGGCCGTGGTTTCGCCGCGATGATGCGCGGCAAGCAGGTTGAAGTAGCGGATGACGTTTTCGAGCTGCCCCAGGCGGCGGTTCTGGGCGAGCACGCCCAGGAAGTTCGCGGTGAGGGGATCGAGCTGCATCGCGGACGCGGCGCCGGCAATGCCTTTCACGGCGTCTTCGCGGCCAATCAGCGGGCTGGTGGTCAGCGCGCGCAGATCGGGCGACTCGGCGAGGCCAGCGCGCACGGTTGAAAGGCTCGCGCCGACTGCTTCGAGCTGCCGCTCATCGCGGGCCAGTTCGAACAAGGCGGTTGCATAGCGTCCCGCCAGACTTGCCTGAATGCCGCCGGAAATCTCCACGCGCGCCTCTACTCCCAGATCGGATATGCCCCATGCGTAAAAGGGGGCGGCGAAGCGCCCCCGATGGGTTGCCGGGCCCCTAGCAGGGGGCAATGGGCGATGCAACCGCCTGTGGCGCCGCCATTTGCTTTGAAAGCAAGGCGCGGGATGTGGCGGGGGGCGATCTCGGTTAGGGGTAGGTGATGGACGCGGGTTTGGACATCGACGAGGAGGGCGCCTGGGCGGCGGTGATGCGGCGCGACCGCTCGGCCGACGGGCGGTTCGTGACGGGGGTGCTGACCACCGGTATCTATTGCCGCCCGTCCTGCGCGGCGCGGCACCCGAAGCGGGAGAATGTGCGCTTCTTCCGAGAGGGCGGCGAGGCGGCGGCGGCGGGTCTGCGGGCGTGTCTCCGCTGCAAGCCGGACGAGGTGAGCCGGGAGGCGGCGGCGCTGGAAAAGGCGCTGCGGCTGATCGGGGAAGCGGAGGAGGTGTTGTCGCTGGAGCGGCTGGCGGAGGCGGCGGGCTATTCGCCCTTCCACTTCCACCGCTTGTTCCGCCGCGCGACCGGGGTGACGCCGGCGGCTTATGCGCGGGCAAGGAGGGCGAAAGCGATGGCGGACATGTTGGAAGGCGGTGAACGGGTGACGGACGCGATCTACGACGCGGGCTATTCGGGGCCGGGGCGCTTCTATGCGGACGCAAAGGCGCGGTTGGGCATGACCCCGTCCGCGTGGCGCGACGGCGGCAAGGGGGAGACGATTCGCTGGGCCCTGGCGGAGACGTCGCTCGGCACCATGCTGGTCGCGGCAACCGACAAGGGCATTTGCCGGCTATCGTTCGAGGAAGGGGAGGCCGAGCTCAAGGCGCGCTTCCCGCGGGCGCAGGTGGAGCAAGGCGGGGAGGCTATGGCTGCGCTGGTCGCCCGAACGGTGGCGGCTGTCGAGGCGCCGGATCGGCCGCACGATCTGCCGCTCGACGTGCGCGGGACGGCTTTCCAGGAGGCGGTGTGGCGGGAGCTTTCGCGAATTCCGCCGGGGGAGAGCCTTAGCTATGCGGCGCTTGCCGCCAAAGCGGGCAAGCCGCGGGCGGCGCGGGCGGCGGGAACGGCGTGCGGATCGAACAATGTCGCCATCCTCATCCCTTGCCACAGGGCGCGGCGCGGCGACGGATCGCCGGGCGGCTATGCCTGGGGGCTGGACCGCAAGGCGCGGCTGATCGCCAGGGAAGCAGGCGAGCCGGCGCTGGACCTTTAGCGAGCTGCGTGCGGCTTAGCTTGGCTTGCCGGCTTTCTTTTCGGCAAGCTTGGTTTGAAGCCGGTCAAACAGCTCGCGGGCGGTTTCGCGCTTTTCACGGCCGGCTTCGCGATACTTATCTTCCAGCTTCTCGCGCTCGCGCTTCTTTTTGGCGCTCTCCCGGGCGGGAAGCGTGAAGGCGAGGGGTCGAATAATCGCGAGTGCTTCCTCGATCATGCCGCGCGCTTCGAAATCGGCCGCAACACGGTAGCGAAGATCGTCATCGCTGGGGGCGAGCTCCATCGCCTCGAAAAGGGCATTTTGAGCCGATTCCGGCGGCAGCACGCCTTGGCTGCGGTAGCTTTCGTGGAAAGCGGCAAGGATCAGCGGGTCCTTGGGCGCGATCTTCGCGGCGCGGACGAAATAGCCACGCGCATCGTCCCACGCTTTCTTATCGGCGGACGACGCGGCTTTCAGGCTCGCGACCTGCACGAGGCCCTTTTGCATCAAGCCGCGCGGGTCGTTCGGCGCGATCGCAAGCAGCTTGTCCAGCGCGGCATTGGCGGCATCGCGGTTGCCGGCCAGCCGCTCGGCTTCAGCCAGAACGTTGAGGGCATGAACGTCGCCCGGGAAGTTGGCGGCAACGCCGCGGACTTTCCCAGCAAACTCGGCTGCATCGCTATGCCGGATGCCCTGGGCGAGGCGGATGGAGTAGGTCATGAGCGCGTCTTCGGCGGGCGACACCGTGCGAACCGTCATGTCGCCGACCGGGATAGGCTTGAACGGCAATTGCAGAACGTTGAACCGGCTGCGGCCCGCATATTGGAACAGATCGGAATTCAGCGCACCGACGTCGGGGAAGCTTTTGGCGCTTGCTTCGGCATAGGTTGCGCCGCCGTTGATCGCCGTCAGGTAGTTGGAAAGCTGCTTACGGCGCTCCGGGTCTTCGAAGGCCAAACGCACGAGCAGCCAGCCTTCAGCGTAAAGGAGGTCGATTTCCGGCACGTCCGCATAGCTTTGCGCGCTGAGCAGCTTCGCGGCGGGGAGCCAGCGGTTTAGTACGAACGAGCCGAAGCGGTAACTGGCTGGCCTTCCGACTTCGACGACATTGTTGGGCAAGAAGCGCGTCGCTCCCCAGAATTCCGCAAAGCCCTCGCTGTACCAGGTCGGATAGGTCGCCGGGAAATATTGGTACATGAAATGGTGGGCATATTCGTGAAGCAGGATGCTTTCCGAATCGATGGAGGTTTCGTTGTTGGCGGTGCGGATGTCGTTGCTGCGCCGGCTTCCGCCGGAGCGCGTACCGACCATCATCAGGCCGCGCGCATCCGAAATATAATAGCCGGCGACGCCTTCGCTGCCGATCATCTTACCTACCGCCGGAATGCTGGGCAGCAGGTAGACCTTGAGCTTGATCGGGCTCGGTGGCGCGGTGACATTGTGGTAGGCGCGGAGCACAAAATTGAACTTTTCGAGCTTAGCGGCGAACTCGCGAAGCTGCTCCTCGCCCCCTTCGCTATAGACCTGGAAGTTGGTGCTGGTTGCTTGCTTCCACTCGGCCTGCGCCGCCGCGGGCGCAAGAGCGATGAACGCCGCCATTGAAAGAAGCCATTTACGCGCCATCACATCCGCCCCCGGTTTATTTCCACGTCGGCAACGGCTTAGCGCGACCCTTTGCTTTGCGCAAAGACTGTCGCGGCGGTTACAGAAAGGAATAAGGGTCGACGTCAACCGCGACGCGCACCCCGCGCGGCCATTCCAGCGCGCCGAGCCACGCGCGGATTACGTCCTGGACGTCCAGGCTTCGGGCGGCGTGGACGAGGAGGCGCTGGCGGTGGCGGCCGCGCAGCATGGCGAGGGGGGCGGGCGCGGGGCCGAAGACGGCCATGTTCTCGACGTGCGGCGCGCTTCGGCCGATGAGGCGGGCGGTTTCCACCGCTTCTTCGAGATTTTCGGAGGAGATGATGATCCCGGCGAGGCGCCCGAAGGGCGGCATCGCGGCTTCGCGGCGATTGTCGGTCTCGGCCTCGTAGAAGCTCTCCGAATCTCCGGACACGAGCGCGCTGATCACACGGGCGGCGGGCTCGTGGGTCTGGACCAGGACCCGGCCCGGCTTCTCGCCGCGGCCGGCGCGGCCGGCGACCTGGGCAATCTGCTGGAAGCTACGTTCGGCGGCGCGCAGGTCGCCTCCGGACAGGCCGAGATCGGCATCGACCACACCAACGAGCGTGAGGTTCGGGAAGTGGTAACCCTTGGTGACGAGTTGCGTGCCCACGACAATGTCGATCGCGCCGCCTTCCATGCGGGCAACGAATTCGGCGGCCTTGGCTGGCGACCACATCGTGTCGGAAGTGACGATCGCGACGCGCGCGTCGGGAAAGAGCGCTTTCACCTCGTCGGCGATTCGCTCGACGCCGGGCCCGACGGGAACGAGGCTGTCTTCTTCCTTGCACTCCGGGCAGAGGCGCGGCGGGGGCATGACGTGGCCGCAATGGTGGCAGGCCAGGCGGTGCACCAGCCGGTGCTCCACCATCCAGGCGGTGCAATTGGGACATTGAAAGCGGTGCCCGCAATTTCGGCACAAGGTGAGCGGCGCGTAGCCGCGGCGGTTCAGGAACAGAAGCGCCTGCTCGTCTCGCTCCAGCGTCTCCTCCAGCGCCTTGACCAAAGCGGGCGCGAGCCAGCGTCCGCGCGGCGGCGGGTCGGCGAGGAGGTCGAGGGCGGTGATGTCCGGAAGCTCGGCGCCGCCGAAGCGGTCGGGCAGCTTCACCTCCCGGTAGAGGCCGATCTCCGCCATGTGGCGAGTCTCGATGGCCGGGGTGGCGGAGGCGAGAACGATCGGTATCTTCTCGAGCTTGGCGCGCATCACCGCGACGTCGCGGGCATGGTATTGGACGCCGTCTTCCTGCTTGAAGCTGGTCTCGTGCGCTTCGTCGACGACGATGAGGCCGAGGCTGGGGTAGGGCAGGAACAGGGCCGAGCGGGCGCCGACCACCACCTTGGCTTCACCGCTGGCAAGTGCGCGCCAGGCGCGGCGGCGCTGCGATTGACGAAGGCCCGAATGCCAGGCGACGGGCTCATGGCCGAAGCGGGCGCCGAAGCGCTTCAGGAACGGCTCGGTGAGTGCGATTTCGGGGAGCAGGATGAGGGTCTGGCGGCCGAGACGGAGCGCTTCGGCGATGGCCTCGAAATAGACCTCGGTCTTGCCGGAGCCGGTGACGCCGTTGAGCACGAAGGGCGCGAACTCGGGCTCGCGAACAGCGCCCGTGAAGATCGCCGCTGCTTCGATTTGCGCCTCCTCAAGATCGGGCGGCGCGAATTCGGCGTCGGGCAGGGGGTAGGGGTCGTCGATCGACACCTGCACCGCTTCGATCGCGCCCGCCTTGCACAGGCCGCGGATCACCGCGTCGGAGACGTCGGCGGCGAGGGCAAGTTCGCGCACCAGCCCCTGCCGCTCACCGATCCGCTCAAGTGCTTGGGCGCGCTGCGGGGTGAGGCGTTCGGGGACAAGGCCGGTGGCGCGATATTCCGTCACGGTGCGGGCGCCGTCGAGGGCGGAGGCGGACGCGAGCGCCATGCGCAGCACGGACGGCATCGGCGCCAGATAGTAATCGGACGTCCACTCGATCAGCCGGCGCAGCGGCGCGGGGAGAGGGGGGAGATCGTAGGTTTGGAGAAGGGGCCGCAGACGATTGTCGCCAACGCTTTCGGTTTCGAGCTTGTCCTCCTCCCAAACCACACCGGTCATTTGGCGAGGCCCAAGTGGGGCGAGAACGATGGAGCCGGGCTCCACCGCCATCCCGTAGGGCACACGGTAGTCGAGCGGGCCCAGTGCTGGGTTGAGGAGAAGGACGCGGGCGCGGGTCATCGGTGTTCGCCATATGGCCTGCCGGCGGGGGGAGCGAAAGGGTGGGGTGGTTGCTTCAGGTTCGCTGTGAGCCGTTCACGCCATCTCCCGTCGCCCCAGCGAAGGCTGGGGCCCATGCTGCGCCTCCACCCGCGCGTCCTTTGGCGGAGTCAGCATGGATGCCAGCCTTCGCTGGCATGACGCGGTGTGGGTGGAGGGGCAGTGCGAACCTTCCCCGTCGCCCCAGCGAAGGCTGGGGCCCATGTTGGGTCTCCACCCGCGCCGTCCAGCGGCGGAGTTAGTATGGATACCAGCCTTCGCTGGCATGACGCGGTGTGGGTGGAGGGGCAGTGCGAACCTTCCCCGTCGCCCCAGCGAAGGCTGGGGCCCATGTTGGGTCTCCACCCGCCCGTCCAGTGGCGGAGTCAGCATGGATGCCAGCCTTCGCTGGCATGACGGGGAAGTGGCGTGACGGGTCCAGCGCGTGCAACAAGGCGGCGTTGCGGCCGTTGTTTGCCTGCGTAACAATTCTGAGCGGGAGTGAGTGGATGAACATGATGCTGAGCCGAAGGAAGCTCCTTGCCGCCGGCTGCACCTTGCCGCTGCTTGCCTTGCCCGGCTGCGCGACGCGGCTCGGCGACCTGTTCAACCTGGAGGACGCGGTTCGGCGGTTGCTTACCGTATCGTCGCAGCGGGCGTTTGCGCGGCTTCTGACGGAGGAAGGGTTCTTTGCGGACGAACTGACGCGGATCAACCTGCCGTCCCAGGTCGGCGGCAGCGCGATCGCCAACACGCTTGCGGTGGCGCTGGGCACCCGGGCGGTGCAGGATCGGCTGCTTCGGGTGGTGAACGTCGCGGCGGCCGAGGCGGCGGGTCGGGCAGCGCCGGTGGTGTACGAAGCGGTGCGCAACCTGACGATCACCGACGCGCTGTCGCTGGTGCGGGGCGGGCCGATGGCGGCGACGGACTTCCTGCAGCGCTCGATGGGCGATGCGATCGTCAACGCGATGATCCCCGAAGTCGGCCAGGCGCTGCGCGGGGCGGACGGCGGAATCGTAGGGCGGGCGCTTCGCTATACGACGGGCATCGATTTCGCGGGGCTGCAGGCCGACGTGTCGCGGAAAGCGGCGAACAGCATCTACCGCGCCATCGGCCGCGAGGAAGCGGCGATCCGCGCGAACCCGCAATCGGCCGGCGATCCGGTGCTTGCCGGAGTGTTCGGCCTGGCGAGGTGACGGCGCGGCGCGGCCCGGCTAAGGCTGCCGGCAACGTTTCGAATAGCTGAGGACCGCCATGAAATTCTTCGTCGACACCGCCGACACCGCCGACATCCGCGATCTTGCCGAGACCGGCTTGCTGGACGGGGTGACCACCAATCCGTCGTTGATCAACAAATCGGGGCGCAACTTCCTGGAGGTGGTGAAGGAGATTTGCGAGATCGTGCCGGGGCCGGTTTCGGCCGAAGTGGTGGCGCTCGAGCACACGGAAATGATGCGCGAGGCGGAGATCCTTCGGAAGATCGCCGACAACATCACGGTCAAGGTGCCGCTGACGATCGACGGGCTCAAGACCTGCAAGGCGCTGACGTCCGAGGGGACGATGGTGAACGTGACCTTGTGCTTCACCGCCAACCAGGCGCTGCTTGCGGCCAAGGCTGGGGCGACGTTTATTTCGCCATTCGTCGGCCGGCACGACGATATCGGCTTTGATGGAATGCAGATCATTTCGGAGATCCGCACCATCTACGACAATTACGATTTCGCGACGGAAATACTGGTGGCGAGCGTCCGGCACCCGGTGCACGTGCTCCAATCGGCGATGATCGGCGCGGATGTGATGACGGCGCCGCCGGCGGTGATCCGGCAATTGTTCAAGCACCCGCTGACCGACAAGGGGCTCGAGGGCTTTTTGGCGGATTGGGAAAAGACCGGGCAGAAGATCGGGTAGCTGCGTCATGCCAGCGTAGGCTGGCATCCATGCTGGTTCTCCGTTCGCGCCGCCGTCTCACCGTCAGTATGGCCCCAGCCTTCGCTGGGGCGACGGACTTGCAGAGGCGATGCCGGTTCTCCCTGGAGGATAGCTTCTTAACCATCTTCGGGTTACCTTCCGGGCATGGGAACGGTGATCAGCTTCGAGGAAAAGGCGGTGGCCAACCTGCGCGCGCGGGTGGCGGCGGCGGAGGAGGCGAACCAGGATCTGATCGCCTTTGCGCGCGGCCATTCGGGCGCGGTGCATTCGATCCACGAAGCGGTGCTTGCCGCGATCGAGGCGGAAGGCTTCGATCACCTCATCCACATCGTTACGCAGGAATGGCCGCAGATTCTTGGGCTGGATGCGGTTGCGGTGGCCTTGTTCGTCGGAGACCGGGGCGTTCGCGCCGATGCATCCGGGCTGCAGTTCGTCGATCCGCGGGTGGTTGAGCGGGCGGTGGACGGGCTCGAGGGCGTGGTGCTGCGCGGCTGCCAGCGCGGGCATCCCTTGTTCGGGCCGGCCTGCGAGCTGATCCGCGCCGAGGCGCTGGTGCGGCTGGACAAGGTTTCGCCGCTTCCGGGCGGGATGCTGGCGCTTGGCCAGCGCGAGGCGCAGGGTTTCGAGACGCGGCATGGCTCCGAACTTTTGCTGTTTCTGGGGCGCGTGCTGACGCGTACAATGGGCCGGTGCCTGACATCCTGAGCAGCCACGCCGCGAGCGCGGTTGCGCTTCGCTGGCAGGAGCATCTTAGCCGGGACCGGCGGCGGTCGGCGCATACGGTGCGGGCCTATGGGGCAACGGCGCATCGGCTGATTGCGTTTCTGGCGGAGCACCTTGGGCAGGCAGTGGATGCGGAGGCGCTGCACGGGCTGCAGCCTTCCGATTTGCGCGCTTACCTCACCAAAAGGCGGGCGGCGGGGCTGGGCAATGCGTCGGCGGCGCGGGAGCTTTCGGCGGTGCGCGGTTTTCTGGCCTTTGCCGCGGGGGAGCGGGGCGGGGAACCCAACCTGCCGCGCCTGCGGGGCCCGAAGATCCCGCGCAGCGTGCCGCGGCCGATTTCGCCGGACGAAGTGATGGCGCTTGCCGAGGAGGTGGAGGAGGACGCCACCGCCGAGTGGATCGCGGCACGCGATCATGCGGTGCTGATGCTGCTTTATGGGTCGGGGTTGCGGGTTGCGGAGGCGCTTGCGCTGACCGGTGCGGCGCTGCCGCTCGGCGATACGGTAACGGTGACGGGCAAGCGCAACAAGACGCGCGTGGTACCGATGCTGGAGCCGGTGCGCGAGGCGATCGGGCGCTATCTAAGCCTGTCGCCCTGGCCGGTGGAGCGCGAGCTGCCGCTGTTTCGAGGCGCGCGCGGCGGGCCGCTAAACGGCGAGCTGGTGCGGCGGGTGGTCCGGCGGGCGCGGGCACGGCTCGGGCTGTCCGAGCGGACAACGCCGCACGCGCTTCGGCACAGCTTCGCGACGCATCTGCTTGGGCGCGGGGCGGATTTAAGGTCGCTTCAGGAGCTGCTCGGGCATGCGAGCCTGTCGTCGACGCAGATCTATACGGCGGTTGATGCCGCGCATCTGCTGGACGTGTACCGGAATGCGCATCCTCGCGCGTGAGGCTTACTTCTCCGGGTGGCGTTTGCGCCAGGTTAGCTGGCGGTAAACGTAGGCGAGAACGATGAGCGCGATCACCGCCGAGGAAAGGGGGCCGAGGATCTTGTTGATATCCTCGAACTGCTTGCCGAGTACGTAGCCCGCAACCGCGAGGGCGGAGCTCCAGAGGGCGGTGCCCGCAGTGGACCAGATCAGGAAGTTGCGCAGCCGCATCTGGAGAAGGCCCGCGGGGATCGAGACCACCGAGCGGACGGTGGGGAGCAGGCGGCCGATGCCGACGATTACCGAGCCGAAGCGGCCGAACAGCCGCTCGGCTTTCTCGATGTCATACCAGTCGAGGGTCAGCCAGCGCCCGTGCTTTTCGATAAATGGGCGGAAACGCTTGAGGCCGATGACTCGGGCGACGAGGTACCAGAAGAAATTGCCGAACATCGCGCCGGCGGTGCCGCTGGCGATCACGCCGGGGAGCGTCATCGTGCCTTGTGCGGCGGCGACTCCGGCAAGCGGCATGATCACTTCGGACGGGATCGGCGGGAACACCGTTTCCAGGAACATCAGGAACGCGACGCCGAGGTAGCGCGTCTGTTCGATGAGATCGACCACCCAATCGGTCATTGCGCCGACACCTTGGCTTCAATGGCGTCCCAGATGCGGGCGGGGGTGTCGGTGTTGTTGAACTGGTCGACGGCGACGATGCCGGTGGGCGAGGTGACGTTGATCTCGGTGAGATATTCGCCGCCGATGACGTCGATGCCGACGAAGAGGAGTCCCCGGCGGGCGAGTTCGGGGCCGAGCGCGGCGCAGATTTCCCGCTCTCGGGCTGTGAGATCGGCGGCGTGGGCGGTGCCGCCCGCTGCAAGGTTGGAGCGGATTTCGCCCTGGCCCGGCACGCGGTTGATCGCGCCGGCTACTTCGCCGTCCACGAGGACGATGCGCTTGTCCCCTTGCGCGACCGAGGGGAGAAAGGCCTGGACCATGAACGGTTCGGGCCAGACCTGGCCGAAAAGCTCGACCAAAGAAGCGAGGTTGGCGCCACCGGCGGGTATCTTGAACACGGCGGAGCCTGCGTTGCCGTGGAGCGGCTTTACCACCACGTCGCCATGCTCGGCCTGGAAGGCGCGGGTTTCTTCCAGCGAGCGGGTGATCAAAGTCGGCGGCATGAAGCGGGCGTAGTCGAGCACCCACAGCTTTTCGGGCGCGTTGCGCACCGACGCCGGGTCGTTGACCACGAGGGTACCCTTGCCGTGGACGCGCTCGAGGAGGTGGGTGGCGGTGATGTAGGCGAGGTCGAAGGGCGGGTCCTGACGCATCAGTACCACGTCGCTCTCCTGGGCGAGGTCGAGGAGGCGCGGTTCGCCGAGGGTGAAGTGGTCGCCGGGAAAGGGGCGAACTTCGACCGCGCGGGCATGCGTGAGCACGCGGCCCTCACGGTAGGACAGGTTTGAGGGGAGGTAATGGAAGAGGCGATGTCCGCGCGCCTGGGCGCTCAGCATCAGCGCGAAGGTCGAATCGCCCGCAATGTTGATCCCCTCGATTGGGTCCATCTGGACGGCGACATTCAGCGGCATGCGGGCTCCTTTGCCCGCGCCCTTAAGCGAGGTGGGAGCCGCTGTCACGGTTCACCCGCGCCAGACGTTGGCCAAGTGGCGGGGGAGGCGGCCGGGGACGACGATCACCGCGTCGATACGGATATCGTCGTCCGCGCGGGCGAAGCGGTGGGCAAGCGCTTCGGCGGCGGCGGCGACTCGGCGGAGGCGGTAATCGTCGACGGCGTGGGCCGCTTCATGGGCGGTGGCGCGAGCTTTTACCTCCACGAAGACGAGGGTTCGGCCGCGGCGGGCGACGAGATCGACTTCGCCGACGGGGGTGCGGACGCGCTGGGCGAGGATCGCATAGCCTTTGAGGCGCAGAAACCAGGCGGCCAGCGTTTCGGCGCGGCGGCCGCCACGCTCCGCCCGTTGCCGGTTCATTTCAGCGCCAGCGCCCGCTCGTAGACGGTGCGGCGGGGGAGGCCGAGTTTCTGGGCTACTTCGGCGGCGGCGCGGGAGGCGGAGAGGCGGGTCATTGCTTCCGCGAGGGCGGAGTCGATGTCCTCCTCGCCGGCGGGTTCGGCTTCGCCAGGCGGTGCGATGACGACGACGATCTCCCCCTTTGGCGGCGCGTCGGCGTAGCCGGCTGAGAGGGTGGAGAGGGTGCCGGTGACGGTTTCCTCGAACTTCTTCGAGATTTCGCGCGCAACCGCCGCTTCGCGGTCGCCCAGGCCTTCGGCGAGGGCCGCGAGGGACGCGGAGAGGCGGGGGCCGCTTTCGTAGAGGACCAGAGTTGCGCGGATGGCTGCCACTTCCGCGATTGCGGTGGCGCGGGCGCCCGGCTTGGAGGGGAGGAAACCCAAAAACAGGAAGCGGTCGGTGGGCAGGCCAGCGAGGGTCAAGGCGGACACGACGGCGGACGGGCCGGGGATGGTGACAATGTCGATCCCGGCAGCGCGCGCATCGCGGACCAGCTTGTAGCCGGGATCGGAGATTAGCGGCGTTCCGGCGTCGGAGACCAGGGCGACCGCTTCGCTGCGCATCCGGGCGATCAGTTCGGGGCGGACGCGATCGCCATTATGGTCGTGGTAGGGGATCATCGGCCGTTTGACGCCGATGTGGTTGAGGAGCTTGGCGGTGACCCGGCTGTCCTCCACCGCAATCACCGCCGCGCCGGCGAGGGTTGCGGCGGCGCGCGGGCTCAGATCGGAAAGATTGCCGATGGGGGTCGCCACGATATAGAGGCCGGGTGCGAGAGGCGGGTGCATGAGGGACATGGTCATGGCAGAGCAATCCCCCAAGCGGCAAGCGCGGCGCGCGTTTGTGCGAGCTGTAGGGGGCGCGGCCTTCATGCTTTCGCTCGGTGGATGCCAGCTTGTGCCAGTGGCGCCCGTCGCCTCGGCGCCGCCGGCGCCGGTGGTGGTTCCGCAAAGCCAGCCGGAACCGGCCAAGCCGCAGGTCGCGCTCCCTCCGCAGCCAACCACTCCAGCGCCTTCCGTTCCGCATCGCATCGCGGTGCTGGTGCCGACAACGGGCCCGAATGCGGGAGTGGGGCAGTCGATCGCCAATGCCGCCAACCTTGCCTTGCTTGACACGGGTGGCGGCGATCGGATCGCCATCACGGTTTACGATACGGCGCGGGGTGCGGCTGGAGCGGCGGCAAAGGCGCTTGCCGATGGAAACCGGCTGTTCCTTGGGCCGCTGCTTGCCGAGGACGTGCGGGCGGTGTCGCCGGCGGCGGCTCGCGCGGGTGTACCAGTGGTCGCTTTCTCCAACGACACGAATGTGGCGGCGAGCGGCGTCTACCTGATGGGCTTTACCCCCGGCCAATCGGTCGCGCGGGTGGTGGACCATGCCCGGAGCGCGGGAGCGGTGCGCTTTGCCGGGTTGGTGCCGGAAGGGATTTACGGGCGCCGGGCGAGCGAGGCGCTGATCGGATCGGTGCGGCGGGGCGGCGGGATGTTGGTCGGCAATGCGCTGATCGGCCGGGGCGCCGTTGGGCTCAAGAGCAGCGCGACGCGGCTTGGGAGCTTCGGCGCCTATGATGCAGTGCTGATCGCCGACAGCGGACGCGTGGCGGCGCAGCTGGCGCCTTTGCTGCGTGGCGGCGACGCGCGGATCCTTGGCACTGAATTGTGGGCGGCGGAGGACGGGCTCGGCGCGACGCCGGCGCTGCGCGGCGCCTGGTTCGCGGCGCCGTCCGACCAGATGTTCAACCAGCTGCGCACCCGCTACCGCGCGCGCTTCGGCGCCAATCCGTACCGGCTTGCGAGCCTCGGCTATGACGCAGTGCTGATGACGTTGCGCATCGCGCGTGACTGGCGCTCCGGCACACCCTTTCCTGAAGGCGAGCTTCGCCACCCGCAAGGTTTTCCGGGGCTGGACGGCGCCTTTCGCTTCGGCGCTGACGGGGTGGCGGAACGGGCGCTGGAGGTGCGGGAAGTGACTGCGGGCGGGACAATCGTAGTGTCGCCGGCTCCGCGCGGCTTCAACTAGGCTTGGCGACCTCGGCAAGGATCGCGTCGAGGAGGAGCATGCCGGTGGGGGCGACCTGGAGGCGGTCGTCTTGCCGGGTGACGAGGCCTTGCTGCTCCATTCGGGCCAGGCCCGCTTGGTCGAGTACCGGCGCGACGTCAGCAAGGGCTACGCCCTCGCGGAGGCGCAGGCCCATCAGCAGCCGCTCAAGCGCCTGATCGTTTGGGAGGAGCGACGTTTCCTCGACCATGCCGTGGCCGTTGCGGGCGAGCGCCTTCAGCCAATTTTCCGGCTTCTTGTGGCGCTGGGTGGCGAGGCCGCCGCGCCGGCCGTGCGCGCCGGGGCCGACACCGAGATACGGCTGATAACGCCAGTAAGCGAGGTTGTGGCGGCTCTCTTCTCCGGGGCGGGCGTGGTTGGAGATTTCATAGGCAGGGAGGCCGGCGGCTTCGGTGAGGGCGCGGGTGAGGTCGTAGAGCTGTGCGCCGTGATCGGGATCGGTTTCGGGGAGCTCGCCTTTGGCATGGAGGGCGGCGAAGCGGGTGCCGGCTTCGATGGTGAGCTGGTAGAGCGAGAGGTGGCCGGTGCCGAAGGAAAGGGCGCGGGAAAGTTCGGCGGCCCAGGCGTCTTCGCTCTGGCCGGGGAGGGCGTAGATCAGGTCGAAGCTGACGCGTTCGAAGGCGGCCTGCGCGGTGTCGAGGGCGGCGAGGCCTTCATCGAGGCCGTGGGCGCGGCCTAGGAAGTGCAGAGCCTCTTCGTCGAGCGCCTGGAGGCCGAGGGAGACTCGGTTGACGCCGGCGCGGGCGAGGTCGGCGAAGCGGGCGGCTTCAACGGAGGACGGGTTGGCTTCGAGGGTGATCTCGATGCCGGATGCAAAGCCCCAGTGGCGTTCGGCCGCTTCGATAAGGGCCGCGACAGTCTCGGGCGGCATCAGCGAGGGGGTGCCGCCGCCGAAGAAGATCGAGGCTAGTGGGCCGCGGGGGAAGGCGTCCGCCTCGTAAGCGAGGTCGGCGAGGAGCGCTTCGCGCCATTGCGCCTGGTCGATGCTCTCGCGGACGTGACTGTTGAAGTCGCAATAGGGGCATTTCGAGACGCAGAACGGCCAGTGGATGTAGAGGGCGAGACCTCGCCCCTCCCCTTCAGGGGAGGGGTTGGGGGAGGGGAATGCCGAGGGCTGAAGCATTGGAGACTGCCCCTCCCCAACCCCTCCCCTAAAGGGGAGGGGCTTGTTCACAGCAGCGCCTCGACCAATTTCCGAAACGCATCCGCGCGGTGGCTCATCTTGTGCTTTTCCGCCGGGTCCATTTCGCCGAACGTCTGGTCGTAACCGGCCGGGAGGAACATGGCGTCGTAGCCGAAGCCGTGGTTGCCCCGCGGGGGCCAGACCAGGGTGCCGTCCACCCTGCCTTCGAACCATTCGCTGCGGCCGTCGGGCCAAACCACGGCAAGGGCGCAGACGAAGTGGGCGTTGCGATTGGCACCGGGGCCCAACGCTTCCAGCTCGTCATGGACGCGCTGCATGGCCCGGGCGAAGTCGCGGTCGCCCTGGATCTCGCCAGGGCTGGCGGCGGGATCGACATGGGCGTTTTCGGCAATCGCCCAGCGCGCCGAATAGATGCCCGGGCGGTTGCCGAGGGCTTCGACGCAGAGGCCGCTGTCGTCGCTCAAAGCTGGGAGGCCGGACAGGTCGGCGGCCTGGCGCGCTTTCAGATCGGCATTGTCGACGAAGGTGGTGCCGATCTCGTCCGGCTCGGGAAGGTCGAGCTCGGCGGCGGAGACGGGTTCGATGCCGAAAGGGCCGAGCAGGTCGCGGATTTCGCGGACCTTGCCCTGGTTATGGCTGGCGATGACCAGCTTGCCGGCTTCGAGCTTTCTCATCGGCCGGTTGCCCGGTCCTGAGCGGCGAAGATCTCGCCGCAGCCGATGCGGGCCAGGCGAAGGAGGCGGAGCAGGCCTTCTTCGTCATAGGTCTCGCCTTCGGCGGTGACCTGCGCTTCGACGATGTTGCCGTCGCCGGTGAGGACGAAATTACCATCGGCGCCGGCGTTGGAATCCTCGATGTAATCGAGGTCGAGAACGGCGGCGCCCTGGTGGATGCCGCAGCTCACCGCCGCGACCTTGGCGCGGATCGGGTCGATCGAAAGGGAATGCTCCTTCATGATCCCGTCCACCGCCAAGCGAAGCGCGACCCAGGCGCCGGAGATCGCCGCGGTGCGGGTGCCGCCGTCTGCCTGAATGACGTCGCAGTCCAAGGTGATCTGGCGCTCGCCGAGCGCCTGGAGGTCGACCACGGCGCGCAAGCTCCGGCCGATCAGGCGCTGGATTTCCTGGGTGCGGCCGGATTGCTTGCCGGACGCGGCCTCGCGGCGGCCGCGCGTGTGGGTGGCGCGGGGAAGCATGCCATATTCGGCGGTGACCCAGCCCCTGCCCTTGCCGCGAAGCCAGGGCGGGAGGTTGGTCTCAACCGATGCGGTGCACAGCACGCGCGTGTCGCCGAAGCTGACCAGGCAGCTTCCCTCGGCATGACGAGTGAAACCGGCTTCCATGGAAATGGCCCGCATCTGATCGGGGGCGCGTCCTGAAGGGCGCATAAAGGTCCTTTCTGTGGCTTTGCCGCGCCTTAGCCAGACAGGGCTCCAATATCCATCCGCGATCTTGAGGCGATCGGCTCGTCCGCCGCTGTGAACCGCCCGCCGCTCTCGCGCCGGTAGACTGCCAAATCGCCTCGCTCGTTCATCTGCTGTACAGCCGCCGGACGCGCTTTCTTGGTTAACGCACGGGTGGGTCCGGCGGCGAAGTGACGGGGCAGATTTTTTCAATGACCATGTATGTTTACAGCACGGCCGGAGAGCCGCGGGGCTTTCTGTTCGAGACGACGATCTACGGCCTCGATGGGCTGCCCCTCGGCCGGATCCTCGGCTGCCGGGTGCATCGTTTCGATGGCTCATATGCCGGCGAATGGTTTCACCAAATGGTGGTCGACCGGCCGAGTGCGCGCCCTCGTTCGATCCCGCCGGTGGTGGCGCCCCCGGCACGTGCACCCGCGGCGAGCAGCGGCTGGCGGCGCGATGTGGCTGAGTATGGGCTTTACCCCGATGCGTTCGACCGCTTGCTGGACCAGGGGTTGAGCCAAGCCGCCGAATAGGGCGCGCTGCCCCGCTTCGGGCGGGGTGACGGCGGGCGCGGCGCCGCCTACATAGGCGCCAATGTCGAGAATGCCGGTCAGCGAGCTTAGCGAACGGTCGCGCGAGGTCTTCCGCCTGGTGGTGGAAGCCTATCTCGGCAACGGCGCGCCTGTCGGCTCTCGCACTCTCTCCAAGCTGCCGGGTATGAACCTGTCGCCCGCCTCCATCCGCAACGTTATGCAGGATCTGGAGGAAGTGGGGTTGCTTGCCCACCCGCACACCTCGGCCGGACGCATTCCGACGGAGACCGGGCTTCGCCTGTTCGTGGACGGAATGATGCAGGCGGCGCAGCCGAGCGCGGAGGAGCGGGCGGCGATCGAGGCGCGGCTGTCGCGCGGCGGCGGGCCTATCGAGGATGCGCTCACCGCCGCGACGCAGGCTTTGTCCGGCCTTTCCGCCTGCGCGGGCATCGTGCTTGTGCCGAAGCGCGAGCCAGTGCTTCGCCAGCTCGGCTTTGTGCAGCTTTCGGCGACCCAGGCTTTGGTGGTGATGGTCGGCACCGAAGGCACGGTGGAAAACCGGGTGATAGAGCTTCCCCCCGGGGTGACGCCGTCGGCGCTTGCCGAGGTCGGAAATTACGTCAGCTCGCGGCTTTCGGGGCTGACCTTGCAGGAAGCGCGGCAGCGGCTTGGCAGCGAGATCAGCGACGGCAAGGCGGCGCTCGACCAAGCGGCGCAGGAACTGATCGATCGCGGCCTCGCCATCTGGTCGGAGGACGGGACGCAGCGGCCGGTGCTGATCGTGCGCGGCCAGGCCAACCTGATCGACCAGGCGGCGTCTGCGGATCTCGAGCGGGTGCGGCAGCTTCTCGACGAGCTGGAAGGCAAGGAGGAGATTGTCCGCCTGCTCGACAGCGCTCGGGCGGGGCAGGGGATGAAGATCTTCATCGGCTCCGAAAATAAATTGTTCGCTTTGTCCGGATCGTCGGTGATCGCCGCGCCTTATCGCGGCGCCGACGGCAAGGTGGTGGGCGTGGTGGGGGTTATCGGCCCGACGCGGTTGAACTATGCGCGGGTGGTGCCCATGGTAGATTTCACAGCACAAGCACTATCGAGATTGATGGCATGATTGAACAAGACGCAGTGGACGATCAGGTGAACGACGAGGCCGAAATGGAGGCTTCGGGCGAAGCGGAGCAGGGCCAGGACCGGGTGGCGGAACTGACCGCCGAGCTGGAAGAAGCGCGCCAGAAGGTGCTTTACGCCCAGGCCGAGACGCAGAACGTCCGCCGCCGGCTTGAGCAGGAAAAGCTCACCGCCGCGGCTTACGCCACGACAGGCTTCGCCCGCGACATGCTGAGCGTGAAGGACAATCTCGACCGCGCCCTTGCCGCGGTGCCGCAGGACGTGCGCGAGGACGAGCGGATCAAGAGCTTGCTGACCGGCATCGAAGCGACGTCGCGTGAGCTGGATTCGATCTTCGGCCGCAACGGCATCGTCAAGGTGGAGGCGATGGGCCAGCCACTTGATCCCAACAAGCACCAGGCAATGGTGGAAATCCCCTCGGACGAGGAAGCCGGCACGGTGGTTCAGGAAATGCAGGCCGGCTACATGATCAAGGACCGGCTGCTTCGGCCCGCTTTGGTCGGGGTGGCGAGGAAGCCGTAGGGGCTGGCGGCGCCGCAGCGCCGCCGCTCAGATATCCTCGTGCATCATGTCGATTTCGCGGACGCGGCGTTTCTGGCGGGCGGCTTCGACGAGGCGGCGGAGCGCTTCGCGGCGGCTTTCGGCATGCTCGACGTGGCGGATGACGAGCGCGCCGCCGCGGGTGGTTTCGTCGGAGGAGCCGATGCACAGTGTGCCGATGCCGGCCCATTGATTGATCAGGCTGAAATCGAGGCGGATGTCCTTGACCCGGTAGAGTTCGACCTCGTCGATGCTTTTCATGAAAATGCCGCGGCGGATGATCAGCCGGTCTTCGACGACCGCGTAGCTTGCGGACATGTTCTCCACCCACTTCCAGGCCGCGATGACAAGGGCGAGGGCGGTGGCGAGGAGCGGCCACAGGCCCCACACGCCCGAAAGCGAGGCGCCGATGCCGGCGACGGCGAGGAGGATGGTAGCCCATCCGGCAAGCGTGCCGCGAAGCCAGCCCGACGTGGATGACCGGAAATGATCGGACTGCTGCGGCATAGGTAGCTCCCCCTTGTCCCGCGGGCATCCTAGCGGCGTATGCGCAAAAGGGGAGGGGCTGCTTTGCGCCTGCCGCGATTGCCGCTAATCCGGCCGCGAGTGAGGAGAGACCCATGCCTGAAGCCTATATCGTTGCCGCAGCCCGCACCGCCGGAGGCAAGCGCGGCGGTGCCCTGAAGGACTGGCACCCTGCCGACATGGCCGCCGAAGTGCTGGACGCGCTGATTGCTCGCTCGGGGATCGATCCGGCGGCGGTGGAAGACGTAATCATGGGCTGCGTCGGCCAGGCGGGCGAGCAGGCGTTTCACGTCGGCCGCAATGCGGTGCTTGCCTCGAGCCTGCCGCAGTCGGTGCCGGCGGTGACTATCGACCGGCAGTGCGGCTCCTCGCAGCAGGCAATCCAGTTCGCCGCGCAGGCGGTGATGAGCGGGACGCAAGACGTGGTGATCGCAAGCGGCGTCGAATCCATGACGCGCGTGCCGATGGGGCTGCCCTTCACGCTCCCTGCTCAGCACGGCATCGGCACCGGCCCCTTTTCCAAGCGCATCCAGGACAAGTTCGGCGTTCCGATGTTCAGCCAGTTCGTTGGCGCGGAGATGATTGCGGAGAAGTATCAGTTCCGGAAGGAGGCGCTCGATGCCTTCGCGCTGGAAAGCCATCGCAAGGCGGCTGCGGCGACGGAGGCGGGCGCGTTCGACGATGAGATCGTGCCGCTGACGATCGTCGATGCGGACGGGAACGAGAGCCTGCACACCCGCGACGAGGGCGTCCGTGCCGATTCGACCTTGGAGAGCATCGCTTCGGTGAAGCTGTTAAAGGAGGGCGGCAAGATCAGCGCCGCCAACGCGTCGCAAATCTGCGACGGCGCAAGCGGCGTGCTGGTGGTGAGCGGCGCGGCCTTGAAGACGCATGGTCTGACGCCGCTCGCCCGGGTGGTGAACCTGACGGTTACCGGCGGGGATCCGGTAATCATGCTGGAGGAAGTGATCCCGGCAACGCGCCGCGCCTTGCAGCGGGCGGGCATGACGATCGACGACATCGACCTGTATGAAGTGAACGAAGCCTTCGCGCCGGTGCCGATGGCGTGGCTGAAGGAGATCGGCGCCGATCCGGAGCGGCTCAACGTCAACGGCGGCGCGATCGCCCTCGGCCACCCGCTGGGCGCGTCGGGCACCAAGTTGATGACCACCTTGCTGTATGCGCTCATGGCACGGGGCAAGCGGTACGGGCTTCAGACAATGTGTGAGGGCGGCGGGCTTGCGAACGTCACGATCGTGGAGAGCCTCGCTTAAGGCTTAATCGTCGGGGAAGTCGGACGGCCGCTTGCGCTTGCCGCGCGGCTTGCCGCCCCATTGTTCGTCGCTTTCCTTCCACTTGCGGAAGGTGCAGCCGGTGCCGCCGCCGGGGCCCACGGCCGTGCAGCTGTGGATGCCGGTATCGCCATGCTCGTAGAGGCTGTGGCGATCGCGCGAGGTGCTTGCGATGCCCGCGCCGGCATCGAAGCGGGGCGGCGGTTCGGCCAGGCGGTAGGGGGAGCGCTGCTGCTCACGGCGGCCGCAGACGGTGATCCGTTCCGCGTCGTCTTCGGCGCAGCGCTTGTCGATCTCGGCAAGGATTCCGCCGGGCTTCACCACAGATTGCGCCTGCGCCGGGTAAGCGGCGGCTAGGCCCAGGGCGAGCGGCAAGCAGAGTTCAAGCGTGTGCCGCATTTGTTTTCCCCGCTTCCCACTGGGGCAGCGGTTTCGAACGCTTCGGCTTTCCCCGCGATGAACGGGCGGGGAGTTTAAGCTGCCAGCGCCTGACCGTCGTTCGCAGCCTGGCCGTGCTGAACCAGCCAGACGAACTCGGCAGCAAATTCGGCCGCTTCCTCCGCCGCATATTCCGCATCGAGGCGCGCGTCGCCGATCGGACCCGGCGCCGTCCAGCCGCAGCGCGCGCAATCGCTGTCGTTACGCACTTCCCGGTGAATTCCCCATGGCCGCTCGACCGAACATTCAAAGCCCATCCGGCTCTCCTTACGCTTACAGCCCCCGCTGCAGTGATATGTATAGTTATGCATAACTATGCATACAAGAGACTAACCCAGAATAAGTGCGGCATGCAAGCGAATGCGGCGGATGCCGCACGCTTGCCGAGCGTAGGCACCAAGCTCTAGGAGCGGCGCAAACATTCAGGAGACCAGCCATGAAGCTCGACCAATCCATTGCCGCAGTCGTCACCGGCGGGGCTTCCGGCCTCGGCGAAGCCACCGCGCGCGCGCTTGCCGCCCGCGGCGTCAAGGTGGCCGTGTTCGACCGCGATGCCGAAAAAGGCGAGAAGGTCGCGAGCGAGATCGGCGGCCTATTCGCGCAAGTCGACGTGACGTCCGACGAAGCAGCGGATGCGGGCTTCGCCAAGGCCCGCGCGGCGCACGGGCAGGAGCGGATTCTGGTGAACTGCGCCGGCGTCGCGAACGCGGTGAAAACCGTAGGCCGCGACAAGGCGACGGGGGAGCCCAAGGCCTACCCGATCCACCAATTCGAACTCGCCATCCAGATCAACCTGATCGGCACCTTTCGCATGATCTCCAAATCGGCCTTCGGCATGGTCGGCCTCGACCCGCTGGAGGATGGCGAGCGCGGTTTGATCGTCAATACGGCGTCTGTCGCGGCGCAGGACGGGCAGATCGGCCAGGCTGCCTATTCGGCGTCGAAAGCCGGCGTGCTCGGCATGGCGCTGCCGATCGCGCGCGACCTGATGAACGACGGCATCCGGGTGAACACCATCCTTCCCGGCGTGTTCAAGACGCCGATGGTGGCGATGATGCCGCAGAACGTGCAAGACGCTTTGGGTGCGCAGGTGCCGTTCCCGAAGCGCTTGGGGCAGGCGGACGAATATGCCCGCCTCGCCGTGTTCATGGCGGAGAACCCGTATCTGAACGCAGAATATGTGCGGCTGGACGGCGGCATTCGCATGGCGCCACGCTAAGGCCTTTCAGCCGCGCCGCGCCTTAGTGGCCGGCGTGGCCTTCGCCCGAAGCCGCTTCGCCTGAAGCGCTGCGCACTTCGGCATCTACCGTCACAGGGGGCGCGGTGTTGAAGGAGAAGGTGAGGGGGATGGTGCCGCCCTCTTTCACCGACTTGTTGAGGCCGAACAGCATCGCGTGCCGGCCGCCCGGCTCGAACACCAAAGCGCCGCGATAAGGAAAGTCGATTTCCTTGCGCTTCTCCATTTTGGTGACGCCGTTCTTTTCCACCGTTTCGTGAAGCTCGACGCGGCGCACCATCGGGCTGGTGATGCCGGTGAGGCGGGTGCCTTCGACATTGCCTTCCAGCCGGAAATAAGCGGCGCCGGGCAGGCTGGAGGTGGCCGGGAGGCGCACCCACGCTTCCTTGACCTGCGGGTCGCGCTGCTTTTCTCCGCAAGCGCTGAGCAGCAAAAAGGCAACCGCCAATGCGGCGCGAACGGTGTGGCGTTTGTGCATCGTCTTCATCTGCGGTGTGGCACTAGTGCGGTACGCACTTCTTGTCGCCTCTGAATCCACCCCTATATCGGCCCCGAAACACTCGCGTGCCTCGATTGCAGGGCGCGGGGAGTAATTTCGTTTGGGGCAGAAGAGGTTCGCTCATGGCAAAAGTTATCGGTATCGATCTTGGAACCACCAACAGCTGCGTCGCCGTGATGGAAGGCGGCAAGCCGAAGGTTGTTGAGAATGCGGAAGGCGCGCGCACCACGCCGTCGATCGTCGCCTTCGCCAAGGATGGCGAGCGGCTGGTCGGCCAGCCCGCCAAGCGCCAGGCCGTTACCAATCCCGACAACACGATCTTCGCGGTGAAGCGCCTGATCGGCCGCCGCTTCGACGATCCGGTGACCAAGAAGGACACCGAACTGGTTCCATACAAGATCGCGCGCGGGCCGAACGGCGATGCGTGGGTCAATGCGGGCGGCAAGGATTATTCCCCGTCGCAGATTTCCGCCTTCACGCTTCAGAAGATGAAGGAAACCGCCGAAGCCTATCTCGGTGAGACCGTCACCCAGGCGGTGATCACCGTTCCCGCTTACTTCAACGACGCGCAGCGCCAGGCGACCAAGGACGCCGGCCAGATTGCCGGCCTTGAAGTGCTGCGCATCATCAACGAGCCGACGGCCGCGGCGCTTGCCTATGGGCTCGACAAGCAGGACGGCAAGACCATCGCGGTTTACGATCTTGGCGGCGGCACGTTCGACGTGTCGGTGCTCGAGATCGGCGACGGCGTGTTCGAGGTGAAGTCGACCAACGGCGACACGTTCCTGGGCGGTGAGGATTTCGACGCAAAGATCGTCGACTGGCTGGCCGACGAGTTCAAGAAACAGGAAGGCATCGACCTTCGCGGCGACCGGCTCGCGCTGCAGCGCCTCAAGGAAGGCGCCGAGCGCGCTAAGATCGAGCTGTCGTCGGCGCAAACGACCGAGATCAACCTGCCCTTCATCACGGCCGATCAGAACGGCCCGAAGCACTTGGTCAAGACGCTGACGCGCGCCGAGCTGGAGCGCCTCGTCGAAGACCTCGTCAAGCGCACGCTTGAGCCGTGCCGCAAGGCATTGGTCGATGCCGGCGTCAAGGCGGAGGACATTTCCGAAGTCGTGCTGGTGGGCGGCATGACCCGCATGCCGCGCGTTCGCCAAATCGTTCAGGAGTTCTTCGGCAAGGAACCGCACACCGGCGTCAATCCGGACGAAGTGGTCGCCATGGGCGCCGCCATTCAGGCCGGCGTGCTCCAGGGCGACGTCAAGGACGTGCTGCTGCTCGACGTCACGCCGCTGTCGCTCGGCATCGAAACGCTCGGCGGCGTCTTCACCCGGATGATCGACCGCAACACGACGATCCCGACCAAGAAGTCGCAGACCTATTCGACCGCGGAAGACAATCAGAATGCGGTTACCATCCGCGTCTTCCAGGGCGAGCGCGAAATGGCGTCGGACAACAAGATGCTCGGCCAGTTCGACCTCGTCGGCATTCCGCCGGCGCCGCGCGGCGTGCCGCAAATCGAAGTCACTTTCGACATCGACGCCAACGGCATCGTCAACGTTTCGGCCAAGGATCGCGGCACCGGCAAGGAGCAGCAGATCCGAATCCAGGCCTCGGGCGGCCTCACCGACGCCGACATCGAAAAGATGGTGCAGGAAGCGGAAAGCTTCGCCGAAGAGGACAAGAAGCGCCGCGCCGCGGCCGAGGCGAAGAACAATGCCGAAAGCCTGATCCACACCACCGAGCGGCAGCTGGCCGAACATGGCGACAAGATCGACGACGCGCTGAAGAGCGAAATCCAGTCGGCGATCGACGAAGCCAAACAGGCGGTTGAAGGCGGCGATCCGGAAGCCATGAACGCCAAGGCGCAGGCGCTCGCCCAGGTGGCGATGAAGCTTGGCCAGGCGATCTACGAAAAGGAGCAGGCCTCCGGCGCCGCGGGCGGAGCCGAAGCCGGCGCTGCCCAAGGCGCGCAGGCGAGCGGCGGCGACGAGGAAGTCGTCGACGCCGAGTTCTCCGAGGTCGACGACGAAAACAAGGGCTGAGGCCTATGAACGCCCGTCATTCCAGCGAAGGCTGGAATCCATGCGAACTCCCCACCCGCGCTGCGGTCGGAGAAGCAGCATGGAGCCCAGCCTTCGCTGGGTTGACGGGGTTCCGGCACAATAGTCATGGCTGAAATCGATTATTACGAGCTGCTCCAGGTTGAGCGGACGGCGGATGAGAAGACCCTCAAAACCGCCTACCGCCGCATCGCCATGGAATGCCACCCGGACCGCAATCCGGGCTGCAAGGACAGCGAGGCGCGCTTCAAGGCGGTGAGCGAGGCGTATGATTGCCTGAAGGACCCCCAGAAGCGCGCCGCATACGACCGCTTCGGCCACGCCGCCTTTCGCAACGGCGGCGGCGGGAGCGCTGGGGGCGCGCAGGATTTCGGATCGTTCTCCGACATTTTCGAAAACATCTTCGGCGAATTCATGCATGGCCAGCAGGCCGGCGGCCGCTCCAACGTGCTGCGCGGTTCCGACCTGCGCTACGATCTCGAGATCAGCCTGGAAGACGCGTATAACGGACGCGAGGTCGAGCTTCGCGTCGACACCAGCGTCGAGTGCGAGCCGTGCGGCGGCACCGGTGCCAAGTCGCGCGCGGCGGCGCGGACCTGCACCATGTGCAACGGCCGCGGCCAGGTGCGCGCGCAGCAGGGCTTTTTCGTCGTTGAGCGGACCTGCCCGACCTGCCGCGGCATCGGGGAAATCATCGCCGACCCGTGCGAGCGCTGCCGCGGCGACGGCCGCACCGAGAAGCTCCGAAGCCTGGAAGTGCGCATCCCGCCCGGCGTTGACGAAGGCACCCGCATCCGCGTTGCCGGCGAAGGCGAAGCGGGTGTGCGTGGCGGCCCCAGGGGCGACCTCTACATCTTCGTCCACCTGGCGCGACACTCGGTGTTCCAGCGCGACGGCAACACGTTATTCGCCCGCTGCCCGGTGAGCTTCACCACCGCCGCCCTTGGCGGTTCGATCGAAATTCCGGGCCTCGACAAGACGGTGCACGAGGTGAAAATCCCGGCCGGCATCCAGTCGGGCAAGCAGCTACGCATCCGCGGCGCGGGCATGCCTGTCCTCTCCGGACGCGGCCACGGCGACATGGTGGTGCAGGTGGAGGTGGAAACGCCGACCAAGCTTAGCAGCCGCCAAAAGGAGCTGATCGAGGAGTTCCGCAAGACCGAAACAGGCGACGAATGCCCCGCCTCGCAAAGCTTCTTCGGTAAGCTCAAGAGCTTGTTCGACGGCTAGATCTTTGCCGCGTCGAGTTGCTCCGCCCAATGATCGAGGCGGTTGCGGAGGCGTGCTTGGATCAGGCCAGGGGAGAGATCGTCCTCCAGCTGCTCGACCTGCCTGAAGGTGAATTGCTCTCCCCCGTAGAGCCGCCATGCCGCCTGTAGCGCGCGGTGCGGGTTGCTGCCCATGCGGAGGGTGAACCACAGACGCGTCTGCATGGTTGCGAGATCCGACGCGCGGCCGACCCAGCTCTCGCCGCTCGCCGTACAGCGCACCAGGTAGATGCCCGGCGCGCTTTTGCGCTCCTTCCACGCCGCTACGGCAGCCTTTCGATCTTCAACGAGCATGACGCCACTCCTTCCGAAGCGCGTCTTTATATTACCCGGATATTATTATTGCAAGGCTATTCAGCGGCCAGCGCTCGGCCGAACAAAGGCGGCAAGGCGCGGGCAATGTTGGCGATGGTGTAGGGCTTTTGAACCACCGTCCGATCGGCGTGGTCCGCCGGCAGCTGGGCCTGCTCGCCGTAACCGGTGGCGAACAGGAAGGGGATGCCGAGCTCCTTCAGCCGGTCGGCGACTGCAAAGCTGGTATGGTCGCCCAAGTTGACGTCGAGAACCGCCAGGCTCGGCTTCACCGTGTCGATTGCCTCAAGCGCCAGCGGCACGGACGGCGCCGTGGCCACATCTTGGGCGCCGAGACGCTTCAAAATGTCCTCGGCATCCAGCGCGATGATGAGGCTGTCCTCGACCAGCAGCACCGTTTTGCCTTCGATCAACGGCTCGGGCGCGACTTCGTGCGGGCCGGGCACGGAGCGGGCGAAGCGGATTGCCGGGCCGCTATGGTCGCGCGGCGCCGATACGTGCTTGGCAGGGATCACGAGCCGCGCTTCGACGCCCGCGGGAAGATAGTCGATCCGCGCGGAGCCGCCGAGATCGTAGGGAATGGAGCGGTCGATGATGGTGGAGCCGAAGCCCTTGCGGGTCGGCGCCTTGACAGGCGGCCCGCCGCGCTCGCGCCAATCGAGCACCAGGTCGCCATTATCCTCCAAATGCCACTCGATATGGACCTCGCCGCCGTCAGAGAGGCTGCCGTACTTGGCGGAATTGGTGACCAGTTCGTGCATCACCAGCGCCATAGTGGAATAAGCCTGCGGGTTGAGCAGGATCGGGGGGCCAATCACCTGCACCCGCTGCTCATCGGTGAGAAAGGCCGCCGCTTCCGCGTCGATCAAAGATCTGAGCGGCGCGGGGCCCCAATGGTCCTGCGTGATCTGGTTGTGGGCGCGGGCGAGGGCGTGGATGCGGCCGTCTACCAAGCCGACGAAATCCTCGACGCTGCCGCCGCTCGGCGTCGACTGGCGGATAAGGCCGCGGATCACGCCCAAAATGTTGCGCACCCGGTGGTTCAGCTCGGCGATCAGCAATTCCTGCCGCTCCGCCGCGACCTGGCGCTCCGCGCTTGCTTCGCCCGCGAGGCGAAGCACGACTTCTATCAAAGTCGCGCGCATCGTTTCGGCAACCCGAAGTTCGGACGACGTGAAGGGACGGGAGCGGCCTTCAACCGTTTCCTTCCATTCCTCAAAGCTTTGGCGCGGGGTGAGGCGGGGGCCGTTGGGGCCATATTCCACCGGCTTGTGCGGATCGCCGCCCCAGCGGACGGAGCGAATCAGCTCGGCGCGGAACAGGATCACGTAATCGCCCGGCTCGCGTGAGATGGGGATTGCAAGCATGCCCGCGGCCTTGTCCGCGAACTCGGCCGCGCCCGGCACGATGGAGGCGATGCAGTCCGTTGCATAGACGCGGCCCGCCGCGGTGCCGTTCAGCGCTTTCACGATGCGGGCGAACTGGTCGACATCCGGGGTGGTGCCGGAGAAAGCATGGTTGCCGTGTATCCAGACTCCAACGCCGTCCGCGGCGATCGTCTGCGTCAGAATGTCGCTCAACCAGTCCGGGTCCTTGAGCAAGGTCTCGTCGGAGGCGACGGCGCCGAGGAGCTGATCGGAGATGTCGCGGGCGCGGCGTTCGAACTCCACCGTCTGCTTCCGCTCCCGGCTTTCAAGGCGCATGGCGAACATCTGGGCGAACAGCTCGCACACCGAGCGGCGCTCGAAAGCCGGGCAGCGGGCGGCATAATGGTGGCAGGCGAACAGGCCCCAAAGCTTGCCCTCCACCACGATCGAGATCGACATGGACGCGCCGACGCCCATGTTCTTGAGGTACTCGATGTGGATGGGCGACACGGAACGCAGCATGGAGAGCGAAAGGTCGAGCGGCTCGCCGGATTCGTCGAGCTGCGGCACGATGGGTACGCCCGTTCCGTTCACGTCGGTAATCACGCGCAGGAGGTTGCGCTTGTAGAGGGCGCGCGCCTGGGCGGGGATGTCCGTGGCTGGATAATGGAGGCCCAGGAATGAGCCGAGGTTCGAGCGGACGCTCTCGGCGACCACTTCGCCCGATCCGTCTTCCCCGAAGCGGTAGACCATGACCCGGTCGTAGCCGCTCAACGCCCGTACCTGCCGCGCCCCTTCGTTGAAGAACGCTTCCATGTCGTGCGCAAGGTCGAGGCGGGCGATCATTGACCGAACGGTGCCGGTGACGTCGCCATGATCTTCGCCGTTGGACGGCTCCGCCTCGATGACGGTTAGCGCGCCGGAGACGTGGAGGGCGATGTCGAAGGGCTCGCAGCCGTCGACAAGGCGGCAGCCGAAGATGCGTTCCACCGAATCCGGGCCGCGCAGCATGGCGACGCGGTTGCGGAGGCCGTGAATGGCGGCGGCGCTGAACAGGTCGGTAAGCGGGCGGCCGATCAGCTGCTGCGCATCGGCGCCTTCCATGAACGCGCCCACATTGGCCGAGACGCGTGCGATGGTCCACTCGGCGGTAACCGCGACAAGGAAACCGATCGGCTGAATGGCGCCGAGCTGGTGGATTGGCTCACGGTCGCAATTGGTAAGATCGACCTTCGAATCGGCTGAATGCACCGCTATCAATTCTCCAGAAACCGTCGCCCCCCGGCCTCGAAAACCTCGAATGTCCGCCGCGCCGCCAGGACGGCAGCTTCGATGGATGCCGTTTCGTAGAGATAATGATCCAACGTTTCCAGCAGTTTCCGCCATCCGCCGCGCGGTTGGGCGGCGGAGAGAAAGGCTTGCGGCGCATCGCCGGGCACGCTTCGCCGAAGCAAGGCGCCGCCGAGGCGCGAGCCTTCCAGGACATAAACGGTACCAAGGATGGCGGGGGTGCCAGTGATCGGCTGCACGGGTTCAGGGGCGGGTACTTCAGCGCCCACAAAGGTGAGATCGTGGAGCACCAATTCCGAACGCCGGCGTTCCGGCCAATCGGGGAGCAAGCTTTCGACGCGGGCTGCCTCCAGTGCGGCTTCGGTGGGGAGAAAGGCCGCGGCCTGCGCGAGCAGGAACAGGCGATAGTCCTCGGCCCTCCCCAAATCGAGCGACCCGAACAGGCTGTCGACGCGCGCGTGCTCCGCCGCCGTTCCCTCCCGAAGCGCCGCGCGCGCGGTCATTCGCCGAAGACGCGGCCGAAAATCGTGTCGACGTGCTTTAGATGGTAGCCAAGGTCGAAGCGTTCCTCGATCTGCTCGGGCGACAGGAAGGCGGTGACCTCCGGGTCGGCCTTTAGCAGTTCGAGCAGCGACAGGGCGCCGTCCGACTCCCACACCTTCATCGCGCTGCGCTGGACGAGGCGGTAGCTGTCCTCGCGGCTTGCGCCGGCCTGGGTGAGGGCGAGGAGGACGCGCTGCGAGTGAACGAGGCCGCCCATGCGATCCAGGTTCTTCTGCATCCGCTCCGGGTAGATGAGCAGTTTCTCGACCACGCCGGTGAGGCGAGACAGCGCGAAGTCGAGCGTCACCGTCGCGTCGGGGCCGATATAGCGCTCAACGGAGGAGTGGCTGATGTCGCGTTCGTGCCACAAAGCCACATTTTCTAGCGCCGGTGTCACGTAAGCACGGACCATGCGGGCAAGGCCGGTCAGGTTCTCGGTCAGCACCGGGTTGCGCTTGTGCGGCATCGCCGAGCTGCCTTTCTGGCCCGGCGAGAAATATTCCTCCGCTTCCAAGACTTCGGTGCGCTGGAGGTGGCGGATTTCGGTGGCGAGGCGCTCGATCGAGGAGGCGATAACGCCGAGAACGGCGAAATACATTGCGTGCCGGTCGCGCGGAATGACCTGGGTGGAGATGGGCTCGATTGTGAGGCCCATCTTCTCCGCGACATAGGCTTCGACCCGCGGATCGATGTTGGCGAAGGTGCCCACCGCGCCGGAGATCGCGCAGGTGGCGATTTCCTGGCGGGCGGCGATCAGGCGAGCGCGGCAGCGGTCGAACTCGGCATAAGCGAAAGCCAGCTTGAGGCCGAAGGTCACCGGTTCGGCATGGATGCCGTGGCTTCGGCCAATGGTTGGCGTGAGCTTGTGCTCGAAGGCGCGCGTCTTGATCGCCGCAAGCAGGCGGTCGAGGTCTTCGAGCAGGAGATCGGTGGCGCGGGCGAGCTGCACGGCAAGGCAGGTGTCGAGAACGTCCGAACTGGTCATGCCCTGGTGCAGGAAGCGCGCTTCCGGCCCGACATGCTCCGCGACGTTGGTGAGGAAGGCGATGACGTCGTGCTTCACCTCCGCCTCGATGGCGTCGATCCGCTCGACTTCAAAGGCGCCGCGCTCCCACACGGCCGCGGCCGCCTCCTTCGGCACGATGCCGAGCTCCGCCATGGCGTCGAGGGCATGGGCTTCGATTTCGAACCAGATGCGGAAGCGGGTTTCGGGCGCCCAGATGCTCGTCATCTGCGGCCGCGCGTAACGGGGGATCATGCGTGCTTCCTATCGGTGGGTCGGGAGCCGCGCGTCTAGCAAGGGCGATGCGCGGCAGCAACGCGGCTTGGCTATCCACTGGCGGCTGGGGCGCGCCTCGGCTATGCGGGTTCCATGGCGAAGAATCCCCTGACGCAACATCTGGAAGAAGCCGGCGAAAGCTATGGCGAACATTTCGCAGTGGCGTCCGGCTTCGGGCTGAAGATGATCGGCGGTGGGCTCGCCTGCTTAGTTCACGCGGTGTTTCCGTTCCTGTGCCAGCGCACGGGAAGCAACACGGTTCGGGCGCTGAACGCGACCCTGTGCAAACGCGCCGACAAGCCCAATTGGGAACGGCACCCGATCATCTGACGGGCTAAAGGGGCAGGGGGTGCTCGATACAGCTTTTCTCACCGCACAAGGCCTTCAGTTGGCCGGGCTCCTCGCCCTTTTCGCTTACCCGCTGATCGGACGACGGCGCGCGGTGTTCATCGCGCGAATGGCGGCGGCGGTGCTGGCGCTGGGATATCTCTTCTTCTTTCTTCCGTACGCCACCGAAATCCCGCGCGACATGGGCTATTCGCTCGACGCGATCGCCGGGGCGTTCGAGACGCGCGAGCTGCTGCTTGCCGGCTGGATTCATTATCTGGTGCTGGATCTGTTCGCCTGCAGCTGGGAAGCGGAAGATGCGGAACGCTCGGGGGTTGGGTACGGGGCGCTCGGTTTCAGCATGTTCGTCACGGCAATGGTCGCGCCGCTTGGGCTGCTGGTCTACTTCTTCGCGGCACGTTGGCGCGGCAACAGGCGCAAGGCTTAGCGGCCCCAGGCGATGAAGTGTGGGTTGAGGAAGCCTCTACCCGCATGGCCGTAGGTGAGAGAACCGGCTTCGTCCCCTCTTTCGTCCAATGCCATTACCCGCCCCCCGGCGGCCTCGAGGATCGCCTGGCCCGCCGCCGTGTCCCATTCCGAGGTAGGGCCGTAGCGCGGGTAAACGTCCGCGGCGCCCTCGGCCACCAGGCAAAATTTCAGGCTGGAGCTGGAGGGAAGGTAATCGGAGATTCCGAGCCTGGCATTCCGCTCCTCCGTACCTTGAGCTGCGTGGTTACGGCTGCCGACGCCGGTGAGCAGGCCGGGAATCGGTTCGCGCGTGTGGATCGGCTCGGGCTCGCCGTCGGCCAACTTATACGCGCCTTCGCCGCGCGCGCCGTAGTAGAGCACGCCGGTGACGGGAACGTAGATTACGCCGGCGACCGGCACCCCCTCTTCAACAAGCGCGATGTTAACGGTGAACTCGCCGGTGCGGTTGACGAAACCCTTGGTGCCGTCAAGCGGATCGACGCAGAAGAAGCGTTTGCCGAGCTCCGGAATCCGCCCCGCGGCGGCTTCTTCCTCTGCAAGCACCGGCACCTTGGGATATTTACGGCGCAGGTGCTCGAGGATGATCTCCTCCGCGGCCTGGTCGGCTTCCGTGACGGGCGAGCCGTCGTCCTTTTCCGACGTTTCGCAGCCGTCATAGTAGAAGCGTTCGATCTCCTCGCCCGCTTCCAGCGCGGCGTCGATCATGACGGAGAGAAGGGGGCTGGTCACGCGCCGAGCCGCTCGCCATGCCAGCGCAAATGGTCTTCCATGAAGCTGGCGATGAAATAATAGCTATGGTCGTAGCCGGGCTGCATCCGGATAGTGAGGGGAATGCCGGCGTCGCGGCAGGCGGTCTCGAGCAGTTCCGGCTTCAGTTCGCGCTCCAGGAAGGTGTCGCTTGTGCCCTGATCGACGAGCAGCTCCGGCAGGCGCCCGCCATCTTCGATCAACGCAACGCTGTCGTAGCGGCGCCAGGCGGAGCGGTCTTCGCCCAAGTAGCGGCCTAAAGCCTTTTCGCCCCACGGCACCCGGCTTGGCGCAACGATGGGCGCAAAGGCGGAAACTGAGCGGAAGCGGCCGGGGTTCTTGAGGGCGATGGTCAGCGCGCCGTGGCCGCCCATCGAATGGCCGGTGATGCCCTCACGCGCCATGTCCACCGGGAAGCTCTGCGCGATCAACTCCGGCAGTTCGTCGGTAAGGTAGGAGTACATGCGGTAATTGGCCGCATAGGGTTCTTCGGTCGCGTCGATGTAGAAGCCGGCGCCTTGGCCAAAATCATAATCCGGTTCGTCAGGAACTTCGGCCCCGCGCGGGCTGGTGTCCGGCGCGACGAAGATGATGCCGAGCTGCGCGCAAAGACGCTGGAAGCCGCCTTTTTCCGTCACGTTGGCATGGGTGCAGGTGAGGCCGGACAGGTACCAGAGGACGGGCAGCGGCGCGCCCGCTTCCGCCGCCTGCGGAGGGAGGTATACGCCGAGCGTCATATCCGTCCCGGTTTCGCGGCTGGGGTGCCGCAGGACGAACTGGGTGCCGCCGAAGGACTTCGCTTGGGATACGGTTTCAAAGCTCATCCAAGCACCGTCACCCCAGCGAAGGCTGGGGTCCATGCTGACTCAATATGGATGCCAGCCTTCGCTGGCATGACGGTGATGCCTTGTAGATTCATCAATACACCACCACGCTGCGGATACTTTCCCCCGCATGCATCAGATCGAACGCGGTATTGATCTCGTCCAGCTTGAGCGTGTGGGTGATCAGCGGATCGATCTCGATCTTCCCGTCCATATACCAGTCGACGATTCGCGGCACGTCGGTGCGGCCGCGGGCGCCGCCGAAGGCGGAGCCTTTCCAAACTCGGCCGGTGACCAGTTGGAACGGGCGGGTGGCGATTTCGCGTCCGGCTTCGGCGACTCCGATGATGATGCTTTCCCCCCAGCCGCGGTGGCAGCATTCCAGCGCCTGGCGCATCACGTCCGTGTTGCCGGTGCAGTCGAAGCTGTAATCGGCGCCGCCGTCGGTGACGTCGAGGATTGCCTGCACCACCTTGTCGTTGCCGACTTCGAGCGGGTTGATGAAGTGGGTCATGCCGAACGCTTCGGCCATGGCGCGCTTGGCCGGGTTGATGTCGACGCCGACGATCTTGTCCGCGCCGACGAGCTTGGCGCCTTGGATGACGTTGAGGCCGATCCCGCCGAGCCCGAAGACGACGACGTTTGAGCCGGGCTCCACGCCCGCCGTCCAGATCACCGCGCCGACGCCGGTGGTGACGCCGCAGCCGATGTAGCAGATCTTGTCGAACGGGGCGTCCTCGCGGACCTTGGCGAGCGCGATCTCCGGCATCACCGTGAAGTTCGAAAAGGTCGAGCAGCCCATATAATGGTGGATGGTCTCCGAGCCCAATTTGAAGCGGCTGGTGCCGTCCGGCATCAGGCCCTTGCCCTGGGTGCCGCGGATGGCGGTGCACAGGTTGGTCTTCTGGCTGAGGCAGGATTTACACTGGCGACATTCGGGCGTGTAAAGCGGGATGACGTGGTCGCCGACCCTTACAGAGGTGACTCCCGGCCCGACGTCGCGGACGATGCCGGCGCCCTCGTGGCCGAGGATGGAGGGGAAGATGCCTTCGGAGTCCTTGCCTTCCAGCGTGTAGGCGTCGGTGTGGCAGACGCCCGTCGCCATGATCTCCACGAGCACTTCGCCGGCCTTGGGCCCATCAAGATCGACTTCGTGGATTTCCAGCGGCTGGTTTGGGGCGACTGCGATTGCGGCGCGGGTTTTCATGAGAACTCCGTTTCTTGATCCGCCCCGCACTCCCCGTTCCGGGGAGGATGAGTCAACCCGCTCTGCTCCACTTCTTCCAATCCTTGAGGATCGCCTGGGCCGCATTGTGCCCCGGAGCGCCCGTCACCCCGCCGCCCGGGTGCGCGCCTGAGCCGCAGAGGTAGAGGCCGTCCACTGGCATTCGGTAATCGGCGTGGCCAAGGATCGGGCGAGCGGAGAAAAGTTGGTCGAGGCCCATCTTGCCGTGGAAGATGTCGCCGCGCGGGATACCGAAGCGTTGTTCGAGGTGCCAGGGCGAGAGCGCGAGGCGGCCCACGACCGAGGCTTTGAAGCCGGGGGCGTAGCGGTCCACGTGGGCGATGATGTGGTCCGCCGCCTCATCCGCGCGCACCTCCCAGCCGCCTTCGATGTTGTAGGGAAAATGCTGACAGAATAGGCTCGCGACGTGGGCTCCCGGCGGGGCGAGCGTATTGTCGAGGGTGGAGGGGATCAGCATTTCCACGATCGGCTCGCGCGCCCAGCCTGCCGTGCGGGCGGACAGGTAAGCACGGTCCATGTAAGGCAAGCTCGGCGCGATGATGATGCCGCCGGTGAGGTGGTTGCCGGGCTCGGGCAGCGACGTGAAGCGCGGAAGTTCGGACAATGCGACATTTATGCGGAAGGTGGCGCTTTCGGCGCTCCAGCCGGCCATCCGGCGCTCGATGTCCGGCGCCACCGCGCCCGCGGGGAGGAGGCTGGTGAAGAGGTGGCGCGGGTTGACGTTGGCCGCCACCGCCTTGGCCCGGTAGCTCCTACCGCCCGCCACCGCGCCGACTGCGCGGCCGCGCTCGACGATGATCTCCTCCACCGGGGCGTCGAGGACGATTTCCACGCCTTTGCCTCGGGCGGCGCGCGCCATCGCTTCGGTAATCGCGCCCATGCCGCCGATGGCGTGTCCCCAGGCGCCCGGCACACCCGCCGCTTCGCCGAATAGGTGGTGGAGGAGGACATAGGCCGACCCGGGCGCATAGGGGCTGGCGTAGTTGCCAACCACCGCATCGAAGCCGAACAGCGCCTTGACGATGTCGGTTTCGAAATAGCGGTCGAGAATGTCGCCGGCCGACTTGGTGAAGAAGTCGATCAGGTTGCGCTGCGCTTCCGCGTTCATGCCGCGCACCCCGTTGCCGAGGCTGAGGGCGGCGATGACGTCGGAAAGCCCGCCGCCGGCATTGGGCGGGGCGCGCAGGATCCACTGCTTGAGCAGCGCGACCACCGGCTCCAGCGCGGCGGAATAAGCGTCGTAGCCCGCCGCATCCTTCGCGCTGTGGCGCGCGATTTCTCGCCGGGTGAGGCCGCTCCGGCCGGACAGGAGGTAATCGCCGCCCAGCGTCGGCAGGAAGTTGTCGACCTTCCTGAGCACCACCATCAGGCCGTGCTCGTAGAGCCGCATGTCCTCAATCACCTTCGGGTTGAGCAGGCTGACGGTGTAGCTCGCCGTGGAGTTGCGGAAGCCGGGGGCGAACTCCTCGGTGACTGAGGCGCCGCCGACGATACCGCGGCGCTCCAGCATCGTCACCTTGAGCCCGCGCGCGGCGAGGTAGAAGGCGCAGACCAGACCGTTATGGCCGGCGCCGATGATCAGGACGTCGCATTGGGAGTGGCTCATCGGCGGGAGCATAAGCGGCGGGTGCCCGGCGTGCCAGCGGGTGGTTTTTCGCCCGGCTGGTTTGTGGTAAAGAGGGGCATCAAAGGAGTGAACCGATGCGCCCGATCATTCTCTCCCTCGCGCTGATTGCACTTCCAGCCTCCGCCGCCCCGAAGGCGGCGCCGGAACCATCGGTGGTCCAGATACCCGATCCAATGGTCCGCCCGCTGAGCGATACGTGCAAGCGCCCCGATGTCCATCAGGCGGAGACGCCGAAGCCGGCCAAAAGCAGCAAGCTCGGGGAGCTTCCGCCGGGCGACCTGATCTTGAGCGTCTACAATCAGGTGGACGGCTGCATGGAGCCGGTGATCGTCCGCTACGGCGATGGGCGCTCGCCTGGAGCGGCTCCAGCACAGGAACTGGTGCGGCCTCGGGCGCGGGTTTGGCGGTAAGCGCCACCACCGTCATTCCCGCGAAAGCGGGAATCCCGCTACTTTTCTGTCTCCTCTTCGGCCGCTCGAAAAATGAAGAAGCCGGACCCCCGCTTTCGCGGGGATGACGAAGGAGGCTTAGGCGTTTGGCAGCCGTGCCTTGGGGAAGCCGCCCCAGGCGGCGTCATAATCCTTCTGCAGGGCTTCGGAGCTCATTGCAAAGGCGGTGGGTCGGAAGGGCCAGCAGCTTTCCACCATGAAGGCCATTGTGCCTTCGATCTTGTGCGGCTTGAGCTCGGCTCCGCTTGCTGCTTGCCAGCTCGCGACATCGGGGCCGTGGCCGGACATCAGGTTATGAAGGCTGATTGCGCCGGGGGCGAAGCCGTCGGCCTTGGCATCATAGGCGCCCGCGATTAGCCCCATGCATTCGCTCATCGCATTGCGGTGGAACCAGGGCGGGCGGAACGTGTCCTCCGCCACCATCCAGCGCGGCGGGAAGATGACGAAATCGGCATTGGCGCGGCCGGTGGTCTCGGACGGGCTGGTGAGGACGGTGAAGATCGACGGATCGGGATGGTCGAAGCTCACCGTGCCGATCGTGTTGAAGCGGGAAAGATCGTACTTCCAGGGCGCGAGGTTGCCGTGCCAGGCGACGACATCCAGCGGCGAGTGGTCGAGTGTCGTGGTCCACAGCTTGCCGAGATACTTTTGGACCAGCTCGACCTCGCCTTCGACATCTTCGAACTGCGCTTCGGGGGTGAGGAAATCGCGCGGGTTGGCGAGGCCGTTGGAGCCGATCGGGCCGAGATCGGGCAGGCGGAACAAGGCGCCGTGATTCTCGGCGACGTAGCCGCGGGCGCGGCCGTCGGGCAGGCTGACGCGAAAGCGGACGCCGCGGGGCACAAGCGCGATTTCGCCCGGCGCAACGTCGATGCGGCCCATCTCAGTGAGCAACGTCAGCGCGCCCTCCTGAGGCACGAACAGCATCTCGCCGTCGGCGTTGAAGAAGAAGCGGTTCTTCATGTCGGCGGTAGCGCGGTAAACATGCACGGCGACGCCCGACAAAGCTTCCGGCCCGCCGTTGGCCATCATCGTCGCAAGCGAGTCGAGGAGGTCGGTGGGCTCGTTCGGGTAATCGAGCGGGTCCCAGCGCAGCCGGTTGGGCGGAAGCGGGGTCAGGAGATCGTCGGCGCTGAACTGCGCAGCGCCCGCGTAGGCGCGGAACGGCGGGTGCTCGGCGGATGGGCGCATCCGGTAGAGCCAGGAGCGGCGGTTATCGTGCCGGGGCGCGGTGAAGGCGGTGCCGGAGAGTTGCTCGGCGTAGAGGCCGAAGGCCGGCCGCTGCGGGGAATTGCGCCCTTGCGGCAGTGCCCCGGGCACTGCCTCCGTGGCAAAATGATTGCCGAAGCCGCTCATGTAGGCGTCGCTGCTCATGGCTTCTCCCATAACGCCACCGCCGCGCTTGTCACTCCCCCGGCCAAAGCGGCACGGCAAGAGTCGCCTTGGCGCGGCGCTTGACGAAGCTGGTCTCCAGCCGCCGGACGGCCGGATCGTCGGCCAGCACCTGGTCCACGAAAAGGTTGTAGGCGTCCATGTCCTGCGCGACGACCAGCAGCAGCAGGTCGAACGCGCCGGATATTTCGAAGAGGAGCTGGACGTTCTCGCTTGCGTGGAGGCGGCGGCGGAGCAGGTCGGACGCCTGGATCGCGTGGCGCTCTAGCTGGACGTGGACGATGGCGGAAAGCGGGTGGCCGGCGGCTTCTTCGGAAATCACCGCCACGTCGGCGGCGATGGCGCGGGTGTCGCGAAGGCGCCGCACGCGCCGCGCAACCGCGGACGGAGAGCGGCCCACCTGCTCGGCGAGCTGCTCGGCCGTCTGCAGATTGTCGCGCTGCAGGCAGGTCAGCAATGCCGCGTCGAGCCGGTCCAGCCGCTTGCCCAAATCCCGCTCCTAAAGAGTCGCTTTTGCCAGAAAGTGGCACGCTCCGATCCTTATTTGCCTAAAATCGTCGTGACACCCAAGGAATAATCATGCGGACATGGAAGAGGAAAATCACGAGATGCGTGGATTGGCAGCGGCAAGTGTAGTGGCTTTTGCGGCGGCTTCGGGAGCCGCGGCGCCTGTGATCGCGCAGGGCGGAACGCAAGCGGCGGCGCCTGCCCCCCTCGACCACCGGGCAGTGGTGGCCGAGGTTCGCCGGGTGATCGCCGAGAAATATGTGCTTCCCGAGCGTCGCCCGGCGCTGGACGCGATCCTAGCCAAGGGTTTGGCTTCGGGACGTTACGACGTGCGCGAGCCTGCCGCTTTGGCCGAGCGGATCAACCAGGACTTGGAGACAGCCGGGCGCGACCGTCACCTCAGCTTCTCGTTCGACCCGAAACAGGCGGCGTTGCTGTCCGCCGCCCACCGGGAGGCCGAGCCGGATCATAGCGGCTTCGAGCGGCAGGTGCGCGGCGCCAACCACGGGATTACCGAACTCAAGCTGCTGCCCGGCAACGTCCGCTATATGGCGTATGACGGCTTTCACTGGATGGGGCCGGAAAGCGCGGCCGCGCTCGACACGGCGATGCGCTTCCTCGCCGGCGGCGACGCGGTGATCATCGACATTCGCCGCAACGGCGGCGGAAGCCCGCAGGCGGTGCAATATCTTGTCAGCCACTTCATGGATGCCGACAAGCCGCTGGTTACCTTCCACATGAACGGCAAGCCGTCGCCTGACCGGCTGTCGACGCTCGCGGAGCTTCCGGCGGGGCGGATGGTGGGCAAGCCGCTCTACGTGCTGACGAGCGGCGGATCGGCCTCGGCGGCGGAGGAGTTCAGCGGCCATATCGCCGGCTACAAGCTTGGCGAACTGGTCGGCGAAACCACCGCTGGCGCGGGGTTCCGCAACGAACTGGTTCCGGTGGGGCCCGGCTTCGTGCTCAGCGTCTCGGTGGGCCGGGCGGTGCTTGCGTCCACCGGCAAGGATTGGGAAGCGGTTGGCATTGCGCCGACCATCAAAACACCGGTGCCGCAGGCGCTCGATGCTGCGCACGCCCATGCGCTTCGCAAGCTTGCCGCAACCGCCGATCCGGCGGTTCGCCCGCGGCTGGAAGCAATTGCCGACGCAACAGCCGCCCGCGGCGAGAACCGCGCGCCGGCGCTCGCACTTGCGGCTTATGCCGGAGGCTATGGCGAGCGGACGATCAGCGCGGAGGAGGGCAAGCTTTATTACCAGCGCGCCGGCCGCCCCCGCACGCGGTTGATCCCGCTCGGCGGCAACGTCTTCGCCTTTGAGACCGATCCCGCGCTGCGCGTGGACTTCGAAGCGGCGGGTGCAAAGGCGGCCGCTTTCTCGGTTGGTTCGGTAGGCGAACCGAGCCAGGGACGTTACGCTCGAACCCAGTGATGCGAGGGGAAGGCGCTTCGGCGCCTCTACCGCATCAACACCAGTTCTTCCGCCATGCTGGGATGGAGCGCGACGACTTCGTCGAACTGGCTCTTCTTGAGCTTGGCCTTGACCGCGATCGCGGCGGCCTGAAGGATTTCGGGCGCGTCGGGGCCGATCATGTGGATGCCGACGACCTCGTCCGTTTCGGCATTGACGACCAGCTTGTAGAGCGCCCGCTCGTTGCGGCCGGCGAGGACGTTCTTCATTGCCCGGAAATCGGACGTGTAGGTCTTCACCGCGCCAAGGCGGTTGCGCGCCTGGCTCTCCGTCATGCCGACGCCGGCAAGCGGCGGGTGGCTGAAGACGGCGGATGGGATGTTCTCGTAATCGACGCGGGTCGGCTTGTTGCCGAAGACGCTGTCGGCGAATGCCTGGCCTTCACGGATCGCAATGGGGGTGAGCTGCACCCGGTTGGTGACGTCGCCGACCGCGTAGATGCTGGGGCAGGTGGAGCGGTTGTCGGCATCGACCACTACCGCATGCTTGTCATCCACTTCCACACCGGCGCTCTCCAGCCCCAGCCCTTCGGTGTTCGGCTCGCGGCCGATGGCGTAGAGGACAAGATCGGCCTCGATCGGATCGCAGCCGTTCATATGAACCAGGAAGCTGCCGTCCTCGCGCTTCTCGATTCGCTCGAAGGTGACGTGGAAGCGGAAGTCGATGCCCTTCATCATCGAGATGGTGAGCAAGCGGTCGCGAATTTGCTCGTCATAGCCGCGCAGGATGACGTCGGACCGGTTCACCAAGGTGACGTGGGCGCCGAACTGGTGGAAGATGCCGGCAAACTCGTTGGCGATGTAGCCGGCGCCGGCAATCACCACGCGCTTCGGCAGCGTCTCAAGATGAAAAACCTCGTTCGACGTGATGCCGTGCTCGCTGCCCTCGAAGCTCGGCACCACTGGGCGCGCGCCGACCGCGATCAGGATTCGTTCGGTGGTAACGGTGCGGCCGTCGCCAAGCAGGATTTCATGCGGGCCGGCGACGGTGGCGCGCTGTTTGATGATCTCGACCTTGTGGTTGCCGAGCGTCTCCGAATACGCACCCTCGAGCCGCGTGACCTCGGCAAGCACGTTGTCGCGAAGCACCGGCCAGTTGAAGTCGCAAGACGGCACGTCCCAGCCGAAGCGCCGGGCATCCGCGATGTCTTCGGCGAAGTGGGCGCCGTAGACGAGCAGCTTCTTTGGTACGCAGCCGCGGATCACGCAGGTGCCGCCGACCTTGTGCTCCTCGGCGATTGCTACGCGGGCGCCGTGGGCGGCGGAGACGCGGGCGGCGCGCACGCCCCCCGATCCGGCGCCGATGACGAAAAGATCGTAATCGTAGCTCATCTGAGGTCCTCGCCGAATGCACGGGCGATCAGCGCCTCGGTGGACGGATCGAACTTCAATTCGCCCCCGTCACCCATGGCGCGCGCCATTTCCTTGCCAAGTTCGACCCCGAATTGGTCGAACGGATTGATGCCGAGCAGCACGGCATTCACGAACGTGCGGTGCTCGTAGAAGGAGAGAAGCGCGCCGAGCGTGAACGGATCGACGCGGTCCAGGAGCAAAGTCGTGGAGGGCCGGTCGCCGGGGTACGAGCGGTGCGGGTCGTCCGACTGCTTGCCGGCCATCAGCGCGGCGCCCTGCGCGAAGCAGTTGATCAGGAGCTGCCGGTGATGCTCCTCGTCAAAAGCGTGGCCGGGCTCAATGGAGGCAACGAACTCAACCGGGACGAGGTGCGTGCCCTGGTGGAGGAGCTGGAACACGGCGTGCTGCGCGTCAGTGCCGACGCCGCCCCAGGTGATCTGCGAGGTTGCGCGGCCGACAGGGGAGCCGTCCAAGAGCACGCTTTTGCCGTTCGATTCCATCTCCAGCTGTTGGAGGTAGGAGGGGAGCAGGCGAAGGCGCTCGTCATAAGCGAAGACCGCGCGCGTCTCGCAGCTGCGGACGTTGGCGTAATATCGGTCCACGAAAGCGGCGAGGGCGGGGGCGTTGCGGTGGAGCGGGGCCAGGCGGAAATGGCGGTCCATCGCCGCGGCGCCTTCCAGCATTTGCTCGAAATCCTCCCAGCCCAGGGCGAGCGCGGCGGGGAAGCCGATGGAGGACCAAAGGGAGTAACGGCCGCCGACTGTTTCGCCGAAGGGAAGGATTCGGGTTTCGTCGATCCCAAATTCGACGGCGCGCTCGGGGGCGGCGGTGAGTGCGATGACCCGGCCGTAGGCGTCTTCGACGCCGCCTTGTTCCATCCAGGCGAGTGCGGAGCGGGCGTTGATCAGCGTTTCGGTGGTGGTGAAGGTTTTGGACGCGATGGCGATCAGCGTGGTCTGCGGGTCCATGCCTTCCAGCGCTTCTTCGAGCGCGCTGCCATCGATGTTCGAGACCACCGCCGCGTCGTAGCGATCCGAATCGCGGCCAAGGGCGTCGATCAGAAAGTCTGGGCCGAGCGCGGAACCGCCGATGCCGATGTGGAGGATGTGGCGTACTTCACCGAACGCGCCGGCTTCGATGGCGTCGATCAAGCCGCGCATCCGGGCGTGGAGCGCCTGGGCGCGGGCTACCGTTTCCGGCGAACCGTGACCGCGTTCGGCGGTGTGCTCGGCGGCGCGGCCTTCCGTCGGGTTGACTGTTGCCCCGGCAAAGAGAGCGTCGCGGGCGGCGGCGAGGCCTTGGGCTTCGGCAAGGGCTTCGAAGGCAGAGACGGTTTCGGCGCTGAGGTGCGTCTTTGAGAAATCGAAGCGGATGCCCGCTTCTTCGAAGGTCAGGCGGGGAAGGCGGTCCGCTTCCGAGGCGAAGAGCTGCTGCAGCGTGCGGCTTTCCAATTGCTCAAGAACCGCCCAGGCGTCGCTCATCCGCTTTTCACTCCGTGTCTTTGTGTGTGCAGGCTATCTAGGAGGGCGGGCTGGGAAAGCCACCCCTGCGGGCGCGGCGAGGCGCTTACTCGACCCAGTCGAGCCCGATGTCGCGGTATAGGCCGCGATCTTCCTCCCACTTCGGGTTCACCTTGACGTGAAGGAAGAGGTGGACCTTGCGGCCCATCAGCTCCGAGAGTTCCTTCCGCGCGGCTTCGCCGATGGCGCGGATGCGGGTGCCGCCCTTGCCGAGCACGATCGCTTTTTGCGTGTCGCGGCCGACGAGGATTTGCTGGTGGATGGCGACGGAGCCGTCCTTTTTCTCCTCATATTTCTCCGTCTCCACCGCGCTTGCGTAGGGGAGTTCGGCGTGGAGCTGGAGATAAAGCTGCTCGCGGGTGACTTCGGCGGCGACCATCCGGTCGGTGGCGTCGGAAACCTGGTCCTCGGGAAAGTGCCACGGCCCTTCCGGCACCCGCGCGGCAAGCGCCGCCTTCAGTTCCGCAACGCCGTCCCCGGTGGTGGCGGACACGAAATAGATTTCCTCAAAGGGTAGGCGCTCGTTCAGCTCAGTTGCAAGCGCGAGCAGCGGCTCCTTTGGCGTTGCATCCACCTTGTTGAGGATCAGGATCTTGGGTTCGCGCCGCTCCTTCAGCCGATCGACCATTTCCTCGATCCGCTTGTTGAAGCCGCGCTCGGCGTCGACCACCAGCGCGATCAGATCTGCATCCGCAGCGCCTGCCCAGGCGGCAGCGACCATGGCGCGATCGAGCCGGCGCTTGGGCTCGAAGATACCCGGCGTGTCGAGCAGGATGATCTGCGCCTCATCCGCAATGGCGACGCCCATGATCCTCGTACGTGTGGTCTGTGCCTTGGGGCTGACGATGGCGACCTTCTGGCCGACCAGTGCGTTGACCAGGGTGGACTTGCCCGCATTAGGCGCGCCCACGACCGCGACGACGCCACATTTTTGAGAAGCTTCCGAGTTCATGCGCAAACCTCGTTCGTCCCGAGCGAAGTCGAGGGGCGCTGCACAGGCGCTCGAGGCGCGCCCCTCGACTTCGCTCGGGACGAACGGGTTCGGGCGTTCTGCACTATCACTTCACTTGCTCCATCATCTTTGCGGCGGCGGCCGTTTCGGCTTCTTGTTTGGACATGCCTTCGGCGGTTGCCGAGCCGATGCCGCGTATCTCCACCTCCACAACGAACTTGGGCGCGTGGTGGGGCCCGGTGCGTTCGGTGAGCTGGTAGACGGGCGGCTTGCGGTTGTTGGCCGCCGCCCATTCCTGAAGCGCTGACTTGGGATGCTTTGGCGCCTTGTCGCGGGTGCTCACCCGGTCGCCCCAGGCGCGGCGCACGAAAGCGGAGGCCGCTTCGAAGCCGCGCTCGAGATAGAGCGCGCCGATCAGTGCTTCGACGACATCGCCGACGACATTGTCGCTGTCCGACGCGCCGTCTTCGCGCGCCTGCTTGCCGAGGCGCAGATGCTCGGCGACGCCGATTTCGCGGCCGATCTCGGCGCAGGTCTCGCCCGCCACCAGCGCGTTCAGGCGTCGGGAAAGCTTGCCTTCAGGCTCGTTCGGGAAAAGCTCGAATAGCCAGGAGGCGACCGACAGGCCGAGGACTCGATCGCCGAGATATTCGAGCCGCTCATAATCGTCGCTGTCGCTGTGGCTGGAATGGGTAACCGCCCGGCAGAACAAAGCCTCGTCCTTGGGCGGGTGGCCGGTGGTTGCTTCCACCCATTGCGCAAGCCCGGCCATCAGTAGGTGCCTCCGATGCGGTCCCAGCGTGCGGCCGAGAACCACGTCCAGGGCTTGAGCCATTCGGCCGATCCATCGGTGGAGAAGAAGACAATCAGCGCGCGGCCGACGATGTTCTCGGCCGGCAGGAAGCCGACGCCGTCGCGCTCCACGCCGAAGCGGCTGTCGGCGCTGTCGTCGCGGTTGTCGCCCATCATGAAATAATGCCCTTGGGGTACGGTCAAAACCGCGGTGTCGTCCCCTTCGCCTTGGTATTGGTCCAGCACCTCGTAGGACCGGCCATCGGGCAGCGTCTCGCGAAAGCGCGGGTAGCGGCAGAAGGTTGCGCCGCTCTGGCGTACCGCTGGCAAAGCGGCTTCGCGGGCAATGTAGCTGCACGGGCTGTTGGGCGATTGGGGCATCAGGTAATCGGCGATGCGCGTCTTGGGCACCGGCTTGCCGTTAAGCACCACCTGGCCGGCCTTCATCTGCACCGTGTCTCCGGGAAGGCCAATGACCCGCTTGACGCAATCCTCGGGCGCCGACGGGCAGCGGAAGACGACCACGTCGCCGCGCGCCGGATCCTTGCCGAAGATGCGCCCGTCGAACCCGGCGATCCCGAACGGCATCGAGTAGCGGGAAAAGCCGTAGGGCCATTTCGCGACAAACAGGTAATCGCCGATCATCATCCGCGGCAGCATCGACCCTGAGGGGATGAAGAAGGGTGTGACCACCAGCGTCCGCAGGATCAGCGCGAAGAAAAAGAGGAGAAGCAGGAAGCGCGTGGTTTCGCCCAGGCCGCCGCTTTTGCCCAGCGCAGGCGTTTTCTTCTTTCTCCCGATCCTCATCATCGGTGCTTTCGCGTGGCCCAGCGGCCCGGTCAAGCGGCGGCGGGCGGGGCGGCGAGCATCTCCTCGACCCACCCAGGCACGAGCAGGCTCGCTGGGCCGGTGCGCGTTTCGTGAAAATAGACGCTGCCAAGGCTCGGATCGAGGTTCATCTCCAGCGTTTGCGCGCCGCAATAGCGGGCGGTTTGCACAAAGCCCGCGGCCGGGTAGACCGCGCCGGAGGTTCCGATCGAGACGAACAGGTCGGCGTCGCTGATCGCCCGGTCGATCCGCTCCATTTCGTACGGCATCTCGCCGAACCAGACGATGTCGGGCCGGAGCTCGCCCGCCGCGTTGCAGGCGGGGCAGGGGGGATCGCCGGAAAGCGGCCCCTCCCACGGCGCGCGTTCGCCGCATTGGAGACACCACGCGGACTTCAGCTCGCCATGCATGTGGAGCAGCCGCTTCGCCCCGGCGCGCTCGTGCAGGTCGTCGACATTTTGAGTGACGATCAGCAGCTCGCCCGGCCACTCCGCGTCGAGCCTTGCAAGCGCCCGATGGGCGGCGTTCGGCTCCACCTCGGCAAGCTGGGCCCGGCGAAGGTCGTAGAAACGCTGCACCAGCGCCGGATTCCGCCGGAAGGCTTCGGCGGTGGCGACATCTTCCACCCGATGCCCCTCCCAAAGGCCATCGGGTCCACGAAAGGTGGCAAGCCCGCTTTCCGCCGAAATGCCGGCGCCGGTGAGGATCACGAGGTTCTGAATATCGCGCATGCCGCTGCCCTAGCGGATCGTGCGCGGCGCCGGAACCGGTCAGCGGCCGGCGGCTTGCTCAAGCGGAAGCGGCGTGGCGCGAACGGCGGCGAGCTTCCAGGCGCCATCTTCACGGATTGCGACGCTGGTGTTGGTGAATTCGCGCACCGGCTTCCAGCTACCATCTGCGGTTCGTGCTTCCACCACCACCTTTGCATCGGAAACGGCAAGGCCGGGGCGCGGCATCTCGATGCTGTCCACGATGGTGACGTGGCGCAGCGTTCCCTGGCGTGCGGCGAAGGCGGTTTCGAAATAGGCGCGGACGGAGTCGCGGCCGCGCACCGGCTCCGCCATGCCGCCGAGGCGCAGGTTCGCGTCCTTCGCATAATGGAGGCTCATCGCCTTGGCGTCGCGGGCGTTCCACGCTTCATCGGCGGCGCGGGCGAGGCTTTGGAGGGCAATGCGATCCTGTGGGCTAGCCGGGGCGGCCGAGGCGGCGACGGGCAGGAGCGCGGCGGCGAGGAGGAGGTGCTTCATTGGAGGTCCTTTCAAGTCAAATCGGGAGGAGCGGCCGGCCAGCGACCGCCTGGAAAAAGATGGCAAAGGTGAGGGCGCAATAAGCGGCCGTGCCGAGGACGATCCCGGCGCGCCGAAGCGCCGGGCCCAAAGGCGCAAGCAAGACGGCGAGGAGCGGAATGGCCTGCTCGGCGTGGATGCCCAGGAAATGGGCGACCCGAAGGTCGCCGCCGCTGCGGTTCCAGCCGAACAGCGGCACCGCGCCGCCGGTGGCACCCACCGAATGGCCGGTCTGGGCGCTCATGTAGCCGCCTAGGCCGGCACCGAGCACGAAGGTGAGGACGAGGCCAGTGACGGCTGCCCAGCGCAGCTCCGGCGCAATGCCCTCGGCAGGGCGGCGGGCGATCTCCCAGGCGAGGGTGAGGGTGGTGCCGGTGAGCAGAACGGCGAAGACGCCCATCAGCGAGTACATCGCGATGGTGAAATGGCTGGAGAAGTTGAAGTGCGACTCGCCGGCCTGAGCCGCCTGGTAAAGGACGTAAGCGAGTTCGAGCGTTGCGGAGACGACCAGCACCGCCGCCGTGCCGCGCATGAGCAGGCTCGCGCGCCGCTCCTCACGGACCAGGCCGAAGAACCAGCAGGCGGTGAAGCTGAACACGGCGATAGAGAAAGCGAATTTCGCCGGCTTCACCCAGACATTCACGCCGCTCGCCAACGTGCGCTCGTCGAGGAGCTGGAGCAGCAAGGTGGCCGCGGTGAGCGCAAGCAAAGCCGCGCCGAAGCGGGCAAGCGCCGCCTGACGGCGGAGCGCTTCGTCCCACAGGCCGGTGGAGAAGGCGGCGGCGGCGGGGAGGGCAAGGCTGGTCATGCGGGGAGGTCCTTCGAGGGGAAGGGGAGGCGGAGAAGGAGGTACAGAAGCAGGCCGGCCGGGCCGGCGAGAAAGGTAAGCGGCAGGCACAGGAGGATCAGCAGGCGGGGCACGCCTCGTGTGAGGCCGTCGCGGACGATCCAGGTGCCGACGAACAGGTCGAAAGCGAGGTAGTGGAGCCAGCCGGCGGCAAGCGCGGCATCGTTGGCGAACAAGGCCCGCACTTCGGCGATCGACCCGAAGCCGCCGCCCTCCGCCGCTCCGAAGCCTTCGGCGAGAAGGAGGATGTAGGCGACGGCGAGCAGCGCCGGGATCAATGCTCCGGCGGCGGCGAAGGCGAAGCGGCGCGCCTGCGGCATGGCAAGCGCGGCGATAAGACCCGCCCAGCCGAGCATTGCAGCAAGCCCGGCGAGGGAGAAAGCCTGATGGGGGTTTATCGTCATTGCCGCGCCTATCTTAACAGTGCATAGATACGATATGACCGACGATCTGAACAGTGTCAAGACCCGCCCCAGCTACCATCATGGCCAGCTCCGCGAAAGCCTGCTTGCCGCGGCGGAAGCGGTGATCGCCGAGCGCGGGGTGGACGCCTTCAGCCTGCGGGAAACGGCCCGACGTGCGGGTGTGTCGCCGGCTGCCCCCGCCCACCATTTCGGCGACGCGCGTGGGCTGCTGACGGCGCTCGCCACCCTTGCGTTCGACCGGTTCGGCGATGCGCTTGCCTCGGCCGAAGCGGCGGCGGCGGGCGAGGGGCGGCAGGCGCGGATGCAGGCGCAGGGCCTTGCTTATGTCCGCTTCGCGCTGGAGGAGCGCGCCAAGTTCGACTTGATGTGGCGCTATGCGCTGATCGACCGGGAGGACACGGTGTACCAGGCAGCGTCGTATCGCGGCTTCCAGCTGCTCGACCGGGCGGTGCGCGGGCCGGACGCGCCGGCGCCAAGCGGGCCGGGCGACCCGATCCTTGCGCCGTCCATCGCCTGTTGGGCGACGGTGCACGGCTTTGCGCGGCTGGCGCTGGACGGCGCCTTTGGGAGCGATTCGGAGGCTCCGGCGCGCGCGGTCAAAGCGCTACTGCCGGCGGTGCTTGGCCACCTGCGCGTCTAGCAGCAGCGGCCGATCCGGTCGGGGCCGCCGCCGAAGCGGCGTTCGGTGCGCTCGCGATGGAATTCGGCGCGGGTCATCACCGGCTCACCTGGATGGTCGGCGCGGCGGTGGGCGGCGTAGGTGTCGTAGTCGGGCACGCCGACCATCAGTCGCGCCGTTTTCGCCGCCTGGGCAAAGGCTTCATGCCAGCGCATCGGCCACCTCTCGGGCCGTGGGAACGTCCGAACGGCGCGCTTCGAGAACCGCCTTTACGCCGTAGAAGAGCATGGCGAGCACCACCGCGATGAACAGGGCGCACAGGCTCGCATTCACCCAGTCGTTGATCACCACCTGCCGCATCTGCGCAAGGCTTTTGGCCGGCGCGAGGAGTTCCCCGCGGGCAAGGGCGTCGGAATATTTATGCGCGTGGGCAATGAAGCCGATCTTGGGGTCGGGGTGGAACATCTTCTGCCAGCCGGCGGTGAGCGTGCAGATGAGGAGCCATGCGAGCGGTGCCATCGTCACCCAGGCGAAGCGCTCCCGCTTCATCCGGAACAAGGCCACCGTGCAGACGGTGAGCGCGATTGCGGCAAGCATCTGGTTGGAAATGCCGAACAAGGGCCACAAAGTGTTGATGCCGCCCAAGGGATCGGTGACGCCCTGGTAGAGGAACCAGCCCCAGCCGCCGACCGCGATTGCGGTGGCGATGACGTTGGCGGTCCAGCTCTTGGTGTCCTTCAAGGGCGCAACGAACGTGCCGAGCAGATCCTGGATCATGAAGCGGGCGACGCGGGTGCCGGCGTCCACCGTGGTCAGGATGAAGAGCGCCTCGAACAGAATGGCGAAATGGTACCAGAAGGCCATCATCCCCGGCCCGCCGATGACATTGGACAGGATGTTGGCCATGCCCACGGCAAGCGTCGGCGCGCCGCCGGTGCGGGACAATATGGTGCTTTCGCCGACCTGGCGGGCGACGTCGTCCAGCATCACCGGCGTGACGGTGAAGCCCCAGCCGGAGACGGCAAGCGCGGCTTCGTTGCTGGTGGCGCCGATCAGCGCGGCGGGGCTGTTCAGCGCGAAGTAGATCGCGGGATCGAGCACGCAGGCGGCGACCAGCGCCATGATTGCCACGAAGCTTTCGGTCAGCATCGCGCCGTAGCCGATCAACGGCAAATGCGCTTCGCTTTCCACCATCTTGGGCGTGGTGCCGGAGGCGACCAGCGCGTGGAAACCGGAGACGGCACCGCAGGCGATGGTGATGAACAGGAAGGGGAAGAGGTTGCCGGCGAAGACGGGGCCGGTGCCGTCGACGAACTTGGTCACGGCGGGCATCTGCAGCTCCGGCCGGACGATCAGGATGCCGATGGCAAGGCCGACGATGGTGCCGATCTTCAAGAAGGTGGACAGGTAATCGCGCGGCGCCAGCAGCAGCCAGACGGGGATCACCGAGGCGATGAAGCCGTAAGCGATCAGCATCAGGGCAAGCGCTTCGCCCGAGAAGGTGAAGGCCTCCGCCCACGGTCCGGAGGCGACCTGCTCGCCGAGCAAAATCGCGCCGAGGAGGCCGACAAATCCGATCAGCGAGACTTCGCCGATCCGGCCGGGGCGGATGTAGCGGCCGTAAAGGCCCATCAGCAAAGCCACCGGCATGGTCGCAAAAACGGTGAAGGTGCCCCACGGACTGTCGGCAAGCGCCTTCACGACAACGAGGGCCAGCACGGCGAGCAGAATGATCATGATGGCCAGGATGCCGACCATGGCGATGACGCCGGGGATCGTGCCCATCTCGGTGCGGATCATCTCGCCAAGTGAGCGGCCGTCGCGGCGGGTGGAGAGGAAGAGGACGACGAAATCCTGAACCGCGCCGGCGAACACCACGCCGACGAGCAGCCAGAGTGTGCCGGGCAAATAGCCCATCTGGGCGGCAAGCACTGGCCCAACCAGTGGCCCCGCGCCGGCGATGGCGGCGAAGTGGTGCCCGAACAGCACCTTCTTGTCTGTCGGTACGTAGTCCAAGCCGTCGTTGTGGCGAACGGCCGGCGTGCGCCGCGCCGGTTCGATCTGCAGAACCTTGTCGGCAATGAAGCGCGCGTAGAAGCGATAAGCGGTGAGGTAGACGCAAAGCGCAGCGACGACGACCCACAGCGCGTTGATCGTTTCGCCGCGGTGAAGCGCAACCACGCCCAGCGCGATTGCGCCGATCACCGCCAGCAGCGCCCAGCCAATCCGGTTCAGCACCCTCGTCTCCCCTTGTTTGGGCGCGATGCTACAAAGGCGGCCCGGCAGGGGCCAGCGCAAAAGCGCGGCTTGCGGATGCGGCCCGCCGCGCCTTAAGCGTGGGGGCGGCTGCACAGGGGCAATAAGCGTGATCAACATCCACGTCTTCGGACGGACGGGCCGGATGGGCCAGGCGATCGCGGACTTCGCCGCGGGGCGCGACGACGTTGCCTTGGGCGAGGACAATGCCGACGTGTTCGTGGACTTCTCCGCGCCGGATGCACTTGAGCAGAACCTTCAGGCAGCGCGGGCGGCGGGGAAGCCGATCCTGATCGGGACCACCGGCCTCGGGGAGCGCCACCAGGCGCTGATCGGGGAAGCGGCGGGCGAGATCGCGGTAATTCAGGCGGCGAACACGTCGCTCGGCGTTAATCTCCTCTCCCACCTTGTGCGCGAGGCGGCGGCGCGGCTTGGGGACGAGTGGGACGTCGAAATCACCGAAATGCACCACCGGATGAAGGCGGATGCGCCGTCGGGCACCGCGCTGCTGCTCGGCCAAGCCGCCGCGGAGGGGCGCGGCGTAAAGCTGGAGGAGGTTTCCGACCGCGGCCGCGACGGTATCACCGGTGCCAGGACGCGGGGCGATATCGGCTTCGCGGCTTTGCGCGGTGGCACCGTAGCGGGCGAGCACCAAGTGATCTTCGCGTCGGATTACGAGCGGATCGAGCTTGGCCATCGCGCCGAAAGCCGGGCGATCTTTGCGCGCGGGGCGGTGCAGGCGGCGCTGTGGCTCGCCGACAAGTCCGCCGGGCGTTATTCGATGGCGGACGTGCTGGGGCTGCAATGAGCCCGGAGGAGATCGCGGAAGTCTACCGTCGGCTCGCGGACCGGACGCCTAATCCAGAGACGGAGCTGGAGTCGGTCAACGACTTCACTTTGCTGGTTGCTGTGGTGCTTTCGGCGCAGGCGACCGACGCAAGCGTAAACATCGCAACGCGCGATCTGTTCAAGACGGTGAACACGCCGCAGGCGATGGTGGCGCTCGGCGAAGAGGCGCTCAAGGATCATATCAAGACGATCGGCTTGTTCAACACCAAGGCAAAGAACGTCATCGCGCTCAGCCAGGCGCTGATCGACAATCATGGGGGCAAAGTGCCCGCCGATCGGGACGCGCTTCAGGCGCTTCCCGGCGTCGGACGCAAAACCGCCAACGTGGTGATGAACTGCGCATTCGGCGCGGAAACCTTTGCCGTCGACACCCATGTCTTCCGGGTCTCCAACCGAATCGGCCTAGCGCCTGGCAAGGACGTGGTGGAGGTGGAGCGGGTGCTGGAGGCGACCACGCCCGCGCCTTACCGCCGCGACGCCCACCACCTTCTGATCCTCCACGGCCGCTATGTCTGCAAGGCGCGAAAGCCTGAATGCTGGCGCTGCGTTCTCCTCGACATTTGCCGTTTCGAGCGGAAGACGCCGCCTCCCGGCGAAGCGCTGCCGCCAAAGCGGCGCACGCTCAAGTAGCTAACTTTTCGGATGTTTTTCCGGCATTTACCGTGTTGCAATTCCTCCGCGCGGGCTTAGGCTCCGCTTCTCCCAGGGGGATGTTCGCGTAACGTGGGTAGTGTCTGTTCTTCGTTGGCCCGCCGGGCCGCAGCAATATTTCTCCTGCTTGGGATGGTGTCGGCGGCAGGCCCGGCACTCGCGCAAATCCCCTCCGTTCTCGAACAAGTCACCGTGGTCACGCAGGATGCCGAGCAGGCGTCCTACATGCTGCGCTTCTCGCCGGCCGAGCCGCAGAACGCGGTGGTGAACGCCGATCCGCGCCGCCCGGAGCTGGTGATGCGCTCCACGGTGCGGTCGCCGCGGGTGGCGCAGCGCCAGGCTGGGAACAGCTTCGTTCGGCAATTGAGCTTCGACACGGTAAACGGCGATCTGCTGCTGCGCTTCGAGACATCGCAAGGCGCGCGAGTCAGCGCCCGTCCGGCCGGTGACCGGGTGGTCCAAGTGATCGTGGAGCGGATCAGCGAGGAGGAAGTCCGCGGCAGCCGCCCGCTAGGCTCGGCCGGCGAGACGGTGGTGCCGGCCAGCGACTTGCCCGAATATGTCCAGGACAGCGGCTTCGTTGCGGGCGATTCCTACGAGCTGGTGCCTTTGAAATATGCCGACGTGTCGGAAGTGATCGGCCTGTTGGTGGAAGGCGAGACGATCCAGCCCAACAACGTCTTCATCCGCCGCGAGCCCGGTTTCGGCTCGCCCGCCTCGAGCAGCCAGCCCAATTATGTCAGCTCGCAAACTCAGGGTCAGCGCGAAAGCGTGCCGCTCGGCCAATCCTTTCCGGGCAAGGGGCTCGCGGTCGACCGGCGCCTCAACGCCATATGGATCACCGGCACGCCCGAGCGGATTGCGCGGGTGAAGGACCAGATCGCCTTGATCGACATCCCGGTCGATTCGGTGATCCTGGAAACGCAATTCGTCGAGCTTACCGAAACCGGCGCGCGCAACCTCGGCATCGATCTCGCCAATGCCAACGGTCAGATTGCGGTAGGCACGCTGACCACCGGCGCCAACCTTCCGTTCGGGACGGACCTGTCGCGCATCCTCCCCTCCGCGGGTCTACAGGCGGCAATCTATGCGCAGGTGCAGAAAGGGGAGGGGCGGATCGTTTCGCGGCCGCGCATCGCGGCGCAGAGCGGCTCCACCGCGAAGATCATCACCGGCGACGCCTTGCCGATCCTGACCTCGATCGCCTTGTCGGGGGTGAATGCGGTGTCGCAGCAGGTTCAGTACGTGAACGTCGGCGTGACGCTGCAGATCGCGCCGCGGGTGAGTTCGGACGGTTTCGTCACGTCACAGATCTACGGGGTGGTGTCGTCGGTGACGGGCTTCTCGCAAGGCTATCCGACGATCAGCCAGCGCGAGGCGGAGACGTCCGCCTCGGTGCGCGACGGGGAAACCTTCGTGATCGGCGGCCTGACGCAGGAAAATACGCTCACCAACAAGTCCAAGATCCCTGTGCTCGGCGACATCCCCGCCCTCGGCAACCTGTTCAAGGTCAACCGCTCCACCCGGTCCAAGACCGAACTTTATATCGTGATCACCCCGCACATCGTCCGGCACCGCCGTCATGAACTGCCGCAGCCAGCGGCCGATGTGACGGCTGCCCCACAAGTTAACGTTCCGCAGCCGCAATAATAAAGGATGTTATCGTCTGCCCCGGCCTCGGTAAAGATGTAATAAATCCTAAATAAAGCATTTTTATTCTCGACAGAGCCTTTTTCTTCCATAGTATCAGCGTGTTGTGGCCGGCGTTTTGCTTGAGAACCACAACGGATGATGGGAGATACAAGGGATGAAGAAGCTTGTAACATTGGCGGCTGCGGGCGTATCACTGGCCGCACTTGCACACCCGGCGCAGGCGCAAGTCGCCGGCGACAAGATCCCCGGCAGCTACATCTGCGTGTTCAAGAAGGGCGCCGTGTCGCGCGGCAATGCGCAGGCGGAGGCGAACCGTTCCGCCCAAGCCGCCGGCGGCCAGGTCAAGCACGTCTACAGCGTCGCCATCCAGGGCTTCGCCGCGAACCTGCCCGAGCAGGCGCTTGAGCGGATGAAAGCCAGCAATCCCAACATCGCATATTGCGAGCAGGACCAGATCGTTGCCGCACCGCCGGTGCGCGCCGAAGCCAAGCCTGGTGGCGGCACCGTCCAGCCTGCTCAGGAAACGCCATGGGGCATTGCCCGCGTCAACGGCGGCGCGGCCGGCTCCTTCGCAACCGCCTGGGTGATCGACAGCGGCATCGATCTCACTCATCCCGATCTTAACGTCGACACCGCGCGTAGCCGCAACTTCGTCGCTAACGAGACTTCGCCGAACGACCTCAACGGCCACGGCACCCACGTGGCCGGCACCATCGCCGCCCGCGACAACACGATCGGCGTCATCGGCGTTGCGCCCGGCGCTCCTGTGGTCGCGGTGCGCGTGCTCAACCGCCGCGGCAGCGGCACCAATTCCGGAGTTATCGCCGGGATCGATTATGTCGCGCAGAACGGCCGTTCGGGCGATGTCGCCAATATGAGCCTCGGCGGCGGCGTCAGCCAGGCGCTCGACGATGCGGTGGTCCGCGCCGCGGCCGGCGGAGTCCGCTTCGCCCTTGCCGCGGGCAATGAAAGCGACAACGCCAACAACCACTCGCCGGCCCGCGCCAACGGGCCGAACGTCTACACCGTCTCCGCCTTCGGCGTCGGCGATCGTTGGGCGAGCTATTCGAACTTCGGCAACCCGCCGATCGAATATTCGGAGCCCGGCTCGTCCATCAAGTCGACCTGGATGGGCGGCGGCTACAACACGATCAGCGGCACCTCGATGGCGACTCCGCACCTTGCCGGCCTGCTGCTCTCGGGGGCAGTGCGCAACGGCGGCAATGTGATCGGCGATCCTGACGGCAATCCGGACGTGATCGGCGTCAAATAAGCCTCAACCGGCGAAAAAGAGGGGCGGATCGCGAGGTCCGCCCCTTTTTGATGCCCTCTGCCAAGGCGCTGGACCCGCCCCGACGCCTTTGCTAACGCCCCTTTTCACGCACCCGTAGCTCAGCTGGATAGAGCGCTGCCCTCCGAAGGCAGAGGCCAGAGGTTCGAATCCTCTCGGGTGCGCCATTTTCAACACCGTTATATTATCCGGCGCTGGCGGAGCCCGTTCAGGCTGCTACACTGCGGGATATGACGCTCGCCTTCCGCCACAAGCTGCCCTGGCTGATTGCTGCGGCTTGGCTGTGGGGGAGTTGGGAGTGGGTGCTGGGCGCGCCGTCGCTTCGGGAGATGCTTTACACCGGCTACCTCTACAGCCTGTCCGAGCGCTTTTCCGAATTTGAAGCAATCGGCTGGTTCGCCTTGTTGATCGTCACCATGCTGCTCGCCGACCGGCTGCTGTGCCTTTATGCGGATTGGCGCTGGGGCATCGACCCTTTGAAGGTGCACTGGTCGCGGCTCCGCGGTCGCGACGGCGGTGTTTTGTGCGCCGCCTGCCTCAGCCCATTCATGATGCCGCCCGGCGACCTCCATGACGAAAGTTACGTCCATTGCGGCGATTGCGGCCATGCCGTTGCCCCTTATGGAGAGATGAAGCGGACGCTGGGCGACCCGCTCGCCAGCGCCGCCGCACGGGTGGGGGCGCGGCTTTGAAGCGTCTCCCGGCCATTCTCGGCGCCGCCGCCGCCTTAACCGTTCTGATCCTGCTTGGCCCCATCGCCGCCGCCGTTGTGCTGCTGCGCTCTTCTTCCGACGCGGTCGGGCCGAGCCTTGCCGCACAAATCTTCATAGCGGTGCTGGTGCTTGCCTTGTGCGCTCTAGCCGGATGCGGGGTGTGGGGCCTCACCCGTCTCGTCCAGCGGCTGCTTCGCCGCCGCTGAACCGGGCTGCTTCGTTTCAGCCGCGTATTCTACGCAACTTGATCCATGTTGAATGCATTACCCGCTTCGAGACAACGAAGGGCGCCGTTGGCGGCGCGGCACCGGATCGGTGCCGCCGTTGAAAAAGGAGCTTTCCACGCAATGACCAGCGGCTTCGAGGAGGTTGGGCGCGTGCACGCCGACAGCCCCGCTCTGGCGGCCCTGGTGCCGGTGAACGCGCGAGTGGAGAAGCTCGCCGAGGGCTTCACCTGGAGCGAAGGTCCGGTGTGGGTGCGCGAGGGCGGCTACCTGCTGCTGAGCGACGTCCCCGCCAATCGCATGTACCGCTGGTCGGACGCAGACGGCTTGAGCGTGTTCCTCGATCCGTCGGGCTACGGCGGCCCCGATCCGTCCGCCTTCCGCGAGCCGGGCTCGAACGGCCTCATCCCCGGCCCGCCGGGTACGATCCTGATGGCCGATCACGGTAACCGGGCGGTCGCGCGGCTCGATCTTGCAACCAGGGAGAAGAGCTTCCTCGCCACCCGCTTCGAAGGCCGCCGGTTCAACTCGCCCAACGATCTCGTGCTTGGGCCCGACGGCTCGATCTGGTTCACCGATCCGCCCTACGGGCTCGCCGGCCTCAACGCCTCGCCGCTCAAGGAGCAACCGGTAAACGGTGTCTACCGGCTCCACCGTAACGGTCGGGTAGAGCTGGTGGTGGAGGACATGTCCTTCCCCAACGGCATTCTCTTGTCGTCGGACGGGCGCACCCTGTTTGTCGCCAATTCGGACCCTGAACACGCGGTGGTGCTCGCTTTCGCGCTTGACGCCGAGGGCGCGGTTACGGGATGCGAAGCGTTCACCGACATGACTGCGCTCGCCGCCGAAGGGCTCCCCGGCCTGCCGGACGGAATGGCCATAGACGTCGCCGGCAATCTCTTCATCACGGGCCCGGGCGGCGTGCACATCTTCTCGGCGGGCGGAGCGCGCCTTGGAAGGATCGACACGGGCAGGAAAGTTGCCAACTGCACCTTCGGAGAAGACGGACGAACCTTGTTTCTGGCGTCCAGCGAAATGCTTGTGCGGGTCAGAACCCGAACTCGCGGATTCGGCTATTGAACTGACGGGGGAGGAGAGCGCGGCGCTTCTTGATACGCCCGGTTTCCATTTGACCGGCATCAGTATAAGGGCGGCGCACGAGACGCGCCTTCTCGCCATCCCGGTCGGCGGCGGGCGCGCTGCCGGTTGAAACTGGTGGTCTTTTCTGCTTGGCGTCCATTTTGCTAATTACGTTGAAAACCGACAAAGTTTCATCCATTTCGCACAAAGCCGTGCTAGTTGTTCAAGAGCGGGACGTGGCGGCGCGGCGACACAAAGGAGAATTCAATGGAGAATGAGCAACTCGTTCAGCTAACGGCGGATATCGTCGCGGCGCACGTTGCCAACAACAATGTCGCGGTGGGGGATGTCGGAAATCTCGTGCAGCGCGTTTACGAAGCTCTGGCAACGCTTGAGAAGCCGGCAGACGCCGCCCAGGCCGCGGAAAAGACGCCGGTTGTCTCCGTGCGCGCTTCGATCAAGCCCGAATATATCGTCTGCATGGAATGCGGCGCCAAGCAGCGGATGCTGAAGCGCCACTTGATGACGGCGCACGGCATGTCGCCCGATCAATACCGCACCGATTACGGCTTGCCGCGCGAATATCCGATGGTTGCACCCAATTATTCGGAACAGCGCCGCTCGCTCGCCCACGCCATCGGCCTCGGCCGCAAAAAGGATGGCGGCGATTCGGAAGGCTCCGGCGGCGGCGCCAAGGCTGCAAAGCCCGCGGGCACCGGCCGCGGCCGCGGCCGCCCGCGCAAAGTCGCGCAGGAAGGCTGATCCGCATCTGCGTATCTGAAGAGCGCGTCCGCGGTGCGGGCGCGCTTTTCCTTTGCGCGGCGCCGGGCTAGCGCCGCTCCGTGGTGATGAGCGCAGCCGCCGCCAGATATGATGCAATCGTGCTCGGCGCCGGCGGGGCGGGGCTGATGTGCGCGGGCGTCGCCGGGCAAAGGGGCAGGCGGGTGCTGCTGCTCGATCACGCCGACGCGCCGGGCAAGAAGATCCTGATCTCCGGCGGTGGGAGGTGCAACTTCACCAACATCCACGCAGCAGCGGATCGCTACGTTTCTTCGAACCCGCATTTCGCCAAGTCGGCGCTGGGCCGCTACACCGCAGAAGATTTCCTCGCTTCGGTGGAGGCGCACGGCATCGCCTGGCACGAGAAAACGCTCGGCCAGCTCTTCTGCGACGGTTCGGCGCGTCAGATCGTCAAGCTGCTGCTCGACGAATGCGAAAAAGGCGCGGTGGACATCCGCCTCGGTGCCCTGCTCGGCGAAATCGGACACGCCGACGGGCTCTTCCAGGTCACCCACGGGGAGCGGCGCTACGAAGCGCCTGCTTTGGTGATCGCCACTGGCGGCCCATCCATTCCGAAGCTCGGCGCGACCGGTTTCGCTTACGATCTCGCGCGCCGCTTCGGGCTGAAGGTAGTGGAGCCGCGCCCGGCACTGGTGCCGCTGACGCTCGGCACGGACGAGACCTTGTTCAAGACCTTGTCCGGTGTCGCCACGGAAGTCGTAGCCAAGGCGGGAAAGGCCGCGTTCCGCGAAGCCGCGTTGTTCACCCACAAGGGGCTCTCCGGCCCGGCAATCCTGCAAATCTCCTCTTACTGGCGGCATGGCGAGCCGGTCTCGATCGGCTTCCTGCCCGACGCCGAACCGGCCTGGCTTGCCGAGGAGAAGCGGGCGCGGCCCCGTTCCAACGTCAAGGCGGCACTTGCCCGGCGGCTTCCGGAGCGGCTTGCCGAAGCGCTTGCCGAGCAGCTCGCCCTACCAGGCGAACTCGCCAACCTGCCGGACCGCGCGCTTACCGCCGCGGCGGAGCGGCTGGGCGCGTGGCAGTTCCATCCCAACGGCACCGAAGGCTTCGCCAAGGCAGAGGTAACGGTTGGCGGCATCTCCACCGACGGCCTTTCGTCTCGAACCATGGAGGCCCGGCAGGTGCCCGGCCTCTACGCGATCGGCGAAGCGGTGGACGTCACCGGCTGGCTCGGCGGTTATAATTTTCAATGGGCTTGGGCGAGCGGCTGGGCAGCCGCGCAGGCGCTTTAGCCGCCCGTGGTTCGGCGCGGCGGCGCGACTTCCACGCGCCAAGCGCCGTTGGTTGCGCTAAGCTTCACGCCAGCCAAGGTAACGATGCGGCCCTCCTCGAGCGCACCGATCGTCTCCGTCAGCTGATCCCCGCGCGGCTGCGCGTCGGGTGCGAACCGTCGGATGCAGATCAGAAGTAGGCGCCGGCGCAATTCGGCGGGCAGGCCTTCGGCGCGCAGCAGCAAGCCGTCCGCTTGCTCCTCCACCACTTGTGGCAGGCAGTAAGCCGTCATTTCGTCCAGCGCTTCCTCGGCATCGGCAAGCGCAGCGGCGCTTCGAGCAAGCGGCGCCGGCTCAAGCCATGGAGTTTCGCCGAGCAAACGGCGTATGCGCACCCGGTCATAGGCCTCGTCCAAGTTGCTTGGATCGGCCGCCGCTTCGAACCCCGAAGACGCGGCGATTTCGCCCAATTCGCTTCGCCGCCACCCGAGGAGGGGGCGAAGCAGCTCGGCTCCCCCGGGACCTTCAGCCAGCGGACGGCGGGCGCGGATCCCGGCGAGGCCCGCGACGCCCGCCCCGCGCAACAGCCGCATCACCAGCGTCTCCGCTTGGTCGTCGAGATGGTGCGCGGTCAGCAGAGTATGAATGCCGTTGCGCGCCATCCAATCGCCAAGGGCGCCGTAGCGCGCCTGCCGTGCGGAGGCCTGAACGCTTGCGCGGGCCGGTACGTCCACCACCAGCACCTCGTGCGGCACACCTAGGTCGCGGCAGGTGTTCGCCGCCGCCGCGGCCTCCCTCGTGCTGCCGGGGCGAAGGCGGTGATCCACTGTTGCCGCATACACCTCACCGGGGAAGGCTGCCGCGGTGAGGAGCAGAAGCGCCAGGCTATCCGGTCCGCCGGAAAAGGCGACGCCGAGCGGCAGGCGCACTTGGCCGAGCGCGCCCAGATCGGAGCGAAACCGGCTAACAGCCTCTGGGGAGGGGAACGACGGCGCCATACGGTCAGCCTAAACGATCACGCGACCGCCGTCCTCCCCCCGCTGAGTCGTCGATCAGTTGCCGAGCAAACGCCCGATCCCGCGGCGGATCTTGTCCTTCTTTGTCTCCGGCCGGGGCGCCTCGTCCTGCGCGTCGTCGCCATCGTCGGAACCGTTCATCATCGCCGCCATGTCCATGCCGAGCATCCCCATATAGGTCGATTTGGTGCGCAGCTTCGCCGCCCACTCCGGCTTCCACGAAGCAGCCGCCTTGGCGGGTCGTATCGGGTGGGTGAAGTTCGCTTCCGGGCCGAAGGCAACCATGGCCAGCATCGACTGCGGCGCCGCCTTGGCGACTTCCTGGGGAACCGTGCAGCGGTCGGCGGTGCCGGGCAGAAGCACTTTTTGCGCCACCAGCTTCGCAATTTCCTCAGGTGCGAGATAGTCCATCATCATCGCCGCCGCCTGCTTCTCGCTGGACGTCCACATGATGATGTCGCCATTCCCCGCGGCGCCGGCCGTGGACAGGAACCAGCCGCGCGACGCAGCCATAGGCTTCCACGCGAGGGGGACGGAACCGGAGGCGGCGGGGTTCTGCGCGGTCAGCGCCACCGGCGGCAGGAAGTCCTGACCCGGCGCCAGCGCGAACTTGATTTCCGGCGTATAATTGCCGCGCACGAGGTGGTCGCCAACCAGCGAACCGCCGGCGGGCACGCGCGTTTTCGATCTGTCGTTCGGCCACTCGCCATAGCTCGCGTGCCGGGCGGCCGAAGGCGGGGTCATTGCCTTAAGCGCTGCCTGGGCGAATGCCGGCGGCACCTTGCCGGAGGCGAGGCTGGCGAAATCGACGATAACCGGCTGGCCGGGGCGTGCGCGCTCGCCGCAACCCCAGTAGAAAAGCATGCGGCCCTTAGGCTTTTCGCCGGTGTAGCTGTACGGCGTTTGCGCGGCGGCGGCGGGCGCGCGCATCGGGCTAACCAGCGGCAAAGCGGTGCCGGCTTTCAGCGTTGCCGGGGGAAGATGCTCGGCCGAAGGCGCTCCCGCGGCGCGCTGACCGGTGCCGAGCTGAAGCGTCAGATTGTGCGCATAGCTTCCGCGCGCCTGACCCATCGCGCTCATGCCCGAAGCGGTTTCGGCGCTCATCCAATAGGTTGCGGTGCCGCCGGACGGCGCCTGCTGGGCGTGGGCGGCGACGGCGGCCACAGCAGCAAGCGCGGTGCCGGAAAGGATTCGGGTGGTGCGCGACATAGTGAAACTCCCTGTTCGAGGCGCGCCGGCTTGGGCGGCGCGAGCTGATCTGCGATGGTCCGCACATCAGCCCGCCTCGTCGCGGCGCGATGTCGCCGCTCCAGGATTCGTGTTTCAATTGTTGCGCGGGCAGGCGCCCGGCCGGTTCAGCCGCTTACTTGCACTTGGCGGCGGTGCGGGCGGCGGGAAGTCGTTCCTTGAGCCAATCGCGCATGGTGGCGCCGTAGACGTCCTGAAGCTCGTCATAGGCCTTGCAGGCTTCCGCCGGCTTTTTCAGCGCAACCAGCGACTGGCCGAGAAAGAACAAGCTGTCCGCGGCACGCTCGCCCTTCGGGTTGGCGTCGTAATTGGCGAACAACACGCGCGCGGCGGCTGTGGGGTTGCCGTCGTCCAGGTAAGCGCGGCCGGCGAGGTTTGCGGACCAGCTTGCGAAACGGTGCTTCGGCCACTTCTTGGCGACGGCCTCCAGAAGCTGCTGCGCGTCCTTATACTTCTTCTGCTCCCAAAGGCGGAAACCGGCATTGTAGGCCGCTTCCGGATCGTCGCCGAGCGCGACGGTACTGACCTTGGCGGGCGCGGGCGCGGTCGTGCGGCGCGGGGTGTCGGCGGCGGCGACGGGCTCCTCGGCGGGGGCTGAGGTTTCGCTCGCCGCCGGCTTCTCCAGTGCGTTGAGGCGGCTTCCGGTGCTTTCGCGCACACTGGCAAGCGCGCTTTCGAGCTGGCGCAAGCGATTGCCGTTTTGCTCGACCTGGCCGGTCAGCCGGGCGAGCTGCGTTTCCAGCGCGTCGACGCGGGCGGTGAGGTCGGAGACCGCGCTTCCGCCGGGGACTCCGCTTTGTTCAACGGTTCGCGTCTGCTCCTGGAGCTCGGGACCGACCACCGAACCGTTGGCGCCTGGAAAGACCCGGCGCTGCACCGCGCGCATTTCCTGCTCAAGCCGGTCGACCCGCCGCTCGACGCGGTCGGTTTGCTGGGCGGCCGCCGGACAGGCGACCCCTGCCATCAAGGCAAGGCCAAGAAGATGAATACGCATGATTTTTCCCCGCAAGAAAGCCACTCCCACTTTATGCTTAATGGGATGCGCCGCCTGTCGCCAGCCTTAAGGAAGTTGGCTGCGGTTTAGTCCTCGGGTGTGGCGGCCGGGGCCGGTGCCGGGGGCGTGCCTGGCGCGGAAGCCGGTGTGGCTACCGGCGCTGCCGCGCCCGGCGCCGTCTGGCCTGCGCGGGCGGTGAGATCGGCGGCTTTCAGGCTGACCTTCGCGATCGTCCGGTCAGGCGGCCCAAGCGGCGGCATCACCGCGGAGCCGACGGTAACGCGAACGGACTGGGCGCGGCCGGTGCGGATCTGCGGCGCGGTGGCGGTTGCCGGCACTTCGAAGCGCTCGCCCGCCTTCAGCGTGCCGATATACAGCGTCGCATCGCTGCCGCCTTCGTAGACGCGCAGCCAGACATCTTCGGTAGCGGTAAGCACGACCGGTCCGGTCGCCGCAGCGGCCGGCTGCTGTGCCGTCTGCGGCTGCTGCGGCTGGGCGGCAGGCGCAACGGTTTCGGTAAGCTGCGGCTCGATTTCCGCATCGCCAACGGCCTGGCTGCGCCAGATCAAATAGGCCGCGACCAATGCCACGATCAGCGCCAGCGCGATCAATGCGACGGATTTCGGCGGCACGCGCGCCGGATCGGCGGGCTCGTAATAAGACGCAGCCGGGCTTGCCGTCTGGTGGCGAGAAATGCCGAGCTCGCCGCGCAGCTCCTGGCCGACCCCGGCGGGGTCGAGGCCCACCATGCCGGCGTAGGAACGCGCAAAGCCGATGCTGTAGGTCGGCGCCGGCAGAGCTTCCCATTCGCCCTTTTCGATATGTTCGAGGTGGCGGATCGGAATGCGCGTCTGGCTTGCGATTTCCGCCAGGGTCAGGCCCTTTTCCTCCCGGGCAATGCGAAGCCGTTCCCCGACCGGAGAGCCGCCACCCTGATCCCCAACTGCCTCGACCATCAACGCATCCGTTCTTTTCGTGAGCCGATCTTGTCACAGGACGGGCGCGCCGATGTCAACCGGATCGCGTCGCCCATCATCCGATCGCGACCGCATGTTCCTCTGCCCATGCGGTCAACGCCGCGCGCATGTCCGCGGGAGGATGGGCGAGCATCTCTTCCAAGGCGGGAGCAAGGGCGGATCTGTCGAGCGAGCGGATCATCGCCTTGATCGGACCGACCGCGACCGGGGTGATCGAAAACCGCTCGATGCCGAGCCCGATCAGCGCCATCGCTTCCAGTGTTCGCCCGCCCATTTCGCCGCAAACGCCGACGGGAACGCCGGCTGCCGTCGCTTCGCGGGTGACTCGGCGAAGAAACCGCAAGATTGCCGGCGACAGCCAATCGTAGCGTTCGGCGAGCTTGGGATGGGCGCGATCGGCGGCGAACAGGAACTGTGTAAGATCGTTGGTGCCGATAGAGAGGAAGTCGAGCTTGGGGAGCAGGATGTCGAGCTGCTCGGCAAGCGCCGGCACTTCCAGCATCGCGCCGTATGAGATTTTGGTGGGGAGCAGCTTGCGCCGCTCGCTCAGCCACTGGCGCTGCTGCTCGACGATCTCGCGTGCCGCGTCGAATTCCCATGGCTCCGACACCATTGGGAACATGACGTTGAGAACCCGCCCCGCCGCCGCTTCCAGCAACGCGCGGGCCTGCGCCTTCATCAGGCCGTCGCGGTCGAGCGCCAGGCGAAGCGCCCGCCACCCCATTGCCGGATTTTCCTCATGCTCCTCATTCTCGCCTGCCTGGAGGTAGGGGAGGGCCTTGTCGCCGCCTACGTCCAGGGTGCGGAAGATCACGGGCTTGTCGCCGGCCGCTTCAAGCACCGACCGGTAAAGGCGCTGCTGGCTTTCGCGCTTTGGCAAGGAGGCGGAGACCAAGAACTGGAATTCGGTGCGAAACAGGCCGATCCCGTCGGCACCGACCAGGTGGATCGCGGCGGCGTCGTCGCGCAGGCCGGCATTGACCATCACCGTCATCCGCCGGCCGTCCTTGGTCACCGGCGGCAGGTCGCGCAAGGAGGCGAATTCGGCACGGCGCTTCTGCGTCACCAGCATCTTGGCGCGAAACGCTTCTTCCACCCCCGCCGTTGGGCGCACGAACGCGGCGCCTTCGCTGCCGTCGAGCAGGATGTGATCGCCTTCGCTCACCGCCTGGCGAATGTCGCGCACCCGGCCGAGCATCGGCACGCCCATTGCGCGCGCAACGATGGTGACGTGGGCGGTGAGCGAGCCTTCCTCCAGAATCACGCCCTTCAGCCTGCGCCGATCATATTCGAGCAGCTCGGCAGGGCCGAGGTTGCGGGCGATCAGGATCGCGTCGTCCTGAAGCCCCATCTGCGCGGCCGTTCCGAGCTTGCCGGAAACGATGCGGAGCAGCCGGTTCGACAGGTCGTCAAGATCGTGCATGCGGTCGCGAAGCAACGTGTCGTCGATCTCGCGCATCCGTGTCTGCATGCGCTGGCGGACCCGCTCGATCGCGGCTTCGGCGGTGAGGCCGCTGTCGATCGCCTCGTTGATCCGCCGCGACCAGCCTTCGTCGTAGGCGAACATCTTGTAGGTTTCGAGCACCTCATGATGTTCGCCGGCCGTGCCGAATTCGGCCATGCTGGTCATGTTGTCGATCTGTTCGCGCATCTTGCGGAATGCGGAATAGACCCGGTGGCGCTCGGCCTCCGTATCCTCGGCAACCGTATGCTCGATGGTGACTCGCGGCTGGTGGAAGACGGCGATTCCGCCGCCCATGCCGGTCACCAGGCGAAGCCCGGCGAGCCGCACCGCGCCCTGCTCGCGCGCGGTCTCGGCGGCGGAGGCGGCTTTGTCGGCAAGGCCGGCATTGGCGATCAGTTCGGCAAGAACCATGGCCACGGTTTGCAGCGCTTCGATCTCAAGCACGTCGTAGGCGCGCGGATCGGCATGCTGCACGGCGAGCACGCCGATCGCGCGCTCCTTGCGGACGATTGGGACGCCGGCAAAGCTGTGGAACAGCTCCTCGCCGGTCTCAGGGCGGTAAGCGAATTCAGGATGCGCGGCGGCTTCGGCCAGGTTCAGCACCGACACCTGCTTGGCGATGGTTCCGACCAAGCCTTCGCCCATGGCAAGCTTGGTAACGTGCACCGCGCTTTGCTGCAGGCCAAGCGTTGCGAACAGTTCCAGCACGCCGTCGCGCAGCAAGTAAATCGAGCAGACTTCGCTCGACATCGCTTCCGCGATGATCTGGACGACCTTGTTGAGCTTCGCCTGCGCTCCCATGCGCGACGCCATCACGTCGTGGAGGCCGGTGAGGATTTCGCGCGCGGACGCGACCGAAGCAGTTGGCATAGTTCAGCGGTAGCAGGAAGGCGCGGCCGTTTCCAACCGCGCGTTCCGGCGGTCCGCCTATGCCGAGCGCCGCTCCAGCGCGTGGGCGGCTTCGTCGACCAATTGCTTGAGGATTTCGGCGACGGGTGCTTCGCCCTTGACCATGCCTACCGACTGGCCTGCCATCACCGATCCGCTCTCAACGTCGCCGTCGATTACCGCGCGGCGAAGGGCGCCTGCCCAATAATGTTCGATCTGGAGCTGCGCTTCCATCATCTCGACACTGCCCTTGTCGAGCAGGTCCGCGACTTCGCGCTGTTTCGCCGCGAAGCTTTCCATTTCACGGTTCTTGATCGCGCGCACCGGGATAACGGGCAGGCGCGGATCGATTTGCACGGATGTGATCGCGTCCCGCGCCGAGGCGCGGATGAATGCTTTCTTGAAGTTCGGGTGGGCGATGCATTCGTTCGCGCAGACGAAGCGGGTGCCCAGCTGAACCCCGACCGCGCCCATCTCCAGGTAGCCGGAAATGGCGCCGCCATGGCCGATCCCCCCGGCAACGAAGATCGGCACTTCGGCGGCAAGCGGCGGGAGCATCTCCTGGGCGAGGACGGAGGTCGACACGGGCCCGATGTGACCGCCGGCTTCCATGCCTTCGATCACCAGCGCGTCGACACCCGAGCGGACCAATTTCTTGGCCAGCGCCAACGCCGGCGCGAAGCAGATCAGCTTGGCGCCCATGCCCTTGATCCGGTCGAGCGAGCCCGGTGGGGGAAGGCCGCCGGCGAGTACGACGTGCGTGACGCCATGCTTGGCGCAGACGTTGATCAGCTCGCTGAGCTGCGGATGCATGGTGATTAAATTGACGCCGAAGGGCTTCTCGGTGCGCTTTTTGGTCTCGGCAATCTCGTTGTCGAGCAGCTCCGGCGTCATCGCCCCGCAGGCGATCACGCCAAACGCACCGGCGTTTGACAAAGCGGAGACGAGGTTGCGCTCCGAAATCCAGCTCATCGCCCCGCCAAGGATCGCGACCTCGCAGCCGAGAAAATCGGTCCCCCGCTTCATCAGGCGCTGAAGCCGGTCGTGGCCAACTCCCTGCGTCTGTGTCTTGGCCGCCTGGGTCACTTCGCTGGTCACGCATCCACCTCTTGGTCAAGGCCATACGCGGTGTGCAGCACGCGTACGGCCAACTCGGTATATTCCTCGGCGATCAGCACCGAGACTTTGATCTCGGACGTGGTGATCGCAAGGATGTTGATGTTGCGCGCGGCGAGCGCTTCGAACATCTGCGCCGCGATGCCGGCGTTCGAGCGCATGCCGACGCCGACGGCGCTGACCTTCACCACGTTGGTGTCAGTCAGAATTTCGCCAAAGCCGACCTTCTCCTGAATGCCCTCCAGCACCGCCCGGCTCTGGGCAAGCGACGCCGTGGGGACGGTAAAGGTGAGGTCGCTTTCATGCCCCGCGGTGCGCACGGACTGGACGATCATGTCGACATTGACGCTCGCTTGCGCCAGCGGCTTGAAGATCGCGGCGACGGAGCCCGGTCTGTCCGGCACGCCGGTAAGCGTGATCCGCGCCTCGTTCTTGTCGTAGGCAATGCCTGTGATCAGTTGCCGTTCCATCTGGAATTCCTCGATTGCATCTTCCCCGGCGACCAATGTGCCAGGCCGGTCTTCGAAGGAGGACAGGACCCGGATCGGCAGGTTTTCGCGCATGGCGAGGCCCACGGAGCGGGTTTGCAGCACCTTTGCGCCGACGCTTGCAAGCTCCAGCATTTCCTCAAAGGTAACGGCGGGAAGCTTGCGGGCGCGCGGCACGATGCGGGGATCGGTGGTGTAGACCCCGTCCACGTCCGTATAGATGTCGCAGCGGTCAGCCTTCATCGCGGCGGCGACGGCGACGGCCGACGTGTCTGAACCGCCGCGGCCCAGCGTCGCGACGTCGCCGTCGGCGGTGACGCCCTGGAAGCCCGGGATGACGGCGATGCCGCCCTCGCCGAACACCCGCTCGATCACGTCGGAGTCGATGCCCTCGATGATGCCGGCGGCGTGGCCGGTGGTAAGGATGGGGAGCTGCCAGCCCATATAGGATTTGGCGTTGAGGCCCATGCCTTGGAGGGTGATCGCAAGGAGGCCGCTGGTCACCTGCTCGCCCGATGCGACAACCACGTCATATTCGCGCGCATCGTAAAGCGACGCCGCTTCCCGGCAGAGCTGAACCAAGCGATCCGTTTCTCCCGCCATGGCCGACACCACGACGGCAATCTGGTGGCCCGCTTCCGCTTCGCGCTTCACCAGGCTGGCGACATGGCGGATACGTTCGATGCCCGCCATCGAAGTGCCGCCGAATTTCATCACAATGCGCGCCATATGTGCCGCGTCCTTAGCGGCTGGCGGCAAAGGCGCAAGGCAAGGCGCCCGTCAGAGCCAATCCGGAACCGCGTCGGCGTCGATCAGGGATTGAATGTCGAGGCGCGGGCGGACCACGGCCCAACGGTCCCCGTTGACGAGAACTTCCGGGGTCAATGGCCGGCTATTGTAGGTGCTGGACATCGCCGCCGCGTAGGCGCCCGCGGTGCGAAACACGACCAGGTCGTCCGGGCCGGCTTCGTCCATGGTGCGGGCGGTGGCGAAAGTGTCGCCGGTTTCGCAGACCGGCCCGACCACCGTCACCGTGGCGCGACTGCCTTTCGGCGCAACCGCTTCGATCGTGTGCCAGGCATCGTAGAGGGTGGGGCGCATCAGGTCGTTCATGCCGGCATCCACCACCAGAAAGGGGTGAGTCGCGCCCGGCTTGACCCGGATCACCCGGGTGAGGAGCACGCCGGCATTGGCGACGATCAGCCGGCCGGGCTCGAACACCAGCCGCACGTTCCAGTCGGCGGTGACTTCGCGCACCATCTCGCCATAGGCTTCCGGGGAGGGTGGCGGCATTTGGGCGTGATCGTAAGGGACGCCGAGACCGCCGCCGAGATCGGCGACGGAGATCACGTGCCCGGCGGCGCGGAGAAGCGTAATCAGCGCGCCGACCTTTTGGAACGCATTGCGCAGCGGCGACAGGCTGGTGAGCTGGCTGCCGATGTGGACTGCGACACCCTGCACCTGGAGGCCGGGCAAAGTCGCCGCGCGGGCATAGGCCGCGAGCGCCTGCGCATACGGCACGCCGAACTTGTTCTCGGCCGCGCCTGTCGAAATCTTGGCGTGGGTGCCTGCTTCGACATCCGGGTTGACCCGGAAGCCGACCGGTGCAACCCGGCCGAGGCACACCGCGACCTCCGACAACATCTCCGCTTCTTCGACCGACTCCAGGTTGAACTGAAACAGCCCCCCTTCCAGCGCCAGCGCCATCTCCTCCGCCGTTTTGCCGACGCCGGCGAAGACGATCTTCTCGGGCGGAATTCCGGCGGCACGGGCGCGGCGATATTCGCCGCCGGAGACGACGTCGGCGCCAAGACCCTCCTTTGCGAGCGTCGCAAGCACGGCGGCATTCGGGTTCGCCTTCACCGCATATGCAATCAGCGGATTGGCAAGCGGCTCCAGCGCCTCGCGCAGCACCTTGGCGTGGCGCGCCATTGTTGCGGTGGAATAAACGTAGACCGGCGTACCCACCGCGTCTGCAATAGCGGAAAGGGGCACGTCTTCGCAGTGGAGGACGCCATTCGTGAGCTGGAAATCGTCCATGATCGGCTCGGCTCGATGCGGCGGAACAGGGCGGGCGCCCGGCCGCTTTGTGCTTGGGAAACGGAGTGGAGCCCTGATAGGGAGCGGCCATGGCAAGCACAAGCGAAGGCGTAAGCGCCACCACCATCGACCCGCGCGAAGCTGCGCATTTTGGGGCCATGGCGGCCGATTGGTGGGACCCCAGGGGCAGCTCGGCGATGCTTCACCAGTTGAACCCGGTGCGGCTCGGCTACATCCGCGACCGGATCGACCAGCATTGGGGCTTCGACGAGTGCGACCTGAAGCCCCTCAAAGGCCGCAGCGCAGCCGATGTCGGCTGCGGCGCCGGCCTGCTCGCCGAGCCGCTTGCCAGGCTTGGGGCGGAGGTGACCGGCGTGGATCCCGCCCCCGAGAACATCGCCGCCGCGCAGAGCCACGCGCTGGGGCAGGGGCTCGCAATCGATTACCGCGTCGGCAGCGTCGAGGCGCTTACCGGCCGCTATGACCTGATCACCTGCCTGGAGGTGGTGGAACATGTCTCCGACACGCGCGGCTTCGTGCAGGGCCTTGCCGACCGCCTCGCCGACGACGGGCTGCTGATCCTTTCCACCCCCAACCGCACCGGCTTCTCCCGGCTGATGCTGATCACGCTCGCAGAGGGCATGAACCGCATCCCCAAAGGCACCCACGATTGGGAAAAGTTCCTGGCGCCCGAGGAACTCACCGCGTTGTTGAAAGACGCTGGCCTGGAGGTGACCGACTGCAGCGGCCTCGCCTGGAACCCGACGAGCGGCTTCCACCTCTCCCAGAACAAGTCGCTCGATTACTTCATCACGGCAAAGAAGGCGTAGGAGCTCCCACGTCAAGCCAGCGAAGGCTGGCATCCATGCTGACTCGTCAGCGGCAGTGGGGTTGGAGGTTCAGCATGGGCCCCAGCCTTCGCTGGGGCGACGCTGAAACCTAGAAATCCACCTTGTCGTAGTGCGTCGGCGGGCTGATCACCTCCATCCGATCGCCAAGCAGGGGGCGGAAGCTCGGGCGCGATTTCAGGGAGGAATACCAGTCGCTGGTCTGCTTGTGGCCGCGCCAGTCGATGCCGCCCAGGTAATCGGCAACCGAAAGGTGCGCGGCGCAGGTCAGATCGGCGAGGCTCAGCGTCGAACCGCCAAGCCAGCGGCGATGATCGAGCAGGTAATCCATATAATCGAGGTGCCCGTTGGCAGTCTTCATCGCCTCACGAAGGACGCGCGTGTCCGGCGGATCGCGGCTGACCAGGCGCTTCCTCATCCGTTCTTCCATCAAGGGCGCGACAACATCGCCGAAGAACCTACGGTCGAACCAGGCAACCAGCCGCCGCACTTCGGCCCGCGCGGCCGAGCCGCCGCCGAGCATCGGCGCGCGATCCACCGTTTCTTCGAAATATTCGCAGATGGCGTTGGAATCGATCAGCACCAGGCCCTTCGATTCCTCCACCAGCACGGGTGTCTCGCCGGCCGGGTTCAGATCGGCGAATTCGTCGCGCTGTTCCCACGGATTTTCCCGCTTGAGCTCAACGGCGACGCCCTTCTCGGCCATCAGCAGCCGAACCTTGCGGGAGAAGGGGCAGAGGGGGAATTGGTAAAGCTGCCACATGCCCCCGCCTTTAACGGCGGCGGGTGCGGAAAACTACCGGCCTTGTGACGCGTCAGCGGCGATAATCGTCCCGCTCGCGATCATCGCGCCGATCATCGTAGCGGCGGTCATCGTCGCGTCGATCGTCGTAGCGTCGATCGTCGTAGCGTCGATCAAAGTCGCGGCCGCGCCCCGACATCGCGTCTTCCATCCGGCGGGTCGCGTCTTCGAGCGAGCGGCGAAGCACCGGCGTCATCACCGCCAGTTCCTGCATGATCGCGCCAAGGCCGACGGTGGCCGCGCCGATCTGATCGCGCATCCGTTCGCGCGCATAAGGATCGTCGCGCCGCGCAATGTCGCCAAGCGTTTCGTCACGACCATGGCGGCCGCGGCGGTAGGGGTCCACGGCGTCGGCAATGGGGCCAACCGGCACGTCCAAGATCGCGTCGGCCACCCGTCCGACCCGCTCGCCCACCTCTTCAATCTCACCGGCCTGCGGCAGATCGCGAACAAACTCGTCGTCGCGCGGATCGGGATAAGGCTGCGCAAAAGCGGGCGTGGCGCAGGCAAGCAGGCTCGCGGCAATGATCAGCTTACGCATCGACAGGCCTCCATAAAGCATTGGCGCACGGGCGAAAACGCAACACCGTGCATCTCGTTGCGGCTAATATGGCTGCTTGGATGACCGCGCGGTGAATGGCCCGCTCAGCGCCGCTTCTTCGGCCGTTTCGCCGGCTGTGGCTCCGGCGGCGGCGGCAGGTGGGCGGTGGCTGCGGCCAGTTTCGCGGTGATGGCGGGCATTTCCTTCATCAGCTCAGGAACAAAGGCGCCCATCCCCTTCAAGAAGTCGGGATCGGTTCCGATGGTCATCACTTCGGCAGCGTAGGTTTTCCCCGACGGCGAAGCGAAAAACGTGCGAAGATCGGTCAGCTGGTCAACGGTGAAGCGTTTGGCATAGGCAGAGGCAAGCGCCTCGCGAACCTGCGGTTCGAACCTGGTCATTACCGGCACCATTTCCGTCATCAGCACGCGATTGGTGATCTCCATCCGCTCCAGGAAATGCGGGTCTTGCTCCGCCATCACCTCGCGCATCGTCTTGTCTGCGTGGGCAGGGTCGGCCTGGTCCTCGCCCGGAGCGGTGATGTCTTTCATCGGCATGTCCAGGACCCCACCCATCATGGACGCGGTCATCTGCTCGGTGTTCGCGGCCATGATCCGGCGGAACGTGCCGGCGGGAAAGGTCTGCTCGGCGACGATCCTGGCAAGAGCGAGCCGCTGCGGATCGGCGGGTGTGGCCTCGGCGGCGGGAGCAGGGGCGGCGACGGATGCGGCGGTTGCCGGGGCCTGCTGTGCAGCCGCGGGTGCGGCGGCAAGAACCGCGGTGGTCAGGATCAGATATTTCATGCGAGTCGTCCCTTTTTTCTTGAAGGGTATCGCGCCCGCATGCCGCTGCCTAGCGGGCCAGCAGCCAGACCAAAGCGATGCTTCCGGCAACGATGCGGTACCAGGCGAATGGCGCGAAGCCGTAGCGGGTGATGATCGAGACGAAGGCTTTGACGACGACGATCGCGACGACGAACGAGACCAGGCTGCCGATGCCGATCCAGCCCAATTGCGCCGGGTCGATCTGGTCGCGGTGGCGGAACAGCTGCAGCGCGGTCGCCCCGGCCAGCGTCGGCACGGCGAGGAAAAAGCTGAACTCCGCGGCCGTCTTCCGATCGACGCCGAAGCTCATCGCACCGAGGATCGTCGCGCCCGATCGGCTAACGCCCGGGATGATGGCCAAGCACTGGACCAGGCCGATCATGACAGACTGCTTCAACGACACGCCGGCGACGCCGCCGGATTCGGTCGGGCGCGCAAGCTTCTCGACGATCAGGATGGCGATGCCGCCGATGATCAGCGCCCAGCCGACGACCACCGCATTTTCGAGGAGCATGTCGATACAATCGCCGAGCGCGACGCCGAGCACCACGGCCGGCAGGAAGGCGACGAACAGATTGCGGACAAAGGCGAAGGCGCTGGGACTGCGCTGAAACAGCCCGACGATCACGTCGCGGAAAGTGCGCCAGTAAAGCACGATGATGGCGAGGATCGCGCCGGGCTGGATGGCGACGTTGAACAGGGCCCAATCATCGGCGCGGAACCCCAAAAGCTCGGTCGCCAGAATCAAATGGCCGGTCGAGGAGACAGGCAGATATTCGGTGACGCCCTCGACGATGCCGAGCAGGATGACGAGAACCAGGATTGGCATCCGGTGTTACGAAGTCGCGGTCAAATTGATTCGGCGGCCGGCGAACCGGCCTCCCTTGTTGAAGCGGCCAAGCCATTCGTGGGCGACGGCGGCGAGCGGAGTCGGCTTGATCTCGAACGCCTCCAGCCCCGGCGCTCCCTTAGCCGGCACATTGTCATGCTGGAGCATCAGCCACTGATCCTTGGTCAGCGGGGCGAAGGGCAACCAGCCGAACTTGGTCAGCATCGAGGCCATGAAATCGGGCATGTCGAGCAGCTCGGTATCCTGGCCCGATGCTTCGAGCACCGCGGCGTGCAGCTCGCGCATGCTCATCGCGTGCGGGCCACCTAGGTCGAAGGTTTTGCCACCATGTTTCTGGGGGTCGAGGGCCGCATTGGCGATCGCTTGCGCGAGGTCGCGGACATAGACCGGCTGGAAGCGGCGCTGCGCGGCGATCACCGGCAGGAACGGCAGACGCGCGAGATTGGCCAGGCGGTTGGTGATCTGGTCCTCGGGCCCGAAGACCAATGAGGGGCGGACGATCGTCGCGGCCGGGAAGATCTTGCGGATCGCCAGCTCGCCTTCGCCCTTGGTGCGCCCATAATTCGCCGCCGCTTCGGGGTCGCCGCCGATTGCCGAAACGTGCACCAGCGCCTCGGCGCCGGCATCGCGCGCCGCTCCGGCCACATTGCGCGCGCCGGCGACATGGACGCCGTGCATGTTACCCTTCAGCACGCCGCACAGATTGACCACCGTCGAGCTGCCCTCGACGGCCCTGGCGACGCTTTGCGCATCGGTGATGTCGGCGCGCACGAATCCGAACTGGCCGACCTGGCCCAATGGCTGGAGGAAGTGCGCGGCGCGTGGATTGCGGCTGGCGACGCGGACCCGGACAGCGCTCTTGAGCAGCATTTCACAGACGTAGCGGCCGATGAAGCCGGCGCCGCCAAACACTGTGACAAGCTGGTGCGCGGGCTCGATCATCGCCGCGCCCTAGCCGCGCCCGCAACTCCTTGACAAGGCGCACCCGGCGAGCGGCCGTGTCCTTCGCTCAATAATAATCGGCGAGCATGA
>DASWNT010000017.1:0-65866 GCA_036399095.1 Allosphingosinicella sp.
TGATCGGCGCGTACCGGGCGAACAGCTGGGTCGGCGCGATTGCAACCACCGGCATCATTTTAGGCGCGGGCTACATGCTCTACCTCTACTGGCGGGTAGCCTACGGTACGAGCCGCAACCCGGACGCAGCTGCCATGCCGGACTTGAACAAGCGCGAGCTTGCCTCCTTGGGCGCCATCGCTGCGGTAGTGCTTTGGATGGGCGTCTACCCGGAAAGCTTCCTTGCGCCGATGCGCGAGGACGTCCGGCTGCTGCTCGCCCGGGTCGAGCCCGCCGCGCCGCAGAGCGACGCGAAGTTCGTCGAGGGCAACGCGCCGGCCAAGGCCGCGCACGGCTCCAGCCACGGTGCGCCCGGTGGTGCAGCGCCCGCTCACGACATACCCGAAAAAGGAACGCATTAATGGGCCAGTCGCTCGCACTGACCCTGCCGGAGATCATCCTCACCCTCGGCGCACTGGCGCTGATGCTGATGGCGGCATGGATGGGCGACCGCAGCGCGCGGCTGCTCACGTGGCTGGCAATCGCGACCTTTGCCGTCGCCGCCGTCTTCGTTCCGGGAATCCGTGATGCGGGCGGCATAGGCTTTGACGGCCTGTACGTAGCCGATCGCTTTGCGGCATTCTCCAAGATCCTGATCTACATCGCCGCCGCCGCGTCCTTGGTCGCAGCAAGCGGATGGTTCACCCGCGACGGTGACTATCGCGCCGAATATCCTGTGCTGGTGCTGCTTTCCGCCGTCGGCATGGGCATGATGGTATCGGCGGGCGACCTGCTGACGCTGTACGTCGGCCTCGAACTGCTCAGCCTGTCCTCCTACGTCCTCGCCTCCTTCCAGCGGAAGGACAACCGCTCCGCCGAAGCGGGGCTCAAGTATTTCGTCCTCGGCGCGCTTGCATCGGGCATCCTGCTCTACGGCGTTTCGCTGCTTTACGGCTTCACCGGCTCCACCCTGTTCGGCGACATTTCGGTTGCGCTGCGCGAGGATGGCGTCTCCACCGGCGAACTGTTCGGTCTCGTTTTCGTCCTCTCCGGCATTGCCTTCAAGGTCTCCGCCGTGCCGTTCCACATGTGGACGCCCGACGTTTACGAAGGCGCGCCGACGCCCGTCACCGCTTACTTCGCCTCCGCACCCAAGGTTGCGGCGATGGCCTTGCTCACCCGCGTTGCGATCGAGGGCATGGGCCCCGCGACGTTCGAGTGGCGGCAGATCGTGATCTTCATGGCGCTCGCCTCCACCGTGCTTGGCGGCGTCGCGGCGATCAACCAGCCGAACATCAAGCGGCTGCTGGCTTATTCGTCGATCAACAATATCGGCTTTGCGCTGATCGGCCTCGCCGCCGCCAATCCCGAAGGCGTCGCCGCGATCCTGTTCTACATGGCCGTCTACGTGGTGATGACCATCGGCTCCTTCCTGGTCGTGTTGCGGATGCGCGATGCGGACGGCAAAGCGGTGGAGAGCATCTCAAGCCTCGCAGGACTGTCGCGTAGCCGGCCGATGCTTGCCGCGGCGATGGCAATGTTCATGTTCAGCCTTGCCGGCATTCCGCCCTTGTTCGGCTTCTGGCCCAAGTTCATGGTGTTCAACGCGGCCGTGCTCGCGGACCTCACCTGGCTTGCCGCCGTCGGCATCGCCACCTCGGTGATCGGCGCTTATTACTACTTGAAGATCATCAAGACGATGTATTTCGATGAGCCCGCCGCAGCCTATGGCGAGACCAGGGACGTGCCGCAGTCGGTGCTGATCGCAGCCTGCGCGCTGTTCGTGTCGCCGCTCGGCTACCTCACCATTCCGCTGCTCGACCCCCTCACGCTGAACGCCGCCCGCGCGCTTTTCTAAGCGGCACGGCAAGCGGGCGGAGTGGGAGGGTAAAGGTCTCGGCGGCACTCCAGCCAATCGCGCGGCGGGCAAAGGCCACGGCACCGAGGGCGAGAAGCACCCCGGCAAGCACATCCACCAGATAGTGCCCACCGCCTGCAGGCGTCGCCGCAATGGTGAGCAGCGCCCACAGGCCGCCCACCCAGCGCAAGGCCGGCAGGCTTCGGAAGGCGGCAATGTAGATCGTGGCAAGCGCCGCATGGTAGCTCGGGAAGGTGACAATGCCTTTCATCTCGGCAAGGTCGAGGCTGCGCAGGCTCCCGTCGCGCAGCCCTGCAATGTCTGCGCGGTGGAGCCACGCGGCGGACGCGCCTAGCTCCGGATAGTCGGCCGGCGCAAAGAGATTGCCCGCTGCCGGTAGCATCGCCGAGATCAGGATCGCAAGCAGTCCCGAAGCAATACTGGCGAGCAGCAGCACCCGCATCTCGCGCACCCGGCCCATCCAAGCCAGCGCGAGCAGCAGCACAACGAGCTGCGGAATGAGGCTGTGGTACATCGCCTCGTTTAGCGCGGCGAGCAGCGGGCGGCTGTCCAAGAAGCGCAGAAAGGCTGCGGAGTCGAAGCCGAGCGCCCGGTCCACAGCTCCGAGGCCGGGGTCCCACAGCGACCCGGCTTGCGCCGCCACCTGATACGACAAAGCCGCGCCCAGGCAGCTGAACAGCAGCACCTGCCGGAAGAAGGGGAGGGCAGCGGCAAGCGGATGCACCCGGCGCGACAGCCGGGCGGCTGCTTCAGCACCGAGCAGAAGCAGGAAGATCGACGCGGGCGAAATCACGCCGCTCCACACAATCTCGAAGGTCTCCGCCGCCTGCAATGCAAGGAACAGCAGGGCGGTTAGGGCGATCAGCCCCCAGGCGGCATCGTCGCGGCCTTGGTCCTCGCTGGCGTAGAAACTCATCGCCGACAAACGCGCGGGCCGCGCCCAGGTGCCTCATGAGGTGACTGGCGCGGGGGAGGGCCTTGGCCTTAGGTAAGGCTATGCTCAGTTTCTCCTTCGCCCGCTCCGCTCTCTCCCTGCTCATTGCTTTAGCGTCACCGGCTGCCTTGCTTGCCCAGGCACCGCTTCAGCAGCGGGTGGAGGCGCAGTTGGCGCAAGCCGGCGCCGGAACCCGCTTCGGTTTGCTCGTGGCGGCGGAGGATGGGCGGGAGATCATCGCAATCGCGCCAGACGGCCGCTTCATTCCTGCCTCCAACACCAAGATCTTCACCACGGCTGCCGCCTTTCACACGCTCGGCGGCCTCGCCGCGCCCGATCGGGAAGGCGGCGCGGCGGTGCGCCTTGGCGAGGGTGAAATCCCGGACGTCTTTCTGATCGGCAACGGCGATGCGCGGCTTTCGTCCGCGCCGGATTGCGTCACCAACTGTCTCGCTGCGCTTGCCGATGCGGTGGCGGCGCGGACGAAGCGGGTCGGCAACGTGATCGGCGACGACAGCCTGTTCCCCGATCAGCGCTGGAGCCCCGGGATGAGCTGGAACAACATTCCCACCCGCTCGGGCACCGCCACCTCCGCGCTGACGCTCGACGACAACGAGATTATCGTGCGCGTCCTTCCCGGCGCCCCCGGTCAGCCGCCGCGCCTGGAGCATGGCGGCTACTACACGATCGACAACCGAGCGGTGACAGTGGGGCAGGGACCGGCCGCTTTGGCCTTCGACCGAACGCCCGGCAGCTTCCTGCTCCGCCTTTCCGGCACCCTTGCAGCCGGTGCTGAGCCGGAAACGCTGCGCCTCGCCATTGACGATCCCGCGCACCACGCCGCCTGGCGTTTCAAGCAGATGCTGGAGGAGCGCGGCGTGCGAGTGACGGGGGAGGTGCAAGCGCAGCACCGGTCCGTCCAGACCTATGACGACCCTGCGCGCCGCCGCGGCGCCCCGCCGCCGCGTGCGCCGCGCGCGGAGCCGCTCGCCAAGCTCGTACCGCCGCCGCTCGCCGCCGACGTCGTAACGATCAACAAGATCAGCCAGAACCTTCATGCCGAGCTGCTTCTCCGCCGCGTGGGGCTTGCCAATGGCACCGGTTCCCTCGCCGATGGGCTTGCAGCTGTGGAAGCGATGGTGCTGGAAGCCGGTGTGCCCGGCGACCGGGTGGACCTCTCGGACGGATCCGGCATGTCCACCTACAACCGCCTGACGCCCCGCGGTGTAGCCGCCTTCCTCACCTGGGTGCAGCGCCAGCCCTGGGGCGCGGCGTGGCGGGAGACGCTTGCGGTCGGCGGCGTCGATGGCACCCTTGCACGACGCTTCAAGGGCACGGCGCTCGAGGGGAAGGTTTTCGCCAAAACCGGCGGCCTCAACGCCACCACCGCTTTGTCCGGCTACCTGATCGCCAGTAGCGGCCGAACGCTAACCTTCTCCGCTTTCGCCAACGACATTCCAGAAGGCGCCGCCGCCGCCACGGCGATCGACGCGGCTCTGCTGGCGGTAGCGGCGGAGAATTGAGGGTGACCATCCGCACGGTTGCGCTGACCGGTTCCACCAACGACGATTTGGCCGCATCGGCCGTCAGCGGGGAAGCGGAGGGCGTCTGGCTCCGCGCAGAGCAGCAAAGCGGCGGACGCGGGCGCCAGGGCCGCGCCTGGTTCTCGCCGCCGGGCAACCTCTACGCGAGCACACTGGTGCGGCTTCAGCCCGGCGACCCGCCTGCGCCGTCGCTCGCCCTCGTCGCAGCCGTGGCCCTGCACGAAGTCGCCTCCGCCTGGGCGCCCGGTGCCGCGATCCGTATCAAGTGGCCAAATGACCTGCTCGCGGGCGGCGCCAAGCTTGCCGGCATTCTTCTGGAGCGGGCGGGGAACGCGGTGGTGATCGGCTTCGGCGCGAACCTCGCTTACTACCCGGAGGGGCTGGAGCGACCGGTGACGAGCCTTGCCGCGCTCACCGGTTCGGCGCCGGAGCCGGGGCCGTTCCTGGAGCAACTCGCCGAAAGCTTCGCCCGTCACCTCGCCCGATGGCGCGGCCACGGCATCGCCGCAATCCGAGCCGACTGGCTTGAGCGCGCGCACCCCCACGGCACAGCGCTTACCACGCCGGAAGGCGAGGGGCTGTTCGATGGGCTGGACGAAGCCGGCGCGCTTCGCCTGCGCCTCCCCCACGGGGAGGTGCGGCTGGTCCATGCCGGCGACGTGTTCCTGCTTTAACGAATCCGCGGGCCGCCGAACGGCAAGGGCGGCGGCGGACGGCGGTCCCGGCGCGGAAGCTGCGCCTGATAGGCAACGCCGCAATGCTGGACGCAATAGGGGAAGCCGGGGTTCGCCTGCGCGCCGCAGAAGTGGAAATCGGGCTCGCCGGGATGGCCGATCGGCCACTTGCAGATCCGCTCGTTGAGGTCGAGCAGGCTGGTCTTGTCGGCAATCTCCGGGCTCGGCTTTGCGGGCACCAGGCGGCGCGGCGGGGCAGGCGGGATCGGCGACTGCTGCTCGCCCGGCGACTGGCGAAGAAAGCCGCCCGGGCCGATGGAGCGGATCAGCGGCTGCTGCGGCGCCGGGCGGGCAGGCGCGGCCTGCTCGGGCTCAACAGCGGAGGTCGCTGCGGCGGGCGCTTCTTCCTCTTCCTCCCAAGGAGCAACTTCGGGTTCCGGCGCAGCCGCGGCAGCAACGGGCGCCGCCTCCGCAACGGGAGCGGGCTCCGGCGCGGGCGCTTCAGTGGCCGGCGTCGGGGCAGCGGCCGCCGGCGCGGCGGCGGCGGCTGCGTTCGGGTCGTTCGACTTCACCGGCGAGGGGCGCGACTGCAAGCCCAGGCGGTGGGCCTTGCCGATCACCGCGTTGCGCGAAACGCCGCCCAATTCGTCGGCGATCTGGCTTGCGGTATTGCCCTGGGTCCAGAGCTCCTTGAGGCGGTCGATCCGTTCGTCGGTCCAGGACATGCTTGTTCTTCTTCCTTCACGGCTTGCGGGCCACTGCGTCTGCCTCTAGCGACGGCGCGATGAACGACCAGCCTTCCAATTGGGTCAGAGCCGAACCTGGCGTGCCGGTGATCCGGCGCGTCAACTGGGGCGGCCTCCAGACGCTCTATGTGAAGGAGGTGAGGCGTTTCTTCAAGGTCCAGCTTCAGACGGTCTGGGCACCCGCCATGACGACCTTGCTGTTTCTGGTTATTTTCAGCGTCGCGCTCGGCCGCAGCGACCGGATGGTGACGCTTGGCGGCGCGCAATTCCACTTCGCCGATTTCATCGCGCCCGGCCTGATCGTGATGGGAATGATCCAGAACGCCTTTGCCAATTCCAGCTTCTCGCTACTGGTTGGCAAAATACAGGGCAACATCGTCGACTATCTGATGCCGCCGCTGTCCACCGGAGAGCTGATCGCCGCGCTGATCGGCGCCGCCGTCACCCGCGCGATCCTGGTTGGCTTCGCGGTGTTCCTCGCCATGCAGCTTTGGCCTGGGGTCCACGTCATGCCCGTCCACCTGTGGGCGGTCGCCTGGTTCGGGATCATGGGCGCGGTGATGCTCGCTTTCTTCGGCCTGATCACCTCCATCTGGGCTGAAAAATTCGATCATGCCGCCGCCGTGACCAACTTCGTCGTCGCGCCCTTGTCGCTGCTCTCCGGCACCTTTTATTCGATCGACAGCCTCGCGCCCGCATTTCAGGCGGTGAGCCACGCTAACCCGTTCTTCTACATCATCTCCGGCTTTCGCTACGGCTTCCTTGGCGCATCCGATTCGCCGATTCTGTTCGGGGCGGCCCTGATGCTGGCCATCAACCTCGCCCTCGCGGCGCTCTGCTACACCCTGCTGCGCAAGGGCTGGCGCCTCAAGAGCTGAGGAAGGCGTTGCCTGAACGGTGCCTTTCAACTCCGTTCAGGGCCGTAACATTCGGCGAGTCGTAGAAAGGCGCATGGTTCACACGAGGAGTAAGCCAATGCGTAAGTTTCTCATCTCCGCAGTCGCCCTTTCCGCAATCGCCGTTTCCGCGCCCGCGGCGGCCCAGCAGTATCGCGGCGGCGGCTACAACCACGGCGGCCAGGGCATCGAGCGCCAGATCGACCAGATGGAGCGTCAGATCGACCGTCTTCGCGATCGCCGCCTGATCTCGGCCAACGAAGCGCGCCGGCTCAGCCGCCAGGCCGAGCAGATCGACCGTCTGCACGACCGCTACCGCCGCAACGGCCTCAGCCAGGGCGAGCATCACGATCTGATGCAGCGCATCCAGAACCTGCGCCAGAGCGTCCGCTACGAACGCCGCGAAGGCCGCGAGGACCGGCGCGACAACCGCTGGTAAGCAGATGCTCCGGGCGGCCGTGTTGACGCGGCGCCCGGCCGATCTCTAGAGGAAAGGCGGCTCCACCCGGAGCCGCCTTTTCTGTTTCAGCGCCTCAAGGAGCCACCGATGGCCATCACGCCGCTTATGCCCGTTTACCCGCGCTCTCCGGTGCGGCCGGTTCGGGGCGAGGGCGTGTATCTGTATGGCGAGGGCGGCGAGAAGTATCTGGATTTCGCAAGCGGCATTGCCGTCAACCTGCTCGGCCACGGCCACCCGCACCTAACCAAGGCGATCCAGGAGCAGGCGGCGACCCTGATCCACGTCTCCAACCTCTACGGCTCTCCGCAGGGCGAGCGGCTTGCCCAGCGGCTGGTCGATTCCACCTTTGCCGACACGGTGTTCTTCACCAATTCCGGCGCCGAAGCGGTCGAATGCGCGATCAAAACGGCGCGCCGCTACCACCATCATCACGGGCGGCCCGAAAAGAACGTCCTCTTGACCTTCCGCAACGCCTTTCACGGCCGCACCATGGCGACGATCAGCGCCACCGATCAGCCCAAGCTCCGCGATGGCTTCGCGCCGTTGCTGCCCGGCTTCGAGGTGCTCGAGTTCGACAATCTTGAAGCAGTGAGAGGCGCGATCTCCGACAACGTCGCCGGCTTCCTGGTGGAGCCGGTGCAGGGGGAAGGCGGTATCCGCCCGGCAAGCGCCGAATTCATGCAACGGCTTCGCGCGCTTGCCGACGAGCATGATCTGATGCTGGTGCTCGACGAAGTGCAATGCGGCGTCGCCCGCACCGGCAAGCTCTACGCCTATGAGCATTACGGCATCGAGCCCGACATCCTCGCCACCGCCAAGGGCATCGGCGGCGGCTTTCCGCTCGGCGCCTGCCTCGCAACCGAGAAAGCGGCGGCCGGCATGGTGATCGGCACCCACGGCTCGACCTATGGCGGCAACCCGCTGGCGATGGCGGCCGGGGAGGCGGTGCTGGACGTCGTCGCAAACCCCGAATTCCTCGGCCACGTCGCGCAAATGGGCGAGCGGCTTCGCGGCGCGCTTGAGCAGATGATCCCCAATCACGACCACCTGTTCGAAAGCGTCCGCGGCCTCGGCCTGATGCTCGGCGTGAAGATGAAGACGGACAGCCGCGCCTTCGTCACCTACCTGCGCGATCACGGCATCCTCACCGTCGCCGCAGGCGACAACGTTATGCGCGTGCTGCCGCCGCTGATTATCGAGGACGCGCACGTTACCGAGTTCGTCGAGCGCCTGTCCGAAGCGGCGCGCGGCTACCAGGTGCCCGAAGCGGCGTGAACTTGAACGCGGGGAACGCGTTAGCCACATCGCGCCCATGACTATCATTCCCCAGGAAACGGCGGACGCCACCGCCAATCTAGACGAGGCCGTCGGCTTCACCATCCCCGGCCGCAACGCGCGCGGCCGGATCGTTCGGCTCGGGCCGGTGCTCGATCTCATCCTTTCCGCGCACGATTATCCGGCGCCGATCGCCCGCACCTTGTCCGAAGCCTTGGTGCTGACTGCCCTGCTCGGCTCCTTGCTCAAGGAGGATGAGGGCCAGCTCACCGTTCAGGCGCAGACGGAAAGCGGGATTATCGATCTGCTGGTCTGCGATTACAAAGGCGGCGAGCTGCGCGGCTATGTGCGCTTCGACAAGGAGCGGCTGGCCGAGCTTCCCAGCCACCGCGATCTCCATGCCTTGTTCGGCAAGGGGTATCTGGCAATCACCTTCGACCATTCGAAAGCGGAGGAACGCTATCAGGGCATCGTTCCGCTTGAAGGGAGCTCCCTCGCCGAGGCCGCGCAGAATTACTTCGTGCAATCCGAACAGCTCCCAAGCGTTGTTCGCCTCGCGGTAAACGACACCGGCCATGTCGCGGGCGGCATCCTGGTTCAGCACCTTCCCGAAGGCGAAGAGGGCAGGGACCGGCTCCACACCCGCCTCGACGATCCCGAATGGGAGCATGTCCGGGTGCTATCCGAGACCATCAAGGGCCACGAGCTGACCGATCCGCAGCTTCCGCTGGAGGGCGCCTTGTGGCGGCTTTTTCATGAAGAAGAGACGAGGGTGCTGACCGGCGTGCCACTCTCCAAGGGTTGCCGCTGCAATTTCGACTATATTCGCGACGTTCTGTCGCGTTTCGGCTCCAATGAGCGCGCAGAGATGGTGGATGAGGACGGCTTCATCAGCGTCGACTGCGAATTCTGCTCGCGAGTCTTCCCCTTGTCGCCGAGCGACTTCGAAAACTGAAGATTCTAGCGCAAAACTGCGCTATAACCGTGCAATGATTGGGTTGAGGCTCATGGGGCGCTGGGGGGCGCCGATCCTCGCCGGAGCAGCCTTGTTCGCGCTTCCGGCCGCGGGCGCGCCTTCGGGTGCCGGCGCGCTCGCCTCGCTGGAGAAAGGCCGGTGGCAGGTGCGCGAGATGGGCAATGCGCTCCCTGCCGCCGCAATTTGCCTCGGCGACCCGGCCCAGCTTGTGCAGTTCGTCCACCGCGGCGGCCAAGCCTGCCGGGCCGAGATTCTGGAAAGCGCCGGCAATTCGCTTACGGTCCAATACCGTTGCCCGGCAAGCGGTTTCGGCCACAGCCACGTGCGGGTCGAGACGCCGCGCACGGTGCGGGTGGAGACGCAGGGGCTGCGCAACGGCCGGCCTTTCTCGTACCGGTTGGAGGCGCGGCGCGTCGGCGCCTGCTGAAGCCCGCTAGCCGTTAACCGCCTGTTTACCCTGTTTGGCGTAGAAGGGCGCTGTGCTGGATGACGGCACGCTTTCCTCCCTAGATGGCCGCAAGGCCTAACTGGGCCGCTCCTCACCGGGCGGCCCGTTTTCTTTTCGGCCACGGATCGCCAGAGAGTTGCGTAGGCGCGGGAAGGCCGCTAGCCGCCGCCGCCATGCCTCACCCCCTTAATGCCGTCGTCCTTGTCTCGGGCGGCCTCGACTCCATGGTCTCCGCCGCGCGGGCGCGGGAGGAGGGCTTTCGCTTGTTCGCGCTCACCATCGATTACGGCCAGCGCCACCGGATCGAGCTGGAAGCCGCCGCGCGCGTCGCCGCTACCCTCGGCGCCGAGCGGCACATCGTCTTGCCCCTCGATCTTACCGCCTTCGGCGGCTCGGCGCTGACCGCGGACATCGACGTTCCGAAGACCGGCGTGGAGGAGGACATGGTGCCCGTCACCTACGTGCCCGCACGCAACACCATCTTCCTGTCGCTCGCCCTCGGCTGGGCGGAAGCAACCGGGTCGCACGACCTTTTCATCGGCGTCAACGCCCTCGATTATTCCGGCTACCCTGATTGCCGCCCCGACTTCATCGCGGCGTTCGAGCGGCTCGCGGCGCTTGGCACCAAAGCGGGCGCGGCCGGCGCCGGCTTCCGGATCCACGCCCCGCTTCAGCACATGAGCAAGGCCGACATCGCCCGCGAGGCGGCGCGGCTGGGCCTCGACGCCGGGATCAGCTGGTCCTGCTACGATCCAACCCCCAACGGTGAACATTGCGGCCTTTGCGACAGTTGCCGCCTCCGCTCGCGCGGGTTCGAGGAAGCAGGCCTTACCGATCCAACGCGCTACGCCGCCCAACCATGAGCTACGCCGTCAAGGAGTTGTTCCTGACGCTTCAGGGCGAAGGCATGCAGGCCGGTCGGCGCGCCGTGTTTCTGCGCCTTGCCGGCTGCAACCTCTGGTCCGGCCGCGAAGCCGATCGCGCAAAGGCGCAATGCACCTTTTGCGACACCGATTTCGTCGGCACGAACGGGGAGAATGGCGGTCGCTACGAAGCCGATGCGCTTGCCGCCCGCGCGAAGGCGCTCTGGGGCGAAGGGGAAGGCGCCCTGGTGGTGATCACCGGCGGCGAACCGATGCTTCAGCTCGACGCGGCACTGACCGATGCTCTCCACGCGGCGGGCTTCGAGATTGCAATGGAAACCAACGGTACGCTCCCCGCCGAGCTCGGCGTCGACTGGATCTGCGTCAGCCCCAAGGCTGGAACCGAAATCGTGCAGCGCTCAGGCAATGAACTTAAGCTGGTCTGGCCGCAGCCCGGGTTGAACCCGCAGGCGCTCCTCGCCTGGCACTTCGATCATTTCCTGATTCAGCCGCTCGACTGCGCCGACGCCGCCGGCGCGCGCGCCGCCGCAATAGACTATGTACTGGCCAATCCGCGCTGGCGGCTGAGCCTCCAGACGCACAAGTTGCTCGGCCTCCCTTGAGCCTTAGGTTGAGGGGCGGCACTTCTTGGACAGGTTGCCCTTCTTGTCCCAGCAATTGGCCGGGATCACCGGCAGCGGCGCCACGTTCACGGCGTAGGGGTTGAAGCCGTAGCCCGGCTCGCCGGCGAAGATCAGGCTGTTGCGAAGCTCACGCATCCGCGTCTGGGCAATGGTGTAGAGGCCGCCTTTGGGCGCCTGCAGCGCCGCCTTCGAGATGTTGCTCGCCGTCTGGCAAAAGCCAAGCTGCGCGTTCAACGAGGCGAAATTGTTGTAGGTCATGGTTGAATAATCGTCGAACGCCTTCTGGCCCTTGGCCCCATGAATGCGTTTGAAATAGCCGTTGATCGCGGTGTAGGCGCTGGCGAGTTCGGCCGAATGGTGGGCAAGGATGCCGTTATAATTCGGCACCGTGCGAAGCCACGGCGCGAACTGGCACTGCAGCGCCGCGACGTTAAGGCCTGAGCGTAAATTCCAGATCAGGTGGGCGCGATATTCGGCCGGGGTCGCGCCGGGGATGGGCAAGCCGACCAGCGGGTCGCTGCCTTCGATCGGCGCGGCGCGGAAATCGGGATCGGTGAAGAACAATTGCGCCGGCGCCGCGGAGGGCGCGGCCATGGCCGACGCGGCAAAAGCGGCAAGCAATGCGAACCTTGGACTTTTCATCAACCCCTCCACCAAACGCTTAACCAGTGCGGCGAGCCTGCGCCTTCGTCCAGCGGGTAACCGGCGGATGGTCGCGCTGCCGACACGTTTCAGCCTCTAAGCTGCTGGCGCGCATAAGAAAAGGCCGCCCGGTCGCCCGGACGGCCTTTTCCATAGCTTTCGCCAGCGGAAATTACATTCCGGTGGTGTTGCCGGTGCCCGTCGTGCCGGTGGTGTTGGCAGTCGTGGTGGTGCCGGTGGTGTTCATGTCCGTGCCGGTGGTGCCGGTGGTGTTCATGCCGGCTTCGGCGCCGAGGTTGCCGGTGCCGTTCATCGCGTCGAGCGCGGTGTTGTCGGTGCCCATGAGACCTTCGTCCATCATGTTGCCCGCGGCGGTGTTGTTCGCGGAAGCGTCTTCGCCGCCGCCACAAGCGGACACGAGCAGAGCCGCGCCGGCGATCATCGAACCGGTCATTACTTTCTTGAAGAGGTCACGCATTCCAGAAACTCCCTAGTTGTTGACCTGGCCGGGTTCGCCCCATTTTCACCAAATCAATTCCACACAATAAACAGAAAGAGGTTCGCCCTCAAGCCTTCTCGGCTCTCTCCTCGAGAGAGACCAGGAATTGGTTGAGCCCCCGTTTCAGTGCCAGATCGAAACGCGCAAAGCCCGAAGGCACGCCCATCTCGCCGAGGCTGGTCACTGGAAACTCGGCAATACCGCACGGCACGATGCCTGAGAAGTGGGAAAGTTCCGGCGCCAGATTGACCGAGAAACCGTGCATGGTCACCCAGCGGCGCACCCGGACGCCGATGGCGCCCACCTTCGCTTCTCCCCCCGGCCCCTGCGTCCAGATGCCGATCCGCCCCTCGGCGCGGAACGCTTCGACGCCAAGTTCGCTAAGCGTGTCGATGATCCAGCCTTCCAGCGAATGCACGAAGCGCCGCACGTCGCGCCCCCGCCGGTCGAGATCAAGAAGCACGTAGCCGACCCGCTGCCCTGGCCCATGGTAGGTGTAGCGCCCGCCGCGCCCCGCTGCGTAGACCGGAAAGCCCAGAGGGTTGAACAATTCGGCCGGGTCGGCGCTGGTGCCGGCGGTGAACAAGGGCGGATGCTCGAGAAGCCAAACGAGTTCGGAGGCCTGGCCGGCGCGGATCGCCGCCGACCGCGATTCCATTTCGGCCAGCGCCTCGGGGTAGGGGACAAGGCCTGCGCTCACCCGCCACTCTATGCCGGAAGCCGTGCCGCTCTGATCCTGATCGCCCATGCAGCGCCCATGCGCCGGGCCGCACCGCCGGTTCAAGCCTTTGCGCGCCGCTTTGCCTTCGCTATGCCGGGGCAAAGCACAACAGGGGGTTTGACGATGCGATTTTCCTATTCGGCGATTTGGGAAGACACGGTGCGGCTGCTGCGCGCCCATGCCTCGCTGGCCGCGGCACTTGCCGGCGTGTTCCTGTTCCTGCCGTCGCTGCTGACCTCGCACTTCCTGCCGTTCCCGACGCCGAGCGATCCGGCCGACGTCACCCGCCAGTTCAGCGAATATTTTTCAACCAATGCCCACTGGATTGCGCTTAGCGGCATCATCGGCATGGTTGGCACCCTGTCGATTCTGTTCCTGGTCTTCCGCACGCCCGGCATTGCCGTGGGCGGAGCGATCGCCGCCGGATTCGCGCTTCTGCCCTTCTACTTCATCGCCAATTTCCTGACGGTGATCCCGATCGTCATCGGCCTGATGCTGTTCATCATCCCTGGCCTCTACCTGATCGGCCGCTTTCTCCCCCTGGCGCCGGTGATGGTGGCGCAAGGCGAGCGTAACCCGCTCACTGCGATCGCCCGCACCTGGGCGCTGACCCGCGGCCGCGGCTGGGCGGTGACGGGCCTTTTCATCCTCGTCTGCATCGGCGGTTTCGTGCTTTCGAGCGTGATCAGCGGAATCATCGTCGTGATCCTGCGCGTCGCACTGCCGGAGAACATCTCCACCCTGCTCGGCCTGATCGTCTCGGCGGCCGCGAGCACGATACTCCAGATGGTTCTGATCTTCCTCTACGCCGCAATCTACCGCGCGCTTTCAGTTCGCCACGAAGCTTCCGCTCAGGCCCCGCCGACCAGCGGGATCTGAGGCGCGACATCCTTCGGCAGCACGCCTGCAAGCCGCGGATCGGGAAAGGTCTCGAACGCGCGCTTGTAGGCCGTGAAGCCGGCCTTGAGGTAAGCGGGAAGAGCCGCCGGATGATCAAGGCTGCAGGTGTTGACGTGGACGCGCGTCACGCCCGGCCGCCACGCAAGCGCCATGGTCTGCGCGAACAGCCAGGCGCCGTGGCCCTTGCCGGCAAGCTCCGGCACCAGCCCCAGGAAGCGGATCAAACACTCGCCGGGCACCGCGGCGAAGTCGAGCTCCAGCATCCCCACTTCGATGCCGGCGCGATCGGCGACGGCATGCACTTCCGCCATCTCGGCAACAAGCCGCGCATCGTCCATCAAAAGCCGCGAATACCAAAGCCACTTCGCGCCAACCCGCTGGAACAGCATCCGGTACTTCGCCGGATCCGGCTGCTTCCACCGCTCGAGCCGCAACGGCGAAGCGGGGAGGGGGCGCAGCGGCGGCCGCTGCCTCATCTCCAAAAAGGTCACAACGGCGCCAAGGTGGCCGGCGGGGATGTCGAGCAGGGGCATGGCTGGAGGGATGGCGGAGGGGCGCAGGCGATGCAAGCCGAGCGGCGGGCGCTTGCCAAGCGCCCAAGCGACGCTAGGTGCGGCAAGGAGCACTGCAACGGGAGAGCGCCGCGTGACCGCGATTATCTGGGACGAGCCTGCAACCCTGATCGATCTCGACGGAAAGGCGCCGATCATCGGCACGATCCGCGATTGCGCCGCCCATTTCGCGATCTTCAACGCCCACGCCAAATCGCAGGCCCGGGTGCTGCTCACCCGGCCGGTTCACCGCGAAGGCCGCAAGACGCGCACCTGGATCCTCGAGCCGGACGAAATTGCCGCGCTGTCCGAACGGCTGAAGGCGGAAGGCTAAGCGTCCCGCGCGACATTCCGGCACCGTCTGGACGGACGCCGCAGCCGCGCTATGATTTCCCACACAACACTCCGGGGGGAAATCACGATGCATCATCGCCTTTTCGCAGCAACCGCCGCCGCTTCGCTTCTTCTGGCGCTGGGAGGCTGCGGCGACTCCGGGGGCAATGAAAGCGCGGCCGCCGAGCCGGATGCGCGCCAGCAGTTCGCGCAGGCCGCCGACGCGCTTGTTGCCAAAACCGGAACGCCCGGCGCCAAGGCCGAAATGCCTGCCGCCAACGATCCAGCCGTGCAGGCCTTCGAAGCACAGGCAGCAAAGGCGATGACGACGCTCGGTACCGACGCGCTGCCGGTGGACGGCTTCGACAGCTACCAGGATCTCTGCGGCAAGGCGGCGACCATCGTCGGTGCCTATGCCGCCGCCGGCACCAGCGGCACGGCCGGCGCCGCGCAGCAGCAGAAAATGGAAGCCAATATCGACGCCTACATGGACCAGATGTTCACGCCCTTGCTGTTCGCCGCCCACTGCAATGCCGCCCACATGCCGTATCTGGACGGCGAAGCGGGCGGCGCCGCCTCGGACAAAAAGGCGGCGATCGGCCAGGTTCGCCAGGGCATGTTCGCCCAGGTCCTGGGGCTAGTGCAGATGGCCTCCGACTCGTCTTTCACGCCTGAGCGCCGCCGCCGCATCGTCGAACTGCTCGCCACCGATGCGTCGAACTTCGCGCTGGGAATGGGCACGCAGGAGCGGGCTCAGGTGCTGCAGGCGGTGACCCAGCTTCGCGCCAGCCTTCCCGCCGATCTTCAGCCCCAGGCGGACACGATCCGCCAGAAGATAGAATCCGCCAAATGCGGCGCCATCTGCAAAACCGCCTAAGCCGCCGTCGCCCCCGCTAGCTCCAGGTGGCGAGCGGGGGCAGGCTCATCAGGATCGCGTCGACATTTCCGCCGGTCTTGAGGCCGAACAACGTGCCGCGGTCGTAGAGCAGGTTGAACTCGGCATAGCGCCCGCGCCATTCGAGCTGCTGGGCGCGGTCGGCGTCACTGAACGGCGTATCCATCCGCCGGCGCACCAGCTTCGGGAAGATGTCGAGAAACGCTTCGCCGACGTCGCGGGTAAAGGCGAAGCTCGGCTCGAACGGGCCGTCGAGATGATCGTAGAAGATGCCGCCGACACCGCGGTGAACGCCGCGGTGAGGGATATAGAAATACTCGTCCGCCCACTTGGCGAAGCGCTCGTAGAAGGTTTGGTCGTGGGCGGCGCAGGCGGCGCGCAGCCGGGCGTGGAAGTCGGCCGTGTCCTCCTCGTACGGGAGCGGCGGGTTCAAATCGGCGCCGCCGCCGAACCAGCGCTTGGTGGTGCACAGGAAACGAGTGTTCATATGCACGGCCGGGACGTGCGGATTGGCCATGTGGGCGACCAGGCTGATCCCCGTTGCAAAGAAGCGCGGGTCCTCACCTGCGCCGTGAATGGTCTTGGCGAATTCAGGGTTGAACGTGCCGCCTACGGTCGAAACGTTGACGCCCACCTTCTCGAACACCCGCCCCTTCATCACGCCCCGCACCCCGCCGCCTCCGGGCGCCCCGGCATCGTCCGTCCGGTCCCAAGACGTATAGCCAAACGCGGCTTCCGATCCCGCCTCCCGCTCGATCGCCTCGAACTCGGCGCAAATGCGGTCGCGCAACGCCTCGAACCACGTCCGCGCGGCTTGCTGCTGTTCGTCGAGTTCTAACATGCCGGCCATTGTTCCAATTGTCGTAAGGCTTCGGCGGCGCCGATGCCCGCTGCCACCGCAAGATTCAAGGAGCGGGTCTCCGCCACCTGCGGGATTCGCACCCGCAGATCGGCCCGCGCGTGGACTTCCGCCGGGGCGCCGCGGCTTTCGGAGCCGAACAGGAGCGTGTCGCCTGGCTCGAAGACCGCCTGCGGGAGCGGCATCGCATCTGTGGCGGTGGTGAACAGCACCAGCCGGGCCGGAAGGTGCGCTTCGAAGGCGGCCCAGCTCGCATGGCGGGTGACCGCCGCAATCTCCACATAATCCATGCCCGCCCGCTTCAGCGCCCGGTCGGAAAAGGGAAAGCCGCACGGTTCCACCACGTCGAGCGGTATACCCAGGCAGGCGGCGAGGCGGATCACCGTTCCGACATTGCCCGCCTGATCGGGCTGAAAAAGGGCGAGGCGGACCATGCCGCCTTCCTTGCGGCGGGCCGGGCGGCGGTGCAATGCCGCTTGCGCTCCTGCATGTGCGCAGCGGCGCGGCTTGCCACGCACCGGCCGTTGCACCATCCTCCTTGTCCATGCGCACCAAAGCCCCGCTTCTGCCGCTCCTGCTCGCGCTCCCGCTTGCATCCTGCGCCGCCACGGGTCGCACCGCGGCCGATCCCGTTCTTGCAAAGGGCGTCGCCGCAAATGCTGATTTCGCTCGCACCCGCTTCATTGAGAAGGGGCTGCAGCCTATCGAAGCGGCCGCTCGAGAGGGGCGGGAGCTTCGGCGGGTGTTGGTCTCCGCCTTCGTGCCCGGCGACCTGCCAGCGCTGGAGCTGGAACGGAGCCCGGACGGAACCGTCACTTTGAACATCGCCCGAGCGGGCGTGGTAGAGCAGCGCATCGCTGTCGCGCCTGAAACGTGGAAGCGCATCGCGGCGCTCGACGACAGCGTCTTCGAAGCCCCGCCGCCGCGCGTCCCCACCCCCGAAGGCGCCCGAAGCGCAAGCTGTCACGGCATTGGCGCGTTCTTCGAATCATCAAGCCGCGGCAAGGTCCGCCAGGCGAGCGCCCGCCAATGCGCTGGCTCCGTTTCCCCGTTCAACTCCGCCAGGCTCCAGGTGATGAACACCCTCGTCGATTTGGCCCTTGCCGCGCGTCCCGGCTGCGGCCGCGAGCCGGGCGAGGAGGCCGACTGGCCGCTGTCCCGCTGCTTCGCGCCGCCGGCTCGTTGAGCGGCATTCACAAGGCGTTCAAAATGGCAGTTGGCAAAGCGCCGTCCAGCCGTCTATCAGGCGCGCCAAGCCGCTAGGGGTGCGCCCCGACGCGGCGCTGTGCGCAGGTCTTGCCCCACCGTCCGGACCGGGGAAGCTTCGCACATCCTGGTTCGAACCGGTTGAAGGATGTTATGGCGACCGTTGAACATACCGATGGCACGCTTGGCCACTCGCCCGAAAACGGCGTGCGGCGGCGCGACTTCATCAATATCGCGGCGGTAAGCTTCGCCGGCGTCGGCGCGGCCGCGACTCTGTACCCGCTGGTCAACCAGATGAACCCGTCCGCGGACGTGCTGGCGCTCGCCTCCATCGAGGTCGACGTGTCGCAGATCCAGCCGGGGCAGGCGATCAAGACCATTTTCCGCAAGCAGCCGCTTTTCATCCGGCACCTGACGCCGCAGGAGATGCAGGCGGCGAACGCCGTGTCGATGGGCGAGCTTCGCGATCCGCAGTCGCTCACCGACCGCACCGCCGAAGGCAAGCCGCAATATCTCGTCACCATGGGCGTTTGCACCCATTTGGGCTGCGTACCTCTGGGCGCCGCCGAGGGTGAGAATAAGGGCCAATATGGCGGCTATTTCTGCCCCTGCCACGGCTCGCACTACGATACCGCCGGCCGCATCCGCAAAGGCCCGGCGCCCAAGAATCTCGAGGTGCCGGAATATAAATTCAATTCCGACACCGTGATCACCGTCGGCGAGGTCGCATAAGATGAGCTTCCCCTGGGCAAAGCCCTACGAACCCAAGTCGCCGCTCATGCAGTGGATCGACACCCGCCTGCCGCTGCCCCGTTTGGTGTGGAATTCGGTTGGCGGCGGCTACGAAGTGCCGCGCAACCTGAACTATATGTGGAATTTCGCGGTTCTCGCGGGCTTCGCTTTGATGCTTCAGATCGTGACGGGCATCGTGCTCGCCATGCATTATGCGCCGTCCGGCCCGATCGCCTTCCAGTCGGTTGAGCACATCATGCGCGACGTCAACCAGGGCTGGCTGCTGCGCTACGCCCATGCCAACGGCGCAAGCTTCTTCTTCATCGTGACCTACATCCACATCTTCCGCGGCCTTTATTATGGATCGTACAAGGCGCCGCGCGAGCTCGTCTGGATGCTTGGCGTCGTGATCCTGCTGCTGATGATGGCGACCGCTTTCATGGGCTATGTGCTTCCTTGGGGCCAGATGAGCTTCTGGGGCGCCAAGGTGATCACCGGCCTGTTCGGCGCGATCCCCGTGATTGGGGAGCCGATTCAGACGTGGCTGCTTGGCGGCTTCGCGCCGGACAATGCCGCGCTGAACCGCTTCTTCTCGCTTCACTATCTGCTGCCGTTCGTGATCGCCGCCGTGGTTATCTTGCACATCTGGGCGCTTCACATCCCGGGTTCCAACAACCCGACGGGCGTGGACATCAAGTCGCCGCGGGACACCCTGCCGTTCCACCCGTACTATACGGCAAAGGACGGCTTCGGCCTGGGCGTGTTCCTGATCCTGTTCGCGGCGGTGACCTTCTTCGCGCCGAACTATCTCGGCCACGCCGACAACTACATCCCGGCCAACGCGCTTTCGACACCGGCGCATATCGTGCCCGAATGGTATTTCTGGCCGTTCTACGCGATCCTGCGTGCCTTCACGGTGGATTTCATCCTGCCGGCGAAGCTGTGGGGCGTGCTGGCGATGTTCGCGGCCATCCTGCTGCTCTTCTTCCTGCCCTGGATCGACCGTTCGCCGGTTCGCTCCGGCAGCTACCGGCCGACCTTCCGGATGTTTTTCTGGATCCTAGTCGCCGACGTGCTGCTGCTCGGCTGGGTCGGCGGTCTGCCGGCGGAAGAGCCCTACGTGATGCTCAGCCAGCTCGCGACCATCTATTACTTTGCGCACTTCCTGATCATTTTGCCGATCCTGTCGGCGACCGAGCGGACGCTGCCGCTGCCGAGCTCCATCGCGGATTCGGTGCTGCACGGCCAGGAAGCTGAATCGCAGCCGGCCGGCACCAGCCCGCGCCCCGCAGCCGCCGAATAAGGGAAAGACGCGTCATGGTTCGTTTAATCGCCTTTCTGGTCGGCCTGGGCTTCTGCTTCATTGCGGCCTTTTCGCTGGTCACCGGCGTATTCACCTACTTCGGCGAGACGCACGAAGAGACGGTCGAGCACAAGTTCCACAAGGAGCCCAAGCACGCCTCCTTCTCGTTCGACGGCCCCTTCGGCAAATATGACCGCCAGCAGCTCCAGCGCGGCTTCCAGGTCTACAAGGAGGTTTGCGCCTCCTGCCACGGCCTCAGCTTCGTCTCGTTCCGCAACTTGAGCGAGATCGGCTACGAAGAGCCCGAAGTGAAGGCGATCGCCGATCAGTGGCAGATCCAGGTTCCTTCGGTTGATCCGAAAACCGGTGAAGCGGCGACTCGCAAGGCCATTCCGGCCGATGCCTTCCCGAATCCCTACGCCAACGAAACCGCCGCCCGCGCTGCCAACAACAACGCGATGCCGCCCGATCTGTCTCTGATCACCAAGGCGCGTCACGGCGGCGCGGCCTACGTTTACTCGCTGCTGACCGGCTACCAGAACCCGCCGGCGGACCTTCCGGCAGAGAACCGTCCGGGGCAGGGGCTGCACTTCAATCCCTATTTCCCGAACTTGAACATCGCCATGCCGCCGCCGCTCCAGGGCGACGGCCAGGTCACCTATGCCGACGGCACGCCGCCGACCATGGACAATATGGCCAAGGACGTGTCGGCATTCCTTGCCTGGACGGCGGAGCCCCGGCTTGAAAACCGCCACCGCACCGGCATCGCCGTGCTGATCTTCCTGATCCTGGCGACGATCCTCGCGTACATGTCGTACCAGAACATCTGGGCGGGCGTGAAAAAGCCGCCGGCGCGTGGTGACGAGGATGAGGATTACAGCCACGGCCCAGGCGCCGCCGGCCACCACTAAGAAGAACAAGCCCCCTTCGGTTGCAACCGGAGGGGGTTTTTCGTTGGGGCTTCTGCCCGGCCGGGTGAAACCAAGCGAGGCCGCTGATGAGCATGGACGACAAGATCATCGAAACGCCCGAAGGCCCGATGACCTGGGCGCAGTGGAAGAAAAAGAACCCGGTCCAGATCCCGTCGCGGCGCACCAAGGGCAAAAAGCTTCCCGTGAAGGTGAAGCGCTTCACCGACGAGAAATAGCCTAGCGCGCGGCGATCTTCGCCTTGTCCGGCAGCCCGAGGGCGCGGATCGCGGGGACGTTCGCCTGCACAGGCTCGACGGCCCGGTAGAGGCGGGTCGTGCCCGCCCGGCCCCGGTGAGGCAGTTCGGCGGCGAGCTGGAAGCCGGATGCCGGATCGCCAAGCGCCGCGGCAAGCTGCGACCGGTGGGCGAACTCCTCCACCCCCGGCCGCTCGGCCACCACCACGCCGGCAAGACCGAGGCGCCGCATCTCGGCCGCCGCTTCGGCAGGCGTCGCGAAGCGCAAGCGGTAGCGATTGCCCATGAAGTCGCTCGCGGCAAGCAGCTTCGAAGCGCGCACCGTGTAGCCGCGCAACTGTGGGTCGCGCACCGCAAGCGCCGCGATGAAGCCGCCCTCCGCGCCGCTTCCGCCGTCGATCAGCCAGGCCGCGCCCGGGCCGGCTCGGTGGGCAAGCGAGGCCGCGTCCTCCATCCGCAGATCGGCTTTTGGCTCCCGCATTGAAAGGTGCGCCACGCCCGGAAGCAGCAGCAGGAGCAAGGGGGCCGCCGACCAGATTCGGCTGAAACCCGCCGCACGCACCAGCGCGGCCGCGCCCGCCACGGCAAGAACGATCACGGAGGGAAGGGCAGGGGCCATGTAGCGCGGGTCGAGGTCCACCGGCACGATCGCCTGTAGGGCGAGAGTGGCAAGAAGCAGCGCCAGACAGGCGGCAACCAAGTTCCAGCGCGCGTCCTCCTCCTTGCGCCGCCGCCAGGCAGCGACTCCGCCCACCGCGGCGAGGAGCAACCCGGTCACACCGACATTGTCGGCGAGCGCGTCGAGATTGTAGGCAAGCGACTTGGCGGCGAACGGCAGGCCCGGTTCGTAGTTGAAGCCGTCGGCCGATATGCCGGCGGTGGCGAGATACCACGGCCCAACCGCCGCAAGTCCCGCCGCCGCTCCCACCCACAGCTTCACCGATCGCAGCAGCGACCAGCGTGCGGTGAGCAGCAGGTGCAGCGGTGGGATCAGCACGATCAGCCAGCCATTGCCCTTGATCAGGATGGCAAGCGCCGCAAGCCCGGCGAAAAGCAGAATTCGCAGCCATGTCTGCCGCTCGGCAAAGGCAGCCCAGGCGAGCGCCGCCGCGACCGCGCAGGCGGCGAGCGCCTGGTCGAGCATGAAGAAAGCCTGCCCCTCCAGCGCCAACGGCGTCACCGCCCAAACGGCCGCGCCGCCAAGCGCCGCCGCTTTCCCGTGCAGCCGAAGCAGCAATGCGGCGACGCCAAGCGCCGGCAGCGCGGACACGAACAGGTTGATGACCATGGCCGTCTGCGGCGTTGCCGGTGCGAACCAGAAAACCGGGGCGGCCAGCCCGTAGAAAGCCGGCGGCCAGTGCCCGATCGAGATCTTGGGATAATGGAGGTAGAATTCCGTGGCATACGCGAGTGGATTCTCGCCCAAGGCGTCGCGCAGGTAAGCGGAAACGAACCAGCTGTTGAGGAAGTGCGCCGGCTCGTCCGCTCCGGAAAAGCCGGACGTCCAGGCGCCGCTCACCCACCAGGATAGCAGTCCGGCAAGCAGGGCGAGTGCATAAGCGCAGGAAAGAACGGGGAGGGTGGAAGCGCGCGTCATCCGCCTCTGCCTAATGCGCGCGGCTTGCCAATTCGCTAACCCGCCGCGGCGCGTCTCCACCACCGGAGGAACCTGCACGAAGCTTCTTCGTTTTCAGCAGGTTAAGGAAGTTCATCCTTCATTCACGCCCTGGAGCAGAGCGTCCCGGGCGCGTTTGTATTTTCCATCGGGAGTGTCGCTTATGCCCAATCGTCTGCAAACCCTCGCCTTGGCGCTCGCCGCCTCCGCCGGCCTTTCCGCCTGCGCCACCTACGACGATTATGGCTACGGCTATGGCGGCGTGTCGGTCGGCTACGGCTCGGGCGGCTATTGCGACCCTTATTACGACGATTGCTACGGCGGCTACGGCCGCGGCTACGCGAGCAGCTATTATGGCTGGTACGGCGATTATTATTATCCGGGCACCGGCTTCTACATCTACGACCGCGGTGGCCGCCGCCATCGCTGGAACGACGATCACCGCCGCTATTGGGAAGGCCGCCGCACCCGGTACGGCAGCGGCGCTACGAATTGGGGCGCCTACCGCGCCGACCGGCGCGAGGATCGCCGCGAAGTCCGCCAGAACCGCGGCGAGTACCGCACCGAGCGCCGCGACGACCGCCGGACCTTCCGCGCCGAACGCCGCGACGATCGTCAGGCCGTCCGCAGCGGCACGATCACCCGCGATCAGTTCCGCACCGACCGCCGGGAGGATCGCCGCGAGTTCCGCCAGGACCGGCGCCAGGACCGCCGGGAACTGCGCCGCGAAAACCGCCGCGACCGCCGCGACTAACTTGGCTTCAACCCCTCCCCCGAGGGGGGAGGGGGACCGCACGAAGTGGGGTGGAGGGGTATCAGCGTAGGGCGCGGATGCGGCGTCTGCCGTTTCGGCAGCGGCCCTCTCCGGACCCGCTGATACCCCTCCGTCAGCTTTGCAGGCTGCCACGTCCCCTTCCAGGGGAGGGCCCCCTCGCTACGCCCCCGCCGGCCGCCGCCGCATCAGCACGATGCTGGTGAAGGTCAGCACCGGCACGTCGTCCTGGTTGGTGACAGTTGTCGCCGAGCGGAACGACCCGATCTCCGGCTTGGACCGCGACGGCCGAACCTCCTCGATTCGCGACCGCACGTGCAGCGTATCGCCCGGATAGACCGGCTTCAGCCAGCGCAACGCGTCGATCCCCGGCGAGCCGAGCCCGGCCTGCTCCGTCTCCACGACATGGCGGGCGATCACCCCCATCACCATCGCGCACGTGTGCCAGCCGGAAGCGGCGATGCGCCCGAAGTGGGTCTTGGCCGCCGCTTCGTCCGACAGGTGGAATGGCTGGGGATCGTAACGCTGCGCAAAGGCGATTACCTCCTCGCGCGTCACCTCGGTGCTTCCGAAATAGGTCTCGTCGCCGACTTGGAGATCGTCCAGCCAGATCACCCGCCTCAGCCTTCCGCTTCGCGGGTGAAATGCGCTTCGCCGCCGACCCGCGCCGCCGCCTTGCCGAGCATCACCAACACGGTGACCGCGATCACCGTCGCCAGGATCGCGTAGGTGTAGAGGCCGGCAAGGCTGTCGCCGAGGCCCAGCTTGGCAAGCGTCGCCTTGATCGCCTCGTTCCAGGCCAGCGCCGCCACCAGGCCGAGCGAAGCCGAAGCGAGCGCAATCATGGTCTGCAAAAACATACGTGGGTTCATGTGATAGTCTCCCCTGTTGAAGCGCTTGCCGCATCCAGCGCGGCGATCTGGTCCGGCGCAAGCTCAAGCGTCAGACAGCCGAGCAGCTCGTCAAGCTGCGCCAGCGTCCGCGCACTGGCAAGGGCGGCGGTGACGCCCGGCTGCGCGGCCGTCCAGGCAAGCGCGACCTGCGCAACCGTGGCGCCGGTTTCCGCCGCAACCGCGTCCAGCATGGCGAGCACGCGCGGCCCGTTACCGGCTAGGTATTCCTCCACCCGGTCGCTCCGCACGCTCTTCCCGAGATCGGCTTCGCTGCGATACTTTCCGGTGAGGTACCCATTGGCCAGCGAAAAGAACGCCGCCATGCCGAGCCCGCGGCTCTGCACCACCTCGCGGAGCGCATCCTCATATTTCGGCCGCTCGACCATGTTGTACCAGGTCTGCAGCACCGAATAGCCGGTCCAGCCGTTCTCCGCGCTGATATCCAGCGCCTGCTCAAGCCTGTCCGCTTCGTACTGGGAGGCGCCGAGCGCGCGCACCTTGCCGGCGCGCACCAGCGTGTCGAACGCTTCCATCGTCTCGGCGATGGGCACATCCGGCGCGTCTCGGTGGGCATAATAAAGGTCGACATAATCGGTGCCGAGCCGCTTCAGCGAACCGTCGATCGCCGCCGCGATATTCTGCGCCCCGAGCCCGCCGGCGAAACCGACCTTGGTCGCGATCAGCATATCGTCCCGCCGCCCGCGCCGCTGCAGCCATTCGCCGATGATCGTCTCGCTCTCGCCGCCCTTGTTGCCGGGGGCCCAGGCCGAATAGGTGTCGGCCGTATCGATCATCGTTCCGCCGGCCGCGACGAAGCGGTCAAGCACCTGGAAGCTTTCCTCCCGGTCCGCCGTCCAGCCGAAGACGTTGCCGCCAAGGATGAGAGGAGGGGTCTTGAGCCCACTGCTGCCGACTTGTCTCATCGTTCCTCCACCGTCACCCCCGCGAACGCGGGAAACCCTCTCTTGGTTCGCGCGGAGACGCCGAGACGCAGAGGCGCAGAGAGGCTGAGCGTGTGCAAATCGCAAGTGGGGGACAAGAGGCGCTCACGATTGGAACCGGCTTCAGGCTCCAAGCTCCCTTTTCTCCGCGTCTCTGCGCCTCTGCGCGAACCACTTCTTCCCTTAAACGTTGAACCGGAACAGCATGATGTCGCCGTCCTTCGTGACATAATCCTTGCCTTCGGAGCGCCACTTGCCCGCCTCGCGCGCGCCGGCCTCGCCGCCATGCGCGACATAATCCTCATAGGCCATGGTTTCGGCGCGAATGAAGCCGCGCTCGAAATCGGTGTGGATCGCGCCGGCCGCCTGAGGTGCCTTTGAGCCTTTCTCCACTGTCCACGCCCGAGCCTCCTTGGGGCCGACGGTGAAGAAGGTGATGAGGTCGAGGAGAGCGTAGCCGGCACGGATGATCTGCGACAAACCGGTCTCCGCAAGCCCAAGGTCCTTCAGGAACTCGGCCCGGTCCTCCGGCGCCATCATCGCGATCTCGGCCTCGATCGCTGCGGAAATCACCACGGCATGGGCGCCTTCCGCTTTGGCTTTTTCGAACACCCGCGCGCTGTGGGCGTTGCCGGTCGCCGCGTCGCCCTCGTCGACATTGCAGACGTACAGCACCGGCTTGGCGGTCAGCAGCTGCGCCCGCTCAAGCGCCTTGGCTTCCTCATCGTCCTTCGGCTCGGTAAGCCGGGCGGGCTTGGACTCGCGCAGCAGTTCCAGCGCCTGGCCGAGCACGGACGCCTGGATCTTCGCTTCCTTGTCCCCCTGCGTCGCCTTCTTGGCGAGCGCAGGGACCCGCTTCTCCAGGCTTTCAAGATCGGCGAGCATCAACTCGGTCTCAACCGTCTCGGCGTCGGCGATCGGATCGACCTTGCCTTCGACGTGGGTCACGTCGCCTTCCTCGAAGCAGCGCAGCACGTGGACGATTGCGTCCACTTCGCGAATGTTGCCGAGGAACTGGTTGCCAAGGCCCTCGCCGGTGGAGGCGCCGCGCACCAGGCCGGCGATGTCGACGAACTCGAGCTGGGTTTCGATCACCGTTGCCGATTTGCCGATCCGGGCGATCTCGTGCAGCCGAGGATCGGGCACCGCCACACGGCCGACATTGGGCTCGATCGTGCAGAAGGGATAGTTCGCCGCCTGCGCCGCCGCCGTCTCGGTCAGCGCGTTGAACAGGGTGGATTTGCCCACATTGGGAAGCCCGACGATACCGCACCGAAAACCCATCGCGTGTTGAAGCCTTGTATGTTCTGAAAAGTCGCCGCTCCCTAAACGCTGGGGGCGGGAAGCGCCACCCTTACCCTCTCCCTGCAGAGCCCAGCCCCTCTCCCTCACGGGAGAGGGTGACTCGCCGAAGGCAAGCGGGGTGAGGGTGAGTCCCTTCTGCCGCTTCCCTTACCCTCCCACGCGCACGCGCGCGCGGGCCCCTCCCTCTCCCGTAAAGGGAGAGGGGCTAGGTAGATCACCGGAAGTGCCGGTCCGAACCGTAGAGTGGTACGCACCACCCGCACCCCAAGGAGTACCCACCGCCAATGACCGACGCCGATCTCCAGCGCCTGGTGAACGCCTTCTACGCAAAGGTGCGAGACGACGCTTCGCTCGGCCCGGTCTTCGGCGCCGCGGTTGAAAACTGGCCCGAACACCTCGAAAAGCTCGGCGCCTTTTGGTCCTCCGTGATGCGCACCACCGGCCGCTACAAAGGCAGCCCGATGGGCGCCCACCTGCGTCACGCCGCCGCAATCGAGCCGGCCATGTTCGACCGCTGGCTCGCCCTCTGGCGCGAAACGGCGGCGCAGGAACTCGCCGCCGAACACGCCGCCGCCGTAGTCGAAAAAGCGGAGCGCATCGCCGAAAGCCTGAAGCTCGCCCTCTACTTCCGTTTAGAACCAGCCACGCCCCGCCCGTACAAGTCGACGCCGATATTCGACGAACTTAGTCTCCCGGCAGGCCTTCGCCGCCAGCACAGCACGAAGGCGGGCGTGTGGGGCCTGATCCGCGTACTGGAAGGGCGCCTGCTTTATGACTGCGACGGCGACACGCGCGAACTTCGTGCCGGCGACGAGCAGGTCATCGAACCGCAGCAACCGCACAGCGTCGAGCCGCTCGGCGCGATGCGCATGCAGGTCGACTTCTTCGACCAACCGCCCCGCAAGCTTCAGCGCCGGAACCGTCCCGAAGGCGCACAGCTAGCGGCACCCGCGCTCTAACCCATTGCGGCGCCACGGCTAAAGTGAGAGGCAAAGCGGCAAAGGAGCATGTTCCGATGCACAAGGCCCGTTCGCTTATCCTCCCCGCCGCCTGCGCCGCCGCTTTCGCGATGCCGCTCCACGCCGCGCCGCCAAGCCCCCCGGTTTTCTGGGCAGGTTGCGCCGGCGCGCTTGCCGTCAAGGCGGAGCGGAGCAACAACCCGTCGGTGAACGCCCACCTGGCCCCAATGATGCGCCGCGCCCTTGCCCAGGCGAAGGTCGCCGCCAACCCCGAACGGCTCACCCCGGCCCAGATCAACGGCGTCGCCGTCTCGGCGAGCCGCAGCTTCCGTACCCAACTTGCCCGCAACCCGGGCCAGACGGCCGCCTTCGACCGCGCCGTGAAACTCTGCATGGATTCGGTCGCGAAGCTGCCGAAGTAGAGCGCGCGCGTCAGCCCTGGAGGCGGCGCGCGACTTCGTTCATGAAGCGCACGTCGTCGCCCGTCGCCAGCCACTCCGCCTCGGCAGAAATCGCGCCGAGCATGTCGGCAAGGTCGTCGGTCTCCGCCTTGGCGTAATTGCCGAGGACGTGCCCCGTCACCCGGTCCTTGTGGCCGGGATGGCCGATGCCGATCCGGACACGTCGGAACGCGTTGCCGACATGCGCCTCGGTGGAGCGAAGGCCGTTATGCCCGGCGGTGCCGCCGCCCGTTTTCACCTTCACCTTGAACGGCGCCAGGTCGAGCTCGTCATGGAACACGGTGATGTCGCCGACGTCCTTCTTGAAGAAGTCCATCGCGGCGCGGACCGCGCGGCCGCTGTCGTTCATGAAGGTTTCGGGCTTCAGCAGCAGGATCCGCTGGGCGCCGATCCGCCCCTGCTGCGCCCAGCCGCGGAAGCTTTTCTTCGGGGGATCGAAACTGTGGGTGGCGGCGATGGCGTCCAGCGCCATGAAGCCGACATTGTGCCGGTGCATCGCATATTGCGCGCCCGGATTGCCGAGGCCGACCCAGATCTGCACGGGCTCGAAATCCCCCCAGTCGTCGGTGGCCTCAAGGCCAAGGGGCTGGCCCGGCACCTCCACCGCCCGTGGGGCGAGGAGAGCGCCGAGCCGCCTGAGTAACGACAAGGATCAGTCCTGCGTCTGCGCAGGGTGGTCCTTGTCTTCGTCGCCGGGAGTCGCTTCGGTGGCGGGCACCGCGTCGGCCGGCGTGTCGTCCGTGTCTTCGGTCATGCCGGAGGAGGGGACGATGGTTGCGATGGTGAAATCGCGGTCGGTGATCGCGCTTTCCACGCCCTTCGGCAGGGTGACCGCCGAAATGTGCAGCGAGTCGCCGATGTTGAGCCCGGCAAGGCTGATGTCGATGTGGTCGGGGATTTCCGCCGCATCGCAGGTCAGCTCAAGCTCGTGGCGCACGGCGTTGAGAACGCCGCCGCGCTTCAGGCCCTTGCTCTTCTCTTCGTCGGTGAACACGATCGGCACCGCAACGGTGACCTTTGAATGCTCGCCGATGCGGAAGAAATCGACATGCAGCGGCCGGTCAGTAACCGGGTGGAACTGGACGTCCTTGGGCAGGGTCCGGGTGGTGGAGCCACCGACGTCGATCATGATGACCGAATTCATGAAGTGGCCGCCCGAAAGCGCCTTCACGAGGGCCTTTTCCTCGACGTGGATCTGGATGGGATCCTGCTTCTGGCCGTAGATAACGGCGGGGACGCGGCCTTCACGACGCATTGCACGGGAGGCTCCCTTGCCTGCCCGATCGCGCGCCTCGGCCGACAGCGTAAGCTGCTCGCTCATATGCATGTCTCCAAGATTGGATGTTGTAACAAACGCCCGCGCTCACGCCTCCAGGGATGACCATGAACGGGGAAGCGGCGCCTGTAGCCGAGGGGTGCCGATAAGGCAAGGAGAAGGGGAGGGGGCGAACGCCCTCCAGTTCCTCCCTGCCGCGAAGCGATGGGGAGGGGAACCACCAAAAGGGTGGTGGAGGGGTGATTGCCGAACCTCCGGCGGATCAGGCACCCGGCGGCAACGGCCCGCGCCACTTACCCCTCCACCAGGCTTCGCCTGGTTCCCCTCCCCATCTCCCGATGGGGAGGAACTACTGAACCCGCTTCGCCTTGTGTCCGTGCTTGCGCAGGAAATCCTGCACCTTGCCTTCGCCCACCAGATGCCCGGCGCCGACCGCGACGAACACCGTGCCCGGCTGGTCCATGCGCGTGTCCAGCCAATCCGCCCACTTCGCATTGCGGCCGGTGAGCAGCAGTTCGCGCATCTTCGGCGTCATGTTCTGCTCGGCCTCGAAAGCCCGGGCGATGCCGGCGTCGTCGCCGCTTGCCCAGGCGGCGAGCAGGGCATCGAACTGCTTCTTGGCATCGGCCGGCGATTCCAGCACGCCTTCCAGGAACGCGCGCTGATCCGCTTCGGGCAGGCCATCGAAAAATCCGAACTGCTGTTCCGCCGTTTCGAGTCCCCGCACCGGCTTGCCACTCGCCTTCCAAGGCGCGGTGATCGCCGATTCCACGCCAAGCCCCGGATTGAGGCCGAGCCGCTTGAAGGTGACGCCGAGCAGCGACAGGGCGCCCGCCCAAGTCTCCAGCCGGTCAAGCACCGCCGCCGGCACGCCGCTTTCCGCGACCATGGCGTCAAGCGCGGCGCGCTTGGCTTCGGGCACCCGCTCGCGGAACGGCGGCAGGTTCGGCGACATGCCAAGCTTCATCATCGCGCCGCCCACCGCGGCCTGATCGTCGATGTTGCCGACTTCCAGCACCAGCTCGTCCGCTCCGGCAAGCGCCTGTTCGAACGCCGCGGTGCGCCAGGCCTGCCCCTCAGGCAGCAAGTGCACCGTGCCGAACAGGTAGATCGTGGTGTCGGCGTCCGCGACCTTCCACATCGCCGGTTTCGGTGCGGCGCTTGCCCGCTCCGCCCCCGGCTGCGCCGCGCAACCCGCCAAGGTGACGGCAAGCGCCGTGTTAAGCCACAAAGCCTTGATACGCTTGGTCATCTTCAATCCACCCGTTTCGTTTGGAGCCCGCGCCGCGCGAGCATCTTTTGCACCGACTCCGGCCCCGCGAGATGCGCGGCACCGACCGCGAACAACATGGTGCCGGGCTTCTCCAGCCGTTTCCCGAGCCACTCGACCCAGGCCGCATTGCGCTTCACCACCAGCCCGTCGAACAAGGCCGGCGGAAAGTCCGCCATGTCCCGCGCATAGGCTTCTTCGTAGCGCCCCTGCGCCCAAAGATCGTCGCTGTCCGTTTCAGCTTCTTCGCTTTCTTCGACAGGCGCCGCGGCCTCCAGCAACAGCTTCACCTGCTCCGCCTCGGGCAGCGCGTTGAACGCCTCGAGTCCCGCGTCGGCCGTTTCCACCGCCGAAATCGGCTTGCCGGCCGCCCGGAACTGCGCCTCAAGCGCGTCTTCCACGCCCGGCGCGTCCTTCATCTCGCTGACGCCCCAGCCTTTGAGCTCCTGCGCATAACCAAGCAGCACGGACACCATCCAGGTGCGCAGCATCGCCATATCGTCGAGCTTGACGCCCGCATCCTTGAACGCCTTTGCCACCATCTTGCGCCGGTCCGCCGGCACCCGGTCCAGCACCGGCACCGGCTTTTCCAGCAGTATCGCCAGCATCATCGCCATGTCCGGCTCGGCGTCCGGCTCCTCCAACGTTTCCACCACCAGCTCGTCCGCCTCGGCCGCCGCTTTGTCCACCGCCGGCGAACGCCACTTGAAGCCGGGCGCTAGCAAGTGCGTGGTGCCGAACAGGTAGATCTTGGTGTCTTCGTCGGCGAGCAGCCAAAGCCCCGGCTTCGGCGCGTAGTCCTGATCAACCGGCGCGGGCGTGGGCGCGGGCTTCGCCGCCGCCACCGGCTGCCCTGCAAGCAACGCCGCCGGCACCAGCCAAGCGCTCCACAAAATCCCTCGTTTCCCGAACACCGCCACGCCTTTTCACCTCTTCGTGCCATCTTGTCTGAAGGGGCCGCGCCGCAAGGTCAATCGCGCCGCCGCCGCCTTGACCGCCGGGGGGCCTTTGCGCCAAGGCGTCGCCTTCCTTTGTGCAGGTGCGAAGCCAACCAACCGTGGACACCAAAAGCCCGCCAAGCTTTCAGTCGCTGATCCTCACGCTCCACGATTATTGGAGCCGGCAGGGCTGCGTCATTCTTCAGCCTTACGATCTGGAAATGGGCGCCGGCACCTTTCACCCGGCGACCGCGCTTCGCAGCCTCGGCCCAAATCACTGGAAAGCCGCCTACGTCCAGCCCTGCCGCCGCCCAACGGACGGCCGCTACGGCGAGAACCCGAACCGGCTCCAGCATTATTACCAATATCAGGTGATCCTGAAGCCGAGCCCGCCCGATCTCCAGGCGCTGTACCTGGGCTCCCTCGCCGCGATCGGCATCGACTTCACGGCGCACGACATCCGCTTCGTCGAGGACGATTGGGAGTCGCCCACGCTCGGCGCCTGGGGCCTCGGCTGGGAAGTCTGGTGCGACGGCATGGAAGTCACCCAGTTCACCTACTTCCAGCAGGTCGGCGGCTACGATTGCAAGCCGGTGGCGGGGGAACTCACCTACGGGCTCGAGCGCCTCGCCATGTACATCCAGGGCGTGGACAGCGTCTACGATCTCGCCTTCAACGACCACGGCGTGACGTATGGCGACGTCTTCCTGGAAAACGAGCGCCAGTTCAGCGCCTACAATTTCGAAGTCGCCGATACCGAGACCCTGTTCCGCTGGTTCAAGGAAGCCGCCGAGGAGAATGCCCGCTGCATCGAGGCAAAGCTCCCGCTTCCCGCCTACGACCAGGCGATCAAGGCAAGCCACATCTTCAACCTCCTCCAGGCCCGCGGCGTCATCTCGGTCGCCGAGCGCCAGGCCTATATCGGCCGCGTCCGCGATCTGGCGAAGGGCGCCTGCCAAAGCTGGATGGAGAAGAACGGGTGGGCGGGATGAGAAGAAGTTCACGCAAAGGCGCAAAGGCGCAAAGAAGCACTTTTTCACTCTCTGCGCGCAGCGCCTTCATCCCTGATCAGCGAGTAAGGAATGCGGCAGCCGTACGGTTGCAGCCCCTTTGCGCCTTTGCGCCTTTGCGTGAAACCATAGCTGCCGTTGCGCTTCGCGCAAGCGTCCGAGGGTAGAATGACCGACTTCCTCCTCGAGCTCCTCTCCGAAGAAATCCCGGCCCGGATGCAGGCCAAGGCGTCGGCCGATCTCGCGCGGCTGTTCGAGGCCGAGCTCGCCAAGGTCGGCCTCGCCGCCTCGGGCGTCGAAACCTTCGCCACCCCCCGCCGCCTGGCGCTGATCGCCCGCGATCTGCCGACGCAGACCGCCGCCGTACAGGAAGAAACCAAGGGCCCCCGCGCGTCCGCGCCGCCGCAGGCGCTGGAAGGCTTTCTGCGCAAGACCGGCCTCACCCAGGACCAGCTCGTCGAACGCGACGGCGTCTATTTCGCCGTCGTCGACAAGCCCGGCCGCGCCACCGCGCAAGTTCTCGCCGAAGCCATTCCGGCCATCATCCGCGCCTTCCCCTGGCCCAAGTCGATGCGCTGGGGCGACGCCTCCGCCTCCACCGAAAGCCTTCGCTGGGTTCGCCCGCTGCAGGGCATCGTCGCCCTGCTCGGCGAGGAGATCGTCGACTTCGAGATCGCCGGCATCCGCTCCGGCGCGGCGACGGTCGGCCATCGCTTCCACCACCCCGGCATCATCACCATCGGCAGCGCCAACGATTATGCCGAGAAACTGCGCGCCTGCCACGTTATCGTCGATGCGCAAGAGCGTCAGCAGATCATCCGCAACGCCGCCGAGGTCGCTGCCGAAGCGTGCGGCCTCCACCTGGTCGAGGACGAAGGCCTGGTTGCCGAAAATGCCGGCCTCACCGAATGGCCGGTGCCGCTCCTCGGCGCCTTCGACCGCGCCTTCCTGGACGTGCCGCCCGAGGTGATCCAGCTCACCATGCGCACCAACCAGAAATACTTTGCGCTAACGGACGGGCAGGGGGCCCTGGCGCCCAACTTCATCTGCACCGCCAACATCGACCCCGCCGACGGCGGCGCCGCGATCGTCGCCGGCAACGAAAAGGTGCTTACAGCACGGCTCTCGGACGCCAAATTCTTCTGGGAGCAAGACCTCAAGGTCAAGCTGGAGGACCAGGCGGAAAAGCTCAAGCAGATCGTCTTCCACGAAAAACTCGGCACCGTACACGACAAGGTCGAGCGCGTCGCAAAACTCGCCCGCTGGCTCGTCGAAGAAGGGATCGTAAAATCCTCCCCGGGACGGGGAGGGGGACCGGCGAAGCCGGTGGAGGGGGCTCTTCATGCGCACAGCCCTGCAAAGCCCCCCCTCCACCAGCCTGCGGCTGCTCCTTATCCTCCCCGTACCGGGGAGGATAAGGAGCAGCTCGCCAACCTCGCGGAACGCGCCGCGCGCCTCGCAAAAACCGATCTCGTCACCGGCATGGTCGGCGAATTCCCCGAGCTCCAGGGCCTGATCGGCGGCTACCTCGCCCGCGCCCAAGGCGAAGACCCCCAGGTCGCCGACGCCATCCGCGACCACTACAAACCGGTCGGGCAGGGCGACGAAGTCCCCACCGCGCCGGTGACGGTGGCGGTGAGCCTGGCGGACAAGCTGGATACTTTAGTGTCGTTCTTCGCGACGGGAATGTTCCCAACTGGCTCCCGAGACCCGTTTGCTCTGCGTAGAGCAGCAATCGCAGCGATCCGGCTTGATACCCACAACGGCCTCGGGTTCAACTGGGGCCTCCTAATCATGGATGCTTATATCGAAGTCGCATCCTCGCTGCTGAAGCAAGCTTACGACTCTGAGTTGCATCAGCAGCTCCTCGACGGCCTCCGCGATTTCGAAGGCCGTCACCGGTCCCAGCTTTCATTCGAAGAGAAGATGAAGCTCGTTGTCGAAGCTGCGCCGAAGGCTACGCAAATGCTTCCGTTTGAGGACGTCATTGAACTTGTCACCGGCTTCTTGATCGACCGCCTGGAAGTGCAGCAGAGGGATCAAGGCGTACGTCACGATTTGATCAAAGCGGTGTTTGTTCTCGGCGGGCCTGTAAACCTCCGTACGCTGCTCGCCCGCGTCCGCGCGCTCCAGTCCTTCGTAGAAACCGCCGAAGGCCGCGACCTGCTCGCCGGCTACAAGCGCGCCGCCAACATCCTCAAAAAGGAGAATTGGTCCGGCGCGGCGCCGAAATCGCTTTCCTACACGCCCCTCGATGAGGAAGCTCAGCTCATCGCCGCCCTCGACTCGGCCGAACCGCGCGCGCGCGCCGCGGTGGAGGCCGAGGATTTCGAGGGCGCGATGGCCGCGCTGGCGTCCTTGCGCGGCCCCGTGGATGCGTTTTTCGAGAAGGTGATTGTAAATGATCCCGATCCCGCCACGCGCGAAGCCCGGCTCGGCCTCCTCGCCCGCGTCCGCGACGCGGTGCATGCGGTGGCCGATTTCTCGCGCATCGAGGGCTGACGGGGCAGGGGACCCCCCGGCAAAGCGTGTGACATTCACGACATTCGCGACATTCACGGCATTCGCGCGCGTCATCGCCGCCGCTTATGCTGCGCTGCGGAAACCTTTCAGCGGCGGAATGTTTATCGCTCACACCCCGCCCGGAACACTCGCTTAAGGAAGCCGAACTCCATGCACGACCGCGACCTTTGGGACCTTTCAAACGTCCGGTGCAGGGGCGAAAGCGCATGAGCCGCTACGTCTACCGCTTCGGCGGCGGCGTCTCCGACGGCGGCAACGGGAACAAGAATCTGCTGGGCGGCAAGGGCGCGAACCTGGCTGAAATGGCGTCCATTGGCCTGCCGGTACCGCCGGGCTTCACCATCTCCACGCCGGTTTGCGCGCTCTACTACGCCGAAGGGGAGAGCTTCCCCGAAAGCCTGCGCGCGGAAGTCGCAAACGGCATCGCCCACATCGAAGCCGTCACCGGCAAAAGCTTCGGCGACGCCGCCGATCCGCTTTTGGTCTCCGTCCGCTCGGGTGCCCGGGTCTCCATGCCGGGCATGATGGACACGGTCCTGAACCTCGGCCTCAACGACGAAACGGTGGAAGGCCTTGCCGCCGTGTCGGGCGATCCGCGCTTCGCCTGGGACAGCTACCGCCGCTTCATTCAGATGTATGCCGACGTCGTCCTCGGCGTCGACCATGGCCGCTTCGAGGAAGCGCTGGAGATCGCCAAGGAGGACAAAGGCGTTCACCTCGACACCGAGTTGGAAGCCGGAGACTGGCAGCGCCTCACCGCCACTTACAAGCAGATCGTCGAGGAAGAACTCGGCCGCCCGTTCCCAACCGACGTCCACGACCAGCTCTGGGGCGCGGTCGGCGCGGTGTTCGGCTCCTGGCAGGCGGAGCGCGCGAAAATCTACCGCCGCCTCAACAACATCCCGGGCGACTGGGGCACCGCCGTCAACGTCCAGGCGATGGTGTTCGGCAACATGGGCGAAACTTCGGCCACCGGCGTCGCCTTCACCCGCAACCCGTCCACCGGCGAGCGGCTTTATTACGGCGAATACCTCATCAACGCGCAGGGGGAGGACGTCGTCGCCGGCATCCGCACCCCGCAATATCTCACCCTCGCCGCCCGCGAAGCGGCGGGTGCCCGCGCGGCGTCGATGGAAGAAGCGATGCCTGAGGTCTATGGCGAGCTCGCCCGCGTCTTCGACCTCCTGGAAGCGCATTACCGCGACATGCAGGACATCGAGTTCACCGTCGAACGCGGCAAGCTGTGGATGCTCCAGACCCGATCCGGCAAGCGCACCGCCAAGGCGGCGCTGCGCATCGCGGTGGACATGGCCAACGAAGGCTTGATCAGCCAGGAAGAAGCCGTCCTCCGCGTCGATCCTTCCGCGCTCGATCAGCTCCTTCACCCGACCCTCGATCCCAACGCACCGCGCAACGTCATCGCCAAGGGCCTTCCCGCCTCGCCGGGTGCCGCCTCGGGCGCCGCCGTGTTCGACGCGGAAACCGCCGAAAAACGCGCGGCCTTGGGCGAAAAGGTCATCCTCGTCCGCGTCGAGACGTCGCCCGAAGACATCGGCGGCATGCACGCGGCGCAGGGCATCCTCACCGCGCGGGGCGGCATGACCAGCCACGCCGCCGTGGTCGCCCGCGGCATGGGGCGCCCCTGCGTCTCGGGCGCCGGCTCGGTCTCTATCGACTATCAGGCGCGGCTGATGCGCGTCGGTTCCACCGAAGTGCGCGAGGGCCAGACGCTCACCATCGACGGCTCCACCGGCGAAGTGATGCTCGGCGAAGTGGCCACCGTTCAACCTGAGCTTGTCGGCGACTTTGGCACCTTGATGGAATGGGCCGACCGCTCCCGCCGCCTGCGCATCCGCACCAATGCCGAAACGCCGCTCGATTGCCGCACGGCCCGCGAATTCGGCGCCGAAGGCATCGGCCTGTGCCGCACCGAGCACATGTTCTTCGATGCCGAGCGGATCACCAATGTCCGCCAGATGATCCTCGCGGAAGACGAAGCCGGCCGCCGCGCCGCGCTTCTCAAGCTCCTCCCCGCCCAGCGCGGCGACTTCCAGGAGATCTTCCGGATCATGGCGGGCCTGCCCGTCACCATCCGCCTGCTCGATCCGCCGCTTCACGAATTCCTGCCCCATTCGGAAGCCGACTTCGCCGATGTCGCGGCGGCCGCCGGAGCTTCGGTGGAGACGCTGAAGCGGCGCGTGTCGGAGCTTCACGAGTTCAACCCGATGCTCGGCCACCGCGGCTGCCGCCTGGGCATCACCTACCCCGAAATCTACGAAATGCAGGCCCGCGCCATTTTCGAAGCGGCGGTCGCGGTCGCCGAGGAAAGCGGCGCCGCGCCCATCCCCGAAGTGATGGTGCCCCTGGTCGGCACCCGCGCCGAGCTTTCCATCATCCGCGACCTGATCGACCGCACCGCCGCCGCCGTGTTCCGCGAGCGCGGGCGTGAGGTCGAATATCTCGTCGGCACCATGATCGAGCTTCCCCGCGCAGCCTTGATGGCCGGGGAAATCGCCGAGGACGCGCAATTCTTCAGCTTCGGCACCAACGATCTCACCCAGACCACGCTCGGCGTCAGCCGCGACGACGCCGCCCGCTTCCTCTCCGTCTACGTGGAGAAGGGCATTTTCGAGCGCGACCCGTTCGTCTCCATCGACGAAGCCGGCGTCGGCCAGCTCATTGCGCTTGCCGCCGAGCGGGGCAGGGCGACCAAGCCCGGCCTCAAGCTCGGCATCTGCGGCGAACATGGCGGCGACCCGACCTCCATCGCCTTTTGCGAGAAAACCGGCTTGGATTATGTCTCGGCCTCTCCCTACCGCGTGCCCATCGCCCGCCTGGCGGCGGCGCAAGCGGCGTTGCGCAAGCATTAGGGACCAACCCCGTCATGCCAGCGAAGGCTGGCATCCATGCTGACTGCGACGCAGCGAACGCGCTTGAGAGTCAGCATGGACCCCAGCCTGCGCTGGGGTGACGACTTTGCTCTTTGAACTGCTGAATAGTTGAGCGCCTAGGCCGCCCCCCTGCCTCCCTGCCGCGAAGCGGTGGGGAGGGGGACCACCCGAAGGGGGGTGGAGGGGTAACTGCCGGGGCCTGAGCGGGTCACGCGCGCTACGGCGAAGGCCTGCGCCATTACCCCTCCACCACCTTCGGTGCTCACCCGAACGTTACAGCGGCCCGCGTGTATCGTCCGGGTGTCTCCGCGCTTCGTCTCGCGCCGCGGAATGCCTGAGCGAGTCCATCTCCACACTCCGCCCGCGCAGCGTTTCATGCTCCTTCTCGAGCACTTCGCGCCGCCGCACTTCCTCCAGCCGAAGCTTGTGCTCTTCCTTGTAGCGCTTCTTCCACTTGCCGCCGGCCATCAGCGCCATGCCGATCACCAGGCCCAGCAGGAAGACCAGGCCGTAGATCACCCATTCGTTGTAATTGGTCGCCACGGCGCCTTCTCCCCATGCGGTTCGGTGCCGAAACAATGGGCGAGGGGGCGGGTTGTTCCTCCCCCTCGCACCTTACATCGCGAAGTTGTCGGCGATGGAGCAGGCCGCCGGGCCGAGGATGACGATGAACAGCACCGGCAGAATGAAGAGAATGAGCGGAATGGTCATGATCGCCGGAAGCCGGGCTGCCTTTTCCTCGGCGCGCATCATCCGTTCGTTGCGGAATTCGGCCGAAAGGACGCGAAGCGCGCTCGCCAGCGGCGTGCCGTATTTCTCCGTCTGGATCATGGTGGTGACGACGCCGCGCAGGGCGTCGAGGTCGACTCGGCTTGCAAGGTTTTCGAACGCCATCCGGCGGTCGGTGAGGAAGCCCAGTTCGATGGAGGTGAGCGCGAATTCGTCGCCGAGTTCGGGATAGGCCTTGCCCAGTTCGCGGGCGACCCGGTTGAACGATGCGTCGACGGTGAGGCCGGCCTCGGCGCAGATGACGAGGAGGTCGAGCGCGTCGGGCAAGCCTTTGCGAACCGCGTGGGTGCGCTTGGTGATCTTGTTCTTGAGCCACAGATCGGGCGCCTTGTAGGCGCCGAGCACCGTGCCCGCGACCGCGCCGTAGCGCTTCAATTCGCCCCAATCGGGAAACCAGTCGAGGAAATAGAAGCCGACAACCGCGATCGTGCCGAGCACCACCGGCATCACCAGCCGCGCGAAGATAACCACAAAGGCGAGGTCCTTGGAGCGGATGCCCGCCTGCATCAGCCGCTTCTGGGCTTTCTCGACCTGCTCGTCCTGGAGCATCTTCAACGACCCGAGCAGTGTGCGGACCTTGTCGCCCACTTCGTTCTTGTTGGTGATGTTGCGCCGCCGCTTGCTGGATGAGGCGACGATGCCGGCCTTGAGCTGTTCGCGCCGATCGTTCAGCGCCCGCACCCGCTTCGCCATCGGGTCCTTGACGGTGGTGGCGGCATAGATTGCGACAAGCACGGCGAAGGTTGCGATCGCGGCGAGGAAAGTCGCCACCATCACCATGTCCACGCCCAGGATCATCGGTCCGGAAGGAGGTGCCATTTGCCCGATGCCCCTTTAAATCTCGAAGTCGATCATTTTGGCCATGATGAACACGCCGATGCCCATCCACATGAGGCCGCCGCCGCCGGCGATCATCAGCCGCTCATCCTGGAAGAATTTCAGCATATATTCCTGGTTAATCATCCAGATCAGGCCGAAGACGATGAACGGCAGCGCGCCGACGATCCACGCCGAAGCCTTGGATTCGGACGACATCGCCCGGATCTTGAGCTTCATCTGCGCGCGCTTCCTCAGCACGTCGGACAGGTTGCCAAGCGTTTCCGCCAGGTTGCCGCCCGTTTCGCGCTGAATGGCGAGCGTGATCACAAAGAACTGGATTTCGGGCGTGCCGAGGCGGTCCGCGGTTTCCTGAAGGGCCGCTTCCATGGTGCGGCCGATCTTCATCTTGTCGCTGACTGCTCTGAATTCCTCGGCGATCGGACCGGGAATCTCTTCGCCGACCACGCCCAGGGTTTCGCTGATCGGAAGGCCGGAACGAAGGCCGCGGACCATGAGGTCGATGGCGTCGGGGAAGCGGGCAGTGAACTTGGCCACGCGGCGCCGGATCAACTTGCCAATGATCTTGTGCGGCAGGCCGATGCCGATGAACAAGGCGATAAAGATGCTGAGCAGCACCGGAACGCCGCGAGTCATCAGCCCTGCGCCGACCAGCACGGCAAGGCCGAGGCAGGCAAGCGCATATTGCGGCAGGCTTATCGCTTTGCCGGTCTGCTGCAGGCGCTTGTTGAGAAGCGCGGGCTTCGGAATGAAGCGTTCCGCCCATTCGTCCGCTTTCGATGCCTGCCGGGTTTGAAGAATGCGCTTGAGCTGCGCCTGGGTCGCGATCTCGCTCGACCGGCTGTGCCGCTCGCGCACGCTTTCCAGCCGGCGGTTCGACGCCTTGGCGGCCGATGGGCCGGAGAAGGCGAAGAACAGCATGCCGAGCATGCCGATCATTCCCGCCATCAACAGCAGCATTGGTAAGCTTTCGACCATCGTTCCTCGGTCCTCGTTCAGGCGTCGGCGGCGCGGGGCGGGTGCGTCAGGCGGTCTGCGGCTTGGCGGCTGCCTTCGGCTTCTTGGCCAGCATGGTCTTGATGTTGAACTTCTCGAGCAGCGAACCGCCGCCGCCGTTGCCGGCCTTGGCGGCTTCGCTTGCGCCGCCGTCGCCGCCTTCCACCGTGGCCACCGTTGCGGCAACGAGCTGGTTCAAAGGCCCGCTGATCTTCGCGGCGGTTGCGACCTTGGCAAAAGGCTGGCCGAGCTTCGCGGCCTGCGCCGCGGCCTTCGGCTCAAACGGAACAACGATGTCCACCTTGCGCTCGATCGACAGTTCGAAATCCTTGCGGCTGATCTCCTGAACGCCGGCCGGGACCCGGTTGGCGACCACGATCACCTTCGCTTGCGGCGCGTTCTGCTTCAGCCAGCTCAGCACCCGGATTGCGTCGCGGGTCGCGGCGAGGGTGAATTCCACCACCACGATCGCGGCATGCACTTCCTGCACAAGGTGCGGATGCTGGACCAGCATGGAGCGCGGCAGATCGAGCACGGTAGCTTCGAACGCGTTGCGAATCTCGTCCTGCAGCTGGAAGTAAGCGGAGCCGTCGTTCAGCAAAGGCTGGTTGAGCGGCGCTTCCGCGGACAACACGCACAGCTTTTCGTTGGCGCGAACCATTGCGCGTTCGATGAACAGGCCGTCGATGCGGCTCGGATTCTCGATCGCGTCGGTAAGGCCGCGGCCCGGCTCGAGGTCGAGCGACAGGGCGCCGGTGCCGAAGTGGACGTCGAGGTCGAGCAGGGCGGTCGAGCGGCCGCCTTTGTCGCCCATCAGCCAGGCAACGGAGGTCGCGATGGTGGAGGCGCCGACGCCGCCGCGAACGCCGATCACGGCCGTCATGACGTGCGGCTTTTCCGTCGTCTGCTCACTGACCCGCGGGCCCGACACGATCAGCTGCGCATGCGCGAACGAGTCGCGCAGCTGGTCGGGCGTGAACGGCTTCAGCAGATAATCCTGGATGCCCGAGGCGATCAGATCGCGGTACAAGCGGACGTCGTTCACCTGCCCGGCGGCGATCACCACCGTGCCCGGCTCGCACACCTCGGCAAGCGCGTTGATATCGTTCAGCGGATCGCCCGATTCCGAGAGGTCCACGAACAGGATCGTCGGGCTTGCCGAGACGGAAAGGGTTTGGATCGCGTTGCGAAGCCCGCCGCGATTGACCTTCTCCGGTGCCCAGCCATGCTCCACCGCGATCGGGCGCAAGAGCTCGGCGGTGGATTCGTCGCAGACGAAAGCGGCGAAGGGATCGCGCAGGGCAGCGCCGGCGCGTCCGGGCTGAAACGGTGCGTTCATTATTTGCCCCCCTTCGTAACAGTGTCCTTGAGGCCGTCGGCGCCGGTCGGAACCGCCTGCCGGTAGGCGCGGATCGCCTTGGAGGCGGTGGTCGCGTCTCCCACGACGCTGCCCGCCTGGCCGAGCACCAGATCGTTCGGATCGGCGATCATCGCGGCAAGGTTCGAATTCACCGCGCAGCCATAGTTGGACGAGGTCTTGCTCGGACCGTCCGACCGCTCCCAATTCGGGCAGTTCGGCACCGTCGCTTCGGTGCGGCTGATGATTACGCGCACGACACCGGAAGGCACTGGGCCGGCCGTCATCGGCGCGCCCGGGCTCAGCATCATGCCGTAGCCGGCCGCGATGCGGGACACTTCGCCGCGCGCCGCGCGGCCTTCATAGCCGGTGTCGACATAGAGGCGGTCGCCGTAGCTTAACTGAAGCGATTCGAGCCAGTCGACCAGACGCGCCTGTTCGGCGGAGCCTAGGCCCTCGCCCCCACTGGCAAGATCGATCGCGTAGTCGGTACGCTGCACCACCGGCTGGTTTGTGGAATACATGCTGCGATTGGCATCGGCGCGCTGCGCCTGGGCGCCGGTGGCGCAAAGCCCTGCGGCAACCGCCAAAGCGAAGGGGAGGGGGTTGGTCCGGAACATGGCGGATCTTTCCTTTCGGTCGGGCGCGATCATTAGAAGCTGAAGCCGGGTGCGGCGGCCGATTGCTCGGGCTTGGCCGGGCGGGTTTCGGCACGCTGGCTCGGCGCCGGGGCTGCCGGAAGCCGGGCCGCGCCCACCGAGGAAATGGCCGGAGCCGAGGTCGGCGGCGCCATGGTCGGGCCGGGCCGTGCTTCGCCCGTCCGGTTGCGCTCGGCCTTGTCGAGAATGACGCGGTCGATGGTGCTGCTGGAACGGATGCCGTCGGTCGGAAGCGCGATCTGCGACGCGTTGACCGGCTTCACCAGATACGGCGTCACCACGATCACCAGCTCCGTCTCGTTGCGGCGGAAGCTGTTGGACCGGAACAAGGAGCCGATGATCGGAAGATCGCCAAGGAACGGTGCCTTGTCGGTCGCCGCCGAGCTGCTGTTGCGCAGCAGGCCGCCGATCATGAAGCTCTGGCCGGAGCCCAGCTCCACCGTGGTTTCGGTGCGGCGGGTGGTCAGCGACGGAATGGAGAAGCCGCCGACGACGATGGCGCCTTCTTTTGAAAGCTCCGACACTTCCGGACGGACCCGCATGGAGATGCGGCCGCCCTCGAGCACCGTCGGGGTAAAGGCTAGGCTTACGCCATATTCCTTGAACTCGATGGTGGTACCGTTGAGGCCCGACGCCAGCGGGATCGGGAATTCGCCGCCCGCCAGGAAGCTCGCCGTCTCGCCCGACAAAGCGGTGAGGCTCGGTTCGGCAAGGGTGCGGACGCGGCCGTCGTTTTCGGCGAGGTCGAGCGCGCCGAGAATGTCCACGCCCAGCAGCTTGCCGGCCATGTTGATGGCGGTGCCGGAGGTCGGCCGGTTGAAGGTATATTCGGTGCCGACCACGGCAGGGTTGCCGGTGGCGGGGTCGACGATGGTTTCCGAGACGATGTCTTTGATACCGCCCACGTTGCGGCCGTTCGACACGCCGAACAGGAAGCCCCCGGTCTGATCGCGGGTGAGCAGGTTTACGCCGATTTCGCGCACCAGCGAGCGGCTGACTTCTGCAATCTTGACGTGCAGCATCACCTGGAGCGGGGTTGCCGTCTTGAGCCGGTTCACCGGCACGATCTTGAGCGCCGCGCCGACCTGGCTGGTGTCGACGCCGGGGTTGAGCGCGGCGCGGACGAGCTGTTCGGCCTGGGCGCTGTCGGCGGGGGACTGCACCGTTCCGTTCATGACGGCGATCTGGCCGACGTGCGTCACCGTGATGTTGGCGTCCGGCATTGCCGCCCGCAACATCGCGTCAACAGAGGTGATGTTCTGGCTGACCCGGACATTGGCGCCGTACACGACAGAACCGTCGGCGGCGGTGGCGATCACCGTGGCTTCGCCGCCGTCCTTGCCGAACAAGCCGATCTGGCGGGGGCTGCTGACGTTGACGTCGGCGACGTTCGGATTGGAGGTCCAGACATCGACCACGTTGCGGGGCAGCGAGATCAGCTGGCCCTCGCCAACCGAAAGCAGAACCTGCTTGGTCGGCTTGTAGGTGCCGGTGGCGGCCTGGGCGAAGGCCGGGGCCGGCGCCGCGGCGCCGAGGCTGGCCGTCAGAACCGCGGCAATCGCGGTGCCGAGTGCGGCGCGTGCGGAAAGGGTGCGCTTCGTCATCTTACTTGGCTCCGACCGAAACGAGGGTGACATTGTTGCCGCGGGAGACACGAACCTGAGGCCCGGTGGGCGCTTGCGCGGCCGGCGCTGCGGGACCGGTTTTCGCACCGCCGCCCACCGCACCGGCCAGGTTGGTGATGGCGTCGGCCATCTTGTCGCCGGGGGCAGGGGCCGGTGCGGACTTGCGGGGAACGCTGCTGCGCTGGAAGCGCGACACGTCGGCGCCGACGGTAACGGTGGTCTTGGTGTCGATCGGCTGGTTTGCGATGGCGAGCAGCATGCGCTTCTCGGCCTTGGGATCGGTGCCTTCCGGGACGGTCACCGCGCCGGACGCAATCGCCTGCTCCAGCTCCGCGCTGTTGTCGGCAAGCGAGCGCAACGAGAGGCTGAGCTGGCCGATCGACTGGGCGACGGCGATCTTTTCGGCGATCTTGGGGGTTGCTTCCAGCGTCACCGTGGAGACGTTCTGGACCACCGGCTTTCCGTCCTCGCCATTGGCGCTCATCCGTTGATCGGTGGCAAGCACTCGGGCGTTGCGGATGATCGTCTCGGAGGCCTTGAGGGGCTGGCCCTCGCCGCCGCCGGCAACCGTTTGGGTGAGCACGATGTCGACGCGGTCGCCGGGAAACACGAAACCGGCGACGCCGCTGGTGGCGGAAACCGAGACGGTAACGGCGCGCATCCCCGGGCCAAGCGCCGCGGCAAGGAAGCCGCGCTCACCCGGCTTGATCAGCGATCCGTGGGTCAGCGGCTGGCCGGCGGTGATCTCGTTGCGGACCACCGTGCCGATCAGTTCGGCCGGGTTCGCGCCGGGCTTGCCCTTGATGAAGTAAGCGGGCTGCACCAGGCCTTCCGGCCATTTCTGGTAGCGCAGCGATTCCGCGTCAATGATCGTTCCAACCGGCAGCGACTTGGTCGCAACCAGCACTTCCGGACCGGCGGGAACAACGGGGGTGGCCGAGGCCTGCGGCGCCGAGGCACCGCTGAACATGTTCTTGGCCATCACCGCGGTGACTGCCGCCACCATCAGTGCTCCAATCAACAGCACCAGCTTTTTTACATCCATGACGCCAGTCGCCTCCTGCCCGCGTTCAATCAGGCTTAAACATCAGCCAAAATGGTTAAGGAACCGTTCGCCGATCAGCCAAAGACCGGCAAAAGCGATTGCAATTCCGTAAGGTATCTCAGGATTGCCGGCATGCTTGAGCATCCGGTGCGGGATCAGCAGGGCGATGGTCAGCACGCCCCCCGCAATCGCCATGATGACGATCAATTGCAGCACGGCCGCCGGCGGCAGCCAAAGGGAAAGGGCGAACAGCATCTTGACGTCACCGCCGCCCATCTGGCCCATCTGAAAGGCCAGAAAGAAGACAAACAGAACGCCAAGGGCGACCCCGATCTGGAGCGCGATATCCGGCCACAATTGCAGGCCGCTCACCCACCAGAAAGGGATGGCGCCGAGCGCAATGGCGCCGTTCAGCCCGTTGGAAATGGTGCGCGTACGCCAATCGCCGATTGCCGCAACGAGCAGAGCCGCCGCGAGCAGAGCGATAAGAAACCAGGAAAAGCCCCCTTGCATGGCTAACAGCTACTAGACGCGCTTGCTTTATAAACCGTAACCGCGAGCGGGATGACGCCACACACATTCGATCGCCGAAAGGTACCGGCAGACGCGGCGATCAGCCGCTGGCGCGCGCCCGACGGCTGGAGCTACCGTCGCCTGGATTGGCCCCAAACCGATGCGGCAAAGGCGCGGGGAAGCATCCTGTTCGCCGGCGGCCGCGGCGACTTCATCGAAAAATATCTGGAAGCGCAAAGCCACTGGCACCAGGTCGGCTGGAACGTCTGCGCCTTCGACTGGCGCAGCCAGGGCGGCTCGCGCGGCGGCATTGAAGGCGGCCACCTCGACAGCCTCGATCCCCTCGTCGACGATCTTGAAGCGCTCATCACCGACTGGCGCGCGGGCGTGCCGGGGCCGCACGTGGTGATCGGCCATTCCATGGGCGGGCACGTCCTGCTTCGCACCCTCGCGGAGCGCAGGCCGGCGGTGGACGCGGCGGTGCTGATCGCGCCGATGGTGATGATCAACACTGCGCCCATTCCCTCCTTTGCCGCCGCCACAACCGCGCAGACGATGACGGCGCTCGGCTTCGGCCGCGTTGCTGCCTGGAGCAGCGGCGAAACGGACTCACCCGTCGTCTCCTCCCGCCAGGCGATCCTTACCGGCTGCAGCGAGCGCTACGACGACGAAAGATATTGGTGGTCGCGCGAGCCCGGCTTCGATCTGGGTGTGCCGAGCTGGGGCTGGCTCCACGCCGCCTACCGCTCCTGCGCGCTGCTTACCGACGCAGCCCTGGCGAAGATCGCCCTGCCGGTTCTGTTCGTAGCCACCGAAAAGGACCGCCTGGTCAGTGCTCCCGAGATCCGCCGCGCCGCCGCCGCCATTCCCCGGGCCGAACTGCTCATGTTCGAACGCGCGGCGCACGAAATCCTGCGCGAAACTGACGACGTGCGCCTGCAGGCCTTCGCCCGCATCGACCGCTTTCTTCGGGAGCAGGCCGCCCGGTGAGCCGCAGGGTGGACATCGCGGTTGTCGGCGCCGGAATGGCGGGCGCAAGCCTCGCCGCTGAGATCGGCGGCCGCGCCTCCGTGCTTCTGCTCGAGCGCGAGGATCAGCCTGGCTACCATAGCACAGGCCGCTCCGCCGCTTTCTGGTCGGAAAGCTATGGCGGCCCCGCCGTCCAGCCGCTGACCAGCGCCTCCGGTCCCTTCTTGCTTGACGGCGGCTTCCTCAGCAACCGGGGTGGGCTGCACATTGCCGAGCCGGACGGGCAGGGGGCGCTTGACGCACTGGCCGGCGAAGTCGGCGGCGCGGTGGAGCTCCGACCGATAGGTGGTGAAGCACTGGCGAAGCTGCTCCCGGGCCTGCGCCCGCCCTTCGACCGCGCCCTGCTCGAGCCGAGCTGTTCCGACATCGACGTCGCCGCACTCCACGCGCATTACCTGAAACAGGCGCGCCGCAGCGGCACCGAGGTCCTGACCCGCGCCGAACTGCTGGGCGCCGAACGCAGCGGGGGCCGCTGGCACCTGACAACAAGCGCAGGCGCCGTCGAAGCGGACGTGCTGGTCAATGCCGCCGGCGCTTGGGCCGATCCCATCGCCCGGCTCGCCGGCATCGCCCCCCTGGGTATCCGCCCCTTCCGCCGCACAATCGTGCAGTTGCGCACCGATCCCGCCGCGCCCGCCGATCTGCCTTTGGTCATCGACGCGCTCGGCCGCTTCTACTTCAAGCCGGAAGCCGGCGGCCGGCTCTGGCTCAGCCCCCACGACGAGACGCCCTGCGAGCCCTGCGATTGCGCGCCCGAGGAAATCGACATCGCGCGCGCCATCGACCGGCTGGAAACGGCGATGCACTGGAAGGTGGAGCGCGTGGAGCGAAGCTGGGCAGGCCTCCGGAGCTTCGCCCCCGACCGCGTCCCCGTCTACGGCTTCGCCCCCGGCAGGCGCGACTTCTTCTGGTTCGCCGGCCAAGGCGGCTTCGGCATCCAGACGGCCCCGGCGGCGGCAGGGCTGGCGGCGGCACTGCTCCTAGGGTCCGAGCCTGCGCTCGATCCCGGCCCTTACTCGCCAGTTCGCTTCGCCTAGCTTCATCGGCTCGCAGCTAGCCTCCGCGTCAGATTCGTCGCGCGGAGGCGCAGAGACGCGGAGGGGCTGCGGCTACCTTTTCCTTTCGGCAAAGCCGTTTTTTCATCGCCTTAAGAGGGGTTCCGCTACGCGGTGTGCCACCTTCGGCCCCTCCGCGTCTCTGCGTGAACCAAGCTGCCTAGGAGCCCCGCCGGCGCTCAAAGAAGGAAGTTAGCTGGTAGCACACGCATAACTTGTCCCGGCCAGGGGAGGTAAAGTTGTGCTTTTCAGCCAATTCTCGAGTTACAGGGGCTCGGTGCAATCTGGCCGCGTCCCCCCCACAATTTGTCCCTCCTCAGAGGGCGTCTTCGGGAAAAGTTGTCTCGAGTAGGGCGCTCGAAGAGCGTCAAGTTCTGCGGCCATTGCAGATGGGCTGATTCCAGCCAGGATTAGAGCTGCCCCAATGCGGTTAATGAGTGCCGACAGGTCAACGTTCAATCGTGGTGGGGGTTGTACACCCTTGCGAAGCGACTCTTCCCCGGCAATACGGGCAGCGCCGCGGCGACTGATTGCGATCTCCGGCCTCTCCATAGTAGCGAACGCATTGAGCTCCACCTCGAGCCAATGAGGCGCGAGGGTTCCGATAGCGTCGCGCCAGGCGCATTGGAGCCGCGGCTGTTCGGCGAGGACGAACGCGGCGGCGACGGCTGGATCTACGAAGGCTCGCTGTAGCTGCAGGCACAGGCCGACATTGAACGTGTCTAGGAGCGTGTAGCGGCGCCTTGACCCGCGTCCACGACACCAGGGATCGATAAGGGCTGAAAAGCCTTGGCCGAGTGCATGTTTCAGGCGGGAGTTGAATGCGGGCCGGCCAGCCTCTCCGACGCCAAAGGTCTGCATCATTGTCTCTCTGAGGATGCGATGCTGGATCGTCAGTTCCGCACGCGTTGGGGCGGCGTAGTCCTCGGGCGCTCCTTCTGCCATAATTTCCTCTGCGACTGCTTCTGCGCAGCGGAGCGGCAGGCCTATTTGCCTTGAGTTCTTAAATCCCTTTTCCCTCCAACCGGCAGCTGAGCGGAGACTGTGCGCTTAGGAATTGGCTGGTTTACGCCGCGGGCGTCACAGGGCCCTTGGCGCGGTCTGTGCGGTTCGCCATCACCATTCTGTCGACCGCCGGCGAGATGGAAGGCCCGGCTTTGAGGAGCTGGCGCTCAAGCTGATCGACTAAGGAATAGTGGTAGATGGGTCGATCCCGGCCTTCGGTGGTATTCCGCTCCGTTTTGAACCTGATAGCGCCTTCCTTGCGCAACCGCCGGCTACCCAAGATATTGAAAACTTCCACATTGTCGGGCCAAAACTCGCGTAGTACCCAATAGCAGCGACTCGTGATCATGAACGGGTCCTTTTTGAAGATCACGAGGAGCCGGTGTTCGCGACTGGCTTCGCGCGCTTCGAACTTGTGCAGGAAAAGGTCGCTCATGCGAGGCGCCTCCGACGTAGTCGCCACGGAGATTTTCCCCGCAAGTATGTCGAGTATCAGCTGTGTCTTATTGTAGCCGCCGCAGTAGAGGCTGCGGGCCACGGTTGTGTAGCTTACATATTCGGATGGCATGTGCTCTGGAGCCGTGAGGATCGCCAAAGCGGCGAGCCGGCGGCGCATCGCCAGCACGTCCTGGGTGTAGAAGCTCGGTTTTCGCCTGCGGACGTGGATATCGTCGGCCTGCGCTGGGGTAAGCAGATTTGGGTGAAGCCAAGGGCTGATGTCCCTACCGATCCGCGGATGATCCAACTGGAGGGACAACTCGCTGGAGGTCATCGTCGAGTGCGCCTCGATCCAGCGCCTTTCGACCTCGGCGAAGAGACTCGCCACCGCTTCGGCCGGTTCCTTGCCCGATCTAGCGTCCAATGCACCGAGTGCAGCGGCGTAGACCCGCTGGAACACTAAGTCGGTTTTGCGAGCACCGACAAAGGCAGCGGCCTTCACTCTGCTACCATTTCTCCCGACGAGACGGGCGGTGGCGCTTTCGCGCGCGGGGATCTTCTTTCGAGGACGAATGCCGTACTCGAGCTGGCAAAAGTCGGTCAGGGCATCTGTGAGGCACGAAAGCGGAAGCCCGTCGTACCCACGATATGGGCGGAACACCATTCGTCCCGCCTGCGTAGCGAAAATATCGCAAGGTCGGGTAGCATTGGTTGATGGGTTCCGGGCCGCGATGTTTCTTAGAAGATCATAATAGGCGTCCGGCCAGTTGCTCAGGATCGGCATAGCGGCTTCAACACACGCTATGCACGAACTGATATCCGACCGGAAGCGCGTGTCGCCGTGGAGATATCCTTTGGCCGCGATCCTGACGGGTCTATGGTCATCGGCTCGAAGGGTCGCGACATGGCCGACAAAATCGATTAGCGAGATCACGTCACTGACGATAAGGTCACGGAAGATTGCAGGAAACACTACTGGGGCAGGATTTTCTTCGACAGTGAGCGTTTTTGGCTCAACCCTAGGAATGAGCCATCGCACGGCATCAACGGCTGCTGGCGAAGCGGAGCGTGTAGGCAGGTTCGCAAACAAGGTCCCGCAGGGGCAACTGAACGCGCCGGCTTTTCCGCGCCACAGCGGGTGCAGTGTATCACCGCAAGAGCACCGCTCTATCAGCTCGACCTCGTGGTCGATGCAAACTGGTGCGTGGAGAATGTCCCACGCATCGCGCAGCATGCCTCGCTCCCCCACGCAAAGCGGACAAATCCTCAGTCGGTATCGAACAAGGTAGTCCGGCCGGACCGCTTGCCCTAAGATTAGGGTTTCACGGCGGTGGCGCGGGCTCTCAACCTTAGGTCGGCGGAGCTGCGCAAGCTCGTCCTCTGAGGTGAGGCTGAGCGCCGCGAGTCTTCCCCATTCCTCATCCGTCCACCGCTGCGGCACGTGACCGCCAGCGACCGCCTTCGCGAGCAATAGGAGGGGCACGTCGTTTGCATCCGCGAGCCGTGAGACGAAGCTGATGGCGCTTTCGCCACGCAGCGGACGAACGACCACGGGAAGGGCTTGCGTCATGCCTCTACCAGGTATCCGCGCTTCCGCGGCCGGTCGGCGGCCTTGGGAAGCAGCGGCTTGGTGAAGGGGTTCACGATTGCGCGCCGTTCGGCGCCTTCGCTTTCGGCGCTGATCAGGTTCGACTGGAGGATGCCGCGCTGCTGCTCGAGGGATTCGTAGAGGTGGTGTTCGTAAATCCGATCCTCTTCGGCGGCGATTGCAAGCTCAGCGGCCCGGCTGACGAGATGCCCCAACTGTCGCAGGAGCCCGAAGGTCGCCACGTGGATCTTATCCGCGAGTTCCTGGGTATGGAGCATGCTGGAGGTGTCGAAGGGCAGCTCGTAGTCGAGGTCGTCGAGGAACTGTCGAAAGGCCAAGACTTCCTCGCGGGTTTTATACCGGTATCGGTCGATCGCCACCTGGTAGGGCGTAATGCTCGCGAGTTCAGGGTTGATCGTCGGGTCCACGATCCGCAGCACTTTGCCTACGCCTACCATCACGAATGGGATGTTCTCGTCAGGAAGGCCGTCCGGCAGATTCGCTGTTCTTGACTTGGTCTTGGAGAGGTCCTTCACCCACTCTGCAATGCGGTTGAGCCGGACGGCGCCGTTGTCGGTGAGGGTGTTGTGGAACTCATCGATGATGACGAGCTCAACTTGCTGCGCAACCAACTGCGACTTCACGCGTCGGGTAATTTCGGCCGTCCCGCCGTCCCGCAGGCAATCTCGGAGGCCGAGCATTTTCAACATTTCCTGCGCTACGGCCTTGGGGGTTGATGAGTTCCGGACGTCGACATAAAGGACTGGCCGTCTGAGGTTGCCGTCCGTGGCCCGGTAGTCCGGATAGTCAGCCAGATAGCGCTTCATGATGTCGCTCTTGCCGACGCCGGTCTCCCCGTGAACAACGACGTTGCGCGGTTCGGGGTAGGCTCGGCGCGCCCGCCGGACGGTATCGAGAACCGAGTGGATCCGCATTTCGATCGAGCGGGTGACAACCAAGCCGCCAAGATGGCGGACCCGGATATCGGGGTCGACCTGTACCCAGGGCACTTCCGCAGGCAGGTCGGCGGGTGCGGCTTGCGTGGCGGCGCGGGGGGGTGTCATGCTCGATACCCTTTTCTTTGGCGAGGTTGGGCTCCTATGGGGAGTTCAGGCTCTGCGGCCTCAGACCGAGCGAAGCTGAATACTGAAGGAGATCCGATGTCGTTCGACAAGTAGGGATCGGAGGAGAGAGCCGGCGCGGCAGGAATGTTGCTCTCGACCTTCGTAGCGGCTGACTTGCCGCTGCGGGCACGCCGACCTTCTCCTTCCATGCGGGCCAGCGTCTGGCCTGCACGGATGCTGCCACGTTTGCCCGTGGTGGCGCCTCGGAGAATTTCCATCAACTCGAGCTTGCACTTGAGCAGCTCGTCTGTGTCATTCGCGTCTCGAGCCTGAGCGAGCGCGTAGGCGCGAACGGTTCGGTGATGCCAGAGCGAGAGGCCGGTGGCGTACGGTCTCCACTTCGAAGCCACGGAAACGTGGATCGTCTCCTCTATGTGCGGCAGGCGGACGTGGATCTGGCCTATGTCCGCGGGATCGAGGAAGAACTCGACCTTGCCGCCATCCTTCGCGAGCGCTTTTTGGAACCGGCTGTTCGAGAGGCATTGGATGAGCTCGCGCGAGTAATATTGCATGCTCAGGTGGTTGATGCCGTAGCGGCCCACCTTGGCGCGCTCGGTTCGGCCGAAGAGGTGGTCGATGTTGGTGACGTCCTCAACGCTGTCGACGGGAGTTTTGCGGGTAAGCTCGCGCCAGACGTCGATGCGCCGGCGGTTGTTGAGAGTGCGCGCCGGTAGGCGCGGATATACGTCGATGAAGAACTTGTTGAGCGCATAGTCGAGGTCGTCGAGGGTGCAGACGGCGTCTTTCTCTGCGTTGTAGCCGAGACGTTTCAGCGTGTTGTGAAACGTTGTGCCGGGAGCGGGGTGGAGGAGGCGCTCGGAGACAGTCTTGAGCGATGATTCGATGAGGCCTTTTAGCCAGGGCTTCTTCCCGCCCAGGATGATGACCTGGTTGATCCCGGCTCTGACGGCGAAGTGAGCCACCTGTTCGGAGATGTTTTCCAATCCTCGGTCGAGGATAAGATGCTCGGGAACGCCGAACGTCTCGCACTCGTGCCGGATGTTCCAGCCGTGCTTCTTGTTCATCTCGGCGACATAGTCTTTGGCGAGCATGGCGTTGCGGAGGCATTGGAGGAGGGCCTGGATGCTCGGCTTCTCAAAGGTCACGAACCAGCCGAGGATCATTCGGGTACATTTATCAATGGCGACGACGATGTGCGGCCGTCCAATGGGCAGCAGTGTCTTCCAGTCCACGACGATTAGGTCCGCAGGGGTGGAGTCTAGCTCCACGCGATCAAGCGGCGCCTTTGGAGCGGCCTGGGCTTCCGCGGAGCCGTATTTGATGAAGGCGGCCATGTCCCCGTGGCGGCTCCGCAGAACTTCATCCTGCGGGAGTTCCCGGATCGAGGTTTCAATGGCCGTGAGGCCGGGCAGGGGCTCAGGCTTTTCGCCTGACCTGAGGCCGGCGTTGTGCTCCCGCACCCTGCCGTGGATGATATCTTGGAGCGCGTAGATGTTGATGGGGGGCCGATTGAGATAATGTTCGTCGATACAGTCCGCGATGATCTGCCGGATCACCGCCGCTATGCGATCCGTGTAATTCCCTTTATGGCGATGTCTTGAGATGAGTTTCTTGAGCGTCGGGTGAGGGCCACCTGCGGCGACCCAGCGCCTGACGGATTTGACGCTCGGCTTCTTCGCGATGTCGCCTTTGCGCACCCCGCGAATTCGCTTCCAAGTGCGGCCGACGTCCTCCCAGACCTCATCGACCGTCGCCTGCCAGTCTTTGGGTGTGGCCTTGGGATTAAGGATTCCGCGACGGTGAGCGGCGAGCACATAGTGGAGCTTTCGCTCCGCTTCGATCTCGTCTTCCTTGCTAGCGCGCCGCTGGCCATGGATTTTGGAGGCTGCTCGGACCTCCACCGGCGCTCCGTTTCCGTAGAGCTTGATTTCACCCTTTGCGATGCCGCGCTGAATCTCGGTATCGGTGAAGAGGAAGTGCTGGAGCGTGGTCGTGGACCGCCATTCGGTGTTGTGATCCTGGCGCCGCTCGAAGCGCAGCCGATTGCCCAGATAATCGAGGAATGCACCGGCGGTCAGTCGCATGTAGGTCATGCTGCCTCCTGTGCTGGAAGATCCTGAATAGGCCGTCTCCTGGGGAGGAGGATCGGCGGCATAGCTTGCCGGTCGGGATATCGGACAAGGCTGTGCTCTCCAATCGGCCTGGAGAGGTCGATGAAGATTTGCGCATTGGCCGCCATAGAGAGGATATGTTCGAGGGAAGGAGCGCTCGCTCCTAGTCGGCCTGCTGTCTGGCGCTGAACGTCGGCGACTGGCTTCTCGCCGAATCCGACGGCCTCGTGGACCGCCATTTTCTGAAGATCGGTGTAGGTCCGGCGATGGCGGCGCCACAGATCGTCAACCTGCTCGCGGAGGGGGTGCTGGTGGAGGTCACCCGCTAGTGCCACACGGTAGGTCCAGCCGGTGCTGTCGACGAATTCGGCTGCGGCCGCGAGGCGGCGGCGAAGCGTCAGGTCTGCGTAGGCCCGGTCGGGTTTGACTTCGACGATCTCTCCTGCACCCGCGACCACGACGGCAAAGTCCGGGATGTGGCTGAAGGGCTTGCCGTTAAGGTGGGCGACGATCTGTGTCGGCTGTGCTGCGATCGCGGTCACGTTCGGATCGATCTCAGCGAACGCCAGAAAGAGGAGCTCGTGGATCGAGTCACCCTGGATAAACGTCAGCTCGTGCTCCGGGTGCTTGTATGTCCGGGAGGTGCCGTTGGTATGGGCGCACGAACGCCGGACGACCTTGCGCAGAGGCCGGTTTGAAATCTCGATGCCCGTTGGCCAGGCGAAAGGTTCTGATACCAAGTTTAGTCTCCTCGGAACATGTTGGGAACACATGCCTTCGGAGTGGGAGAAAACAAGGCGCTAATGCCGAGCGAGGCGTCGTTTGAGGTACGCGGGCGGGAATTTTTTAGTTCGAAACTGCCGCACCAGTGCAACGTAAAATCGTTATGTTACAAATACTTGTGAAGAGTGGCGGGGTCAAGAACAGTATGAGCGGCACTCCGAACGCTCGCGCGATCTCAACAGCTAAGCGGCTGATATTGAATTGGCAGTATTATTTTCGCGAGCACAAGCTGTCGTGTCGGCAGAGATCACTCAGTACCGACAGGTCGTAGCGCAACGCCCCTTCGGCTTAAAAGCGAGGTCGCGATAGTCTGCTCGGTACGCTATATGCGTGCCGATGAGCGCGGTCCGATTGCGAGCTTCGAGTGCCGGAGTTGATCAAGTAGAGAGGGCCATCTTTTTTGGCGCCGGTCTATCCCGATCCTCCGGCATACCCACGGCGACTGAATTCCTAGAAGAGGTTCTAACGGCGTTAGAAGTTTCAGCGGCCGATGCGACTGCTCTAAGATCGCTATCATTGCCTTTTGAGCTTTTCGTCCAGACGTTGTCCGAACGAACTGACATTGGGCCGCTTCTGGCCCTCTTCGAGGGTGGCACCCCCAATCCTTACCATCATTGTCTTGCGCAACTGGCGGCGCGGGGTGCTGTCAGGACCTTCCTTACGACGAACTTCGATACCCTGCTCGAGCAAGCGCTGCTGGAGGTTGGGTTGAAGCGTGGAAGGGACTTTCTCGTTTACGACGAGCCCAGCAAATTTGCGCGTATCCGATGGGCTACCAAGAAGATTCTTGTCATCAAGCTCCACGGGTCGGTCAAGTCGCCCGAGCCGCTCGGGGTGACCTTGGCGAGGGTCGCAGCGCGAGCATCCTCGGCGAGCATTCGCCATGCGCTTGCGCCAGTTCTTGCAGGCATACGATGTCGGGAGGTGTATGTTGCTGGTTACAGCTTCTCGGACGTGTTCGATATAACGCCGGTGATGCGCGAGGCTGAGCCTTGGGCGGTCCGATTGGTGCACATCATTCATGGCCCTGCGACGTCGCCTGAAGGGCGTAGAGCCGATGCGCCTCCACGATATCTAACGCAGCCCGCGCGAACGCTCCGTGGCCGGACGGAGGCGTACTTTCGCCTAGTGGCGAGGCGTCACGACGCCCGCTTGCTGCCGACCCGAGCTATTTCCAAAGGAGCTGAGTCAAATGTCGGGAGGGCCGTGACCAGTTGGACGGCGGCTGTCGATTCGGCGGAAAGGGAGGTGGTTCGCCTCTACACCTTGGCGCGCCTCCTCTACCGCTATGGCCGCTTCGCATCTGCGTTGGACCACATAAAGCAAGCCGAGGCTGAGGCTCGGCGGCGGAATCTCCCCCGCTGGCAGGCTGAGGCGCATCTGAACTCAGGCATCTTTCACTACAGGATTGGAGAGTACCGGTACGCGGTGCATTACGCGGCTGCCGCCGTACGCACGGCCATCGACTGCGGTTACGATAGAGTGTTCGCTAACGCGCTCGGTAACCTTGGAAACGGCCTATATGCACTGGGTAGGCTAAAGCAGGCGCTGGTTTGGCAACGTCGGGCGGCCGAAGCTGCTCGTGGCCTTGGATATTCGGAGCTGCTCGCGAACACCTACGGGAATATCGGCATTATTCATGAAACCGCTGGTCGGTTTGGCTTAGCGATAAAGTTTCACCGCCGTGCCAGTGGCGTTGCCAGCGGCATCGGGGACGCGCTTGGGCTGGCGCGGCACGCGGCCAACCTTGCCCTTTGTTACAACAAGGTGGGCCAGACGATTGAAGCCACCGCCGCCGCGTCCCGATCGCTTGATCTTGCACGGCTTACGAGTCAGCCCCACATCGAGGCCGCGGCGCTCGCGGAGCTGGCGCGAGCGCGGCACGTTGCGGAACCGATTGATGCCAAATGGCTAATTGATCAGGCGATTGCGCTGGCAGCCTTATCAGATCCAGGCAGCAGGCCGCTTTACCTCGGCATCTCTGCTGAAATCTGCCGAGATTTAGGCGAACTAGAAGAAGCTCTCGCTCGCCTCGAGGAGGCTCGGGCAGATGTCGTTGCGCGGCTGGGGCTGAGGTCGGGACAGGCAGCGAATTTCCAGCGTCGGATGGATGAACTTCGTCATCATACCCCGACCAAAACCTAGTCGCGCCCACCGGACGCGACGCCGTCACCGCATAGGCCGACCACTGGCGTCCGAGCATGTCGTCTGACGCAATCGAAGTTGTGGCACTAATATCCTTTGAACAGGAACCTTGAAAGCCGATGCCCTGCTGGTCTGGCGGGACGGATAGGGACGGTTCGACGGGGCCGTCTCCTCCATTTAGGAGACGCCAGGTCAAAGATCGACGCCAGGCGCCATGTCTCGTAACGCTTTCCGAAACAGCTTGGTAGCTCAGTTCACGGAGTGCTTCTCTGTATGTCACTCCGCGAACGCGGCGTCATCCTGTGATTGCAGAAACAATGGTTTAGACTTTAATTTTGCGCTGGGCCTTAACGGGGCACAAGCTGCCACTCATGGACGAAAAGGCGCCATGAGCTGGCATCCACGTACATTGAAGGAAGGAGCGGCTGCATGGTGAGCCCTGAAGCCGCTGCACTGATCAGCCTACCGTTGCGACGCCCGACGGAGAGGTGCCGCGGGAGCCGTTCGCCGCGCAGATAGAGGCCATGCGCGTCGGCCGAAGCCGCGGAGGTTTCAACGCGGCTTACCTCTTCTTCCTTTTGCGGGATTGGCTTTGATTATCTCCTCATGAGGATCTTGGACGGTCATCTGAACTTTACCAAGTGCCGTGTCCTCTGTGAAGATCACCAAGTTCTTTCCACCTTGCGGTCGCTGCGAAGGGAAGATTATTCCACTACACTCTCGTCGCAACGCATCTGCGCCGCACTCCCAGCTACTGCAGGTAACATGTGGTACGCCAGCGGCAACCTGATCGCGTGCCAATTTCCAATCACAATCCCAGTCGCGCCAGACGAGCGGCCAATTGCCAAGGTTCGGAGTTATTTCAATTACGTCCTTTGCTGCGACAATCACTGGCAGCAGAACAACTGGACGGGCCGGGTCGGAGCCGTAATACTCCGCCAGTGCGGTGTCGTAGTCAAAGGCCAAGTAGACGGCGCTGACTCCATGCGCGTTGAATCGCCCCGAAGCCATTCGTGAGCCAGCGGGGCTGAGGCCCTTGGGGTAGTATTCGAGCGATGTTGCCCGGAATAAAACCGTAGGCGGAATGTCGACCGTCTTAACCCCCAACGGACGGACCTAGCCGCGGGGACCGTATCGCAGCTCGTCCAGCCTGGCTATCACCGAGGTTCCACGTCCGCGAATCAACAACTCACGGGAAGACAGCCCAGTCCCTCCGAAGTCGTCACGATCAAGATAGGTAAGTGCAGCTTCGGTAGAACCGAAGAGATCACGTGCACTGCGAGCTATGAGACTCAGCGCTAGTGCAGCGCGTGCCGCGTCGAGTTCCACCCCGGGGTACGCACCCGCGCAGCTTGCACGTTTTGCGAGCGTTTCGTTCGCATTCGCAATTACCCGTGCGCACCTCTCCGCCTTGCGTTCGTCATCCGTCTCTCGCGGCGACATAGCTAACTCCGCAGCCGCGCGCTGGCCGACTTGATCGGCTGCAGCAGTTCGAGAGGGTTCTCTCTGATCATGTGGTGCGTCATGCTCCTTCGTGATGACCACGGGTACCTCATCGCTAGTTGCCACTCGCTTAATTTTCACCACTCGAGAGGCGACGCCTGCGCCACACTGAAGCGTACGACGAGCAGCGTTGTTCCGGGGTCGGCCGTGTCGCGACGCGCCGGGGCGCCCGGTAAAGCTCGACCTTGCATCACTCATAGTCAGCTTCGCTCCCCTCCCGGTGCCCCCGTGGAGCTATTGGGCCAGCTGTAGGGTCACAGACCTAATTTCGGTAGGAGAGTTTCAACCAAGATGGACCTAAATCACGTGGTCGCCTGCGAAGCCATACACTGAAATGTCAGATGGGAAGCCAGGGTCGGTGCCTATGGAGGAGGTAGGTTAGCATTGACCTTCGGACGCTTGCTCGTCTCTGGCGGAGATGAGCCAGGGAGCGGTGCCAGAGTCATCCGCGTGAATGGCTTAAGACTTGACTCCTGATAGGTTGGCAGCCGACCACGGCGGCAGGGGGCGAAGAATGCTGCAATCTCGCACGGTCCGGCGGGCCGAGCTGATCGAACATCTGAAGAAGGCGCTGGCCGGGAAGAACAACCACTTCTTCGCTGACACCTCATTCATGCTTGCGGCCGCCTCGTTGAACCCGACCGCGCGGGCGGAACTTGGTCGCTGGATAGAGAGCCTGGGGGCTAGGTTCCATGTACCCGCCTGGGCAGCACATGAGATCTACGGGAAGATCACAACCGCACCGGAACTGTTCGCACCAATGACGAAGGCAGCTTCCGAGGCGATGAACGCGGTGGAGGCGCTTCAGGCCGAAGCACGCCGATATATCGACGACGACCGCGCTCGCGCCTTCTGGGGACGGCCGGACCGCGTGGGCCTCCTTGCCGATCTTGATCGGGCGGCTCAGCCCCTCATTGCCCATGCGACGAAGCTGAAGCTGGCGAAGAGGACTGCCGAGGAAGCCATCGACTTCTTGGTCGAGCTGGTGAACCGCACGGTTTTGCCGAGCGATATTTACAGCGGCCTGCCGCAGCTCGATGCCGACTATGCCGCTCGGGTGATCGGCGGCCAGCCCCCGGGGTTCATGGACAAAAAGAAGGCGGAGCGCACCCGCCAAGGGGATAATCGTTACGGTGATCTGATCATCTGGCGGGAGATCGTTGAATTCGTTCGGAAGACGGACCTAGCCGGCGTTGTGCTCCTGACCAACGATAACAAGCAGGATTGGGTCTACACGCCGTCGGCGATTCTGGACGAACAGGGTCGTCCGCTGAACAACGACGCTAGGCGGGGATTCAAGATCATCCTGCCGCTTCCGCTTTTGGCCCACGAGTTGCGCGGCGCACGGGAGGGGGCGGAGTTGACCATCGCGAACCTGGGGATGATTTCGCAGATGCTGCAGCCGCAGCTCGGCATCGAGGCAGCCAACCTGTTCATTGCCTATCAGCCGGTTGCAGCTGCGGCAGCGCCGGAGCCCGTGCAGGAGGCAGGCAAGCCCGAGCTCGAGATACCGGACCAAGGCGTTGCTGGGGATGAACCGCCGGTTGCAGCACCGACACCGCCTCCCGCCGATTTGCCTAAGCTACTGGACCTCCTGGCGGGTGACGACATCGACGCCGCGACCGCCGCCAGCGGCTCGCTTCGTCCCCTGTTGGTCGCCGGGTTTGGAGCCGATCTGATCCCGCGGGTAGCAGATGCTCTACTGGTTGCGGCGGAGCGGGGCATAGAGGCTGCAGCCATCTTGGTCCGGGAGATCGTCACCCAGGCGTTGCCGCTCGAGCCGGGTTTGAGGGCCGGCTTGCTATCGGCAATGCTTGCCTCCCTCTATTATACCCGCCTAGGCCTCTTGCGGAACCGGCCGCTTGGCGTTGCCTTGCCGGACGTGTTCAGTGTCCAGGCGCTTCCGATGCTGGCGCCCGCTGTCGAATCCCTGAACCGCCGGCTAGGCCCCGGCAAGCGCCGGTACCTGCTGACTCCCGACCCGGCTGTGCCGATCCTTTCGCTATCAGCGGCGACCGATTTCGAGGAATCCGGACGGCAGAGACTTCGTGGCATTTATTTGGGCGATGTCGCTCTCCAGGAGGACGTGGTGCCGGACAGCGATCGGTCGTTGACGCGTCTGCTTGGCGGTGTGACTGAAGCGGACGGCGCCACCCTGCGCCGGACTTTGGCCGCGTATTTCCGGGTGCCTGAGGCGCAGCTTGATCTGGGTTTGTCGAGGTTCGAGACCGTGGGCTGGGACAGCCTAGCGGGCTTGGTCGATTGGGGTGTGGTTACGGGATTGCAGCTTCGGTGAAGGTGCGGGAGGATTTAGAATGACGGATGCGAACGTTAACGCGCCTGAGAAGCCGAAGGAGCCGAAATTCCTGATCGGGTCGTATGTGCTCGAGACGCTGACGACCGGCATGTACATCGAGCCTCGGGATTGCATCCGGGAGTATGTGCAGAATGGTTTCGATGCGATTCGTAGTGCCCGTGAAACACTGGCTGGCCGCTCGAAGTCTCCTCGGATCGACATCACTGTAGGGGATGCCGACGGCGGCTACATTCGGATCAAGGATACCGGCAGCAGTATTCCGTCCGATCGGGTTTGGGAGACCCTCACCTCGATCGGTGCCTCGCGGAAGAACGCTCGGCGTCAGGCGGGCTTCCGAGGCATCGGGCGTCTCGCCGGTATCGCCTATTGCGATCTGCTCGAGTTCACGACCAAGGCCGCGGGCGATGAAGCCGAGACGATCGTCTCCTACGATTGCCGTAAGCTTCGAGAGGCGGTGCGGGAGGGTGACGAAGAGCTGGAGCCCGTTTTTAGACGCAGCATCAGCACCCGCGTCGGGGCTGCGGCTCCTGCCGACGACCATTATACGGTAGTGACGCTGCAGGGGTTAGCCGAGGCACCGGACGAACTTAAGAGCGTGTCCGACCTGATGGAATATCTCCGAATGGTTGCTCCCATCAGCTTTCGGCAGGGCTGGAATCATGCCGATGAGATCCGTCGCCACGCGGAAGAGATCGATCAGCCGATCCCGACCATTCCTGTCTACATCGGCCCTGACGGGGAGCCCGGGGAGGAGCTGCGCAAGCCCTATACCTCGACTATCCATGCTGGATCGAAGCCTGCGACCATCCGGAAGATCCATTTCTTGAATGGCGGCGAGGCGGCGGGAGCGCGGTGGTGGGGGTGGCATGCCGAGACGCCACTTTACGGGATCATCAGCGACCAGTTTGCGGGTATTCGCCTGAGGGCGAGGAACATCCAGCTCGGTGGAGCCGACATCCTCAACCGAACGCTGTACAAGCACGCTCGCTCCTACTCGCGTTTCGGCGTGTGGCTGATCGGCGAGATCTACATCGAGGGCGACACAGTGTTTCCGAATGCCCGGCGGGACGGGCTGGAGGATTCGCCTGCCTGGCGAGAAATCGAGGGCCAGATAGCCGCTGAGCTGGTCCCGCTGGCGAAGGCTGCTTACGCAGCGAGCAAGAACCGCAAGTCTCGCGATTTTACGACGGTAAAGGAGATTACCGACCGCGAGATCAGCGAAGTGGAGGCGTCCCTACAACCGCAGCAACCCGGCACTGCGGCGCCCGAGCCGCCGCCGGACAAGAAGGCGACGGAGCGTAAGCTGCGGGCGGCGATGAAGCGGATCGATGGGCTTAACCTTGACGAGTATACCGACGAGCAGCAGACGGAGCTCAGGGAGGCGGGCATTCGTCTGCGGGCATTGGCGCAGCAAGCCTCCGTGACACTGAAGCCGAGCATTACTTCGCGGCGCTCGACGCCTGGGGATGGCGAGGTGCCGCATCGCGATATTTTAGATGTGGTTCTGGAGGTTCTGCAGTCGATTCTCGACACGCGGACCTTCAACAAGGCCCGCCAGCTTCTCCTCAAGCGCTTCAAGGATCTCTGAGGTGGGCTCCAATGACGGCTGCCGCCGGGTAGGCGGAATTCCCGCGTTTTCGCAGGACGGAGAAAAGGTGAAGGTTTACCATGCCCGGGCGTAGGATTCTGCTGATCGAGCCGGGTTACAAGAACAAGTACCCCCCGCTCGGCTTGATGAAGATCGCGGCCTACCATGGTCCGCACGGCAAGCGGGATCATGTCACCTTCATTAAGGGTCCGGATTCGCGGGCGGAGGAGACCGCCTGGGACCGCGTCTATGTGACGACCTTATTCTCGTTCGAATATCGAAAGATCGGTGAGACGATCGACTATGCGCTGAAGCTGGTCGGCGGCCGCGCGGACCGCGTCTTTGTCGGCGGGATAGCGGCTTCGCTGATGACGGACCGGTTCAAGACGGAGCCGAAGTGGCGGGGAGTAAGGTTCATCTCGGGGCTTCTGATCGAGCCGCCGGCGTTGGCGCTCAAGCTCGATGAGTATTCTGGCGACCTTTACGCCGACGACGTAGACGGCGTCCCTATTGAGGACCTGATCCCGGATTACAGCATCCTTGAGCATGTCGAGTACCAGTACCCGGTGCATGACGCCTACTTCGCCTACGCCTCGCGGGGTTGCATCCGGAAGTGCCACTTCTGCGGCGTCCCGAAGCTCGAGGGCGCGCAGCGCGATTCGGCCTCGCTCACGGCATATGTGAACGGCATCCGCGAGCGGCATGGCGAGAAGCGTGACCTAACGCTAATGGACAATAACGTGGTCGCCTCTCCGCGCTTCCGCGAGATCATCGCTGAAATTCGAGACCTAGGGTTCCAGAAAGGTGCCACCCTGCGCCGGCCGGGCGAAAGAGGGGCGTCGAAGCGCCGGGTTGACTTCAACCAAGGGGTGGATGCGCGGATCCTGTGCAAGGATCCAATGTACCTGAAGGAGTTGGCCACGATCTGCCTCAAGCCACTCCGGATCGCATTCGACCACCTTGGGCTGAGGAAGCCTTACGAGCAGGCGATCCGCTATGCGGCAGATGCGGGCCTGCACGAGCTTTCGAACTATATGCTGTACAATTTCCGGGACGATCCGGCGGATTTGTTCGAACGGATGGAGCTGAATGTGAAGCTCAATGAGGAGCTTGGGATCCGCATTTGGTCCTTCCCGATGCGCTACCAGCCGACGGATCTGCCCCAGCGCAGTTTTGTCAGCGACGGCTGGACGCGGTACGAGCTTCGCTCGCTTCAGATCATCCTGCAGGCAACTCACGGCGTGGTGAGCGGTGAGCCAGCGTTCTTCAGGCGGGCATTCGGCTGGAACGCGGAGACGTTCCGGCGGATACTGCTGATGCCGCAGCACTTCATCTTCAATCGCCACTGGTACGATGCGGCTGGCGGCCGAGACGAGCTTTTTGAATATCAGGGCGTGATGGGCAGACTGTCACCATCACAGCGGCAGGAGCTTCTTGCGAAGCTTTCGTCTTGCGATCCAAGCCGGTTCCGGGTGCTGAGGGACGAGGAGACGGACCCTCATATCAAGGCTGCGCTCGCCTTCTACGTGCCGATCAGCAAGGCGGACGAGCGCGAAATCTGGAAGAAGCGCGGAAGTAAGGCCATGCGCCAGTCAGTCGGCGATGTGCCGCCGCCTGACGAATTTGTTGAGGATGCTGGTTTGGATGACGATGACACGTTTGTGGTTCCATCGCGGCCTAGTGCCATCGTTGGGGAGATGAGGTTGTGAAACGCCCAATTCCTGCGCGCCGTGGTGCGAGTGCAGGACCGGAGAGCCATCCGGAGGCGGCGCCTGGCGAACTTGTTGTAATTGGGAAGGACATCCTCGAGCTGCTGAGCAGCGCGATGTACACCGACCCGCTCAGCATCTACCGCGAGTATGTCCAGAATTCCGCCGATGCGATCCAGGAGGCGCGGCGGATCGGCTCACTGACCCCAAGCGACCCGGGGCGGGTGGATATCACGATCGACTATGATGACCGATGTGTGGTCCTTCGCGATAATGGTGCCGGTATACCCGTTGCAGACGCGGCTCGTCGTCTCCTGGCGATCGGCGGCAGCAGCAAGCGCGGCACGAAGGCGCGCGGATTCCGCGGCATCGGTCGCCTTGCCGGTCTCGCTTATTGCCGGGAGCTCATCTTCCGAACGCGCGCGGCTGGTGATGACGAGGTTGTAGAGCTGAGGTGGGACTGTGTCCGGCTACGGGCGGCGCTGCGAGCAATCGGCGAAAGCGACGATCTACCCGGTGTCGTGGACAAGATCGTGACTGTGGAGCGGCGGCCGGCGGCGGCCGAGGACCCCGCGCACTTCTTCGAAGTAGAAATACGGGATGTGGTTCGTCACCACCGTCGGGACGCGTTACTGAACGAGGAACTCATCGCGGCCTATCTGTCGGAGGTGGCGCCGGTGCCGTTCGATGCGAGGTTCACATTCGGGGCGGCGATCGAGGAGCATCTGTCCCGCTATGTCGAGCTTCCGAGGCTCGAAGTCAGGATCAATGGCTGCGAGCCGCTTGTGAGGCCGCATCGCGTTGTTTTCTCTGCGAAGGCGAACCAGAACGGTCACCTTAGTGACTGCGAGCTGCTGACGTTCGAGGACCGCGACGGGGGCGTGGCTGCGGTGGGTTGGCTGCTCCACCATCAGTATCTTGGGGCGATACCCGCTCATGCGCGGATGGGTGGCCTTCGACTGCGGGCTGGCGATATACAAGTGGGTGGTCACCAGGTCTTGGAGGACCACTTCCCCGAGCCGAGGTTCAACGGTTGGACGGTGGCCGAGGTGCATGTGGTGGACCGCCGGATTGTGCCGAATGCCAGGCGCGACAATTTCGAGCAGAATGTCCACTTCAACGACTTGACCGCCCAGCTCGAACCGTTGGCACGACAAATAGCGAAACGATGCCGCAGTGCCTCGATTGACCGCAATAGGGCGAAAGCCTTGCAGGTTGCGGCCCACAATCTTCGCGCCGAAATCGACGCGCGTAGTGCCGAGATCGTTCCTGGCGATGTCCGGCCGTACCTGGAGAGGTGTTTGGGGGCGATGCGGGCGTTCGTCGGGCGACGGGAAGATGTGGACGGGGCGGTTGACCCGGTCCACGCGGCTCTCGCAGCGCTGGAGGAGGCGCTGTCAGGCAAATAGTAGGCGAAGCCTTAGAGGAATAGTACTGCGCTAAGGGGGAGAAGCGGGATTATTAGGACGTTCAACAAACGTGCCGCGACCCCGGATCGCCCATCAGCGGAGAAACTGCACGGCATACAATGTGCCCGTTATGGTTATCCCATGGCGATATCGACCGAAGGAGTCTCATTGCTTCGACCACCGACTCATTAGGCAGCCCCACGGGAATCACCAAGCCGTGGTGATTGCAACTGGGATGGGAGTGGGGGGGGCGGTCCTTCAAGTCCCCTGTCTGGTTTTGCGGGGGGGGGGGGGGGGGGGCG
>DASWNT010000018.1:0-205229 GCA_036399095.1 Allosphingosinicella sp.
GGCTGAGGCAGCAGGACGTGCCGACCTGGGTGCTTCAGGAGCTCGGGGGTTGGAAGTCGGAGGCGATGGCGCGCCGTTACGCGCATCTTTCGGTGAAGCACCTCCAGCCTTATGCCGACCAGCTGGATTTTCCGGTCACACCGGGCGATTCGTCCAAGCCTTTGGAAACGCAGGCCGGCCCTGGTCACAAAAGTGGTCACAGCGGGGGCCGTCCTACCCTCCGACTCGTTGTAGACAACTAGCGTAAGCCATTGATTTTGTGTGGTGAGCCCTGCTGGGTTCGAACCAGCGACCTACTGATTAAAAGTCAGTTGCTCTACCGACTGAGCTAAGGGCCCCCTTGGGTGCGGCGCCTGCCCTAGGAGCGAGCGGCGGCGCGGTCAACCGGCAGGCGGGCGCGAAGGCGATACAGGAGCTGGCGAACGGTCACGCCGGTGAGCGGGTCCCGCCAGCCGGGGCCGATTTCGGCAAGGGGCGCCAGCACGAACTCGCGGGCGCGGTAGGCAGGGTGGGGCACGACCAGGCCCGCGCTTTCCCACGCGCCTCCTGACCAGAGCAGGATGTCGAGGTCGAGCACGCGCGGGCCCCATCGGCGGCCGGGGCGGCGGCCGAAGCGACGCTCGATGCCCTTCAGCACCGCGAGCAGCTCCGGCGGCTCAAGGCGGCTTTCCAGCACGGCCGCGGCATTCGCGAATGCGCGTCCCGCACCGCCCATTGCGGGAGTTGTGTAGATTTTCGACACCACCACGATCTGTAGGTCCGCAGCGCTCATTTCGGTCACGGCAGCAGCAATCACAGCGGCGGGCGCACCGTGGCGGCCGTGCCGCCGGTTGCAGCCGAGCGCCACCGCATAGCTTGTTTTCCCCATGCCCCGCCGCCTACACCGCGCCCATGTTCCCCGAAAGCCCCGCAAGCCCCGTTGCCGCAATCGAGCCGCCGCGCGACTGCCCGCTCTGCCCCCGTCTGGTGGCGTTTCGCGAAGGCTTGCGGGTCCAGCACCCCGACTGGTGGAACGCGCCTGTGCACTGCTTCGGGGATCCCGATGCGTGGCTCGCCATCGTCGGGCTCGCCCCCGGGATGCATGGCGCCAACCGCACCGGACGGCCGTTTACCGGGGATGTCGCGGGGCTTTTGCTCTACGAGACGCTGCTCAAGTTCGGCCTCGCCACCGGCCGGTTCGAGGAGCGGGCGGACGACAGTCTTCGTCTTCGAGGCGCGGCGATCGTTAACGCGGTGCGGTGCCTGCCGCCGCAGAACAAACCGACTCCCCAAGAAATCGCGACCTGCCGTCCTTATTACAGCCTCGCCCTCGACGGCCTGAAGAACACTCGCGTGCTCGTCGCGCTCGGCCAGATTGCCCACCAGACGATCGTGCGCACCGCCGGAGGCAAGCTCTCCGCTTTTAAATTCGCGCACCTCGCCGAGCACGAACTGCCCGACGGCCGTCTTCTCATCGATAGCTACCATTGCTCGCGCTACAACCAGAACACCAACCGCCTCACGCCTGCGATGTTCGAGGACGTCTTCACCCGCGCACTGGAACTGCGCGGACCTTCATCTGGGGTTCAGGGGCAGCGCCCGACACCGCCGCGGTGATCACGTCCCGCGCCCTCCTCGCCGCCGCCTTGCTTGGCGCCGCTGTTCCCGCAGCCGCGCAGGAGGAGCTTCCGCAGCGCACCACCACCGCCGTGGTCTACGGCAACGAAGCGTGCCCAAAGGCGGAAGGGGACGAGATCGTCGTCTGCGCCCGCCGCCCCGAGGGCGATCGCTACCGGATCCCGAAGGAGCTTCGCCACAAAGGCGATCCGCTGAGCGAAACCGCCTGGAGCTCGCGAAACGAGCTGCTGGAAGACGCGGCGCGGGCGGGGCGGCCGGGAAGTTGCTCGGTTGTCGGCACCTACGGGATGACCGGCTGCCAGAACCAGCTCGTCGACCAATGGTATCGAGAAAGGCGCGGCCACCGCTGATCGGTGACGCCTAGAGGTCCTGCGAAAGCCGCCCGTAAAGGTCCGGCCGCCGATCCCGGAAGAACCCGAACGCAGCGCGGTGCGCCTTTGCCTCGGCGAGGTTAAGGGTTGCAGTCAGCACCCCGGTCTCGGTGGCGCCGAACTCCGCAAGCATGTCGCCGCGCTGGTCGCAGATGAAGCTGTGGCCGTAGAACCGCTGATCGCCTTCGGTGCCGATCCGGTTCGCCGCGACCACCGGAACAACGTTGGAGACGGCATGGCCGATCATCGCCCGGCGCCAGAGGCGGCTTGTGTCGAGATCCGGATCGTGCGGCTCCGTGCCGATCGCGGTCGGAAAAAGCAGGATCTCCGCCCCGTCGAGCATCAGCGCCCGCGCGGTTTCCGGGTACCATTGGTCCCAGCACACGGCCGGGCCGACCTTGCCGAAGGGGGTGCGGAACGTCTTGAACCCGGTATTGCCCGGCCGGAAGTAGAACTTCTCCGAATAGCCGGGGCCGTCCGGGATATGGCTCTTGCGGTACACGCCCATCACCGCCCCGGCATCGTCGATCATCGCCAGGCTGTTATAATGGTGATGCCCCTCCGCTTCGAAGAAGCTGGTCGGGATGTAGACCCGAAGCTCGGCCGCGAGCGCCTGCATCGCGGCGACCGCGGGGTGCTCGTCGACGGGCAAGGCGCGGGTGAAGTGGCCTTCGTCCTGCGTTCGGCAGAAATAATGGCCTTCGAACAATTCGGGCGGCAGGATCAGCTTCGCGCCTTTGGCCGCGGCTTCGCGGACCATTTCGGAAACGGCGCGGATGTTCTCCTGCACATCGTCGGTGAAGGCGAGCTGGAGGGCGGCGACGGTGATCTCGGTCATGAAGGCATCTGCTGGCTGATACAGTGAAAGGAACCGCCGCCGGTCAGCACGTGATCGGCGCGGATGCCGACAGCCGTGCGTCCGGGGAACAGCTTGGCGATTGCAGCCACGGCGGCGTCATCGTTCGCAGCGCCATAAAGCGGCACCACCACAGCAGCGTTGCCGATGTAGAAGTTCATGTAGGATGCCGGCACGATCTCGCCGTCGCGCTCGACAAGGCCGGGCGAGGGGAGGGGCATCACCTCCACGCCGAACGCCTCCGCCCGCCGCCGCGCGTCTTCGAAGACCCCGACGTTGGGATCGTCCGCACCCGCAGGCACCGGCAGGGCAAGTCGGTTCTCGCCGACGAAACGGGCGAGGTTGTCGACATGGCCGTCCGTATGGTCGTTGAGCAACCCCTCGCCGAGCCACAGCACGCGCTCCGCCCCCAGATCCTCGCGAAGCCGCGCCTCCACCTCTTCCCGGGTCAGGCCGGGGTTTCGGTTCGGGTTGAGCAGGCACTGCTCCGTAGTGACGAACAAGCCGGTGCCGTCCGTGTCGATCGCGCCGCCTTCCAGCACCCATCCGTGCCGCACCGGCTCAAGCGCCGCAGTCTCCGCAAGCCGGAGGCCGATCGTGTCGTCCCCTTCCAGATCGTATTTCCCGCCCCAGCCGTTGAACAGGAAGCTCTTCGCCAGAACGTCGGCGCCTTGGCGCAGGATGATCGGCCCGGTGTCGCGAAGCCAGATGTCGCCGAATATCTCCTGCACCACCGTGGCAAACGGCGCCATTTCCGTGGCCGCTTTTGCCGAAGCGGGATCGGCCGCAACCAGCCGCACTTCCTCGCCTCGTCCCTCGGCATAGACGGCGCGGGCAAAGGCGATCACTTCCTCGCGCCCGGCGGAAAGGTCTTCCTGCCAAAGATCTTCGTGACTCGGAAAACCGATCCACACCCAGCGGTGATCGGACCATTCCGCCGGCTGACGGATCGTCATTGGGCCGCCGCGCCCGCCCGGCTGCGGTCGCGCACACCGCGGAATTCGTCGCCCTGGTTCCAGTTCGGCCAGGCGCCCCCGGTGGCGAGTTCGCGGCCGATCTGCCAGTAGATCTGCAGCTCGCGGATGGCGCCGGACCAATCCCAATTGGGATCATATTCGTCGTTCGGCCCATGATAGGCATTGCTGCGGTAGTTGGCCTGGAACGCTTCGCCCGCCGCGGTGCCGCCGTTGACCAGATCGTTGCCGAGCTTGGCGTACAGCATCGGCACGCCCTGCTTCGCCAAGCTGAAATGGTCAGAGCGGTAATAAGAACCGGCTTGAGGCGATGCTTCTGGGTCCAGCCGCAAGCCATGCGCGGCAAGCGCGCGGCGCAAATAGACGTCCAGCTCAGACTTCGCACCGCCTACCGCGACGAAGTTGCGCGCATCGCCGGCAACGCTGAGCACGTCCATGTTCACGCCGCCCACCGTCTGCGCCAGCGGGAAGACCGGGTTCTCAGCGTAGTAACGTGATCCGAGCAGGCCGGATTCCTCCGCCGTCACCGCAACGAACACCAGCGAGCGGTCGGCATTGCCGCGCTTTGCGTGCGCTTCGGCAAGCGCGATCAGCGCCGCCGTGCCCGTCGCATTGTCCTGCGCGCCGTTGCAGATGTCGTCGCCCGACGCGTCGGCGTCGCAGCGGCCGAGATGGTCCCAGTGCGCAGTGTGGATCACGTACTCGTTGGGCCGCTTTGCGCCGCGCAAAATGCCGACCACGTTGCGCGACGCCTGCTTCTTGATCTGGTTGGTCAAGGATATCGACGCGCGCGTACCCAGCGGCACAGGCTTGAAGCCCGGCCGCTTCGCCGCCGCAGTCAGCGCCGTGAGGTCCTTGCCTGATGCCGTAAATAGCCGCCGCGCCGCATCCCCCGTCAGCCAGCCGATCACCTTGGATTGGTCGGCATGGCCGCCTGGATCGTCCATGTTATATTGCGCGCCGGTCCAGGAGGATTGCACCACGTTCCAGCCGTAGGAGGCGGGCTCCGTCTGGTGAACGATCAGCGCGCCAGCCGCGCCCTGCCGCGCCGCTTCCTCATATTTATACGTCCAGCGGCCGTAATAGGTCATCGCTTTGCCGCCGAAGGTGCCCTTTAGATCGGTATTTTCCCAGTCCGGATCGTTCACCAGGATCACCACCGTCTTGCCGCGCACATCGACGCCGGCATAATCGTTCCAGCCCCGCTCCGGCGCATTGATGCCGTAGCCGACGAAGACGACTTCGCTGTCCTTCAGATCGACACGCGGCTGCACCTGGTAGGTGTTGGCGACGAAATCGGTGCGGTAGTTCATCGTGATCGGCGCGCCCGTGCCGGTGAAGGTCAGCGCCCCCGGCGTCGCAACCGTCTCGACCAAAGGCACTTCCTGGAACCAGCTGCCCTTGTTGCCCGGCTCCAGCCCGGCCTTTTGGAACGCGTCGGCGATATAGCGAACCGTCTTCTCCTCGCCCGCCGTGGTCGGCGCTCGCCCTTCGAAGGCGTCGGAGGACATAATCTGCGTTGCGGTGGTCAGCGTCGCCAGGGAGATCGGCGGGCCCTTATAGCCCTGCGCCTGCTGCTCTCCGCGCGGCGCGGTGGCGCAGCCGGCAAGGAGGAGCGCGGCGGCCGCAGCAAGCGTGACACGAGGTTGCATGATCTTGTTTCTCCTCAGCGCCGCCCCCGCCGCGCCTATTGCAGCAAGCTTGCCCCCACGCAAGAAGCCGACCGCAAGGAAGAAGGGCGGCCCCTTGCGGAGCCGCCCCTTTTGATCTTCGTAGGTTCCTGAACCGGATTAACGCGAGTAGAACTCGACAACCAGGTTCGGCTCCATGCGCACCGGATAAGGCACTTCGTCCAGCGTCGGAACGCGGTTGAAGGTCGCCTTGGTGGCGCCGTCCGGAACCACATATTCAGGAATTTCGCGCTCGGCGAGACCCTGGGCTTCCAGCACCAGCGCCATTTCCTGCGCCTTGGGACCTAGCTCGATCACGTCGCCGACGTTCACCCGGCGCGACGCGATGTTGCACTTCACGCCGTTGACGCGGATGTGGCCGTGGCTGACGATCTGGCGGGCCGACCAAATGGTCGGCGCGAACTTGGCGCGGTAAACGATCATGTCAAGGCGGCGCTCGAGCAGGCCGATCAGGTTCTGGCCGGTATCGCCCTTCATCCGGGCGGCTTCGGTGTAGGTGCGCTTGAACTGCTTTTCGGTGACGTCGCCGTAATAGCCCTTCAGCTTCTGCTTGGCGCGCAGCTGAATGCCGAAGTCCGACATTTTGCCCTTGCGGCGCTGGCCGTGCTGACCGGGACCATATTCACGCTTGTTGACCGGGCTCTTGGGACGTCCGAAGACGTTTTCGCCCATGCGGCGGTCGAGCTTGTACTTGGCGCTTGAGCGCTTCGACATCATTCACTCCAATTTGCTGTGCCCTTGATGGGCGAGAAGTCCCGGACCTGCACCGCATGGCCTGAAAACCACGCGCGGCCACCGCTTCACCGGGGTGCGGAGCCAATTGCGAACGGCGCACATGGCCGCATTGTCTGTTTAAGTCAACCTCGACAGCCGCTTGTGCGCCGCTTAAGCGGCCGTTCCATGATCGAAAGAGTGAAGCCCGCCGACTGCCAGACCATGGCCGAAGTCCGCTACGGCGTCGACAAACTGGACGAACAGATCGTCGCGCTGATTGGCGAACGCTTCCGCTACATGGACGCCGCCGCCCGCATTAAGCCGGCGCGCGAAGCGGTGCGGGACGAAGGGCGCAAGGCCGAGGTGCTTCGCAACGTGGCACGCCATGCGGAGGCCGCGAACGTTCCCGCCAAAGCCGCCGCAGAGCTTTACGAGCGCCTGGTAGAGGCTTCGATCGCTTACGAGTTCGTGCGGTTCGACGAACGGCCGCGCTGACGCGGGTGGGTGATCGCGCGGATCATGCCGCGCAGCGCCCGGATCTCGCGTGACGACCAGCCGGGCTTGGTGAAGATCGTTCGGATCGAATGAAGCGTGGTCACCGTGCGGTCCGCCGGGAAGAAATAGCCGACCTCGTCCAGCGCCTCGTTGACCTGCCCGATCAGTCCTTCGAAATCGCCGTGCGGCGCCCGCGGCTCCTGCGGATCGCCTTCGGTGGGGATCACCACCGCGCCCTGCTTCGACCATTCATAGGCCACCAGGATCACCGCCTGGGCCAGGTTCAGCGAGCGGAATTCCGGGTTGATCGGGACGGTCAGGATCTTCTGCGCAATCGCAACCTCGTCCGTCTCCAGCCCCGACCGTTCAGCGCCGAAGAGGATCGCAGTGGGCTCCGGCAACGCCCGCATCTCCCGCGCGGCTTCCTCCGGAGTCACTACCGGCACCACCAGCCCCCGCTTGCGCACCGTGGTGGCGTAGACATGCACACAGTCGGCCACCGCCTCGGCAACGCTGTCGAACACCCGGGCATTTTGAAGCACGATATCGGCGCCTGAGGCAGCGGGCCCCGCAGCCGGATTTGGCCAGCCATCGCGGGGAGAGACGAGCCGCAGGTCGGTGAGCCCGAAGTTCAACATGGCTCGCGCCGCCTTGCCGATATTTTCACCAAGCTGCGGGCGGACGAGGACAACCGCCGGAGGGGGAGCAATCACGCCTGGCCCGCCTCACTTACGCTGCCGGCGAACTCCTCGAAGTCGCGGGCTTCGCGGAAGTCCTTATAAACGCTCGCGAAGCGGATGTAGGCGACCGGGTCCAGCGCTTTTAGGCCGTCCATCACCATTCCGCCGATACGGGCGCTATCGATCTCGCTCTCGCCACTCGTCTCCACCTGGCGCTGGATCGAGGACACGAGCCGGTCCAGCCGCTCCTGCGGCACGCTGCGCTTGCGGCAGGCGATGGCGATGGAGCGCTCCAGCTTGGTCCGGTCGAACGGCTCGCGCCGGCTGCCCGATTTCACCACGGTAAGCTCGCGTAGCTGGATGCGCTCGAATGTGGTGAAGCGGGCGCCGCAATCCTCGCACTGGCGGCGGCGGCGGATGGAGGAGCCGTCCTCGCTTGGGCGGCTGTCCTTCACCTGGCTGTTCTCGTGGGAGCAGAAAGGGCAGCGCACTAGATGTCCTGGTAGATCGGGAAGCGGGCGCAAAGGTCGCGGACACGGGTGCGGACGGTCTGTTCGACCTCGCCATTGCCTTCGTGGCCGTTATCGCGAAGGCCTTCCAGCACGTCGGCGATCATGTCCGCGATGTCGCGGAACTCGGCTACCCCGAAGCCGCGGGTTGTGCCGGCGGGGGAGCCGACGCGGATGCCGCTGGTCTTGACCGGCGGAAGCGGGTCGAAGGGGATGCCGTTCTTGTTGCAGGTGATCGACGCCCGCTCCAGCGCTTCGTCGGCGTCGCGGCCGGTGATGCCCAGCGGGGTCACGTCGACCAGCGCCAGGTGGGTGTCCGTGCCGCCGGCAACGAGATCCGCGCCGCGTTCCTTGAGGCGCTCGGCAAGCGCTTGCGCGTTGGCGATCACAGCCTTGGCGTAGCTCTTGAAGCCGGGCTCCAAAGCTTCGCCGAATGCAACCGCCTTCGCGGCAATGACGTGCATCAGCGGGCCGCCTTGGAGGCCCGGGAACACCGCGGAGTTGATCTTCTTGGCGATCGCTTCGTCGTTCGTCATCACCATGCCGCCGCGCGGGCCCCGAAGCGTCTTGTGGGTGGTGGTGGTGACGACGTGGGCGTGGCCGAAGGGGGAGGGGTGCTCGCCCGCCGCGACCAGGCCGGCGAAATGCGCCATATCGACCATGAAGATCGCGTCCACTTTGTCGGCGATGGCGCGGAAGCGGGCGAAATCGATGTGGCGCGGATAGGCCGAGCCGCCGGCAATGATCAGCCGCGGCTTATGCTCCTTGGCCAGTGCCTCGACCTGATCGAAGTCGATGAGGTGGTCTTCCCTGCGCACGCCGTATTGAATTGCATTGAACCATTTGCCCGACATCGCGGGCTTGGCGCCGTGGGTGAGGTGGCCGCCGGCATCGAGGCTCATGCCGAGGATCGTGTCGCCGGGCTTGGTCAGTGCAAGCATCACCGCGCCATTGGCCTGAGCGCCGGAATGCGGCTGGACGTTGGCGAAGCCGCAGCCGAACAATTGCTTGGCGCGCTCGATTGCCAGCGTTTCCACCGCGTCGGACGGCGCGCAGCCCTGATAGTAGCGCTTGCCCGGATAGCCTTCCGCATACTTGTTGGTGAGCACCGATCCTTGCGCTTCCAGCACCGCGCGCGACACGATGTTCTCCGACGCGATCAGCTCGATCTGGTTCTGCTGGCGGTCGAGCTCCGATGCGATCGCTTCGGCGATCTTGCTGTCCGCGGCTTGGAGGCGTTCGGTGAAGAAGCCCTGGTGCTGAACGTCGCTCAAGTCGTTGGCGGGACGGCTGCTCATGCGGGCTCCTGGGCGAAGGTGGGGTTGGAAAGCTTGTCGATCCGGCGCTGGTGCCGGCCGCCGGCAAAGGGGGTAGCGAGGAACTGATCGACGCAATCGCGCGCAGTCTCGATGCCGATGATCCGCGCGCCCATAGCAAGGACGTTGGCATCGTTATGCTCGCGCGCCAGCCGGGCGGAGAGACCGTCCGAGACAAGCGCGCAGCGGCATGCCGGATGGCGGTTCACGGCAATCGAAATGCCGATCCCGGAGCCGCACAAAGCGACGCCGCGCTGTACTTCGCCCTCTGCGAGGGCGCGGGCGATGCGGTAGCCGTAATCCGGATAATCGACGCTGTCGGTCGAGGTAGTGCCGAGGTCGAGAGTCTCGAAGCCGCGCTCCCGCAGATGCTCGATGAGCTGCGCCTTCATCTCGAAGGCGGCATGATCGGAAACAATGGCGATACGCTCAGCCACGTGCTGGAAACTCCGCTTCGGTGAGCCTGATCTCTAGGGGAGGAGGCGGCGGTTTGCCACCGGTTTCAGGCCGCCTCGCGCATCTCCAACCGGTCCCAGATTTCCACCAGCGCGCCGGTAAGCTCGCGCATCATGTCTTCCGAATGACTCGGACCCGGCGTGAAGCGCAGGCGCTCGGTGCCGCGCGGCACCGTCGGGTAATTGATCGGCTGAACGTAGCAACCGTATTCGGCAAGCAGAATGTCGCTGATCCGCTTGGCCTTGATCGGGCAGCCGACCATCAGCGGCACGATGTGGGTCGTCGACGCCATCACCGGCAGCCCGGCTGCGTCGAACATACGCTTCAGCATCGCCGCCGCCGCTTGCTGTCCTTCGCGCTCCGCTCCTGAAGCCTTGAGGTGCTTCACGCTTGCAAGCGCGCCGGCGACCAGCACCGGCGACAGCGAAGTGGTGAAGATAAAGCCCGGCGCGTAGCTCCTGACCACGTCGATGATGTTTTGCTCGGCCGCGATATAGCCGCCCATCACGCCGAACGCCTTGCCGAGCGTACCTTCGATGATGGTGAGGCGCCCGGCCAGCCCGTCCCGCTCCGAGATGCCGCCGCCGCGCGCGCCGTACATGCCGACGGCGTGCACCTCGTCGAGATAGGTGAGCGCGTTGTAGTGGTCGGCGAGGTCGCAAATTTCGGCGATCGGCGCGACGTCGCCGTCCATCGAGTAGACGCTCTCGAACGCGATCAGCTTCGGCGCTTCCGGATCGGCTGCGGCGAGCAGCTCTTCGAGATGCGCAAGATCGTTGTGGCGGAACACGCGCTTCTCGCAGCCCGAATTGCGGATGCCCGCGATCATTGAGGCGTGGTTCAGTTCGTCGGAAAAGATCACGCAGCCCGGCAGCAGCTTGCCCAACGTGGCGAGCGTGGCTTCGTTGGAAATGTAGCCGGAGGTGAACAGCAGGGCCGCTTCCTTGCCGTGCAGGTCGGCAAGTTCTGCTTCGAGTTCGACATGGTAGTGGGTGTTGCCGCCGATGTTGCGGGTACCGCCGGAGCCGGCGCCGACGTCGTGGAGCGCTTCCTCCATGGCCGCGATCACGTCCGGATGCTGGCCCATTGCCAAGTAATCGTTGGAGCACCAAACGGTGATCGGCTTCGGACCGTTGTGACCGGCAAAGCAGCGCGCGTTGGGAAAGGCGCCCTTGTTGCGCAGGATGTCGATAAACACGCGGTAGCGCCCTTCGGCGTGGAGCCGGTCGATCGCCTGCGCAAATATCCGCTGATAGTCCAAAGTCAGTTCCCCGGAGTCCCGCACGGCGTATAGCCGATCCCGCAAGGCTTACGCCAGATGCGGCGGCCTCATAGGCCCAAGTGCGCCAAGTGTCACCACCCGCGTAAGCCCAAAGCGAGCCAAGCCCCCGCGATAGGCTTCCACGTCCGTGTCGCGCCCGGTGAACACCGCAACGCCTTCCGCCGGTTCCCCCGGCCAGGCCTTGTCACGAAGCAGCCAAGCTGTGCGTCGGGCAATGCCTTCCTTACCGTCCACGAACCGCATGGCACGCGGCGAAGCAGCCGTAAGCTCCTCCTCCACCAGCGGAAAATGGGTGCAGGCGAGCACCACCGTGTCGATCCGCTCGCCGCCAGGCTGGTCGAACATGGCTTGCAGGATGCGGCGGTATGCAAGGGGGGCGGTCGCCTCGCCGCGAAGTTTGGCTTCGGCAAGATCGACCAGTTCGGCCGAGCCGTAGCGGATCACTAGGCAGTCGGAGGCATGTTCCTCCGCCAGCCGATCAACATAAGGCTGGCGCACCGTCGCCTCGGTGCCGAGCACACCGATGGTGCGTGTCTTGGAGAGCGCCGCTGCCGGCTTGATCGCCGGCACCGTGCCGACCACCGGCAGATCGAGCGCGAAGCGCGCCGCATCGAGTGCAATGGTTGACGCGGTGTTGCAGGCAATTACAACCAGTTCGGGATCGAACCGTTCGGCAAGGCGCCCCAGCAAAGCCGGAACCCGCGCCTCGATCTCGGCCGCGCGGCGGGTGCCGTAGGGGTAGCCGGCACTGTCGGCGGCGTAGACGATTGGTGCATTGGGCAGCACCGCCCGAATGGGCCGGAGTACCGACAGCCCGCCGATGCCGGAATCGAAGACAAGCAAGGGGCGGGGGCCGGTCACACCCATCGCATTAGCCTAGGCTTGGGCTGCGGCAAGCCGTGAAATCTTCGCCGGCCGATGCAAATCGATTGCGCGCCCTTCGCCTTTTGCTAGGGTTCCCGCGGCTTTCCGGGGGGAACTCACGAGAATGGACACGATGGCGAGCCCGTTGCTGGCATTGCTGCTCGCATATCTGCTTGGCTCCATTCCCTTCGGCGTGCTCCTCACCCGGGCGAGCGGCGCCGGGGATCTGCGCACGATCGGCTCCGGCAATATCGGCGCAACCAACGTGCTTCGCACCGGCCGCAAGGGACTCGCCGCCGCGACCCTGTTCCTCGACGGTGCCAAGGGCACCGCTGCCGTGGTGCTGTGCGAGCGGCTTTTCCCCGGCACTGCGGGCCTGGCCGCCGCTTTCGCGCTCCTCGGTCACCTTTTCCCCATCTGGCTGAAATTCGCCGGCGGCAAGGGCGTCGCGACCTTGTTTGGCATTCTGATCGCCTTTTCGATGATCGGCGAGCTGCACTGGGCAGCGCCCGCGGCTTACGCGGCCGTTTGGATCGGCCTCCTCGTCCTGATCCGCTACTCCTCGGTTGCGGGAATGTCGGCGGCTTTGGCGAACCCCGTGGCGGCGGCGCTTCTCGGCCGGTTCGATCTTGCCTTGCTGTTCCTCGGCTTGGCCCTGCTGGTGCTGTGGAAGCATCGAGGCAACCTCGATCGCCTGCTCTCCGGCACCGAGCCCAAGGTGGGCGCAAGCCACAATGGCTGAGGGCGGCGCCAGCGAAGACCAGATCGCCCGGCTTCGGCTGATCCGCTCGGAAAATATTGGGCCTGTCACCTATTTCCAGCTTCTCGCCCGCTTCGGCTCGGCCGCCGCCGCCATCTCCGCAATTCCCGATCTCGCCGCCCGCGGCGGCGGCCGAGCGCCTCGCTTGGCCAGCCGCGCTTCGGTGGAACGCGAAGTTGAGGAGGTCGCGCGGCTCGGCGCCCGCTACCTCTTCCTTGGCCAAGGACTCTACCCGCCGCTGCTGGCGGAAATCGAAACGGCGCCACCCGCGCTGATCGTCAAGGGGCACCTCACCCTGCTCGACAAGACGGCTGTGGCGGTGGTCGGCGCGCGTAACGCCTCAGCCGCCGCCTGCCGCTTCGCCCGCCAACTTGCCACCGGCCTCGGCGACGCAGGCGCCTCCGTCGTCTCAGGCCTCGCCCGCGGCATCGATAGCGCCGCCCACGACGGCTCGCTGGAAGGCGGTACCATCGCCATCGTCGCCGGCGGGATCGACATCGTCTACCCGCCGGAAAACGAAGCACGGCAGCAGGCGATCGCCGAGCGGGGGCTTCTCGTCTCCGAACAGCCGCCGGGCGTCGAGCCCCGCGCCCGCCACTTTCCCTCACGCAACCGGATCATCGCCGGCCTCGCCCACGGTACGGTGGTGGTGGAAGCGGCGCCGCGCTCCGGCTCGCTGATCACCGCCCGCTTCGCCGCCGATTTCGGCCGGGAAGTGATGGCGGTACCCGGCTCGCCCCTCGATCCGCGCGCCCAAGGTTGCAACGGCCTCATCCGCGACGGCGCCACCCTGATCCAGAATGCCGACGACGTGATGGAAGCGATCAACCCTCTGCGCATCCGGCCTTTCCGCACGCCCGAGCGCGGTTTTGCGGCGCCCGAAACTTCGGCGGACGCGGACGAAAGCGCCCGCCGCTCCGTCGCCGACCTGCTCAACGCCACGCCGGTCCCGGTCGACGAAATCATCCGCCAAAGTGGCCTGCCTCCCGCAGTGGTGCACACGGTGCTTCTCGAACTGGAGCTCGCCGGTCGGCTTGAGCGCCACGCCGGCGGCAAGGTGAGCCTTGGCGGCTGACAAGGCCGCTTCCGATCCGCGCCGGCTGCTCGGGGACTTCCAAACGCCCCTTTGGATTCCGAATTATCCGGAAGGGAATTGGGGCGCCTGGTCGGTCAGCAACCTGCCGGTAACGGCGGCGCGCGGTTACTGGGGCGGGCTGTACCGGACGGACGGGATGACGATGCTCTCCGGGCCGTTCGCCGACACCGGCGCCGCCTGGATGTCGATGGTGCCGATGGAGATCGAAAGCCAGGAGATCGGCATCGGGGCCGCGCATGGCCACACGGTGGTGCTCGGCCTCGGCATGGGCTGGTGCGCGGCCAATGTGGCGCTGAACCCGGCGGTGGAGCATGTCACGGTGATTGAGCGCGATCAGGACGCGATCGCCCTGATCGAGGCGCTCGGCATCTTCGACCAGCTTCCCGATGATGCCCGCGCGAGGATCGAGGTGGTGCTTAACGACGCGCTCGAATGGCGGCCGGACACTCCGGTGGACAGCCTGCAGGCGGATATCTGGGCCAAACTTGTCGAGCCCGGCAAATGGGCGGACGTTCGCCGGATGCAGGACAATATCGCAGCCGCCTCCCTCTACTTCTGGGGGCAGGAGCTGGAGCTGTGGCGCCTCGCCTGCCGGACGCGCGGCACGGTGCCGGATGTCTTCCGGGCGGAGGACCTCGCCGCATGCGTCGCCGCCGCCGGATTGCCGCTCATCCTCGATCCAGCCGCCGATTACCCGGCGCGGATCCGGGAAGCCGCGCGCTGGTGGACTCCTGCCGAAGAGGGCTGGTGGAACACAGCCTGAGACCGGTCGCAGGATTGACAAAAGCAGCGCTAGCCTTCCTGTGAGCCACGCATTCCAGGGTATTCGGACGGTGCTTGACGGCCCCCGCAGCCGGTCTTCACCCTATGCGCGTACGTGTAAGGACCACCTCGCCCCATGAAACTCGTTGTCGTCGAATCGCCCGCAAAGGCCAAAACCATCGAGAAGTATCTCGGCAGCGGATATCGCGTGCTGGCCTCCTACGGCCACGTTCGCGACCTGCCGCCAAAGGACGGTTCGGTGAACCCCGACGAAGGCTTCTCGATGGAATGGGAGACCTATGCGGACAAGGCGCGGCAGCTCAAGGCGATCACCGATGAGGCCAAGAAGGCCACCTCGCTGATCCTCGCAACCGATCCCGATCGCGAAGGCGAAGCGATCAGCTGGCACGTTCAGGAAGTGCTCCGCAAGCGCAAGGCACTGCCCGCCGATGTGGAGCGGGTGACGTTCAACGCAATCACCAAGGCGACGGTGCTGGAGGCGATGCAGCACCCGCGCGCCCTCGACGAGGATCTGATCGACGCCTACCGCGCCCGCCGCGCGCTTGATTACCTGGTCGGCTTCACGCTTTCGCCGGTGCTTTGGCGCAAGCTGCCCGGTGCCAAGTCGGCGGGACGCGTCCAGTCGGTCGCCCTTCGCCTGGTGGTGGACCGCGAGCGCGAGATCGAGCTGTTCCGCGCCCAGGAATATTGGAGCGTCGCCGCCTTGATGGAGGCCGACGGGCAGGAGTTCCTGGCCCGTTTGGTGCGCCTCAAGGGCGAGAAGATCGACAAGCTCAGCCTCGGTGACGCGGACTCCGCCGACGCCGCCAAGGCCGCGGTGGAGGCAGGGCGCTTCTCCGTTGCAAGCGTTGAAGCCAAGGAGCTTCGCCGCAACCCGCCGCCGCCTTTCACCACGTCGACGCTTCAGCAGGAAGCGGCGCGCAAATTGGGCTTCTCGGCAAGCCACACGATGCGGGTGGCGCAGGGCCTCTATGAAGACGGCACCATCACCTACATGCGTACCGACGGCGTGCAGATGGCGCCGGAAGCGGTGTCGGCGGCGCGCAAGGCGGTGGCGAACCGCTTCGACGCCGGCTACGTGCCGGACAAGCCGCGCCACTACGAATCCAAGGCCAAGAACGCCCAGGAAGCGCACGAGGCGATCCGCCCGACCGACTTTTCGAAGGACCGCGCGGGCTCGGGGGATCACGCCCGCCTTTACGACCTGATCTGGAAGCGGGCGCTTGCAAGCCAGATGGCATCGGCGCGGCTTGAGCGGACCACCGCCGAGCTGACCGACGGCACCGGCCAGACGGCGCTCCGCGCCACCGGCCAGGTCGTGCTCTTCCCGGGCTTCCTTGCTTTGTACGAAGAAGGCCGCGACGATGAAGGCGACGAGGACAGCCGCCGCCTGCCGCGCCTCAAGGAAGGCGATGCGCCGGCGAAGAAGAAGGTCATCGCCGAGCAGCATTTCACCCAGCCGCCGCCGCGTTATTCCGAAGCTTCGCTGGTAAAGAAGATGGAGGAACTCGGCATCGGCCGCCCCTCCACTTACGCAGCGACCCTGCAGACGCTGAAGGACCGGGGCTACACCCGCGTCGAGAAGAACCGCTTCATCCCTGAGGAAAGCGGACGCCTCCTCACCGCCTTCCTGGAGCGCTTCTTCGAGCGTTACGTGTCTTTCGACTTTACCGCCCATCTCGAGGATGAACTCGACGATATTTCCGGCGGCCGGGCCGAGTGGCAGAAGGTGCTCGAGGCATTCTGGCGCGACTTCAAGCCGAAGACCGCCGAGATCATGGAGCAGAAGCCGTCCGAGATCACAGTTGCACTGGACGAGTTTTTGGCGCCCTGGCTGTTTCCCGACAAAGGCGACGGCTCGGACGCACGCGTCTGCCCCGCCTGCGGCGATGGTCGCCTTGCACTGCGCGGCGGCCGCTTCGGCGCCTTTGTTGCTTGCTCCAACTACCCCGAGTGCAAGTTCACCCGCCGCTTCGGCCAGGGCGGCGACGAAGCGGGCGCCGACAGCGGTCCCGAAGTCCTCGGCCAACATCCGGAGACCGGCCAGGACATCACCCGCAAGAGCGGCCGCTTTGGGCCCTATATCGAGATGGGCCATGGCAAGGACGCCAAGCGCGCCTCCATCCCGAAGGACGCGGGCGAGCTCGATCTCGACCTCGCCGTCCGTCTCCTGTCGCTGCCGCGCACGATCGGCGCGCATCCGGAAACCGGCGAGAATATCACCGCGTCGATAGGACGTTACGGCCCGTACCTCGCGCACAACGGCAAGTATGCGAAGCTCTCCTCCACGGCCGACGTCTTCGAAACCGGCATGAACGCCGCCGTCGTTAAGCTTGCCGAAGCGGCGGCGGGCGGGGGCAGGGGACGCGGCGCGGCGCGTGAGCCGCTCAAGATCCTCGGCGCTCACCCGCGCACCGAGCTCGAAATCAAGCTGATGGAAGGCCGTTTCGGCCCCTACGTCACCGACGGCACCACCAACGCCACTTTGCCCAAGTCGATCGAGCCGGACGGGCTGACGCTTGAGGAAGCCGCGCAGCTGATCGACGATCGCGCCGCCAAAGGCGGACCGGTGAAGAAGAGCCGCAAACCCGCAAAGAAGGCGCCGGCCAAGAAAGCAGCGGCGGCCGCCGGTGAGAAGCCTGCCGCGGCCAAGAAGCCGACGGCGAAAAAGAAGGCGCCCGCGAAGAAGGCTCCAGCCAAGCCGAAGGCGTGATGCTCGGCTGGTGGACCATCGGCCGCGCCAGCGGCGTCGGCGCAAGCGCGGCGCTGCTTGCTTTGCTGCTCTGGCCGTTGTGGAGCGAGAAGGGCGGTGCGCTGGTCTGGCCGTTCGCCGCCTCGGCGGCGGTGGCGGGCCTGTGCGGCGTCTCCATCCTGCTGATCACCGCCTTCGACATTCTCACCCGCCGCCGCGGCCGTCGAATGCGCCCGGTGCGAGGCTTTGACATCGTCCTTGGCATAGGCCTGATCGCCCTGAGCCTCGCGCAGATCCACAACGCCGCCGGGCAGCTTCCCGCTTAAGCGCCTTTGCAGCCGGAGCAGGCGGGGTCCTTCGGGATGCGTACCGAGCGAAGGGCGGGGGTTAGGCCGTCGAAGATGTGAATTCGCCCCGCCGCCTCGTCGCCGAAGTCCACGATCTGCCGAATCGCCTCCAGCGCCGCGAAGCTCCCGGCGATCCCCGCCATCGCGCCGAGTACGCCCAGCTCCGAGCAGGTGTCGCAATCCTCCGCGTCGAACGCGTCGCCGACGAAGCAGCGGTAGCAGGGCTTGTCCGCCTCCCACCCGCGAAAGGTGCCGATCTGCGCCTGGAACTGCCCGATCGCGGCGGAAACAAGCGGCACCCGGCTGCTGGTGAGGTAATCCGAGACGAGCAGGCGAGTCGCGAAATTGTCGGCCCCGTCGAGCACTAAGTCGGCGCCACCCAAAAGCTGCGCAATCGTCCCTGCGGTCACGCGCCCCTGCACCGCTTCCACCCGCACGTGCGGGTTGAGGCGCCCCACCGCCTCCGCCGCAACCTCCGCTTTCGAGCGGCCGACATCGCCGGTGCCGAACAGGACCTGACGTTGAAGGTTGCCGACGCTCACCTGATCGTCGTCGATGATCCGCAAGCCGCCGACGCCCCCCGCAGCGAGATACTGGATCGCTGGCGCCCCGATTCCCCCTGCGCCGACGACCGCTACCGTTGCCGAACGCAGCTTGTTCTGCCCCGCCCCGCCAACCTCCTTCAGGACGATATGGCGGGCGTAGCGGTCCAGCTCGGCATCGCTAAGGCTCACCGGCCGGTGGAGCCGAACCCGCCGGCGCCCCGCGCGGTGTCGTCCAGATCGTTCACCTCGATCAGCGACGCGCGCAGCACCGGCGCCGGCACCAGTTGTGCGATCCGCTCCCCGCGCACCACTTCGAACGGCTCCGCGCCGAGATTGGCGAGGATCACCTTCACTTCACCGCGATAGTCGCTGTCGATCGTGCCCGGCGTGTTGAGGCAGGTGATGCCGTGCTTTAGCGCCAGTCCAGAGCGCGGGCGAACCTGCACCTCAAAACCTTCGGGAATGGCCATCGCGAACCCGGTCGCAACGGCGTGGCGCGCGCCCGGTAAAAGGGTGAGGCTCTCCGCCGCCACCACGTCCATTCCGGCGGCGCCGGCGGTTGCGTAAGCGGGCGCTGGTAGACCCTCTCCGTGCGGCAGCCGCTTCAGGGCGATCTCGATCATGATTCCTGCTTCTCCCCCAGCGCCCCGGCGATTCGGGCGGCGAGCCGCCGCGCGACCTCCGCCTTCGGCGCTTCCTCCCAATCCTCGACCGCGTCCCGCGTGACGAGGTGCACCCGGTTGCGCTCGCCCCCCATCACGTCGCCGGACACATCGTTGGCGACGATCCAGTCGCAGCCCTTCCGCGCCAGCTTATCCCACGCATTGGCAACCACGTCGTCCGTCTCCGCTGCAAAGCCGACCAGCAGCGTCGGCCGCTGTGCATGCGCGGCGAGCACGGCAAGAATGTCAGGGTTCTCCGTCCAGCGAAGCTGCGGCGGCCCGCCGGCTTTCTTGAGCTTAGACGGCGACGCCTCAACGCCCCAATCGGCCACCGCCGCGACCAGTACCGACCCATCGGCGGGTAGCGCACTCTCCACCGCCCGCGCCATCCCGCGCGCCGTCTCTACGTCCACCCGATCCACCCCAGGCGGTGTCCCCTCGGCAACCGGCCCGGCAACAAGCGTCACCCGAGCGCCAAGCTCGGCAAGCGCTCCGGCAATGGCAAAGCCCTGTTTCCCCGACGACCGGTTGGCGATCACCCGCACCGGATCGATCGGTTCGTGCGTCGGCCCCGCCGTCACGATCAGATGCTTACCCGAAAGCGGCCCGGACCCGCGCAGCTTCGCGGCAATAGCGGCGACAATCGCCGCCGGCTCCGGCAAACGCCCGGGACCATACTCCCCGCATGCCATGTCGCCTTCGTCCGGCTCGAGGATCGTCACCCCGTCGCCCCGCAGCCGCTCGACGTTGCGCATTGTCGCGGCATGCTGCCACATCCGAACGTTCATCGCCGGCACGGCAAGCACCGGCTTGTCGGTCGCGAGGAGAAGGGTGGTGGCGAGATCGTCGGCAATGCCGGCGGCCATCTTCGCCAGCAGGTCCGCCGTCGCTGGGCAGACCACCACCAGATCCGCCTGCCGCGACAGCTGGATATGCCCCATCTCGACCTCGTCCTTGAGGTCCCACAGGCTGGTGTGCACCGGCTGCTCCGAAAGCGCCGCAAGTGTCATGGGGGTGACGAACTGCGCGCCGCCTTTGGTCAGCACGCAGCGTACCGAGCCGCCCGCCTTGCGGATCAGCCGGATGAGCTCGCAAGCCTTGTAGGCCGCGATGCCGCCGCCGACGATCAAGAGGATCGATTTGCCCTGCACCTGCTTAAATTAGGAGCAGAGCCGCCGCCGCGCCAGCCGCTGCCGCAAGAATGGCGGTAAGCGCATAGCGAAGGCCTTGCCGTCGCTGCACCACCACCACGTCGGGAAGCGGCGGATCGGGCGGGGCGGCGCCGGGCGCCGGGTAATAATGGTCGATCCGGCGGATCAGCTCGGGAATCATTGCGAAGGTGCGGAAATCGGTCACCACCCGGTCGGCAAGCGCCGCCTCCGGCCCAAGCTCACCACGCATCCAATCGCGCAGGAACGGCTCGGCCGCCTCCCACATATTGATGTCGGGATCGAGCGCGTGGGCGACGCCTTCTTCCATCACCATGGTCTTCTGAAGGAGAAGAAGATGCGGCTGCGTCGGCATCTCGAAATCGCGGGTGATGGTGAACAGCCCGTCGAGCATCTGGCCGATCGAGATGTCTTTCACCGGCAGGCCGCGGATCGGCTCGCCGACCGCACGCAGCGCGGTCGCGAACTCGTCGATATTGTGGTGCGCCGGCACGTACTGGGCTTCGAAGTGGATTTCGGCAACGCGCCGGTAATTGCCGGTCAGCAGCCCGTATAGGATCTCGGCCAACCACCGCCGGGCCCGCCGGTCGATCCGGCCCATGATGCCGAAGTCGATTGCGGCGAGCCGCCCGTCGGGCAAAGCGAACAAATTGCCTTGGTGAAGATCGGCGTGAAAGAAGCCGTCGATAACCGATTGGCGAAGAAAAGCGCGCACCAGGATAGAGGCAAGCGAGCGCAGGTCATGCCCCGCCTCGACCAGCGCGTTGCGGTCGGTGAGCTTGATCCCGTCGATCCACTCCAGCGTCATCACCCGGCGCGACGTGCGGGTCCAATCGATGGCGGGAACGTAGAAGCCGCTCTCGGCGACGAGGTTTTCGCGAAGCTCGGACGCCGAAGCGGCCTCGCGCCTGAGATCAAGCTCGCGAGCGGTCCATTGCTTGAAGTGCGCCACCACGGCGCGGGGGCGAAGGCGGGTGACTTCGCCGCCCATCCGCTCCATCTGCGCCGCGGCCCATTGATAGGTGTCGAGGGCGCGGGCGAAATCCTCCTCGATGTTCGGGCGAAGCACCTTTACCGCCACCAGGTGCCCGTCGGTGGTGATGGCCCGGTGCACCTGGGCAATCGAGGCGGCGCCGACGGGCTCCGGATCGATCTCGCGGAACACGTCCTCCAGCGGCTTCTCCAGCCCCTGCTCGATCGCCGCGCGCACCTGCTCGAAGGGGGCGGCGGGGAGGTTGTCCTGAAGGAGCTGAAGGTCGTGCGCGGCCTTTGCGCCAACCAGATCGGGCCGGGTGGCAAGTGCTTGCCCAAACTTGATCGCGGCGGGGCCGAGCTCGACAAACGCCTCGCCGTAGCGCGGCTGCACCGGCACGCGCGCGCCGAAGCGGGCGATGCGGGCAAGGCGGCGGACCTGCGGCGGCGTGTTGGCGTCGCGCTCGATGCCGCGCAGTGCGCCGTGGCGGGCAAGCACGCGGCCCCATTTCAGCAGGCGCCAGATGTGGACTGCGGGGTGGGTCAATTCAGATCTTCCAGCCCGAATGTATTGCAACCAAACCGCCCAGGATCGGCTCCGCCTTGGTCTGCACGAAACCGGCTTTGTCGATCATCGCGCGGAATTCGTTCATCGGCGGAAAGCGGCGGATCGATTCAACCAGGTAGCGGTAGCTCTCCTCATCCTGCGCCACCGCCTTGCCGAGCTTCGGCACGACATGAAGCGAGTAGGCGTCGTAAACTTGGGCAAAGCCGGGCCAGGTGGTTGTCGAGAATTCCAAACAGAAGAAGCGCCCGCCGACCTTCAGCACCCGGTGCGCTTCTTCCAGCGCCTTTTGCACATGGGTGACGTTCCGGATGCCGAAGGCGATGGTGTAGGCGTCGAAGCTCCGGTCGGCGAATTCCAGCTCCTCGGCATTCTGGTGCGACCAGACCAGCCCCTCGATCCCCTGCTTCGCCGCCCGCTCCACGCCGACGTCCAGCATTTCGCGGCTGATGTCGGCAACGGTGATGCGTGCGCCGCGGGCTGCCATCCGGAAGGCTATGTCACCGGTGCCGCCGGCCATGTCGAGAATGTGCTCGCCCCGGCGCGGGGCGACGCGGCGAACGAACAGGTCCTTCCAGGGCCGGTGAAGCCCGCCCGACATAACGTCGTTCATCAGGTCGTAGCGGGACGCGACTCGCGAGAAAACGGAGCCGACGCGGCGCGTCTTCTCGTCGGGGGCGACATCTTCGAAGCCGAAAGAAACCTTGTCCATCGCGCCCGCCTCTAGCAGGGCTTTTCGCCTCTGTGCATCCGCCATCTTGTTGAGCCTGCCCCATGCCTGAACTGCCCGAAGTCGAAACAACGGTGCGCGGACTTGTTCCCGTGCTCGAAGGGCGGCGCCTGACGCACGTGGAAGCGCGGCGAGCCGACCTGCGCCGCGCCTTTCCGCTCGACCTGCGCCAGCGGCTCACCGGGGCCCGGGTAACCGGCCTTTCCCGCCGCGCCAAGTACGGGCTGATCGGCACCGACCGGGGGGACACGTTGATCTTCCACCTCGGAATGTCCGGCCGCTGGCGGATCGACCCGGAGGAAATCGGATCGCACGACCACCTGCTGCTCGAAACGGAGGAGGGGAGGCGCCTTGCCTTAAACGATCCGCGCCGCTTCGGCTCGGTGGACCTGGTGCAGACCGAGGCGCTTGGCGAGTATGGGGCGTTCCGGAAGATGGGCCCGGAGCCGATGGGCGACCCTTTCACCGCCGGCTACCTCTCGGACGCGCTCCGCGGCCGCGCCGCCCCGATCAAGGCGATGCTGCTCGACCAACGGATCGTCGCCGGCCTCGGCAACATCTACGTGTGCGAAGCCCTGCACATGGCGCGGATCGCCCCCTCCCGCGCCGCCGGCCGAATCTCGCTGCCGAGGCTGGAGCGACTCGTGGAAGCCATCAAGGCGGTGCTTGTGTCCGCCATCGAAGCAGGCGGCTCCACGCTTCGCGACTATGCCCGCCCGGACGGCGAACTCGGCTATTTCTCCAAGCAGTTCCTGGTCTACGGACGGGAAGGGGAGCCGTGCGCTTGCGGAGGCCTTGTTCGGCGAACCGTGGATACGGGCCGTTCCACTTTTTTCTGCCCGCGCTGCCAACGCTCGTGAGTTGACCTTCGGCCCTCCTTTGCGTAGAGGGCTGCTTGAGCGGGTGCGGTTCTATTTCCGCGCCCTTTTCATTTCGAAATAAGAGGCACTTGGACGATGGCGAACACGCCGCAAGCAAAGAAACGCATCCGCCGCAACGACCGCCGCGCGGCCATCAACGGCGCGCGCGTCAGCCGCATCCGCACCTACGTGAAGCAGGTCGAAGCCGCCATCGAAGCGGGCGACAAGGCCACCGCCTTGGCCGCGATTAGCAAGGTGCAGCCGGAACTGGCTCGTGGCGTTTCCAAGGGCGTCGTCCACAAGAACACCGCGTCGCGCAAATTCTCGCGCCTGACGAAGCGGGTTGCCGCGCTCGCCTAAACCAGGCGTTCGGGATTGTTGATCAGTGTTAACCCGCCGGGGCATTCCCCGGCGGGTTTTTCGCGTGTCATGAACCTTTCATAAAAAACCCAGCAATTCCGGCGATTCGCTCAGAGGCGAAACCAAAAATGGCGGTTTTCTCCCGTTTCCGCAGAATTCCGCAGAAATCCTAGTGTCAAACACTTTAATAGACCCAGCGAAATTTTAGGCCCTTGATCGGTTCGCGAACCCGTCCTTAAAAAGGCGGCTCCGGCGGGGCGAATCTCCTGCCGGACGCAAACAGCAGAGAAATTTTGCGAATCGGCGTTGCCGGGGGGCAGCGCCGTGCGCGGGAGAGGTTTGCGCGCAGAATATAAGGCCGAGTGAATGGCCACAAAGAGGAAGAGGGGGATGCGTTCGTGTCTCAAAAGCCGTTGAAAGGGGAAGCGTTCGCGGCTCCCAATCAGCCCGATCCGCTCCAGGCCGCCTGGGAGTCGATTCGGGCGGGGCTCCGCCGCGACTGCGGCGCGCGCACCTTTGACGGCTGGCTTCGCCCCATCGGCCTCGGCCAGTTCGACACGGAAACCGGTACCCTTCGCCTCGAGCTTCCGTCGCAATTTATGGCCGATTGGGTGCAGACCCATTTCGCCGAACGACTCGCCCTTGCCTGGGGCCAGCATTACCCGGCTGTTCTGCAGATCCAGATCGGCGTCGGCGCCGCCGCGCCGCGCACCGCAGCCGTTGTCGAAATCCCAGCGCCGCCCGCCGCCGAAGAACCGACGTCGGTAAGCGAAGGCCTCTACGCCGTGGCTCTGGAGCCGCGTTACCGGTTCGAGAATTTTGTGGTGGGCAAGGCGAACGAAGTGGCCTTCAACGCCGCGCGCACCCTCGCTACGGCCGAGAACGTCGTGTTCAACCCGCTCTTCCTTCATGGCGGCACCGGGCGCGGCAAGACTCACCTGCTTCACGCAATCGGCCACGAATTCCACCGGCTGCGCCCGCGGGCGCGGATCATCTACATGTCGGCCGAAAAGTTCATGGTCGAGTTCGTTGCCGCGCTTCGCGCCAACGACACGATCAAGTTCAAGCAGCAGTTGCGCGCCGCCGATCTGCTGATGATCGACGACGTGCAGTTCATCGCCGGCAAGGAATCGACCCAGGAAGAATTCTTCCACACCATGAACGAGATCATCTCGGCGGGACGCCGCCTGGTGATCAGCTCCGACCGCGCGCCGCAAGATCTGGACGGCATCGAGCCGCGCATTCTGTCGCGTTTGTCCTGGGGCCTCGTCGCCGACATCAACCAGGCCGATCTCGAGCTTCGCCTCAACATCATCCTGAAGAAGCTGGAAGCGCTTCCGGACGTTCAGGTGCCCGAAGACGTGGTGATGTTCCTCGCCAAGCGGATCAGCTCCAACGTCCGCGAGCTGGAAGGCGCGCTTAACCGTATTGCCGCTTATGCCGCGATGCAGAACCGGCCGATCGATCTCGACTTCGTCACCGAAGTGCTTGCCTCGACTCTGCGCGCCAATCAGCGCCGCATCTCGATCGACGAGATCCAGACGCGCGTGTCCGAGCATTTCCGCATCCGCAAGGCCGAGATGACATCGGCACGCCGGTCGCGCGAAGTCGCGCGTCCGCGACAGGTGGCCATGTATCTTTCCAAGCAGCTGACGCCGCGCAGCCTGCCGGAAATCGGCCGCCGCTTCGGCGGTCGCGACCATACGACTGTGATCCACGCCGTGCGTCAGATCGAAAAGCTGCGCGCCCAGGATCCGGAACTGGATTCCGACATCCGCTTGCTCACCCGCCAGCTCGAAGGCTGACGCGGCGGGGTGACAGCAAACCCCGTCGTTCTCGTCGCAATCCTCGCCGCCTTGATCAGCGGCGCCTTTGCAGCCTTGCAGACGCCGACCAACGCGATGCTGTCGCGCGCCGTCAATTCGCCGGTCAACGCCGCCTTGATCAGCTTCGCCGTCGGCACCGCTGCTTTGGCGCTGGTGGCGCTTGCACTTGGCGCGCGGCCAAACCCCGCGGCGATGCGGGCGCTGCCCTCTTACGCCTGGGCCGGCGGCCTCTACGGCGCCTTCTTCGTCGCCGCCGCCGCCTTTGCCGCGCCGCGCTTCGGCCTTGCCTTCTTCATTGCCCTGTTGATCGCCGGCCAGCTCGGCATGGCGCTGCTGCTCGATCAGCTTGGCGCCTTCGGGCTGGAGAGGCGGCCGGTCGACGCCGGCCGCCTCCTTGGCGCCGCCTTCATCTTGGGCGGCGTATTGCTGATCCGCCGGTAGAGCTTACTTCCAGGCCGGCCCCTGGATGTCGAAGCCGGCAGCCTCCAACTGGTCGAGCACCGCGCCCTTGGCGGCAAGCGTTTCCAGGTTCAGCACCGCAAGCGTGACCTGATTGTCGCCCAACAGCGTGCGGAACTGCTCGGCAAGCTCCGTGTCCGTGCTGCCGAGCGCTTCGGCCGGCCAGCAGCGGCTCTGCGGCCCCTGCGCGGGCGAGCTCAGCACTTCGGGCACCCGGCGCGCCGCCCAAGCGTCCGAGCGCGCCTGCACCGCGGCCGGGCCGCCTTCGGCCATAGCGATGGAGGCGGAAAGGCACGGCACATGCTCCGCCGGCGAGGAGGCGAACAGGTCCTTCACGATTGGCTTGGCCTTAGACTTAGCGATCGGCACCATCCTCAGCTTGTACTTGCCGATCGCCTTGCGAACGTAGCTCGAAACCGAATTGCCATAGTCGATGTCGCCCTTTGCCCGGTCCTGCAGATCGCGCGACAGGTGAAGCGGGTGGCGCCGCGCGTAATCGGCACGCACCATCTTGATCTGGCTGAGCGCCGCGAGCCGGCGCATGTCCTCGGCGCCGGCAAAGTCGTTCAAGCTCTGCGTCTTGGGCAGGCTGCCCATTGCGTTATATTTCGCGATCCAGCCGATCAGCGAGAAAGGCGACGCAGTCACCGCGTGCATCTCGGGAAACATTACCCGGTCGGCCTTGCGGAGCGCTTCGGTGAGCGCCACCGGATCCCACTTCGTCGTCTTCGACACGCCCTCGATTGCGCCGACCAGCACTACCGTGGTGGTATCGCTGCGCACCGTCCACATCGGCACCCCGCTGCGCCGTCCGGTGACGACGATCTCTTCAACCTGTTCCTTGTCGACAGCCTGCGCGGTCTGCGCTTCCGCCGCAACGGCAAGGCACAGCGCCAGAGCGGCCGAACCGGCCGCCCATCCAAAATTCCGCATATTTCCTCCCTTGAACCCCAAATCCCCTGCCGGACCAAGCTCGGGCCCGGCGCATGAACGCCCGTTGAACGCCCACGAAAAAAGGGAGAACCGGTCGCCCGATCCTCCCTTTCACGTGATTGTCGCCCGCTGTTACCGGTTGCGCGGCGCCGGCGGAACGGTGATCCGCACCTGCTCGCCCGAATTGCCGGGAAAGCCGGTGAACATCGCTTCCACCAAATTCGGAACAAGCGTTCTCAGATCGTCGGTGCGCGAGCGCGCCTTTGCCGTGCCCTCGAAAACCGATTGCCCATCCGACGCGCGGCGGATGTCGAGATCAAGGAAGCTGGTGTAAACGACGTAGCTGCTGATATCCCCATAACCGGCGCCGAACGGCGAATACCAGAACGGGTCATCCCAGCCGTAGTAGAACGGGCTGCGCCGCCCGTAGTAGCCACCGTAACGCGAGAAATACGGACGGTACGGCCCGAAGCCGCCCCAGCCGAAGCGGGAGAAGCCGGGGCGGGTCACCACCTGCTGCTTGCCGTCGTCGACGCCGTAATCGACGGAGACGACCAGGGTGGCGGCGGAGCGCGACGGCGCTTCGCTATAGCCCTGAGCGAGCAGGTGGCGCCGGACGAGCTCGGCATATTGCGAGAATTCAAGCCCGCCGCGATCCGCCGGATCGGCCGACTCGATCACAAAGCTCTGGCCCTGCGGAGCCGGCATCGCCTGGTAGCGCGAGACCTGCGCCGGAAAGCCGGTCGCGCAGGCGCTGAGCGCAAGCAACGCGGCCGGCGCGGCAAGCTTCAGGAACTTGCTGGAAAAAGACATGGGAACGCAGCCTTTCGAAAAAAGGGTGGATAGTCAGCACTATAGACCGGAATGCCGATTCCACAAATCCGCTGAACGGTGGCTGAAGAAAGGCGAGACGTGGAGGCGCGGCAGCCGCAGGAAAACTAGCCCCGGCGCCGAAGCCCAACCGCATCGTAGGCCGCGTCAAGCGTCGGCTGCGCTTCCGCCGCGGCACGGTTCGCGCCGCGCTCCAGGATCGAGTTGAGCTCGCCCGGTTCCTCGCGAAGCTGGTCGAGCCTGGCCTTGATCGGCCGCATCGTTTCCACCAGCAGATCGGCAAGGGCCGGCTTGAACGCGCCGAAGCCCTGGCCCACAAAGCGGCTCAGGATCGCCTGCGGCGCCTCGTCGGCAAGCACCGCATAAATGGTCACTAGGTTCTTCGCCTCGGCACGCCCGGCGAGCCCGTCCATCGACTCGGGCAACGGCTCCGCATCGGTTTTGGCCTTGCGGATCTTCTGCACGATCAAATCGGCATCGTCGGTCAGGTTGATCCGGCTCATGTCCGACGGGTCGGACTTGGACATCTTCGCGCTGCCGTCGCGCAAGCTCATGATCCGCGCGCCTTCGGCGGCGATCGCCGGCTCGGGGAGGGCGAACACCTCCCGGTAGTCGGTGTTGAATTTGATCGCGATGTCGCGGATCAGCTCGATATGCTGCTTCTGGTCCTCGCCCACGGGCACGTGGCTTGCGCGGTAAAGAAGCACGTCGGCGGCCTGCAGCACCGGATAGGCATAAAGCCCGACGCTTGAGCCTTCGCGATTCTTGCCGGCTTTGTCTTTGAACTGCGTCATCCGGTTCAGCCAGCCGATCCGCGCCGTGCAGTTGAGGATCCAGGCCATCTCCGGATGCGCCGAGACCCGCGCATGGTTGAACAGCACCGACTTCTTCTCGTCGATCCCGCAGGCGATCAGCGCAGCAGCCATTTCCCGCACATTGGCGGCAAGCTCGGCGGGATCGTTGAACACGGTGATGGCGTGCAGATCGGCGAGAAAGAAGAAGCACTCCGCCTCATCCTGCATCTGCACCCAGCGTTTGATCGCGCCAAGGTAGTTGCCGAGGTGGAGATTGCCGGTCGGCTGGATGCCGGACACCACTCGGGTGATGGGGGAGGGGGCGGTCGCCATCAGGCTGCTTTCTTTTTGCGCAGAAGGATCAGGATGTCGTCCTTGTTGATCGCGCCGATCACCCAGCCGACACCGAAGTAAACCGCGCCGCCGGTGCCGACGAGCGCTCCTATGCCGACCAGCTTGTCCAGCGTCCCACCGGCGAAGCGGTCGCCGAGCAGCTTCTGGACGAACCACAAGGCAGCGCCCATCGCCGCCCCGGCGAGAAGCTGCCGCACCAGCCGCGAGGCAAGCCACGCCGGAACCTTGAAGTGGCCGCGGCGGTGGAGAAGCAACGCCAGCAAAGCGGCATTCGCCCAGGCGCCGATTGCCGTGGCAAGTGGAAGGGCAACGATACCGAGGCGCGGCACCAGAACGAAGTTCAGAAGAACGCTGGCAATCAGGGTGGCCACCGCAATTGCCACCGGCGTTTTCACGTCGCGCCGCGCGTAGAAGCCGGGCGCCAGGATCTTGATCAGCACGTAGGCGGGTAGACCGAGCACCAGCGTCGCCAGCACGGCCCCGGTAACGCTTGCATCTTCCGCGGTGAATCGCCCGCCCTCGAAGATCACGGTTGCAATCGGTCCCGCGCAAATTGCGAGCGCAACCGCGGCGGGAATGGTGAGCAGCATTCCGAGTTCGATCGCTTGCGCTTGCACCCGCCCAGCCGCCGCTTCGTCCGACCGACCGATGGCGCGGCTGACCGAGGGCAGGATTGCGACGCCCAAAGCCGAGCCGATCAGGGCAAGGGGAAGCTGGTTCAAGCGATCGGCCTGACCGAGGATGAGCAGTGAGCCTTCCGGCAGCCGCGTGGCGAAATAGGCATAAAAGAACTGACTGATATAATAAGTGCCGCCCGCCAACGTTGCGGGAAGCACCAGCGTGAACAGTTCGCGCACGCCCGGCGTGATCCGCGGCGCCCGCAGCTTCAGCGGCACGCCCGCGCGCACCATATTCGCCCAGGTGAGGCCAAGCTGGGCAACGCCGCCGGCAACCACTGCCCAGCACATCGCCCGCACCGTTGGCTCGCCGCCGTCGGGAACGATCAGCAGCGCGATAACCAGCGCTACGTTGAGCAGCGCCGGCGCGAACGCAGCCGCGGCGAAGCGGCCCATCGAGTTCAGCACGCCTGAGACCAAGGACAAAAGGCAGATGAAGACGAGGTAAGGCATGGTGATGCGCGTCATCGCTACGGCGAAGGCGGTCTTTTCGGCCGACCCTCCCCAATTGTCCTCCACGATCAGCCCGATGAAGAAGGGCATGAACACCATAAAAACCGCAGTGATAATCAGCAGCAGAGGCAGGAAAACCGCCAGCACTTCTTCGGCAAAGCGCCGTGCGCCGGCGGTGTCGCCGTCATCCTTCAGCTTCTGGCTGAACAACGGCACGAATCCCGCGGAAAAGGCGCCTTCGCCGAACAGGCGGCGAAACAGGTTGGGGATCAGAAAGGCGAGGGTGAATACGTCTGCTGCGGCCGAAGCGCCGAGCACCCGCGCCACCACCACTTCGCGCACAAAGCCGAGCACGCGCGACACCATGGTGAGCCCGCCGATCGAGCCCATTGCCGCATAAAGGTTGATGCCCTTGTTCCCCCGAACGGCCGCTGTCGCGGCCGGATCGAGGGTGGAGGGTACGGGCGTGAGTTCACCGTCGTCCGCTTTTTCGGCGGAAGGGCCTGTCCCATCGCCCACCGGCGGCTTGCTCACGCCTGGCCGGTTACATTCGGCGCCTGGCTTTCGCCTTCGCCGGCGAGATGCTGGGCGGCGCGCTGCATGTAAAGGCCGCCGAAATCGATCGGGTCGAGAAGCAAAGGCGGGAAGCCGCCGTTCAGCACCGCCTGGGTCACGATCTGGCGCGCGAAGGGGAACAGGATGCGCGGTGCTTCGGCGAGCAGGAACGGCTGCACCTGTTCTTCGGGCACGTTGCGCATGCCGACCAGACCTGCATAAAGAAGCTCAAGCGCGAAGGCGGTCTGGCCTTCGGTGCGGGCGCGCACGTCGATCTTCAGAGTCACTTCGTGCACGTCTTCGCCCACTCGGGACGCGCCGATGTCGAAGCCGACGTCGATCTGCGGCTGGCCCTGCCATTGGTACACGGCCGGCGCATTCGGATTCTCGAAGGACATATCCTTCACATATTGGGAAATGATGCCGACCTGGGGCGCAGTGTCTTCGCCGTTGGTCGCCTGCTGTTCGGGGGCGCCCGCCGCGCCTGCTTCTTCCGCCATCTTTTGGGTCTTTCGCATAAGTGGGTGGAGGTCGCCGCGCCGGGGCGCGGCCGTTCGGGGAAAGCGGGTAGCAGGGGCGGTGTAACCGCGCAACACGCGGTGCCGGCACCGGCTTGCCGCCCATGATAGGGGGAACCGGCAGCCCATTTGAAACCTTCCACCGGCGCGCCTATGTATGGCGCAGCAGTGGCGGAGAATGCGGTGACGATCGAGATTGTGCTTTTGGCGATGGTGGCCCTGTTTGTCGGCCTGCGCCTGTATTCTGTGCTTGGCCGCCGCACCGGCGCCGAGCAGCAGCCGATCCTTCGTCCGGCTGAAAGCGGGGGCACCGCTGAGCCGGTCGCCGCCGCCCCTGATGCTGTGGCCGAACGTTCCGAGCCGAGCGGCCTTGCTTTCGAAGACGCCGCCGCAAACGGCATCCGCGCAATCGTTACCGCCGACCCTGCGTTCGACGTCGCCCGCTTCGTGGAAGGCGCCCAGGCCGCTTACCGGATGATCCTGGAGGCCTTCTGGCGGGGCGACCGCGAGGAACTGCGCCAATTCGCCGCCACCGAAGTGTTTGCCTCGTTCGAAGCGGCGATCGCCGAGCGGGAGGCCGCCGGCCTCCGCCTCGACAATCGCTTGATCACCATCGAGCGGGCGATGATCTCGGACGCGCGCCTTTCCGGTCGTGTGGCCGAGATCGACGTGCGCTTCGACGCCGACATTTCGGCGGTGACCCGCGACAGCGAAGGCAATGTGATCGCCGGTACGCTCACCGACGCGGTGCCAACCCACGATGTCTGGACCTTCCGCCGCACCGTCGGCAGCAGCGATCCCAACTGGCTGCTGGTCGAAACCGACGAAGCCTGAGGCTCCGCACCGCATTAACCGATTTCCTACACAGGGTCGCGGCGGCTATCCTGCCACGATGCGGGCCAGCGAATCATCCAAAGCAGCAATCGTCGCAGGGCCGAAGGGCCTGAAACTGCCGCGCGGGAGGGTCCGACGGGGTTTTTCTCGACTTCGTGAACTTCATGAACTTTCCCTCGGTGCAGTCCTACTTCTGGGCCTTGCCAGCTGCGCGCCGAAGACCGCTCCGCCGCCCGCGACTCCGCCCGCCGCACCCCAGGCCGAACCTGCGGCGCCGGCACCCGCTCCCAAGCCGCCTGCTCCCGCCAACGCGATCGAAGCGGGCGTGCGCTCCGGCCCCAGCTTGTCGGGCGTCACCGCCGAGCAAGCGGAACGTGCTTATCAGGCGTTCAAGATCAGCTGCCCCGCGCTCACCAAGCGCCAGGACGTAAGCGGGCTGACCCGGCCTCAGGATTGGGTGCCGCTCTGCGCTCAGACGGACACGATGATCCAGCCTCGCGACATGCGCCTGCGCTGGTTCCAGAACAATTTCGAACTGATCGAAGTCGGCGATGGCAAGGCATTTGCCACCGGCTATTTCGAACCGGAAATCGCCGGCTGCCGCACCCGCCAGCCGGGCTGCGAAGTGCCGGTCTACCGCAAGCCGCCGGAACTGGTGGAAGTGGACGCCGCCGCCGCGGCCGCCGCCGGAACCCCACGCCGGGGCAGGCTGGAGAACGGCGTCCTCGTACCCTTCTTCGAGCGGGCGGAGATCGAGGACGGGGCGCTCGCCGGGCGCGGCCTCGAAATCGCCTGGGCGTCCGACGCGATCGAGTTCTTCTTTCTGCAGATCCAGGGCTCGGGCCGGCTCCGCGCGTCCGACGGAAGCGTGATCCGCATCGGCTATGCCGGGCAGAATGGCCGCGAATATGTCGGCATCGGCAAGCTGATGAAGGATCGTGGCCTGCTCGGCCCCGGCCAAACCAGCATGCAGGGCATCGTTGCCTGGCTCCGGGCCAACCCCGAAGAAGGCCGCGCAATCATGCGCGAAAATAAGAGCTACATCTTCTTCCAGGAACTGACCGGCCCCGGCCCGCTCGGCGCGCTCGGCCTGCCCGTCACCGGCCGGGTCACTGTTGCCACCGATCCGAAATTCGTGCCGCTCGGCGCGCCGGTGCTGCTCGACATGGACCGCTCCGAAGCAAGCGGCCTTTGGGTGGCGCAGGATACCGGCGGTGCGATCAAGGGCTCGAACCGCTTCGACACCTTTTGGGGCGCGGGCGAAGACGCGGCGCGGATCGCCGGCGGAATGCAGGGCAAGGGCCGCGCCTGGATCCTTGTGCCCAAGGGCACGCTCGCGCGTCTCAATGCCGCCGCGCCGTCTCAGCCCTGAAGAGGCGCAGCTTTGGGGAAAGGTGGTCGCAAGCGTAACCCCGCTTCGCCCCCAGCCCGTGGCCGCCCCCGCCGAGCCAGCCGTCCCGGCCACGCCGCCTAAACCGGTGCCTGCTCCTCGCAAGCCCGTTACCCCGCAACCGCGTACCACACCCGCCCCGGCCGCCAAGCCAACCCCCGGCACCACCCTTGATGGCACCTGGGACCGGCGCTTATCTCGCGGCCTCGTGTCGCCGGACTTCGTCCTCGACCTTCACGGCCACAATCTGTCCACCGCCTACGACCTGCTCGACAGCCGCCTCGAATTCGCCCTCGCCGCCGAAGCGCGTCTCCTGCTCCTTGTTACCGGCAAACCACCCGGCCCTGTCCGGCCGGTGACCCGCGGCGCGATCCGTGCCGCGGTGGGCGACTGGCTCGCCGCCTCCCGCCACGCCGGCCAGATCGCCGCCGTCCGCAACGCCCATCCGCGCCACGGCGGGGCAGGGGCGCTCTACATCGTCCTCCGCCGCCGCCGCTGATCCGGCATCAACCGCAGCCTGTCGATACCAATTGGTAAGGCCCTTTGCCCTATGATCCCCTCTCGCGGTGCCGGGGGGCGGCGTCGCGGCACGGGAGGGTGAAGTCCGAAACATGCGCGGGACCTGGATCAAGATCAGCAACGGCCTGCTCTCGATGCTCGCCGGCGCGGCGGCTTTCATCTTCACCTTGCTCGGCTTTCTTCTGCTCGGCGAAATCGACCAGCAGGTCGTCGCGTCCTTGTTCATCGGCCTGTTCGCTTTGATGGTGGTTCACCTTGCCGCCGAACGCCCCAATAGCGGCCAGGCCCGCGCCGCCTTGGCGCTGATCGACCGCCTGCTCCAGGTCGGCCGCGGCGACTTGACCTCGCCCGCGCCCGCCGTTGTTCGCAACGAAATGCCGGCCTTGGCCGCCGCCGTCGACGGCCTGTTCGAGCAGGTCCGCTCAAGCCTCGATAATTTCCGCACCATGGCAATGTACGATCCAGTGACCGCCTTGCCGAACCGCATCCACTTCCGGCGCGAGGCCGACCGAATCCTGAAAAGCCGGGCGGGCGGCGAATGCACCGCTTTGCTGTTCATCGATCTCGACGGCTTCAAGGAAGTGAATGATCGCCTGGGCCACGCCGAGGGCGACCAAATGCTGGTTATGGTCGCCAATCGGCTGCGCGTGGTGGTGAAGGCGGAAGCCGATCCGCTCGCCCCGCCCCCTTTGCTTGCCCGCCTCGCCGGCGACGAATTCACCATCCTGCTCCCCAACGTCGGAAGCGCTGCCGAAGCAGAGCGGATCGCCGCCCGCGCGCTTGCCGCCTTGGCCGAACCGTTCAGCAGCCTCGGCCACCTGTCCAGCATCGGCGCCTCGATCGGCATCGCCATCTGCCCCGATCATTATCGCGACCTCGCCTCGCTGATGCGCGCCGCCGATCTTGCCATGTACAGCGCCAAGGCAAGCGGCCGCGCCCGCGTCTGCCTTTACCATCCCGAGCTTGCGCTCGCCTCCGAGCAGCGCGCCGAGTTCCAGGCGAGCCTGCGCCACGCCATCGACAAGGATGAGCTGCGGCTCCTGTACCAGCCGCGTTTGTGCCTGCGCACCGGCGCTATCGTCGCCGGCGACGCGACATTGAGCTGGCAGCGCGCCAACGGCGAAGCGCTGGACGTGCGGGTCCTGGGCGAGGCTGCCGAGGAATGCGGGCTCGAGCACCGCTTGTCGGGTTGGACGCTGTCGAACGCCTTGGCCGCCTACGGGCGGTGGCAGGACGCTGGCCTGGCCCAGCGGCTGTGCATCCGGCTGACGCCGGGTCAGCTCGAACGCGCCGACTTCGCGGAGCCGCTCTTCGCGCTGCTGGCAGGCGAGCAGCGCCGCAACGCGCTTCTCGAGCTGGAGCTGCCGGCATCGGCGCTCGGCACGATCAAGGCGCACGTGCGCGACCAGCTCGACGCGCTTCGCCGCCACGGCGTCTCCGTCACGCTCGGTGACTTCGGTGCTTCGGGCATGGCGCTCGCTCCTCTCACCGCCCTTGCCATCGACCGGGTCAAGCTCGCCCCCTCCTTGGTGGCGGAGATCGACCGCGATGCACGAGCGCGAACGATCCTCTCCTCCATGCTGCACCTGGTTCACGGGTTGGGGTGTGAGGCGGTGGCTATGGGGGTGTATCGGCAGGAGCAGATCGAGGTGTTGCGGGCCGCGGGTTGCGAGGCGATGCAGGGCTTTCTGGCCGCCGATCCGATGGAGGAGGCGGCGTTCGTTGCGTGGATCGCGGCGCAGGATTGCGCGGGCAGCCTGGCGCTGGCCTCCTAGCCGAGCGCCGCGCGCACGACCCGAGCGTAAATCCTTGAAAGCGCTCGAATATCCTCCGCCGCAGCGGCTTCGTCCAGCTTGTGCATGGTGGCATTGGGCAGGCCGAAATCCACCACCGGACACAAGGCAATCAGGAAGCGTCCATCGGACGTGCCGCCGCTGGTCGACAGCGCCGGCGTGACCCCCGTCTCCCTGTAGATCGCGGTGGTGATCAAATCGTACAAGGTGCCCGGAGGAGTCAGGAATGCTTCCCCCGAAATCCTCGCCTCAACCGTTGCATCGGAAGCAATCGCCGTAACGGTGTCGCGTACCAGGCCGACAAGCTTGTCTCCGCTGTGCAGGTCGTTGAAGCGGATGTTGAGCTGCGCCGAGGCGGAGCCCGGGATGATGTTGGTGGCGCGCGTCGGGGTCGAGACGGCGGTGACTTCGAGGTTCGACGGCTGAAAGGCATCGGTGCCGTCATCCAGGTGAAGCGCGTCAAGCGCGGCAAGGATGCGGGCAAGCTTCGGCACCGGATTGTCGGCCCGGTGCGGGTAGGCGACATGGCCCTGCTGGCCCGGCACCGTGATCCACATGTTCACCGTACCCCGGCGGCCGATCTTTACGACGTCGCCGAGCCGGGCTTCGGAAGTCGGCTCGCCGATCAGGATCATGTCCGGCCGCATACCCCGCTCGGCCATCCATGCCATGATCGCGCGGGTGCCGTGGACCGCCGGGCCTTCCTCGTCGCCGGTGATCAGCAGGCTGAGGGTGCCTGCGTGGCCCGCCGTCTCCGCACAGGCACCGACAAAGGCGGCAACGCCCCCCTTCATGTCCACCGCGCCGCGCCCATAGAGGAGCCCGCCGCGGATTTCCGGCGTGAACGGGTCGCCCGTCCACCCTTCGCCGGGAGGCACGACGTCCAGGTGGCCGGCAAAGGCGAAATGCGGGCCACCGCTGCCGCGGGTCGCGACCATATTCTCCACCGGACCGTCCGGCGCTTCGCCCGAGAGGAAGCGGTGCACCGCGAAGCCGAGCGGAAGAAGCGCCTGCTCCAGCACGTCGAACACACCGGCGCTGTGCGGCGTGATGCTCGGGCAGGCGATGAGATCGGCGGCGAGCCGGACGGGATCGATTGCGCTGGTCATTCCCCTGCGCCTAGCAAGCGTGGCACGGGTCCACCAGCGGGGGCCTTACCCGGCGGGCGGTTCTTCGTATTTCTCGATCACCCAGGGTTCTTCCTGCGCCGCTTCCATCCATTCGCGGAGCCAGGGGTGGTGGAGCATCGCTTCCATATAGGCCGCGGCGAAGCGGGGAACCGGCACGCCGTAGGTGATGAAGCGCGTGATCACCGGCGCGAACATGATGTCGACGGCGCCGAACGTTCCGAAGAGGTAAGGCCCGCCGCCGCCGTGGCGGGCGCGCGCCTGTGCCCAGATCTCGAAAATTCGCGCCAGCTCCGCCTGGACGTTCTCCGAAGGCTCGCGCGGCTCGAAGCGGGAGCGCAGGTTCATCGGATATTCGCGGCGCAGGTTGTCGTAGCTCGAATGCATCTCGGCGGCCATCGACCGCGCCATTCCGCGTGCCGCATCGTCTTCCGGCCAGAAGCGGGTCCGGTCGGTGCGGTCGGCGAGCCATTCGACGATGGCAAGGCTGTCCCAGATCACCGCGTTTCCATCCCACAGGATCGGCACCTTGCCGCCCGACGGCGCGAATTCCTGGCCTTCGCGTGCGCGATCCCATTCCTCGCCGAACATCGGCACGGTGATTTCCTCGAACGGCAAGCCGGATTGCTTCACTGCAAGCCAGCCGCGAAGCGACCAGGAGGAGTAAGCCTTGTTGCCGATAATGAGCTTTAGCATATTATCTCCTATGCGCCGCCGCCGGTTCAGGCTCGACAAACTACTGGTCTAGTGGCGGTGAATCGATCCGCTCGCTCAGTTGTCAGGACTCACCCTTGACTTTTGAAGGGAGAGTGAGTATCGACCGTTGCGGTTTCGCCGGTCCGTCTACTGGAATTAGACCAGGTGACGAGAGGGCATCATCTGCCTTCGGCTTCGGCTCAGAATCGGCGAAACCTTCTCTCACATATATTTTTTTGCTTTCGCGCTTGGCTGCCTCAAGCTGCGACTTGATCCATTCGTCACCGGTGTGACGGTCGGTTGCGGACTTACCGTAGAGCGTAAGAACGACATTTCTGCGCGCCGTTCGGTCCGCGATGACCGGAACGATGATCGGATTTCCAAGCGCATCTTCAGCATCGATGACGACGATAAGCGAACCGTCGTTTTTCGATGAAGGGAAAACGGCCTTCGGCTGTTCCAACAGCGCCGGCAGCGTATGCCAGGTGCTCAGGGGCACCTCCGGATGCTCCCGCCGCGCTTTGGCGATCTTGCCGGCGGTCATCACCAAAGCAACCTGGTCCAATCCCATTGCAACAATGAAATTGGGCGTGGCTCCAAGCCTCACATCGCGCAGCTTGTTCGCGTCCCCGCGTAGGATTTTGTCGAGGGCGTTCCGCCAAGCAGACATCAGGCTATCAGCGAAGAAAAGGCCGCCGGATCGAACGAACCGGCGGCCTCCTTCAGCTGTTTTCCGGCAAGTTCAATCTTCCCGAACTCCGGCGTCCTCGTCCGCCCCGTTACTGTCCGCATCAGCCGCAGGCGCAGTGTCGGTCCGGATCTCGCCCGGCTCGGCGTTGGGATCGAAGTCTTCGGTGAAGCCGGCGCTGTCCTTTTCGAACATGTCGGCCATGACGTCCACGCCCTGCGCCTGAAGCTCGGCCTCTTCAGGCGAGCGGGCGACGTTGACGCGGATGGTGACGGACACTTCCGGGTGAAGCGCGATCTTTACGTCCTGCAGGCCGATCGACTTGATCGGCTTGTTGAGCACGATCTGGTTCTTGGCGATCTTGTGGCCTTCAGCCTCCAGCGCCTCGACGAGGTCGCGGGCGGAGACGGAACCGTAAAGCTGGCCGGTGTTCGACGCCTGGCGGATCAGCTGAACGGTGACGCCGTCGATGGTCGACGACTCCTTCTCGGCCTCGGCGCGGCGTTCCGCGTTCTGGCTTTCGATGCGCTCGCGATTGGCTTCGAAGACCTTGCGGTTCGACTCGTTGGCGCGAAGCGCCTTGCCGTTGGGGAGGAGGAAGTTACGGGCAAAGCCGTTCTTCACCGTCACTACGTCGCCGATGGCGCCGAGCTTCTCGATACGTTCGAGCAGAATGACATCCATTGCTCGGGCTCCTTACTTAACGACGTAGGGGAGAAGGCCGAGATGGCGGGCGCGCTTGATCGCGGTGGCCAGCTCGCGCTGCTTCTTGCCGGAAACGGCGGTGATGCGGCTCGGGACGATCTTGCCGCGCTCGGACACGAAGCCCTGCAGCAGACGAACGTCCTTGTAGTCGATCCGGGGAGCGTCCTTGCCCGAAAAGGGGCAGCTCTTGCGGCGGCGGAAAAATGGGCGTGCCATGGTGCTGTCCTTTCTGTCTTACGCTTCGGCGAAATCGGCGCGGGGCGCGCGATCCGGGCGGTCGCCGCGATCTTCGCGGTCCCGGCGGGGGCCGCGATCGCCGCGGTCGCCACGATCGCCGCGGCCGTCACGGCTGTCGCGCTCGTTGCGGCGCATCATGGCCGAGGGGCCCTGCTCATGCGCATCGACGCGGACGGACATGTAGCGGATGATGTCTTCGTTGATCTGGGTCTGGCGCTCCAGCTCGGCGACGACATTGGTCGGCGCTTCGAAATCGATGGCGACGTAATGCGCCTTGCGGTTCTTGGCGATGCGGTAGGCGATGGAGCGCAGGCCCCACGTCTCGGTCTTGATGACCTTGCCGCCATTGTTTTCGATGATGTCGGTGGCGGTTTGCGCCAGCGCGTCGACCTGGGCTTGCGCCAAGTCCTGACGCGCGAGAAATACATGCTCATAGAGCGGCATGTGTCGCGTTCCTTATCTTGGCCGATCGCTGACGCCCGCCCAATGCGAAACGCCCCTCCGGCTATCGTCTCAAAGTAAAAGGGGCTGGAAAGCGCGTGCGCCTTCCGCCCCGTGGCGCTCCCATGGCGGAATGCCCTTCGAAAAGCAAGCCTCCCTTGCCTCCCGCCCCGCCCTTGCCTAGCAGCCCGGGCAACAGGAGGAACTCGATGCGCGCATTCATTTTCCCCGGCCAGGGGAGCCAGTCGGTCGGCATGGGCAAGGCGCTTGCCGAAGCGAGCCCGGTTGCCCGCGAGCTGTTTCAAGAGGTCGATGAGGCGCTGAAGCAGAATCTGTCGCGGCTGATGGCGGAAGGCCCGATCGACGAACTGACCCTGACGGAGAATGCGCAGCCTGCAATCATGGCCAATGCGCTTGCAACCCTCCGCACCGCCGGCATCGACGTGCGCGGCAAAGCGGATTTCGTCGCCGGCCATAGCCTTGGCGAATATACCGCGCTTGCCGCGGCGGGATCGTTCGACGTCGCGACCGCCGCGCGTCTGCTTAAGCTTCGCGGCCTTGCCATGCAGCAGGCGGTGCCGGTGGGGCAGGGGGCGATGGCCGCCTTGCTGGGCGCGAGCATCGAGGTTGCGCAGGCTGTGGCCGACGAAGCGGCGCAGGGCGAAGTCTGCACGATCGCCAACGACAACGATCCGGGCCAGGTGGTGATTTCCGGCCACCGCGGCGCGATCGAGCGGGCGCTGGAGATCGCCAAGCTGAAGGGCGCCAAGCGGGCGCTGCTTCTGCCGGTCTCCGCGCCGTTTCACTCGCCGCTGATGGAGCCTGCAGCACGGGCGATGGAGCAGGCGCTTGCCGACGCGGCGCTCGGCAACCCGGCGGTGCCCGTCTACGCCAACGTCACCGCGGCGCCGGTGAGCGACTCCGCCGAGATCCGCCGGCTCCTGGTGGAGCAGGTCACCGGCATGGTGCGCTGGCGCGAAAGCGTTGCGGCAATGGCGGAAGCGGGCGTTTCTCACTTTGTCGAATTCGGCGGCAAGGTGCTCGGCCCGATGGTGAAGCGCATAGCGCCGGACGTCCGGGTGACGAGCGTGGTGACGATGGACGACATCGATGCGCTGGTGAAGGAAGTTTAGGGTTCGCGCAGAGACGCAGAGGCTCAGAGGCGCTGGAAGAAAAGTTTTGCTCACGCGGAGGCGCGGAGACGCGGAGGGGCGCGGTGAAGGATATCGGCGCTGAATTAAAGTTAGTATTCGCGCAGAGACGCAGAGGCGCTGGAAGAAAAGTTTTGCTCACGCGGAGGCGCGGAGACGCGGAGGGGGCGCGAGTGAAGGATATTGATGAGATCAGCGGAGACGTTGTGGATGTCGCGCTACGCCTGCACCGGGAGCTTGGTCCCGGGCTGCTGGAAAGCGTCTACGAGACGCTGCTTGCAGGCAAGCTGGAGAACATGGGCTACGCCGTTGTTCGGCAGGAGCCAATAGGGATAGAGTTTGAAGGAGTTCGCTTCGAAGCAGCTTTCAGGATAGACCTGCTGATCGATGGGCGGTTGATCGTGGAAGTGAAGTCGGTGGAGCGGCTGAGCCCGGTTCACGGTAAGCAGCTGCTGACGTACTTGCGATTGATGAAGCAGCCCGTTGGGCTGCTTATAAATTTTGGCGGCGAGACATTGAAGGAAGGAGTGAGGCGGATCGTCAATGATTACCGCCCCTCCGCGTCTCCGCGCCTCCGCGTGAACAAACCTACCGGAGAATAAGAATGTTCGATTTGTCTGGAATGACTGCTCTTGTCACCGGTGCGTCCGGGGGTATCGGGTCGGCGATTGCGCGGGCGTTGGCGGGGCAGGGGGCTCGGCTGGCGGTTTCAGGGTCGAACGAGGCGAAGCTGGAGGCGTTTCGGGGGGAGCTTGGCGGCGAGCATGTTGCGCTTGCCGCGAACCTTTCGGACGCCGCTTCCGTGGACGGGCTGGTGCCGCGGGCGGTGGAAGCGCTTGGCAAGCTCGACATCCTGATCAACAATGCCGGGGTGACCCGCGACAACCTCGCCATGCGGATGAAGGACGAGGAATGGACGGACGTTATCCGCATCAACCTTGAAGCGGCCTTTCGCCTGTCGCGCGCGGCGTTGAAGCCGATGATGCGCGCCAAGCACGGGCGGATCATTTCGATTACTTCGGTGGTCGGAGCCACCGGCAATCCCGGCCAAGCCAATTACGCGGCATCGAAAGCGGGACTCGTCGGCATGTCGAAGGCGCTTGCCCAGGAAGTCGCGAGCCGCAACATCACGGTGAACTGCATCGCGCCCGGCTTCATCCGATCCGCCATGACCGATGCGCTGCCGGACGCGCAAAAGGATGCGCTGATGGGACGCATCCCCGCCGGCAAGCTTGGCGAGGGGAACGACATTGCCGCCGCGGCGGTTTACCTTGCAAGCCGCGAAGCCGCTTACGTGACGGGCCAGACCCTGCACGTGAACGGCGGCATGGCCATGCTCTAATCCGGCACCGCAAACGCCGAAACACCACGCCACTTGCCAGCCCCATCGGGGAGCGGCTAGGGCAATTTCAAACAAAGCCTAGGGAAGGGTAGAATATGAGCGAGACCGCCGATCGGGTGAAGAAAATCGTCGTCGAGCATCTTGGCGTCGAAGCCGAGAAGGTCACCGAAGAAGCCAGCTTCATCGACGATCTGGGCGCGGACAGCCTCGACATCGTCGAGCTGGTGATGGCGTTTGAAGAAGAATTCGGCGTGGAAATTCCGGACGATGCCGCCGAGAAGATCACGACCGTCAACGACGCGATCCAGTTCATCGACTCGAACAAGGCCTAAGCCTTTCGGGCTTTTCCGGCCGGTATGGTCGGGCCGCTTTTCACAAAACGGCTCCCCGTCCATGCCGGGGAGCCGTTTTGACTTACAGGAACCGGAGTTTCGCACCATGCGCCGTGTCGTTGTAACCGGTCTCGGAATGGTCTCCCCCCTTGGGGGCGACGTCGAGACGAGCTGGAAGAACATCCTGGCGGCCAAAAGCGGCGCCGGCCGCATCACCCGCTTCGATCCGACGGACTATGTCTGCCAGATCGCCTGCGAGGTGAAGCCGCCCGAGCATGAGTTCGGCTTCGATCCCTCGTTGCGCGTCGATCACAAGATCCAGCGCCAGGTCGATCCGTTCATCATCTACGGCCTCGACGCCGCCGGCCAGGCGCTGGAAGATGCCGGCCTCACCGATATGACGGAGGAGCAGCGCTACCGCGTCGGCGTGTCGATCGGTTCGGGCATCGGCGGACTTCCCGGCATTGAGAAGGAGTCGCTGGTTCTTCATGAAAAGGGGCCGCGCCGGGTCAGCCCGCATTTCGTGCATGGCCGGCTGATCAACCTCATCTCCGGCCAGGTTTCGATCAAATACGGCCTGATGGGCCCGAACCACGCGGTTGTGACCGCTTGCTCCACCGGCGCTCACTCGATCGGAGATGCGGCGCGGATGATCATGCTCGACGATGCCGACGTGATGGTCGCGGGCGGCGCGGAGAGCGCGCTTTGCCCGCTCGGCATCGCCGGCTTTGCGCAGGCGCGGGCGCTGTCGACGCGCAACGATGCGCCGGAAAAGGCGAGCCGCCCGTATGACGTCGACCGCGACGGCTTCGTCATGGGCGAAGGCGCGGGCGTCGTCATTCTCGAGGAATATGAGCACGCCAAGGCGCGCGGCGCGAAGATCTACGGCGAAGTGGTCGGCTACGGCATGTCCGGCGATGCCTACCACGTCACCGCGCCGCACCCGGAAGGCGCCGGCGGCTTCCGCGCGATGCAGGTGGCGATGAAGCGCTCGGGCCTGGCGCTTGGCGACATCGACTACATCAACGCCCACGGCACTTCCACGCCGCTGGGCGACGAGCTGGAGCTGAACGCGGTTCGGCGCTTGTTCGGCGATGCCGTCGGCGGCCTGTCGATGAGTTCGACCAAGTCGGCGATCGGCCACCTGCTCGGCGGCGCCGGCGCGGTGGAAGCGATCTTCTGCATCCTTGCGATGCGCGATCAGATCGTGCCGCCGACGCTCAATCTCGACAATCCGAGCGAGGGGACGCTTGGCGTCGATCTCGTCCCGCATGTGCCCAAGGAGCGGAAGGTGAAGGCGGTGCTGAACAACAGCTTCGGCTTCGGCGGCACCAACGCAAGTCTCGTCTTCCAGGCGGTTTGATCCGCCGATGAAGAAGCTGCTCGCGCTCGGCGTGGTTCTGCTCGCGTTGCTCGCGGTCGGCCTGTGGTTCATCCAGGGCTGGAGCGGGGCCGGACCGGCAACCAAGCCGACGCCAGTGGTGATCGCCGCCGGATCGAGCATGGTGAAGGCGGCGCGGACGCTCGAGCAAGCGGGCGTGATCGCGTCGGCCGAGCGCTTCCTGTTCCAGGCCAAGCTGTTCGGCGGCGGCACGATCAAGGCGGGGGAGTATGAATTCCCAGCGCGCGCCAGCCATTCGCAAGTGCTCGCCATCCTGCAAAGCGGCAAGGGGTTGCAGCGGATGGTGACGGTGCCGGAAGGCACGCCGTCGGTGCTGGTCCACGAGCGGCTGATGAAGGCGCCCGCGCTCACCGGCGACGTGCCGGTGCCGGAAGAAGGATCGGTGCTCCCGGACAGCTACAGCTATGAGCGCGGCGAGACCCGGGCGGCGGTGCTGGCGCGGATGCAGGCGGCGATGACGAAGACGCTAGCCGAGCTGTGGCCGAAGCGCAGCACCTCCACCGTGGTTAAGACGCCGCGGGAAGCGGTAATCCTTGCCTCTATTGTTGAAAAGGAAACCGGAAAGGCCGCTGAGCGGCCGATGATTGCCGGAGTGTATTCGAACCGGGTGCGGATCGGGATGAAGCTCGATGCCGATCCTACGGTGATCTACCCGATTACCAAAGGGCGACCCCTTGGGCGCCGAATCCTGCGGTCGGAGCTGCAGGCGAATAACGGCTACAACACCTATGCCACGGCGGGGCTTCCGGCGGGGCCGATCGCCAATCCGGGCAAGGAGTCCATCGCCGCGGTGCTAAACCCGGCGCAGACGCAGGCGCTCTACTTCGTGGCGGACGGGACGGGCGGGCACATCTTCGCCAACACGCTCGCCGAGCATAATGCCAACGTCCAGAAATGGTATGCCCTGCGCCGCGCCCGCGGCGAGATGTAGCTATTCGAGCCAGCCGCGCGAACGGGCGTGGCTGGCGAGCCAGGCCAGCAGGGCGGCAACGGCGAGGATGGTGAGCGGAAGCGCGGGGCCGCCGAACTCGTCCAGGGCGTCACTCACGAACAGGATCCATCCCTCCAGCACTGCCAAGGCCGCAAGGGACAGAAGCAGCATCCGAAGTGCGAACCGCTTGCGGAGCAATAAGCCGACGCTGCCGATAAGACCGGCCAGAGTTCCGATCGCGAAGGGGATAAAGATCCAGTCCGGGATGCCGGCTGCCGCGGCCCGTTCGGCGGCGTCCAGGCTGGCAAGCGGGTCACCGAACAAGCCCATTGCCACAAGATATTGAACCACGCCCATTGCGTTCCAAAGAACCGCGAGCACTGCAACGACACGAAACCAGGCGGGCGGAGCGGCGGGTGCGAGAGTGGCCATCGATCAATCCCCCTGTTGAAGAAGAGAAGATGATCGTTGCGGCCGCGGAACGCAAGTCAGGGCAGGCGGCGGCGTTCCAGGCCGGAGGCGCTGCCGGCGGGCTGGGCGCAGGAGAAGGGCTCCACCGACACCTTGCCGGCCTGGTGGCTGACCTGGATCGCCATTCGGTCGTCGACCATCATGCCGACATGGTCGTCGCAGAAGAGGAGATCGCCGCGCGCGAGCGGGCCACCTTCAGCGACCGGCTCGCCGAGGCTGCGCTGATCGGCGACGTCGCGGGGGCAGGGGATGCCGCACAATTGCAGGGAGAGCTGGAGCAGGCCGGAGCAGTCGATGCCGTGGGCGGTGCGGCCGCCGCGCAGGTACGGCGCGCCGAGCAGACGCTGGGCCACCGCAACCGGGTCGTCTTCAAACTCGCCGACCGGACGCAGGTAGGAGAGGGGGATGCAGCCGCCTTCGATCTGCAACATCGCGCCGCGGGCCTCGCCCTGGAGGCGGGCGCCCATCGGCAAATGGGCGATGGGGGTGGAGAGCGGATCGCCGCAGGTCTGCACCGGCGCACTCGCTTCGCAGACGATGTGGGTGGGCTCGAGCGGGTCTGCGAGTTCGATCGCTTCGACATAGCCGACCCGGTGGTCGAGCAGGCAATAGCCCCAGGCCCAGCCGGAAGTGATGTCGAGCACGGCGAAGCGCTCACCGGGCAGAAGCTGCGAGATCGGCTCGGAGGTGTCGGACGGTGCGCTGAACAGGCCGGCCGGCATCATCCCGCAGGCGCGGATCAGCGGGCGGGCGTAATGCGGGGCGAAGAGAACGCCGGCGAGGGCGACATCCGCAATGTCGCGGCGATAGGCGTTAAGCCGCGGATCGAGAACGACCGACGGGCCATCGAGCGAGAAGCGATCGGCGCGGGGGCGCTCAATGCTGGAGGAGGATTCCGCGTTCCTTGGGCGCGCGGCGGCCGTTGCCGTCCTGCTGCTGCTCGATATTGCGTTCGAAGCGCTCAAGGAAATCCTGTCCTATGCTGGTCTTGGCAACGAACACGTTGCGGCGGTCCGCCTCGTCGCGCACCCGGCGCAGATAGCCGAGCGTGCCCAAGGTATTCAAGGCGCGCGTGATCACCGGTTTGGAAACGCCAAGCGTGTGGGCGAGACCGCGCACGGTGTGCGGCCCTGGCGTCAGATAGACAATGAGCATCAAGGCCATCTGACGATTGGTTAGATCCGGTGAGCCTGAACGGACGTAGCCGATCAGCGTCTGCATCCAGCTTTTGAGCGAGCGCTCCGACACTGGCTTTTCTCCAAAATCGAGCCGTGTCCTTTCTCGTGAAAGGCCGGTCTGTTTCGGTCGTACAACCAGTGGGCAAAGGTTTCGTTTCGTTTACTATTGAGAATTCGGCGCAAAAACAGCGCCGCTCGTCACCGGGCATAGCGCGCGGCAAGCATTGCCCAAGCGGCGCGAAGGCCGAGCGCGTCGCCCCCCTTGGGCCGTCCGGGCCGCGCGGACGAGCGCCAGGCGAAGGTGTCGAAATGCGCCCAGGGGGTTTCGGCTGGCACGAAACGGCGCAGGAAAAGGGCGGCGGTGACAGCGCCGCCCATGGGCGCGTCGGAGACGTTGCCGAGGTCGGCGATGTCCGAAGCGAGCATCTCGTCATAACCGTCCCAAAGCGGCATCCGCCACGCAGGGTCGGCAGTCGCGGTGCCGGCGTCGAGCAGCGCCCCGGCCAGCGAATCGTCGTTGGCGAACAGCGCCGGGAGATCGGCGCCGAGCGCGACTCGGGCGGCGCCGGTGAGGGTTGCGAAATCCAGGATAAGCTCGGGTTCGCCTTCGCCCGCCTTGGTAAGCGCGTCACCGAGGATCAGCCGGCCTTCGGCGTCGGTGTTGCCGACCTCGACGGTGAGGCCCTTGCGGCTTTTGAGGACGTCACCCGGGCGGAAGGCGGCGCCCGAGACGGCATTCTCCACCGCCGGGATGAGGAGGTGGAGGCGCACCGGCAGGCGGCTCTTCATGATCAGCAGGGCAAGGGCGAGCGCGTGGGCAGCGCCGCCCATGTCCTTTTTCATCAGCCGCATGCCGGCGGACGGCTTGATGTCGAGCCCGCCAGTGTCGAACACCACGCCCTTGCCGACGATCGCGACCCGCGAATGGTCCGAATAACCCCACTCGAGCTCAATCAACCGCGGCGCGCGGGCGGGGATCGCGGCCTGGCCGACCGCCGCGATCATCGGATAGCCGTCCTCGAGCTCGCGGCCCGAGGTGACGGAGATCGTCGCGCCGCATTCGGTCGCGATGCTCCGGGCCACGTCCTCAAGCTCGGCGGGGCCGAGGTCCCCGGCGGGGGTGTTGACGAGGTCGCGCACCAAATTGGTGGCGCGGGCGAGAAGAAGGGTCTCGTCGATCCGCGCCGGCTCCGCGGTCAGGAGGATGCGCGCGCCCTTCTTGGTCTTGGGCGCTTTGTAGCGTTCGAAGGCATATTGGCCGAGCAGCCAGCCGAGCGCCGCTGCTCCCGGGGTCGCGTTAGCAAGGCGGTATTTGCCTTCCGGCAAGGTCTCCGCCGCCTTGGCAAGGCACCAGGGGGTAAGTTCGCCCGCGTTCGCAATGCCGACGGCGGCGGACCACTGGCCCTTGTCGCCAGGAAGAATAGCGAGCTGGGCCCCCTCGCCGCGAAAGCCCTGCGCTTCCGCCGCACTTCGCACCGCCGCCGGCTGCGCCTTCAGCCAGGCTTCGAGGCCTTCCTTGTCGACCAGGTAAAGATCGGTGGCGGCCTCGCCCCGGTCCGGCTGGAGGAAGGTATGTAGGTCGCTCATTCGACCAACTCCGGAAGGCGAGCCCGAACAGAGCGAACGAAACCCTCACCGATTTCAGCCTTGAGCATCCGGCCGATATGCTCCTGAAGCCCCTTCTTGTTCATCGACAACAGCACGGCCGCATCAGCAAACAAAGCTTTATTGTCATAAAGCGACAGCACCTTTTCCACATCTCCCTCTTCGGCAGCGGTGCTGAGCCTCGTCGCGGCCTCATGGTTGAGCGCCACAGGGTCCAGTTCGGCAATTGCGGTTTGCAGATGCTCCCGAACAGAAGCGGGCGTGGAACCTTCCAAATTGAGCGCTTTCAGCCGCCGATCGAGCTGTCGCTTCATGTGGCGATAAGCAAAAGCATCAATGTCAGAGGCGGCTGCAGCACAAATGTTTTTGCTTAATCGGTCGGCAAGGTCCTGAGCCGCGTGTTCCTCATGTCCCAGCGTGCGAGCAAGCGCTTTGAAGACGTCCGGAAGGAGAAAGAGATTCTCGATCTCACTTACGGGCGTGGTGAAGACATCCAGTTCTCGCAGGTATTGTACCTGGCTTTCTGTTCGATCATCTCGATCCACTAGGCCACGGGCTCGAACTCGGTGCAACTGGGTGCTAGTTCGAAAGGATGCAACACTGCCGATTACAGCTTCGCAGCCCCCAACAGGAATAACCGTGTGGTTCGAGTAAACGCGCCGGTACAAGCCCACATCTGGGGAAGCGCTATCACCTTCGACAAAGAGGACCGAACGACGGCTGCCGACGATCCGACAGACGATCTCTTCCGGCAGTGCCCCGTCCACGTCAGGAACCGGCGTAATGTCCCATCTAATCGGATCACTGTTATAGCCATGCAACGCAAACTTTTGTGCGCCGGTTCTGGATACTGCGAATTCAAGATCATGCGTGATATACACGAATGCGCAATCCGGACGCACCGCTTCGATGCTGTCCCAGAGCTGGGTCATCAAAGTTTTGTGCACGTGCAGCTCTGGTTCGTCGACGATTAGCAGGCAGTTTGGTCGGACAAGCAGAGCCTGCCCGATCAAATACAGGATAACACGCTCGCCATCGCTCAACTCTGCCGCGTTGTAGATGTTGCTAGCGTTATCGTCGCCCGACTTGACTTCCGGTGACGCACTCGGAGTTGTCGCGTCCACCGGACGCACGCTGATAGTTCCATCGCCGACCAGGAGCGTCCGATGAGGTAAAAGATGCTCCCAAATGGATTTGAGCCGATCCAACTTTGTAGCAGGAACTGCCTCAGTAGAACCAGCAAGCGCTTTCTGCCGATATTGCACGGCACTTAAGCGCTCCTCTGCGAAAAGCGCCTGTAGGAGCGCATCATAATCCTCCAAAAGGTGCGTCTCAGGACGATTTCCCCATCTATGGCCATGGCGAAGATTGGCTATGATTGCAGCATCGAGGGTTGGATGCTCTCTCTTGCTGAGACCGTAGAAAAGTTTTTCTTCAGCGCTTTCTAAATCAAGCGGATCTAGCCTGTGCTTGAACTGCAGCGCGCGCTGCGCCGCTATACGATGGGTGGGTACGCTTCCCACCTGCTTCTCTATGTAGGCACCCAAGCGAGACTTGCCCCCGCCGTTCGCGCCTAGGAAGACAGTGGTGCTTCCGCTCTGGAACAACACGGTTAAGGTGTCTCCAACACCTGGTATAGAGACGCTAGAGTTCGTGCTCACGCAGCCCTCAGACCCGCAACCGGTACTCCGAAAAGATCGTGTTCGTCGGCGTCTTCGATGAGGACGCGGACGATGTCGCCGGGCTGGGCTTGGCCGGCGTCGCGGAGGTGGACTTCGCCGTCGATCTCCGGCGCGTCGGCGTAGGAGCGGCCGGTGGCGCCGCCTTCGTCGTCGGCGAGGTCGATCAGCACGTCGATCTCGCGGCCGACCTTGGCGGCGAGCTTTTCGGCGGAGATGCGGGCGGTGAGCTCCATCAGGCGGCTGTAGCGCTCTTCCTTCACCTCTTCCGGCACGACGCCCGGCAGGCTGTTGGCAGCGGCGCCGGTGACCGGCTCGAAGCGAAAGGCGCCGACGCGGTCGAGCTTCGCTTCGGTAAGCCACTGCATTAAATATTCGAAGTCCGCTTCGGTTTCGCCGGGGAAGCCGACGACGAAGGAGGAGCGGATGGCGATGTCCGGGCAGATTTCGCGCCAGGCGTGGATGCGCTGGAGGACCTTGGCTTCGTTGGCCGGGCGCTTCATCGCCTTCAGCACCGACGACGCGGCGTGCTGGAAGGGGATGTCGAGATAGGGGAGGACGAGCCCTTCCGCCATCAGCGGGATCACCTGATCGACGTGCGGGTAGGGGTAGACGTAGTGGAGGCGCACCCAGGCGCCGAGCTTGCCGAGTTCGCGGGCGAGATCGGTCATGTGGGCGCGGACTGGCTCGCCCTTCCAACTCCACTCGCTGTGGCGCATGTCGACGCCGTAAGCGGAGGTGTCCTGGCTGATGACCAGCAGCTCTTTCGTGCCGGCGGCGACGAGCTTTTCGGCTTCTCGCAGGATCGCGTCGGGACGGCGGCTGACGAGGTCGCCGCGGATCGACGGGATGATGCAGAAGGAGCAGCGGTGGTTGCAGCCCTCGGAAATCTTCAAGTAGCTGTAATGCCGCGGCGTCAGCTTGAGGCCGCTTTCCGGCACCAGGTTGAGATAGGCCGAGGGCGGCATCGGCGCGGCGACGTGGACGGCGCCGACGACCTGTTCGTACTGGTGCGGGCCGGTGACGGCGAGCACTTGCGGGAATTTGGCGCGGATCACGTCGGCTTCGTTGCCCATGCAGCCGGTGACGATCACGCGACCGTTTTCGGCAATGGCTTCGCCGATCGCGGCGAGGCTTTCCTCCTTGGCGGAATCGAGAAAGCCGCAGGTGTTGACCAGCACCACGTCCGCCTGGTCGTAATCGGGCGAAAGCTGGTAGCCGTCCGAGCGCAGCTTGGTGAGGATCCGTTCGGAATCGACCAGCGCCTTGGGGCAGCCGAGCGACACCATGCCGACCTTGGGCGGGGAGGGGAGGGTGATTGTCATGGGAGGCCGCTACATAGGCGCAAGCGCCGGATTTTCCTAGTGGGGGTCGGCGGCGGAAGGTCACAAGAGTCGGGCAAGTTCAGGGGCTCGCCGTTCACCGGACGAAATCCAGCCGTCCATTGATCCGAAGCTTCGCGCGCAGGACGTTGAACAGCCTCCGTCCGTCGGCTTCGCGGCGCCAGCCGATCTGTTCTCCGTCGACGATGCGCGGGACCAGGATACCCTCAAGCGGGCGTACTTCAATTTCCGGCGGCGGAGCGGCGAGAGCGGCGTCCCAGGCGGCGGCAAAGGAGGCAGCGCCGGTTTTCTGGCGGAGGCGGTAGGCGGTTTCGCGCGCCATTTCGACGGCGGCGGCGGCACGGGTGACGGAGCGGGTTTCTTCGAGGACATGGATGAAGGCGCGCTGGCGTTTGGGAGTCCAGCCGTCGCGGCGGGCGCGAAGCGGCACGGGGGTGAAGCGGAGGCTTGGCTTGTTCATCACAAGCTTATGCCGAGGTGCGGGCAGTGTAGGAAAATGGTTTCTTTGCCGATGAACCCGCCAAGGACGCGCGCCCCTCGACTTCGCTCGGGACGAACGAGGTTGGTCGAGCTCGCCGATTTGGCGGGGTGGGGGCGCTCCCAACTTCGATCGGGACGAACGAAGCCGGTGAACCGGTTTGAGACTGTTCGTCAGCGCCCGTCGGACTCGCGGGGGCTGGTGGGGAGGATTTCGACGATGCAGTCGCCGGGCATCAACGACTGGGCTTCCGGCTCCCAGAAGCCGAAGGGGATGCCGTTGCGGTAGATGCGGACGCCAAGCCCCTTGGCTAAAGCGGACAGCGGCTGGCCGCATTCCTCGTCCCGCACCGTGCGCTCGGAAAGTTGGACCTGGCCGCTGCTGGAGGCGAGATCGGCGATGTAGTCGGAAATGTGCAGCCCTTGGGTGGAGCCGGCGAGCAGGAGCCCGGCGAAGCTGACCGGGTTGATCACGGTGGTTGCGCCGGCCTGGCGGGCGAGGAGCTCGTTATCCTCGTTGCGGACGGCGATGCTGATCGGAAGTTCGGGGGCGAGGTGGCGGGCGGTGAGGGTGATCAGGATGGAGGTGTCGTCGCGGCCGGCGGTGACGATCATCGCCTTGGCGTCAGCGATGCGTACCGCTTGCAGTGTCTTGTCGCGGGTGGCGTCGGCATCGACGATGGCGCAGCCGAGCGATTCGGCGCGTTCGAGCGCTTCTTCGCTGGCGTCGATGACGACGATGTCCTGCGCCGGCGTGCCGCGGGCGATGAGTTCGTCCACCGTTTCCGAGCCGCTGGTGCCGAAGCCGGCGACGACGACATGGCCGCACAATTTGGTTTGAAGCCTTTTCATTCGCCATTTGTCCCAAGTGCGCCTGAATACGAAGGTGTAGGCGGTGCCGATGAAGATAAGCACGAAGAAGATGCGGATCGGCGTCACGATCAGCGCGTCGAACATGCGGGCTTCGGTGCTGATGGGGACGATGTCGCCATAGCCCGTGGTCGTGATGCTGATCATCGTAAAATACAGGACGTCGGAGAAGCTGATCACCCCGTCATGCGTGTCTTTCAGCCCGTCGCGCTCGATCCAGTGGACGAAGAGGGTGAGGATCAGCAGGCCGACGACGAGGGAGGCGCGCCAGCCGAGCTGCGCCCAAATGGGAAGCGGGCTCTTGCGCCTGAGGGTGACGTCGTCGGGGCCCCGCCAGCGCCTGCCCATCAGGAGAAGCGCTCCGCGAGGGGGCCGAGGGAAGGCTCGTGGGTGAGATCGAGGTGGAGCGGAGTCACCGCCACGTAACCGTCGGCGACCGCTTCCAGGTCCGTGACGTGGCCGGGGGTTTGGACGGTGGGGCCGAGGGCGAACCAGAAATAATCGTAGCCGCGCGGATCGGTGCGCTTGTCGAGCTTCAGGCGGCCATAGTCGCGGAAGCCCTGACGGACGGCGCGGATGCCTTTAACCTCGGCGGGCGGGAGCGCCGGGAAGTTGATGTTGAGGAGGGTGCCCTGCGCCATCGGCTGGGCGAGGAGGGGGGCGAGGGTGCGTTCCGCCCAGGCTTCGGCGGCGGCGAAGGGGACCTGGTCGCCCATGCCGGCGCGGGCATAAGCCTGGCTGAGCGCGATTGCCGGGATGCCGGCGAGCGCGCCTTCCATCGCGGCGGAGACGGTGCCGGAATAGGTCGCGTCCTCGCCGAGGTTGGCGCCCCGGTTGATGCCGGACAGGATGAGATCGGGGCGCGCGTCCTTCAAGACGTGGGCGATGGCCATCATCACCGCGTCGGTAGGTGTGCCGGTGACGGCGAAGCGGCGCTCGCCAAGCTGGCGGAGGCGCAAGGGGCGGGTGAGGGTGAGGCTGTGGCCGGCGCCCGATTGCTCCTCGGCCGGGGCGCAGATCCAGATGTCGTCGGAAAAGCGGCGGGCGACCTGTTCGAGGAGGTGGAGGCCGCGGGCGTTCACCCCGTCGTCGTTGGTGAGGAGGATGCGCATCTCACCCGGCTATGCGGTGCGGCGGTGCGGGAGGCAAGCCTGCGAGAGACGCGAAACCATCCTTGGCGCGGAGGCGTTGGCAGTGGGAAGCATAAGGAGACAAAAATGCAGGTTCCCCACAACACGATCGTGGTCGTCGCCGATGGCAAGAAGATGCTCTTCCTGCGCAACGAGGGCGATGCCGAATTTCCCAAGCTGGAAGTGGAAGGCAAGCGCGAGCAGGAGGATCTGTCCGATCAGGAAATGAGCACGGACAAGGCCGGGCGGACGTTCGACGCCTCGGGCGGGGCGGGGCGCAGCGCCTATGAGGAGACGGATTTCCACCAGCTGGAGGAAGACCGTTTCGCCCATGAGACGGCCGACATGCTGAAGAAGCGCGCGCTCAACAACGAGTTCGAGCAGCTAATAATCGTCGCGCCGCCGCGTACGCTTGGCGAGCTTCGCAAGCATTACCACAAGGAAGTGGAAAAGCGGCTGACCGGCGAGATCGCCAAGGATTTGACCGGGCATCCGGTGGACGAGATCGAGAAGATTTTGCTGGCGCAATAAGCGCGCGCCACTTGAACAGAAAGAAGGCCGCGCTGGGGTGATCCGGCGCGGCCTTTTTGGTGCGGGTATTTAAGTGCGTTTAGCCTTTGTCGCGGCCCAAGCGGCGGCGGGCGACGAGGGTGGCCGCGGCGGCGCCGAACAGGATGATCATCGGCGGGGCCGGAACGGGCGTGCCGCCGTTCGAGCTGTGCGAGGAACCGTTCGAGCTGTGCGAAGAGCCGTGCGACGAGCCGTAGGACGATCCGGACGACCCGAAGCTACTCGAGCTGCTGGTCGACGAGCTCGTGGAAGAGCTGGTCGAGGAACTGGTGGAGCTGCTCGTCGAGACGTTGCCGCTGGAGCTGGAGCTGGACGAGGTGGAGACGTTGCCGCTCGAGGAGCTTGAAACGTTGCCGCTCGAGCTCGACGTGGTGGAGACGTTGCCGCTGGAGGTGGAGCTCGACGTTGCACCGCTCGAGGTGGAGGTCGAGCTTCCGCCGCTGGAGGTGGAGGTCGAGCTGCCGCCGGTGGAGGTGGAGCTGCCGCCGGTCGAGGTCGAGCTTCCGCCGGTTGTGGTGGACACGCCGCCGGTGGACGTGCTGGTCGACGCGGTAAAGATCGCGTTGCCGCTCGACCCGCCGAAGAAGCCGCCGGAGAAGAAGCCGCCGCCGAAGCCGAAACCGCCGCCGCCGCTGCCGCCGATCGCAACGCCCGGCGATCCGCCGCCGCCGCCGCCGACGAACGCTTCACTGGGCGGAAGCGGGGGAAGCGGCATCGCGCCGCCTGGATAAGTGACGGTGCGGGTGGTGGTGGTTGTGCCCGGATGCTTCACCACGCAGGAGGTGCGGGCGAGGCGCTTGACGCGCTTGGTGCGGACCTTGGACTTGACCCGGGCGGTGGGCTTGGCCTTCAGCGTCTTCGCCTTGGCGCTTTTGATGATCGCCGGCCGCTCGGGCGGATTGTTGACGACCTGCACGGCGCCGCCGCCAAGGACCGCGCCTCCGCAGGTGCAGGCGCACAATTTCGCCAAGGCCATCTTTACCGACATATCACGCACCCTTTTTCCAAGCTTGGGTGAAACCGCGGATGATGTTGCCAAGCATCCGTGCTGCCACCGGGCTATTGCCGACAGATGCAAAGGATTGGTTTAAGCGCAAGGGCGTTAACCATGATGTGGCCCGGATTTGCCCGCCAAATGGCCGCGCCGCCTACTTCCGTCCCAATAGGAGACAAAGGGGCGCAAGCGGTGAACGAAAGTGCGGCGAGAGCTTGGGCTCGACTGTGGTTAACGCGGTGCTTCTTCGCCCGATTCGCGGGCGCCGGAAGGGGTCTTCGGCGCAGCAGCCGGCACGGCGTCGAAGCCATGCCTTCCCAGAAATCGGTGGATAAGATTTTCCGCCCCGTTTTGAGTGACTTGTTTACCCCCTTGCCCAGGCGTATAGGCGCCGATGGGGCAAGTGCCGACGATTCCCGGATAACATGGGAGCGGCGCCGAAGGGTAAGCGGGCCACCATGGCTCGCCCATAGAGGTGGAGGGGTTTATGGCAACGGCTGTTAGTGGGGTTTACGACCAAGGCTATAGCGGGAGCGCCGGCGCGGCATTGTACAGCCCGAGCGCGAACGAAGAATTCATGAACAGTTCGCAGCTCGCGTATTTCAGGCAGAAGCTGCTCAAGTGGAAGGACGAGATCCTTCGCGAATCCGAAGAAACAATGGCCCAGCTGAAAAGCGGCCCGATCCGCGAGGCGGACCTGACCGACCGCGCGGCAAGCGAAACCGATTGGGGAATCGAACTTCGCACCCGCGACCGGCAGCGCAAGCTCATCTCCAAGATCGATTCGGCGCTTCGCCGCATCGAGACCGGCGATTACGGCTATTGCGAAGTCACTGGCGAACCGATCGCAATCGCTCGCCTGGAAGCCCGCCCGATCGCGACCATGACGGTGGAAGCCCAGGAACGGCACGAGCGCAACGAACGCATCTCGCGCGACGACTAAAACGGGATCGGCTCCAAGTGGTACTTGGAGCCGGTTTTCGTTGGGGGTTGGGCGTGCTTACACCAGACTCGTTCGTCCCGAGCGAAGTCGAGGGGCGGAGTTGAGCCTCTGAGCTAAGCACCGACCAAGTTGCGCGCGTAGGGGTCTGCGCCCTGCACGTGTGCAGGGGTGCGCCCCTCGACTTCGCTCGGGACGAACGGGGTTTGGGTGTGGCCGACGCTGTGGGCGTGCTGCACGTGTGCAGCGGGTGCGCCCCTCGACTTCGCTCAAGACGAACGGGGTTTGGATGTGGCCGACGCTGGTGGGGGTGCCGCACGTGCGCCCAGGTGCGCCCCTCGACTTCGCTCGGGACGAACGGGATTTGGATGTGGCCGACGCTGTGGGCGTGCTGCACGTGTGCAGCGGGTGAGCCCCTCGACTTCGCTCGGGACGAACGAGGTTTGTGCAGGGCGAGGCCGCTGCGACCGCTGCCGAGCGGATACAAAAAGGGCGGCTCTGGAAGCCGCCCTTCTTTGCGTCAGTGGAGGCCTACAATGGCTTCCTTTACCCGCAGTTTTTCTTTCTTGAGGCGGGCCAGGGTCGCCGTATCCGGGCAGGGTCGATGCTCTTCGTCGAAAATGCGCGCTTCGATGTCAGCGTGCTTCGTTTCCAATGCCGAGATATGCGCCTGTTGCATGCCCGTCTCCTTTGCTGCGGTTGGCGAAATCAAGATGAACTCTTCGTGCGGCCCTGTCTCCTGGCGCTCGACCGTTTACCCGATATATGCGACGGTCCGTTGAGTGCGATGCTACGACGAAAATCGAGCGCCGGGTAGAGGGTTGAACGGGGAAGTGGACACGGCATGACTCCGGACGAGGCCTTTGCCACCGCGCGGCTGGTGCAGATGAAGACCGAGCATCGCGATCTCGATTCGGCGATCGATGCGTTGCTTGCAACGGCGGCGCCCGACCAGCTGCAGATCGCCCGGCTGAAAAAGCGCAAGCTTCGGCTGAGGGACGAAATCGCGGTGCTGGAGGACCAGCTCATTCCGGACATCATAGCCTGAGGCTGCACTGACACGGGCCGAGCGGTTTACCCTCTTTCTCCGTTCCTTGCGTGGCCCGGCTGTGGCATCCCCCAGTGATGGCGCACGACCAGGCAAATTCGCAGCTTACCCCCCGGGTGGTGGGATCGCTCTACACGGAGGCGATGGTGCTTGCCGACGAGGCGCGGTCCTATTTCGACCGGATGGGGCGGGAGGAGCGCGATGCGCTGGAGCCGGCGCTTCGGGTCGGCTTTTCGTGCGAGGCGCTGAAGGTGACGACGCGGCTGATGCACATCATCGCCTGGCTTTTGACGCAACGGGCGGTGGAAGCGGGCGAGCTTAGCGCGGCGCAGGCGCGCGGCCCGGCGCGGCGGCTTGGCGACGAGCCGGAAAGCGATCCGTCGGTGCTTGCCAGGCTACCCGAAAGCGCGCGGGCGCTGGTCGCGGCGAGCCACGAGCTGTTCGCCCGGGTGCGGCGCCTGGACGAAGCTGGGCCCGAGGCGATGCCGCAGCCAAGCCCGGCGCGGAGCCTGCTGAGCCGTCTCGAGCGCTCCTTCTAGTTCCTCCCCAAGCTCACTTGGGGAGGGGAACCATGCGCAGCATGGTGGAGGGGTAGTTTCTCAGGCCGAGCCAGTTACCCCTCCACCAGCCTTTGGCTGGTTCCCCTCCCCATCTCGATGGGGAGGAACTGGAAGCTTCCTGGTTTCCGGGGCGGGGTGGTTCGGGCTAGAGCTTGATCATGAAGCCTTACACTTTCTTCTACGGGCCGCGGGTGAGCTCCGGTCCCGGCACCGCCGAGCGGCTTGCCGAGCTGCTTCCGCCGGGGCCGTGCTTGTTCGTTACCGACCGGCAGATCCGCGCGCTCGGGCTTGCCGACGCCCCGCTTGCCGCATTGGCGGAAGCGGGTGTCGAGGCGCGGCTATTCGACGCCGTGGAAGCCGATCCGTCGCGGGAAACCTTGATGGCGGCGGTTGCGGCGGGGGAGGGGTGCGCAAGCGTGGTCGGCTTCGGCGGCGGGAGCCCGATGGATGTCGCGAAGCTTGCCGCTTACCTGCTCGGCTCCGGTGACGAACTCGATGGGATTTGGGGCGTCGGCAATGCCCGCGGCAAGCGCCTGCCGCTGGCGTTGGTGCCGACCACGGCGGGCACGGGATCGGAGGCGACGCCGGTCAGCATCATCACGGTGGGGGAGAGCGAGAAGAAAGGCGTGTCGAGCGCGGCTTTGGTCGCCGACTGGGCGGTGCTGGACGCACGCTTGACGGTCGGCCTGCCGCGCGGCGTGACGGCCGCAACCGGCATCGACGCGATGGTGCACGCGATCGAGGCGTACACCTCCGCGCGGCTCAAGAACCCGATGTCCGACATGCTGGCGCGCGAGGCGCTGGGCTTGCTGGCCGGCACTATCGACCGGGTGTGCGAGGCGCCCGAGGACGTGGACGCACGCGGCGCGATGCTGCTCGGCGCGCATCTGGCCGGGGTCGCTTTTGCCAACGCGCCGGTGGCGGGGGTGCATGCGTTAGCCTACCCGCTCGGCGGGCATTTCCACGTGCCGCACGGCGTGTCCAACGCGCTGATGCTTGGGCCGGTGCTGGCGCACAATATGGAGGCGGCGCGCGGTCTCTATGCGGAGCTCGGCACGTTGCTCGATCCGGTGCTTGAGGGGCAAGGAACGCAGGCGCAGGCGCAAGGCTTCGTTGCCGCAATGGACTCGGTCTGCCGCAGGGCGGGCGTGCCGCTGCGGCTTCGGGAGGTGGGGGTGACGGCGGAGCATCTCGACCTCCTCGCGTCGGAAGCGATGAAGCAGGAGCGATTGCTGGTGAACAATCCGTGCGCGATCACCGAGGCGGATGCGCGGCGGCTTTACGAGGCGGCGTTGTGAGCCGGGCGCCGCTGCTTGGGCGTGAGGCCTACCGCGTGTGGCGGGAGATCGGCACGCGCTGGGCGGACAATGACGCCTACGGGCACGTCAACAATACGGTTTATTACCAGTGGTTCGACACGGCGGTGAATGCGTGGCTGATTGAGGCGGGGCTGCTCGACGTGGCGGCCGGCGATCCGATCGGCTTGGTGGTGGAGACGGGGTGCCGGTATGCGCGGCCATTGGCGTATCCGCAGCCGGTGGAGGTGGGGCTTGCCGTGGCTGAGCTTGGCCGGTCGAGTGTGCGGTACCGCTTGGGGGTGTTCGCCAAGGGCGCGGCGGACGCGGCGGCGGAGGGGTTCTTCGTCCACGTCTATGTCGGGCGGCAGAGCCGGCGCCCGGTGGAATTGCCGGGGGCGTGGCGGGAGAGGCTGAGCGTGCTTTATCCTCCCCGGGACGGGGAGGGGGACCGCACGTAGTGCGGTGGAGGGGGGTTCCTTGCAGTGCGGGGCTCCGGGCCCCCTCCACCAGCCTTCGGCTGGTCCCCCTCCCCGTGCCGGGGAGGAACTAGAAGGCCGCCTTCGCGCGCAGCTCAGCCTTGGCTTCTTCATACTGGGCGATGAACCCCGCGATCATGTCGCCCGCGCCTTGCACCCGATCCACCGCGCCGATGCCCTGGCCGGAGCCCCAGATGTCGCGCCAGGCTTTGGCGCTGCCGCCGCCGAAGTTCATGGTCTTCAAATCACCTTCGGGGAGGTTGTCCGGATCGAGGCCGGAGGCGGCAATGGAGCTGCGCAGGTAATTGCCGTGAACGCCGGTGAAGAGGTTCGAGTAAACGATGTCGGCGGCGCGGCCGTCGACGATGCCTTGCTTGTAATCGGGGGCGGCATTGGCTTCGGTGGTCGCGATGAAGGGGGAGCCGATGTAAGCCAAGTCGGCGCCCATCGCCTGCGCGGCGAGGATCGAGCGGCCGTTGGCGATGGCGCCCGACAGAAGCAGCGGCCCATCGAACCATCCGCGGATTTCCTGGACGAGCGCGAAGGGCGACAAGGTGCCGGCATGGCCGCCGGCGCCGGTGGCTACGGCGATGATCCCGTCCGCGCCCTTCTTGATTGCGGAGCGGGCGAAGCGGTCGTTGATCACGTCGTGGAGGACGATGCCCCCCCAGCCGTGCACGCCGTCATTCACTTCGGGAACGGCGCCCAAAGAGGTGATCACGATCGGCACCTTCCACTTGGCGCAGGTCGCCATGTCCTGCTGCAGGCGGTCGTTAGAGCGGTGCACGATCTGGTTGACGGCAAAGGGGGCGGCGGGCGTGTCGGGATTGTCGCGGTCCCAGGCGGCGAGCTCTTCGGTGATGCGGTGCAGCCATTCGTCGAGCAGGCTTTGCGGGCGCGCGTTCAGCGCCGGAAAGGAGCCGACCATGCCCGCCTTGCACTGGGCGATGACCAGATCCGGGTTGGAGACGATGAAGAGCGGCGCGCCGACGGCGGGCAGGCGAAGGCGGGAGAGAAGGGGCGGAAGGCTCATGCCCCCGTCCTTACGCGGGCGGAACGGGAGCGGTAAAGCGGGGCTTTGCCTTTCAGCCGCTATGTTCGGCGGCGAAGGCGGCGGCGGCGCCGAATAGGCCCGGCTGCGGATAAGCGATGATCTTCACCGGCATGGCGGCCATGCGCGCGGCGTAGCGGCCCTTGGTGGTAAAGCGGGCCGGGAAGCCGGAGCGGGGGAGGTGTTCGGCGAGGCGCTGGCCGAGGCCGCCGGCGATTACCACAGCGTGGGCGCCGTGGGCGAGTGCGAGGTCGCCGGCAACCGCGCCGAGCGTGAGGCAGAAGCGGTCGAGGGCCGCGGCGGCGAGAGGGTTTTCGCCGGCCATTGCGGCTTGCCACAGGGCTTTCTCGTCCTGCGGCGGCGGCTGGTTGTGGAGCGCTGCGTATATGTTGGCGAGGCCGGAGCCGGAGACGATCCGTTCTACCGAGACGCGGCCGAAGGTGGCGCGGAGGTGGTGGAGGATGCGGTCGTCCGTGTCGTCGAGCGGGGCGAAGTCGATGTGGCCGCCTTCGGTTTCGATGACGTGGGCCGCGCCGCGGCGGCGGAGCAGGTGGGCGACGCCGAGGCCGGTGCCCGGGCCGACGACGGTGATCACGCCTTCGGCGGGGAGGTCGACTTCCGGGCCGCAGAGGTGCGTGAAGTGGCGGGGCTCGAGCAGTGCAACGGCGTGGGCGACTGCGCCGAAGTCGTTAACCAAGGTGAAGCGGTCGACCTGGAGGGCGGAGGGGAGCCGCGCCGGACGGATAACCCAATCGTTGTTGGTGAGCTTGAGTACTTCGCCTGTCACCGGCGCGGCGAGCGCGATTGCGGCTGCGCGGGGGAGGGGGGCAGCAAGGCCACGGCCGAACTCGGCCCAGGCGGCATCGAGGCTTTGGTATTCGGATGTCTTCAGCGTTGTTGCGCCGCCGAGCCTTGCGACTCGTCCGTTCTCCACCGCCGCGAGGGCGAAGCGGGCGTGGGTGCCGCCGACGTCCACGGCCACGATCTCGGTCACCATGCCTGCTCCATGGCGCGCGCAGGCGCTCCGGCCAAGCGGTAATCGCGCTTGCGCAGCGGCGGGTTCGGCTGCTTATCGGCGGGATGATCAGGCAAGCCAGCAGCGAACTCGAGGTTTCGACGAAGGGGCAAGGGCTTCACGAGGTGACGGAAGCAGTTGTGCGCTGGGTGGCGGCGCAGGGGATGGAGGAGGGACTTCTCACCGTCTTCTGCCGCCACACCTCCGCTTCGCTGCTGATCCAGGAGAATGCCGCCCCCGCCGCGCGGCGCGACCTGGAGGCGTATTTCGCGCGAATCGCGCCGGAGGATGCGCAAGCTTACGAGCATGACGAGGAAGGGCCGGACGACATGCCGGCGCATCTGCGCGCCGCGCTGACGCCCGTGCAGCTTTCGATTCCGCTGGCCGGGGGGCGGCTGGTGCTCGGGACGTGGCAGGGCATCTACCTGTTCGAACACCGGCGCCGTCCGCACCGGCGGGCGTTGGCGCTGCACCTGATCGGTGCTTGAGGTCGAGGGCGGTTAGGCGCGGCCGAGGCCCGCCATGCGGCGGGCGTCGATGCTGTGAAGGAGCCGGGCGAGCCTCGGCAGCGCGTCCGGGTCGCCGGGGACCGGCTGCGTCGGGTCGAGGTCCGCGAAAAGCGGCTGCGGCGGCGCGGGGCGGCGGCCGCGGAGCAAGCGGGCGGCAAGGCGGAGGGCGCGGTAGCTTAGCTGTGCGGTTGTTCGGGTGAAATCGAGGCGAAGCGCTTGCCACAGCGCCGCCGCCGAGCCCCGGCGGTTGCCGCGCAGGGCCCGCGCTTCGGCGAGCTGGAGTGTTCTGAAGGCGAGGTTGCGGCGCAGGACCTGGGGCGGCAGGTTTGCGCCGTCGGCGCGAAGGCGACCGACGACATGTTGCCAGGAACGGAACATGCGATCGGCATCGCCGGACATTGCCTGGCCGTGCAGGCGGTAGCCGACGAGGAATTGCGGCACTGCGGCCACCGGGTGACGGCGCGCGACGGCGAGTTGAAGGGCGATGTCCTCGCAGCCTTGCGCGCCGCACCCGCGCAGGCTTTCGTCATAGCCGCCCGCCTCCAGCGCCGCCGTCTTGGACAGGAGAAGCGCGCTGCCGTTGCCGACGAAGTTGCGGTACAGGAGCCGCGTGAGCGCCGGCCCGTGCACCTCCCAGGCTTCGCCGGTGCCGATCACGCGGTCGCCTTCGTCGATCAGGCGCGACCAGCAATAGACGAAGCCGGGTGGGGAAGGCGCGGCAAGGGCGGCGGCGAGCTGCAGTTCGATTTTTCGGGGGTGCCAAAGATCGTCGGCGTCGATCGGGGCGATCCACGCGCTTGCCGCTTCGGAGAGGCCGCGGTTGCGGGCGGCGGCGACGCCTTTGTTCTCCTGGCGGATCAGGCGCGCGCGCGGCTCGCCGGCGCAGAACTCCGCGGCGATTGCGGCGGTGCCGTCGGTGGAGCCGTCGTCGACGATCAGGATTTCGAGACGCCGGTGGGTTTGATCGGCAATCGAGCGCAGGGTGCGGGCAAGCGTCGCCTCCGCATTGAAGGCGGGAACCACGACCGTGACCAGCGGCGGTTCGTGAAGGGGCGCGTCGGAAAGCACGCCGTTGCATCGGGCAGGCGGGCGCTTCGAGTCCAGCCGCTATCGACAGGCAGCGGGCGCGTCTTTAGGTTCAAGGCGATGCGGGAAATCGTCTACAGCGCCGCGCCGGAGCTTCGCAGCCCCGTTCGCTTCTGCGCTGCGGCGTTCGCCGATCTGCGCGCGGGCTGGCCGATTGCCTTGCGTCTCTTTCGCAGCAATTTGCGCGTGCGCTACCGGCGTTCCGTATTCGGCTACCTGTGGCTCCTGCTTCCCGCCCTCGCGACGGCGGGCATCGCCGCCTTTCTGCATTCGCGCAACATCGTCCGCTTCGCGCCGACCGGGCTGCCTTATCCATTGTTCGTGCTGTGCGGGATGATGTTGTGGCAGACTTTTGCCGAAGCATTGAACGCGCCGCTGCAGCAGCTCCAGGCAGCGCGGCAGCTCGTCACGCGAAGCCGGGTGCCACATGAAGCGATTATTTTGGCAGGCTTGTTCGAGCTGCTTCTCAACGCGCTGATCCGGCTTCTTGTTCTGGCCGCGGCGCTTCTCTGGCTTCGGGTGCCGGTTGCGCCGTCCCTGGCGCTCCTGCCGATGGCCGCATTGTCGCTGGCTGTGCTCGGCCTTGCCGGCGGGCTGCTGCTGGCGCCGGCGGGGATGCTGTTCGACGATACGGGCCGGGTGATCACCATGGGCTTAAGCTTCGCCTTTTTCGTCACCCCGGTGATGTACCCGATCCCGGCGGATTCGGTGCTCCGCTTCAACCCGGTGTCGCCGGCCATTGCGACCGCGCGGCGCTGGATCGAAGGCGGAGCAGCCGCGCCCGGTTTCTATGCGGTGGCGGCGGGCGGCGCGGTTTTGCTGGTGGTGGCGTGGCTGTTCTACCGGATCGCGCGGCCGCACTTCGTTTCCCGCCTCGGATGAGGGCTTTGTCGCGCTTGCGCCGGTTGCTTGGGCCGCCGCGCCCCGCAGCCATGCCGCAGAGCCTTCGCGAAGCCGTCGACTTCAACGATCCCGCGGCGGCCGCCGACCCATTCCCTCTTTGGGCGGCGTGTCGCCGTGAGGGAGAGGTGCTTCACCTGCCGCGCAGCGGCGGATGGTTCGTTTTCTCCTACAATGCGGTGAAGCAGGCCCTCGCCGCGCCGGAGATCTTTTCCAATGCGCCGTACCGGCAGGTCGATGCGGTGCTGCTCGGTGAAGACCCGCCCGGGCAGATGGCGGTGCGCCGGATCGTGTCCCGGCATTTCACCCCCGCCGCAACCGCCGAGCTGGAGCCGGTTGCGGCCCGGGCGGCGCGGGCCGCGACCCTGCCCCGCTTCGATGCGGTGCAGGAGTTCGCGCAGCCGGTCAGCCGCGCCGTGGCCGGAGCGCTGATCGGGTTCGATGCGGCTGCGCTCGAGGAGCTCGGCACTCGTCTCAAGGAGGCAGTTTCGCAGCCCTTGCCGGTGCTTCTTGCGGCGCTTGAAGGGTTCGGCCCCCGCGCCGCCATTTACCCCCAGCTTCTGCGCGAGGGGCTCGACGAGGCGCAGGCGCGCAGCCTGGTGCGCTTGCTGTGGTTGGCGGCGACGACAACCACCGAACGGGTGATCGCCCGCTGCGTGCTGCGGCTGGCGGAGGAACCCTGCGTGCGGCAGGCGATCCTTGCGGACCGCAGCCTGCTCGGGCCGTTTATGGAAGAGGTCATGCGGCTCCACCCGCCCGAGCACGTTCTTCCACGCCTTTGCACTTCGGGGACGTCCCTTTGCGGCGTCGACATCCCGCCGGGTGCGCCCGTGTTCCTATGCGTCGGCGCGGCGAACCGGGACCCCGCCCATTTCCAGTCGCCGGACGAACTTCGGCTGGATCGCGACGCCAAGCGCCACTTCGCCTTTGGGAACGGGATCCACCATTGCCTTGGCGCGCCGCTTGCCCGGAAGGTGATTGCGGCAGCCGTCGGTGCGTTGCTGGATGCCGCGCCGGATCTTCGGCTGGCCCGGCCGGGCGAACCGCCTGAGATGTTCGCAAGCATGACGGCGCTTGCCCCGCTTCGGGTGGAGGTGGAAACGTGATTGCGGCGGTGGACGCGGCGATCGCGCGGGGAGTGGCGTTCCTCGGCAAGGCGCAGCTTCCGAGCGGAGAGATACCGGTGTTCACCAGCACCGATCCGGAGATGGCGGATGAGGGAGCAACGGACCCGTCCATTTTCCCGACCGCGCTTGCGGCGCATTCCCTCTCCTTTTCCGCGGAAGCGGCGGCGTCTGCATTGCGGGCGCAGGACTTTCTGCTGGCTGAAATGGGCCCCACAGGGCTTTGGCGGCACTGGACGCGCGGCCACCCGCATTTCGCCAGCCTACCGCCCGACCTGGACGACACAAGCAGCGCCTCCCTCGCCCTGCGCGCGGCGGGGCGTGCGGTGCCGGACAACCGCACGCTGCTGCTTGCCAACCGGGATCGCGAGGGGCGCTTCTATACCTGGCTGATCCCCCGGCTGCGCTGGATGGGCGGAGCCCATCTGCGCTTCTCCCTGCGCCGTCTCCACCGACTGCCGGCCTTGTGGATGTTCTTTCGGCTCACCTCTGCAAAGCCGGACGATGTCGATGCGTGCGTCAACGCAAGCGCGCTTGCGTACCTCAGCCCCTTTGCGGGCGAGGAGGCGGTGGTTGGCTTCCTGCTCGGCGTTCTGCGGCGGGAGGGTGAGCGTCAGTGCGACAAATGGTACGATAATCCGTTCGCCGTCCGCTACCTGCTGTCGCGGGGGCTTGCCGGGCGCGCGCCCCAGGCGGGGCCGCTCATCGTAGCACGCACGGCAGCGGATGCGCCGCGCTCACACCTCGACCACGCCCTCGCCGCCGCGGCGCTGCTCGACTGGGGGAGCGATGCAGCGCCGCACATTGAAGCGTTGCTTGCCGGGCAAAGGGCGGATGGCAGCTGGCCGCGCGCCGTGCTCTACCATGGCGGGCGGGCGCGCCTCCCGGCTGGAGGCTTTGCCGAGCCGCATCCCGATACGCCGCGCTGGGGATCGGAGGCGCTTAGCACGGCCTTTGCAATCGAGGCCCTGGCGCGGTGGCGCAGCGCCCCTCAGGCGTTGAACAGGTAATCCTCACCATACGCCGCGTAGAGTGGATTGTCTCGGAGACTGTCGGCATGGCCGCGGAAGCGTTCAACCGACGCTTGGGGGATCAAGTCGGCGGTGACGGGCGGTGCGGGCATAAGACGCTGCAGCCACCGGACGGCGCGCGACCAGCGATCGGCCATCACGCCCTCCACGAACCGGGTCAGCAGCCGCTCCCGCAAGCGGCTTCCAAGCGGCAGTCGCGCCACCCGGCGGGTCAGCCTCGGGTACCAGCGCAGCTCGATCGCGGACAGCGAGCGGTTGAGTGGCTGGGTTTCGAGCGGGAGCGGCTCCAAACCGAGCCACCGCTCGATCTGCCCCAGAAAGGCGCGCGGATCGTCACGGAGGAGCTCGAAAGGAAGAACAAGCACCGCGTCCTCGCCAAAGGCGCGGCGGTAGAGGCCGAGCACATGGTCGTAATTCCAGTGACTCTCGCCGTCGTCCCTTTCGAGCAAGGCCTCGACCTCCCCCGTGCCGCCGCTGCGCACATATTGGGAGTAGGACGACAACATCATCGACCGGAAGCCGCGAGTCACCACCAGTACCCGCGCCCCCGGAAAAAGGCCGGCCAGGAGGGCGCAGGCGCGGCTTTGCGCCTCGGCGATCGGCACGGCGGGCGCTTGTGCATAATCGAAGCGCACCGCGCCCGCAGAAGCACGGGGCGCCGTCAGGCCTTCATAACTGGTGACGTTCCACAGCGGCTCCGGTCCAGCGGGCGCGGCGGCGGCGCGTGCAAGGGCGTAGACGTCCTTATACCCTTGAAGGCCGCTTCCGCCGAAGCGCAGCTGCGGATGGGCTTCGAACCAGTGCTGCAGAAATTTGGAGCCTGCCTTGGGAAAGCCGACGTGCAGCAGGTGCCCCGCGATCCCGCTGACCGCCATGCCTGAACTGCCGTGCCTTTGCTCCATCCCCTTAGGCTTTTAGCCACGGAATAAGGGAGCGCAACGCCAGCCCCGTGGCGGCGCTTCTTGACGAACTCCGGCTGCCGTCTAAGCCGTGCTTCCTTGCGTGCATCTCAAACGGACCGACTTTGAACCCGACTGGCCCTTTCCGCCCGCGACGCTTCGCGTTCATCTCGAGCAATCCCGGCTGGGGTGGAAGCGAGGAATTGTGGAGCGCCGCGGCGGCCGAACTGGCCGAGGCCGGGCACCCCGTGGCGATCGTCAAGGGCGCCCTTGGCGAACGCAACCCGCGCCTCGACCGGCTCCGCCGGCTCGGCTGCCTCATGCTCGATTTCAAGCATCTGCCGTTCACGCCGAAGCGCACCTACGAAGTGGTCGCCCGCTTCACCTGGCCCGCCGCTTATCTGCTTCAGGCGCTTGGTCTGCGCCGGGCGTTTCGCAAGGCGAAGCCGAATTTCGTGGTGGTCTCCCAAGGAGGCAATATCGACGGGCTTTTTCACCTGAAGCGCGTCCGCAAGCGCCGCATCCCGTATGGGATCATCTGCCAGAAGGCCGCCGAAATGCACTGGCCGAACGACATCAACCGGCGCGATCTGCAGGACGTGTTCCGCGACGCCCGCTTCGTCTGGTTCGTGTCGGAGCATAACCGCCGCCTGACGGAGGAGCAGCTGGCGATGGACCTTCCCCAGGCCGCGGTGGTGCGCAATCCGTTTCTGGTGCCGTGGGAGGAGCGGCAAGACTGGCCGTCGGGCGATGGCCTGCGGCTGGCCTGTATCGGGCGGATGTTTCCTCAGGAAAAGGGGCAGGACATCGTGCTTCGGGTGCTTGCCCGGGCGAAGTGGCGGGCGCGGCCGCTCAGCGTCACCTTCTACGGCGCCGGCAACATGGCCAGGGGCCTGGAGGAGACGGCGCGCTACCTGGCGCTGGAGTCGGTGCGCTTCGCCGGCTTCTGCGACGACGTGGCGTCGATCTGGGACGAGCATCACGGGCTGATCCTCGCGTCGCACTGCGAAGGGCTGCCGCTGGTTGTGGTGGAAACCATGCTGTCGGGACGCGTACCGGTCGTCACCCGCGTCGCCGGCAATCCCGAAGTGGTGGAGGATGGTGTCACCGGCTTCCTTGCCGCCGCGCCGACCGACGATTCGGTCGACGAGGCGCTGGAGCGGGCTTGGGCCGAGCGCAAGCGGTGGCGGGAGATCGGCCGGGCAGCAAGCGCCTCCATCCGCCGCCAGGTGCCTCAAAACCCCGCCGCGGCCGTTGCCGCGATGATCGAGGCTGAAGCGGAAGGGCGGAAATTGGCGCCCGAGACTTTTCTCGAGCGCCTCTCCTAGATCAGCGCCCCTGGATCAGCCCCTGGATCAGCGCCCCTGGATCAGCGCCCCTGGATCAGCGGATGTGGCAGGCCGGATCGAGCCGGAAATCGAGATAATCGTCCACCGACTTCATCAAGAGCGGCATCTCGTTCTGGAAGAAGTGGTTGGCGCCCGGAATGGTATCGTGGTGGATGGTGATGTGCCGCTGGGTGCGCAATTTCTCGACCAGCTTCTGAACGGCGGACGGCGTCACCACCTCGTCCGAATCGCCCTGGATGATGATGCCGGAGGCGGGGCAGGGGGCGAGAAAGGTGAAATCGTACATGTTTGCCGGCGGCGCAATCGAGATGAAGCCGCGCACTTCCGGGCGGCGCATCAGAAGCTGCATGCCGATCCAGGCGCCGAAGGAGACGCCGGCGATCCAGGTGGTTTCGGCTTCCGGGTGGATCTGCTGCACCCAATCGAGCGCGGATGCCGCGTCGGAAAGCTCGCCGATGCCGTTGTCGAACAGGCCCTGGCTCTTGCCGACGCCGCGAAAGTTGAAGCGCAAGGTCGCGAAGCCGCGCCGCACGAAGGTCTTGTACAGCGCCTGGACGATGGCGTTGTTCATCGTTCCCCCGCCCTGCGGATGGGGGTGGAGGATCATGGCCACCGGCGCGCGCGGACGCGGACCCGGGCTGAAACGGCCTTCGAGACGGCCCTCGGGACCGGGGAAAATAACTTCGGGCATTGCACCTGCAGCTGGCTGGCTTCAAAGAAAATGGCGACGGGAGCGAAATCCTCCTGCGCCGGTGCCTATATAGGCGGCGCGCCGCGATAGGCAATTTGAAAGGGACCCCTCATGCCGGGCCGCATCTATCTCGATCACGCTTCCACCACGCCGATCCTCCCGCAAGCCGCCGACGCGATGCGCGCGGCCTGCGAAAGCTGGGCCAATCCCTCTTCTCCGCATGCCGAGGGGCGAGCGGTGCGGGCGCAGCTCGAGGACGCGCGGCGGCGGATCGCAAGCGCGCTTGGCTGGGAGGGGACGTTGATCTTCACCTCAGGCGCGACCGAGGCGATTGCGCTGGTGTTCGAGCGGGCGAAAGCGGGCAGCTTCATTGTTTCGGCCGGCGAGCATCCGGCGGTGCTGCGCAGCGCGCCGGGCGCGCGGCAGGTGGCGCTGAGGGCGGACGGGGTGCTCGATCTGGAGGATCTGGACCGGGCGCTGGAAGGTGCGGACCGGCCGCTGGTGGCGGTTCAGTCGGTGAATAATGAGACGGGGGTGATCCATCCGCTCGGCGAGGTCGCGGCGCGGGTGAAGGCGGCGGGGGGCTTGCTGCTCAGCGATTGCGCTCAGAGCGCCGGCAAGCTGCCGCTCGTTGACGCCGATTTCGTCATCGTTGCCGCCCACAAGTTCGGCGGGCCGCCGGGCATCGGGGCTTTGCTGGTCAAGGACACGGCTAATCTGTTGGCGATTGGCGGGCAGGAGGGCGGCTTCCGCCCCGGCACCGCCGCCGTGCCGTCGATCATGGGCTTTGCCGCCGCCTGCGAGGCGGATCACGGCTGGTTCGAGGAAGCCAAGCGCCTGCGGGTGCGGCTGGACGAGGGCGTCCTTGCCGCCGGCGGGGAGATCGTTGCCGGTTCCGCCCCGCGGATCGCGACCATCGCCTGCTACCGGATGCCGGGGGTGCCGGGCGCGTCGCAGATGATGCAGCTCGACCTTGCCGGGATCGCGGTCACTGCGGGGAGCGCCTGCGCGTCGGGCAGCCTCAAGACCAGCCACGTCCTCACCGCCATGGGCTATGATGAGACGGCGGCGCGCGAAGTGATCCGCGTCAGCTTCGGCCCGCAGACGGTGGAGGCGGACATCGACGCGCTGCTCGGCGAATGGCGCGCCCTGTTCGGCAAGCGCCGGGCGGCGTGACCCCCGCCTACCTTGACTATCAGGCCACCACGCCGCTCGCCCCCGAAGCGGCGGCGGCGATGCGTCCGTGGATCGAGACGCATTTTGCGAATCCACACAGTTCCCACCGGCTGGGGCGAGAGGCGGCGGCGGCAATCGAAGTGGCGCGGGAGCGGGTGGTCAATGCCCTTTCTTCCCCCCTCCCTGACAGGGAGGGGCCGGGGGTGGGCCTGACCGAGGCGAACTCATCCTTACCCCCCGGCACGGACCGTCCGGCATGCCCACCCCTAACCCCTCCCTTGGAGGGAGGGGGAAAATTGTTCTTTACTTCGGGCGCCACCGAAGCCGCCAATTGGGCTCTAAAAGGCGCCGCCGCCCGGTTGCCCGCGCACAAGCGGCGCATCGTTACCTTGGCGACGGAGCATGCCTGTGTGCTGGACACGGTGCAGTGGCTCGGCAGCCAAGGCTTCGAGGTTGATTTCCTTCCCGTGCAAGCAGACGGCCTTGTCGATCTCGCCCTCGCCGCAGAGCGGATCGGCCCCGGCACCGGCCTCGTCGCCGCGATGCTGGTCAACAATGAGATCGGCGTGATCCAGCCGGTCGCCAAGATCGCTGCCCTTGCCAGGGCGCACGGAGCCTTGTTCATTTGCGATGCAGTGCAGGGCTTCGGCCGGGTGCCGCTGCCGCTCGACGCGTGCGACATGGTCGCCGTCTCCGCGCACAAGGTGCATGGGCCCAAGGGCATCGGCGCCTTGTGGGTGCGCGACGGCGTGGAGATCGAGCCGCTGCTTCATGGCGGCGGGCAGGAAGGGGGGCTTCGCTCGGGTACGCTCTCGCCTGCTTTGTGCGCGGGGTTCGGCGAAGCGGCGCGGCTTCTGGTCGAGCGTGCGGAGGAGGATCACCAGCATGTCGAGCGGCTGTGGTCGCTTGCCCGAGAGGCGATGGGGGAGTGGACGCTGAACGGCTCGGCCGAGCAGCGCTACCGGGGCAATCTCAACCTGCGGCGAGCGGGCATCGACTCGGCCCGCTTGATCTCCGAACTGCGCGGCATTGCCTTCTCGTCCGGCTCGGCCTGTGCGAGCGGCTCCGGGCGGCCGAGCCATGTCCTCGCCGCGCTCGGCCTTTCCCCCGCCGAAGCACGCGGCAGCATCCGCATCGGCTTCGGGCGCTACACAACCGAGGAAGAGCTTCTGGAGGCTTTGCGGCTGATCGACGAGGCCGCCCTGCGTCAGCTCCGGTTCGCGGCATGACGCGGGTGCGGTTCGTGTCGGCCGACGGGCTCCACGTCCAGGACGTGACCGGCGCGCCCGGCGAGCGTTTGCTCGACTTGGCGCAAGCGCAGGGCCAGCCCCTGGAGGGGACGTGCGAGGGGCAGATGGCCTGCTCCACCTGCCATGTCATCGTCGCCGCCGAGGATTTCGCAAAGCTTCCGCCGGCAGGCGAGGAGGAGGAAGACCTGCTCGACCTCGCCAGCCACGTCACCCGCCATTCGCGGCTCTCCTGTCAAATTTGGCTGGACGAGACGCTCGACGGCCTCACCGTCCATATTCCGGGCGGCGCGCACAACATGCAGGGCCGGTAGCGCTGCTTCTGGAACAGGAGAGAATATGGACGGGAAATATGTAGCCCTCGGGGTGGCGCTTGGCGTGGCGATCGGCGTCGCAACCGACAATCTGGCCATCGGGATCGCCGTCGGCCTCCTGATCGGGCTGGCGATCGGCAAGGCCAAGGGTCGGCGCGGGGGCTGAGTGCCCCGGCTTGCGCCGCGCGCCGCGTCGCGCCATATGCGCGGCGGGAGTCGGGCGGACGCAGCATTCGCCAACCCGGTCAGGTCCGGAAGGAAGCAGCCGTAACGAAATACGTTGCGGGTCGTCCCGGCTCCCACCGCGCAGCGCGCACAGCCATAGCGAAGCTATCGCTGACACGCGCAAGCGCGGCCAGCCTCGCCCGGCGAGGACTGACGGCGCGGCTTTGCCGCGGCGCCTCGGCCCCCGCCAGCCCCCACCACCGTCATGCCAGCGAAGGCTGGCATCCGTGCTGACCCGGAGACGGCAATGCGGGCGGATTTCAGCATGGGCCCCAGCCTTTCGCTGAGCCGACGGCAATTGGGTCCCCTCATCCGCGGCCACTCCCCACCACCAACAGCCTTCGACACGCGCCCCCCGACCGGCTAATCTCCAACCCAATGTCCGAATCTGACGAATCCCTGGGCTTCGGCCTCGGCCTCGAGGAGCCGCCGCAGCCGCAAAAGGCGGCGGCCGCGCAGCCTTATCGCGTGCTTGCCCGTAAATACCGGCCGCAAAGCTTCGGGGAGCTGATCGGCCAGGATGCGATGGTGCAGACGCTCGGCAACGCCATCCGCCGCGACCGGCTTGCCCATGCCTTTTTGCTCACCGGCGTTCGCGGGGTCGGCAAGACGTCCACCGCCCGGCTGATCGCCAAGGCGCTCAACTGCATTGGGCCGCAGGGCGAAGGGGGCCCGACGATCGATCCGTGCGGCATCTGCGAGCCGTGCCGCGCAATCGCCGAGGGGCGTCATATCGACGTGGTCGAAATGGACGCCGCCTCCCACACCGGCGTCGACGACGTGCGCGAGATCATCGAGGCGGTTCGCTACTCGGCCGTGTCGGCGCGCTTCAAGGTCTACATCATCGACGAAGTGCACATGTTGTCGAAGAACGCGTTCAACGCGCTTCTCAAGACACTGGAAGAACCGCCTGCACACGTTAAGTTTTTGTTCGCCACCACCGAGGTGAACAAGGTTCCGATCACCGTCCTCTCCCGATGCCAGCGTTTCGATCTGCGCCGCATTCCGGCGGAAGAACTCGCCCGCCATTTTGCCGAAGTATCCGCGAAAGAGGGCGTTGAGGTGGAGCCCGAAGCGCTGGCGCTGATCGCCCGCGCCGCCGAAGGATCGGCCCGCGACGGGCTCTCCATTCTCGACCAGGCGATCGCCCATGGCGCCGGCGGCGTGTCGGCCGACCAGGTGCGCAATATGCTTGGCCTCTCCGACCGCGGGGCGATCCGTTCGCTGCTCGGCCTGCTCCTCGCCGGTGACGCGCGTGCGGCTCTGGAGGCGCTGAAGGGCCAGTACGATCTCGGTGTCGAGCCGTCGGCGGTGCTTCGCGGCCTATTGGAAGCGGTGCACGGCATTACCCGCGCCAAGGTCGGCGGCGCCGAGGACAAAGCGCAGTCGGCGGAAGAGCGGGAAGCCTATGCCGAATGGTCCGGCCGCTTGTCCTACGCCGCCGTTCATCGCCTTTGGCAGCTTCTCCTCAAGGGCTTGAGCGAAGTGCACGCCGCTCCGATGCCGCTCGAAGCCGCCGAGATGGCGCTGCTCCGCGTCATCCACGCCTCCGAAATGCCCGATCCCGGCGCGCTGCTCGAGAAGCTTGCCAGCGGCGAGGCGTTGCCGGCGCGCGCGTCGGCCCCCGCTGCTCCGCTTTCTGCTCCGGCAGCAGGCGCGCCGGTGGAGAGCGCGTCCAAATTACCGCCAGACTTCAAGGGCCTGGTTGAGCTCGTTGCCATTGGGGGTAAGCAACAGCTCGCGCAGCAGCTTCACGATTATTGCGGTCTGGTGCGCTTCGCCCCGCCCGAGCTGGCGCTGAAGCCGACCAAGACGTTGTCCGGCGACTTCATCCGTGAGCTCGGAGCCGCGCTCGCGAACCTGACCGGCGCCCCTTGGCAGATCACCTTCGCCGAAGGAGAGGCCGAGCCGACCTTGCTCCGGCAGGAGCAAATGGCCGCGGAGAAGGAGCGCGAGGACGTGCTCGACAGCCCGATGGTCAAGGCCGCCTTCGAAGCTTTCCCCGGCGCCGAACTCGCCGGCTACACCCTTGACGAACAACGGAGTGCGTAAATGCCCGATTTGAACGAATTGATGAAAATGGCCCAGGAAGCCCAGGCCAAGCTGATGCGCGCGCATGACGATCTCGACAAGGTCGAGGTCGAAGGCCAGTCAGGTGGCGGTCTGGTCAAGGTGCGGGCAAGCGCCAAGGGCCGGATCATCGGCGTCGACATCGACGAGTCCATGCTCCAGCCGTCCGAAAAGCAGATGGTGGAGGACCTCGTGGTCGCCGCGCTCAATGACGCGCGCGCCAAGGCCGACGAAGCGGCCAAGGGCGCAATGGAAGGCGTCACCGGCGGATTGCAGCTTCCGCCTGGGTTCAAAATGCCGTTTTGACCCGAAAAGGAACGGCCGGCTGGTTGCGCGTCACCCCGGCGAAGGCCGGGGTCTCAGGGAGACCCGCCGTGACATCTTGCCCTGAGATCCCGGCCTTCGCCGAGATGACGGCTAGGCGCCGTTGACCTCCGTCGGCGCCGGGGCTTCCTCCGGCGCCGTTTCTTTAGGCGCGGGTTCTGGCCGGGTGACGGGCCGTTCGTATTCCTCGCCGGGAAGGGCGGGCGCGGTGCGCTGCTTTGGCGCGGGGAGGGGCGCGGTGCGCTTGGGGCGCTGAGTGGCGCGCGGGGCCGGTTCTTCGGCGGCGGACGCCGTGGCGCCGCTGTAGACGCAGCCGTCGAGGCGATCGCGGGCGACTACGCCGATCCTGGCGGCGATGGCGTTGCCGTAACGGCGGGTGAAGCCCTTGGGCGCGGTGGCGCCGCGCGCCTTGGGAAGGGGGAGCACGGCGGCGATGCGCGCCGCCTCGGTGCGGGTCATCGCCGCGGCGTCATGGTTGAAGTAGCGCATCGAGCCTGCGTTGACGCCGTAGGTGCCGATGCCGGTCTCGGCGAGGTTGAGGTAGACCTCCATGATCCGCCTCTTGCCCCACATATTTTCGATTAGCAGCGTGAACCATGCCTCCAGCCCTTTGCGGAAATAGCCGCCGCCTTGCCAGAGAAAGGCGTTCTTGGCGGTCTGCTGGCTGATCGTCGAGCCGCCGCGGATCACCGATCCGCCCTGCGCATTGCGGCGCATCGCGGCGGCGATCGCGTCCTGATCGAAGCCCCAATGGGCGCAGAACTTGCTGTCTTCGGCGGCGATCACCGCCCGCGCCATGTCCCGGTCGATCCGCTCGAGCGGCATCCATTCCTGCTGGATGTTGCGGCCCCCCAGGCGGTCGCCGAGCATGGTGAAGGTGTAAGGCGGGTTCACCCAACGGTAGAGCAGGACCCAGAGCACGCTGATGAGGACGAAGAGGAACAGCCCCTTTACGAGCCAGCCCACGATCCGCCCAAATCCGATGCGCTGCCGCGCCTTCACCCGTGCCATAGGAGCTTAGTAGCGGGCGCCCGATGAACCGTCACCCCAGCGTAGGCTGGAGTCCATGCCGACTTCGACGCGGCGGAGAGTCAGCATGGATGCCAGCCTTCGCTGGCATGACGTTGGGGGGTGCACGCCGGCCGAAGCGTGACGCCTCACCCCGCCGGAAGCAGGCGCCGTTCGCCGGCGAGGTTCATCAGCGCCTTTTGAAGCTTCTCGAACGCCCGCACCTCGATCTGGCGGATGCGCTCGCGGCTGACGTCGTAGACCTGGCTCAGCTCCTCAAGCGTCTTCGGCTCGTCGGTCAGGCGCCGCTCCGTGAGGATGTGCTTCTCACGGTCGTTCAGCGCCTTCATCGCTTCCACCAGAAGCTCGTGCCGGACCTTGGTCTCCTCGGCTTCGGCGACGCGCTCGTCCTGCAGCGGATCGGTGTCGACCAGCCAATCCTGCCACTGGCCGTCGCCTTCCTCGCGCAGCGGCACGTTGAGCGAGGTGTCCCCGCCCATCGCCATGCGGCGATTCATGGAGATCACGTCTTCCTCGGACACGCCAAGATCTGTGGCGATCTTGGTGACGTCGGCGGGCTTCAAATCGCCGTCCTCGAAGGCTTCGATCTGGTTCTTCATCCGACGAAGGTTGAAGAACAGCTTCTTCTGGGCCGCGGTGGTGCCCATCTTCACCAGGCTCCACGAGCGCAGGATGTACTCCTGGATTGACGCGCGGATCCACCACATGGCGTAGGTCGCCAGGCGGAAGCCCCTTTCGGGCTCGAACTTCTTCACGCCCTGCATCAGGCCGATATTGCCTTCGGAAATGAGCTCGGCCGTCGGCAGGCCGTAGCCGCGATAGCCCATGGCGATCTTGGCAACGAGCCGGAGGTGCGAATTCACAAGCTTCGCCGCCGCTTCGGTATCCTGATGCTCCGTCCAGCGCTTGGCGAGCATATACTCTTCCTCCGGCGCAAGGATCGGGAACTTCTTGATCTCGGAAAGATAGCGGTTGAGGCCCGCTTCCCCGCCCATTGCGGGGATCGTTGCCACGTTTCTTCCGCCAGCCATGTTCGTCACTCCCTGATGTCCGGCCTTTGTGCCGGTCCAACGCGTGTTGTTCATACCGAAAGCGCGCTTAACAGTTCCTGCATATCGGACGGTACGGCGCTTTTGAACGATAAGTTTTTCTTAAGAACCGGATGAACGAAGCCGAGTTCCGCCGCGTGCAAAGCCTGCCGCGAAAAATTCAATTCTTTCAATAACTCACGATGGGCGGGACGGGTCCGTCCATACACCGGGTCTCCGACCAAAGGGTGGCCGAGCGAGGTCATGTGGACGCGGACCTGGTGGGTTCGGCCCGTTTCCAGCCGGCATTCGACCAAAGCCGCCTCGCGAAGCGTGCGCACCAGGCTGAAGTGAGTCACCGCCCTTTTGCCACGGTCGCCCTCGACGATCGCCATCTTCTGGCGGTTGGCCGAGGAGCGGGCGAGGGGAGCATCGACCTTGCCGGCGGGCGGGTTCGGAATGCCCGACACCACCGCCTGGTAGCGCCGGTCGATGCTGTGCCTGGCAAACTGCGCGGCCAGGCCTTCGTGCGCCACGTCCGTCTTCGCCACCACCAGAAGCCCGGATGTGTCCTTGTCGATGCGGTGAACGATACCCGGCCGCGCGACTCCGCCGATGCCCGACAGGCGCCCTGCGCAATGGTGGAGGAGGGCGTTGACCAGCGTCCCGTCGAAATTGCCGGCTGCGGGATGGACAACCATGCCGGCCGGCTTGTCGACCACCAGCAGGTGATCGTCCTCGAAGACGATCTCCAGCGCAATGTCCTGCGGCTCGTTGTGGGCTGCGGCCGGCGCCGGCACTTCCACCCGGTAGGTTGCGCCCGGCACGGCCTTGGCCGCGGGATCGCGCACCGGGATGCTCGCGGGCCCGGTCACCTGGCCGCTGCTGATCAGCGCCTTCAGCCGTTCGCGGGACATAGTGGGGATGGCCGCCGCCAGTGCGCGGTCGAGGCGCCAGCCGAGCGCGTCGGCGGGCAAAACGGCCTCGATTGTGGTTCCCCCCCGGGTCATGACGCCGATGTGGCGACGAAATGAGAGATATCAACGGGGGAATGGAGGGAAAGCGGCGCCTCCTGCGCCTTGCAACCTGCGCCGCGCGGGGCCAATAGAGCGATGCTTACAGGACCGACAGGGGCGCATTCCGGCATGAAATCCCATGAATTCGCGAGCTTGCTGTGTTCGCGCCTTTGCCACGACCTCTTGTCCCCCGTCGGCGCGCTCAACAACGGCATCGAGTTGCTGACCGACGAGCATGACCCGGATATGCGCGCCCGCTGCCTCGATCTGCTCGGCGAAAGCGCGCGGGCAAGCGCCAACAAATTGAAATTCTTCCGGTTGGCGTTCGGCGCGGCCGGCGGCTTCGGCGACGAAGTCGATACCCGCGAAGCCCGGGTGGCGATCGAAGGCCTGTTCGGCGGCGATGGCCGCATCCAGCTCGGGTGGATGGTGGACGAGCCGACGATGAGCAAGCCGGCGCTGAAGGTGCTGATGAACCTCGTCCTCATCGCAGGTGACGCGCTGGTGCGCGGCGGGCGGCTCGACGTCGGCGCGGAAAAGCATCCGGAAGGCCTCGACATCGTCGTTCGCGCCGAAGGTCCGCGGATCGTGCTCGATCCGGAGTTGAAGCGCGCGCTTTTGGGCGAAAGCAACGAGGAGACCATCGCGCCGCGCGCCGCCGCCGCCTGGCTGGTTCATTGCCTGATCACCGAAGGCGAGGGCGAAGTGCAGGTCGCCGATGGGGATGCCGGCGTGCTGCTTATCGGAGCCGCGATCCCGACGCGTTGAGCCGGCGAGGGTAAACGTCTTCTTTACCATCGCTCCGCCATAAGCGGGGTGATGGAAGACCTCCTCAACGATTTCATTGCGGAAAGCCGCGAACTGCTCGCCGCCTTGGACGCCGAAGTGGTTGCCTGGGAGGCGGCGCCGGAGGACCGCGCGCGCCTCGATTCGATCTTCCGCTGCGTTCACACTATCAAGGGCAATAGCGGCTTCTTCGATCTGCCGCGGCTCACCGCCCTCAGTCACGCCGCCGAGGAAGCCTTGTCGGAAGTGCGCTCGGGTAAGCGCAGTGCCGACGCGCGTCTGGTCTCCGCGATCCTCGCTGCGTTGGACCGGATCGGCGAGATGGTCGACGCGCTGGAAAGTGGCAAGCAGCCGGGCGGCGACGACACTTTGCTGATCGCCGTATTGGGCGGCGCCGACGAAGCGCTTGGCTCGACAACCGCGCGGCACGAGGGCCCGGCACGCACCGTCCGCCTGCCCGTCGACCTGCTCGACCGGATGATGAGCGGCATTTCCGATCTCGTTCTTGCCCGCAATGCCTTGGCACGCGACCTCCGCGAAGCGGCGGCGCCGGGCGAAACCTTCGACCGCCTCTCTGCCGCGGTCGCCGACGTGCGTGAAGCGGTGACCCGGACGCGGATGCAGCGGCTCGACACCTTGTTCGCGCCGCTTCCCCGCGTGGTGCGCGACCTCTGCGGCGAGACAGGCAAGGAAGCGCGGCTGGAGCTGGACGGCGGCGACGTCGAACTCGACCGGGAAATGGTGGAGCTGGTCCGCGATCCCCTGGTTCAGATGCTCCGCAACGCGCTTGCCCACGGCATCGAAACGCCCGCCGAGCGAATCGCCGCCGGCAAGCCGCGCTGCGGCGTGCTTCGCCTCACCGCCTGCCAATCGGGCAATTCCATTCAAATCGAGCTTTCGGACGACGGTGCCGGGGTGAACACCGATGCGCTTGCCGCGCGCGCCGTGTCGCTGGACCTGATCGGTGCCGCCGAAGCGGCTGCGCTTGCCCCCGAGCGGCGGCTCGACCTCTTGTTCGCACCGGGCCTTTCCACGGCGGAAAGCGTCACGGAACTCGCCGGCCGCGGAGTGGGCATGGACGTGGTTCGAGCCAATATCGAGCGGATCGGCGGCGCCGTCAGCGTCGAAAGCAGGCGCGGGCAGGGGAGCCGCTTCACCATGCGGGTGCCGCTCACACTGACGATCATCCCCGGCTTGGTCGTTGAGGCGTCCGGCCAATGCCTGGCGGTGCCCCGCTCGGCCGTGGAAGAGATCGTTCGGCTTGGTGGGCCGGGCATGGCGGTGCACCGGGCGGCGGGCTCGTCCTTGCTCGCGCTTCGCGGGCGCAAGGTTCCGCTTGTGCGGCTCGCCGATGCTCTGGGCTTGGAAGACAGCCGGCAGGGCAGCTTCGCACTCCTGCTCCGCGCCGCGGGCGGGGCGGTTTACGCGCTGGCCGTCGACAAGGTCGACGATCAGGAAGAATTGGTGGTCAAGCCCGCCGCGCCGCCTTTGCTCAAAACCGGTCTCTACGGCGGCACGACGCTTACCGAGAACGGCCGCCCGATGCTTCTCCTCGACGCCGCCGGCCTTGCCGCCCGCTACGGCATCAGCGGTTCGGAACAAGCGGATCCCGATGAGGCCGATGCCGATGAGGCGGCGGATGGGTCGCGTCCCGCATTGCTGTTCACCGGCCTGTGCGGCGCCCGCCGCGCCGTGCCCCTGGCGGCAGTGATGCGGATCGAGCAAGTGGACGCTTCGGCGGTCGGCAAAGCAGCCGGCCGCTTCCACGTCGCCATCGACGAAAGGCTGCTGCCGCTCGCCGGCTACGAACAGGCCGATAGCACCGAACGATTGCAGGTCCTTCGCCTCGGCGACGGGCAGGCGGAAATCGCTTACGCCGTGCGAGCGGTGCTCGACACGGTGAATTTGCCGCCCGAAGTCACGCCGGTAAGCGGCGGCGGCGCGGCGGCTTTGGTGAACGGCCAGCATGTTGAGCTGCTCGACCTTCATGGGCTGTTCGCGGCCCATGCCGCAGCTTTACCTTTGCACGAGCGGCCCTTGTGCCTGCTCGCCGGAAACGATCCTTGGGTGGACGCCTTTTTGCGGCCGCTGGTCGAAAGCGCCGGCTACCGCACGGCAGCCTTGGGATCGCAGCCGGCCGAAGCGCCGCGCCTGGTGATCCTCGGCGAGGACGCCGCCGACACCCTGCCGACGGGTGCAAAGGTGGTCCGGATCAGCAGCGACGCCAACGGCGCGGGCGGTGAGACCATCTACCGCTACGACCGTGACGCGCTTCTCGGCGTGCTTGCAGCGGGGAGGTCCAAAGGATGAGCGGCCATTACGTTGTCGCCTGCCTTGCCGGCGAATGGGTCGCTTTCGCGTCCGACGAGATCGAATCGGTGGTGGAGATCGGCGCGATCGTGCCGGTGCCCTGCGCGGCGCCGCACGTCGCAGGACTCGCCGCCTTGCGCAGCCGGGTTCTAACGGTGATCGACTGCAGCGCCTCCGTTATGCCCGGCACTGCGACCGAGCAGCCGCGCGATGCCTTGGTGGTGGTTCATTGCGGCCACGCTTACGCCTTGCTGGTCGACCGCGTGGAAGATGCGCTGGAAGCGAGCGGCGAAGGCGGGGCACCGCCTGCGGGGCTTTCATCAAGCTGGGCGCGGATCGTACACGGCCATGTCTTCGCCGGCGAAAGGCTGCTTCTTCTCGCCGATATCGCGGCCCTGATCGAGGGCCCCGTAGTTGCCGACTTCGCCTTTAATCAACCACTTACCTTTCGCAGCCATGATGCGGCCGTCGCCCAAGGAGTTTCCCGGACATGAAGAGCTGTCTCATTGTCGATGATTCCAAGGTGATCCGCAAAGTGGCGCGGCACATCCTCGAGACGCTCCAGTTCAGCGTCAACGAAGCCGAAGATGGGCGTCAGGCGCTTGAGCGCTGCGAGGAGCAGATGCCGGACGTGGTGCTGCTCGACTGGAACATGCCGGTGATGGGCGGGATGGAGTTCCTGCGCACCCTTCGCCAGCGCGCGGTCGAGCCGCAGCCGAAGGTGGTCTTCTGCACCACCGAAAACGACGCCGCGCATATTCGCGCGGCAATCGATGCCGGCGCGGACGAATATGTGATGAAGCCCTTCGATCGCGAAACGCTGGAAACCAAGCTGCAAATCGTCGGGGTGGTGTGACCGCCCCGGTCAAGGCGGCACCCAGTTCTTCAGCCGCAAAGGCGCGGCCGCTTCGCCTCATGATTGTCGACGATTCGCCGGTGGCGCGCTCGGTGCTGGAGCGGATGGTCGCCGGCCATGAGCAGTTCCGGGTGACGGCCAGCGTCGGCAGCGCCGCGGAGGCGCTCGCCGCCTTGCAAGCCGCGCCGGCCGATATCGTCCTGCTCGATCTCGACATGCCGGGCACCGGCGGCTTCGAAGCGCTTCCGACATTGGTGGCGAGCGGCGCACAGGTCCTGGTCGTGTCCTCCGCCTGCGAAGACGGAACGGAAGCAAGCGTTGCTGCGATGGCGTTGGGCGCCGCCGATACGCTGGCCAAACCGGGGCCGGGACAGCCGCCGGCATTATTCTCAACGGCGCTGGTCGACCGTTTGAAGCGCATCGGCGGCATCAGCGAAGGCGAGACCCCCCAGACCGAGCCGGGTGCTCTGCTGCTGCGCGACCCTTCGGAGGGTCCGCTGGAGTGCCTCGCACTTGGCGGATCAACAGGCGGGCTTCACGCCATCACGGCGTTTTTGCGGGCGCTCCCCGCGAGCCTGCGCATCCCGATCCTGATCACGCAGCATCTGCCGCCGGCATTCATGCCGTTCTTCGCCCGCCAGGTGGAAGCCGCTGCCGGGCGCCGTGCGTGCGTCGCTTCCGAAGGGGACGCGATCGTCGCAGGCAGCATCCTGATCGCGCCGGGAGAGGCGCATCTCGTGCCCGTCCGTAGCGGCGAAAGGGTGAGGGTCGTGCTTGATGAAACGCCGGCGCCCAACGGATACCGCCCTTCGCTGGACAACATGCTCGGCGCCGTTGCGGAGACGTATGGGCCGGGCGCCGCTGCGATCGTGTTCAGCGGCATGGGCCGCGACGGGCTCGCGGGCGCGCGCACCCTGGTCGAACAAGGCGGCACGGTGATTGCCCAAGATCGCGACACCAGCGCCGTCTGGGGTATGCCGCGCGCGGTTGCGGAAGCCGGCCTCGCGTCGGCGATCGGGCGGCCGGCGGAGCTCGCCCGCCTTGTTGCGGCGCGCGGGCCGCTTCGCTGATGGAGGCCAGCCCCCACGCCATCGCGCTGTTCGCGCGGCTGCTCGCCGAAAATACCGGCCAGGAGCTTGCCACCGCGCGGCGCTGGCGGATCGGCGCCTTGCTTGAGCCGCTCGCGAAGGCGGCCGGCCTCGCCTCGGTGGAAGCTTTGGCGCAGGCCGTGTCGTCCGGCCGAAGCGACCTGGCCGATCAGGCGGTGGAGGCCCTGCTCAACAACGAAACCTATTTCTACCGCGACCGCGCTTTGTTCGAGCTGTTGCTCGGCCCCGGCCTCGCCCGCCTGGAAGCAGCGCGCGGTGCCGAAAAGCGGCTGCGCATCTGGTGCGCCGGCTGCTCCACCGGGCAGGAAGTCTGGTCGCTTGCCATCTTCTTTGCGGAACATGCCCGGCGCTGGAACGGCTGGACGATCGACATCATGGGCACCGACGTTTCGGCGAGCGCTGTCAACCAGGCGCGCAGCGGCACGTATTCGCAGTTCGAAGTGCAGCGCGGCCTGCCGGTGACGCAGATGATGCGCTGGTTCAGCGACAGCGACCGTAAGAGTTGGCGGATCGACCCCTCCCTCGCCCGCAACGTCCGCTTTCAGCGCCACAACCTCCTCCACCCGCCGCCCCGGCCGGGCCGGTTCGATCTGCTGCTGTGCCGCAACGTCTTGCTCTATTTCCCGGCCGAAGCGCGGGCCGAGGCCTTCCGGCGGCTGGCAAGCGCGGCGGCGCCCGATGGCTTGCTGATGCTCGGCGCGGCGGAAACGGTGATCGGCCAGACCGACGCCTTTTTGCCCGATCCGTCGCTACGCGGCCTCTACACGCCCGCACCGGCCGCAGCCTCGGTGCAGCGCGCCGCCTCTTGACGCCACGCGCTTTTTCGTCGCGGTTACCGGCATGACCGAGATCATCGACAGCCCGTCGCCCAATTTCGACGAGCGGGAACTCCCCATCAGCATTTTGGTGCTTCATTATACCGGCATGAAGGACGCCGCGTCGGCGATCGCCTGGCTTCGCAACCCAGTCGCCAAGGTGTCCTGCCACTATCTCGTCTCCGAAGACGGGCAGGTGCTGCGCATGGTGGATGAGGAGAAGCGCGCCTGGCACGCCGGCCGCTCCTTCTGGCGCGGGGTGCAGGACATCAACTCCGCGTCCATCGGGATCGAGATCGTCAATCCCGGCCACGAACATGGCTATACCCCTTTTCCTGAACAGCAGATCGACGCCTTGATTCCGCTGGTGTCCGACATCGTCACCCGCCACAAGATCACCCGCGGCAACGTCGTCGGCCATTCGGATATCGCGCCGGCACGCAAGCAGGATCCGGGCGAGCTGTTTCCGTGGCACCGCCTCGCCAAGCTGCGCCTTGCCTTGCCGCGCCCGACCAAGAATCTCATGGACCCCAATTGGACGGACGCCGGCTTCCTGCTCGCGCTCGAACGCTTCGGCTATGACGTGCGCAACAAGATGGCCGCCATTGTAGCCTTTCAGCGCCGCTTCCGCCCCGAACTGGTCGATGGGGTGATCGACGGCGAGTGCCGCGCCATCCTTCTTGCCCTGCTTCTTCCCAAACCGCAGGGCGACGACTAAGGCGGCTGGGCCAGAGGGCCGGGCGGCCGCGTCATGCGCAAGCATGCCGAGGAAAGTCCGGGCTCCACGAAACAACGGTGCCGGGTAACGCCCGGCGGGGGCGACCCCAGGGACAGTGCAACAGAAAGCAGATCGCACAGGCTTCGGTCCTGCGACATTGAAAGGGTGGGGTAAGAGCCCACCGCGGCCCCGGCAACGGGTGCCGGCACGGTAAACCCCACCGGGAGCAAGACCGAATAGGGACGGCGCATGGGCCTTGTTTCGGCCTGACCGTCCGGGTTGGTTGCTTGAGGGGCGGAGCGATCCGCCCCCTAGAGGAATGGCCGCACAGACAGGGAAACCTGTCGGACAGAACCCGGCTTACAGGCCCTCTGGCACTTACCTTTCCGCCGCCGCCGGCCGCATCGCGACCAGGCCCCAGAGCGCAAGCAGCAGGAAGCCGATCATGGCAGGGTTGTAGAGCGGGATCGCCGTTCCTTCCGGCAAAGCGGAGCCGCTGCGGTTGAGCAGCCAAAAGGCGAGCACCACCGCGCCGGTGGCCGCCAACTCCACGGCGAATTTGCGCCACGCTTTGCTTCGCGCCGCCGCCAGCGCCTGATCGGCGATCAGCGCCTGGCGGACCTGGAGCACGAAGCGCTCGTCGGGCGCTCGCTCGGGCGTCGCGAGGAGCGCCGCCAGCCGGCTTTCGATGTCCGTGTCGCTCGCCATTCAATCCTCCAGAGCCGTAACCAGCTTCGCCCGCGCCCGGGCAATTATCGTCTTCAGCGTACCGAGCGGGATGTCCATGATCTTCGCGGCCTCGGCGTGCGAATAGCCTTCGGCGAAGCACAGCAAGGCCGCCCCGCGCTCCCGTTCGTCGAGCCCGGCAAGCGCGCGCTGGGCGTCGATGCGGCTGTTCGGATCAGGCACCGCGTCCTCACTCCGTTCATAAGCATGGTGGTCGCGGCCCTGCCGCCGCGTCTCCGCTCGGTGCGCGGAGAGGAAGCTGGTCCAGGCGATCCGCATCAGCCAGCCTCCGTAGCTGCCGTCCCCGCGCCACTCGCCGGCCAGCCGCCAGGCTTTGACGAACACCTCCTGGGCAAGGTCGTCCGAGTCCCGGCCCTGGGTGAGGCGCGACAGAAAGGCGCGAACCTTGCGCTCGTGCCGTCGCACCAGAGCGGTGAAGGCAAGTGAGTCGCCTTCGGCCGCCCTCCTCGCAAGAACATGGTCGTCCGCCTCCACGCTCCTGTTCCCCAGCGCCCCCGATCAACCCTGCGCCTGGCCGCGCCTGGCGTAAAGGTGCCGGCCGATCAGCACCGCGCCGACCAGTAGCGGGAACACGGAGATGCTGGCCATGTTGCGGATGTCGTCGGCGTCGCCCTGGATGACTCCGAACAGCAGGATCGCGACGCCGATCGCGACAAGCACCAGACCGGTGCGGTCGTCGCTGCTCGGCAGCGGCTTCTCCTCGATCCCGGCAAGCAGATCGGGCACGGCCGAACTGTTGGCGTTAATCGCTCGCCGGATCGTGCGGTGAAGCATGGACGAGCGGAGCAGGCGCGCAAGCTGGGTGATGATCGCGACGGCGCCGGTGGTCAGCACCGCGAAAATAAGAACGTCTTCTTGCACTTCGTGTCTCCCGATGTCTGGTCGTTTGGCAGCTAGACGCCGCCGCTTGCCGCTTCGGATGTGGCCTCGCGCGTTTTTTCGAACCGGCGAATGTCTGGCGCCTGGGGCCAAGTCGCGCTAGGCGCTCGCTTTCCATGGCCAAACCGACGCGATCGAACGATTGGGGTTTTCCCCGCTGGCGTGCCTACGGCTCCGACCGCGGAACCACGCAGGTGCGGCTGTGCGACCGCGATGGCTGCACCGAGCCGGGTGACCGTCCCGCGCCCAAAGCGCCGAACAAGCCGGACCGCTGGTATTTCTGCGAGCGCCACGCCGCCGAATACAACCGCAATTGGAATTATTTCGAAGGCCTCAGCAAGGAAGAAGCGGCGGCGCGCGAAGCCGGCGAGCAGCGCGACGCGAACGGCTTCAACCAGGCGAAATATTATGGCTGGGGCGGATCGGGGGACGGCAGCCGTAGCCGCGACGAGATGCGGGCGCTTGACGTGCTGGAGGTCGAAACCGACGCGAGCTTCGACGACATCAAGGCCGCCTACCGGCGCCTAGCGAAGATCAATCACCCCGATGCCGCGCCCGGCGACGCCGATGCCGCCAAACGATTCCAGGCAGTTCAGGCGGCCTATGAGGTCCTGAAAAAGGCCGAGGAACGGCGCACGGCTACTTCGTGAACATGAAGGTGCCGGTGACGTGGGCGACCGGATCGTCCGGGTCGCCGTCATGGGCGATGCCGCGCACGAAGCCGACGCTTTTCGTCACCCGGTAGCATTCGCCGCGACCGTGGATGCGGCGGCCGGGAACTGCGGGGCGAAGATAATCCACCCGCATGTCGAGCGTCGCCTGATGGCGGAAACGGCCGAGCTTCACCCAGATCGCCATGCTCGTCGCCATGTCCATCAGGCTGATGATAGGGCCGGAGGCTATGACGCCGGTTGCCGGTACGCCGATCAGCGTGTCCGAGTAATCCAAGCCAAGCTCCACCCAGTCGGCGCCGTGATCGACGTACAGGATGCCGAGCGCGCCGCCGTGCCCGACCTGGCTTGCATATTGGGTGAAGAGCTTGGGGTCGAAGCCCTTCATCTGCGCAAGATCGGCCCGGGTGGAGGCGGCGTCGCTCATGCGGCGGCGAGCCGGCCGGCAGTATCGCGCACCAGGGCGATCATGTTCGGAATGCCTTGCGTCCGATTGGAGCTGAGCTGATTCTTGAGTTCGAACGGCGCCAGCGCGCCTTCGATGTCGGTGGCGAGGATCTCCCCGGGCGAGCGGTCCTGAACAGCGAGAAGAACAAGGGCGACGATGCCCTTGGTGATCGCGGCATTGCTGTCGGCGAGGAAGTGGAGGCGGCCGTCCGGCTGCGGCACCGGGTAAAGCCAGACGGAGGCGGAGCAGCCCCGCACCAGCGTTGCCTCGGTCTTGAGTGGCTCCGGCATCGGCTCCAGCTCGCGGCCAAGATCGATCAGCAACCGGTAGCGGTCGTCCGCTTCCAGGAGCTCGTAATCGGCGAGAACGTCTTCCAGGCTGGTCATCGGACGGGCGCTACCAGAGCCCGCGCCGGGCGCAAGTCCCGGCCGGACCCTCAGCGGTCGCGGAGGGCCTCGATCTGGCGGTCGAGGCTGTTTTCCTTTTCCACCGCGATCCGCTCAAGTACCGCAAGCCGTTCGGACAGCGTCTGCACCTCGTGGCGCAAGCGGCCATTCTCTTCGCCGCCGCTGCTTGCAAGCTTGTGGCGCTGATGGGTCAGCAGCATCTTGAACAGCGTCGCCACCGTGGTGATCAGGATGATGCCGAGGATGAACTCGAAGACGTTCATGGCTGAGGCTCCCTAGAGGCGCGGCTCATCGCGCAATTGTTCGATCTGCTCGGCAACGTCAGTGCCGCGCGAGGTGGCGATCCGCTCGAGTACCCGGACCCGCTCCTCGAGCCGCTCGGTGTGGGAGGCCTGGCGCTCAGATTGCGCAATGGCCTCGCGACCAATCGCTTCGATCTGCTTTTCCTTGATGTCGAGCCAGCGCTTGATGACCCCGGCGAAGATCGCCGCAAGCGGGATCAGCACCCATATCCACGTAACCATCCCAATCCCCTGTTCTTTTCCCCGCCCCCTTGGACGTGCGTTTCAGTTCCTAGCGCAGCTGCTCGATCTCGCGGGCGAGCCGCGTGTCCGCGCTGGTGACGTACATTTCCACTTCGGCCATCCGCCGGTCGATGTCGCGCAGCCGCGAGCGGACGTCGCGCACCGAGCGGGCGGGGGAGGCGCGCACGCCCTGCCAGAACTTGGTTTGCTCGGCGTCCTGCCGGTACAGCTCGTTCGGCTTGCGCGGCGCCATCCAAGCGGCGACGAAGTAGGCGATCACCGTCCAGGGGAAGCCCCCGAGCAGGGTAAGCACCACCGCGCCGATGCGGACCACCGTGGTATCGAGCCCGGTATAATCGGCGATGCCCGAGCACACGCCGCTCCATTTGCGGTTTTGGCGATCGAGATAGAATTTGGTGCGACGTGCCTCGGTCATTGACCCATCCTTCCCGGTTCGTTGCTGACGGTGCGGGCGCCGAAGCCGACGCGCATGGGGGTTTCGAACCGCTGCGCCGGCGCTTCGAGGCGCTCGGCCATCGGATCGGACGCAAGCGAGCGCCAGTTCGGGTTTTCCGCGGTAAGGATCCGCTCAACCGTGACCACCCGGTCCTCCAGGCGGCGGGCGAGATCGTAAAGATCCTCCATCAGATTCTCGTCCGCGCTGGTCAGCGTCGCGGCGGTTTTCCAGCGGGTGATGTAGTGGAGAATGATCCACGGCAGCCCGATGAACAGGATGCCGACGACGACAACGGGTATGATAACTTCTTCCACAGCGTCAGCCCTCCTGCTGCTTGTTCATGCGCGCTTTCAGCGCCTCGAGCTCCGCATCGACCTTTTCGGCGTTGCGCAATTCGGCGATTTCTTCGTCCAGCGTCTTGGGCGGCGCGCCGAGCGCAAGCGCATCGGCCCGGCCTTCCGCCACGTCCGCGCGGCGCTCCAGCACGTCGAAGCGGGAGAAAGCCTCGTCGACCTTCGAGCCGGCGTACATTTCGCGCATCCGGATGCGGTTGTGGGCGCTTTCGAGACGGCTCTGGATTGCGTTCTGACGAGTGCGGGCGTCGCGCAGCTTGCCCTGCAGTTTGGCGATGTCGGCTTCGGCGGCGCGCAACGCGTCGTCGAGGACGTCGATCTCCGCCTGCAGGCTTGCGCCCATGTCACCGGCCTTCTGGCGCTCGACCAACGCCGCCTTGGCGAGGTCTTCGCGGCCCTTGGACAAAGCGAGTTCGGCCTTTTCCGTCCAGCTATCCTGCAGCTTTTCGAGCCGGGCGATCTGGCGGCGCATTTCCTTCTGGTCGGCGATGGTCCGCGCGGCGGAGGAGCGAACCTCCACCAAAGTCTCCTCCATTTCGAGGATGATCATCCGGATCATCTTCGCCGGGTCCTCGGCCTTGTCGAGGAGATCGGTGAAGTTGGCGGCGATAATGTCCCGCGTCCGGGTAAAGATGCTCATTCGTTACTCCTTGAAACCCGTTTGGCGAGGGGCCGGCTAACCGAGGGATGAAATCGCCCGCCGGCCCCTGCCTGAGGTCAGGCACGGAACCTGACCCCAAACCGGCGTCTAGACAAGGCCGATGGAGGACAGGCTGACCGCTTCGGCCGGCCCGGCTGCCGCACCCACGGTGGTTGCGGTCAGCAGAAGCGCCGCGAACGCCGCAACAACGCTTTGTCCCATCTTGCTCATCTTCGACATTGATATTCTCCCTTACCCTTTGCTCCGCCCCGCGGCGGTGTGCCTCATTCTAAACAAGCTTCGTGCCAAGTGGCGGAAAGCGCAGTTTTCCGCCACTTCCCATCGCAGAGCGGATCGCGCGGCATGTTTTCTCTTGCCAACCTTCGGCAAATCGCCCCAACATTCGGTAATGGAGCGAAGCACCCAACTCGTCGGACAATCCTCGTCCTTTCTGGACGCGGTGGAGCGGGCCAGCCGAGCGGCGCCGCTCGACCGGCCAGTGCTGGTGATCGGCGAGCGCGGCACGGGCAAGGAGCTGATCGCCGAGCGCCTCCACCACCTGTCGTCGCGCTGGGACGGACCGCTGGTCACCATGAACTGCGCGGCACTGCCGGAGACTTTGATCGAAGCAGAATTGTTCGGCCACGAAGCGGGCGCTTTCACCGGCGCAACCAAGGCTCGGGCAGGGCGATTCGAGGAAGCGGACGGCGGCACCTTGTTCCTCGATGAGCTCGCGACGCTGAGCCAGGCGGCGCAGGAGCGTCTGCTGCGCGTGGTGGAATATGGCGAAGTGACCCGCATCGGCGCGTCCCGGCCGATGACGGTGGATGTGCGCATCGTCGCCGCAACCAACGAAGATCTGCCACGCATGGCGGACCAGCACCGTTTCCGCGCCGACCTGCTCGACCGCTTGTCGTTCGAAGTCGTGACGCTGCCGCCGCTTCGCCACCGCTCCAGCGACATTCCGGTGCTTGCCGAACATTTCGCGCGGCGCATGGCGCTGGAGCTGGAATGGGACAGCTGGCCCGGCTTCAGCTCACGGGCACTTGACCGGCTACTGTCTTATTCCTGGCCGGGCAACGTTCGCGAACTGCGCAACGTCGTGGAGCGCGCCGTCTACCGCTCCGAGAACCCCACCGAGCCGATTGACGTCATCCAGTTCGATCCGTTCGAATCACCCTGGCGTCCGCAGGGGCCGAACCATGAGCCATCGCAGTCGGCACCAGCACAAGGTGCGGCGTCGGAAGAGGCTGCCCAGCCGGCGCTTGCGGCGCCGGCGGGCTACGATCCGGCAAGCTGCGCCGATTTCCGGCTGGCGATTGCCGAGTATGAGAAAGCGATCCTTTCCGCGGCGCTTGAGCGTTGCCGCTGGAACCAACGGGCGGCGGCGTCGGCGCTGAGCCTGAGCTACGACCAGCTGCGCCACGCGTTGAAGCGGCACCAGTTGATGGGCGGCTAAGCTCCGCCGGGCACCTTTCGGTGCGTCCGCCGTTCAACGGGGGAGACGCACAAAGGAGCCACAATGCCGTTCACCCTGCCGGACCTGCCGTTCGACCGCGAAGCCTTGGGCGCGTTCATGTCGGCCGAGACGCTCGATTACCACCACGGCAAGCACCACAAGGCCTATGTCGACAAGGTCAACGCGGCCGTGGAGGGCAAAGAGCTTGCCGGCGCGTCGCTAAGCCGGGTGATCCGCTCCGCGTCCGAGGGCGGTAACACGGCACTATTCAACAATGCCGGCCAGATCTGGAACCACAATTTCTTCTGGCAATGCCTGACGGCGCCGGGCGATCAGCGGCCTGCGGGGCGGCTTGCAGCGCTGATCGAGGACGAATTCGGCTCCACCGACACGATGCTGAAGGCGCTTGCCGATGAAGCGGTCGGCCATTTCGCAAGCGGCTGGGCGTGGCTGGTGCTGGACGGCGGCAAGCTCAAGATCACCTCGCTCCACGACGGCGACAGCCCGGTTGCGCATGAAGGCATGCAGCCGCTGCTCACCGTCGATGTCTGGGAGCATGCTTATTATATCGACTATCGCAATGCGCGGCCGGCCTTTGTCGATGCGGTGCTCGGCAATCTGGTGAACTGGGAGTTCGTGGCCCAGAACCTCGATGGCGAGGGGATCGCCCGCGCCGACCAGGAGGGCTGAGCCGTCAGCTCTTGAGGCGGTAGCCGGTGCGGAAGATCCACCAAATAACGCCAAGGCAGGTGAGCAGGAAGCCCAGGGTAGCGAGGAGGCTGTAGCCGATGCTCACGTCGCCCGCCCCGTAGAAAGTCCAGCGGAAGCCGCTGATCAGGTAGACGACCGGGTTGAACATGGTGATCGTCTGCCATGGCTCCGGCAGGATCTTCACCGAGTAAAAGGCGCCGCCGAGGAAGGTGAGCGGCGTAACGATCAGCATGGGGATGATCTGCAGCTGCTCGAAGCCCTTTGCCCAGATACCGACAATGAAGCCGAACAGGCAGAAGGTCGTCGCCACCAGCAGCAGGAAGGCGAGCATCCAGAAGGGGTGCAGGATCTCGAAATCGACGAACAGGGCGGCCGTCGCGAGGATGACCAGCGCCACCGCCGTCGCCTTGGTCACCGCCGCGCCGACATAGCCGAGAACCAGCTCGAACGGCGACAAAGGCGCGGAAAGCGGCTCGTATATGGTGCCGAGGAAGCGCGGCATGTGGATGCCGAACGAAGCGTTGAAGATGCTTTCGTTGAACAAGGACAGCATCATCAGGCCCGGAACGATGAAGGCGGCGTAGTCCACGCCCTCGATCGCCGCCATGCGGGAGCCGATCGCCGAGCCGAAAACGACGAAGTAAAGCGAGGTCGTGATCACCGGCGTTGCAAGGCCGGTCCAGATCGTCCGCAGGAAGCGGTACATTTCGAAGCGGTAGATCGCCCACACGCCGCGATGGTTGAACGCGCCGACGCTCATGCGGCGACCTCCCTGCGTTCGGTGACCAAGCTGACGAAGATGTCTTCCAGCGAAGATTGCCGGGTTTCCAGATCCTTGAAGCCGATGCCGATGTCGCTCATCCGGCGAAGCAGCGACGGCACGCCGGTGCGGTCGGCGGTGGCGTCGAAGGTGTAGCGAAGCACCGTTCCGTCCGCCTCCAGCGCAAGGTCCCATTCGCCAAGCTCCGGCGGCACCGCGGCGAGCGGCTGGGAGAGGCTCAAGGTGAGCTGCTTCTTGCCGAGCTTCTGCATCAGCGCGTTCTTCTCCTCCACCAGGATGAGCTGACCGCGCGAGATCACGCCCACCCGGTCGGCCATTTCCTCGGCTTCCTCGATATAATGGGTGGTAAGGATGATGGTGACGCCGCTTTCGCGAAGCTGACGAACCAGGTTCCACATGTCGCGGCGAAGCTCGACATCGACGCCGGCCGTCGGCTCGTCGAGGAACAGCACGTCCGGCTCGTGGGCGAGCGCCTTGGCGATCATGACCCGGCGTTTCATGCCGCCGGAGAGTTCCTTGATCTTCGCTTTGCGCTTGTCCCACAGCGACAGGTCGCGGAGGGTCTTCTCGATATGCGCCGGGTTGCTCGGCCGCCCGAACAGGCCGCGGCTGAAGGCGACGGTGGACCAGACCGGCTCGAACGCGTCGGTGTGCAGTTCCTGCGGCACCAGGCCGATCTTCGTGCGGGCGCTCCGGTAATCGGCGACGATGTCGTGGCCGTCCACGTGGACGCTTCCGCCGCTTGCCGTGACGATGCCGCAGATGATCGAGATGAGCGTCGTCTTGCCGGCGCCGTTTGGGCCGAGGAGAGCGAAGATTTCGCCCCGCTCAATGTCGAGGCTGACGTCCTTCAGCGCCTCATGGCCGCCGGCATAGCGCTTGGAGACATTCCTGATCGAAACCACCGGCGGCATAAAAGTCCTTATTGCGAAGGGGGTACGGGCGGTTCTTCTTTCGCTTTTTCAAGCTGAAGGCCGTGCCGCATCAGCATCGGTACGTTGGCGATCGCGAATATAAAGGTCGCCGGCAGAAAGCCCCAAAGCTTGAAACCGATCCAGAATTCGGTGCTGGAGTTGCGCCACACCGCTTCGTTGACGCCCGCCATGACGGCAAAGAAGATCGCCCAGTTGCGGCTCAAGAGCTGCCAGCCTCGCTCCGACAGACCCGGATAAGCTGTGCCGAGCACCATCTTGAGGAGGTTGCGTTTGGTGGCGAGGCCGAAGCCGAGCAAGGCGGCGACCAGCAGGTAGTAGATGGTCGGCTTGATCTTGATGAACGTCTCGTTCTGAAGCCACAAGGTCAGCCCGCCGAGCACCAGCACCATCGCCGCCGAGAACCAGAGCAAGGGCGAGATGTGCCGGTACTTCAGTTTGGAGACCAGCATCGCCGCGGTCATCGCCGCCATGAAGGCCGCCGTCGCCGCGAAGATGCCGAGAAATGCGTTGACGGCGAAGAACACCACCAACGGTCCGAGATCGATCATCAGCCGCGCCATCGGCCCGGCTTCCTTCGGCTTATTGTCTACGCTTACGCTCACGCTTATTCTCTCCCCAGGCCGGCAATCGCCCGCGCGGCGGCGCGCGGATCGAAGGGGCGCAGATCGTCGATTCCTTCACCAACGCCGATTGCGTGGATGGGAAGGCCATATTGCTCGGCCGCCGCGACCAGGACGCCGCCGCGGGCGGTACCGTCGAGCTTGGTCATCACCAGGCCGGTGACGCCCGCCACTTCCTTGAACACCTCGATCTGCGACAGCGCGTTCTGACCGGTGGTGGCATCGAGGACGAGCACCACGTCGTGCGGCGCCGCGGGGTTCAAGCGGCCGAGCACGCGCCGGATCTTGGCAAGCTCGTCCATCAGCCCCTTCTTGTTCTGCAAGCGCCCGGCGGTGTCGACGATCAACGTATCGATACCTTCCGCGGTCGCCTTTTTCACCCCGTCGAAGACGATCGCGGAGCTGTCGCCGCCTTCCGGCCCGGAGATCACCTGCACCCCGATGCGCTCCGCCCAGATTTTAAGCTGGCCGATGGCCGCGGCGCGGAAGGTGTCGCCGGCGGCAAGCAGCACGCCGTAATCCTGTTCGAGAAGCAGGTGGCCGAGCTTGGCGATGGTGGTGGTCTTGCCCGATCCGTTGACGCCGACCACCAGGATCACCTGCGGGCGGGGAAAGGCGATGATCTCAAGCGGCTTGGCCACGGGTCGAAGGATCTTCTCGATCTCGTCCGCGACGATTTCGCGCACGGCGTCTTCGCTAAGGCCGCGCTCGAAGCGCTCGCCGGCGAGGCGGCTGCGAATCTTGGCCGCGGTGCGCGGGCCGAGATCGGAGGCGATCAGCGCTTCCTCGATCTCGTCCAGCGTGCCCTCATCCAGCGCCGCCTTGGTAAACAATCCGGTGAGGTTGTCGCCGAGCTTTTCGGAGGTCTTGCGGAAGCCTTCGTTCAGCCGGTCGAGCCAAGAGGAACGGTTGTCGCTCATGCGGGGGCTCCAATCAGCGTGTCAACTTCCACTGCGGTGATCAGAACCTCCACGACCTCCCCAATCCCGTTCGTATCGAGCGAAGTCGAGATACGCTGCACAGCCTCCTCGTGGGCGTCTCTCGACTGCGCTCGAGATGAACGGAGGTGGGGGACCCGCACGGGCGCGAAGTTCTCGGTATGGCCCAGCCCGCCGCGCTCCATCAGCACCCGCTGGCGCGTGCCGACCAGACCCTGCAGCCAGCCTGCCCGCTGCCTCGCGCTCGCCTCGCGCAATGCCCGCGCCCGTTCCTTCACCACCTGCGGCGGGACCTGCGGCATCCGTGCTGCCGGTGTGCCGGCCTTCGGCGAGTAGGGAAAGATGTGCCCCAATACGATGTCGCAATCCTCAATCAGCGCGACGCTGTTGGCGTGCATCTCGTCTGTCTCGGTGGGAAAGCCGGCGATGAGGTCTGCGCCGATCGCGATCTCCGGCCGCTTGGCTTTGAGCCGCGCCACCGTTTCCACCGCCTGGGCGCGCGAGTGGCGGCGCTTCATGCGTTTTAGCACCATGTCGTCGCCGGCCTGGAAGCTCATATGGAGGTGCGGCATGAAGCGCGGCTCGCCTGTCGCGATGTCGAAAAGGCGCTCATCCAGCTCGATGCAGTCGAGGGAAGACAGGCGAAGGCGCGGCAGATCGGGCACGTGGCGCAGGATGCGCTCGACCAGCATGCCGAGCGTCGGCGCGCCGGGGAGATCAGGCCCGTAGCTGGTGACGTCGACGCCGGTCAGCACCACTTCGCGGCAGCCTTCTCCGGCAAGCGCTTTCACCCGCTCAACCACCTGTCCCGCCGGCACCGAACGGCTGTTGCCGCGCCCGAACGGGATGATGCAGAAGGTGCAGCGGTGGTCGCAGCCGTTCTGCACTTCCAGAAAGGCGCGGCTGCGCTCCGAATAGCTGGCGGCAAGATGCGGCGCATGCTCGCGCACCGCCATGATGTCGGACACGGGGATATCGCCCGATACAACGTCCAAAAACGCGGTTGGGGTGAGCTTTTCCCGATTGCCCAGCACCCGCTCCACCTCGGGCATTGCCGCGAAGCGTTCCGGCTCCACCTGCGCGGCGCAGCCCGTCACCATCACCCGCGCGTCCGGCCGGGCGCGCTTGGCGCGGCGGATCGCCTGACGGGTCTGGCGCACGGCTTCGTTGGTGACGGCGCAACTGTTGACGATGACGAGATCGTCCTGGCCGGCCGCAAGCCGGCGCATCGCCTCGCTTTCCGCCGCATTGAGCCGGCAGCCGAGGGTAATCACCTCCGGGCCGTTCACAGGTCGATGTCTCCGGAAAACACGTGGCTTGCCGAGCCGCTCATCCGGATGGGGCTACCCGGCTCCCATTCTATGATTAGCGACCCGCCTGGAAGGCGTACCTCCACCGGGCTCGCCACCAGCTTGCGCCGCATAGCCGCAACCGCCGTCGCGCAGGCGCCGGTGCCGCAGGCGCGGGTGAGGCCGGCGCCGCGTTCCCAGACCCGAAGCCGTAGAGCGCCGTCGTTTTCCAGGCTTGCGACGTTGACGTTGATCCGCTGCGGAAACAACGGATCCTGCTCCACGATCGGCCCGAGCCGCTCGAGATCAACCGCGTCGGCATCGTCGACGAAGAAGACAATGTGGGGATTGCCGACGTTGACGGCGGCGGGCTCGCTCAGCGGCTCCCAGCCGACCGGAATGGCGGCGGTGTCGAGCGGGTAAGCGAGCGGGATTTCGTCCCAGCCGAAGCGCGGCTCGCCCATGTCGACGCTCGCCAGGCCCTCCTTCACCACGCCCCGCAGGAGCCCGCCCTTAGTCTCGATGCTTGCCTCGCCGCCGATCAGCATGGCGACGCAGCGCGACGCGTTGCCGCAGGCTTCCACTTCGCCGCCGTCGGCGTTCCAGATGCGCATCCGCACGTCGGCGGTCTCGCTCGGCTCCAGCACGATCAGCTGGTCGCAGCCGATGCCGATCCGCCGGTCGGCGATGGCGCGCGCCCGATCTCCGTCCATCTCCAGCGGCGCTTCGCGCGCGTCGAAGATCACGAAGTCGTTGCCGAGCCCGTGCATTTTTTCGAACCGTCGCTTCATAGCGGGGCATCTAAGGAGGGCAGGGGGCCAAGTCCACCGCCCGCCGCCATGGCGATTGTCGCGCGCCGGGGCAGTTGTTAGAGCCGGCCCGAACACAATCAGGGGAAGTCCATGAAATCGGTTTTCGCGCTCGCAGCTTCCGTGCTTCTCGTCTCCACCTCCGCTTTGGCGCAGGAGCCGAACCGGGCGCAGATCAACCGCATCCTCGATGAAGGGTTGAACCGCAGCGAAGTGATGGAAACTGCCGCCTACCTCACCGACCGGATCGGCGGCCGTCTCACCAACTCCCCGCAGATGCGGGCGGCGGAAGCGTGGACGCAGCAGCGCTTCCGCTCGCTTGGCCTTTCCAACGTCCGCGCCGAACCCTTTGAGTTCGGCCGCGGCTGGTCGATCGCCGGTTCGTCCGCGCGAATGACCGCACCGCGCGAGCGCAAGCTGACGGTGATCCCCGTCGCCTGGACGCCCGGGACGAACGGCCCAATCAGCGCCGGCATTGTTGTCGCGCAAATGGACAAGGTCGAGCATTTCGAAAAGTATCGCGGCAAGCTTGCCGGCAAGATCGTGCTGGTCAGCCATCCCGGCACCGGTTCCGAGCCGACCGAGCCCGCCTTCCGGCGCCTTACCGATGAGGATCTGCGCAAGGCGGACACTTATCAGCAGCCCAATTATTCGCCCGCCACCATCGAAGAGAATCTGGAGAATGCGGATTTCGCGGAGAAGCGTGACGCCTTTCTGAAGGCCGAGGGCGCCCGGGCTTGGGTGCGCATCTCCTACCGCGACGGCGGTTTGGTGCACGGCGCCGGCTATTCCTACCAGGCGGGCCGCACGCCGGCCGTTCCGGGCTTTGAAATGGCGGCGGAGGATTATCGCCGCCTTGCCCGCCTCGCACTCACCGAGGCGGCGCCGACGCTTGAGCTGATGAGCGACGTCCGCTTCCACGACGAAGACATGAACGCCTACAACATCCTCGCCGACATTCCGGGAAGCGACCCCAAGGCGGGTTATGTGATGGCCGGCGCGCACCTCGATTCCTGGATCGCCGGCGACGGTGCGGTGGACAATGCCGCCGGAAGCGCGGTGGTAATGGAAGCGGCGCGCATCCTGTCCCGCCTCGGCGTCAAACCGAAGCGTACCATCCGCTTCGCCCTTTGGAGTGGCGAGGAGCAGGGCATCCTCGGCTCCCTGGCCTACGTGGAACGCCATCTCGCCAGCCGCCCGCCGGTGGAGGAGCGCTACCGCCACCTCCGTCCAGGTGCGACCTGGCGTAACCGCTATCCGATCGCGCTCAAGCCCGGCCACCGCGATCTCGTCGCTTACTTCAACCTGGACAACGGTTCGGGCAAGATCCGCGGCATCAACGCCGAGGGGAATCTTGCGGCGGTTCCGATCTTCAAAGAATGGTTCGCGCCCTTCGCGAGCCTTGGCGCGTCAACGGTGGCGATCCGCAACACCGGCAGCACCGACCATGTCTACTTCAGTTCGGTGGGGCTGCCCGGCTACCAGTTCATTCAGGACCCGCTCGATTATTCGGCGCGCCTCCACCACAGCAGTCTCGACACCTACGATCATCTCAAGGCGGAGGATCTGCGCCAGGCGGCGGTGATCATGGCAACCTTCCTGCTCAACGCGGCGAACCGGGCGGAGCCGCTGCCGCGTATGCCGCTGCCCAGCCAGCCGCGGCCGACCGACCCGTTCGAGTACCCGAAGGAGGATTAAGGCGATCAGCATAGCGGCGGCGGCCTTGCCTTCGCTTGCCGCCGCCGCTATGCGGCACCACATCCTTTCCTGCGGAACTGGATATGTGGCGCGTCCAAGGATGCACGCTGGCCGGCGAGTTTCGCCCGCCGGCGTTTTTCCTGTTTAGCGCCTCGAGCGAAGGAAGCGTGTGTGATGTTTGACAGCCTGAGCGATCGCTTAAGCAGCGTCTTCGACCGCCTGCGCGGACGCGGCGCCCTGGTCGAGGGCGACGTGCGCGCCGCGATGCGCGAAGTCCGCATCGCGCTGCTCGAAGCCGATGTCGCCCTTCCGGTGGTCCGCGAGTTCGTCGACAAGGTGACGGAGCAGGCGGTCGGCCAGCAGGTTCTGCGTTCGGTGACCCCGGGGCAGCAGGTCGTCAAGATCGTCCACGATGCCCTGGTCGAGATGCTCGGCTCCGAAGCGTCCGAGCTCCACGTCGACGTTACGCCGCCCGCCGTGGTGATGATGGTCGGCCTTCAGGGATCGGGTAAGACCACCACCACCGCCAAGATCGCGCGCCGGCTGACCGACAAGGGCCGCAAGAAGGTGATGATGGCGTCGCTCGACGTCGCTCGCCCGGCCGCGCAGGAACAGCTTGCGGTGCTGGGCACCCAAGCGAATGTCGCGACTCTGCCGATCGTCGCGGGCCAGCAGCCGGTGGAGATTGCGCGGCGCGCGCTTCAGTCCGCCAAGCTCCAGGGCTTCGACGTACTCCTTCTCGACACCGCCGGCCGCCTCCACGTCGATCAGGTGCTGATGGACGAAATGAAGGCCGTCGCCGACGCGTCCGCGCCTGCCGAAATCCTGCTCGTCGTCGACGCGCTGACCGGCCAGGACGCGGTCAACGTCGCCAAGAGCTTCTCCGATCAGGTGCCGCTCACCGGCGTGGTGCTGACCCGCCTCGACGGCGACGCCCGCGGCGGCGCGGCCTTGTCGATGCGCGCCGTTACCGGCAAGCCGATCAAGTTTGCTGGCGTCGGCGAGGGGCTGGACGCGCTTGAGGCGTTTCACCCGAGCCGCGTCGCTGGCCGCATCCTCGGCATGGGCGACGTCGTGTCCCTGGTCGAGCGCGCGCAGGAAACCATCAAGGTCGAAGAAGCGGAGGCGATGGCCGCCCGCATGGCCAAGGGCCAGTTCGACATGAACGACCTTCGCTCCCAGCTTGCCCAGATGCAGCGGATGGGCGGCTTGTCCGGCCTCGCGGGCATGCTTCCGGGCATGAAAAAGGTGCAGGGCGCGATGGCGCAGAGCGGCGTCGACAACAAGGTTCTCGTCCACATGGACGCAATGATCGGCTCGATGACGCTGAAGGAGCGCACCAGGCCGGAGCTGATCAACGCCAAGCGCAAGATCCGCATCGCCAAGGGTTCGGGCCGCACGGTGCAGGAGGTCAACAAGCTCCTCAAGATGCACCAGGAAATGGGCGGCATGATGAAGAAGATCAGGAAGATGGGCGGTCTCGGCAAACTCGGCGCCCTGTTCGGCGGCGGCGGTTTGGGCGGCCTCGGCGGCGGCGGCATGGGCGGAATGGGCGGCGGCGGAATGCCCGGCCTTCCCGGTGGCGGCGGCCAGCAGGGGCTTCCCGGCCTCGGCGGCGGTGCCGGCGGGCTCCCGCCCGGCTTCGAAAAGTTCATGAAGAAGTAAACGTAAAACACAGAGAAGGAACGATAAAATGGCAGTATCCATCCGGCTTTCCCGGGGCGGCGCGAAGAAGCGTCCTTATTACAAGATCGTGGTTGCGGATGCCCGCACCGGCCGTGACGGCAAGGTTCTCGAGCGCATCGGCAGCTACAATCCGATGCTCCCCAAGGATAGCGAAGAGCGCGTGAAGCTCGACGGCGAGCGCGCCCGTTATTGGCTGTCCGTCGGCGCGCAGCCGACCGATCGCGTTGCCCGCTTCCTCGACGTCCTCGGCGTCAAGGAGCGCCCCGCGCGCTCCAACCCGAAGAAGGGCGAGCCCGGCGAAAAGGCCAAGGAGCGCGCCGAGGAGCGTGCAAGCCGCGACGCGGAAGCGGCTGAAGCCGCTGCCGCCGCCGAAGCAGAAGCCGCTGCCGCCGCCGCTGCTCCGGCTGCCGAAGAAGCACCTGCTGGCGGCGACGAAGGCGAAGCCACTCCGGCCGACCAGGCGCCGAACGACGGCGAGTCGACCAACGAACCGGCCGAAGGCGGTGACGACGCCGCTCCGGCCGACGGCGCCGAAAAGGCCGAGTAAGTGCCGAGAAGCGGGGCTGCCGGGGGCAGACCCGCCGGCACTCCCAAGGAGCGCCTGCAGCAGGCAGGTGCTCCGGAGGGCGCGACTGACGAGGTAATCCTCGCCGCCGTGGCCGGCGCTCACGGCATCGGCGGCGAGGTGCGCCTCAAGCTTTTCGCGGAAGGCTTTGAAAGCCTGAAGCGGCTCGGGGACGTGAGGGTGGGGGAACGCACCCTCACCCTCGTCTCGCTTAAGGAAGGCAAGAACCCGATCGCCCGCTTCGCCGGAATCGGGGACCGCACGGCTGCGGAAGGCCTGCGCGGCCAGCTCATCACTGTTCCCAGGGAGGCGCTGCCGCCGCTGGAGGAGGGTGAATATTACCACGCCGACCTGCTCGGCCTGCCGTGCGTCAGTGTGTCCGGCGAACCGCTCGGCACCGTGGTAGCGGTGGAGAACTTCGGCGCGGGCGACATCATCGAGATCGAAAAGCCCGACGGCAAGCGCACCATGGTGCCGTTCCGCGAAGGCATTGCCGATCTGGTGCACGGCAAGATCGTCGCCGATCCGGCGTTTCTAGCCTGACGCCAGTTCCTCCCCGTCGCCAGATGGGAAGGGGAACCATGCGAAGCATGGTGGAGGGGTGAAAGGCTATAAGATCAGCAGGTTCGTCCGCGAACCTCCTACCTCACGGCATCTACCCCTCCACCACCTTCGGTGGTTCCCCTCCCCACGAGCTCCGCTCGCAGGGAGGAACTAGGCCTTGGCAGCGATTGAGCCGCTCAGCTTCTCGCGCAGGATCGGTTTCTCCTTGGCGAGGTCGTTGCGGATGGTGACGGCCGCCACTCCGCCTTCGCCCATTGCGTGGCTGATCTGGTCGAGGCCGAGAACGACGTCGCCCGCCGCGTAGAGGCCGGGGACGGTGGTGCGCTGGTGATCGTCCACCACCAGATTGCCGTCCTTCAGCTCCGCGCCGACCTGCACCGCGAGCTGATTGTGAAGGTCCGAGCCAAGCGCCGGGTAGACGCTGTCGAAGGTGTGGTGGCCCTCGGGCGTTTCCACCACGATGCATTCGTCATGCGCCGCCACCGCTTCGCAGGGGCCGTCGATGCAGGTGATGCCATATTGCTGGAGCTTGGCGCGATCCTCCTCGGCGAGGTCGTGGGCGTCGTGGGGCGCGATCAGCGTGATGTCTTCGGTAAAGCCACGCAGGAACACCGCCTCCGCCACGCCGTGCGAACCGGAGCCGATCACGCCCACTTTCTTGTCGGTGACTTCATAGCCGTCGCAGATCGGGCAATAGCGAATGAGGCCGCGCGCCAAAGCTTCGTCGTGCAGCTTCTCGTCCATCGGCGGGCGGCGGTTGGTGACTCCGGTGGCGAGCAGCACCTTGCGCGCCGTTACCGATCCTTCGCCCCATTCGGCGCGGAAGCCGCCTTCGATCTTGTCGAGGCGCTTGACGTGGCCGGTGACAATGGAGGCGCCGTACATTTGCGCCTGCTCCTTCATGAGGGCGAGCAATTCCTTGCCGTTGATGCCGCCCGGATAGCCCGCATGGTTGTGGCTGGACGGAATCCAGCTTGCCCGGCTCCTGCCGCCGTCGACGAGCTTGAGGGAGAGGTGGAACCGGACGAGGTAGATTGCGGCGGTAAGACCAGCCGGGCCGCCGCCGATCACCAGGCAGTCATGGTCGAAGTCGCTCATGGCGGGGAGAGCGAAGCGCCTTGCCGTTGGTTCCGCCCGCCCGCTAAGGCGTTGGCGAGGGAGGACGAAAACGATGCTGAAGCTGCTTGCGGCCCTGTTCCTGATGCTTGTTCCGGCAGCCGCGTCCACGCAGGCCACGCCGCCGGAGATCGCCAAAGCGATCCCCGAGATCGACCGCATCTTTGCCGATTTCCAGCAGTCGAGCCACGCACCGGGCCTGGTCTACGGCATCGTTGCCGACGGGCGGCTGGTGCACGTCAAAGCCTATGGCGTGCAGGACCTCACCGCCGCCCGCCGTCCGGTGACGGCGGACAGTTTGTTTCGCATCGCCTCCATGTCCAAGGCCTTTACCGGCCTCGCCATCCTCAAGCTTCGCGACGAGGGCAAGCTGTCGCTCGACGCGTTGGCCGAGACCTACGTGCCGGAGCTGAAGGCGTGGAGATATCCGACCAAGGACTCGCCCCGCATTCGGGTGCGCGATCTCCTGAACCACACCTCCGGCTTCGTCACCGACGATCCTTGGGGAGACCGCCAACAGGTGATCAGCGAGGCCGAGTTCACGAAGATGCTGAAGGACGGTGTGCCGTTCACCCGCGCGCCCGGCCTCGCCTTCGAATATTCGAACTTCGGCTACGCTTTGCTCGGGCGGATCGTCACCAATGTTTCGGGCATGCCCTACGACCGCTACATCATGCGAACCATTCAGCGGCCGCTCGGCATGGCATCCACCGGCTACGAGGTCACCGACTGGCCGCAGACACGCCGTGCAATCGGCTATCGCTGGGAGAATGACGCGCACCTCGAAGAGCCGACGATGCGCCACGGCGTGTTCGGCGCGATGGGCGGTGTCCAGACCAGCGCCAACGATTACGCCAAGTGGATCGGCTTCCTTCTCTCCGCCTGGCCGGCGCGCGACGACGCTGAGGCGGGCCCCGTCGCCCGCGCTACCGTTCGCGAGATGGCCAGCGGCTCCAACGTGCCGCGACTTCGCCAGCGCTTCGGCTCCACCCCGGTTACCCAGGCCGCCGCCTACGGCATGGGGCTGATCGCGGCGCAGGACCCGGAGCTCGGCAACACGCTGAGCCACGGCGGCGGCTATCCAGGCTACGGTTCCCACATGATGCTGATGACCGACCATGGGGTAGGCATCTTCGTCTTCACCAACCGCACCTATAACGGCGGCTCCGGCGCCGCCTGGGATGCGGCGATGGTTCTTCACAAGGCAGGGGCGCTGAAGGGCAGGGCGCTGCCGGTCGGCGCTTCCCTCGCCGCTGCTTATCGGGCGGCGGGTGCGATGTACCAAGCAGGCAATGTCGAGCCTGCCCGCAAGCTCCTTGCTATGAACTTCCTGATGGACCGTTCGGCCGAGAACTGGACCCGTGAGTTCGCCAAAATCCGCGGCGATCTCGGCGCCTGCCGCACCGACAGCCCGGTCACCGCCACCGGGGCGCTTGCCGGCACCTTCCGCTGGGAGTGCGACAAGGGCGTTCTCGAGGGCAATCTCCTCCTCGCGCCGACGGACCCGGCCGGCATCCAGGCCTTCCGCTACACGGTGAGACCCGCCCAGCCGTGACCTGGGCCGCCACCGTTCTGACGCTCTACCCGGAGATGTTTCCCGGGCCGCTCGGCCACAGCCTTGCCGGGCGGGCGCTGGGGGAGGGGATATGGTCGTGCGAGGCGGTGCAAATCCGCGATTTCGCGACCGACAAGCACCGATCGGTGGACGACACGCCGGCCGGCGGCGGCGCTGGGATGGTGATGCGGGCGGACGTGCTGGGGGCGGCGGTGGATTCGGTCCTCGCCCGCCGCCCGGACTCGCCGCTCCTCGCCATGAGCCCGCGAGGCAAGCCGCTGACGCAAGAACTGGTGCGGGAGCTTTCCGCAGGCCCGGGCGTCTCGATCCTGTGCGGCCGGTTCGAAGGCTTCGACGAGCGCCTCTTCGAAGCGCGCCCGATCGTTCCTGTCTCGATCGGGGACTATGTTCTGTCGGGCGGCGAGATGGCGGCGCTTACCCTTCTCGATGCTTGCGTTCGGCTGCTTCCCGGCGTAATGGGCGCCCCTTCGAGCGGTGAGGAGGAAAGCTTCGAAAGCGGCCTCCTCGAATACCCTCATTATACCCGACCAGTTGACTGGGAAGGGCGCACGATCCCCGAAGTGCTGCGATCGGGGGATCATGCGAGGATCGCTGCCTGGCGAAAAGCCAAGGCGATCGAAGACACACGGCTAAGGCGGCCGGACCTGATGGAGCGTCATGGGGACGCGACCAGGCCACCGCCCTCTGGTGCGCGGCAACGAAGAGACGAGAGTTAGACCAACATGAACCTCATCCAGCAGCTCGAAGCCGAGCAGATCGAAAGCCTGACCGGCAGCCGTTCCATTCCGGAATTCCGCCCGGGCGACACCCTGCGCGTCGGCGTCAAGGTCGTCGAAGGCGACCGCACCCGTATTCAGAATTACGAAGGCGTCTGCATCGCCCGCGCGAACCGCGGCATGGGCAGCAGCTTCACCGTCCGCAAGATCAGCTTCGGCGAAGGCGTGGAGCGCGTTTTCCCGCTTTATTCGCCCAACGTCGATTCGATCGAAGTGGTGCGCCGCGGCGCCGTTCGCCGCGCCAAGCTGTACTACCTGCGTGGCCGCACCGGCAAGGCCGCCCGCATCGCCGAGCGCCGCGATACCCGCAACGACGTCAAGCCGGCCGCCACCGCGACGCCGCAGACGCAAAGCGCCGAAGGCTAAGCCTTCGAGCATCGCGACAGTTGAAGAGGCGGGAGGGCGAAGGCTCTCCCGCCTTTTTCTTTGCCTCCCCACCGCAAGGTGGGGAGGGGGACCGCCAACTTTGGCGGTGGAGGGGTAGTGGCGCAGGCCTCTGCTATCCAACGCTCGAACCTCCGAAGGCACGGCAGCGACCCCTCCACCACCCTTCGGGTGGTCCCCCTCCCCACGCCTTCGGCGCAGGGAGGAAGGGGAAGCGCCGCTTCCTTTTTCCCTCGCCGGGGCTACGGTGCCTGCCATGCGCATTGCCCTTTTCGCCAGCTTGCTGCTGGCCACCGCCGCCATTCCCGCCGCCGCCGAGGATCTGACGCTTGAGCGCGTGTTCCAAAGCCCGTCGCTCTCCGGCCCCGCGCCGCGATCGCTGAAGCTTTCACCCAACGGGCACTTCGCCTCGCTGCTCCGGAACCGCGCCGACGACAAGGAACGCTACGACCTTTGGGCGGTGGATACGGCCACCGGCGAGGCGCGGATGTTGGTCGATTCGCTGAAGCTCGGCACCGGTGCCGAAGTCTCCGAAGAAGAGAAAATGCGCCGTGAGCGGCTGCGGATCGCCGGGACCAAGGGCATCACGGCCTATGCCTGGGCGCCGGACGGCAAATCGATCCTGGTTCCGCTGGAGGGCGACCTCTACCTCGCAAGCCTGGACGGCAGCGTTCGCCGGATCACCGAGACCAAGGAAACCGAACTCGACGCGGAAGTGTCGGAAACCGGCCGCTTCCTGTCGTTCGTCCGCAACCAGAACCTGTTCGTTACCGATCCGGCCACCCGCGCCGAACGGCAGCTGACCGAAGGCGGCGGCGGTGCGGTGAGTTGGGGCTCGGCCGAGTTTGTCGCACAGGAGGAAATGGGCCGCCGCACCGGCCATTGGTGGTCGCCGGACGACCGCTGGATCGCCATCGCGCGGGTGGACGAGGCCCCGGTCAAGATCGTCACCCGCGCCGCGATCGGCGCGGAGGGCACCAAGCTCTACGAACAGCGCTATCCCGTTGCCGGAAGCGCCAACGCGCTGGTCGAGCTTTGGGTGATGGCGCCGGACGGCAGCCGCAAGGTGAAGGCCGATCTCGGCGGCGACCCCGACATCTACCTCGCCCGCGTCGACTGGACTGACGACGGCAAGGCGTTGCTCGTTCAGCGTCAGAGCCGGGACCAGAAGCGCCTTGACGTCCTCCGCGTCGATCCCGCGACCGGCAAGTCGCAGCTGCTGTTCAGCGAGACGTCGAAGACCTGGATCAACCTTCATGATAATCTCAAGCCGCTTGCCGACGGCAGCATTCTCTGGTCGTCCGAACGCAGCGGCTATTCGCATTTGTATCTGTGGAAAGCCGGCAAGTTGCGCCAGCTTACCCGCGGCAACTGGGAAGTGGCGGACGTCGCCGGCGTCGATGAAAAGACGCGGCGGGTGTTCTTCACCGGCACGCTCGACAATCCGGATGCGCAGAACCTTTATTGGGTGAGCCTCAACAAGCCCGGCAAGCCGGTGCGCGTCACCGAGGCGGGCTGGAACAACAGCGCGGAAATGGACGAAGGGGCGACGCGGGCGCTGATCTCCCGTTCAAACCCCAACCAGCCGAACCAGGTCTACCTCGCTGACGCGAGCGGCAAACGAATCGCATGGATCGAGGAGAACCGCCTCGACGCCAGCCATCCTTACGCGCCCTTCCTGGACAGCCACGCCACCGCCCAATTCGGCACCCTGCCGGCGGCGGACGGCACGCCGATCCCGTACAAGATGCTGTCGCCCAAGCGCGAGCCCGGCAAACGCTACCCGGTGCTTGTGCAGGTCTATGCCGGTCCATCCGGCGGTCAGGTCTTTCGCGGCTGGACCAACCCGCTGCACCAATATCTGGTCGACAAAGGCTGGATCGTCTTCTCGGTCGACGGCTGCGGCACGGCGCGGCGCGGGCGTGAGTTCGCCGATCAGCTCCACTTGAAGCTCGGCGGCGTCGAGGTCGAGGACCAGCTTGCCGGGCTGAAGTGGCTCAAGAGCCAAAGCTTCGTCGATCCGGACAAGGTCGGCGTCTACGGCTGGTCCTATGGCGGCTACATGGTGCTTCGCCTGCTTGAAGCCGCGCCGGGCGCTTACGCCGCGGGCGTTGCCGGTGCGCCGGTGACAAAGTGGGAGCTTTACGACACCCACTATACCGAGCGCTATCTCGGCAACCCCGCTGTCGATCCGAAGCCCTATGAGGCGTCCAGCGTCCTCACCGGCGCCGACAAGATCGCCGATCCGCTGCTGCTGCTCCACGGAATGGCGGACGACAATGTCGTGTTCGAGAACTCGACCGCGATGATCGCCGCGCTGCAGGGGGCGAAGAAGCCGTTCGAGCTGATGGTCTACCCCGGCGCCACCCACGCCGTCACCGGCGAGGCCCGGCAGACGCACCTTTGGACCACGATCGAGGACTTCCTCGCCCGCCGGGTGAAGCAGGCGCCCTGAACTACAGGCCGACGCGCGCCACGGCGTAGCTGGCGTCGGGGCTGTACTGCGGCTGGGCAAGCGTCGGGCGCGACTGCCCGATGCGGGCGGCGGAGGCGGGGAGGCCGGTCTTCATTCCTACCACGGTTGCTTCAACCGGCGCGGTGCCGCGGATCAGCAGACGGATCGTGGCGCCGTCGCAGCTGCGGCCGTGGCAGCGAAGCACGTAGTCCGCTTTTGACTCGGTTGAGGCGAAACGCCGAAGCACGCCGCCAAGCTCCACCGCCGAGAGCCCCGCTTCCGGCGGGAAACGCAGGCGAAACACCTCCGCGCCGCGCATCCGGAGGCGCAGGGTCAGGACGCGGCCTCCAGGCGTCTTTGTCTCCGCCAACCGCTCCAGCACCGGTGCCTCAAGCGCAGGGCCGATTATTTCGGTGCTCCAGCGCTTGTAGCCGGACCAGGGAACCTCCGGCCCGCGCTGCAGCGTGTCGGCAAGAACGGCGGGCGGCGGTCCGCCGTCATGGTAGACGAACATGCGGCCCTTCTTGCTGTCCGCGTCCCAGCTATATTCCAGGCTCATCCGCTGCTTGCGCTCGGCGGTGTAAGCGGGCACGAAGGCGGGGATCAGCCAAACGGCGAGCGTGATTATGGTGGTGGCGACGGCGGCGGCGAGACGGCCGATCCCCGCGCCTAGCGGCTTCAGCTCGATCAGCACGGGCATCAGGATCAGCACGCTCACCGGCGCGAATATCCAGGCATTGTCCATGTCGAGCAGGATTTGGCTCAAGTGGAGCAGCGGCGCCCAGCTCAAGAACAAGGCGGCCCAGGCGAGCAGCGCGAGTAGCCGGCCGCCGCGCGGCACCAGCAGCCCCGCGACCGCAATCAGCGGCGGCAGCAGGAAGAAGATCGCGGTGCCGGGCGCAAGCAGGCTCAGCCCTGTGCCGAACAACAGGAACACAAGCCAGAAGCCGATCCGAAGCCCCTCGCGCGGAGCCTTGCGCGCAAGCAGCAACAGAAAGGCTGCACCGGCCAGCAACGCCGTGGCGTCCACAGCGAAGGCGAGCGCTTCGGGATAAGCGCGCCAATATTCGCCCGCCCGGAACAGGCCGATCAGCTTGTGGAGCAGAAACGCGGTCAGCGTCGCATCCACGACCGCGAGAAGGGTGATCCCGGCGCCGTGCCCGATGCCGCTCCGCCGCCTGCGCCAGCCGAGCAGCGCGAAGCCGGCCAGCAGCGCCCAAAGCAAAAAGGTGCCGAGCCACATCGGTAGCACGACAAGGCTTTGGCCGAGCACGTCCGCATAAAGCCGCTCGCTTGTCGCGGACGGCGCGGGCGTCTGCTCCCCCGCAAGGCGCGTGGCCAGGGCGAGGGTCTGGGTACCCATGTGGGCGAGGCTGCGTGGGTCGAGGTTTTCCAACCGGTCGTCGGGTGTGTGGTAGCGGGTTTCGTTACCGATGATCGCGAAGTTGAGGATCGTCCATGGCTTCTCGTCGAACACCGCGACGTCGGTGGAATTGGGGATCAGCCGGTAGAAATCGGTGGTCAGCGAATTCGCCACCGGATGGTTCGACGCGGCTGCAAAGGCTGCCAAGGCCGATCCGTTCGGGCGGCTGGTTTCGAACATGATCGCCGGCCCGGTGACGCCGCGCGATTCCAGGTTCACCAGCGTATCCACGCGCTGGGCCAGCGGGTTCTTTTCCAGAAAGGCACGTGCGCCCAGGAGGCCGCTTTCCTCGCCTTCGTTGAACAAGAAGGTGAGGGGGCGCTTCAGCGGCCGGTCCTTGAGGACGGCAAGCGTCTCCAGCATCGCGGCGACCCCGATCCCGTCATCCGAGGCGCCGGGGCCGACCGGTGTGGAATCGTAGTGGGAAACGAACAGCACGTGCTTCCCCTGCGCCGGGCCAAGCGTGACCAGCACGTTGCGCACACGGGCGCAGGAGACGCTGCGTTCCTTCGGTGAACCGCTGCACGAAAGATCGTCCGTCACCTGCGGGCGAAGACCCATGGCCTGCAGCGTTGCAAGGAGACGGCCGCGCATTTCGTCGCCTGCCGGGCTGTCGACCGGGTGCGGGCGCTGGTCGCCGAGCACGACCTGGAGGCGGGAGAGGGCCCGGCCGGTGTCGAACCCGCCGGCCCCTTGCGGCGAGGGCACCGCCGGCACGCCGACCAGCATCGGCTTTAGCGCCACCGCCAGCAGGAGAAGCAGGAGGAGGACAAAGAGCGCGGCGCCGTTTCTTCTCATTAACTCACCCCTTTCGCCGCGCCTAGGCCGCGCCTTTCGCCGGTGATAACAGAGCCACGCGGGGGCGCAACGCGGGAGGGTTTTGGAGCAATGTGGCATATGATTGCGGCGGCTGCGCTGGCCGGCGGCGCGGCGGCGGGCGCGCAGATGGTGGCGGAGGTCTCGTCCTTGCTCAACGACTATAACCTCAGCGAAGACCGCGGGGGAAAGTTGCGGGTGTTCGCCCGCTCCGAGACCGATTTCCAGAAGGCGAAAATTTACGTAAGCGAGCGGCACAGAGGCCGCTGGTCCGAGCCGCGCCAGATCGGCTTTTCCGACCAACGCTGGAGCGACACGGACCCTTGGCTGACGCCGGACGGGCGGACGCTCTATTTCTCGTCGGATCGGCCCACAGCCGCGAAGCCGGACAAGAAGGACCCGGACCTGTGGCGCGCCCGACGCTCACCGGGCGGCGGGTGGTTGGCCCCGGAGCATCTCGGCGACGTCGTGAATGGCGCCGGGGCCGAGCTTGGCGCGGAGCTGCACAATGGCGTCCTCACCTGGAGCGCGGCCAAGAAGAGCGGCAAAGGCGGGCTCGACATCTACCGCTCGGTGGAGCGGAACGGCGTCTTCTCCGCGCCCGAGCTGCTCCCCGGCCCGTTCAACACGGCGGCAAGCGACAGCGACTTCACATTAAGCGCCGACGGCCGCCGCGCCGCTTTCTGGCGGATGGCGGGGGCCAAGGGCGTGCTTCACCTGGCGACGCGCACCGCCGCGGGCTGGTCCGAACCCAAGCCCTTGCCGGACAGCGTCAACATCGGACCCTTCAACTTCACGCCTGCGTTTAGCGCCGACGGGCGGCGGCTGTTCTTCGCAAGCACCCGCGAGCGGCCGGGGCAGGAGAAAGGCATGGCCGACATCTACGTTGTAAAGCTGGGCCGCATCCCTAATTGAGGCCGCAAGCCTTCTATCGGAGTTTCAAACATGGGTTATCGGGTCGTAGTCGTCGGCGCGACCGGCAATGTCGGGCGCGAGATGCTCAACATATTGGCCGAACGCGAATTCCCGCTCGACGAAGTCGCGGCGGTCGCATCACCGCGCTCCACCGGCACGATGATCGATTTCGGCGACAGCGGGCGCGAGCTCAAGGTGCAGAATATCGAGCATTTCGATTTCGCGAGCTGGGACATGGCGCTGTTCGCCGCCGGCTCCGCCGTGTCGAAAGAATATGCGCCCAGGGCCGCGGCGGCAGGCTGCACGGTGATCGACAACAGCTCGCTCTACCGGATGGACCCTGACGTGCCGCTGGTGGTGCCGGAAGTGAACGCCGAGGCGATCGCAGGCTACCGCACGAAGAACATCATCGCGAACCCGAACTGCTCCACCGCGCAGATGGTGGTGGCCTTGAAGCCGCTGCACGACGCCTTCGGCATCAAGCGGGTGGTGGTCTCGACCTATCAGTCGGTCTCGGGCGCGGGGAAGAGTGGCATGGACGAACTGTTCGAGCAAAGCCGCAACATCTTCGTCGGCGACGCCAACGAACCCACCTTCTTCACCAAGCAGATCGCTTTCAACGTCATCCCACATATCGACGAGTTCCTCGACGACGGTTCGACCAAGGAGGAATGGAAGATGGTGGTCGAGACCAAGAAGATCCTCGATCCCAAGATCAAGGTCACCGCCACCTGCGTGCGCGTGCCGGTGTTTGTCGGCCATTCGGAATCGATCAACATCGAATTCGAGCGCGAAGTCTCCGCCGAGGAAGCGCAGAAGATCCTTCGCGAAGCGCCGGGCGTGATGCTGGTCGATAAGCGCGAGGACGGCGGCTACGTGACGCCCGTCGAGTGCGTCGGCGAATATGCCACCTACATCAGCAGGGTGCGCGAGGATTCAACGGTGGAGAACGGCCTCAACCTCTGGTGCGTCTCCGACAACCTGCGCAAAGGCGCGGCGCTGAACGCGGTGCAGATAGCGGAGCTGCTCGGAAGAAAGCACCTCCAGAAGGCAGACTGACGGGAGAGCAAGGCATGGCGGAGGAGATGACTGGCGGCTGCGCGTGCGGGCGCATTCGCTTCACCGCGCAGGTCGAGGATGAGGACGCCTATCTCTGCCACTGCCGGATGTGCCAGCGCGCAACCGGCTCCGTCTCAATCGCCTTCAAGACCTTGCCTAAGGCGAGCGTGGTTTGGAGCGAGGAGCCGGATTGGTTCGCTTCTTCTCCGATCGCGCGGCGTCCGTTCTGCAGCACGTGCGGTGCTTCGCTCGGCTTTGCCTATCCGGACAGCGAGAAGATGGATCTGACCGTTGCCTCGTTCGACGATCCGGCGCGTTTCAAGCCCCGGCACCATTTCGGCGCCGAGAGCATGCACCGCGCCTGGCTCGACACAAGCGGTCTCCCCGAGACGCGCAGCGACGAGTATCAGGCCCTCACCGACCGTTGGATGGAACACGTTGGCAAACTCCCCGACTAAGCACGAATTCAACGCCTCCGATGGCGTGCGCCTTGTCTGGCACGAGCTGGGGGAGGGGAGGCCGGTGGTGCTTCTTCACGGCTTCTTTTCCAACGCCGAGACGAATTGGCTGAAGTTCGGTCACGCGCCGGTGCTCGCCGATGCGGGCTTTCGCGTGATCATGCCGGACCTGCGCGGCCACGGCCAAAGCGAAGCGCCCCACGACGCACGCTTCTATCCAGCGGACGTGCTCGCCCGCGACGGGCTGGAGCTGGTCGCCCATCTCGGCCTCACCGACTACGATCTCGGCGGCTATTCGCTCGGGGGGCGGACCGCGGGGCGGATGGCGATCCTTGGCGCGGCGCCGCGCCGGCTGATCGTCAGCGGCATGGGCCTTCGCGGCATGCTCGACACCGGCCGCCGCGCCGATCACTTCCGCGACATCCTCACCGGCTTCGGCACCCATAAGCGCGGTTCGCCGCAGTGGCTGGCCGAGATGTTCCTGCGCACCACCGGCGGTGATCCCAAGGCGATGCTTGCGCTGATCGACAGCTTCGCGGATTCCACGGAGGAGGAACTGCGCTCGATCGCTATGCAGACGCTGGTGCTGTCCGGTGCCGACGATCAGGATAACGGCCCCGCCGAAGCGCTCGCCGACATCCTTCCGCAGGGGCAATATGTCGAGGTGCCGGGCAACCATATGAGCGCCGTCACCAAGGCTGAACTCGGCCAGGCGATGCTGCGCTTTGTGGCCGCTTGACGGACTGACGACGGGAGGCGCAAGAGCCGGGGCAACGATCACAAAGTCGAGGATGCTTCCCCATGAAGGCTCAAGTTTCCGCCCTCGTTCTCGCATTTTGTCTCGCCGGCTGCGCAAGCGCGTCTGCCGATACGGCGGACACCGCCTCCGCCGGCACCGCCGCGATGGAGCAAACGGCAAGCACCGCCACCGCGGCGCCAACCCTTGAAGAAGCCCGCGCCTTTGTTGCCCGGGCGGAAAAGGAGCTGGCGGAATTCTCGGTCCTGAACAGCCGCGCCCAGTGGGTGAATGCCACTTACATTACCGAAGATACGGACGCGCTTGCCTCCCACTTCGGCACCATCGGCACGGAGATGTCGGTGCGCCTCGCCAACGAGGCCGCGCGCTTCGCCAATGTGCCGGGCCTCGATTACGACACCAGCCGCAAGCTCAACACCTTGCGCAGCGCGCTGGTGCTCCCCGCGCCGACGACCCCGGGCGCCGCGGCCGAGCTCAACACCATCTCCACCCGCTTGTCCTCCACTTACGGCAAGGGCCGCGGCACGCTGAACGGCAAGGAGATGACCGGCAACGATCTCGAGGAGCAGATGGGTACGGTGCGCAACCCGGCCCAGCTCCAGGAGATGTGGACGAGCTGGCACTCCAATGTCGGCCGTCCGATGCGCGCCGATTACAACCGGCTGATCGAGATCGCCAACCAGGGCGCCAAGGAACTCGGCTATGCCGATACCGGCGCGATGTGGCGCTCGCGCTACGACATGCCGCCCGATGAGTTCGCGGCGATGACCGACCGGCTGTGGAGCGAAGTGAAGCCGCTCTACGACCAGCTTCATTGCTACACCCGCGCCAAGCTGAACGACAAATATGGCGACAAGGTACAGCCCGAAACCGGCCCGATCCGCGCCGATCTGCTCGGCAATATGTGGGCGCAGGAATGGGGCAATATCTACGACGTGGTCGCCCCCAAGGGCGCCGGCGACGTCGGCTACGACCTCACCGACCTCCTGGTGAAGAACAAGTACACGCCGGAGAAGATCGTCCGCACCGGCGAAAGCTTCTTCACGTCGCTTGGCTTCGCGCCGCTTCCGGAGACGTTCTGGAAGCGCTCCATGATCACCGCGCCGCGCGACCGGGAAGTGATCTGCCACGCGTCGGCGTGGGACGTCGACAATGTCGAGGATCTGCGCATCAAGATGTGCACCAAGGTCAACGCCGACGATTTCGTAACGGTGCACCACGAGCTTGGCCACAATTTCTACCAGCGCGCCTACAACAAGCAGCCGCTCCTGTATCTCGACAGCGCGAATGACGGCTTCCACGAAGCGATCGGCGACATGATCGCGCTTTCGGTGACGCCCGAATATCTCGTCCAGACCGGCCTGTTGCCGCGCAACAAGGTGCCGTCGGCTGACAAGGATGTCGGCCTTCTCCTCCGCCAGGCGATGGACAAGGTCGCCTTCCTGCCCTTCGGCCTGATGGTGGATAAATATCGCTGGCGGGTATTCAGCGGCGAAGTCGCTCCCACCGGCCTTCAGAAGGGCTGGGACGATCTTCGCCTGCAATATCAGGGCATTGTTCCGCCGGTTGCCCGCACCGAGCAGGATTTCGATCCGGGCGCCAAGTACCACGTCCCCGCCTCCGTGCCCTACACGCGCTACTTCCTGGCCCGCATTCTCCAGTTCCAATTCTACCAGGCCGCCTGCCAGCAGGCGGGCTGGACGGGACCGCTTCACCGCTGCTCCTTCTACGGCAACAAGGAAGTCGGCCAGCGGCTGAACGCGATGCTCGCCATGGGCGCGTCGAAGCCGTGGCCGGATGCGCTGGAAGCCTTCACCGGCAGCCGCGAGATGTCGGGCAAGCCGATGCTGGATTATTTCCGCCCGCTGATCGGCTGGCTCGAAGAACAGAATAAGGGCAAGCAATGCGGCTGGCAGGCTTAATCGCGCTCGCGCTGGCCGGTGTCACGGCACCGGCGACGCCCGCGGCGGCGCAGGATGTTGCCATCTCGCTGGCGCCCGGCGAAGTGCTCCTCAAGGTCGAGGCCGAGGGAGAGCATCTCGCCCGTCCGGACGTGGTAAGCATCCAAGCCGGCGTCGTGACCACCGGACGTACCGCAAAGGAGGCCCTTGCGGCCAATGCGCAGCTGGCCAACCGCTTGGTCCTGGCCGTCCGCGGCGCGGGGGTCGAACCGCGTGACATGCAAACTTCAAACCTGGCGGTCACACCGCAATTCGCTCGCGATCGGATGGACCGTGACGAAGAGGAAGGTGTGCGCTCAATCACCGGCTACGTTGCGCGTAACACGCTTGCCCTACGCCTGCGCGATCTCAGCAAGGCAGCGGACATAATAAACGCACTGTTCGAGGCGGGAGCCAATGAGGTGCGGGGACCTAGATTCTCCCTCTCCGACCCCGCACCTGCTATTCGTGCCGCCCGCCTCGCTGCTGTTGCCGCGGCGAGAGCCGAGGCCGAAACATACGCGGAAGCGCTTGGCATGAGGGTCTCGCGCGTGCTGCGCGTCAGCGAGCGGGAGCCTTTCGACACTGACGAGGAAGGCGGCTCTATCATTGTAACCGGAAGCGCGATTCGACCCGCCCCGCTTGAACCAGGCGAAGTGAGCACCAGCGGAAGGGTCTGGATCGACTATGCGCTAGCGCCCCGCTAAGCGCCGCCGCCGCGTTCGTCCTGCTCCTTGCAGGCCGCGGCCGCCTCCTGCGCGGTTACCGCCGCCTGCAGCACTTCGTTGATCGGCTTGCCGTTGCAGGCGCGTTTGGCGAGCGCCCGCGCGCCCATCACCGCTCCGGCCGTTGCCGCCGCCGCGCCGACGCCGATCGCCGCGGCGGTGAACGGCCGGCGCTGCACTTCCTCGGCAAGGCGCAGGGCCGCGGACTTGCCTTCCCGTTTTGTTTTGTCCGCGCCTGAATCGCTCATTCCGTCACTCCCGCTCGCTTCTGCTCAAGCGGGGGAAACGTCGAAGCGCCGCTGCCGTTGCGTCGGCGGCGAAGAAAGGCGGGTGCGGCGGCTCCTTAGAGCCGCTCGATCATGTAATCGGCGCTCGACACGTTGAAGGCACCCGGCTCCTCGACGTTGAGCTGCTCGACGACGCCGTCATTCACTACCATCGAGAAGCGCTGACCGCGCTGGCCGAGGCCGAATTTCGATCCGTCCATGCCAAGCCCGATCTCGCGCACGAAATCGCCGTTTCCATCGGCAAGCATGGTCACTTTGCCGTCGGCTTCCGCGCTTTGCGACCAGGCCTGAAGTACGAAGGCGTCGTTGACGGCGGTGCAGGCAATCTCGTCGACGCCCTTGCCGCGAAACTCTTCCGCCTTTTCAACAAAGCCCGGCAAGTGGCGCGCCGAACAGGTCGGCGTAAAGGCGCCGGGAACGGAGAAAAGCGCGACGCGGCGGCCGGCGAAATAGTCTTCGCTGTCCACCGGCTGCGGACCTTCCGCGGTGGCCTTGATGAAGGTGGTCTTGGGCAGACGGTCGCCGACATTGATGGCCATGGAGAAGCTCCTGTTGCTGGGTAAGCGGGTTCGGCGGTGCCTCTAGCAAGCCCGGAGCGCCGCGAATAGGGGCGAGGCGGTTGAGCGGAGAGGGTAGGGGCCGCTATAGCGTGCTTATGGAAGAACCGCGCTTTCTGTCAGGCCAGCTGCTGCTTGCAATGCCCGGCATCGGCGATCCTCGCTTCGAAAAAGCGGTTATCGCAATGTGCGTTCATGACGAAGCGGGCGCGTTGGGCATCGGCCTCGGCCGTATCGTGCCGCGCATCACCTTTCACGATCTCCTGGGGCAACTCGATATCGACCGGGGGGCAGCGCCCGATGTCGCGATCCACCTCGGCGGCCCGGTGGAGCCGGAGCGCGGGTTCATTCTCCACTCGCCCGACTGGGGCGGTCAAGACAGCGTCCACGTTGCCGGCCGCTGGGTGCTGAGCGCCACCCTCGATATCCTCCGCGCAATCGCGGAGGGGAGGGGGCCGAGCCGCTGGATCGCTGCTCTGGGCTATGCCGGCTGGGGTGCAGGGCAGATCGAGCAGGAACTGTGCGGCAACGGCTGGTTCTCCACCCCGGGAAGCGACGAGCTCCTCTACGGTCACGATGTCGAAGACCGCTGGGGGGCGGCGTTCCGGAGCGCGGGAGTGGATCCAAGGCTGCTGACGGCGGATTTCGGCACAGCTTGAATCCGCCCTCCCCCGTGCCGGGGAGGATCGGGAAGCCACATATAAAGATATCTTTATATTTGCATCTGCAGCTTTTCGCCGCTAAGAGCGCGCTCGCAAGACCGCCACCTCGCACCGGCGGTTTTTTCATTTTTCACGACCCCAAGGAGATTTGTCCGTGGCCACGCAGCCCCAGACCAGCTTTGACGACTATATCGTGGCGGACATCGCCCTTGCCGGTTTCGGCCGCAAGGAGATCGACATCGCCGAAACCGAGATGCCGGGCCTCATGGCCCTGCGCGAGGAATTCGGCGCGTCGCAGCCCCTGAAGGGCGCGCGCATCACCGGCTCGCTCCATATGACCATCCAGACCGCCGTGCTGATCGAGACGCTGACCGCGCTCGGTGCGCAGGTCCGTTGGGCATCGTGCAACATCTTTTCCACCCAGGATCACGCCGCCGCCGCGATCGCCGCGACGGGCGTTCCGGTGTTCGCCGTCAAGGGCGAAACGCTTGAGGAATATTGGGATTATGCCGCCCGCATCTTCGACTGGGGCCAGGACGAAACCTGCAACCTGATCCTCGACGACGGCGGCGACGCCACCATGTTCGCGCTTTGGGGCGCGCGCGTCGAAGCCGGCGAAGAAATGCTCACCCCGGCCAACGAGGAAGAGGAAATCTTCGTCGCGACGCTGAAGCGCTTCATCGCCGAGCGTCCGGGCTACCTCACCAAGACGGTTCAGACCATCAAGGGCGTTTCGGAAGAAACCACCACGGGCGTTCACCGCCTTTATGAGCTCGCGAAGCAGGGCAAGCTTCCCTTCCCGGCGATCAACGTCAACGACTCGGTCACGAAGTCGAAGTTCGACAACCTCTACGGCTGCAAGGAATCGCTGGTCGACGCCATCCGCCGCGGCACCGATGTCATGCTCGCCGGCAAGGTCGCCGTCGTCGCCGGCTTCGGCGACGTCGGCAAGGGCTCGGCCGCGTCGCTTCGTAACGGCGGCGCCCGCGTCCTCGTCACCGAGGTCGATCCGATCTGTGCGCTGCAGGCGGCGATGGAAGGCTATGAGGTCGTGACCATGGAAGAGGCCGCGCCGCGCGCCGACATCTTCGTCACCGCCACGGGTAACGCCGACATCATCACTGTCGATCACATGCGTGCGATGAAGAACATGGCGATCGTCTGCAACATCGGGCACTTCGACAGCGAGATCCAGATCGGCGCGCTTCAGAACATGAAGTGGACGGAGATCAAGCCGCAGGTCGACGAGGTCGAATTCCCCGATGGCAAGAAGATCATCGTCCTGTCGAAGGGCCGCCTGGTCAACCTCGGCAACGCCACGGGCCACCCGAGCTTCGTGATGTCGGCAAGCTTCACCAACCAGACGCTTGCCCAGATCGAGCTTTGGACCGGCGCCGACAAGTACAAGAACGACGTCTACGTCCTTCCCAAGCACCTCGACGAAAAGGTCGCGGCGCTTCACCTCGACAAGCTCGGCGTCAAGCTGTCCAAGCTGACCGACAAGCAGGCCAGCTATATCGGCGTTCCGGTGGAAGGCCCGTTCAAGCCGGATCACTACCGCTACTAAGCCGCGGGCGCCTTTTCGCTGCCGGCGGAAAGGCGCTCCAGGCCTAGCCTGCGCAACTGAACACCAACCGAAGGATCCAGCCGCCGGGCGCGTTGCAAGTCGCGCTCGGCGGCTTCTTTTTCGCCTTTTGCCAGCCGCGCCGTGCCGCGCAGGTAGATGCAGCCCGGCATCATCCTTTCGATCGCCAGAGCAGCATCGCAGTCGGCAATGGCGGCATCCCAGCGGCCAAGCCGAAGCCCGAGCGCCGCGCGGGCGAAGCGGGAGCCGACATCGCCTTCGTCATTGCCGAGTGCGGCGTCGCAATCCTTTTGCGCGGCGGGCAGCTCGAAATTGCCGGCCACACGGGCGAGGCATCGCGCGCGAAGAAGGACCGTGCTGCCGGTGAAGCGCGACAAAGCCGCGGTGCTGAGCGCAACCGCCGCCTTATGCTCGCCCATCTGGCTCAGGATCCGGCTCTTCCGCGCAATGGCCGTGGGCGAATAGGGGTTCTTCTTCAGGTCGATATCGGCATCGGCCAGCATCTTTTCCTGAAGCGTTTTCAGTTCGGCGGTCCGGCCCAAGGTTTCGAGCATGGCCGCGCTGGCTTCCTGGAGGAAATCGGCGTCTCCAGCCGCCTTGACCCTGGCCATTGCGGCAATTGCCGCGTCCGAATTGCCAAGGCGGTGTGGAGGCTTGCGGCCTGGAAGGCGGCCGATTGATTTCCGGGCTCGAACGAAAGTATCTCCTGAACGTCGGCAAGCGCTTCCTGAAAGCGTCCCTGCAACCGGTACGCTACTGAACGCTGGTTGTGGGAGAAGACGTTGTCCGGATCGAGCTCGATCGACCTGGTCAGTAACGGAACCGCTTCTTCCGGCCGATCCTGCCTCAGACGAAGCAGGCCCAGCCCCTGGTGAACCACGAAGTCGGCCTCGTTGAGCTCCTTGGCGCGAAGCAGCGCCTTTTCCGCCTCATCGAAGCGCTGGAGGTGGATAAGCGCGACGCCTCGATTGGCATAAGCGCGCGACGATTTCGGGCTCAGTTCGATGGCCTTGTCGAAATCTGCCAGCGCTTCCTTCACCCGATTGACGTTCATCCGGCGGTAGCCGCGCTCGATGAAATCGCGGGCGTTGACCGGCTCGACGTCCATGATCGCCTTTTGCTCGGCGGCATCGGGAGCATAGCCGCGCGGCGCAACGATCCACGCGCGACTGGCGTCGATCTCCGCAATGCGCTTCGTGGCGGCGCGGGCCTCCGCCGCCGAGACTTCCGCTGCAAGCCGGCGTACCCGGCTCAGCGCCACCGCACGGTCCCCTGAGATGGACACGCTCCGGGTGAAGCGGGTTTTAACGAGCGTCTCGTCGATCGGCACACCATCGACGGTGAAGCCCTCGCCGTTGCGCGGCAGCGTCACCGTTTCGCGAACGGCATAATCGCTGGGGAAGTTAAGTGCGAAAGGCGCATCCTGACCGGGACCAGGCTCCCGTTCGAAGTCCGGCTCCCAAGTCAAAGGTGTGCGATCGAACTGGAAGCGCAGCCGCTTTTCGGAGCCGCCTTCGGACCAGTCCATGTCGCTCTTGCCGGAGAAGGAGTAGATGAATTCACCGTTCGGGCCTTCTGCCTCAAGGCTGGTGATTTTCACGTCCTCGGTTTCGAGCGGCAGGTGGCTGAGAAGTGCCTCGCGAACCTTCTCCTCGCCGGCCTGCGACAGGATTTGGCGCCACCCGGCCGCGACCGGGTCCCGCAAGACGCCCTTGCCGCGAACCGGCACAGGCAGGTTGAAGCCCGCCGCGGCATCGTAGGCGATCTCGAGTTCGTGCAGCGGTTGCTCGGGCGGAAGAAGGGGAAGTGCCTCCAGTCCGGCACCGGCGGCACGAAGCGGCAAGCCATGTTCGAAGGCGGAGGAGGCCAAGGAGGCAAGATCGCGCTCGCCCGCGCGCGTTCCGTCGAGCCAGTAGCTGCGGCCGTCGATGGTCGCACGAACCAGAACATGGTCGAAGGCGCGCACCAGCGGCAGCATTTCATTCAAGCCGTTGCCGAGGGTGGAACTAACCGCCACCGGCTCGGCTTCGATGCCGAGCGCTGACAGCATGGCGAGGAGCACCGCCGTCTTTCCCTTGCAGTCGCCGAACTTGCGCGACCAGGTTTGATCAGCGGTGGCGGGGATAAACCCTGCCTCGCCCATTCCGTAGGCGACGTAGCGGATCCGGTCCTGCACGAGGCGCAAGGCGGCCATCGCGCGCCGCTTCGGATCCTTCTCGGCAGCGGCGATCTTGTCAATTTCAGTTTGGAGCGGCGACGCGGGCGCGAGCTTGGCGGCGGATACGTAGAGCGGCGCCATCAGCCGGCTGAGCTCGGCCCAATCCTTGTAGCCGCTGACTTCGATCGTGTTGAAGGCGAAGCGGGAGGGCGCACTTTCCGGCGGTGCGGGAGGCTCGAAGTTGGTGAGGTCGAAAACCAGCTCGGTAGTGTCGCCCAGCGTCTTCACCACCGGCTTCCCGAATAACGGGGACGCGCGCCAGCGCATCGCGAGTTCCTTGTCCCAAACGTCGCGATAGCGGGCTTGGCGGACCCGTACGCCGGGCAGCGCCATGATGGCGTTTTCCGGACGGAATGCGATGCTCCCGCTCTTGCGGCGAATGGAAAATGCAACGCGCAGCACGTCGCCAACCGACAGGCCTTCCGGCTGAAGCACCGCCGTCAGCGCACCGTCCAGCATCGCGGCTTCGAGATTGTTCTCGCGGCGCAGCACGGTGAACGTCTGCCCCTTGCCGAGAACGTCCTCGGCCTTGCCGTCGCGCACGATCTCCACCTTGTGGACGACCAGATCGGCCTGGTCGGGCTGCCATGGGATTGCGACGGTGCCCGCTGCTGCCAGACCCTGAGGGTTCTGCACCTGAGTCGCGGTTTCGAAATAATATTCCGAACCCGAGCGGGCATGATGACGCGCCTGAAGGGTAAGCAGCAGGATCTGGAGCGGCTTGTCCTTCTCTGTGGGGTCCGCCGTCTGCATCGCGGCCGGCTTCACCCATGCTGGGATCGGCCCCGTCTGCGGAGCGGCCTGTGCAAGCGCCGGCGCTCCGGCAGCAGCCAGCGCCAGGAGGAATGCCACTCGGAAAATACGTGCGATGCCCACCGGTGCCCCCTGTTTCGACAACAGCCAAGGAAACGATATTTCACGTTCGCGCAAGAAGTTGGATCGGCTTCTCGAAAATTCGGCCTCTTCATCCAGCCCTAAGCGGCGCTGCCATTGCCATGCGGATTGATGGACGCGCACCGGCGGCCCATATAGGTTGAAATGAAGGGCCGCGCCGGCCCGGCTGGAGTTCCAATGCCTGTTTCCCTTCCTGTTCTTCCCCTTCGCGACATTGTCGTATTTCCCCAGATGATCGTGCCCCTGTTCGTTGGGCGCGACAAATCGGTGGCGGCGCTTGAAAGCGCGATGGCGGCGGACAAGCAGATTTTTCTCGTCTCGCAGCTCGATCCGGCCGAGGACGATCCCGATCGCGATGCACTCTATGATTTGGGCGTGGTCGCTACGATCCTGCAGCTTCTGAAGCTTCCGGACGGCACGGTGCGGGTACTTGTTGAAGGGCAGCGGCGCGCGTCCCTGACGTCGATGACCCTTGAAGGCCAGCACCTGATCGCCGAGATCGCCGATATCGATGTGGAGGAGCCGGAAGGGCCGGAAGTCTCCGCGCTGATGCGGTCGGTGGTTGAGCAGTTCGAGAATTATTCCAAGCTCAACAAGAAGCTGCCAGCCGAGACGGCGGTTCAGCTCGGCCAGATCGAGGAAGCGTCGCGGCTCGGCGATGCGGTTGCCGCCAACATCAACATCAAGGTGTCGGACAAGCAGACCCTGCTTGCCGAACTGAACCCGGTGCGCCGGCTGGAGATGGCCTTTGCCTTCATGGAAGGCGAGCTTGGCGTCTTGCAGGTCGAAAAGAAGATTCGCAGCCGCGTGAAGCGGCAAATGGAGAAAACCCAGCGCGAATATTATCTGAACGAACAGCTGAAGGCGATCCAGCGCGAACTTGGAAACGAAGGCGAGGACGGCGATGGCGACGAGCTTGCCGAACTCGGCCGCAAGATCGAACGGACCAAGCTTTCCAAGGAAGCAAAGACCAAGGCGACCGCCGAGCTGAAGAAGCTTAAGGCGATGGCGCCGATGTCGGCGGAAGCAACGGTCAGCCGCAATTATCTCGACGTGCTGCTCGGCTTGCCCTGGGGCAAGAAGAGCAAGGTCAAGAAAGATATCGCCGAGGCGCAGGCGATCCTCGACGAGGATCATTATGGCCTGGAGAAGGTCAAGGACCGGATCGTTGAATATCTCGCCGTCCAGGCGCGGACCAACAAATTAAAAGGCCCCATCCTTTGCCTGGTCGGCCCTCCCGGCGTCGGCAAGACCTCGCTCGGCCGGTCAATCGCAAAGGCAACGGGGCGTGAATTCGTGCGCCAATCCTTGGGCGGTGTCCGCGACGAAGCCGAGATCCGCGGCCACCGGCGGACGTATATCGGTTCGCTTCCCGGCAAGATCGTGTCGAACCTCAAAAAGGCGGGTTCGTCCAACCCGCTCTTCCTGCTCGACGAGATCGACAAGCTCGGCCAGGATTTCCGCGGCGATCCCGCCTCGGCGCTTCTGGAAGTGCTCGATCCGGAGCAGAATTCGAAGTTCCAGGACCATTATCTGGAGATCGATTACGACCTTTCCGACATCATGTTCGTCACCACGGCGAACACGATGGACATGCCGCAGCCGTTGCTGGATCGCATGGAGATCATCCGGCTCGAGGGCTATACCGAGGAGGAGAAGGTGGAGATCGCCCAGCGCCACCTGATCCCGAAGCAGATCGAGGCGCACGGCCTCAAGGACGACGAGTTCCTGCTGACGGAAAGCGGGCTCCGCAGCCTGATCCGCCACTACACCCGGGAAGCGGGCGTCCGCACGCTTGAGCGCGAGATCGCCAAGGTGGCGCGCAAGGCGCTTCGCCGTATTCTGGAAGGCAAGGCCGAGCGGGTGGAGATCACCGCCGACAATCTCGGCGAATTCTCCGGCGTCACCCGATTCCGCCACGGAATGGGGGAGGAAGAGGATCAGATCGGCGCCGTCACCGGCCTGGCCTGGACCGAGGTTGGCGGCGAGCTGCTCACGATCGAGGCGGTGACCGTGCCCGGCAAGGGCCAGATCCGCACCACCGGCAAGCTCGGCGACGTGATGCAGGAGTCGATCCAGGCCGCTTTCTCCTTTGTAAAGGCGCGTAGCCCGAGCTACGGCGTCAAGCCGAGCGTGTTCGCCCGCAAGGACATCCACGTCCACTTGCCCGAAGGCGCGACGCCCAAGGATGGCCCGTCGGCCGGAGTCGGCATGGTTACCGCGATCATCTCGACGCTGACCGGCATTCCGGTGCGCCGCGACGTCGCGATGACGGGTGAAGTGACGCTTCGGGGGCGTGTGCTTCCGATCGGCGGCTTGAAGGAAAAGCTGCTCGCCGCGCTTCGGGGGGGCATCAAAACGGTGCTGATCCCGGCGGAGAATGAGAAGGACCTCGCCGAGATTCCGCAGGCGATCACCGGCGGTTTGGAGATCGTTCCGGTGGCCCATGTCGATGAAGTGCTCACCCGGGCGCTTGCCACCCCAGTGGTGCCGATCGATTGGACCGAAGCGGACGAGCTTGCCACCGTTCCAGCACCAGAACTCGCTTCGGCGCCCGATGAGGTTTCGATCCGCCACTAGGCTTGTCTCGACTTTCGCCGGAAAGGCGCGCGTTTCCTTTTGACTCGGCGCTTGCGTCTGCTCTTAGATGGACGCTTGGCGAAAAGCCGCGATTCCAACGAACAGGGGTTCGGGAAAGATGAACAAGCAGGAGCTGATCGGCACCGTTGCCGAGACGACCGGCCTCAGCCGCGGCGATGCAAGCCGGGCGGTTGAGTCGGTATTCGATGTCATCACGGGCGCTTTGAAGCGCGGCGACGAAGTCCGCCTGGTCGGCTTCGGCACCTTTTCATGCTCGAAGCGCAAGGCCTCCACCGGCCGCAACCCGCGTACCGGCGAGCCGATGCAGATCAAGGAATCGACCCAGCCCAAGTTCAAGGCAGGCAAGGTCTTGAAGGACTCGGTCAGCCGCTAACCAGAAAAGGGTGGTGCGGGGGCGCACCAGCTTTTTCAACAGGCACATGCTGGACAGCCACCAGAGGGCGGATTAAGGGCCCTTCTTCGCCGCCTTATTGGCTGCGGAACCGGGCGTGGGCGCGTAGCTCAGTGGTAGAGCACACCCTTCACACGGGTGGGGTCGCAGGTTCAATCCCTGCCGCGCCCACCACGCCCGACCGCCGCTTAGATCGGTGCCCCAAGCTTTTTCGCTACCCGCGCCACTTCCTGATCGCTTGGCGCTTCCGGAAGGCTTTCGCCGGGGCCGCGTGCATCGTCGGGTACTCCCGGGCCCGTACCCGCGATCGACTCGTTCACCGCGCGTTCGTTGGCGCCGGTGGTGATCTTTTCCCTGTCTTCCGCCATGACTTCCATCTCCTTTGCTCAAGGGGCAAGCGAGCGAGGCGGGGCGAGGTTCCGATCGTCTAGGCGAAGAGCTGCGCCACGATCTCGTAGGAGCGCAGCCGCGCTTTGTGGTCGAATATCTGCGAGGTGATCATCAGCTCGTCCGCGCCGGTGCGGGCGACGAAGGCTTCGATCTGCGCGTTCACCGTTTCGGGCGAGCCGATTGCCGAGCAGGAGAGCACCTCGTCCAGCATCGCCCGCGCGTTGGGCGGCAGCGTCTCGGCGTAGCCCGGCATCGGCGGCGGGAGCTTCGAGGCACGGCCGGTGCGCAGATTGACGAAAGCCTGCATCACCGAGGTGGCGAGCAATTGGGCTTCGGCGTCCGTGTCGGCGGCAAAGGCGTTGAAGCCGAGCATCACATAAGGCTTATCAAGTTGCGCTGAGGGCCGGAACATCTCGCGGTAAACGTGGATGGCCTCCACCATCTGCCCCGGCGCGAAGTGCGATGCGAAGGCGTAAGGGAGGCCGAGCATGGCGGCGAGCTGCGCGCCGAACAAACTGGAGCCGAGGATCCAGACGGGCACGTTCTGGCCTTCGCCCGGGATCGCGCGGACCTTGCGCTCCGGATCGGCGCGGAAGTAATCCATCAGCTCCACTACGTCGCGCGGGAATTGGTTCTCGTCGGAGGCAAGGTTGCGGCGCATTGCCATGGCCGCGCTGCGATCCGTGCCAGGCGCCCTCCCGAGGCCGAGGTCGACGCGGCCCGGAAACAGCGCCTCCAAGGTGCCGAACTGCTCGGCGATCACTAAAGGCGCATGGTTGGGCAGCATGATCCCGCCCGCGCCGATGCGGATGCTGGACGTGCCAGCGCCGATGTAGGCGAGCGCCACCGACGTCGCGGCGCTGGCGATGCCCGGCATCGAATGGTGCTCCGCCATCCAGAAGCGCCGGTAGCCGAGCCGCTCGGCATGTAGAGCAAGGCCGAGTGCATTGTTGAGCGCCTGGCCGGCGTCGCTGCCTTCGGCGATCGGCGCGAGGTCGAGAACGGAAAATGGTACCATAAGAAGCAGATGGGGAGGCGTGCCCCGGGTGCAATGCCGCCTTGCCGCCGCGCGGCCCGCCTCCTAGGGCGCGGCTATGGTTCAGCAGGCCTCTTCCCGTAAGCTTTGGCGCGACGAGATCCGCGCAACCGCGGCGCTTGCCTGGCCGCTGATCCTGACCAACATGGCCCAGTCGCTGATCCACGCCACCGACGTGGTGCTGCTCGGCTGGGCGGGCCCGGAGACGCTTGCGGCGGGTACGCTGGGCGTCAACGTCTACATCATCTTCCTGATCTTCGGCATGGGACTGGTAACCGCCGCGGCACCGATGCTTGCGGCGGAGGTGGGCGCGCGCCGCCACAGCGTTCGCGACGTGCGCCGCACCGCGCGGCAGGCGATGTGGGCGGCGGTAGCCTTGTCGCTCCCCGTCTGGATTGTCCTCTGGAACACCGAGGCGATCCTGCTTGCGATGGGGCAGGAGCCGCGCCTTGCCGCCGACGCGCAAAGCTTCGTGCGTGCGCTGCAATGGGGTTTCCTGCCCTACCTCCTGTTCATCGTGCTGCGCTCGTTCATTTCCGCGCTGGAAAGACCGCTTTGGTCGCTGATCGTCGGCGTGGTTGCCGTGGTCTATAACGGGCTGATCAACTACGCCCTGATCTTCGGCAAGTTCGGCTTCCCCGAACTCGGGCTGCAAGGCGCCGGCATCGGCAGCGCCAGCGCCAACCTCTTCCTGTTCCTCGGGCTGGCAGCGGTGGTGATCGTCCACCCGAAGTTCCGACGCTACCGTATCTTCGGCCGCTTCTGGCGCGCCGATTGGGAGCGGTTCCGCGAGATTTGGCGGATCGGCGCCCCCATTGCGGTTACGCTGACGCTGGAGGTCGGAGTGTTCGCGACGGCCGTGTTCCTGATGGGCCTGATCAGCCGGGAATCGATCGCTGCCCACGCCATCGCGATCCAGATCGCCGCCTTCACCTTCATGGTGCCGATGGGCCTTGCCCAGGCGGCGACGGTGCGTGTCGGCCTTTCCTACGGTCGGCAGGACCGCGACGGCATCAAGGTCGCGGGTTGGGTCGCCTGCGCACTCGGGGTGGGCTTCATGAGCGTCACCGCTTTGATCATCCTCGCCGTGCCGGAACCGCTGGTGCACCTGTTCGTCGATCCTGCCGACCCCGCCAACACGCGGGTCATCGCGCTGGCTTTGTCCTTCCTTTACGTCGCCGCCATCTTCCAGGTCTTCGACGGCGCCCAGGTGGTGGGCGCCGGGATGCTGCGCGGGCTTCAGGATACGAGCGTGCCGATGTTGTACGCGGCGCTTGGCTATTGGGGCGTCGGCCTCGGCACGGGCGTCTGGCTCGCTTTCGGGCTCGGCTGGGAAGGCGTCGGCCTCTGGATCGGCCTCGCGACCGGCCTTGCCACCGTTTCGGCGTTGATGCTCGGCCGCTGGATGCGGCGCGAGCGGCTTGGGCTGGTGCGATGGGCACACGAAGAAGCGCCCGGCCCCCACGACCGGGCGCTCCCCGCCTGAAGCCGGAGGCTTACGCCGCCTGCTTCCAGATTGGCTCAAGCGCCTGGTGCGGAGGGCAGGGGGCGACTTCGCCCTGCGGCAGCCCGGCAAGCTCGTTGGCGAAGCCGTGGTTGACGTCGCGGTGGTGGGCTTCGTCCGCCCGCACCACCAGCACCACGTCCCGCAACGTCGCGCCGTCGGCGAGGCCCCAATAGCGCTTGGCAATGGCCGGCGCCGGAACGTTGGCGGAGCGGCCTTCGTCGATCTCCTGGAGGTAGTGGGTGTAGCTGATCACCGCTTCCTCCTCGAAATAGCCGACCACCCGGTGCGCCGTCTTCGCGGAGATCAGGTACAAGGCGAAGAAGGCGAGATAGAAGACCCACTGCACCGCGATGATCACGAAGCGCTCAAACAGCGTCGGCTTGGCGATTTCGATGAAGGTCATGAGGTGCATGCGCTCGTTCTCGGCCTCGTCCATCAGCGTCTTGATCCAGCCTTTGTCGTCGCACATCCGGCGAAGGGCGGTGAGGTGGTTGATCGTGGCGCCCACCATGCCGGGAACCGCCGCGACGGTTTCCAGCACGATTGCGCGGTGTCCGTAGCGCTCGGCGAAGAAGGTGTCGGCGCAGAAGCGAAGCATTTTGGTGAAGCCGAACGCCACCCGGTCGGAAAAGCCCTTCGGCTGATGGTGGACGGAAAGGTCGACGAGAGGGGCGGTCATGGCGAAACTCCACTTGGCTGTGTTCGATTGCGATGAGGAGCTTATGCGCGGCGTCTCCCACCCGGCACATTCGGGAGATCACCCTAGGGGAAATCCCTTAGGTCGATCGGCAAGCGCGCTGCGGCTATGAGAGCTGCGATGCAATTACCCGCCGCCTTCGCGCACGCCCGCCGCACCGCCGCCGCTTGTGCCTTCGCATTGGCAGGTGCGGCTGGGGGACTGCTGGTTCACTCGGCGCTCGGCAGCGCGAGGGCCGAGGAAGCAGGTTATCTGCTTTTCGTACCGGCAGTTGTGGGCGCGGCGGCGCTTGGCGGGCTTTGGCCGGGCCTGTTCGCCACCGCGCTCGGCGCCGCGGCGGGGCTGTGGCTGCTCGGCGATGCCTTTGCCGCGGGGCTGTTCCTGCTGGTCGGCGCGGCGCTGACGATCGGCGGCGAGTGGTTCCAGCGCTCGGGCGAGCGCGCCGCCGCCGCCCTTGGCGACCTTAGCGAACGCGAGGCGCATCTGCGCTCCATCCTCGACACCATCCCGGACGCGATGATCGTGATCGACGAAGGCGGCCTGATCCGAAGCTTCAGCCCGGCGGCCGAACGCTTGTTCGGCTGGACCGTTGCCGAGGCTGCCGGCAAAAACGTCAGCATGCTCATGCCCGCGCCGCACCGCGAGGCGCATGACGGCTACCTTCAGCGTTATTATGCCACAGGCGAACGCCGGATTATCGGCATCGGTCGCGTAGTCGTTGGTGCGCGCAAGGACGGCTCGACCTTTCCTATGGAGCTTGCCGTCGGCGAAATGCGCGGCAAGGACGGACGCTACTTCACCGGCTTCATCCGCGATCTTACCGAACGGCAGGAGGCGGAGCGGCGTTTGCAGGAGATGCAGTCGGAGCTTGTCCACGTCTCCCGCCTCACCGCACTTGGCGAAATGGCCTCCGCGTTGGCGCATGAGCTCAATCAGCCTCTGTCGGCGATCTCGAACTACGTCACCGGCAGCCGCCAGCTGCTCGCCCGCCCGGGAAGCAATCCGGAAAAGGTCCGCGACGCACTCGAACGGGCGTCGGAGCAAGCGCTTCGCGCAGGGCACATCATCCGCCGTTTGCGCGAATTCGTTGCCCGCGGCGAGACGGATCGGCAGGTCGAGCGGCTCTCGAAACTGCTTGAGGAGGCAAGCGCCCTGGCGCTGGTCGGCGCGCGCGAGCACGGCGTACTTGTCCGCTTCGACCTCGACCCTTCGGCTGAACTTGTCGTCGCGGACAAGGTTCAGGTCCAGCAGGTGGTGCTGAACCTGATTCGCAACGCGATCGACGCCATGGAAGGGTCGGAGCGCCGGGAGCTTCTGATCTCTTCGACCCCCAAGGGCGATCTGGTGGAGGTGCAAGTCGCCGACACCGGACCCGGTATTTCTGACGACGTGGTGCAGCGGCTGTTTCACCCGTTTATCACCACCAAGGAAACGGGGATGGGCATAGGCCTTTCGATTTCAAGGACGATTATTGAAGCGCATGGCGGGCGGATTTGGGCCGAGCGGAACGCCGACGGCGGCGCGACATTCCACTTCACGCTGCGCGCCGCCGAGCAGGAGGAAGGAAGCAATGGCAAGTGAAGGACTGGTGCACGTCGTCGATGACGACGATGCGATGCGGCATTCCTTGCTGTTCCTGCTCGAGTGCGACGGTCTCGAAGCAAGGGCCTACGAATCCGCTCTGGCATTCCTGGAGCGGCTCGGTTCAATGGAACGCGGCTGCATCGTTACCGACATCCGAATGCCGGGCATGAGCGGTCTTGAACTGGTCGCCAAGCTCAAGCAGGAGGGGATCTCCGACCCGGTAATCGTCATTACCGGCCACGGCGACGTGCCGCTGGCGGTGGAAGCGATGAAGGCGGGAGTCGCCGACTTTCTCGAGAAACCGTTCGACGACCAGCAGCTTCTTTCGGCCGTTCGCCGGGCGCTTGATCGGAGCCGCGACATTGCAAGCCACGAGGCGGAGCGGCAGGAAATCGCCGGCCGTCTTACCGAGCTGTCGGGGCGGGAGCGGGAAGTGCTTGAGGGGCTCGTCGACGGTAAGCCGAACAAGATCATCGCCTACGATCTCGGGATCAGCGCGCGGACGGTGGAAATCTACCGCGCCAACGTGATGACCAAGATGCAGGCGAAGAGCCTGTCCGAGCTTGTGCGGATGACCCTGGCGGCGCGCGCCTAAGGGAAAGCCCTTACGCAGCTTTCCCGAATATCGGCAGAGGGCGCTTCGGCCTAATTTTCTCTCAACAGTTCAACGGGAGAAAACAGATGGAATATCAGCGCCGCACGACCCCCCGCATCCTCAACAATGACGCGGTCGCCGCCGTCTGGCCAACCGCCGCCGTTGAGAGCATGACGGCGTCCGCAGCCGAGGCTCCAGCGGAAGAGACGCCGTTCGCGATGACCCCCGCCATGGCGGATGTCGCCACCGGCGTCGCCGGGCTGGTCGTCGGTACCTACGCGGCGCTGATCGTGGTGTTCTTCGCTTTGTTCGCCAATTCGCCGGTTGCAGTTTTCGCGATCACGGTTTGCGCCTTTTTCGTGGCGATGTTCTTCGCCGTGCCTCGCATCTTCCTAAAGGTGGAAGCGGCGCCCGTGCGGCGGCCGAGCTTTGACCGGTTCATGCGTACCGGCATCGAGACGCTTACCGGACGCACGGGCGGCGGCGACGCTCTCCTGCAGATGCTGATCGTACCCGTTCTTCTTACCCTCGGCCTGGCGGCCATGGGCATTATCGGCAAGATCTACATCGGCTGACCTTCCTCGCCGAGGAGGGGTGAAAAGGACGCCGCGCCGGGAGCTCATTTTCCCGGTGCGGCGTTCTTTCTTGACGCTGCCCGGCGCCCGCTCCTATTAGCCCGGCGCTCAGCGTGGCGATCGTAGCTCAGTTGGTTAGAGCACCGGTTTGTGGTACCGGGGGTCGCGGGTTCAAGTCCCGTCGGTCGCCCCACGCGCCCCCCCTTCAGATCAGGGCCGCACCTTATGCATTCCCCGTGGGATTATCCCGACTTCGACGATCATGAGATCGTGCACTTCGTCACGGATCAGGCAACCGGCCTCCGCGCCGTGATTTGCGTCCATTCAACCCACCTCGGCCCGGGCGCCGGCGGCGTACGCTTCTGGCACTATCCGGAGAGCGGCGACGCGATCCGCGATGCGCTTCGCCTGTCGCGCGGCATGAGCTTCAAGAACGCGATGGCCGGCTTGCCCATGGGCGGCGGCAAGGCCGTGATCCTCGCCGACGAAGCACGCACCAAGACGCCGGAAATGCTGGTCGCCTACGGCCGCGCGGTTGAGCGCCTCGGCGGCGCCTACGTGACGGCCGAGGATGTCGGCATCACCGTGTCCGACCTTTCGCAGGTTTCGCAGCACACCCGTTACATCGCCGGCCTCCCCGTCGGTGAAGGCGAAGTCGGCGGCGATCCGGGGCCGCACACCAGCTACGGCGTGTTCCTCGGCATCAAGGCGGCAGTTCGCCGCGGTCTCGGCAAGGACAGCCTCTCCGGCCTCCACATCGCGCTTCAGGGCGCCGGAAGCGTCGCCGGCGGCGTTGCCCGTCAGGCGGCCGCCGAAGGCGCAAGCATCACGCTTACCGATATCGACACTGCTCGTGCGCAGAAGCTTGCGGCGGAGGTCGGCGGCACCGTTGTGGCGCCCGAAGAGATTATGACGATCGAAGCCGACGTGCTCAGCCCCAACGCCCTTGGTGCGATCCTCACCGCCGAATCGATCGCGGCGCTTCGCGTTCCGATCGTTGCCGGCGGGGCCAACAACCAGCTTGCTACCCCTGCGGATGGCCAGGCGATCCACCAGCGCGGCATTCTTTACGCGCCTGACTACGTGATCAATGCGGGTGGCATCATCAACGTCAGTTCCGAATATTTGAAGGACGCGGACGCTGCCGGCGTGAAGGCTCGGATCGAGCAGATTCCGGTACGGCTTGAGCAGATCTGGGCAGAAAGTGCCGAAACGGGCCGCAACCCAGCGGAAGTTGCCGACTCGATGGCCAAGCGGCTTATCGGCCGCGGTTAAAGCGGAGGGGCGGTTCGCACCTTCTCGCGCCCCAGCTTGTGCTCGCGGTAAAGGGTGTAGAGGCCGCTCAGAATGATCACCGCCGCGCCTCCCCAGGTGGTGGCCGGCGGGTGATCGCCGAAGATCAACGCACCGAGCAGCACCGCCCAGAGCAGCTGCGTGTAGTCGAACGGCACCACCACCGACACGGGCGCATAGCGCAGGGAGGTAGTCAGAAAGAGCTGCCCGAAACCGCCGAACAGGCCGAGCGCCACCAGGATTGCCCAGGTGCGGCCGTCGTGCAGCGCGGCGTGGAACGGCATCAATGCCCCGAGCACCAGCATCGACAGCAGGCTGAACCAGAGCACGGTGGTTTGGGGATGCTCGGTGCGCCCAATCTGCCGAATGGTGATCGTCACCACCCCCACCCCGAACGCCGCCGCTACCGCTAGGCCAAGCCCGAGCGGGTGAAGGTCGCTCCCCTGCGGACGCATCACCATCAGCACGCCAAGAAAGCCGAGCAGCACCGCGCTCCAGCGGTGGAAGCCGACCGGCTCCTTCAGCACCAGCGCCGACAGCATCACCGCGAACAAGGGCGCGGCAAAGCCGATGGTGGTCGATTCGGCGAGCGGCAGATAAGCAAGGGCGCTGAAGGCGAGCAGCATCGTGCCGAGCCCCACCACCGCCCGCCAGACATGCGCGCCCGGCCGCTCCGTCCGCCACACGCCCCAGTTGCGGCTCCACCCGATCCACAGCAGCAAGGGCGGCAATCCAAAGGCGAAGCGGTAGAAAGCCAGTTCCACGGTGGAAACTCCCGCTTCGTAGCCAAGCTTGATCGTCGCGGCCATGAACGCGAAGCAGGTGGTCGCCCCCACACGCAACCCAATGCCGAGGAGCCGGTTCTGCTGAGGGCGGTCGGAGGACATCGCCGTCCGAGTGACGGCGATGCATGCTAAAGGCAAGTCTTGCCGCCTCTTCCTTTGAAAGCGGCCACGGCCTCGGCTAGAGAGCCCCGGCACATGCATATCCTCGCGAATCCGGCACGTTTTCTCAGAATTGCGCGTCCGCTGACACCCTGGCTTGGGTGGGGCGGCGGACTGCTGGTCGCGGCCGGGCTGTTGTGGGGCCTGTTTCTTAGCCCGCGCGATTATCTGCAGGGCGAAAGCGTGCGCATCATGTACGTCCACGTGCCCGCCGCGTGGCTCGGCATGGGCGGCTGGGCAGGCATTGCGGTGGCGAGTCTGATGCAGCTCGTCTGGCGGCACCCGCTCGCCGACGTCGCCGCCCGCGCTATCGCGGTTCCGGGCGCGCTGTTCACCGCAATCTGCCTCGCCACCGGCTCGCTGTGGGGACGGCCGACCTGGGGCACCTGGTGGGAATGGGACGGGCGGATGACGTCCATGCTCGTCCTCCTCTTCCTCTACATCGCCTACCTCGCGTTGGCGGATGCGGAGCGGGACAAAGGTGGGGAGGGGCGCGTCGCCGCCATTTTCGGCCTCGTGGGCGCGATTAACCTGCCGATTATTCATTATTCGGTTCTGTGGTGGCGGACGCTGCACCAGGGGCAGAGCATCGGCGTTCGCGGCTCCTCCATTGATGCCTCCATGCTCTGGCCGCTGTTCGTCTCCGCCCTCGGCTTCTCCCTGCTGTTCGGTGCGGTTGTGCTGATGCGCATGCGCGCCTCGCTTGCCCGGCAGAAGGTGGAAGCGCGGATGCGGAGAATGGCGGCGTGAACCACTGGCCGTTCATTATCGGCGCCTACGCGCTGACAATCGTGCCCACGCTTGTTCTGGCCGCCGTGAGCTACCGGGCGATGCGGCGTGCCGAAGCCTCTGCCGAAGCCCTGAGGGGCGACCGGTGAAGCGCAAGAACCAGCGCCTCACGCTTCTGATCCTCGCCATCGCCGCCGTACTTGCGGCGGTGCTGCTCGCCATGTCGGCGCTGAAGGACCAGGCGGCCTATTTCTACGCTCCGGGCGACGTCCACCGGCAGGGCTATCCGCCGGCCGATCGAAACGTCCGGATCGGCGGAATGGTCGCGGTCGGTACCCTGAAGCGGCTGCCTGACGGGGTTACCGTCACCTTCACCGTCCGGGACGATACGCCGCACGTCATCGACGTCCGCTACACCGGCATCTTGCCTGACCTTTTCAAGGAAGAGAGCGGCGTCGTCGCCGAGGGCCGCTTCGGTGCCGACCGTGTGTTCGTCGCCAGCGAAATTCTTGCCAAGCATGACGAAAATTACATGCCGCCGCAGCTCGACATCAAAGCCGGCGAGCATAAGAGCGAGACGCTGAAGTGATTGCCGAAACCGGCTTGGCCGCGCTTTGGCTGGCGGCGGCGATGTCGCTGCTTCAGCTTGCCTTCGGACTGGCCGCGCTGCGCCCCGCAGGCGCCGAACTGCTGCGGGCGGTGCGGCCGGTCGCGGTGGCACAGGCGCTGCTCGTCGGGTTCGCGTTTCTGCTTCTTATCCAGCTCTTCCTGCGCACCGATCTTTCCGTCGCCCTCGTCGCGGCCAACAGCCATTCCGCCAAGCCGTGGCTCTACAAATTCTCCGGCACATGGGGGAACCACGAAGGCTCGATGCTGCTCTGGGTGGCGGTGCTTGCCCTTGCCGGCGCCGCAGTCGCCTTGTTCGAGCGCAAGCTGGCCGAGCGCACGCTGGTTGCGACGCTCACCGCACAAGCGGCGATCGGCCTCGGCTTTTACGCATTCCTCCTCTTTGCTTCGAACCCGTTCGAGCGCGTGTCGCCGGTGCCGCCGGAAGGGCAAGGGCTGAACCCGCTTCTCCAGGACCCGGGCTTGGCATTCCACCCGCCGACGCTCTACGTCGGCTATGTCGGCATTTCGGTCGCTTTCTCCTTCGCGGTCGGCGCCCTGGTCACCCGTGACGTCGGCCCCGCTTTCGCCCGCGCAATGCGGCCGTGGGTGCTGCTCGCCTGGATCTTCCTCACCCTTGGCATCACCGCCGGCTCCTATTGGGCATATTACGAGCTTGGCTGGGGCGGCTGGTGGTTTTGGGACCCGGTGGAGAATGCCTCGCTGATGCCCTGGCTCGCCGCCACCGCTTTGCTCCACTCCGTGAGCGTTCTCGCGACGCGCGATGGGCTCCGCGCCTGGACGGTGATGCTTGCGGTGGTTGCTTTCTCCATGTCGATGGTTGGCACCTTTCTGGTCCGCTCCGGCATCCTCACCTCCGTCCACAGCTTCGCGGTCGATCCGCAGCGCGGCGCCTTCATTCTCGTCCTGCTCGCCCTCTACATCGGCGGAGCGCTTGCCCTGTTCGGCCTTCGCGTCGGCACGGTGAAGGAAGGCGCGACGTTCGAGCCGGTGAGCCGCGAAGGCGCTCTGGTCGCCAACAACCTGCTCCTGTCCGCGATCCTCGGAATCGTGCTGGTCGGCACGCTTTACCCGTTGCTGGTGGAGGCAGTGGGCGGCGACAAGCTCTCCGTCGGCCCGCCATATTTTAACGCCGCCGCGGGGCCGCTGGCGCTGATCCTTGTCCTGATCATGGGCGCCGGACCCTTGCTGCGCTGGCGCCGCGACAAAGCAGGCGAGGTGGCGCGCCGTCTCCTCGCGCCGCTCGTCATCCTTGCCATCGCAGGGGGCGCCGTGCTCGCACTTGCACCGGGCATCCGTATCTTGCCGCTGGCCGGCCTGGTGCTCGCCTTCGGGGTCGGCGCGGCAAGCCTTGCGCCCTTGTGGAAGCGCAACCTGCGCCGCACGCCTCTCTTTACCTGGGGGATGGTGATCTCGCACCTCGGCATTGCGGTCAGCCTCGGCGGGATGGCGGCGGAGGCGGCGTTCACCAAGGAAGTGCTGGTCGCCGCCCGGCCGGGCGAGACGGTGCAGGTCGGCCCCTATGCGGTCCGCTTCGACGGCGTCGAACCCGTCGCCGGGCCGAACTGGACGGCGGTTGAAGCGAAGCTCACCGCAGCGCGCGGCGGCGGCGCGTTCGCCCTTCACCCGCAGGCGCGGCTGTTCACTTCACCCGCAACCGAGACCAGTGAAGCCGACATCGCCACCCGGCTCGACGGACAGCTCTACACGGTGATCGGCAAGGAAGACGAAGGCGGCCGTTGGCAGCTCCGCTTGTGGTGGAAGCCGTTCGTCACCCTGATCTGGCTCGGCGGGGGCCTGGTTGCGGTCGGCGGCCTGCTGTCGCTGTTCGGCCGCGTCCGGCGCGGCGGCCGCAAGGCGCGCAACGAGGAGGCATTTGCGTGAAGCGGCTGATCCTCTTTCTGCCGCTGGCGCTGTTCGTTCTGTTCCTTGCGGTAGTCGCGATCCGCCTCGGCTCTGGCCAGGACGAGCAGGTGCGCTCGCACATGATTGGCAAGCCGATGCCTGAGTTCGCGCTGAAGCAGGCGGTGCCGAGCCACCCCGGCCTCGCCACCGCCGACCTTCGGTCCGGAGGGCCGCGCCTGGTCAACATCTTCGGGAGCTGGTGCATCCCCTGCCAGGTGGAATCGCCGCAGCTCCTTGCGCTGAAGGCGAAAGGCATTCCGATCGACGCCATCGCCATCCGCGACCGGCCGGAAGACGTCGCCCGCTTCCTTTCCCGCCATGGTGACCCGTTCGCCCGCATCGGCGACGACCCCCAAAGCAAGGTGCAGTTTGCGATCGGCTCATCGGGCGTTCCGGAAACCTTCGTTGTCGACGGGCATGGGATCATCCGCCACCAGCATATCGGCGAGATCAGGGCGGAGCACGTGCCCGAGCTTATCGCGGCTTGGGAGACGGCGAAGTGAGGCTGCTCCTGCCTTTTCTCGCGCTTGTCGTTGCTATTCCCGCCGCAGCTCAGCCTTCCACGCCGGACGCGCCTTATGCGTACAAGCAGCTCGCCGACGCGGGGCAGGAGGCGCAAGCAAAGGCGCTGATGGAAACGCTGCGCTGCCTGGTCTGCCAGGGCCAGTCAATCGCTGACAGCGACGCAACAATGGCCGGCGACATGCGCTCGCTGGTGCGAGAGCGGATCGCGGCGGGGGAGGAGCCGGAGGCGATCCGCGCCTGGCTGGTCGACCGCTACGGCCATTGGGTGAGCTACAAACCGGCTGTGGAGCCGGTTACCTGGCCGCTTTGGGCGGCGCCGCTTGTTCTTCTCGCGCTTGGAACGTGGCTTGCGCGCGGCCGTTTCCGCCGCCGGGAGAAGCGGGCATGATGGGCTGGATCATCCTCCTGGCGCTGGCGCTCGCCTTGCTCGTTGCCCTGTGGCGCTTTGCCCGGCTCGAAAAGGGGCCGCTGCAGTTCCTGATCGCCGCCTTGCTGCTCGCCATGGCCGGCTATGCTTGGCAGGGCAATCCGGGCTTCGCAGGTGCTCCGCGAAGCGCGGCCGAGACAAAACGCATACCGCCAAATCCTTTCGACGACGTGCGCAGGGACGTGTTCGGCGGCTACGACGCCGCGGACCGCTGGCTGACCATCGCGGCAAGCTATCAAAGGCGCGGCGACACGCGTTCCGGCGCCGCGGTGATCCGCTCCGCGCTTCGCGCCCATCCGCGCAGCGCTACTCTGTGGACCGGATACGGCAATGCCTTGATGCTTCACGGCGGCGGCGCAATCAGCCCGGCAGCCGATCTTGCCTTCCGCCGCGCCATCGTTCTTGCGCCCAAGCACCCGGCGCCGCGCTTGTTCTACGGAATGGCCTTGCTCACCGGCGGGCGCTTCGCCGAAGCGGAAAGGGTGTGGCGCGAAACGCTCGCGCTTGCGCCGCCCAACGCAGGGTATCGTGCCGGTCTCGAGCAGCAGCTCGCCGCGATCGCCCAAGCGCGTGCCGCGGGGCAGATCAAGTAAGCACGCGACACCGCTAGTAGCGTTAGTGGTCGACGCCGCGCCCGGTTTCCTGCTGCAGTTCGTCGATCTTCTTCGACGCTTCCGCCTTCGTGAGTGCGGGGTCGAACTCTTCCCCTGCTTCCTGCGCCAGCGTCTGAAGATACGAAGCCTGCGGGCCGGTCATTGATTCATCGCCGGTGACCCAGTCGCCCGGGTCCTTTTCGGCACTGTTCTGGTTGGCGGTGTTGCGATCGGTCATGCTTCTGCCTTTCAAGGGAGCTTTACCCCATCAACGGCAGTGTTCCAGCTTTGTTCCCAAGTCAGTGCGGACGGCTCATGTCCGCGGTGATCGCCGCCACCGCAAAAGCAACGGAAGCTTCGGAGCAGGGGAATCCGAGGCGAACGCCGTCAGTCGCGACTGCATAGACGGTTCCTCGAATCGATCCCGCCTCCGGGTGGCGAAGCTCGACATCCGCGCCGAGCGGCGGCCGGGCGTTTGTTTCGAGAAAGGCGCCGCGAGCCGAGACTTCGCGCAACGCAGCAGGCGCGGGCATGTCAGCGACCAGCACGCACATGCGTCGCCGCCGCCACGGCGACGCCATTGCTTTTGTTGAACCGATCTTTGCCTGTGCCGCCATCCGGTGTCTCCCCCGCGCGGATCGAACCGCGTGTGCTGGTTTAGGCCGACGCCACCAAACAAACCGTTAAGCTCTACGGCGCGACCGGGAAACACGCCGCACCGGCGGCCTTGGCGGAAGCGCAGGCGCGGTCGGCCGCGGCACGGTTCGGAAGCGGCCCCGCCTGGAGGCGGGTCACCGCACCGGCTGGAACGAAGACCGGCTGAAGCGCGGCAAGGTAGCCGGCTTTCGCACGCAAGCCGTCCCAGGCGCGCCTAGCGTTGGTGGCGTTGGAATAGGCGCCGAGCTGAACGCGCCAGCCTTTGCCCACCACAGCGCGGGGGGCGGGTGCAGCGGCAACCGACGGCGGCACCGCCGTACGGGCGACAGGCCCCGGCGTTGGCCGATTGGCGGCAAGCGTCGGGGCAGGGGCCGCCGTTTTCACCTTCGGCGCCGCGCGTTGCATCTGCTTGGCGATTGCTAAGCCCTTTTGCCGCTGGGCGAGCGGGATGTGCTGGTCCATCTGCTGGAGGTTCGCCACCGCCGGCGGCAGGCCCTGCGAGGCGGCGAGCTGCATCAGCGCGTAAGCGCGCGGCCAATCCTTGCCGGCGATGTCGCCGTTGAACAAAGCCGTGCCCAAAACATATTGCGCACGCGGATCGCCGTCTTCGGCGGCCTTGCGGATCCAGGGCAGCGCCTTGGCATGGTCGCCCTTCTGGAACAGGATCAGGCCAAGACTCGCCTGCGCCTGCTCATGGCCCTTTGACGCCGCTTTCTCATACCAGCTTTGGGCGGAGCCGAGATCGGCGGGAACGCCGCGGCCGAGCTTATAGGCTTGGGCAAGGTTGAACTGCGCGTCCGCGTCACCCTTGTCCGCGAGCGCCCGCCATTCCTTGACGGCGCCGGTATAATTGCCCGCATTCCACAACTCTATGCCTGCCTTGACGTCGGCAAAGGCGGCGCCGGTGCCGAGAAGGAGGGCGGCGGCTGCCGCCGTGGCGGCAAGGGTTTTCCGGCTGGGAAGCTTCATGTTGGTGTCTCCGCTTGCGGCACAGGCCGCTCTTCGCCTGCGGGCCTAGCCGAAAAGCGTTAATGCGGCCTTAGCACTGCCGAAAAGCGGCGGGCAAAGGCGGCACGAAAGCTTGCCGCCGTTAACCGATTTTTAGCCAGAGCGGGTGCACACCGGTGGCCACAGAAGGGCGAGCCCAAGGGGAAATCATGCGCGTATTGGCTTTGTCGTCGCAGAAGGGCGGATCGGGAAAAACCACCCTGTCCGGACACCTCGCCGTTCAGGCGGAAAGGAGCGGGGCCGGCCCCGTCTGCTTGATCGACATCGATCCGCAAGGCTCGCTCGCCGATTGGTGGAACGAGCGCGAGGCGGAAATGCCCGCTTTCGCCCAAACCACCGTCGCCCGCCTGCAGACCGATCTGGAAGTGTTGCGCAGCCAGGGATTCAAGCTTGCGGTGATCGACACGCCGCCGGCCATCACCATGGCGATCCAGAGCGTGATCCAGGTCGCCGAGCTGATCGTAATCCCCACCCGGCCGAGCCCGCACGACCTTCGTGCCGTTGGCGCCACCGTCGATCTTTGCGAGCGTGCCGGAAAGCCGCTCGTGTTCGTCGTCAACGCGGCAACGCCCAAGGCGCGGATCACCCACGAAGCCGCAGTGGCCTTGTCGCAGCACGGCACCGTTGCACCGGTCACGCTTCACCACCGCACCGATTTCGCCGCGTCGATGATCGACGGACGAACGGTGATGGAGGTCGATCCCAATGGCAAATCCGCGCGCGAGGTGGCTGAATTGTGGGATTATATTTCGGATCGGCTTGAGAAGAATTTCCGCCGCACCGTTTTCCAGGCGCCGGGTGCCGGCTTTGCCGCCCACCCCAACATGCCGCGTTCCGCCGGCGGCTTCGGCCGCCGCGTGGTCAGCCAGTAAGCGGAGGGCGGCATGAACAACAGCAAACCCTTTGCTTCGCTGTCCTCCGGCCTCCTTGCCCGCAAGGGCGCCGCCAAGCCGGCAATGCGCCCGCAGGGTTTCGGCGGCTTCGGCGCCAGCCTTGAGGATCTCGGCTGGAACGACATGGGCCACCATGACGAGCCGGAAGCCGAGCCGTACCACGCGCCGAGCCCGGTTGCCGCGCTGACCCCATCCGTTGCCCGGCTCGCGCCGGAGCCCGCGGTGGTTGTTCACCAGCGGGCGTTGCGCGACAGCTTCGAAGTTCAAGAAGCGCCGGAAGCTCCGGTTGCCGCTCAGGCTCCGGAAGCGCCTGTCGCCACGCTCAACCTGCCGCGCCGCCGGGGCGAGGTGAAGACCGGCAAGGCGAAGGCCGCTTTCACCCTTCGCCTCGATCCCGATCGGCACCTCAAGCTTCGGCTCGCCTGCGCGCTGACCCGCAGATCGGCGCAGCAGCTCGTGACCGGCGCACTCGACCAATATCTGAACTCGTTGCCCGAACTTGAGGCCCTGGCGGATCGTCTGCCGGCCGAGCCGGGCACGCGCAGCCGTTAAAGCGGAGTGGATGACATGAGAAGCAACACCTTGAAATTCGCGGTTTCCGCTCTCGCCATCGGCTCGACGATGGTGGCCTGCAGTCCCTCCGCGACAGCCTTTCGCGCATCGTCCGCTTCCACCACCAAGGCCGAAGCGCGCGCCGAAAGCCAGGCCGCTTCGGCAGCCGCCAAGGCGCAAACCGCGGCGCAGGCCGGACAGTTCGACATTGCCCTGGGCCACGCGGAACGTGCCGTCGAACTCGCGCCGCGCGACGCCGGCTACCGGATGCTTCTCGCCGACGTGTATTTGAAGAACGGCCGCTTTGCTTCGGCGGAAACGACGTTTGAAGATGTGCTGGCGCTCGATCCCACCAATGTCCGCGCCGGCCTCAGTATTGCGCTTGCCCGGATCGCGCTCGGCCGCACCGGCGGCGCGATCGGCCAGCTCGACGAGATGCAGTCGGCGCCGCCGGCCGATCTCGGCCTCGCTTACGCCCTTGCAGGCGAACACCGCCGCGCCATCGACATCCTGGAGCCCGCCGCCCGCGCCGCCGATGCAGCGCCGCGCGTCCGCCAGAACCTTGCGCTTGCCTACGCCCTTGCCGGCGACTGGCAGAAAGCCCGCCTCACCGCCTCGCAGGACGTGTCCCCGGAGCAGCTTGCCGGGCGGATGGAGCAATGGGCGAAGATCGCCAAGCCCCGCGACAGCTGGGACCAAGTCGCTGCCTTGCTTAACGTGACGCCATCGGAAGATGCCGGGCAGCCGGTTCGCCTCGCCTTGGCTCCCCGCGCCGACACCGGCACTGCTCTTGCGCAAGCCGAGGTCGCTCCGGCCCCCGCGCCGGTTGAGCAGGCGGTTTCCGTGGGTGGCCCGGCTCCGCAGGAAGCACCGGTTGTTCTTGCCAGCGCGCCTTCGGAAGAACCCGCCTGGGTCTCTGAAGCTCCTGCGCCCGCCGAACAGACCGCTCCGGAAGCCGAAGCCGAGGAAGTTCGCCCGGTCTACGCCGCGGCGGTGCAGAGCCTGGTGACTCCTCAGGAAGGCATCGTCGAGCGCGCCGCGCCCGCCATTGCGCCGGTGCGCGCTTTCGAAGCGCCCAAGGCCAAGGCAAAGTTCGCAGCCAAGCCGCAGCTTGCGCCCACCACCGGCCGCTTCGTTGTTCAGCTCGGCGCCTTCAACTCCGCTTCGGGCGTGGAGCGCGGCTGGGCCTCCGCCTACAAGCGTTACGGCTTCAACAACCACACGCCGCTTTCCACCACGGTGAAGCTGCGCTCCGGCACCTTCCACCGTCTGTCGGTGTCCGGCTTCCAGACCCACGCCGAAGCTTCGCGCGCCTGCGTGAAGGTCAAGGCAAAGGGCGGCGCCTGCTTCGTTCGCGCCGTTGCCGGCGATCAGCCGGTGCGCTGGGCCTCGCGCTACTCCGGCCGCAACGCTTAAGGACCGGCCCAACGGCGCGGGGCAGGGGATCGCACATCCCTTGCCAGCGCCGCCGGGCGGCCCCTAACAGGGGCGGGTGCCGACCCGCATCCGCCCACTTTCCGTTCTCGCAGACGAGCAGGAGCAAGCCTCCTCTCCGCGGGACCATGCCGCCCTGTCCGCCTCCGCGGGTACCGGCAAGACCCACGTCCTCACCGCCCGCGTGCTGCGCCTGCTGCTGTCGGGCGTCGATCCGTCCTCCATCCTGTGCCTGACCTTTACCAAGGCAGGCGCCGCCGAGATGGCCGACCGAATCCATGCCCGGCTGGCTTACTGGGTCCGCCTCAAGGATGCAGGGCTCAAAAAGGAACTCTACGCCCTCGGCGAGAAGACGGACGCCGAGTCGATCGCCCGCGCCCGCACCCTATTCGCCCGGGTCCTCGATGCGCCCGGCGGTGGCCTGCGCATCCAGACTATCCACGCCTTTGCGCAAAGTCTGCTCGCTGCTTTCCCAAGCGAAGCGGGGCTGGTGCCCGGCTTCCGCCCGCTGGAGGGGCGCGAGGAGCAGCTTCTCGCCCGGCAGACATTGGCCGAACTCCTCGTCCGTTCGGAGGAGGCAGGCGACCACCGCCTGATCGGGGATGTCCAGGCGCTCAGCCACCGCTTGGGCGAAGGCGGCGCGGAGGGCTTCCTCAAGGCCTGCGGCCGTTCTCCCGCCGCGATGGAAGCGCTCGGCCCCCCCGAACTGATCGAGGACCGCCTCCGCCTCGCATTTGAACTGCCGCTCGGCGACATCGACGAAGCCATCGCCGGCCAATGCTGCGACGAAGTGTTCGACGTTGCCGCGCTCCGCCAGATCGGGCTGCTCAACGGCCGATGGGGGACCAAGAACGGCTTGGAACGCGCATCCATCTGCGAGCAATGGATCGGCGCCGACAACGCCGAGCGCGGCCGCTTGCTTCAACAGCTTCACGCCGTTTGGGGAAAGGCGGACGGCGAGCTGCGCAGCTTCGCAAAGGGTCAAGCGCCCCAGGACGAGGAGTATGTCCGCGCCGCCACCGCCGCCTTCGAGTGCTGCTCGCGCCTGCTCAAGATGCGCAAGGTAGCCGAGTTCGTCGCCTGCCTCGCCGCCGGACTTCGCGCCGGCCAGGCCTTTGCCGCCGCATATGACGCCGCCAAGCGCGCCCATGGCGCGGTCGATTTCGACGATCTCATCCGCCGCGCCGAAACGCTGCTGCTCACCCCCGGCATGGGCGAATGGGTGCGCTTCAAGCTCGATCAGACCACCGACCACATCCTGGTGGACGAAGCGCAGGACACCAACGAGCGGCAGTGGAACATCGTCCGCGCCCTTTCGCTTGAATATTTCGCCGGCGAGGGCGCCCAGCAGCGCCGCCGCACTATTTTCACCGTCGGCGACTACAAACAGGCGATCTTCGGCTTCCAAGGCACCGATCCCCGCGCCTTCGAAACCGCCCGCGCCTGGTTCGCCCGCGAAGCCGCCGGCGTCGAGCGCGCCTTCCTCGACTTGTCCATGGACCGGAGCTTTCGCTCGTCGCCTGAGATCCTGAACCTTGTTGACCGGGTAATCGCCGATTTAGGCCACGAAGCGCTCGGGCTTCCCCGCGCGCCGAACCTCCACGTCGCCCACCACGCCAAGCGCCCCGGCTCGGTTAGCTTGTGGCAGCCTTATGCCGGCGAGACGCCCGTGGAAGATAGCGAAGAAGCGGGCGAAGAAGGCTGGGTTTCCGACACCGTTCGCCTTTACGCCGGCAAGGTGGCGCGCCAGGTGCGGCAGTGGCTGAACAATCCTTTCTTCGTGGAGGGCAAAGGACGGCCGCTGCGCCCGGAGGACATCCTCATCCTCGTCCGCCGCCGGGGCGATCTTGCGTCGCTCCTCGTCGCCCGTCTCCACGCCGAGGGCGTTCCGGTGGCAGGCGTCGACCGGCTGTTGCTGACGGCGCCGCTCGCGGTTCAGGACCTGCTCGCCGCCGCCCGTTTCGCGGTGCAGCCGTTGGACGATCTGAACCTCGCTTCCTTGCTCGTGTCGCCGCTCTTCGGTTGGTCGCAGGAAGCGCTGTTCGCCGCGCGCTTCGACCGTCCAAGCTCCTTGTGGAGCGGCCTCCGCGACCTGCGCGACGACCCCGCCTCTCCGCCGATCCTTCACGACCTCCTTCCGGACACCCTGGACGGCCTCGGCCGGATTCTGGCCATGGCCGATTACGCTACGCCGCATCAGTTCCTGGAGACGCTGCTCAGCGGCGTCACCCCCGGCCGCCGCAACCTCTTGGAGCGGCTCGGCCCCGAAGCGCGCGACCCGATCGAGGAATTGCTCTCTTCCGCGCTCGATTTCGAAACCAACGCCACGCCCTCCCTCCAGCGCTTCCTTGATTGGTTCGCCCGCGGCGAGGTGGAGATCGTCCGCGACCCGTCCGCACCCCTCGACGCGGTGCGGGTAATGACTGTCCACGGCTCCAAGGGCTTGCAGGCGCCGGTGCTGATCCTCGCCGATGCCTGCGCCGATCCGGACAAGAACGGCGGCGCCCTTCGCGGCGCGGCGGCGACCTTGAAGCTGGGGGAGGAGGGGCCTTCCGTCCCCGTCTTCCGTCCACGCAAGGACGAGATGGCCGAGCCGCTCGCCTCGCAGATTGCCGCCCAGGACGAAGTGGAGCGGCAGGAGCATTGGCGGCTGCTCTATGTGGCGCTCACCCGCGCGGAGGAGCGGCTCTTCATCGGTGGCGCCCTGGGCTCCGCCGCCAAGGGGGTGCCGCCGAAATCAAGCTGGTACCGGGCGGTGGACACCTCACTCGGCGAACTTGGCGCCGAGTGGAAGGACGACCCGCTGTGGGGGCAGTCGCGCACCCTTGGCGCCGCCGGTCTGCAAGCCAAGGCGGCCGTCGGCGCCGACGCTCCCGATCTCCCACTCCCCATCTGGATTGCCAAGCCAGCGCCCGAAGAAGCGCGCCCGCCGCGCCCGCTCGCCCCCTCGGCGCTCGGCGAAGACGATGTCGCCGATCCGCCGCCGACGCCTGCCCTTCGCGAAGCCGCCCGGCGCGGCAAGCTCCTCCACCAGCTGTTCGAACGTCTCCCCGACGTACCGCCTACGGAGCGGAGCGCCCGCGCCGAACGCTGGCTGCTTCACTCCGCCGGGGTGGAAGAGCCGGAGCTTCGTCGGGCCCTGATTAACGACGCCTGCGGGATCATCGCCGACCCGCGCTATGCCGAACTGTTCAGCCCCGCCGCTCTCGCCGAAGCGCCCATTGCGGCGGTGGTGGGGGAGGGCCTCGTCGTCTCCGGCACCGTCGATCGCTTGCTGGTAGAAGAGGACTGGGTGCTGCTCGCCGACTTCAAGACCGGCCGAAAGGTGCCCGCCGATCTGGCGGCCATCCCCGTGCCCCACCTGCGCCAGATGGCGGCTTATTCGGAAGCTTTGGCGGTGATCTTCCCCAGCCGACGGATCGAGGCAAAACTTCTCTATACGTCCGGACCCATCCTGTTCGATTTGCCGGCCGATCTGCTCGCCCGCTACCGCCCGAGCCTTGAGACCGCCGCCGCCGCCTCCTAAATGCGGCTCAACACTTTCAGGAGACCGACATGGCTACCAAGACCGTCACCGATCAATCCTTCCAGCAGGACGTGCTCGGCGCCTCCAAGCCGGTTCTCGTCGATTTCTGGGCGGAATGGTGCGGCCCGTGCCGGATGATCGCCCCCGCATTGGAAGAAATCTCCAACGAACTCGGCGAGCGAGTGGAGGTGGTGAAGCTCAACATCGACGACAATCCCGATGCGCCCGCCAAATATGGCGTTCGCGGCATTCCCACCATGATCCTGTTCAAGGACGGTCAGCCCGCCGCAACCAAGGTCGGTGCGGCGCCCAAGACCCAGCTCCAGGCCTGGCTCGAAGGCCAGCTTTAAGCCTCAACACCCTCTCCTGCGATGCGCGGGGGAGGGTAACCGGCTAGCGGCTCCCGCCACCCGTTCCGAGGATGAGCGGGAAGGGCGCTCTCCCCGGCCTGTCAATTGACTTGCCATAGGGCGAACCCTACATCGCCCAGCATGTTCGCAAGGGGGCGGCGGCTATCGCTGCTTCGCGCGCTCAGCCCATTTCAAGAAGAACAGGATCGCCCATGTTCGGCGGATTTGCCAAAGCCATTTTCGGGTCGTCCAACGACCGTTACGTCCGCTCGCTGCGCAAGATCGTCGATCGGATCAATGGCTTCGAGCCAACCATTTCGGCGATGACCGATGAGGAGCTGAGCGGCCAGACAGCGATCTTCCGCCAGCGCCTCGCCGACGGGCAGGATCTCGACGCACTTCTTCCCGAAGCGTTTGCAACCGTTCGCGAAGCGGCCAAGCGCACTCTTGGCCAGCGCCATTACGACGTGCAGATGATCGGCGGCATGGTGCTCCACCGCGGCGAGATCGCGGAGATGCGCACCGGCGAAGGCAAGACTTTGGTTGCGACCTTGGCTTGCTACCTGAACGCTCTGGAAGGCAAGGGCGTCCATGTCGTCACCGTGAACGATTACCTCGCCCGCCGCGATGCGGAATGGATGGGGCAGGTCTACCGCTTCCTCGGCCTCAGCGTCGGCGTGATCGTCCCGAACTTGAGCGATTACCAGCGCCGCGAGGCCTATGCCTCCGATATCACCTACGGCACCAATAACGAATTCGGCTTCGATTACCTGCGCGACAACATGAAGTATGACCGCGGATCGATGGTCCAGCGGCCCTTCAACTTCGCCATCGTCGACGAAGTGGATTCCATCCTGATCGACGAAGCGCGGACGCCGCTCATCATTTCCGGCCCGACCGACGACAAGTCGGAGCTGTACATGCTCGTCAACGCGATCGTGAAGGATCTCGTCCCAGAAGATTACGAAGTGGACGAGAAGCAGCGCTCCGTCGTCCTGACCGAGGACGGCACCGAGAAGATCGAGCGCCTGTTGGAGGATGCCGGCCTGCTGCACGGCTCCAACCTTTACGATTACGAGAATACCCTGGTCGTCCACCACTTGAACCAGGCGCTGCGGGCCAACGTGATGTTCAAGAAGGACACCGATTACATCGTCAAGGACGGCAAGGTCGTCATCATCGACGAGTTCACCGGCCGGATGATGGAAGGCCGCCGCTGGTCCGAAGGCCTCCACCAGGCGGTGGAAGCAAAGGAGGGCGTGGAGATCGAGCCCGAGAACCAGACCATGGCCTCGATCACCTTCCAGAACTATTTCCGTCTTTACCCGAAGCTTGGCGGCATGACCGGCACCGCGGCCACCGAGGCGGCCGAGTTCTACGACATCTACAAAATGAACGTCGTCACCATCCCGACCCACGTCGACGTGAAGCGGATCGACGAGGACGACGAATTCTACAAGAACCAGGCCGACAAGTTCGCCGCGATCGCCAAGTCGATCCGCGAAAAACAGGACCTTGGCCAGCCGGTTCTGGTCGGCACCGTGTCGATTGAGAAATCGGAGCTCCTCTCTGAATATCTTAACCGCGAAGGCGTCGAGCACGCCGTCCTGAACGCCCGGCTGCACGAGCAGGAAGCGCATATCGTGGCGCAAGCGGGCCGCATGCGCGCCGTCACCATTGCAACCAACATGGCCGGCCGCGGGACCGACATCCAGCTCGGCGGCAACGTCGAGTTCCGGGTCAATGACGAGCTCTCGGACATGCCTGGAGGGCCGGAGCGCGACGCCGCCATCGAACGCATCAAGCGCGAGGTGAATGAGGAAAAGGAACGGGTGCTCGCCGCCGGCGGCCTGTTCGTGCTCGGGACCGAGCGGCACGAAAGCCGCCGTATCGACAACCAGCTCCGCGGCCGTTCAGGGCGTCAGGGCGATCCCGGCCTGTCGCGCTTCTACCTCAGCTTGGACGACGATCTGCTCCGGATCTTCGGCCCGCAGACCATGTTCGCGCGCCTGATGAACAAGAATCTTGAGGACGGCGAAGCGATCGTCAGCCCCTGGATTTCGAAGGCGATCGAGACCGCCCAGAAGAAGGTCGAAGCGCGCAACTACGACATCCGTAAGCAGGTCGTCGAATATGATGACGTGATGAACGATCAGCGCAAGGTGATCTACGAGCAGCGCGCCGACATCATGGACGCCGACACGATCGGCGACGTGGTGGAAGACATGCGCGCCGAAACGGTGAACGCGATCGTCGGCGAGGCTTGTCCGCCTAACACCTACCCGGAGCAGTGGGACATTCCGCTTCTTCAGGAACGGCTTGAAAGCGTGTTCGGCCTCGAACCGCCGATCGGCGAGTGGATGCAGGAAGAGGCCGTCGATCCGGAGATCTTCGTTGAGCGCATCCAGGCGCTTGCCGACGCTCAAGTTGAGGAGAAGAAGAACCAGCTTCCGCCCGAAACCTTCATCCAGGTGGAAAAGTCGATCCTTCTCCAGAGCCTCGACCACCATTGGAAGGAGCATCTCGCGATGCTCGACGCGCTTCGCGCGATCATTCACTTGCGGGCTTACGCGCAAAAGAAGCCGATCGACGAATATAAGCGCGAAGCATTCCAGCAGTTCGAGCGCATGCTCACCGCGATCCGCGAGGACGTGACCAGCACCATCGCCCGCGCCAACTTCGCCATGCAAGAGCCCGAATATCAGGATATCCCCGATTTCGCCGACTTCATCACCCACCACATCGATCCGCTGAGCGGTGACGACGATACGGCGGATGTGGACGCGGAAACCGGCACCATCCTGTCGCGCCTGCCCCCGCTTCAGGCGCAGCAGCCGCCGATGCCGGAAGGCGTCGATCAGGGCGATGCGCCGGTCAGCCGCAACGCGCCGTGCCCCTGCGGCTCCGGCCAGAAGTACAAGCACTGCCACGGCCAGCTCGTCTGACCCGCGGCGCTGACACAAGAAAAAGGGCCGGCAGGATACCTCCCGCCGGCCCTTTTTCAATGTGGCTCAGGCGCGCTTAGGCGACCTTGAAGCCTTCCTTGTTCATCAGCGACGTGATCCGCGCATTCTGCTCCGGCGTCAGCATCTTCTGGAAGGCGGGGAAGACTTCATTTTCCTCCATCCGCATATGCTCCTCTATCATGGAGCGGAAATCGCGCACCCGGGCCAGCCATTCGGGGCTGGTGTTGGGCAAAGTCTCCAGCTCGTAGAGATAGGTTTTCACGTATCCGTGCTCTGAATTGAGCGCATCGGCGTCATGCGCCTGGTTGGCCTGGCGAAGCGCCGGATAAACGACATTCTCTTCCTGATGCGCATGCTTATCGAGCGCATATTTGAGCTTCATCAGCAGGTTCGCGCGGGTAATGCCCTGGCTGTCGTCCGTGGCTTCGATCTTGTCGAAGATGGCGAGCGTCATCGCATGCTCCGTCTTCAGCGCATCGAACCAGTCGCCGGTGGCGCCGCTCGTAAACTGAACGAACAATTTGCGCCCGACATTGGCGGCGATGCCGACCGCGGCGCCGGCCATTGCCGCGCCCATCAGCACGCCGGTATTGCCGCTTCCGAAGCCGAAGCCACCGCCTTCATTGCCTTTGTTCTCGCCGTTGCTGCCGCCTTTGCGGGACTTGTTGCCGCCTTTTTCGTCGCTCTTGCTAGCCATGGAAGCCTCCTGAAATCCTGCTCCGCCAAACCCGTGGCGCGGCGACAATGTTCCGGAGGCGGTTCGCTGATGCCCGACGGGCGCCGCGGCTTTTGTGGCCCGGAACCAACGGGTTCGGTCCCCGGTTGAGGCGGCAAGCAATAGCCGAGGAGCAGTTTCACATGCTGGCGATGAACTACCGCGGGCCGTACCGCGTCCGCGTTGAAGAAAAGCCGATGCCCAAGATCGAGCATCCCCGCGATGCCATCGTGAAAGTCACCCGTTCGTGCATTTGCGGGTCCGATCTTCACCTCTACCACGGCATGGTGCCCGACACGCGCGTCGGCATGACCTTCGGCCACGAATTCTGCGGCATCGTCCAGGAAGTCGGCTCGGCGGTTGAGAATCTGAAGGTCGGCGATCACGTGCTGGTGCCGTTCAACATCGCCTGCGGCCAGTGCCATTTCTGCAAGCAAGGCCTCTACGGCAACTGCCACGAAAACAACCCGCAAGCGACCGCGGTCGGCGGCATCTTCGGTTATTCGCACACCGGCGGCGGCTACGACGGCGGCCAGGCGGAATATGTCCGCGTGCCTTATGCCGACTTCGGGCCGCAGGTGATCCCGGACTGGATGGACCCTGACGATGCGGTGCTGCTCACCGACGTGGTGCCGACTGGCTACCAGGCTGCCGAAATGGGCGGCATCCAAAAGGGCGACACGGTGCTGGTGCTCGGCGCCGGCCCAGTCGGCCTGCTTGCCGCGCGCTCCGCCTGGCTGTTCGGCGCGGGGCGGGTGATCGTGGTCGACCATGTCGACTACCGGCTTGAGTTCGCGCGCACTTACTGTCCTGCGGAAGTGTATAACTACAAGGAGTTGGACGACCTCGTCGTGTTCATGAAGAAGACGACAGACGGCTTGGGCGTCGACGTTGCGATCGATGCGGTCGGAGGCGATGCCAAAGGTAATTTCCTCCAGACTTTGTTCGGCAACAAGCTGAAGCTCGAGGCCGGCAACGCAATCCCGCTGCACTGGGCGATCAACTCGGTGAAGAAAGGCGGCGTCGTATCCATCGTCGGCGTCTACGGGCCGACCGGCAACATGGTGCCGATGGGCAATGTCGTGAACAAGGGCCTCACCATTCGCGCCAACCAGGCGGCGGTGAAGCGGCATCTGCCCAAGCTCATTGAACATGTGAAGGAAGGGCGCCTCAATCCAAAGGGCATCATCACCCACAAGGTGCCGCTGGAGGACATTGCCGACGCTTATCACTTGTTCTCGGCCAAGCTCGACGGCTGCATCAAGCCGGTGCTGGTCCCAAGCCATTGAGGAACGATAATATGCTTGAACAGCAACGCACCGACATCGCCAGCGCGCGCACGCCGATTGATCCGCAATCCGTCACCGGCTGGGGCGTGGACGCCGATCCGGCAAACAATCCCACCTATCCGTATCGCGACCGTTCGAAAGACGAAGGCCTCACCAAGGACTGGCAGCGGCCGGCCTTGCAGGGCAGCGATGTCGAGATCCTGCAGTCGATCGAGCACATCCGCCGGCCCGCGGTGTTCGGCACGTCGACGCCGCCGAGCGGGCTGAGCGGTATGATCCGCCGGCTGGCGTTCCGCTGGAGCGAATCCAACTGGATTCACTGGCTGCTGTTGATGGGCGCTGATCGGATCAACGTGGTGGAAGGAATCGGCCAGGACCTCGCCCGCGCCAAGGTGCCGAACATTCCCGCGGAAATGGGCGGCAAGGCCGAGTGGGAGCATAACAAGAAGGGGCTCGCCACCAAGATCGCGGTGACCGCCGGTATCGGGCTGATTGCCTACGCACTGCTCAGCCGCCGTGGTTCTGACGAACCGAAGCCGCGGGTGGTGAAGCTGAGCTCAGGGCAGGAGTAGCAAGTCTCAGCTTCGCCTGGAGAACTCCAGACGGGGTGAAACGCAGCTGCTGAGCAAACTCGCTGATTGAAGCGAGTGGCTCCCCGGGACGGATTCGAACCATCGGCCATCCGATTAACAGTCGGATGCTCTACCGCTGAGCTACCGGGGAGCAGCCTTTCGGCGAGCGGGGCTATAGCAGCATGTTTTTCGCAGGCGCAAGGCATTTGCCGCCGCTTTTTCAGGCGGTGAATTGCTCCTGCCTGATGCGCTCGTCCAAAGTCTGGTCCGCATCGAAAAGTAGGGTGAGTGCCCTGCCGCGGTCTACCTGGACGGCGACGTTTGCGACGTCGCGGACTTCCTTTTGATCGGCAACCGCGGAGACCGGCCGCTTGACCGGGTTCAAGACCCGAAAGCCGATGCGGCAGTCGTCCGGGAGAAGCGCGCCGCCCCAGCGCCGCGGCCGAAAAGGGCTGATCGGCGTCAAAGCGACCAGGTTGGATCCCAGCGGCAGGATCGGCCCGTGTGCCGACAGATTGTAAGCCGTCGAACCTGCGGCGGTTGCAACCAACACGCCGTCGCACACCAGCTTCGGGAGCACGACCTGTTCGTTCACGGACACCTCTACCCAAGCGGTCTGGCGCGTCTCCCGAAGCAGTGAGACTTCGTTGATCGCGGGAAAGATCGCCTCTTCGCCGTTCGTGGTGGTCGCCTCCATCCGCAGAGGAGCTACGGAAAAAACCCGGGCGGAGCCGATCCGCTCGAACAGACCGGAAGGCCGCCACTTGTTCATCAGAAAGCCGACGGTGCCGCGGTTCATTCCATAAACCGGAAGTATCCGCTCCGAAGCCAGCATCTCGTGCAAGGTTTGCAGCAGGAAGCCATCACCGCCGAGGGCGACGACCTGCTCGGCTTCTTCGAGCGATACAAAGGGGTGAAAACGCCGAAGTTCCCGCTCCGCCTCGCGCGCCGCGCGTGCCTGGGAGGCGAGGAGGGCGGTGGGTTTGTCCGCGGCGGCCGTCATGGTGCGCCTTGCTAGGCTGCGGCGGGGGCGGCGGCAAGCGCAAGGATTATTCCGGGACCGCCTGCGCTTCTAAACCGATTGTTGAGGCTGCGGGCCGAGAGTAGAGCCTTAAGCAGGTATGTGGCGAAGGGCGAGGCAGGGACAATGAACGAAGTGAGCGGCGGCCCGCCGCTGTTCATTCTGTCTTTTCGCCACCGCGACGAACTAACTGCCGCGGCCGAGCGCGGCGGCTGGCAGGCGATCGCCGCGCGGCGCAACGACAATGCCGAAAGCCGCTTCATTGCGTCCGGCGCAGCGGTTGCGGTGGTCGATGCACGCGGCGCACTCGGCGACGGCAAGGACGGTGTCGGCCACCTCGCCGATCCGGCAGAGGCCAATGCCGCGGCGTTGCTCGTCCTCTTGTCGCGTACGGACGACCATGCGCTGGACGAACTCTACGCCGCCGGAGCGACCCACTTCCTGGTGAGCCCATTCAGCGAACAGCAGTTCCTCCACGCCGTCCAGTTCGCGCACAGGCACGCCGAACGGCTCGGTGGCGGCCGGGCCAGCCGCCGTGCGGGAAACGAGGAGCGAGGGGATTCGTGGCGGTGGCAGCCCGGCTCCTCCACCGTAGAGCTGAGTCCGGCGCTCGCTCGGCGCGCGGGCCTTGGCGAGGATATGGGCCAGCGGATCAGCCTGCTTGAACTCTTCCGCAAGCTCGACACGGACGGCCGCCGGGCCGCCCGTGGAGCTATCGACCGCTTGCTTGCCACCGGTCAGTCCACCGCGTTCGCGCATGGCGATGGGGAGGGGGGCGGCGCGCGGCTTGCGCACCACCTACGGGTGGAGGCTGGGCAGGCGGTGGTCGGCCGAACCGAGGCGATCGGCACCGTCGATCCAGTGGAAGGCACACAGGTTCGCGATCCGATGACGGGGCTCCGCGACGCCCGCTCGGCGCGCGAATGGATCGACAGCCAGCTTGCCGCCTCGGCAGCACAGCCGCCGCTGGTCTGCATCCTTCTCGCGGTTAGCCGCTTCGATGCGATCAACGCAGCCTTCGGCCGCAGTACCGGCGATTCGGTGCTTCAGGCGGCGGCGCGGCGGATCGAGCGGCTTGTGGGGCCCGACGGGCGGCGACGGCTGGTGGCGCGGATCGCGGGCGCCGAATTCGCGATCCTGCTTGCCGCGCCAACCAGCCTGGGGGAGGCGCGCTTTCTTGCCGGCGAACTGATCGAGGCAACGGGCCGCCCCTTCATGTCCGGCGATCATGTCGTCACCCTCGGCAGCCGCGCCGGCGTGGTGGCAGCCGAAGCGGGGGACGATTCGTCGCAGCTGCTTCGCCGGGCAAGCGCCGCTCTTGCCGAAGCAAAGACGGGTGAAGCGGGGCCGGTGCGGGTGATGGAGGCGGGTAGCGCAGGCCAGGAGGCGCTCGGCGACCGCTTGGAGGTCGATCTGCGCCGCGCGCTCGATCAGGACGAGATCGAAATATTGTTCCAGCCCCAGGTCTCCGTTGCCACCCGACGCATCGTCGGCGCCGAAGCACTTGCCCGCTGGCGCCACCCCGATTTGGGCGAACTTGGCGCGATTACCCTGTTCAGCGTGGCGGAGCGCTCCGACTATCTCGTCCAACTTTCCGACCACGTCCAGCGCAAGGCGATCGCCGCCGCCGCCGCCTGGCCGGAGGCGCTCTCCGGCCTGCGTTTGTCAGTCAACATCACTGCCGCCGACATCGTTCGACCGGGGTTCGCGGAGCAGTTCGTTGCCTTGGTTCGGGAGAGCGGTTTCCCGGCTGGGCGCTTGACGGTGGAAGTCACCGAAGGCGGGCTGATCGACGATCTCGGCGCGGCCGCGAACCTGCTTGCGCGGTTGCGCGAGGGCGGACTTCGGGCAGCGATCGACGATTTCGGAACCGGCTATTCCAGCCTTGCTTACCTGAAGGCCCTGCCGCTCGATTACCTCAAGATCGACAAGCGGCTGGTGGAGGATATCAGCGGCAGCCCGCGCGACCAGGTGGTGGTGCGCAGCGTGATCGAAATGGCGCGCTCGCTCGGCCTTGAGGTCATTGCGGAAGGTGTGGAGACGGAGGAGCAGCTCTCCTTGCTCGCCCGCGAAGGCTGCAACCTTTACCAGGGTTTTCTCTGCGCCCCGCCCGTTGATGTCGCCACCCTCGCGGCCCTCGCCAGTGCGAGGCTGTGAGCAAGGCGCTGAACATCAGCGGCTTGTGGATGGGCCGCTATTTCTACGCCTTCGGAGCCGCCGTGCCGTTCCTCGCCCGCATCGAGGACTCGAGCGGCGCCCTTTCCGGGACGATCATTGAGCCTAACACGATGGGCCGCTCCACCGACTCGCTGGAGGCTATCCTTTCGGGGAGCCGGCAGGGCAGCGCCGTCGACTTCACCAAGGCCTATGACGGCGCCAGCGATGCCGCTCATGCCGTCGATTACGTCGGGCAAGTATCGGGCGACGGGAACTCGATCAGCGGGGTGTGGAGCCTTGCCGACGCCGACGGCGCTTTCGAGATGCACCGGGAGGCGGTTTGGGAGGAAGCAGAGGGGCGCGAGGCCGAGGTGGTTCGGACCGGCTGAGCTGCTGTGGCGCTTGAGCCACGGTTCGATGCCAGCTTCATTCCTCCGGTGAAACAGCCGCTCGCGCTGCCGCCGAGGCGGGTTACACCCGGTGCGGGGCATTGGGGTGGGATGATGGGCTTGCAACAGGATCAACGGGTTCGGCCGGTGCCGTTCAGGGCTGGCGAGGCGGCGCGGTGTGGGGACTGCGGCGGGGTGCAGTGGCTGGTCGGGCGGCAGGTGGCGGAGTGCGCGGGATGTGGGTCGCCGCTGCCGTTGGCCTTGCCCGGGACTTTGGGTGCAGCGCCGCCGCGGCTTCGGCGGCGGGTGCGGCGGATGGTTTAGAAGGTTTCAAAGGTTACGCGTTGCGTGGAGCTTCCCAGAGGGGGCTCGGGCTTCTTGGTGTCAGATGTTGCAGGGGCGGAACGGTTCATTTGTCGTTCAACTCATCGACGGCATTGCACGGTTCATCGCAGGGCCGAATGGACGGACCTTGTGGCGGACAGGGAGTTGAAGCGATGTTGCGGGCAATCGACGGCGGAACGGCGGGACGGGGCGGCAGGGCCTTTGCGCACGATCCTTCGGCGCGGGGCTATCAGCTCCTGTACCGGCCCGGCGAGGTCAACCATTGCCCGGCTTGCGGCCGCACCCAATGGTATATTGGACGGCTTTCGGCGGAGTGCGCGTTCTGCAGCACGGCGGTCGCGCTTGCCGATACCGGCATGACCGGCGTCGGCGTGCTCCACCCCCGCCAGCGGCTGCGCCCGCTTCCCGCGATCGACGGGTTCGATCAGGCGGCTTAAGCGGCGGCGGCGGCGGGAAGTTCGGCGTCGATGTTGCAGACGACGCCGCCCGCCTCGAACAGGATCTCAACCTTGCCGCGCAGTTCGGCGGCAAGGCCCCGCTCGATCATCCGGGTGCCGAAACCGCGCGCCGCCGGCGGCGTGACGGGAGGACCGCCGCTTTCGCGCCATTCCAGCCGAAGCCTCCCATGGCCGGTCCACCAGCGGACATGGACCTTGCCTTCGGGGGAAGAGAGGGCGCCGTATTTGGCGGCGTTGGTGCACAATTCGTGGAGCCCGAGCGCGAAGGAGACGGCGAGCTTCGGGTCCAGCCGCACGTCCGGACCTTCGACCTCGAAGCGGCCGGCATCGCCGCAGTAGGGCGCGACAACTTCCTCCACGACGTGGCGGAGCGAGGCGGCCTGCCAGGCCTCCTGGGTAAGCAGGTCGTGCGCGGCGGCCAACGCCGCAAGCCGCCCTTCGAACGCCTGGCGCGCCGCCTTCGACGCCGCTTCGCCTTTGAACGACTGCTGGGCGAGACCCTGCACGATGGCGAGGCTGTTCTTTACCCGGTGGTTGAGCTCGTTGATCAGCAGCCGTTGATGCTCCTCGGCGCGGCGGCGTTCGGTGACGTCCATCACCACGCCGCGCGAGCGGAGGATCGCGCCGTTTGCATCGCGGATATATTCGCCGAGACCCTGCACCCAGCGGCTGCTTCCGTCGGGCAAGCGGAGGCGCAACACCCAGTCGAACTTGTTCTCGCCAGACGCTTCCCGGTCGCGCTGCCGTTTCGCCATGATCTCCCCGACGGCTTCGGGATGGTAGCGGGCGCGAACGTCGTCGATGGTGAGCGGGTGATCCGGCGGGTAAGCGTAGAGCTCGTTCAGGCGCGGCGACGGGCTGAATCGCCCGGTGCGGTGATCGAAATCGACAACGGCAAGCGCGCCGGCTTCGAGCGCGGCGTTGAGTTCAAGCTGGCGATCGGCAAGCGCTTCTTCGGTGCGCTTGCGGTCGTCGATGTCGAGCAGCACGCCGACCGCGCGCAGCGGGGTGCCGTCGGCGGCCAATTCAAGCTCGGCGCGGAGCAGGAACCAGCGCAGCTCGCCATCGGGGCGATACAGGCGATATTCGATCTCGAAATAACGCTCGCCCCGCTCCACCGCTTGGAGCGCCGCACCCATGATCCGCTCGCGTTCGCCCGGGTAATAACAGTCCCGAATCTCCTCCAGCGTCGGCTTGGCGTCGGCGGGAAAGCCGAGCAGCCGGTTCAGCTCGGGTGAGGTGCGGATGCTTTGGGCGGAGGCGTCATAATCCCACACCGCCATGCGGCCGGCTTCAACGGCAAGGCGGAGGCGCGCTTCGGAGTCGCGAAGGGCCTGGTCGCTTCGGCGCCGGTCGCTGATGTCATCGACCTGGACGATGACCTGCGTCCTGCTTCCCGGCACCATCGCGGAGCCGACGCGGACCGGCACCCGGCTTCCGTCCGGCCGCTGATATTCCTTTTCGAAAGGGTCAGCCGAGCCGCGCTCCATGACCTGGGCGATCGCCCGTTCGTCGAGGTGGACATATTCCGGCGGCGTGACCTCCCGCCAGATGTGCGGCTGGCCTTCGATCTGTTCGCGGGAATAACCGGTGATCTCGATCAAGCGGTTGTTGATGGCGATCACCGTGCCGGTGGAAAGATCGGCGACGGCATAGCCGGCCAAGCCGGATTCGAAGATGCCGCGGAAGAGGTTTTCCGCCGCCAGGGTTTCGCCGGTTTCGTCTTGAACTGGAATAACCAACCCCGTCTTCCCCGAACCGCCGCAATCGGATCCCGGCGAATCGCGGGGGGAAGGGCGGGAAAAATCCTCTCTAGCGCGCCCGCTCCGTTTGGAAAGCCAAGCGTCGCGAAGCGCCGCCAAGCACCATCCGCCTTGCCCCTTTCGTTCACCCTGCTATAGACGCCGCCGACCGGCGGCCCTGCGGGCGTGGCGGAACTGGTAGACGCGCTGGATTTAGGTTCCAGTATCGCAAGATGTGGGGGTTCGAGTCCCTTCGCCCGCACCAGTTTCCGCCCGGCCCGCGCTTCGGCACGGCCGCCTCAGCCCAGTTAGAAAGCAAGAGCCGCACGATGCAGACTGTTGAGACCTTGAACGAAGGCCTGAAGCGCGCCTACCGGATCACCATATCTTCGAAGGATATCGCCGCCCGCGTGGATGGCGAGATCAAGAAGGTCGCGCCGCAGATCAAGATGCCCGGCTTCCGCCCCGGCAAGGTCCCGGCCAATCTGGTCCGCAAGATGCACGGCCCGGCGCTGGAGCAGGAAGCGCTCAATACCGCCGTTCAGGAAGGCGTTCAGCAGCTCCTGACCGAGCAGAAGCTCCGCCCGGCGATGCAGCCGGCCGTTGAGCTGGAAGAAGGCGGCCCCGGCAAGGATGCGGTGATCCGCGTCGAGCTGGAAACGCTTCCCGAGCTTGGCGAGCCGCAGATCGACGGAATCGAGCTGGAACGCCTGACGGTTGAACCGACCGACGCCGAGATCGACGAAGCGGTGAACCGCCTGGTTCAAGGCCAGAAGAGCTACGATCCCGCACCGGAAGGCCATGCCGCCCAGATGGGCGACCTGGTGGTGCTCGATTATCGCGGCACCGTCGACGGCGTTGCGTTCGAAGGCGGCACCGGCGAAGCGATGCGCGTCGAGCTCGGCTCCGGGCGGTTGATCCCGGGCTTCGAGGACCAATTGGTCGGCGCCACCGTCGGCGAGCAGCGCACGCTGAACGTCACCTTCCCCGAAGATTATCCGGTGGAGACGCTGAAGGGCAAGGCAGCCGAATTCGCCGTCACCGTCAACGAAGTGCAGACAGCGCGCGAAGCCAATGCCGACGATGCGTTCGCGCAGGCGATGGGCCTGGAAGGCATCGGCCAGCTCCGCGACCTCCTCAAGGGTCAGGTGGAGCAGGAATTGAACGGCCTCACCCGCACCCACATGAAGCGCAAGCTGCTCGACCGTTTGGCCGAGACCCACAGCTTCGACGTTCCGCCGTCCATGGTGGAAGCCGAGTTCGCGCAGATCTGGCAGCAGCTCGAGCATGAAGCCGGCCACGAAGCCGATCCGGAAGCGGCCCGCGCCGAAATGGAAAGCGAGCGCGAGGATTATCTCCAGATCGCCGAGCGCCGCGTGCGCCTCGGCCTGCTCCTCTCGGAGATCGGCACACGCAACAACATCCAGATCAGCCAGAACGAAATGAACCAGCTGATCATGCAGGCGGCGCAGCAATATCGCCCGGAAGAGCGCCAGCGCTTCATGGAATATATCCAGCAGGAGCCGATGGCGGCCGCCCAGCTTCGCGCGCCGTTGTTCGAAGACAAGGTCGTCGACTTCCTGTTCGAAAAGGCGACGATCACCGACCGTGCCGTGACCCGCGACGTTCTGCAGGCGGAGATCGAATCCACCGACACGCATAGCGGCGGCGGCCACGTCCATGGGCCGGACTGCAACCACGACCACGACCATGATCATGGCGCCGAAACCAAGCCCAAGAAGGCGAAGAAGGCGAAGGCCGCCGATGCCGCTCCGGCGGAAGACGCGCCTGCCGCCGAGAAGCCGAAAAAGGCGAAGAAGGCCAAGGCCGCCGACGCTGCTCCGGCCGAGGAAGCTTCCGCCGAGGCGCCTGCCGCCGACGAGAAGCCGAAGAAGGCAAAGGCCAAGAAGAAGGCCGACTAAGACAGTGGCGATGCTCTCCCGCGGTTTCGATCGCGGGAGAGTTAACCGAACGGCAGCACCTTGCGCCCATGAAGCAGTCCGAAGATTCGGTGGCTTAAGAGGGCAAGGAAATGCTGGTTGTCGAGACGCGGGCGCCCGGCCTAGAATTCGGCAGCGCGCCGCATTCGGGTGAGGGCGCGGGGGAAAAGCCTTTGAACCGGTCTCAACTGCGCATCGCGATCCTGCTGCCTTGCTACAATGAGGAAGCGGCGATCGCGCAAACGGTGGCGGGCTTCCGCGCCGCGTTGCCCGACGCCCGGATCTACGTTTACGACAATAACAGCGCCGACCGGACGGTCGAGGTTGCGCGCGCCGCCGGAGCGATCGTTCGCACCGAAAAGATGCAGGGCAAGGGCAATGTCGTGCGGCGGATGTTCGCCGACATCGAAGCCGACATCTACATCATGGCGGACGGCGATGCGACCTACGACGCCGACGCCGCGCCGGCCTTGGTCGCCAAGCTGCTCGACGAACAGCTCGACATGGTTGTCGGCGCGCGCAAGTCCGAGCTGGAGGAAGCCTATCGGCGCGGCCACCGGCTCGGCAATCAATTGTTCACCGGCATTTTGGCGAGCCTGTTCGGGCGGACCTTTACCGACATCTTCTCCGGCTACCGGGTCTTTTCGCGGCGGTTCGTGAAGAGCTTTCCCGCGCTTGCCCGAGGCTTTGAGACGGAAACGGAAATTTCGGTCCACGCGCTGGAGCTGGCGATGCCGGTGGGGGAGATCGTCACCGCTTACGGCGCGCGGCCGGAAGGGTCGGTGTCGAAGCTTTCGACCTATCGCGACGGGTGGCGGATCATGAAGACCATCCTGCACCTGTTCCGGATCGAGCGGCCGGTATTGTTCTATGGCGGCTTTGCGGCGTTTCTCGCCCTGCTGGCGCTTGTGCTCGCGATTCCGCTGATCGTCACCTATGCGCAGACCGGGCTGGTGCCGCGTTTCCCGACCGCCATCCTGATCACCGGCATGATGACGGTGGCGTTCATCAGCTTCGCCGTCGGGCTGATCCTCGATACGGTGGTGCGGGGACGGCGCGAGGTGCGCCGCCTCCATTACCTAAGCTACCCGGCGCCGGGCGAGCCCCCCGCTTAGGCGACCGCCGGTTCCAGGATCCGGATGGTGCCTGCGTCGGCGTCGATCTCGGCGCGGGCGCCGACGGGGATGCTGTACTGATTGGCGACGTGGCCGATCAGCGCCCCCTGGAAGGCGGGGACGCGCAGCGGCGCGAGATGCTGTTGCAGCACTTCCGACAAGGTGAAGCCGCCGTAGGACGGGCCCCTGGCGCGGCAATCGGTGCATTGGCCGAAGACGACGCCGGCGACGCGGCCGAGGACGCCGCCGAGCGCGAGTTGGGTCAGCATCCGGTCGATCCGGTATTCGGCCTCGTCCACATCCTCGATGAACAGGATCGCGCCGTCGAATTCCGGGAGGTACGGCGTGCCCATGAGCGCGGTGAGCACGGTGAGGTTGCCGCCGAGGAGCGGGCCGGTCGCTTTGCCGCCGCGCAGGGTGCGGGTCCGGCCGGCGCGCTGGACGAGGCGGTCTTCGCTGCCGGTGGGGCTGGCGTAGGTCGGCGTCTGGCCTTCGAAGGCGAGTGCACGGAAGCTGTCCCAGGAAAGGGCGCCCCACGAGCTTGCCGCATTCGGGCCGTGAATCGTGGTGAAGCCGGCCTTGGCGGCGATCGCCATGTGCAGCGCCGTAATGTCGCTGAAGCCGATCAGGAGCTTGGGGTTGGCGCGGATCGTTTTCCAGTCGAGGTGGGGGAGGATGCGGGCCGAGCCCCAGCCGCCGCGCACCGCGAAGATTGCGCGGACGCCGTCGTCGGCGAACATGGCGTTCACGTCGGCGGCACGGTCCGCGTCCTTGCCGGCGAGATAGCCCCAGCGGGCGGCGAGGTGGCGCGCCGGCTTCGGCACCAGGCCCATGGCGCGGACGCTTTCCATTACCAGCGCGAGATCGAAGGCGTCGTCGGTGAAGCCGGCGGGCTCCACCAGGCCGACCGTGTCGCCTTTGCGCAGGCGCGGCGGCTTGCGCAGCGGGGTTCGGGCGGCGGCGGCGGGCGAAGGGAGGGCGGCGATTGCGGCGGCGGCGGCAAGGCTTTGCAGGGCGGTGCGTCGGTTGTGCATGGCTCAAGCTTAGCAGTCGGCTGCGGCGGCGGGAGAGGGTTTTTTCCAATGCGGGCGACGCGGAAATTCTTAGCAGGGGGCGGCGCTGGTCATCCGTCTTGCGTCCGATGCTTTTTCTGTCCAGAATGGACATAACAACAGCAATATCGAATTGGGGGTAAGAACATGTCCGAGGAACAGGCGCAGGGGCAGAACGACGGCCAGGTCATCACTCTCACCGCCGACATCGTCGCCGCCCATGTCAGCAACAACAGCGTTGCGGTGAACGACCTCCCCGAGCTTATCCGGCAAGTGCATGCCGCGCTGAACGGCCTCGGCGGAGCGCCGGTGGAAGAAGCGCCGGGCAAGCCGGAGCCGGTTGTGTCGGTGCGCGCGTCGGTAAAGCCCGACCATTTGGTGTGCCTTGCCTGCGGCCAGAAGAACAAGATGCTTCGCCGCCACCTCGTCGTCGCGCACGGCATGACTCCCGAAGAATATCGTGCCGCCTACGAACTTCCCAAGACTTACCCGATGGTTGCGCCCAATTATTCGGAACAGCGCGCAACGCTTGCCCGGGCGATCGGGCTTGGCAAGATGCCGCGCACGGCGCGTGCGGGCGGGCGCAAGGCCGCCGGGCGCAAGGCGAAGTAAGGGCGCCTTCTAGGGGGCGATCCAGCTCCCGATCGCTTGCGCCAGCGGGTTGCCGGGTGTCGCCAGGAGCTTGGCGGTGAGGGCGAGCGAGACGACCACAAGCAGCGGGCGGGCGGCGCGGGCGCCGAAGCGCATGGCGGCGGCCGCGCCGAGCTGCCCGCCGGCGATGCTTGCCAGCGCCATCGCTCCGCCGAGCAGCCACAGGACGTGGCCGCCGGCGATCAGCACGAACAGGCCGGCGAGGTTGCTTGCCAGGTTGAGCAGCTTGGTGTGGGCGACCGCGCGGAGCAGGCCGAGGCCGAACAGGGCGACAAGGGCAGTGGTGAAGAAGGAGCCGGTGCCGGGGCCGAAGAAGCCGTCATAACAGCCGATCAGGAAAGCGGCGGCGCCGAGCAGGCGCGGGCCGAAGCGGCTGTGGCGGTCCTCGTCGCCCATGCGGGGTGCGAGGAGAAAGTAGAGCGCCATCGCGACGAGCAGGATCGGCAAGAGGCCGGCGAGGAAGGCGGAGCTGACCTTGGTGAGGATGAAGGCGCCGGCCGCTGAGCCCACGAAGGCGGCGAAAGCGGGGCCGGCGAAGCGGCGGAAATCGATATGGCCGTTGCGGGCGAAAGCGAGCACGGCCCCGGCGGTTCCGAAGCTGCTTTGGAGCTTGTTGGTGCCGATCGCGGCGACCGGCGGGATGCCGGCGGCGAGCAGGGCGGGGATGGTGATCAGGCCTCCGCCGCCCGCCACGGCGTCGATGGCGCCTGCGAGGAAGGCCGTGGCCATCAGAAAGGCGATCGTGTCGGCGGCGAATTCCATGGCGGGCGTGTAGCAGGGGCGCTTCGGCGGGCAAGCCGGGGGTCCGGGCGCGGCGGCTACTCTCCCCTTGAACCGCCTCGCCAAACCCCCGATGTAGAGGGGGAAGAAGCTAAGCACAGGGATTTCCATGGATCACGCAGACATCGTCAACGGCCTCGTTCCCATTGTTATCGAGCAATCGAACCGCGGGGAGCGCAGCTTCGACATTTACTCCCGGCTGCTGAGGGAGCGGATCGTCTTCGTGACCGGCGGCGTCGAGGACCATATGGCGACCCTGATCACCGCCCAGCTTTTGTACCTGGAGAGCGAGAATCCGAAAAAGGATATCTTCATGTACATCAACTCGCCGGGCGGCGTGGTGACGGCTGGAATGGCGATCCACGACACCATGCAATATATCCGCCCGCGGGTCGGCACGGTATGCATCGGCCAGGCCGCGTCGATGGGCAGCTTCCTGCTGGCGGCGGGCGAGCCGGGCATGCGGGTGGCGCTCACCAATGCGCGGATCATGATCCACCAGCCGTCGGGCGGCGCGCAAGGCATGGCCTCCGACATCGAAATCCAGGCCCGCGAGATCCTGCGCATCCGGCACCGGATGAACGAGCTTTACGCGCACTATACCGGCAAGCCGATCGAGGAGATCGAGAAGGCGATGGACCGCGACAAGTTCCTGTCTTCCACCGAAGCCAAGGAATTCGGCCTGATCGACGAAGTGTTCGAGAAGCGTCCGGCAGTGGCCGACGGCGACACCACCCACCAGTCGACCGCGGTCTGATCCATCCTCCTCCCCGCCGCCGCTCTTGCGTGAAGGCGGCGGCGGGGCCACATATCCCCAAGCAATTGCAAGTGCTTCCGTTCGGGCCGGAACCAATTGCCGGCTCGAACACTCCCATCTTTCGCTGCGATCCCTGCCCGGGGGCCGGCGGGCGGAGGCGTTAATCAATAGGCCATTGTGGATGTGCGATTGTGCGGTCTAGGATGGTCCACGTGGCAAAGGGCGCGGGCAGGCGCCTGATAGGAAGATCATGACAAAGCTTAGCGGCAGCGATTCCAAGAGCACTCTTTATTGCTCCTTCTGCGGCAAATCGCAGCACGAAGTGAGGAAGCTCATCGCGGGCCCCACCGTTTTCATCTGCGACGAATGCGTCGAATTGTGCAACGACATCATCCGCGAGGAAACAAAGTCCTCGCTGGTGAAGAGCCGCGACGGCGTTCCGACGCCGCTGGAAATCTGCAATCACCTCGACGATTATGTCATCGGCCAGAGCCACGCCAAGCGCGTACTCTCGGTGGCCGTCCACAACCATTACAAGCGCCTGGCGCACGGCTCCAAGGGCGGTGAGGTCGAGCTTTCCAAGTCGAACATCCTGCTCGTCGGGCCGACCGGCTGCGGCAAGACCTTGCTGGCGCAGACGCTTGCGCGGCTGCTCGACGTGCCGTTCACCATGGCCGACGCGACGACGCTTACCGAAGCGGGCTATGTCGGCGAGGATGTCGAGAACATCATCCTGAAGCTGCTCCAGGCCAGCGACTACAATGTCGAGCGGGCGCAGCGCGGCATCGTCTACATCGATGAAATCGACAAGATCAGCCGCAAGTCGGACAATCCGTCGATCACCCGCGACGTGTCGGGCGAAGGCGTCCAGCAGGCGCTGCTGAAGCTGATGGAAGGCACCACTGCGTCGGTTCCGCCGCAGGGCGGGCGCAAGCACCCGCAGCAGGAGTTCCTGCAGGTGGACACGACCAACATCCTGTTCATCTGCGGCGGCGCCTTCTCGGGTCTCGAGAAGATCATCGCCGACCGCCTCCAGGGCAAGTCGATCGGCTTCGGCGCCTATGTCGCCGCGCCGGAAGAACGGCGCACGGGCGAAATCCTGCGCCAGGGCGAGCCGGACGACCTCCTCAAGTTCGGCCTGATCCCCGAATTCGTCGGCCGCTTGCCGGTGATCGCGACGCTGGAGGATCTCGATGAGACCGCACTCGTCAAGATCCTGCGCGAGCCGAAGAATGCGCTGGTGAAGCAGTACGCCAAGCTGTTCGACATGGAGGACGTGAAGCTCAGCTTCACCGACGAAGCCATGATCGCGGTCGCCAAGAAAGCGATTGAGCGCAAGACGGGCGCGCGCGGCCTCCGTTCGATCCTGGAGAACATCCTGCTCGACACAATGTTCGACCTGCCGTCGATGGACGGGGTGGACGAAGTGATGATCGACAAGGATGTCGTCGAAGGGCGCAAGGAGCCGGTGCGGATCTACGCCAAAAAGGCGGAAGACGCCGCCTAAGGCGCGGCTTTTTCCGCTTCGCCTGCCTGACATTGCCGTAACCGTGGCTTCCTCCCGGCTTCCCCGCTGGCTAGAGGTGGACGGTGCTTAGCCTTTCCCCCACCGCCGCGGCCGTTTTGGCGCTGATTTGCGCCGGGTGGCTGTGCGTGGCGGTATGGGCGACGCTTCGAGGGCTCCGGCTTGCGCGCGAGGGACGGGCGCTGAGGGACGAAGCGGCGCGGTCGGAGGCGTTTCTGGCCGTTGCGCCGGCGCTGCCGTTGCTGGTGGCGCCCGATCTGTCGCTGCAGATGTCCGAGCGCCTGGCGAACCTGCTCGGCCTCGCTGAGCCGGTTGCGGCTTTCGGTGCGCTCGGCGCCGGTGAGCAGGGGCTTGCCGGCGACGACGCAGCGCGGCTCCGGGAGGCGGTGCAGGCAAGCGCCGCAACCGGGGCACCATTCACGCTGACGCTTCGCCCGCAGGGCTCTTCCCGGCTGCTGCTGGTGCGCGGCGGACCGGCCCCCGCTCCGGCGGCCGAGGGCGCGATCCTGCTCTGGTTCCTTGACGAAACGGAAAGCGAAGAGCAGCGCGCGGCGCTTGCCGAGCGAGCCGATCGTTTGGCCTTCGGGCTCGAGGCGCTGTCGGGGCTGGTGGAAGCGGCGCCCTTCCCGATCTGGCACCGCGGGCCTGACCTGAGCCTCGCAATGGTGAACAGCGCCTATGTTTCCGCGGTGGAAGCGGACAGCGCCGCCGCGGTGGTTGCGGGCGCGATCGAGCTGATCGACGATGACAAGGAGCGTGCCGTCGGCGAAGCGGCGGCGATCCGCGACAGCGGCCAGCCGCTGGTCCGGACGATCCCGGCGACGATCAGCGGCGAGCGGCGGACGATGCGGGTGGTGGAAGTGCCCTTGGGCACCGCCGGAGTGGCCGGCTACGCCATCGACGTCGAGGACCGCGAGCAGGCCCGCGCCGACCTCGCCCGCTTCGTCCGCGCCCAGCGCGACATGCTCGACCGCTTGTCGGCAGGCGTTGCCCAATTCGGGCCGGACCGGACGCTGATCTTCTTCAACCAGCCCTTTGCGCGGATGTTCGCCCTTCGCGCCGAGACGCTATCCGAGCGGCTCGAGTTCGACCGCTTGCTCGACCATATGCGCGAAGCCGGAAACGTGCCGGAGGTTCGCGATTATCCCGAGTGGCGGAGCGAACGGTCGCGCTGGTTCACCGAAGCCCTGGTTGCGCAAGAGGAGGATTGGCTGCTGCGTGGCGGGCGGCACGTGCGCGTCGTCGGCCAGCCGCTGCCCGACGGCGGCTTGCTGCTGATCTTCGAGGATCGCACGGAGCAGCTCCAGCTCGCCTCGGCACGCGATACCTTGCTTCGGGTGCGGGCGGCGACGTTCGACAATCTCTTTGAAGCGATCGGCGTGTTCGCGTCCGACGGGCGGCTGCAGCTTTGGAACAACCGGTTTCGCGAGCTGTGGCAGTTCGAGGAGGAGCAGCTCGCCAAGCATCCGCGCATCGACGGGCTGACGGCGCATATCGGCAAGAAATTGAAGAATCCCGGCCACGCCAGTCTGGTCCGCGAGCTGGTGCGCAACGCGACCATGGAGCGCAAGCAGCGCAACGGGCGGGTGTCGTTCCTGGACGGGCGCGAGTTCGAATTTGCCGCGGTGCCGCTGCCCGATGGCAATGCGCTTTTCACCATGCTGGATGTAACGGCCAGCCGGACGGTGGAAGCGGCGCTTCGCGAGCGGACCACCGCGCTGGAGGAGGCGGACAGGCTGAAGACGGCGTTCGTGTCCAACATGAGCTACGAGCTTCGAACGCCGCTGACCTCGATCGGCGGTTTCGCGGAGATGCTTGCCGGCGGCTATGGCGGCGAGCTGCCGGCCACCGCTGTGGATTACGTCGCGGCGATCATGGACGCCGTGGCGCGGCTTGGGGCGATGATCGACAACGTGCTTGATCTTACCCAGAGCGACAGCGGAAGCCTGCTGCTTGCCGAGGACGAAGTGGACGTCGCCGCTATGTGCCAGGCGGCGGCGGAGGCATTCGGGGAGACTGCGGCGCGCAAGTCGATCGCGCTTGCCGTGAAGATCGAGCGCCATTCCGGAAGCCTGACCGGGGACCGGCGGCGGCTTCGCCAGGCGCTCGACAACGTGCTCAAGAACGCCTTTGCCTATACGCCGGACGGCGGGCGGGTGCTGCTTCACGCCGGGGGCACGCGCAAGGAAGCGCAGATCACCGTTTCGGACAACGGCCAAGGCATTGCGGCGGCCGATCAGGCGCGGGTGTTCGACCGGTTCAACCGCGCGCAGTCGCCCGAAGGCGGCGGGGAGGCGGCGTTGGGCCTTGGCCTGCCGCTCGCCCGCCAGTTCGTGGAAGCGCATGGCGGGCGGATCGAGCTCGTCTCGGAGCCGGGCGAAGGCACCACCGTCACCATCCGGCTGCCGCGCGGGCAATGATCCTTCTGCACGGGCCAAAGGAAACGGAAGGCTTCGGGGCGCGGCTTGCCGCCCTGCTTCGCCCGGGAGACGTGGTGGCTTTGTTCGGGGATCTGGGTGCCGGCAAGACGACGCTGGCGCGCGGGCTTCTGCGCGGGCTTGGCTTCGAAGGGGAGGTGGCGAGCCCGACCTTTCCGATCGTTCAGCCTTATGACGAGCTTGCGCTGCCGGTGTGGCATGTCGATCTTTACCGCGTCGAGGCGCCGGAGGAGCTCGAGGAGCTTGCCTTGGAGGACGCACTGGATGGCGGGGCGCTGCTTCTGGAATGGCCGGAGCGGATGGGCTCGGCCTTGTGGCCGCATGCCCTGCGGCTCACCCTGGAACGGCAAGGCGAGGCCGCACGCCGCTTGACAGCGAAGGTCCCCCCGGCTTGGGGAGGGCGATGGCCGCCCCGATGATTCCGCCCGCAGCGGCACCCGATTTCTTGAGTGAGCATGGCTGGCGAGGCGCGGAAATCCGTGCCCTCGCCGGCGATGCGAGCTTTCGCCGCTACTTCCGGGTGCACCGCGCCGACGGCACCACCGCCGTGCTGATGGACGCGCCGCCGGACAAGGAAGATATCGGGCCGTTTCTGAAGGTGGCGGGGCATCTGCTCGACCGCGGCTTTGCGCCGCCGCGGCCGCTGGGAATAGACCGGGCGCGCGGGCTGCTGCTGCTCGAGGATTTCGGCGACGACCGGGTGGGGCCGCTGCTTCAGCGCGCGCCGGAGCAGGAGCGGGGGATTTACGAAGGGGCGGTGGACATTCTCGCGCGGATTGCGGCGCAGCCGGCGCCGGAGGATATTCCGCCATACGACGATCCTGCGATGGCGCGGGAGGTGGCCTTGTTCACCGATTGGTACGCGCCGGCCGTGGAGATTGACGCGGAGGAGGCTTCGTTCCTCGCGGCCTGGCGGGCGGTGTGGGGCGATGTTGTGCGGGTGGCGGGGGAGAACCCGGTGCTGGTTCTTCGCGATTACCATGCCGACAATCTGATGGTGCTTCCGGGGGCGGACCAGCTTGGGCTCCTCGATTTCCAGGACGCGCTTGCCGGGCATGCGGCCTACGATCTGGTGTCGTTGCTTCAGGACGCGCGCCGGGACGTTGCGCCGGGGCTAGAAGCCGAGATGCTGGAGCGGTACGTGGCGGCGGCAAATGTCGCCGATGCTGAGGTTTTCCGCGCGCATTACGAGATCCTCGGCGCGCAGCGGAATACGAAGATCCTCGGCATCTTCACCCGGCTTTGGAAGCGGGACGGCAAGGCGCATTATTTGCCGCTGCAGCCGCGGGTGTGGGGCTATTTGGAGCGCAACCTGGCGCACCCGGCGCTGGCGCCGGTGCGGGCGTGGTTCGATGCGCATGTGCCGCGGTCGAAGCGCGCGGCTTTTTGGGATGCGGCGGCGTGAGCCGGTACCGTCGGCCGCTTGCGCTTCGGCCCGAACCGGCGGGCGCGGTGCCGGACGTTGCGATGGTGATGGCGGCGGGCCTCGGCAAACGGATGCGGCCGTTGACCGACGACCGGCCCAAGCCGCTGGTGGAAGTCGCCGGCAAGAGCCTGATCGACCATTGCTTCGACCGCCTGCGCGCGGCGGGGGTGCGCAAGGCGGTGGTGAACGCCCATTATCTTGCCGATGTGCTGGAAGACCATCTCAATAACCGCGTGCAAGGCATTGAAATCGCTGTTTCCGACGAGCGTGAGCAATTGCTTGAGACGGGCGGGGGGCTGGTTAAGGCACTGCCGCTGATCGACGCCGATCCGTTTCTGGTGGTGAATTCGGACAACCTTTGGGTGGACGGGCCGGTGGACAGCCTTCGGCTGCTTGCCTCCAATTGGGACGAGGCGCGGATGGATGCGCTTCTGCTGCTCGTGCCGTTGGCGCGGGCGCATTGCCATAAGGGGCATGGCGATTTCCATATGCGCGCAACCGGCGAGCTTCGGCGGCGCAAGGCGGGGAGCGTGGCGCCGTTCGTGTTCACCGGCATTCAGATCATGTCGAAGCGGCTCCTCCAGGGCGAGCATCCGGGCGGGGCCTTTTCCACCAACATCTTCTGGGACCAGGCGATTGCGAGCGGGCGCTTGTTCGGCGTGGTGCACCAGGGGCTTTGGTTCGATGTCGGGGCGCCGGAAAATATCCGGAAAACGGAAGACGTGTTGGCGGGCGCTTGAAAGGCGCTAGGCTGAAACCGTGACCGCAACCCGCCCCTCCGTTTACACGATCCCGCCGCACCGGTCGTTCGCCGATGCGTTGGCGGCCGGGTTGATCGCGCAGTTCGGCGCGGAGAAGACCGGCCTGGCCCAAGGCATGGTGCTGGTTCCCAACAATCGCGCCGGGCGGGCGATTTCCGAAGCGTTCGTGCGAAGGTCCGGCGGCGGCCTGCTGTTGCCGCGACTGGTGCCGGTGGGAGATGCGGACGTCGAGGAACGGCTCGGCGGCGCGCTCGAGCCGGTGGGGGAGGGGGAGGCGTTCCCTCCGGCAATCGAGCCGGTGCGGCGATTGTTCCTGCTCGCCGGGCTGGTGGAGCGGCACGTGGAGGGGGTGACGGGCGCGGAGGCGCTTCGGCTTGCGCAGGACCTTGCGCGGACGTTGGACCAGTTGCTGATCGAGGAGGTGGATCCGGCGCGGCTTCGGGGTTTCGGGGCGGAGCTGCCGGACCTGTCGATCCACTGGCAGGCGTCTTTGTCGCGATTGGGTGTGATCCTCGATCGCTGGCCGGAGGTGCTCCGGCAAGCGAAGCGGATCGACGCGGCGGACAGGCGCAACCGGGTGCTTCGCGCGGTGGCGAAGCGCTGGAGCGAGGCGCCGCCGCGCGGCTTTGTGTGCGCGGCGGGCATCACTACGGGGGCGCCGGCGATCGCCAATCTGCTTCGGGTTGTGTCCCGGCTGCCGAATGGGTCGGTGGTGATCCCCGGCCTCGACATCGCCTTGCCGGAAGCGGAGTGGGAGGCGCTTGGGCCGCACGAGCCTGACGAGATTACGGGCCGCCGCCGTGCGTCCTTGGAGACGCACCCGCAATTCCACTTGAAGCTGCTGCTTGACCGGATGGGCGTTGCGCGGGGCGAGGTGGAGCGGTGGCGCTGGGGCGGCGGGCGCGATGCGCCGGCGGTGCGCAGCCGGGCGATTGCCAATGCAATGACTCCGGCGGCCTTTACCCACCGCTGGCAGACGCTGCCGGCGGCCGAGCGGCGGCTGACGGGGGTGCGGGCGCTGGAACTCGCCGATCCGGCGGAGGAAGCGCAGACGATTGCGATTGCGCTTCGCGAGGCGCTGGAGGTGCCGGAGCGGACGGCGGCGTTGGTGACGCCGGACCGCAATTTGGCGCGGCGGGTGTCGGCGCACCTCAAGCGCTGGGGGATCGAAGCGGACGACAGCGCCGGGCGGCCGTTGTCGCAGACGCCGCCGGGGGCGTTCCTGCTGGCGCTTGCCCAGGCGGCGGCGGAGCAGTTCGCGCCGGTGCCGTTGCTGGCCCTGCTCAAGCATCCGTTGGTGCGCAAAGGCGAGGGGCGGTTGGCGTGGCTGGAAGGCGCGCGGGCGCTCGACCTTGCGCTGCGCGGGCCTCGGCCCGGGGCAGGGCTCGATGGCATTACCGATCACCTTTCCACTGCCACCGGACGGGAGGCGGCGGTGCGGCAGGCGGCTTTGCCGTGGTGGCGGGAGGCGGCGGCGTTGCTCAGGCCGCTGGAGCAGGCGTTTGCGGGGGAGGGAGCGAGTCTCGGATCGCTGCTTGCGGCGTTGCGGGAGGCGGCTTCGGCGCTTTCGGGCGATCTTGTCTGGGCAGGGCCGGCGGGGCGGAGCGCGGCGGAATTGTTCGCGGAGGTGGAGGCCGCCGCGCCGCTTGGACCAGGCGGGATCGGCAGCGGGGGGATCGCGCCGGCGCTTGAGCAATTGATGGGCGAGGTCGCGGTGCGGCCGCCTTATGGGCAGCATCCGCGGCTGTTTATCTGGGGCTTGCTGGAGGCCCGATTGCAGCAGGCCGATCTGATGATCCTGGCCGGGCTGAATGAAGGCACCTGGCCCGCTTTGCCGACCCCCGATCCTTGGCTTGCGCCGCGGCTGCGCAAGGAGTTGCAACTGCCGGGGCTGGAGCGGCGGATCGGGCTTTCGGCGCACGATTTCGCCTCGGCGCTTGGCGGGCGGCAGGTGCTGGTCACCCGGGCGCGGCGCGATGCGCGGGCGCCGGCGGTTGCGTCGCGCTTCTGGCTTCGGCTGGAGGCAATGACCGGGGGCGTTACCCGCTCCCTGCCGCACAAAGCGTGGGCGCGGGCGATCGACCGGCCGGGCGCCTACAAGCCGGCGGCACGGCCGGCCCCGCAGCCGCACCCCGACCTTCGCCCACGCAAGATCTCCGTCACCGAAGTGGACCGGCTGAAGGCGGACCCGTTCGCTTTCTACGCGCGCAAGATGCTGCGGCTTGGGCCGCTCGACGCGCCGGATGCCGATCCGGGTCCGGCTTGGCGCGGGACGGCGGTGCATGCCGTGCTCGAGGCATGGATGAAGGAGGACGGTTGCGACCCCGAGCGGCTGCGTCCGCGCGCCGAGCGGCTGCTTGCCGAAACCGGCGCGCACCCGCTGATGCGCGCTTTGTGGCAGCCGCGGCTTTTGGAAGCGATCGACTTCATTGCCGCCGAGGTGGAGAAGAACAAGTCGGGCGGGCGCCTGCCGCTCAAGGCCGAAGCCTGGGGCGAGGCGGTGATTTCAGGCGTCACGTTGCAAGGCATGGCCGACCGCATCGACCGGTTGGGCGACGGCAGCCTGGCCATCGTCGACTACAAAACGGGAACGCCGCCGGGGCCGAAGGCGGTGGGGGAGGGCTATTCGATGCAGCTCGGCCTGCTCGGGCTGATCGCCGAACGCGGCGGCATCCGCGACGTGGAGGGCGAACCCGCCTGCTTCGAATATTGGTCGCTCGCGAAGAAGGCGGGCAAGATCGGTTTCGTCACCAGCCCGGTGGGCGGGCGGACCGGCTTCGATCCGGCCGAGTTCACCACGCTTGCCGCACGCAACTTCATTGCCGCCGCCGAAAAATGGCTGATCGGATCGGAGCCGTTCACCGCCAAGCTGCACCCGGACTATTCGCCTTATGGCGAATATGACCAGTTGATGCGGCTCGACGAATGGTACGGGCGGGAAAGCTAGCCGCGTTCGCCCGCGCGGGAGGCGAGCTGGACGCGCCGCTGCGGAACCGGTGCCGCACTGCGCCCCTGGATGCAGCGGTCCTGCACGGCACCCGAGCAGCGCGGGTAAGCCGTCGTCGACGCGGCAACACGCGGTGCCGCGGCGGGCTGCGCGGCCCTGGCGGGTGCGGCAGCGGGCGCGGGCTTGGCGGCTGGCGCGGGCGCTGCAAGAACCGAGGAGAGTTCGCCTTCCTTGGCGTCCCCCGGCACGTTCGCGCCGACCAGGAACACACCGGCGGCGCCGGCGAGCAGGATCAGTTTCTTCATTCGGGGTCCTCCTTTGGGAGCGTGAACGAACGACGTGGTGAATCGATTCTTCACCGTTACGATATTTGTTAACCCGCGAACAGCCGCCGCAGGAACACCGTCTCCACCTCGCGGCGAAGATCGTTGTTGTGCTTCTTGAGGAAGCCGTGGCCTTCGTCGTCGAACACGACGTACCAGGTTTCGACGCCGTTCCGGCGCAGGCTCTCAACCACCTGGTCCGACTCCGATTTCGGCACGCGCGGATCGTTGGCGCCCTGCATCACCAGCATCGGTTTCTTGATCTTGCCGACATTGGCGAGCGGCGAGATGCGCTCAAGCACCGCGCGCATCGCGGGCACGCGCTCGTCGCCATATTCGGCGCGGCGATTGTCGCGGCGATAAGCTTCGGTGTTCTGAAGGAACGAGATCCAGTTGCTGATGCCGTAGCGCTCGACGCCGCCGACCAGCCGGTCGCCATAATGCGTCATCACGGCAAGCGACATGTAGCCGCCATAGGACTGGCCGTAGACGGCGACCCGGCCGGCATCGAGATCGGGCTGGGCGGCGATCCAGTCGAGCAAGGCGCCGATGTCACGCACGCTGTCTTCGCGCTTTTCGGCATTGTCGAGGTTGAGGTAGTTCTTGCCGTAACCGTCGCTGCCGCGGACGTTTGGCAGGATCACCGTGGCGCCGAGCTGATCGGCGAAATATTGCGCGCCCGGGTTCCAGCCGGCGCGGGTCTGCGCTTCCGGGCCGCCGTGAATGTCCATGATCACCGGCGTCTTCACCCCTGCCGGCATGTTCCGCGGGCGGTAGACGAAGGCGGGCACGGAGAGACCATCGAACGAGCGGAAGCGGATCAGCTTCGGCTCGGTAAGCCGCTGCGGATCGAGCCCGCCGAGTTCGGAATTGGTCCAGCGGGTGAAACGGCCTTGCCTTAAGTCCCAGACCCAGACGTCGCCGGCCGAGGTGGCGCCGCTCATCGATACCGCCAGGCGGCGGCCGTCGGGCGAGAAGCCCATGGAGGTGAGCAGGCCGCGCGGAAGTTCGGGCGCCTTCAGCATGCGTCCGCTGCGCAGGTCCTTCAGCACCACGCGCGAATAGCCGTCTTCGTTCAGCACGTAGGCGAGGGTACGGCCCTCGTCGGAGAGCTCGAAGCTTTCCACCTCCCACTGCGTGTCGCCGGAATGCACCGTGCGGCGGCCGCTGGCGAGGTCGATCTCGACCAGGCGGCGCAGATCGCTGCCCTGGTCGGTGATCGCCAGGATCGAGCGGCCGTTCGGGGCGAAGCGCGCGTCGAGGTAGCGCGCGGCTTCCGAAGTATAGGGGATTTCCGTCGCCTGGCCGGTTGCGAGGTCAAGCGTCGCGAGCCGCATCTCGCGGTTGGAGATGCCGCGGGTGAGCAGCGCCAGGCGTCCGTCCGGCGAGACGGCGGAAGGGGAGACCGCGCCCTTGCCCTGGTAGACCAAGCGGCGGCTTGCCGGATTGGCGGGATCGGCGGCGTAGATCGCTGCGTCGGAAGAGCCCTTCACCGCCCGCGACCAGAGCAAGAGCCGGCCATCATCGCTGAACACCGGCGAAAGGTTGCGGGTGCCGGGCTCGGTGAGCTGGACCGGCTCGCCGGAGAGGCCGGCGGCGTAAAGCTGGAACCACTCGTCGCCGCCCGTGTCGCGGGAGAAAAGGTAGCGGCTGGTGCCCGGGATCGTCCAGGCGCCCGACACCGGCTCGTTGAAGAAGGTGAGCTGGGTGCGCGCGGCGCCGGGAGCGGCGACTCTGTGAATCTGACGGGTCGCGCCGAAACGGGTGCCGATCAGCATCGATCCGTCGGGCAGCCAATCCTCGAACGTGGCGTCGCGGTAATTCTGGTAGCGCTGCACCGCCTGGGCGACGTCGGCCGGGATCTCCGGCACGTTCTGCAGGGTAGCGGTGCCGACCTTGCGGGTTTGCACGGCCTTTTGCGCGATTGCGGGAACGGCGGCGGAAAGGAGAAGAAGGGCGGCAAGCGGGCGAAGCATCGAGTCCTCCGGCAGGTGCGGTTGAGGCGTTCATGCGGGACGCGGCTTGCCTCCGCAACCAGGGACGTGGCTTAGCAGGACATGCAGGGCTCTTCTGCACAGCGCAGAGCGGAGGATAAGGTGACGCAAAGCTCGGAATGGAGATCCGGCCAGTGCCATTGTGGCCGGGTGCGGTTCGAGGTGAAGCTGAAGGACGGCTTCAATACGGTCCGCCGCTGTACCTGTTCCTTGTGCCGGATGCGCGGAGCGGTTGCCGTGTCCGCGGCGCTGAACGGCATCCGGTTCGTCAGCGGCGAGGAGGCGCTGACCAGCTACCGCTTCAACACGGGTGCGGCGCAGCATTTCTTCTGCTCGCACTGCGGCATTTACACGCACCACCAAAGGCGCTCGAATGCCGGGGAGTTCGGAGTCAACGTCGCCTGTTTAGAAGGGGTCAGCCCCTTCGACTTTGCCGAAGTGCCGGTGCTGGATGGGGTTCGGCATCCGAACGATCATGAGGGCGTGGTGCGGCAGGTTGGCACACTCAAGTTCGAGCCGAGCGCGTGATGGCGAAGGATGCCGACAGCCGGGTGACGTCTGAAGATTATGAGCAGGGGCGCCGCGACGGTTTGCGGCTGGCCTTGGCGGTGCTGGCTGCGGAGGAGGCGAAGTGGGCGGCGTTGCTTGGCGAGAGCCCTTCGTGGCGGACCAATGCCATTCGCGAGGTAAGATACAAAACCCTCGGTGTGGCGCAGAAACGGGTCCAGACGGTGCTGAACCGGATGACGCCAAAAGGCGGCGAGGAGATCGACGCGGAGCTTAGCGCGGCGCTCGACAAATTAGGGCTGTAGCTCACGACCTCAAAAAGAAAGCGCCCCGGCCGGTGGACCGAGGCGCTGTTCTTTGGCTTAGGCCGAAACCGGCTTAGCGGCAGCGGTTGCTGATCACGTTGCGCTGAACGTGGCGGCCCAAGAGGGCGCCGACAGCCGCACCGAGAACGGTGCCGGTGGTGCGGCTGCCGCGCTTGTCGATCTCGCGGCCGACCAGGGCGCCTGCCGCGCCGCCGACGACCAGGCCGACGGTGCCGTTTGGCTTGCGACAATAAGTGCGCCCATCCGACCCGCGCCATTGCTGCGCCTGGTGCTGGTGGTAGCTGCGGGTCTGGTGCGCGAAGGCCGGTGCGGGGGTCATCGCGGCGGGAACGGCGAGGGTGGCGGCGCTGAGCGCCAGGATCATCTTACGCATGGGGACACTCCTTACTGGATGAGGAGTGGTTTAGGCCGAGTCGCTTGAGCCTAAACTGAACCCGCCGGAAAGGTGAGGTTCACCAAGGTCTTAGCCGTTGGAGCCGTGCCCGCCCTTGTTACGGCGGTTGGCGTAGAGCAGGGCCGCGACGATTGCCGCCGAGCCGATGCCGATGGCCGCGCCTTTCACCAGCTGCTTGTTGCGCTTGCCGCCGGCGGCCTCGGCGTGGGCGCGGGCCTGCGCAGAGACGGCCGCGGCCGACCCGGTAGCGGCTTCGTTCTTCTTGCCGCCGGTGCTGCCGGAGCCGACCTGTCCGTCGGAAGGGTATTGCGGTTCGCGGGCCATGGCTTACTCCGTTGGTTCGTGGCGCCCTCCTAGCGAGCGGAAAGGCGCCGCCTCAAGCGATGTTTGCGGGATGAATGACGTCCATTTAGCCTTTTTCTGCGCGAAAGGGCGCAAAAGGCTTGATTCAGGGGGCTTTTCCTGATTCTGTGAACGGGCGATGGCAGTGGGGCGAAGCACATTTGAAACGATCAAGCGCGCGGCGTTGCCTGCGCTTGCGATTCTGATCATCGCCAACTTCCTCGGCTATGCAATCGTCGGCTCGAACGGCGTGATGAGCTGGGGCGATTACCGCCGCATGAAGGTTGAGAAACAGGTCGAGCTTGCGCAGCTCAACGGCGAGCGGGCGCGGCTTGCGCAGCGGTCCAGCCTGCTCGATCCGCGCAACACCGATCCCGATCTGGCCGACGAAATGATCCGCCGCGATCTTGGCCTCACCCGGCCCGACGAAGTGATCATCCCGCTTCGCGACTGATCGCCGGCCGTTACGGTTTCCAATTCCATCGCCCGATCCTGCCGCTGCGGCACAAGTTGCGCGGGCCCGCGTTTGCCGCCATAGACCCCGCCCAGACGGACCCCGCAAGGACAGGAAAGCCTCACAGTGGCAAAGGCAGCAAAGCGCGCCAGCGACGACACCGGTTCAACCCCGCCGCCGACCTCCAATCGCGAGCGCCCGCCCGAGCCGCGGCGGCACGAAGCGAGCCGGGAAGAGCTTCTGGAATTCTATCGCCAGATGCTGCTGATCCGCCGCTTCGAGGAGCGGGCGGGGCAGCTTTACGGGCTCGGCCTGATCGGCGGCTTTTGCCACCTGTATATCGGCCAGGAAGCGGTTGCGGTGGGGCTGCAATCGGCGATGGAGCCCGGCAAGGATTCGGTGATCACCGGCTATCGCGACCATGGCCACATGCTTGCCTACGGCATCGATCCCAGCGTGATCATGGCGGAGCTCACCGGCCGCGAAGCGGGCATTTCGCGCGGCAAGGGCGGATCGATGCACATGTTCAGCGTCGAGCATCGCTTCTACGGCGGCCACGGCATTGTTGGGGCGCAGGTCAGCCTCGGCACCGGCCTTGCGTTTAAGCACAAATATGCCGGCGACGGCGGCGTCTGCCTTGCCTATTTCGGCGACGGCGCGGCGAACCAGGGCCAGGTTTACGAGAGCTTCAACATGGCCGAGCTGTGGAAGCTTCCGATCATCTACGTGATCGAAAACAACCAATATGCGATGGGCACCAGCGTCAACCGCGCGTCGGCAGAGGACCAGCTCTACAAGCGCGGCGAAAGCTTCCGGATACCGGGCATCCAGGTCGATGGGATGGACGTGCTTGCGGTGCGCGGCGCCGCGACGACCGCGCTTGAATGGGTGCGCGCCGGCAAGGGGCCGATCCTGCTCGAGCTCAAGACCTACCGCTACCGCGGCCATTCCATGTCCGATCCGGCCAAATACCGGAGCCGCGAGGAGGTGCAGTCGGTGCGCGACAAGTCCGACCCCATCGAAGCGGTGAAGCGCGAGCTCGCCGCCGCGGGGGTGGACGAAGCCGAGCTCAAGAAGCTGGACGGCGAGATCAAGCGGATCGTCGCCGAAGCCGCGGACTTTGCCGAGCAATCGCCGGAACCCAATCCGTCCGAACTTTACACCGATGTTTTGGTCGAGACCTACTGATGCCGATCGAGCTTAAAATGCCCGCGCTTTCCCCCACCATGGAGGAAGGCACGCTTGCCAAATGGCTGGTCAAGGAAGGGGACACCGTCTCCTCCGGGACCCTGCTTGCCGAGATCGAGACCGACAAGGCGACGATGGAGTTCGAGTCCATCGACGAAGGCGTGGTCGCCAAGATCCTGGTGCCGGAAGGCACGGACGAGGTGAAGGTCGGAACGGTGATCGCCATTCTCGCCGCCGAGGGCGAGGATGCGGAGGGCGCCGGCGCCGGTGGGGCGCATGCGGTTGCCTCGAACGAAGACAATGGCACGGTGATTGCCGCGTCTCCGGCGGAGGAAGCGCAGGCGCAGCAGTCCACCGTTGCCGCGCGCGCCAAGGACGGCGAGGCGCCTGCCAGCCTGCAGGTGGAGCCGGAAGTGCCGGAGGGCACCGAGCTCGTTCGCACCACGGTGCGCGAGGCGCTTCGCGACGCGATGGCGGAGGAGATGCGCGCCGACGACCGCGTGTTCGTGATGGGCGAGGAAGTTGCCGAATACCAAGGCGCCTACAAGGTCACGCAGGGCCTGCTCGAGGAGTTCGGGCCGCGGCGGGTGATCGACACGCCGATCACCGAATATGGCTTTGCCGGCGTCGGCACCGGCGCGGCGATGGGCGGGCTTCGGCCGATTATCGAGTTCATGACGTTCAACTTCGCCATGCAGGCGATCGACCACATCATCAATTCGGCGGCCAAGACCAACTACATGTCCGGCGGCCAGATGCGCTGCCCGATCGTGTTCCGCGGCCCCAACGGCGCCGCAAGCCGGGTCGGCGCGCAGCACAGCCAGAATTTCGGGCCTTGGTACGCAAGCGTGCCAGGCCTGATCGTCATCGCGCCTTATTCGGCCGCCGATGCGAAGGGGCTGCTCAAGGCTGCGATCCGCTCCACGGACCCGGTCGTGTTCCTGGAGAATGAGCTGCTCTACGGGCAGAGCTTCGACGTGCCGAAGATGGACGACTACGTGCTGCCGATCGGCAAGGCGCGGGTGGCGCGCGAGGGCAAGGACGTGACATTGGTGAGCTATTCGATCGGCGTCGGAGTCGCGCTCGATGCGGCGAGCAAGCTTGCCGAGGAAGGCGTGGACGCCGAGGTGATCGACCTTCGCACGCTTCGCCCGCTCGACAAGGAAACGGTGCTGAAGTCGCTGTCAAAAACCAACCGCATGGTGTGTGTGGAGGAAGGCTGGCCGACCTGCTCGATTTCCGCCGAGATCATGGCGATTGCCATGGAGGAAGGCTTTGACGATCTCGACGCCCCGGTGCTTCGGGTCACGGACGAAGATGTGCCGCTGCCTTATGCCGCAAACCTCGAGAAACTTGCGCTGATCACCGTCGACAAGGTCGTCGAGGCGGTTCGGAAGGTGTGTTACCGCTGACCGGCGCGGCGAGGCGCGGCGATGGCTGAGCTCGACCGCGACCGGATCCTGGCGCTGAGTTATATTGGCGCGCGCGCGCGTCCGGCGGTGGAAGCGCTGTGGCGGCTCGATGCGACGCTGGGCGCGGTGCTGACCAGCGGGCGCGATCCGCTGCTCAGCCAGATCAAGCTCGCCTGGTGGCGCGACGCGCTGGAGGGGCTCGGCACCGGCCCCGCGCCCGCCGAGCCGGCGCTTCAGGCGCTTGCCGCGCATGTGCTGCCGCTCGGCATCACAGGCACGGCGCTCGCCGCTATGGAGGCGGGCTGGACCCTGCTTCTTACCCCGGATCCGCTGACGCCGGAGGAGCTTGGCCGCTATTCGTCGGAGCGGGGCGGGGTCCTCTTTGCGCTCACCGCGCGGGTGCTGGGCGGGGAGGGGAGCCCCGACGTGCAAGCGGGTGGCGAGGCGTGGGCGCTGATCGACCTCGCCAGACACAGTGGCAGCGAAGTGGATGCGGAGGCGGCGCTTGCCGCCGCGCGGGAGCGGCACTCTGGGAAGTGGCCGTCGCGGCTTCGCCCGCTCGGCATGCTTGCCGCGCTTGCCCAACGGGACGCGGAGCCGGGGCGGGAACGATGGGAAGAGCCGGGTGCGCCGCCGCGCATGCTGCGCATGCTGCGCCACCGCTTAACCGGGCGGTGAAACCGATCTGAACAATTTCGCGACCGAAATGGACAAAGCGGCGGACTAAACTCCTCTCACGCCCATCAGGGGAGGAAACATGCTTCGTTTCGCCGCAGGCGCCGCTTCGGCCATGCTGCTCATCATTGCCGGCTTTTTCGTGTGGAAGGGCCAGGCGCAGGGGGAAGACCCGGTACCGCCGGCGCCGCGCGCCAGCTTTGCCGCCCAGGATGCGCCATCCATTGCGCGCAGCGTCAAAGGCCTCCCGCCCGCGCCCGAGGCGACCGAGAAGAGCAAGGACGAAAAACGCTTCGCCCGCGCCGACAAGAATGAGGACGGGCGGATTACGCTTGATGAGCTGTACGAGCCTAGGCGCAAGGCGTTCGCGAAGCTCGACGCCAATGGCGACGGGCGCCTGAGCTTCGAGGAATGGGCGGCGAGCACGGCCGCCAAGTTCAAGAAGGCGGATGCTGATCGTTCGGCCTGGCTCAACCCGCGGGAATATGCGTCCACCAAGCCGAAGACGAAGCCGAAACCGAAATGCCGGTGCTGAGGGTGGGGCGCTTTCCCGTTCGCATTAGGTTCGTGCGATCCTTGAAGTTGCTTCGGGCTAGATTACCCCTCCACCAGCTGCGCTGGTCCCCCTCCCCATGCTCCCGCATGGGGAGGCAGGGGGTGAGCCGTTTGTTGCCTCCCCATCCCCGATGGGGAGGGGGACCAGCGAAGCTGGTGGAGGGGTGACATGGCGGTGTCTGATACGGTTAGCAGGAGGAACACGGCGGTGCTTCGGGCGCGGCAGCTGCGCCGGGAGCCTAGCCCGCCCGAGTACCGCCATTGGCAGTTTCTGCGTGTCAGGCCGGGAGGGCTTAAGTTCCGGCGTCAGCACCCGTTTGAGCGGTGTACAGTGGACTTCTACTGCGCTTCGGTGCGGCTGGCGGTTGAGGTGGACGGAGATGTTCACTCGATGGGTGCTCGGCCGGAGCAGGATGCGCGGCGGGATGCTTGGTTGGGTCAGCAGGGTGTGCGGGTGCTACGCTTCGATGCAGCCGATGTGATGAGGGACGTTGAACTGGTGGTTCGCGAGATCGTGGAGGTCGCGCGCGGCTACATCACCCCTCCACCAGCTGCGCTGGTCCCCCTCCCCATGCTCCCGCATGGGGAGGCAGTGAGGCAGTCCATTCCGCGAGTTTTTCCTCCGCTCGGGTGGTGTAGAGGCGTTTGCGGTCGGCTTTTTTGGTTTTGCCGTCGATGGGGGGGAAGAGGCCGAAATTTACGTTCATCGGCTGGTAGAGGTCGGCTTCGGCGCCGCCGGTGATGTGGCCTAGCAGCGCTCCGAGAGCGGTCTCGGGGGGCGGGGTGGCGAGGTCCTGGCCGCTGAGTTCGGCGGCGGCGAAGCGGCCGGCCATGAGGCCGACGGCGGCCGATTCCACATAGCCTTCGCACCCGGTGATCTGGCCGGCGAAGCGGATGTGCGGGGCTTTCTTGAGACGCAGGGTGCGGTCGAGGAGCTGCGGCGAGTTGATGAAGGTGTTGCGGTGGAGGCCGCCGAGGCGGGCGAACTCGGCTTTCTCAAGCCCCGGGATGGTGCGGAACAGGCGCACTTGCTCGGCATATTTCAGCTTGGTCTGGAAGCCGACCATGTTCCACAAGGTGCCGAGCGCATTGTCCTGACGAAGCTGGACGACGGCGTAGGGCCAGCGGCCGGTGCGCGGATTGTCGAGGCCGACGGGCTTCATCGGGCCGTAGCGCAAGGTATCGACGCCCCGCGAAGCCATCACCTCGATCGGCATGCAGCCTTCAAAATAAGGCGTGTTCTTTTCCCACTCGCGGAACTCGGTCTTCTCGCCCTCGAGCAGGCCTTGGTGGAAGGCGAGGTACTGCTCCTTGTCCATCGGGCAGTTGATATAATCCTTGCCGCCTTTGTCCCACCGCGCGGCCATCCAGCAGATGTCCATGTCGATGCTTTCGTGGTGCACGATCGGCGCGATGGCATCGAAGAAGGCGAGTGCGTCTGCGCCGGTGGTGGCGCCGATCGATTCGGCGAGCTTCACCGCGGTGAGTGGGCCGGTGGCGACGATGGTGAGGCCGGACGCGGGGAGGGCGTCCACCCGCTCGCGGACGATCTCGATGTTAGGGTGCACGGCGAGCCGCTCGGTCACCGCCGCGGAGAACCCGTCGCGGTCGACGGCGAGGGCGGAGCCGGCCGGAACTTTGTGCAGGTCCGCCATCGCCATGATCAGCGAGTTCAGCGACCGCATCTCGGCGTGCAGCAGCCCGACGGCGTTGCGCTCGGCATCGTCCGAGCGGAAGCTGTTGGAGCAGACCAATTCGGCCAAGTGATCGGTGTGGTGCGCAGGCGTCATCTCGCCGCCGCCGCGCATTTCGGACAGTCGGACCTTCACCCCGGCTTCGGCAAGCTGCCAGGCAGCTTCCGAGCCGGCAAGGCCGCCGCCGACGATGTGAACGCCGGTCATTGGCCTTCCTGGCTGTCCGGAAGCGTGTCGGGGCCGGTTCCGTCGTCGAGGTGGACCTGATCGGTTTCCGATTCCGGCTGCTCGGCGATTTCCTCGGCAACCATCGCTTCGGCGTCGTTTTCCGGTTCTTCTTCCTCGTCGATCCGGGCGGCGGAGACGACATGTTCCCCCGGCGCAACGTCGAACAAGCGCACCCCGGCCGAGCCGCGGCCGATGACCCGGGTGTCGCCAACCGACATGCGGATCAGCTTGGCCTGGTCGGTGACCAGCATGAGCTGCTCGCCATTATGGGCGGGGAAGCTGGCGACAACCGGCCCGTTGCGATCGAGATTGCCGATGTTGGTGATGCCCTGGCCGCCGCGGCCGATGCGGCGATATTCGTAGGCCGAAGAGCGCTTGCCGTAGCCGTTGGCGCAGACGGTGAGGATGAATTCCTCGGCCGCGCGGAACTCCTCGAAGCGTTCGTCGGACATTGTGCGAGGCGGCGGCGGAGCGGCGTCTTCGCTGCGCTCGCGCCACGGGGCGTGACGGAGATATTCGTCGCGCTCCTCCGTGTCGGCCTTGAACGCCTTCAGGATGGAGAGCGAGATCACCTCGTCGCCGTCCGCGATTCGCGCGCCGCGAACGCCGGCGGCGGTGCGGCTTTGGAATTCCCGCACGTCGGTGGCGGCGAAGCGGATGGCCTTGCCGAATTTGGTGGCGAGCAGGACGTCGTCTTCCTCGGTGAGCAGGGAGACGCCGACCAGGCGATCGGACGTATCGTTCTCGTCCTCCGTTTCGCCGAAGCGCATCGCGATCTTGCCGGCGGTGGGCACGCGGGTGAAGGCGTCCATCGAGTTGCGGCGGACGATGCCCTTGGCGGTGGCGAACATGATGTGGAGGTTCTTCCACTCATCCTCATCCTCCGGGAGCGGCAGAACGGTTGAGATCTTTTCGCCCTCGCCCAGCGGCAGGAGGTTGATCATCGGCCGGCCGCGGGCCTGGGGCGCGCCTTCCGGCAAGCGCCAGACCTTGAGGCGGTAGACCTTGCCGGCGGTGGAGAAGAACAGAACGGGCGTGTGCGTCGAGGTGACGAACAGGTTGGTGACGGCGTCTTCGTCCTTGGTCGCCATGCCGGCGCGGCCCTTGCCGCCGCGGCGCTGGGCGCGGAAGGTCTCGAGCGGAGTGCGCTTGATGTAGCCGCCGAGCGTGACGGTGACGACCATGTCCTCGCGCTCGATGAGGTCCTCGTCGTCGATGCCGTCGGCGGCGGCGGCGACTTCGGTGACGCGGGGCGTGGAGTAAGCGGCGTCGACCTCGTCGAACTCCTGCTGCATCACCGCGTAGAGCTTTACGCGGTCGCCGAGGATGTCGAGCAAGGCGGCGATGGTGGTGGCCAGCTCGCGCAGCTCGCCGCCGATCTCGTCGCGGCCAAGGCCGGTGAGGCGGTGGAGGCGGAGCTCGAGGATGGCGCGGACCTGCGCTTCGCTCAAGCGGTAGCTGCCGGCGCCGCCGACATGCTCCACCGATTCCACCAGCGCGATATAGGGCGCGATTTCGGACGTATCCCATTCGCGGGCGAGCAAAGCGGCGCGGGCTTCGGCGGGGGAGGCGGAGCCGCGGATGATGCGGACCACTTCGTCGAGGTTGGTGACGGCGATCACAAGGCCGAGCAAGATATGCGCCCGCTCACGCGCCTTGTTCAATTCGAACTTGGAGCGGCGGGTGATCACTTCCTCGCGGAACTTGACGAAGCTTTCGATGATGTCGCGGAGGTTGAGCGTCTCCGGCCGGCCACCGCGGATGGCGAGCATGTTGGCCGGGAAGCTCGATTGCGCCGGCGTGTGCCGCCAGAGCTGGTTGAGCACCACTTCGGGGGTCGCGTCGCGCTTCAGTTCGATCACGACGCGCACGCCTTCGCGGCTCGATTCGTCGCGGATGTCCGAGACGCCTTCGATGCGCTTGTCCTTGGCGGCTTCGGCGATCTTTTCGACCAGGCTGTTCTTGCCGACCTGGAAGGGGATTGCGGTGAGAACGATCGACTGGCGGTCGCCGCGGCCGGTTTCCACCTTGTGGCGGGCGCGCATCATGATCGAGCCGCGGCCGGTATGGTAGGCGCTGCGTGCCCCGGCCTGGCCTAGGATCAGCGGGCCGGTCGGGAAATCGGGGGCGGGGACGATCTCGATGAGTTCGTCGATCGTGATCCCGGGGTTGGCGATATAGGCTTTGCAGGCGGCGAGCACCTCGCCGAGGTTGTGCGGCGGGATGTTGGTCGCCATGCCTACGGCAATGCCGCCGGCGCCGTTGACCAGGATGTTGGGGAAGCGCGCGGGAAGAACCTGCGGCTCGTGCTCGGACGCGTCGTAGTTCGGCTGGAAATCGACCGTGTCCTTGTCGATGTCGTCGAGCAAGGCGGTGGCGACGCGGGCGAGGCGCGCTTCGGTGTAGCGCATCGCCGCCGGGGGATCGGGATCCATGGAGCCGAAATTGCCTTGGCCGTCGATCAGCGGCACCCGCATCGACCAATCCTGAGTCATGCGCGCGAGGGCGTCGTAGATCGAGCTGTCGCCGTGGGGGTGGTATTTACCCATGACGTCGCCGACCAGGCGAGCGGACTTGCGGTAGGGGCGGCCGGCGATGAAGCCGGCTTCATGGGCGCCGTAGAGGATTCGGCGGTGCACCGGCTTCAATCCGTCGCGCACGTCGGGAAGCGCGCGGGCGACGATCACCGACATGGCGTAATCGAGATAGGACGCCTTCATCTCGTCGACGATGGAGACGGGGGAAATGTCGCTGGTGTCGATGGTCGGCGGTGCGCTGGCCAATGGAAGGTTCCTGAAGCTGTTTCGTGGGTGCGCCGGGGGCGCGAAGGTTGCTTGGCAAACTCTAGCGAACGATCCCGGCCAGCGCCACCCCGCGCGCCTACGCGTACGCGCGCACGCGAACGGCTAGAGGGTAGACGCGATCAGGAGCGGGTGAAGCGCCAGCGCATGGGGTCGGAGGCGGCGGGGTCGAAGCGATAACCGTCGCTGTTGAAGCCTTTGAGGGCCCCCGGATCCTCGAGGCGGTGTTCGCAGAGGTAGCGGGCCATCATGCCGCGCGCGCGCTTGGCGGCGAAGGTGTTGAAGCGGAGGCCGGAGGGCCCTTCTTCGCGAAAGTCGATCTCGATCACGGGCACGTCGGCGGGGAGGTGGCCTTCCACCACCCGCCAATATTCCTTGCTGGCAAGGTTGATGACGGTTCGGTTGCCGCTTTCCTCCAGGTCTTCGGCGAGCTGTTTGGCGACGCGGTCGCCCCAATAAGCGTAGAGGTCCTTTTTCCGCCCGGGTGCCCAGCGGGTGCCCATTTCCAGGCGGTAGGGGCGGATCTCGTCCAATGGGCGCAGCATGCCGTAGAGGCCGGAGAGAATGCGCAGGTGGCCCTGGGAGAACAGAACAGCTTCTTCCTCGAGGCTGTGAACTTCGAACCCGGCGTAAACGTCGCCGGCAAAGGCGTAGATGGCGGGGCGCTCCTCGGCTTCGCCAAAGGCGCGGAAGCGACCGGCGTTGAGCTCGGCGAGAGCGGGCGAGATGTGCATCAAAGCCCCGACCTTGGTCTTGCCAAGCTTGGCCGCGGACGCTGCAAGGGTTGCCGCTTCGTCGGCGAAACGCGGGCGGCTTGGTGCCAACGGCGGGAGCGGGCGCTGGTAATCGAGCGTCTTGGCGGGAGAGATGACGGCAATCATTCGCTGCGGTTAGCGAGCGCTTCCACCGCCTGTCAAACAGGCGGAGAGAGCCGGCATTTTTCCCGCGCTTTTTCCGTATCTTGCGGTTCAAGCGCTGTTCACGCCGACCTGCCTAGAAAGGCCGGAGGTTTGACGGTAGAGAGACGCCGATCTCCCTTGCGATCGTCGCCTGCGGGGCTTGCAACAGAAGGTTCTTCTATGGGTTCGGTTTCGAAGCTTGCCGCGATTGTGTTGCTTGGGTCGGGGGCGCTTGCCCTTGTTCCCCCCGCGGTGGCCCAGCGCGCCGCGCCGGCGCAATATCCCAACGTCTCGCGGGCCGAATATCAGGCGCTGCAGGCGCTTGAAGCGGCGCTTGTCGCCCGCAACTATCCCGCCGCAGCCTCCGCGCTTTCCTCCGCCCAGTCGGCGGTGCGCAGCGCAGACGGCCGCTACCACCTTGCCGGTCTTCAGCTGCGCTACGGCCGCGAAGCGGGCAACGTTGCCGCGCAGAGCGCCGCGATCGATGCGCTTCTCGCCAGCGGCCGGTTGAGCGGCGCGGCGCTTGCCCCGCTTTACGCCGCGCAGGGCGCCGCCGCCGCGACGGCCGGCAAGCGCGATCAGGCCGAAGCGGCGCTGACTCGTTCCTTTGAACTGGCGCCCAGCGCCGAGACGGCGATCAGCTTGTCCCGCGTGAAGCTCGACCTGCGCAAGAACGCCGAGGCGGTGGCTTTGATCGACCGGGCAATCCAGCTTCGCCAGGCCGCCGGCCAGCCGGTGCCGCAAAGCTGGTTCCGCCGCGGCGCGAGCCTTTCCACCATGAACAACTTGCCGGGCCCGGCGATGGGCTTCGCCCGCCAGCTCGTCGGCGCCTATCCCAGCCCGGAAAATTGGCGCGATGCGATCCTGACCTATCGCGATCTCGCCAAGCCGGATGCGGCGGGCCAGCTCGACGCGATGCGCCTGCTGCGCCTGTCCAAGGGTTTGGCCGGCGAGCGCGACTATCTTGAAGCAGCCTTGGCATTCGATGCCGCCGGCCTCGCCGGCGAAAGCCGCTCGGTGCTGGACGAAGGCGTCAACACCCGCATGGTCGATCCCGCCAAGGCGACGTTCAAGGAAGCCATCGCTACCTCGGCCCGCAAGGCGGCTGCGGAGAAGGCCAAGCTCTCCACGCTGCAGGCGAGCGCCATGGCGGGCGCGACCGGTGCTCCGGCCTTGCAGGCCGGCGACGTGTTCCTTGGCGCCGGCAATTACGCCGCTGCGATCGACCTCTTCCGGGTGGCGCTTCAAAAAGGCGGCGTAGACGCCAATGTCGCCAATACCCGGCTCGGCACCGCGCTGGCGCTTGCCGGCCGAAAGGCGGAAGCCGACGCCGCATTCCGTGCCGTTACCGGCCCGCGCGCCGAATTGGCGGCCCTTTGGCTGGTGTGGCTCGGCCAGCGCGCCTGACCTTTTTCGCTCAAGAAATCATAACTTCAGGAGAGTAAAACCATGAAGCTTGTTTCCAACCTCGCCCTTGCGGCTTCGCTTGCCGCTTGCGCACTTGCCGCTTCCCCGGCCGCCGCGCAGAAGCCTAAAAAGGGCGAAGCCGCCACGACGCAGGCCGCCGGCCGCAAATACAATATCAGCAAGGAAGCCCGGAACGCGATCGCGGCGCTGCAGACCGCCGCCAAGGCCAATGCGCCGGACGTGGCCCAGAAGCTTGCTGCCGCACAGGCGGTCGCCAAGACCAACGACGACAAGTACGTTATCGCCAAGATCCAGCTCGAACATGCGCTTGCGACCAAGGACACGGCCGGCCAGCGCGCGGCGGTGGACGCGATCCTGGCAAGCGGCGGCGCCGATGCCGCCGAGACTGCGACGCTGAACGATTATCTTGCCGGCCAAGCCGCTCAAGGCGGGGATTACACTGCTTTGGAAGCGACGGCCGCAGCAAAGGTCGCGGCGAACCCGAACGACCTGAACGCGGTTGTCCTCCTCGCCCAGGCGAAGGTCGGTCTCAAGAAAGATGCGGAGGCGCTTGATCTGCTTCAGCGTGCAATCAGCCTAAGCAAGGCGAGCGGCAAGCCGGCCGAGGAAGGCTTGTACCGGAATGCGGTCAGCATCGCTTACCGGCTCAAAAAGGATGCGATCGCCTACGACCTGGCGAACGACGCTATCCGGCTTTACCCGAACCAGGAGAACTTCAATAATCTCATGGCTCTAACCCAAGCGCGGATGGCGAAGGACGAGGAGGCCTTTGCCGATTTGCTGCGGCTGATGCAGGTGACGGGCCAGATCAAGAGCTCGACCGATTATCTGCACCTTGCCCAGTTCCACGAATATAATCGCAATTGGGGCGAGGCGAAGACCGTGTTGGAAGCGGCGGCAAAGGCTGGCAAAACCAGCGCTGCGCATAGCTCCCTGCTGACCGCGGTGAGTTCGCGGATCGCCGAAGACCGCGCGGCTTTGTCCAGCGCGGAGCCAAAGGCGCGGGCGGCGGCGAACGGCAACCTCGCGAAGAACCTCGCCCAGGTCTATGCCGGTTATCAGGATTACGCCAAGGCGGCGGACCTCTACCGGCTGGCGCTTCAGAAGGGTGGGGTCGACGCCAATCTGGTCAACACGCGGTTGGGCATAACCTTGGCCCTTGCCGGCCAGCGCGCCGAAGCGGAAGCCGCTTTCCGGGCGGTGACCGGCACCCGCGCGCCGCTTGCCAATCTGTGGCTCGCCTACCTCTCGATGCGCGGCTGAGCCGGCACCTTCAGCGAATTGGAAAGGGGGCGTTGGAGCGATCCGGCGCCCCTTCTTCGTGAACGCATCGGGCGCGTCCCATATTGCTACGGCGCGCTTTACCGCCTTTCGCCCAAGGCCGCCTCGGGTTAACGATTGGGGTAGCCGCACCCGCGGTCTCCCATGTGGCTAAGGATGAGGCCGGTGCGCTTCGACGACACCATCGCGACAGTGCTTGCGCAGCCCGAGGATCAACCCTCGGCGCGCGTCGCCAAATGGCGCCAGCTCGTCGACCTCCTTGCCCAGCGCCGGAGCCAAGGCCCTGACGCGCAGGCCGAGCTTGCGCTCGACTGGCTGCGCGTCAACCGCGACCTGGTGCCGGCCGAACGGCGGCGGGCGATCGCGCAGAGCCTCGCCGGCCGGCGCGTCTCACCGCAAGCGCTGACCTTTTTTGCCGAGGATCGGCCGGCGATTGCAGCACCGCTGATTGCGGGAGCTCTCCTCACCGGCGACCAATGGCTCGATCTGCTGCCTAGCCTTGGACCCTCGGCGCGTTCGCTGCTGCGTCACCGCCGTGACCTTCCCGCGGACGTGGAGGGGGCGCTTGCAAGCTTCGGCTCGTCGGACTTTGCCTTGTCCGGGACGATTGCCATTGCCGAGCCCGCCGCGCCTCCGGCTGCGGCAGTTGCGCCCGAGCAAGCCGATGAAGCGGGCGAGACCCAGATCCGCGAGCTTGTTGCCCGCATTGAGAATTTCCGGCGCAAGCGTGAGGCTGCGGCGACCGCCACGGCCGCCGCGCCCACCGCAGCGGCGGTTGACGAGTTTCAGTGGGAAAGCGGCCCCGACGGCACCATCCTGTGGATCGGCGGCGCGCCGCGGGGGCCGCTGATCGGCCAAAGCATCGCCTCCATCGCCGAGCGCGGGCAGTTCGGAGTGGACGGCCAAGCCGCCGGGGCATTCGAGAAGCGGGCGCCGTTCCGCGATGCCCGATTCAGCGTTGCCGGAAGCGGGACGGCGTCCGGCGATTGGCGGATTTCGGGCGTTCCGTTTTTTGATCCGGTGCACGGCAGCTTTCTCGGTTATCGGGGAAGCGCCCGCCGGCCGCGCGTGGATGAAGTCGCCCCCGCCGTACCCACGGTAGGGGACGGCCTGTTCGGCACCAATTTGCCGGCGGACTCGCTTCGCCAGCTGATCCACGAACTGCGCACGCCGTTGAACGCCATCGTCGGCTTCGCCGAGATGATCGACGGCCAATATATGGGCCCTGCCGCCGCAACCTATCGCGGGCGCGCCGCGGAAATCATGGACCAGGCCAGCCGCCTGCTCTCGGCCGTCGACGATCTCGACACTGCGGCGCGATTGGAGACGCGGCGGATCAGCGCGGACGATGCAAGCGTCGACGCCGTCGCTTTGCTCTGCCGGCTGCACGATGCCTATGAGCGGGTCGCGCGCCAGCGGGGCAGCCGCATCGCCATCGAGATCGAACATGATCTGCCGCCCGCGCGGGTGGAGCTGAGCGCGGTGGAGCGGATGTTCGCGCGGATGCTTGCGGCAACGATCGGCTTGGCCGGGGAGGGGGAGACCATTGCCGCGTCAATGGGTGTATCGGAAAGCGGCGCGCGCAAGATGCTGTGCCTGGCGATCGACCGGCCCAAGGCGATTGCGGGGCTGAACGAAACAGCCTTGCTCGATCCGGGCTATAGCCCGGAGGGGGATTGGCCCGGAGCGCCGGCGCTCGGGCTCGGCTTCGCGCTCCGCCTGGTGCGCAATCTGGCGGAAGCGGTCGGCGGCGCGCTGGTTGTAGGCGAGGAGCGTTTCTCGCTTTACCTGCCGCCGCACGAGCCGGTGGAGCGATCCTCCGGCCAAAGCGGCTGATCGCGCCTTGCCAAGCCTGGCGGGGCTCCGCTAATCCGCATGGCGAGGCTGGGGTAAGGGCCTGTAGCTCAATGGTAGAGCCGGCCGCTCATAACGGCTAGGTTGCGGGTTCGAATCCTGCCGGGCCCACCAAGCGATCAGTTCAAAGTGGTACTTTGACCTGGGGGAGGAAGAAAGGGACGCCTTTGTGCTTCCTTCTTTCCCCGGGCCGCAGTACGGCTTGGCTCTTCACCAGTGTCGGGGAGTGGCGCAGGCTGGTAGCGCACCTGGTTTGGGACCAGGGGGTCGCAGGTTCGAATCCTGTCTCCCCGACCATTGGATGATCGAAGAGCGGCGCCGAAGCGTCAGCCTTCCCTGTCGCTTTCCGCCAGCACATCTTCCAGCACCTGCGCCAGCGCGTCGAGCCGGTAAGGCTTGTAGACCACCGGTCGTCCGCGGGCGCCCGAGCGGCTGATTTCGTCGCTATAGCCCGTGGTCAGAACGACCTTGAGGTGCGGCGCAACGGCGCGGAGTTGTTCGGCAAGCTCGATCCCGGTCATTTCAGGCATCACCACGTCCGTAAACACCGCGTCGAAATGCTGCTCGGAAACCGCTGCCAAGGCGCCGGCGCCGCTGTTGACTCGCACCACTTTGTAACCGAGCTCGCCCAGCAGCGCCTCCGCGAACGCGCCCACGTCTTCATTGTCGTCAACCACGAGCAAGCGGCCGGTGCGCCGCGCCCGGGTTCGGGCGGGGCGCGTGAGAGCCGCAACGGGCGCGGCTTCCTGTTCGCTGCACGGAAGGATGACGGTGACCACGGTTCCTTCGCCAAGCACGCTTGTCATGGTCACGTCGCCGCCGGATTGCGCCGCGAAGCCGTAAACCTGGCTGAGGCCAAGGCCGGTGCCGCGGCCCACCGACTTGGTGGTGAAGAACGGTTCGAAAACGCGCTCCAGCACCTCGGGGGCAATGCCACTTCCGGTGTCGGCGATCGCCACAAAGACGCCCGGAACCGCATCGTCGCCCAGTTCGCAATGGCCGGTGCGCAGGGTCAGCGTGCCCCCGTCGGGCATCGCGTCGCGAGCGTTGACAGCGACGTTGAGCAAGGCGGCTTCGAGCTGCGCCGGATCGGCCTCCACCGCGCAAAGCGCTTCATGAAGCGACGTTTCAACACGGATGCGTTCGCCAAGCGTGCGGTCGAGCAGGTTGGCCATGCCTCGAATCTTGGCGTTGAGGTCGATCGCCTCGGGCTTGAGCGGCTGGCGGCGCGCGAAAGCGAGGAGCTGCGAGGTGAGGGCGGCAGCCCGCGCGGCGGTTTCAACGATCGCTTCGGCGAAGCGGACTCGCTTCTCCTCGGCTAGGCCCGGCCGGCGAAGGATGTCGGCCGAACCCTGGATCACGGTGAGCAGATTGTTGAAATCGTGTGCGATCCCGCCGGTGAGCTGGCCGAGCGCCTGCATCTTTTGCGCCTGGCGAAGCTGTTCCTCGGCCCGCGCGCGCTCGTCCACCTGCACCTTGAGCTCGGCATAGGCTTCGCTGAGCGCGTGCGCCCGCGCCTCCAGTTCGCGGTTCGCGCGACGAAGCGCGGTCTGGGCCAAGCCGAGCACCAGCACAACCAAAGCGGCCATCACGATCAGCGCGCCGATTACCGTGTAGCGGGCGACGCGGCGGGAGAGGGGCTCGCGAACCGCGCTCAGGTAGACGGAGCCGATCCGCGCATTGTCTACGGTCACCGGCACAAGCGCCTCCACTGCGTTGCCGCCGAGTTCCGGCCGAACCGCGCGCAGCGCTTGCGGCAGCCGGCCCGGCGTCCGCTCGAAGCTTGCGAACAGGCGCCCGTCCGCCGAGTAGACGCCGGCGGCGGTGAGTTGCGAATTGACCCGCAACGCGTCAACGGCTTCCTGCGCGGCAGGGGCGTCGCTGAAGTCCAATGCGGCGCTGACGCTTGCGCCGAGGATCTCCGCCTGGACGCGAATTTCGGCGCTTTTCTGGGTGCGGTAAGCGGCTTCGTTGTCGAAGATGATGGCAAGACCCGCGGCGAGGAGCAGCAGGGCGGCGAGGCCGGCGGCGAGCGGAATGCGCGGCCAGCGCTGGGCGAGGCGGGTCAACGGCCGCATCAGCGCCTCTGCTTCACGCTGACGGCGAGGCCGAGAAGCCGGGAGCTGATCGACAGCCGGCTCTGGGCAGCGCCCGCATCGTCGATGTGGAAGCGCACCCGGCCCTGATGGATGACGAAATGCACCATTCCCTGTTGGCCACCGCCGCGCGAGTCGGTGACGGTGAGCACCGGCTTGCCGCGTAGGGACTGAAGCATTGCACCGGTTGCGACGGGGCTCGAACCCTGAACGAAAGCGATGTGGCAGCCGCCGGCACCCTCGGCGCTTGCAAGCCGCTGGAGCCGAAGCGGGCGTCCGCCGACCTGCTGGCCGCGCACCGCATCCTCGATGAAACGGCCGAAGGGGTCGGAGCCGACGAGGCAAAGGTTGATCGGACCAGCGCCGGCGGTACCCGGCCAGCCGACATAGGAGCCGAACTTAGAGAGAAACGCCGCCTTCACCGCCATGTCACTCGGCTGCGCGCCCGCCGAATGCGCCGCGCACAGCGCCGCCGCCGCTCCGAGCGAGCGCAGTGCCCGCCTTCGGCAGGAGGGGCGCCCGAGCGCCATCAGAAGCGCACGCGGCTTCCGAGGTAGACGCTGCGCTCGCTGAGCTGAGCGCGCGCCGGATCGATACTCTCGGCGTGGCGGGCGTGGAGGAGGTTGCTTCCGGCGAGGTAGATGTCCAGCCGCTCGCTTGCCCGCCAGTTCAGCCGGGCATCGGCCTCGACATAGCCGCCGATGCCGCTGGTGTTGAGATCGTCGATGCCGCGCAGGCCGAGATCGAGCTGCACCTGCCGGCCGAGGTCCATGTGGGAGCGGGCGATGATCTGGTAATTGGGATCGGCGCCCAAGGCGGCACGGTTGGCGATGTCCACCGCTCCATCCTTGACGTGGAAGTTCTTTCCCATCGCGACGCCGCCGATGGTCGCTCGCCACCAGCTGGTGAGCTGTTGGGTGACGTTCGCTTCGACGCCGTAGGTATTGCCCTTGAGGCTGTTGCGAAGCTGGATGGGGAGCCCGCCATTGGTGAGTTCGGTGGTGCGAATGTCGTCGTACAGGTTGTAGAAGAGCGACACGGAGAGGGTGGTGGAGCCGGTGGGCTGGCCCCGGTAGCCGGCTTCGAAAGCGACCAGCTTTTCCGACTCAAAATTCGGGGCGGGGGCGAGGATCGGCAGGAAAACGAGCTGCCGGTCGATTCGCGACGGCGTGCGCACCGCGCGCGACACGGAGCCCCAAAGCAAAGTCCGCTCATTGGGGTGCCAGGCGAGCCGCAGGTTCGGAAGCACCTGAACGCCGCTGAAGGTGGAGCGTTCGAGCTTCACGCCGGCAACAAGGTCGAGGTCGCTGGTGAGGGCGAAGCGATCCTGCGCGAAGACGTTGAACACCCACAAGCGCCGCCGTTCGGGATCCAGAACGAAGCCGTTAAGGTTGTTGATGAACGCGTCGCGGGTGGTGCGGGCGCCGGCGCCGAGCACGAGTTCGTGGCTGCCTGCGCTGCGATTATACTGGGCCTCGACATCGAAGGTCTCGAGCGAGTCGCTGACCAGCGTGAAGCGGCGGCGGAAATCGTCGTAATAGGCCTGGACCTGGAGGGCGGAGCGGCTGTTCAGCTGCCTGTTCCAGCGGGCAAGGAGATTGTGGCCGCGGTTGCCGTCGCCGGTTCCGGTGGCAAGCTTGTTGTCGAAAATATCGCCCTGGAAGGTGAAGCGGTCGGCACCGCTTCCCCAGTCGGAGCGGAAGCCGGCCTGCCAGCCCTTGAAGCGGTCGTTCTGGTCGACTCCGGCGCCGTCGGCCAAGTCCTCCCGATCGAAGCCGTGAGCGTAGACCCGCACCGCGCCCGCCTCGCCAAGTGCCGTGCCGTAGCGCAGTGCCGCGGTTCGTTCGTTGGCGCCGACGGTGGCGCGGGCGAAGCCGCCAAGCGTCTGGCGGGCATCCTTGCTGGTGATGTTGACGACGCCATTCACCGCATTGGGGCCGAACAAGGTGCCGCCGGGGCCGCTGATCACTTCGATCTGCTGGATGTCCTCCAGAAGCGGCTGGTGAAGCTCCCAGAAAACGCCGGACTGAAGCGGCGTGTAGATGCTCCGCCCGTCCATCAGCACGAGCAGCTTGTTGGACGTTTCGTAACCGTTGAAGCCGCGCGCCGTGACTGCGTAGAGGCGTCCGTCGAGCCGCTGGACCTGGAGGTTGGGCGCAAGCCGAAGCGCCTCGGGGAGCGAGGTGGCGGCGGAGCGGGCGATGTCGTCCGAGGTGAGCACGACGATAGCGGTCGGCGCCTCGCTGATCGGCTCGGCCTGTTTGGAGGCGGAGCGGACCTCGATATTGGCAAGTTCCTCGATGGACAGATCGGCAAGATCGGCCGCCGACTGCGGCTGCGACGCTTCGGAAGCGGCCGCACGCGCAGTGGCTGGAATCGCTAGAATGGCGGCCGCCGAAAGCAGCAGGGCGGCTGAACGCATATGGCTCATGTTTTTGCGTCTCAAGGTGTTCCCCCGGGGCGGAATTGCCCGGCGGGGTTGAGGCAAGTCAAGAGAGCGTAAGATCAGGGCTTCGGAGTGGTGCGCGCGATATCCTCCCGCGCATTGGCCACCACCGCCAGCATGGCGGTCCAGGCAGCGACATTCTGGCGAAGCTGCTCCGGATCGACCTTATCGAAGGTGTCGTCTGCGGTGTGGTGGTAGTCGAAATATCGGGTCCCGTCCTGCTGGAGATCGACCACCGCGACTCCGCCTTGAGCCCAGGCGCCGAGATCGGCGCCAGCGGTCGCCGGCTGGGTGCTGCGGGCTATACCGAGCGGGGCCAGAACGTTGGCGAGCCGGTCGGCCAGAGCTGCGTTGGCGGGCGCGAAGCCCGGGTCCATTCGCCAGACGCGGTCCGCCCCGAAATCGGATTCGGAGACGAACACGACCTTTTCGTCGCCATGGGCAGCGCGATAGGCCTTGGCGCCGTCGCCGCCGACTTCCTCCGCGCCGAACCAGACGACGCGGATCGTGCGGCGGGGCCGGCCCGCTTCCATCACGCGCTTGGCGGCGGCGGCGGTGATCGCGACCCCTGCAGCATTGTCGAAGGCGCCGGTACCGAGATCCCAGCTATCGAGGTGGCCGCCGATCAGCACCATGCCCGCATTCTTGTCGGTGCCGGGCACTTCGGCGATGACGTTGCCCGACTGGCGCATGCCGAGGTTGCGCGGGGTCAGGAGCAGCTTCATCGTCACCGGCTTGCCCCGCTTCAGCATGCGCTGCAGCTGCTCGGCGTCGGGAAGGGAGAGAGCGCCGGCAGGGATCGGTGTCACCCCCTGCGCCCACATCTGAACGCCGGTGTGCGGGTTGCGGTGATAGTCGGTGCCGATTGAGCGGATCACGATGCCTGCCGCGCCCTTGCGGCTCGCAACGGATGGGCCGGTGCGGCGGGCAGCGCCGAAATAGCCATATTGCGAACCGTCCTGCGTGGCCGTCATCCCATGGCTGACGAACACGATCTTGCCGCGCACCTGCGCGTCGGTCGCCGCTTCAAGATCCGCGATGGAGTCGAAGCCGACTACTTGCGCCGTCACGCCCTGCGGCCCGGTCGCGCCGCTGTTGCCGAGCGCGGTGACCGAAAGAGGCTGGGGGAAGGGAGCGACGATCTCGGCGCGTTCTTCGCCGCGCACCCAAACAGGCATGTCGTAGGTCTCGATGCGAACGTTTGAAAAACCGAGCGCCTTCAGGCGGCGCACCGCCCATTCGCGCGCGCGCGCTTCGCTTTCGGTGCCCGCAAGGCGTGGACCGATCTCGGTGGTCAGGCCTTCCACGATGTCCAGCGCGATCTCGTCCTTCAGCGCCGCGTCGCGCAACGCTTCGGCGGTGGCAGCCCGCTGCGCCGGTGCGGCGGCGGGAAGGGCGAGGCCGAGGAGGGGAATGGCGGCGGCGGCGAGCAGGAGCTTTTTCATGCGGCGGCGATAGCCATAAGCGAGGCCCTTCGGAAGCCCCGGCGGGCGGGAGCGCCCACGTTGACCCTTCCGTAAGGCCCTGCCGCTAAGAGGCTTGCGACGAAAAGGGGCTTCCGCTTGCTGTTCAACAGCTTCGAATTCATTTTCCTGTTTCTGCCGCTGACGCTGGCCGGCTGGTTCGCCGCTGCGCGCGTGGCGGGCGAGAAAGCCGCCCAGCTCTGGCTGATCGCCGCATCGACCTTCTTCTACGGCTGGTGGAATCCGCTTTACCTGCCGCTGCTCGGCGCGGTGATGGTGTTCACCTATCTGATCGGCAAGCGCCTTTCGGCCGCGCCTTCCAAGCTGCTGCTCGCTTTCGGAATCGCCGTGCTTCTCGGGGTGCTCGGCTGGTTCAAATATGCGAAGTTCCTTGTTGCCAATATTGACGCGCTGACCGGCGCCGACTGGACGGTGGGCGCGGTTGTGCTGCCGCTTGCGATAAGCTTTTTCACCTTTCAAAAGATCGCCTATTTGGTCGATAGCTACAAAGGCCTGACGCGCGATACCAGGCCGCTCGAATTCACCCTCTTCGTGGTCTTCTTTCCGCAGCTCATCGCCGGGCCGATCGTGCACTGGAAAGAGATTCTGCCGCAATTCCGGGTCAGCGGCGCCTACCGCCCGCAGGCGGAGAATTTCGCGGTCGGCATCGCCATTTTCACGCTGGGCCTGTTCAAGAAAGCGGTGCTTGCCGACGGTATCGCCGTTTATGCATCGCCCACGTTCGCGGCCGCGGAAGCCGGCGCAATGCCTGATCTGCTGACCGCGTGGGCGGGCGCGCTTGCCTACACCTTCCAGCTCTACTTCGACTTTTCGGGCTATAGCGACATGGCCATCGGGGCGGCGCGGATGTTCGGCATATTGCTGCCGTTGAACTTCAACTCGCCTTACAAGGCCGCCAACATCTCCGACTTCTGGCGGCGCTGGCACATCACTCTGTCACGCTTCCTGCGCGACTATCTCTACATCCCTCTCGGCGGCAACCGCCGGGGCCCGGCGCGCCGTTACGGCAACCTGATGGCGACCATGCTGCTCGGCGGCCTCTGGCACGGCGCCGGCTGGACCTTCGTCTTGTGGGGCGGGCTCCACGGCCTCTACCTTGCGATCAACCACGCCTGGCAGCGTCTGGTGCCCGCCCGCATCGCGGCCGGACGCTGGTACCGCAAGGCGGCCTGGGCAACGACCTTTCTTGTGGTGGTGATTGCCTGGGTTCCGTTTCGCGCGCCAACCATGGAAGGCGCGGGGCGGATGCTTGCCGGGATGGCGGGGCTGAACGGCGTTTCGCTCCCCAACGCGCTCGGCGCCCGCCTTGGCGGCCTTCGGCCGGTGCTGGAAAGCTGGGGCATCGACTTCGCGCTTGGCGGCGGCTCCGCCTTTGTGTTCGGCTGGCTGTGGATTGCCGCTCTGTTCGCCATCGCCGTGTGGGCGCCGAACACGCAGCAGATCGTTGGCCGCTACCGCGCCGCGCTTGACTTCGACCCGCGGGAGGCGGCGCGGCGGCTTGCCTGGCAGCCGAGCCGCGGCTGGGCGGTCGCTACCGGGGCGGCTGCCGCGGCGGGCACGCTGGCGCTCAGCCAGGTTTCAGAATTTTTGTATTTCCAGTTCTGATGCGCCGCTACCTCCGCCTCTTCAGCCTCAGTTTCGCGCTCTGCCTCCTTGCCGTGGCTGGCCTCACGCGCCTGATCGACCCGTATGGCTATTGGGGCGGCCCGGAGATCGCTGGCCTCAACCGCTTCAAGCCCGCGTCCGGCAAGCACCTGCGCGCGGTGAAGCTACGGCAGCTTGAGCGCGTGCGGCCCGCCACATTGCTTGTGGGCAACAGCCGGGTCGCAGTGGGGCTCGATCCGGAGGCGCCGGAATGGTCCAGTGCCGCTTACCCGATCTACAATCTCGGTCTGCCGGGTGCCGGCACCGAAGCTCTCGTGAACACGGCTATCGCAGCGATGGATCGCGCCAAGCCAAAGGCGCTGGTCTTCGCGCCCGATTTCGTCGACTTCCGCGTCTCGCTCCAGGACTGGCGAACCCGCAATGCGACAAACGCGGCAGGGCGGGAAGCAACCGCCCGGTTCGAGGCGGTGCCGCTGCTCCTGTCGCTCGACGCGCTTACAGACTCGCTTGCGGCCATCACCGAGCAGCACAAGGCGAACCCGGCGCACCTGACGCCTCAAGGGTTCGATTCCCTTGCCGAATATCACGGCATCGTCGCCGCCGAAGGGCATGCGGTGCTGTTTGAACAGCGGCAGCGGGACAATATCGGCCGCTACCTTTCCGGCCCAAAGGCGGTGCGCTGGCCGGGCAGCGGCGGGAGCAGTTCCTGGGCGGCGCTTGAGCGCCTGGCCTTCGAATGCCGCAAGCGGGGCGTGGCCCTGACGCTGATCACCTACCCCTACCACGTCGACCTGCTTCTCGCCTTCGAAGCGACCGGTCTCTGGACCGCGTTCGAGGACTGGCACCGCGGGCTTGCCGGGTTCGCGCAACGCACGGGTACGCCGCTTTACGATTTCAGCCGGGTCACTGTTGAAACAACGGAAGCCGTTCCGGCGCCGGGCGATACAAAGACCCGTCTCGATTTCTACTGGGAGGCAGGGCACTTCAAGGCGGCCCTCGGGCGCCGGATGATCGCAGACCTCGGCCAACCGGCGCCGCGGTTCGGCACACGGCTGTTGCCTTCGAATGTAGAGCCGGCGCTGGCTGAAAAGCGTGCCGCTCTTGCCACTTATCGCCTTGCGCGACGGAAGGACGCCGCCCGTGTCGACCGCTTGTTCGCCGCCGTGGCTGGACGGGGGCCGACGCTCGCGCCAGCCGGGTTCGCGTCCCGCTGAGCGGTTTGCCAATCGCCGCCGGAGCCACTAGGTAGGCGCCTGATTCCCCAGCACTGACGATCCGGAGACCGCGCCGCCATGGCCGCACAGTACAGCTACGTAATGAAGGGTCTCTCGAAGACCTTCCCCGGCGCCCCCAAGCCGATCCTCAACAACATCAGCCTGCAATTCTATTCGGACGCCAAGATCGCGATCATCGGCCCGAACGGCTCGGGCAAGTCGACCCTGATGAAGATCATGGCCGGCCGCGACAAGGAGTTCACCGGCGAAGCCTGGCCGGGCGAGCACATCCGGGTCGGCTATCTCGAGCAGGAGCCGCAGCTCGATCCCACCAAGACGGTCAAGGAGAACGTCATGGACGGCGTCCGCCCGGTCGCCGACATGATGGACCGCTTCAACGAGATTTCGACGATCATGGGCGATCCGCCGGCGGACGTGGATTTCGACGCTTTGATGACCGAGATGGGCGAATTGCAGGAGAAGATCGACGCCGTCGACGGCTGGTCGCTCGACAACCAGCTCGAGATCGCCATGGACGCTCTGCGCTGCCCGCCCGGCGACAGCCCGATCGACAACCTCTCGGGCGGCGAGAAGCGGCGCGTGGCCCTGACCAAGCTGCTGCTCGAGAAGCCCGACATCCTCCTCCTCGACGAGCCCACCAACCATCTCGACGCCGAGAGCGTCCAGTGGCTCGAGAAGCATCTCGTCGACTACGCCGGCAACGTCATCCTCGTCACCCACGACCGCTACTTCCTCGACAATGTCGTGAACTGGGTGCTCGAGCTCGACCGGGGCCGCTACTACATCTACGAGAGCAATTATTCCGGCTACCTGGAGAAGAAGGCGAAGCGCCTCGAGCAGGAGGAGCGCGAGGAGCAGGGCAAGCAGAAGGCGATCCAGGAGGAGCTCGACTGGATCCGCCGCTCGCCCAAGGCCCGCCAGACCAAGTCCAAGGCCCGGATCAGGGCGTTCGACGAGCTGGTCGAGGCCCAGGAGAACCGCACCCCCGGCAAGGCCCAGATCCTCATCCAGGTCCCGGAGCGGCTCGGCGGAACCGTCATCGAGGTCAACGGCCTAAGCAAGGCCTATGGCGAAAAGCTTCTGTTCGACGATCTCAGCTTTTCGCTTCCGCCCGGCGGGATCGTCGGAGTCATCGGCCCCAACGGCGCCGGCAAGACCACCTTGTTCAAGCTCATCCGCGGCGAGGAGCAGCCGGACGCCGGCTCCGTCCGGATCGGCGAGACGGTGCGCCTCGGCTATGTCGACCAGTCGCGCGACGCCCTCGACCCGACGAAGAACGTCTGGGAGGAGGTCTCGGGCGGCAGCGACGTCTTCCGCTTCGGCAAGCACGAGGTCGGCACCCGGGCCTATGTCGGCGCCTTCAACTTCAGGGGCCAGGACCAGCAGAAGAAGGTCGGCCAGCTCTCGGGCGGCGAGCGCAACCGGGTCCACATGGCCAAGATGCTTCAAAAGGGCGGCAACGTCCTCCTCCTCGACGAGCCCACCAACGACCTTGACGTCGAGACCCTCCGCGCCCTCGAAGAAGCCCTCGAGAATTTCGCCGGCTGCGCCGTCGTCATAAGCCACGACCGCTTCTTCCTCGACCGCCTCGCCACCCACATCCTCGCCTTCGAAGGCGACAGCCACGTGGAGTGGTTCGAAGGCAATTTCGAAGCGTATGAAGAGGACAAGAGGCGGCGGATGGGTCCGGAGGCGGACCGGCCGCACCGGATGACGTATCGGCGACTGACTCGCTAGCGCCGTCCCCTCTTGAAAGGGAATAGATTTTTGCTAGCCTTCGATTCGGGGGTGGCTAGTGGGGTCATTCCCTTAAACATGCCATTGGGGGATGGAACATGTCTTTGATAACTTGAGTGGAACGGCTTCTGTTGTCGATATTCCCGTATTGCCCTTTGTAGGTGAACCTATCTTGCTTGAGGCCGGAGGGGCCAATCTGGACGACGCTCTGGCGCAATTGAACGTTACATCTGATGAAGGCGGTGCCGTTCTACAGCCAACCGGCGACACACAGGACATTGTGGTGGACGAGAGCGGTATCCTCGATCAAGAGGCGACCGCCAAGCCTGAACTGGTTCTCGACATGGAGAGAATCGCTGAAGTGTCTGCGGCGACTGCGGCACTCAGCGCGGCCGTGATCGACCTCGATGGGGAACCCGAACCTTATTTTACGTATGAGCCCATCATGCCGGGCGATGACGGCGGCGGCTAATTCGAGGTGTACGAACCGATTATCAATGTACCCGAGGGATTTCTTCCCGAACATCACTACGCCACCGAGTTCATTCTTGACATGGCAACTGGCGTATTCACGATCCACCTCTACTTCAGTACGGATCCCATCGATTTTCAGGTTTCCGGATCGACTTCCTTGATCTCACCGGTCGATGGGATGGGCCAGCAATCTATTGATCCACACTTTGGAGATGTTTCGCCGTCGAGCACTCCGGGGAACGGCTCTAGATGCACCATTACCATCACCAAAACCACCACTTAGACTAGCCCAACTTCATCGTTCAGTTTCAAAGGCGGGATCGTGACATATACTTCGAACTCCGGCGGTACAAGCGTTAGCACGACGAAGACAGTGAGTATTGAAGGAGAGTTGGTTAACGGTCGTTGCGTCGCGAGGAACGGGCGCTAACGTCTTTTTAAGCTGGGAAGGAGCCATCCCGGCTCCTCCCAGTTCCTCACTTGTCACGGGGCAGCAGGACCAGTGGCTACATTTGTGATCATTTACGCATATTGTAGGCATGTAAAAATGCTGGTCAGAAAATTTTTGATGGTCGGCTTAGCCGTGTTGCCGCTGAGTTTTGCTGAAGCGAAGCCGTATGTGGCTGAGGGAGAGCAAACAACTCTGGCCATGGACGAACACAGGTACCATTATAGGTATAAAACTCGACTTGTAGACGGACGTAGTATTCGCGTATTCTGTAAAGAATATACATTTAAGCAATTGCTTATATGGGATGGATTGAGCGGTTCTGTCGGGTTTCACGTGAGTTGCCGTAAAAGCTTCAGCAAAAACCGAAAGATCGTTATTTGGATTCATGGTGGCCCTTGGCATTCGGCGAGCAGGAATTTAACCTTGGAACAGCTTGCGTTCATGAGCGCGGGCTATGACTTATTCATCCCTCACTATCCAGGGAGCACGGAACGGAGGGTTTCTTTCGACGGCCCCGTCATGGTTCCGGACGTCGTCACTGCCTTCACCGAGCTGAAAGGTGCGTTCGGTTGGAGCCGGAAACGTTACGAACGGGTCGACGTCTTCGGCGAAAGCTTCGGTACGTTCCTGGCAGCATCGCTGGCTCCGGAACTCGGCGAGAAAAATTCCCTGTTCCTGCACAATCCAAGTCTCGGCGGAAAACGTCGGCTTGAAGAATATTATGCAGGCCTTCCCGACAATGAGCTGATGAACGGAGTCCCCACAGAGCGCGCGCGGGGCGAAGTCAAGCGGATCACCGATGCTTATTTCGGAAGGCTGAAGAATTACGAGCCCATCCGGATCCTGCAGTCGACGAAGGGTCTCAAGCTGAAGCTGGTCTATGGCGGGCGCGACAATCTCATGGTCCCCGGGGAAATCGAAAGCCTCGCCCGTCTGGCTGTCCCCGGCTGCGGCGTCGATTACCGGCGGGACAACGAACATGAATCGGCGAAGACGGTCGAGCAGTATGAGAGCTTCCGGAACCTGATACGCTGCGGAAATGCCCGGCCCTCTAATCGGCCCGATCCCGCCGCGGCTCATTAGCCGCAGCAGAGGCGGGGACCCGGCCAAGGGGCTTGCCTCGAGGCCGGCGGCCGGCGCGAAGTCATCCGGGAACGTTTGAGCTCGCGTTACCGAAGAGCCGTGCAGCGATGTCCCTCCCGAGGGGGTTCGAGGCGGCATGAAGCGTTGAAGGCCGGCGCCCGCGGCGTAAGGGCGTGAGGAAGGGTTGGAGGCTTTTCGCGGAAGATCCTTCCAAACCGGGGCCAGCGACCCCGGACGGAGCGAAGCTGCGGATTGCTGCGTCCTCACCCGACGGCGGTACCGCTCCCGCAAGGGGCGGAGCCGGAGCCACTCAGCCTCGCGAGAAAGGCCGGAGCGGGACCCGGCGGCTCTTCATAAAAAAGCCTGGACGCTTTCGAGTTAACGACACGAAAGCACGAAAGTCGTCCAGCCCCGGGTGCCCGTGGCAAGGACGGGCCGGCCGCTTCTTCCCCCCATCCGGCAACGGAGGCCGCCGCGCGCCTCATGCGGCGGTGTTCATGGATCCCGGCCTTCGCCGGGATGACGAAGCCGCGAAGCGGCCATCCTTCTCCTTTTCTACGTTGTGCCTTCGCGCCTTCGTGCCTTCCCTTGAAACCGGATATCCCGGCGCCAGACCCGCAGGCGAAAACGCCCGGCCGTGTGCAGGGCCGATCCTGCAAGCCCGCGCATCCTGCGAGTCTCCTTCAGGCGACGTAGCCCGCTTTCTCGAGAGAAGGCGCAAAGGCACGACGTAGAAGGGGATTGGCTTGACGCTTCGCGGCGGGGGCTGGGCGAATGGCCGCCCATGTGGTTAACTATCTTCTAACCCCCCAGCGATAAAGCGGACCTACCTTTTGGAACGGGGCCGCTTTCGATGCTTCACAAGTCGATTCTGAGCCTGCCCATGCTGTTGCTGGGGGCCTCGTGCGTGCCCCCGCTCGCCG